>NZ_CP032698.1:2797681-4196522 GCF_003627815.1 Streptomyces hundungensis
CCGCCTGCTCCAGAGGGTCTGCTCCGGGACGAGTGTCCGCAAGGGCGATGAGCTCGCCGTGTGCACCCACTGCTTGGTCCAGGGCTGCGGCGATCTCCTTGCTCGGGAAGCGCTGGCCCTTCTCGAGGTCCGCGATGTAGCTCTTGCCGCAGGCCGCAATCGCCGCGACATCGCGTAGCGACCGGGGTCCCCGCAGCCGCCGCAGCGCTTGCCCGAAAGTTTCCTTCATGGATGCCCCCAGCGTCCGCCGTGTCCGCAGCTTGGCGGACATCGGCGGACACACGACTCCTGTGACTCACGGTCTGTATCGGAAACGCTACTCCTGCGCACGCACAGCAGTCAGACGCAAGGAGAAGCACATGACCGTCCAACCCGCCGGAGTCCAGGCCTGTTGCCACGACGGAGTCCTCACCGACGAGCCGATCAAAGTCGGCGAAGTTCATACCCCCGCGGGCGTCGGCGCCGAGGTCTTTTCCTGTCCCCAGCACCTTCCGCTGTACCGCGCCCAGGATGAGATGGGGCCCGCGTCATGACGGCCGGGAGGGACATCAAGATCTGCCTCTACTGCGACCGCCCCATCGAGGGCGTCGCCATCCCCGTCTCCGGCGAGAGTCATCTGGGCTCGGCCAGCGGAGCCCGGGCGGATGACTGGAGGCACGTCAAGGGCGACCGGGCCTGCCGGGCGGCGCCGCTCGTGGAGCGTTTCGACCGGGCCGAGCCCCGGGGCCGGTTCCTGGAGGGCCGCCCACAGCGGTAGGGCTTTCGGACACCGGGATTCGAGCGCATGCTTACCGAACCCTAAGTAACCCGGACGCCAACAAAACCGTACTTTCCTCCAATTCACCTTCTTTGGTGGAACACACCGTAGGCAGATGTCACTTACCGTCCTACGGTGTGCGCGTGCACCCCACCCCACCCTTCAACGCCCTCGCGGCCCGCCGACTGCGAGAGGCCCTGGGCATGGCCCCCGGCCACGTCGCCTACGGCATGCGCGCCCAGTACGGCCTGCTGGTGTCACCGGACACCGTGACGGCGTGGGAGCGGGGGCTCGCGGCGCCCGAGGCGCGGGAGCTGACCGCGCTCGCCGGCGTCCTGTGGTGCTCCCCCGGCGACCTCATGGCCGCGGCCTCCACGCTGCGCGAACACCGTCTCGCGCGCGGGCTCGGCATCGAGGACATGGCCCGCCGGGTCGGGCTCGACGCGGGGGCGTACCGGCGCATGGAGGACGCGGGGCGCTGGCGCGGCAACGAGCGCCAGTCGGCGGCGCTCGCCGATCTGCTCCAGCTGCCGCTGCGCGACTACGTGACGGCCACCGGCCAGAACGAGGACCTCGCGGAGTTGCTCCGCGGCGCGGTGACCACGCGCTGGCAGGCGTATGTGAAACCGACGGCGAAGCTGCTGCCGCTCTCGCGTCAGCATCTGGAGGGGGTGCTCGACCAGCTCCACACCGAGTACCAGTCGCACATGGTGGCCACGCTGAACTGGGGGGCGGCCAATGACACGGGGGATGCGGGTCGGGACTTTCTCGACCGCATCGTGGAGCGGTTCTGGGAGCTGGCACACGGGTAGCTCCGCTGGGGCGAGGGTTTGTCCGCCGTACCTTGTCCGCGGGCGCGCGGCGGCTGGTCGCGCAGTTCCCCGCGCCCCCAAAACCCGTTTTCGCCTGCGGGCCGTGTGTGTGGCTGGTCGCGCAGTTCCCCGCGCCCCTGAAACCCCCGGTCATGTGCGGACCGTGCCCGCTGCTCACCCCAAGAAAACCCGCTTTCGTCTGCACGCTGTGTGTGGCTGGTCGCGCAGTTCCTCGCGCCCCTTAAGTGCTCGGTGCGGGGGCACCTTCAGCCTGTCCGGCGATTGAGGACGAGCGCCCTTAAGGCGCGACACGGGGTCTGGGGCGGAGCCCCAGGGGTGCTCGGTGCTGGGGCACCTACAGCCTGTCCGGCGATTGAGGACGAGCGCCCTTTAGGCGCGATACGGGGTCTGGGGCGGAGCCCCAGGAGGGCGGGTGGGGCACGGGCGGCGTTAGAAGACCGATTCCGCTTCGTACATGCGGGCGTCCGGGACCGTCTTGAGGCTGGTGACGGCGTCAGCCAAGGGCGCCATCACGATGTCCGTGCCGCGCAGCGCCGTCATGTTGCCGAAGGCACCCCGGTGCACGGCCTCGACCGCGTGCCAGCCGAAGCGGGTCGCGAGCACGCGGTCGTACGCGGTGGGGACGCCGCCGCGCTGGACGTGGCCGAGGATGACCGGCCGGGCCTCCTTGCCCAGGCGCCGCTCCAGCTCGACGGCGAGCCGGTTGCCGATGCCGGCGAAGCGCTCGTGGCCGTACTGGTCGATGGCGCCCCGCTCGTACGGCATCGAGCCCTCGGCCGGGTGCGCGCCCTCGGCGACGCAGATGACCGCGAACTTCTTGCCGCGCGAGAAGCGCTCCTCGACCATCTTGACCAGGTCGTCCACCTGGAAGGGCCGCTCGGGCAGACAGATGCCGTGGGCGCCGCCCGCCATGCCGGACTCCAGGGCGATCCAGCCCGCGTGCCGGCCCATGACCTCGACGACCATGACGCGCTGGTGGGATTCGGCGGTGGTCTTGAGGCGGTCGATGGCATCGGTCGCCACCCCCACCGCGGTGTCGAAACCGAAGGTGCGGTCGGTGGCGGAGATGTCGTTGTCGATGGTCTTGGGCACGCCGACGACCGGCATCCCGGCCTCGGACAGCATCCGGGCCGCGGTGAGCGTGCCCTCGCCGCCGATCGGGATGAGCGCGTCGATGCCGTAGCGCTTCGCCAACTCGGCGCAGTTCTCGGAGGCTTCGCGCAGCCGGTCGCGCTCCAGGCGGGCCGAGCCGAGGATGGTGCCGCCGCGGGCCAGGATGCCGCTCACCGCGTTGAGGTCGAGCGGGCGGAAGTGGCCGTCGAGCAGGCCCTTGAACCCGTCCTCGAATCCGATGACTTCATCGCCGTGGCCGACCACGGCTCGGTGCACGACCGACCGGATCACGGCGTTCAGGCCGGGGCAGTCGCCGCCTGCGGTGAGAACTCCGATGCGCATCGTGCTGAATCTCCTGCTTCGCCGGTCCTGGGACGTCACGCCCGTATCCCCCATAACGTGAGCAATTCAGATTGTCCCACGCACCATGGGCCACTCGCCCATCCTGCTACTCCGAGCATCATGGAGGACGGGTCCTTGGACCCTGCCGCCGGGCCTTTCGTCCGGCGGGCGCCCTATCCATCCGCAGAGGTATTGTCAAGAGGGCAAGACCGCCCTATCAGGACATTTCCTGCGACGCAGAACAGGAGAGCACGCGTGACGCGCAGCGTGTACGTGACCGGGATCGACCGGGGAGACGGCCGCCAGGTCATCGAGCTGGGAGTCATGGAGCTCCTGACCCGCCAGGTGGACCGGGTGGGCGTCTTCCGCCCCCTGGTGCACGACGGCCCGGACCGCCTGTTCGACCTGCTCCGCGCCCGCTACCGGTTGGCGCAGGACGCGGCCACCGTGTACGGAATGGACTACCACGAGGCGTCCGCGCTCCAGGCGGAGAAGGGTACCGACGAACTCGTCTCGCTGCTCGTCGAGCGTTTCCACCAGGTGGCCCGCGACTACGAGGTGGTCCTGGTCCTCGGCACCGACTTCGCCGACACCCAGCTCCCCGACGAACTGGCGCTCAACGCCCGGCTCGCCAACGAGTTCGGCGCCTCGGTGATACCGGTGGTCGGCGGCAAGGGCCAGACCGCGGAGTCGGTACGGGCCGAGGCGCGCAACGCCCACCGGGCCTACGACGGGCTCGGCTGCGATGTGCTCGCGATGGTGGTGAACCGGGTCGCCCCCGCCGACCGGCAGGAGATCGAGGAGCGGATGCGGACCCGGCTCCCGGTGCCCTGCTACGTCCTGCCGGACGAGCCCGCGCTCTCGGCGCCCACGGTCGCCCAGATCACCGCGGCCCTGGGCGGCACGGTGCTGCTCGGTGACGACGCGGGGCTCGCGCGCGACGCCCTCGACTTCGTCTTCGGTGGCGCCATGCTGCCGAACTTCCTGAACGCCCTGACCCCGGGCTGTCTGGTCGTCACCCCCGGCGACCGCGCCGACCTGGTCGTCGGCTCGCTCGCCGCGCACAGCGCCGGCACCCCGCCGATCGCGGGGGTGCTGCTCACGCTCGACGAGCGGCCCGGCGAGGCGATCCTGACCCTGGCCGACCGGCTCGCGCCCGGCACCCCGGTGGTCGCGGTGGCCGGCCGGTCCTTCCCTACGGCGGCCGAACTCTTCGCCCTGGAAGGGAAGTTGAACGCGGCGACCCCCCGCAAGGCGGAGACCGCGCTCGGCCTCTTCGAGCGGCACGTGGACACCGCCGACCTGCTGCGCCGGGTCTCGGTGGCCCGCAGCGGCCGGGTCACCCCGATGATGTTCGAGCACGTACTCCTGGAGCAGGCCCGCGCCGACCGGCGCCGTGTCGTGCTGCCCGAGGGCACCGAGGACCGGGTGCTGCGCGCCGCCGACGTCCTGCTGCGCCGCGACGTGTGCGAGCTGACGCTGCTCGGCGACGTGGAGGCGATCCGCAAGAAGGCCGCCGACCTCGGCATCGACGTCACCCCCTGCCAGATCATCGACCCCCACACCTCCGAGCTGCGCCAGCGCTTCGCCGAGCGCTACGCCCAACTGCGCGCCCACAAGGGTGTCACCGTGGAGCTGGCGTACGACGTGGTCGCGGACGTCAACTACTTCGGCACGCTGATGGTCCAGGAGGGCCTGGCCGACGGCATGGTGTCGGGTTCGGTGCACTCCACGGCCGCCACCATCCGCCCCGCCTTCGAGATCATCAAGACGAAGCCGGAGGCTTCGATCGTCTCCTCGGTCTTCTTCATGTGCCTCGCCGACAAGGTGCTCGTGTACGGCGACTGCGCGGTCAACCCGGACCCCAACGCCGAGCAGCTCGCGGACATCGCGGTCCAGGCGGCCGCCACCGCCCGGCAGTTCGGCGTGGACCCGCGGATCGCGATGCTGTCCTACTCGACCGGCACCTCGGGTTCGGGCGCGGACGTCGACAAGGTGCGCGAGGCCACCAAGCTGGTGCGCGAGGCGCGGCCCGATCTGAGGATCGAGGGCCCGATCCAGTACGACGCGGCGGTGGAGCCCTCGGTCGCCGCGACCAAGCTGCCGGAGTCGGAGGTGGCCGGGCAGGCGACCGTGCTGATCTTCCCCGACCTCAACACCGGCAACAACACCTACAAGGCCGTGCAGCGCTCGGCCGGCGCCGTGGCCGTGGGCCCGGTGCTCCAGGGTCTGCGCAAGCCGGTCAACGACCTGTCGCGCGGCGCCCTCGTCCAGGACATCGTCAACACCGTCGCCATCACGGCCATCCAGGCCCAGGCGCAGCAGGAGGCCTCCGCATGACCACCGCCAACCAGGGCACCCGCGTCCTCGTGCTCAACTCCGGGTCCTCGTCGGTGAAGTACCAGCTCCTCGACATGCGCGACGCCTCGCGCCTCGCCGTGGGGCTCGTCGAGCGGATCGGCGAGGAGACCTCCCGGCTCAAGCACTCCCCGCTGGCGACCGGCGGTGCGACCCGCGAGCAGAACGGTCCGATCGCCGATCACGAGGCCGCGCTCAAGGCGGTCGCGGCGGAGCTGGCCGTCGATGGACTGGGCCTGGATTCCCCGGAGTTGGCGGCGATCGGTCACCGGGTGGTGCACGGCGGGCTCAAGTTCAGCGCGCCGACGGTGATCACCGACGAGGTGCTGGCGGAGATCGAGCGCCTGGTGCCGGTGGCCCCGCTGCACAACCCGGCGAACATCACCGGTATCCGCACCGCACAGGCGCTGCGCCCCGATCTGCCGCAGGTCGCCGTGTTCGACACCGCGTTCCACACGACGATGCCGGAGTCGGCGGCCCGGTACGCGATCGACATCGAGACGGCCGACGCGCACCGCATCCGCCGTTACGGCTTCCACGGCACCTCGCACGCGTATGTGTCGCGCGAGACGGCGCGACTGCTCGGCAAGGCGCCCGAGGACGTGAACGTGATCGTGCTGCACCTGGGCAACGGAGCCTCGGCCTCCGCGGTCCGCGGCGGTAGGTGCGTCGACACCTCGATGGGGCTCACCCCCCTCGAAGGCCTGGTCATGGGCACTCGTTCCGGTGACATCGACCCGGCGGTCACCTTCCACCTCATGCGCGTCGCCGGAATGTCGGCGGACGACATCGACGTCCTGCTCAACAAGAAGAGCGGCCTGGTGGGGCTGTGCGGCGACAATGACATGCGCGAGATCCGCCGGCGCTGCGACGAGGGCGACGAGAAGGCCCAACTCGCCTTCGACATCTACATTCACCGGCTGAAGAAGTACATAGGCGCCTATTACGCCGTACTCGGCAAGGTCGACGCGATCGCGTTCACGGCGGGCGTCGGCGAGAACGCCGCCCCGGTGCGGGAGGCCGCGGTCGCGGGCCTCGAGGAGCTGGGCCTGGCGGTGGACGGCGATCTCAACGCCGTACGGTCCGACCGTCCCCGGCTGATCTCCCCGGAGTACGCCAGGGTGGCGGTGGCGGTGGTGCCGACGGACGAGGAGCTGGAAATCGCCCAGCAGACGTATGCGCTGGTATCCCCCGCGCTGAATTCCTGAGCGGATTTCCGGTTTGCCTGGACGACACCTGAGCGCCATCCCGCCCATTTGTACATTCCACCAGACGGAATATTCCGCAGCGAAACAAACCGATAGGATCCGCCTTATGCGCCGTTCCAAAATCGTCTGCACACTGGGCCCCGCCGTCGACTCGCACGAGCAGCTCGTCGCTCTGATCGAGGCCGGCATGAGCGTGGCCCGCTTCAACTTCAGCCACGGCTCCCAGGCCGAGCACCAGGCCCGTTACGACCGGGTCCGCAAGGCCGCCGAGGAGACGGGCCGGGCGGTGGGCGTGCTCGCCGACCTCCAGGGCCCCAAGATCCGCCTCGCGAAGTTCGCCGAGGGGCCGGTGGAGCTGGTCCGCGGTGACGAGTTCACCATCACCGCCGAGGACGTCCCGGGCGACAAGTCGATCTGCGGCACCACCTACAAGGGGCTGCCGGGCGACGTCACCAAGGGCGACCCGATCCTGATCAACGACGGCAACGTCGAGCTCAAGGTCATCTCGGTCGAGGGTCCCCGGGTGAAGACCATCGTCATCGAGGGCGGTGTCATCTCCGACCACAAGGGCATCAACCTGCCCGGTGCGGCGGTCAACGTCCCGGCGCTGTCCGAGAAGGACATCGAGGACCTGCGGTTCGCCCTGCGGATGGGCTGCGACCTGGTCGCGCTCTCCTTCGTGCGCGACGCCGACGACGTCAAGGACGTCCACAAGGTCATGGACGAGGTCGGCCGCCGCGTGCCGGTCATCGCCAAGGTCGAGAAGCCGCAGGCCGTCGCCAACATGGAGGGCGTCGTCGCCGCCTTCGACGGTGTGATGGTGGCCCGTGGCGACCTCGCGGTGGAGTACCCCCTGGAGAAGGTCCCGATGGTGCAGAAGCGCCTGGTGGAGCTGTGCCGCCGCAACGCCAAGCCGGTGATCGTCGCGACCCAGATGATGGAGTCGATGATCACCAACTCGCGTCCGACGCGCGCCGAGGCGTCCGACGTCGCCAACGCGATCCTGGACGGCGCGGACGCGGTCATGCTCTCCGCCGAGTCCTCGGTGGGCGCGTACCCGATCGAGACGGTCAAGACGATGTCGAAGATCGTCGAGGCGGCCGAGGAGGAGCTCCTGTCCAAGGGCCTCCAGCCGCTGGTGCCGGGCAAGAAGCCGCGCACCCAGGGCGGTTCGGTGGCCCGCGCCGCCTGCGAGATCGCGGACTTCCTCGACGGCAAGGCGCTGGTGGCCTTCACCAAGTCCGGCGACACGGCCCGGCGCCTGTCCCGTTACCGCACCTGCCAGCCGATCCTCGCGTTCACCACGGACCCCGGCACCCGCAACCAGCTCGCGCTGAGCTGGGGCGTGGAGACCTATGTGGTCCCGCACGTGGACTCCACCGACGCGATGGTCGACCTGGTCGACGCCGAGCTGCTCAAGCTCAAGCGCTACAGCGAGGGCGACATCATGGTCATCACGGCCGGTTCGCCCCCCGGCATCCCGGGCACCACCAACATGGTCCGGGTGCACCACCTCGGCGGCACCGAGCAGCAGTAGTCGCGGCCCCACCCTCTGGAGGGCGGCACCCCGTCTCGTACGGGTGCCGCCCTCCGGTGCGTCCGCCTTCGGTGGGCCGGGGTGAGGGCGAGGGTGCGGGCCTTGCCCGTGCCCGCTTTTCCGGTCGTGGACGGGCTGAACGGGGTGGCCGTTCCATGAACAGCACGTGGCAAATTCCACGGCCGGACGGATCAACTCCGCGCCGTCTCCTGAGGTACGTTCACGTTCATGCGTCTTCCCATATCGCCGCAGGTCCGACGCGCACTCGTGGCGCTCACCGCCGCCGCGGCCGCCGCGGGCGCCGCCATCGGCCCCGCGTCAGCGAGCGGGCACCTCGCGACGCCGCCGAAGACACCGACTCCGGGGGCGCCCGGCGCCCCGGCCAAGAAGGAGCCGCCGGCGGGCATGTCGCAGGCGGGCGGCGCCCAGTTGGGGCAGCCCGGTGATCAACTCGGCGCGGGCGCACCGGCGTTGCCGCCGGGCCTGTCCGCGCTGTCCTGGGTGGTGGCGGACGCGGACACCGGCCAGGTGCTCGGGGCGCGCAACGCACACTGGCCGCTCCCCCCGGCCAGCACCTTGAAGATGCTCTTCGCGGACACCGTGCTGCCCGCGGTGCCGCACGACGCGAGCCGCACGGTCAGCGACGAGGACCTCAAGGGCATGGGCGACGGCAGCAGCGCGGTCGGCATCGTGCCCGGCCAGACGTACAAGGCGCCCGACCTGTGGCGCGGGGTGTTCCTGCGCTCGGGCAACGACGCGGTGCATGTGCTGGCCGCGATGAACGGCGGCGTCGAGAAGACGGTGGCCGACATGCAGAAGAAGGCCGAAGGGCTCGGCGCCAAGGACACCCATGTGCTGAGCCCGGACGGCTATGACGCGCCGGGCCAGGTCTCGTCCGCGTACGACCTGACGCTCTTCCTGCGCTCGGGCCTGAAGAACCGGGACTTCACGGAGTACTGCGGGACGGCGTCGGCCGACTTCCCCGGCGGCCCCAACACCAAGGGCAAGCCGTTCGGGATCTCCAACACCAACCGCATGCTGTCCGGCATCGACGGGGTGGCCAAGTACCCGGGTCTGATCGGCGGCAAGAACGGCTACACCACCAACGCGGGGAACACCCTGGCCGAGGCGGCCCGGCGTGACGGTCACACCATCCTGGTGACGGTGATGAACCCGCAGGAGAACAAGCACGACAAGGTTTACACGGAGATGCGCCAGCTTCTGGACTGGGGCTTCTCGGCGGCCGGCCGGACCCAGCCGATCGGCACCCTCGACCCGCAGGCACCGGCCGCCGCCGGCTCCGGCAAGGGTGCTTCGGCGAACGGCGACGCGGCCGGCCCGGGCGACGACGGCATCGGCGCGCTCGGCTGGGCGGGCATCGGCGCGGCGGTGGTCGTGGCCGGCGGGGCGGGCGTGCTGGTACTGGGTCGCCGGCGCCGGACGTCGAGGCCTCAGCGCGGCCGGGGCGTCTGAGCGGACGCGTTCGCGCCGATCAGCCGGTCGATGACCCGGGCGGCCAGGGGGTCTGAGACAGTGCCTCCGCGCCGGTCATCCAGTCGATGACCTGGGCGGCCGAGTAAGGGCGCCCGTCCGGGCTGAGGTCGGCGAGGAACCCGAGGTCCTGCCCGAGGGTCACCACGGGCGGCTCGACCGTCCCGCCCGGCCTGCGCTGCCCGAGCCCGACGGTCGCGAGCAGCCCGTTGCACAGACACATCCGCCCCGCGGTGTCCACGGCGTCACCACCCTTGCGCACATACGCGGCGACGGGTTCGGCGGCGCAGCGATAGACGAGGCCACCGTTGGCGGCGCGGGCCGGGGTGCGCAGATACCCGAGGTCGCACACGGGCCGCCGGGCGGCGCGGACCGGGTCGTCGGACAGGGTGCCGGGCAGTTCGGCGACCTTGAACGGGAAGGCGGTCGGCGAGGCCCGGGGGTCGTTGCGCACCCGCAGCGTCCCGGCGCGGGCCCGCTGCCTCAGTTCGGTCCGCAGCTCGTCCCGCAGCCCCGATTCCTGGCAGAGCGCGAACGCGCTGCCGAGCTGGACCCCCACGGCCCCCATCGCCCGCGCCTCGGCGAGCCGCTCGGGGTGGGCGGCGCCGCCCGCGAGCCAGAACGGGATGCCGAGGGCCGCCACCTTGGCGAGGTCGGGGTGGTCGCGCGGCCCGTAGACGGGCTCGCCCCCATCATCCAGGGCGAGCTTTCCGCGCGGCGGGGCGCTGTGCCCTCCGGCCCGGTGCCTCTCGATGACGAAGCCGTCGGGCCGGGTGGCCGGGTCGCGTACGAGGTAGGAGGCGAGGACCGGCAACGAGACGATGGCCAGCACGTCAGGCCTCCTCAACGGGCCGTACCCGTACCGGAGTTGAGCCATGACCCCACCCCTGGGGTCGAAGACGTGGGACAGGGGCTCCTCGTCGCCCTCCACGGTGACGAGGGTGGTGACGGGCTCCGCGCGGGCGAGCCGCGAGGCGAGGGCGGGGATCGGCCCCGGGATCCCCGCACCGACCAGGACGTAATCGACCCCGGCGAGGATCGCGCCGAACAGTGCGGGCGCGGTGGCGAGCTGGATCTTGGCCAGGTAGTTGACCCCGACGAGCCCGTCATGCCCTTCCTTGGCGAGCCACACCTCGACGAAGTTGCCGATCACGGTGAGGAGTTCGGCGTCCGCACCCCGCTCGACCCGTAGCCGCGCCATGGCCCGCATCCGCTCGCCGCGCACGACCCCGCCCTCGACGAAGTACCGGTCCAGCACGTACGCGGCCGCCTCCGGCACGGGGAACGCGGCGAGGGCCCGCCGCATGTGGCCGCCCGGATCCCCGAGCTGAAGCCGCCGCGCCAGCACGGCATCGAGCGCGGTCCCCGACACCACCCCGAGCTGCCCCCGCCCCGCCACTGCCCGAGCCAACTCCCACCCGGACACGGCAACGCCCATGCCGCCCTGGATGAGTGGGGGGTGGGGGCGGGTTGTCGTCGGCATACGGGGTCCCTTCTCGGATCGGCACGGCGGCCAGGCCAACAGGCCGATGGCCGCAACCTACGGAACCGTAGGTTGCTCCCTTCCGAGTGTGGGCCACCCCGACCGCGCGGACGCCCGCCGAAGGTCCCTTGTGGGGTGACCTTCGGCGGGCGTCATTGGGAATCGTCCGGGGTTACGTCGTCGGGTTGCCATCCGTGACGTAGTTGTGCAGGCCCGGGACCTTCAGAGTGCCGCCGAACTGGCCTGCCTGACGGATCGTCACGTTGGTGAAGAAGACGATCGGGATGTTCACCGGGGGCGGGGTCTCAGGGCTGAAGGTGATCGGAATGAGGCCGAGGAGGTTGCCCTTCAGCTCCTCCGTGTACATCGTCACGGTGCCGTTGGTGATCGTCGACTTCGAACCGGAACGAGCAACGACGTGAGCGGTGGTGGGCTTCCCGTTCACCTCGGGTCCGTACACCTGCTGGTCCAGGTTGTCGATGTCGATGGCCGACGCCGTGAACTTCAGGACCTTCTTGGTTGTCTCGCCCGCCTTGACCTCGACGATGCCCTCATAGTTCAGGCCGTACAGGGTCAGCTTCGAGCTCTTGAGGATCCAGGGCTGACTCGGCAGCGTCGGTACGCCACCGTCCAGCTTGGCCGCCGCGAGCGCCTTCGGGTCGGCGGTCGGGCAGGGGAAGCGGGGCTTGGCACCGTCGGGGATGGCGGTGTCCAGCTTGGGGTCCAACCCCTTTGCGGCGTCCGGGAGTTCGGTGACCTTCTGGCCGGCCTCGTCGGCCGCCTTCTTGATCGCCTCAGCCGTCTTGTCGAGCGTCGCGTCGCCCGTCTTCGCGGTGGGCGTGCTCGGCTTGGCCGACTTCGCCTCCGGCTTGGTCGACGGCTTCGCCGTGGCCTTGGGTGCGGCCGTGCTCGCCGACGGCTTCGGCGCGGGCGGCGTCGAGGTGCTCGGCGTGGGCGTCGAGGTCGGCGTGTCATGTATGCCGAAGAGACCCTTGAGCGCGTCCCCCAGACCCAGCGGGTCGAGCGGGTTGGTCTTCTTCGCGGGCGGCGGCGTCGCGGTCTGCGTCGCCGGCGGCTGAGCAGCGGTCGGCTGCTTGGCCGAGGGCGGGGTCACCGGCTTCAGAAGCTTGTCGACGGTGTCCCCGACAGAGCCGGTCGCGGTGGGCGTGGGCGTCTTGGAGTCCGCGGACTTGTCGTCCGCCGCCTTGTCGTCAGCCTTCGACGAGGCCGACGCCGACGGGCTCGGCGACGCCTTGCCGGACGCGCTGCTGGACGGGCTCGGCGAGGCCGAGGGGCTGTCCGAGCGGGTCACACAGGGGCCGGGTGCGAACGGGATGTCCGTCTTGTCGTCGGCCATCGCGAGCTTGGGCGTGAGGGACATGCCCATCAGGACGGCCGTGGGCATGGCGGCCAGGGCCATCGCCTTGCCGGCGGGCATGTGCCACTTGGTCAGCAGGGACTTCCTGGGAGCCGCGTGGCGCGGCCCTCTTCTTTCCCGCGGGTCGCCGCCTCCGGTCGAGTCCAGCTGCGTCTGGTCACCCCGCACTGTTCCTCCCGCCGTTGGCGTCAACTGTCGTTTCGGTGGCGGCGGTTCCAGGCTCCGGGGTGTTCTCGACCTGCTCGGCCTCGACCTTGTCGCGCCGACGCGGCTTGGTCGGCACCCAGGCGCAGGCCAGCGCACCGCCGAACAGGGAGAGCAGGAAGCCGATGACGAAGCCGCCGATGTTGGCGATGGGGATGGAGATCAGCGCCAGGAGGATCGCGGCGACGCCTGCGAACGTCCGCACCACACTGTGGAACCACATGGTCAGGCCGAGCGTGACCAGCAGAACGCCGATGATGAGCGAGCCCGCACCGGCCGTGGTCGACATGGCCAGCGTGACGTTCCCGAGGTGCATGTTGGCGTACGGGAAGTACATGATGGGCACGCCACCGGCCATGGTGAGCAGCCCGGCCCAGAACGGCCTGTGGCCCCTCCATGCCCGGAAACGAAGCCGCCAGTATCGGAAGTCGCGGGAACCCGTGGTCTCGGCGCTCATGGAAAACAGCTCCCTGGTACCGCAATTGCTGTGAGAAAGATGGAGAGTTCCAGTGGCCGCCGAACGCTGGAACGGTCAGCGGCCACCGGACGGAGTTCCTACTGCTTGAACTCGTCCTGCCAGGAGCCGCACTCGTTCTTCTTCGCGTCCTTGTCCACGGCCAGGCTGAGCTTGAGGCCGGGGAGCTTGAAAGAGCCGGCCGTGGTGGCCCACGCCCGCTGCTCCACGTTGCTCAGTTCCGCCCGGTCGGCTCGCTGCGCGAAGCCGTACTGGGAACCGGGCGCGACCTTGCCGTCAGCGCCGGGCTGGACCGAGGTGACGAGATTGCCGTCCTTGTCCCTCTTGCCCTCACCCGCTGCGACACCGATGTCGATGTGCGTGAACTTGGCATCGGTCGAGAGCTCGGAAACATCCAGGTAGATGTTGTCCGCAGCGATCTTTTCCTGGCCGCCGCCCGCCTTCAACTTCATGGTCACGTAGCCGAGGCCCATCGGCAACGGCTGCACCACCGACTGACACATCTTGCTGATGTCAGCGTGGCTGAAGCCCGAGACCACAACAGGGTTGTGCATGTCCTGGCCCTGGAGGGACTTGCCGGTGGCAACGCTCCCGTACTGCAAGAGGTTCTGGCCGTCCAGCTTCTCGGCCGTCACCTTGAAGTCGACACCCGACACACTGAACGACGCCGCCAGCGCGCCCTGCGCAAGGCCGACGCCTATCGCGGCCGTCGCGGCCACGCTCGGCACCATGACCAGAGCGAACCGCTTCCATCTGGTCCCGCCACGTACTTGGGACTCCATGACTTTCCTCCTTCTCGGACGTACATCTCCGGGACGGACCCTCAAGGGCTGTCACGGGATGGGAGAAGTGCTACGTCCTCGGGAAGGGGAGCGCACGGGAGGTCGATCGCGTACGACTCGCGCACCGTCCGACACCGGCGATCACCCCCGAGCGACAACCACTGGCCACGCGTTCGCGCAACCTCTGGACAGGCCCTGCCGGAGAGCAGAGACCCCCCTGTCCACGGCCGGTGTCAACGTCACCGGTCGGCTCGGTGGGGACCCAAGTGGGCGGCAGCGCCGAATGGCTGTCGGGCTGGTGCGTTATTGGACCGAGCGTGGCCGATCGTGGTCCATTCCGGGCCGGGGCACAAGGGGGGTCGTTACTAGCCAGTAACGGCCTGATAACCGAGGTGCGACCGGTCGGCATCGAGCGGGCACTCAGGGTGCCGCCGAGTGACCGGACAGAAGGGGAAATCGCCGCAGAAAAGCGGACGTAAGAAGCGGCTCAACTTACTGCAAGTAACAGCGGCCGCGTTTACCAAGTTTTGGCAAAGCGCGGCCGCCTCTTGTCTCTCTGTCGCCAAATCACCCGGCGGTTACCCCGCTCGGGCGCTCATTCGGTGACAGGTGGATGAACGCTCGACGGCGTCCACAGGAGGGTCAGAAGAGCACCCTCGCCAGGGCGGTTCGGGCCGCCGTGACGCGCGGGTCGTCCCCGCCGATCACTTCGAAGAGCTCCAGCAGACGTACCCGCGCGGCCTCGCGATCGTCACCGAACGTGCGCCGCACGGTCTCGACGAGCCGTCCGAAAGCGTCCTCGACGTGTCCGCCGACGAGATCCAGGTCGGCCGCGGCGATCTGCGCGGCCACATCGGCCGGCTTCTCGGCGGCGTCCTTGCGGACCTGCTGGGGGTCGAGCGACTGGACGCGCTGGAGCAGTTCGGCCTGCGCGAGGCCGAGCTTGGCCTCCGGGTTGCCGGGGTCGTCGCTCAGTACGTTGCGGTAGGCCTGGGCCGCGCCGGCCAGATCGCCCGAGTCGAGGGCGACCACGGCCGCTTCGAGCAGGGCGTCATACGGGCCGGCCGGGACCTGCGCGTCGGCGGCGGGCGCCTGGGCGTTCGGGTCCACCGGGATGCCGGTCAGACCGAAGCGCTCCTCGGCGACGAGCACCAGCTGGTCGAGGGTCTCGCGGATCTGCGCCTCCGGGGCCGCACCCTGGAAGAGCGGCAGCGCCTGGCCGGCAACGACCGCGAAGACGGCCGGGATCCCCTGGATCCCGAACTGCTGCATCAGCATCTGGTTGGCGTCGACGTCGATCTTGGCGAGGAGCAGACGGCCGTTGTACTCGACGACGAGACGTTCGAGCAGCGGGCCGAGCTGCTTGCA
Organism: Streptomyces hundungensis; assembly: GCF_003627815.1. Classification (NCBI taxonomy): domain Bacteria; kingdom Bacillati; phylum Actinomycetota; class Actinomycetes; order Kitasatosporales; family Streptomycetaceae; genus Streptomyces; species Streptomyces hundungensis. The sequence goes on from NZ_CP032698.1 coordinate 2,813,011, forward strand.
GGGCTCGCACCACTCGGCCCAGAAGTCGATGACGACGGGCACCTCGGAGGAGCGGGTCAGGACGTCGCGTTCGAAGGTGGCCTCGTCGACATCGATGACGAGCGCGGACGGTGCGACCGCCGGGGCCCCGCCCTGCCGGGCGGCCTCGGCTCGCGCCTGCTCCGCCTTGCTCTTGGCCTCTCCGGCCGCCTTCACCGCGGCGAGGTCGACGACGCCGCTCATGGACATGTTCCTAGGCTGCATGCGTACATCCTCCCCCTTCCGCGACGGTGCGTGGTGATCCGGTGGCAGGATCCGTGCCCACCCGGTGCCTCCCGCCGGATTGCGAGACATCGGGGGCCACGGACCGTGCCGCGGATCTTCTCTTGTGGCGCCTGGGTCCCCACCCCGGCGCCGGTGACATGTGGTTGTCGCTGAAGGCCGCTCAAGGCTTTCGCTACGAGTCGTAGCGTAACTGGTGCGGGCCCGGCGCACGGGGTGATCTCGCGCACACAGCGCGCCCCCTGGCGCGATTGCTACCGGCCGGTATGGTCGCCGACATGCCTTCTTCATCCCGCGCCGCGAGACGGTCCTGCACGGGTCGCACCGGTCGGCCCCGCAGCGCCGAGGCCGATGCGGCGATCCTGCTGGCGACCCGCGAGGCGCTGGTCGACCTGGGCTGGTCGAAGCTGACGATGGGGGACGTGGCGACGCGGGCCGGGGTCGCCAAGACGACCCTCTACCGCCGTTGGGCAGGCAAGAACGAGCTCGTCGTCGACGCGGTCGCGGTCCTCTTCGACGAGCTCGAACTCCCGGACCTGGGCAGCCTGGTGGCCGATGTGGAGGGCGTGGTCCTCCAGTTCGCGGCGCTCCTGGAACGCCCCGAGACGAAGACCGCGCTGATGGCGGTGGTGGCCGAATCCACTCGGGACGACGCCCTGCGCGGGCGGATCCGCTCGGCCATCGTCGACCGCCAGAAGCGGCTGGTTCTGGTCGGTCGCGAGCGCGCCCAGGCCCGCGGCGAACTCCCCTACGAGACCGACCCGGTGGTCTCCGCCCGCCACACCGACCTCATCTTCGACGTGGTGGCCGGCGCGGTGGTGCACCGGGCGCTGGTCAGCGCGGAACCGGTGGACGAGGAGTGGGCCCGGGAGTTCACCCTGCTGATCTGCTCGGGGCTGGCCGCGACGGCGTAGCCCCGTCCGCCCCCACCTCCTCGCGTGGCTGGCTTGGGAACGCTTTCGCGGGGCGCGCTCAGACCTGGTAACGCCCCGGCGCGAACAGCGACAGGTTCTCCTCCACCCACGCCGACGTCCGCTTCAGGCCGTCCTCCAGGCTCACTTCGGGCTGCCAGCCCGCCCACTCGCGGGCCCGGGTGTTGTCCGAAAGCAGGCGCTCCACCTCGCTGCCCGAGGGGCGCAGGCGGGCCGGGTCCGCTACCACGGAGGCCTCGCGGCCCGACGCGGTGATGAGCGCCCGGGCCAGGTCGCCGATGGCTATTTCGCGTCCGGTGCCGAGGTTGACGACCTCGCCGAGCGCCCGGTCGCACTCCGCGACCGCGAGGAAGCCCCGCGCGGTGTCGGTGACGTAGGTGAAGTCGCGGGTCGGGGTGAGCGAGCCGAGCTTGATCTCCCGTACGCCCGCATGGAGTTGGGCCAGGATGGTCGGGATCACGGCGCGGGCGGACTGGCGCGGGCCGTAGGTGTTGAAGGGGCGCACCACGGTGACCGGGAGCTCGAAGGCGTGCCAGTGCGAGAGCGCCATCATGTCGGCGCCGATCTTGGACGCGGAGTACGGCGACTGCGGCTGGAGGGGGTGCCGCTCGCTGATCGGCGCGGTCAGGGCGGTCCCGTACACCTCGCTGGTGGAGGTGTGGACGAGTCGGCGGACCGCGTGACGGCGGCAGGCCTCGGCGATGTTCTCGGTGCCGACGACGTTCGTCTGGACGTAGGCGCCCGGGGAGTCGTAGCTGTACGGGATGCCGATGAGGGCGGCGAGGTGGAAGACGGTGTCGCAGCCGGCGACCGCGTCCGAGACCCGGCCCGCGTCGCGGACGTCCCCGGCGATCATCTCCACCGACGGGTGGTCCATCAGATGCGCGAGGTGGCCCTTTTCGGCGTACGGCTTGTAGTGGACGAACGCCCTTACATGGGCGCCGAGTTCGACGAGGAGGTCGACGAGCGTCGAGCCGATGAAGCCTTCGGCGCCGGTGACGAGGACGGTGCGGCCCTGCCAAACGGTGGTGGTGCTCATGCTGCGTACTCCCTGGTGTACGAGGTGGGGTAGGAGGCGAGGTGGAGGACCCGGGCGGCCAGCAGGTCGGCGGCGTGGGCGTGGTGGCCGGGGTCGGCGGCGCCGCTCATCGCGGCGAGGCGGGCCGGGTTGGCCAGGAGGGGTTCGATGAGTCCGGCCAGGCGGAACGCGGTGGTCTCGGCGTCCGGCACGAGCAGGGCCGCGCCCGCGTCGGACAGGACCCGCGCGTTGTGGGTCTGGTGGTCGCCGGGGGCGTGCGGGTAGGGCACGAGGACGGCGGGCACGCCGGTCGCGGCGAGTTCGGCGACGGTCGCGGAGCCCGCCCGGCACACCACGAGGTCGGCGGCGGCGTACGCGAGGTCCATCCGGTCGAGATAGGGCACCGCCCGCGCTCCGGGCAGGCCGGTCAACTGGCGCTGGGTGTCGGTGAGTTGGGCCGGTCCGGTCTTGATGAGGAGGTGGACGTCGGCCCGCTCCCGCCACCGTTCGGCCAGACCGACCGCCGCCGCGGTGAGCCGGGCCGCGCCCAGACTGCCTCCGTTGACGAGGACGAGCCGCGCCCCGGGCGGCACGCCGAGCGCCCGGCGGGCCTCGCTCCGCAGCGCCGTACGGTCGAGCGAGGCGAGGGAGGCGGCGATGGGCATGCCGGTGGTGACGGCGTTCTCGCCGCCGGCCAGATGGGCGCGGCTGCGGTCGAAGGCGACCGCGATGTGCGGGGTGAGCCGGGCCGCGAACTGGTTGGCCCGCCCCGGCACCGCGTTGGACTCGTGGATGAGGCTGGGCAGCCCGGCCATTTTCGCGCCGACGATGACGGGCGCGCTCGGGTAGCCGCCCATGCCGACCGCGACCTGGGCGCCCTGCGCCTTGAGGAGGGCCCGGCACTGCGCGCCCGACTTCAGCAGAGCGGCGGGGAGCAGATACCGCTTGGCGCCGAGGGAGGGGTCGAAGGGGATCATGTCGACGGTGTGCAGCCGGTACCCGGCACCGGGGATGAGCTCGCCCTCCAGGCCCCGGGTCGTGCCGACGAAGGAGATCACGGCGTCGGGGACGGCCCGCCGCAGCGCCTCGGCGAGCGCGAGCCCGGGGTAGATGTGTCCGCCGGTGCCGCCCGCCCCGATCACTACTGACAATGGTGTGCGCATGGGACATGAGGTTCACGGGGCGCCCTAAGAGGGTTCTAAGAGCGCTCTTTGGCAGGCTTTGCCCATGAGCACCACGCGCGCGGTCAGAATTCTTGTCGTCGACGACGAGCCGGAGGTACGGGCGGCCGTCGAGGACGGCCTCGCGGTGGAGGGGTACGAGGTCAGGGGCGCCCGGGACGGGCTCGCGGCGCTCTCCGAGGTGGCGGCCTGGCGGCCGGACGTGATCGTCCTGGATGTGATGATGCCGGTCCTCGACGGTCTGGGGGTGTGCCGCCAGTTGCGGGCGATGGGCGACCGCACCCCGGTGCTGGTGCTCACCGCGCTCGACTCGGTGAGCGAGCGGGTGGACGGCCTGGAGGCGGGCGCGGACGACTATCTGGTCAAGCCCTTCGCCCTGGACGAACTCATCGCCCGCGTACGGGCGTTGCTGCGCCGGGCGGCCCCCGATCCGGCCGAGCCGCAGGAGCTGCGCTACGCCGATCTGGTGGTGGACCCGGTCGCCCACACCGCCCGCCGGGGCGAGCGCGGAATCGACTTCACGCGCACCGAGTTCGCCCTCCTTGAACTGCTCATGCGCAACCCGGGCCAGGTCCTGCCGAGGGAGCTGATCCACGAACTGGTCTGGGGACGCGACTTCGGTCCGGACTCCAACTCCCTTGCCGTGTACGTCGGTTACCTGCGCCGAAAACTGGAGGCGGCGGGCGAGCCGCGGCTGGTCCACACGGTGCACGGGGTCGGCTACCGGCTGGACACGGCGTGAGCGCGCGGCGGCGGCTCGGGGTGCGTTGGCGCCGGCACCGGCCGCTGCGCACTCGGCTCGCGCTGGCCGCGTCGGCCGCGGTCGCGCTGGTCGCGGTCGGGGTGTGCGCGGGGGCGTTCTTCGTGATCCGCTTCGAGCTGTACCACCAGCTCGACCTGAACCTGACCCAGTCCGCGACGCTGGCCATCCAGCAGAACCGGGGCGCGGCGCCCGGGGTGCTCGCCGGGGAGTGCCGCTATCTGTCGGCGCCGGCCTGCGCGCAGGTCGTCCCCGCCGACCCGGCGAAGGATCCCGCCAAGCCCTATCTGCTGCCGGTGAGTCCGCCCGTGCGCGAGGTCGCCACGGGTGAGCGCAGGCCGTACTCCACCAACATCACCCTGCCCGGCGGCGAGCCCGCCCGGATGCTCACCACCACCTTCGGCGGCAGCGGCAAGTCGCTCCAGGTCGCGCTGCGTTCGGACACGGTACGCGACGGGGTGGCCCAGGCGGCCTGGCTGCTGAGCGGGGTCGGGGCGGCCGGGGTGCTGCTCGCGGCCGGGCTCGGGTACGGGGTGTCGCGTACGGGCCTCGCCCCCGTGGCCCGTCTCACCGCGACCGCCGAACACATCGCGGCCACCCGCGACCCGAGCCACCGCATCGAGCTGCCGCCGGGGCCGCCGCACCGGGAGGACGAGGTGACCCGGCTCGCGGCGTCCTTCAACACGATGCTGGGCGAGCTGGAGCAGTCGGTGACGGCCCAGCGGCGGCTCGTCGCCGACGCCTCCCACGAGCTGCGGACGCCGCTGACGGCGCTGCGCACCAACGCCGAACTGCTGGCGCGTGCGGACCGGTTGACGGCTGCGCAGCGCGAGCGGGCCTCGGCGGCGCTCGGCCGTCAGATCAGGGAGGTGTCGGTTCTGGTCAACGACCTCATCGACCTCGCGCGGGACGAGGAGCCCACGCCGCTCCTGGAGGAGGTCCGGCTCGCTCCGCTGCTCGCGCACACCGTGGACACGGCGCGGGCGCACTGGCCGGCGACGCCGTTCCGTCTGGACCTCGTCGACGCCTCGGTGACCCTGCCCGGCGTACCGGCCCGGCTCGCCCGGCTGATCTCCAACCTCCTGGACAACGCGGCGAAGTTCAGCCCGCCGGGGGCGCCGGTGGAAGTCGTCCTGTCGGGCTCGGAGTTGACGGTACGGGACCACGGTCCCGGCATCGCGGAGGCCGACCTTCCTCATGTCTTCGACCGGTTCTACCGGGCGGAGCGGGCGCGGGCGCTGCCGGGGTCGGGGCTGGGGCTTGCGATGGCTCGGCAGATTGCGCGGGCGCATGGGGCGGAGGTGTCGGCGCATGGGGCGCCGGGGGGTGGGGCGCTGTTCCGGGTGACCCTGCCGGGCGCTCCCCCACCCACCCGCCCATAGGCACGGGGTGGGGGCCCGACCCCCTGGGGCTCCGCCCCAGACCCCGTTCGCGCCTTAAGGGCGCTCGTCCTCAATCGCCGGACGGGCTGAGGTTGCCCATGCTGGCCCGCACCGAGTAGTTAGGGGCGCGGGGAACTGCGCGAGAAGCGAGCACGGTCCGCAGACCGAAGGGCCTTTAGGGGCGCGGGGAACTGCGCGACCAGCCACACACGGCCCGCAGACGAAAACGGGTTTTTGGGGGCGGGGTTAGAAGCCGGGGGGCTCTGTGTAGGTGCCCCACTCCTCGCGGAGCACCCCGCAGATCTCCCCCAACGTCGCCTCCGCCCGCACCGCCTCCAGCATCGGCACGATCATGTTCGAGCCATCCCGCGCGGCAGCCAGCATCGCCTCCAGCGCCGCCGTCACCGCCGCGTCGTCACGGCGGGACTTGCGGTCGGCGAGCGCGCGTACCTGCTCGCGCTCCACCTCGTGGCTGACCCGCAGGATCTCCAGGTCCCCGGTGACGGACCCGTGGTGGCAGTTGACGCCCACCACCCGCTTGTCGCCCTTCTCCAGGGACTGCTGGTAGCGGAAGGCCGACTCGGCGATCTCCCCGGTGAACCAGCCGTCCTCGATGCCGCGCAGGATGCCCGAGGTGATGGGGCCGATGGGGTGCTGCCCGTCGGGGTGCGCCCGGGTGCCGCGCTCCCGGATCTGGTCGAAGATCTTCTCCGCGTCCGCCTCGATGCGGTCGGTGAGCTGCTCGACGTACCAGGAACCGCCCAGCGGGTCGGCGACGTTGGCGACGCCGGTCTCCTCCATCAGCACCTGCTGCGTGCGCAGCGCGATCTCCGCGGCCTGCTCGCTCGGCAGCGCCAGGGTCTCGTCCAGGGCGTTGGTGTGGAGGGAGTTGGTGCCGCCGAGCACGGCGGCGAGCGCCTCGACCGCGGTGCGTACGACGTTGTTGTACGGCTGCTGCGCGGTCAGCGACACCCCGGCCGTCTGGGTGTGGAAGCGCAGCCACTGCGCCTTGTCGGACTCGGCGCCGTACACCTCCTTCATCCAGCGGGCCCAAATGCGGCGCGCCGCACGGAACTTGGCGATCTCCTCGAAGAAGTCGACGTGCGCGTCGAAGAAGAAGGAGAGGCCGGGCGCGAAGACGTCCACGTCCAGGCCGCGGCTGAGCCCGAGCTCGACGTAGCCGAAACCGTCGGCCAGCGTGTACGCCAGCTCCTGCGCGGCCGTCGCCCCGGCCTCGCGGATGTGGTAGCCGGAGACGGAGAGCGGCTTGTACGCGGGGATGCCCTTGGCGCAGTGCTCCATCAGGTCGCCGATGAGGCGCAGATGGGGCTCCGGCTGGAAGAGCCACTCCTTCTGCGCGATGTACTCCTTGAAGATGTCCGTCTGGAGCGTGCCGTTGAGCACGCCCGGGTCGACGCCCTGCCGCTCGGCGGCGACCAGGTACATGCAGAAGACGGGCACGGCCGGCCCGCTGATGGTCATGGACGTGGTGACGTCGCCGAGCGGGATGTCCTGGAACAGGACCTCCATGTCGGCGGCCGAGTCGATGGCCACGCCGCAGTGGCCGACCTCGCCCAGCGAGCGGGGGTCGTCGGAGTCGCGGCCCATGAGCGTCGGCATGTCGAAGGCGACGCTCAGGCCGCCGCCACCGGCGGCCAGGATCATCTTGTAGCGCTCGTTGGTCTGCTCGGCGTTGCCGAACCCGGCGAACTGCCGGATCGTCCAGGTGCGCCCCCGGTAGCCGGTCGGGTACAGGCCGCGGGTGAAGGGGTACTCGCCGGGCCAGCCGATCCGCTCGAACCCGTCATAGGTGTCGCCGGGCCGGGGCCCGTACGCGGGGTCGACGGGGTCCCCGGAGAGGGTGGTGAAGTCCGCGTCGCGCTTGCGGGCCTTGTCGTAACGGGCCTGCCAGCGGCGGCGGCCTTCCTCGATCGCGTCAGCGTCCATGGCTCAAATTTACTTGGACGTCCTAGTAAATGTCGATGGCCGACCGCCACGCGTTCTGCTCGCGCGGCGGTGGGGTGCCGTGCCGCTGCGGCGGGGCGGGGTGGGGCGGGGGCGGAGGTCAGGCGCCGGCGCCGGCCGGGACGGTGTCCACGACCTTCGGCTCCAGCTCCTTGGAGACCTTGCGCTCCACGAAGAACGCGGCGGTGGGGATCGTGCCGGCGATCAGCACCCACAGCTGCTTGCCGACCGGCCACTTCGCCTTGGAGCCCAGGTCGAAGGCGAAGACGAGGTAGATCACGTACAGCCAGCCGTGGGCGATGCCGATGATCTTGGTGAAGTCCGCGGCGCCGTTCATGTCGAGGATGTACTTCGCGATCACGCCGAGGGTCAGCAGGACCAGCAGGACGCCGGTGACGTACGCCATGACGCGGTAGCGGGTCAGCACGCTCTTTTTCATGCGGCCGAGCCTAACCGGACATGCCGGGCGATCTTCCCCCGGCCCCACCCCTGGGGCTCCGCCCCAGACCCCGTTCGCGCCTTAAGGGCGCTCGTCCTCAATCGCCGGACAGGCTGAAGGTGCTGGCCAGCGCCGAGCAGTTAAGGGGCGCGGGGAACTGCGCGAGGCGGGTGGGGGTCAGGAGTCGAAGTCGTTGGCTGCGACTCGTAGGGGTCTCAGCATCGCGAAGATCTCCCCGCACTCCTCCGCGTCGTAGACGCCCAGCCCGAAATCCATCGCCATCAGATCCCGCGTGGCCCGCTCCACCACCTCGCGCCCCTTGTCCGTGATGGACGCCAGCGTGCCGCGGCCGTCGTTCGGGTTGGGGCGCTTGTCGACGAGGCCCGACTTCACGAGGCGGTCGACCGTGTTGGTGACCGAGGTCGGGTGGACCATCAGCCGCTCGCCGATCTTGGACATCGGCAGCTCCCCCTCCTTGGAGAAGGTGAGCAGCACCAGCGCCTCGTACCGCGCGAAGGTGAGCCCGTACGGCTTGACCACCGCGTCGACCTCGGCCAGCAGGATCTGGTGTGCCCGCATGATCGAGGTGATCGCCCCCATGGAGGGCACGGGTCCCCAGCGCTGCGTCCAGAGTTCGTCGGCTCGGGCGATGGGGTCGAAGGGCAGGCTGAGCGGCTTGGGCACCCGTTGACCTTACCCACTGGTCACATGCCGGTCAGCCCCGTCTCGAAGTTCGGTACCCGGTGATCTGCGACCGCCCCACCGGCAAGTGGCGCTCCCGGGCGCGGGGTGGGCCATATGTGACGATGAGTCGGTTTCGTCATGTTTTCGCGACCCCAAGGGGCCCGATGTCCCGGTACCGATCTCTCGCTCTCCTCGCCGCCCTCGTGTTCACGGCCGTCGTGGGCTGTTCGTCCGGCGCGGATCCCGGCGAGGGTTCCGCGATCCGGGTCGCCACCTCGGCGGCCCCCGCCCCCGGCGCCCCCTTCTGGGTCGACCCGGAGAGCGACGCCGCCCGGCAGGTCGAACTCTGGCGGGGGCAGGGCCGTACCGCCGACGCCCAGGTGCTGCGGCGCATCGCCGAGCGACCCGTGGCCACCTGGCCGTCCGGGGACGACCCGCGGCCCGGGATCCGCAAGGCCGTCGAGGGCGCCGCCAAGGAGAAGCGGACCGCGCTGTTCGTGGCGTACGACATTCCGCACCGCGACTGCGGCAAGTACTCGGCGGGCGGGGCGGACGGGGTCGAGGGCTACCGTGCGTGGATCGGAATGTTCGCCGAGGCGATCGGCGACGCTCCGGCGCTCGTGGTCCTGGAGCCCGACGCGGTCGCCCACATGGTCGACGGGTGCACCACCCCCGACCATCACGCCGAGCGCTATCAGCTGCTCGGCGAGGCGATCGAGCGCCTCAAGGGGCTGCCGCGCACCAAGGTCTATCTCGATGCCGGGAACCCGTCCTGGATCCCGGATCCCCAGAGCCTCGTCGAGCCGTTGCGGCGGGCCGGGATCGACCGGGCCGACGGGTTCGCGCTGAACGTCTCCAACTTCCACACCGACGCGACGGTACGGGCGTACGGGGCGAAGCTCTCCCAGGCCCTGGACGGCAAGCACTTCGTCATGGACACCAGCCGCAACGGCGAGGGGCCGCTGCTCGACGGCCGCGACCAGGCCTGGTGCAATCCCCCGGGCCGCTCCCTCGGGTCCCCGCCGTCGGTGCGCACCGGGGACCCGCTCGTCGACGCGTATCTGTGGATCAAGCGGCCGGGCGACTCGGACGGGCCCTGCCGCGGGGGCCCGTCCGCCGGCACCTGGTGGCCGGAGTACGCGCTCGGGCTCGCCCGGCGCGCCCGGTTCTGAGGGCTCAGTCCACCCGGAGCCACTTCGCCTCGGAGGGGGTGTTCTCGGCGTCGGTGACGAAGACCATGTACCAGCCGGGCGGGACCAGGGCGCGGTCCTTGGGGACGGTGACGGTGACCGAGTTCTTGTCCTTGGTCAGGCCGAGCTCGATGGAGCGCTGCTCGACGTCCGTGGTGTGGGTGACCGCGCTCGGCCGCATCAGGCGTGCCTTGACGACGCGTTCGGGGTGGTCGGTCCTGAAGGTCGCGCGGCCGTCGGCGGCCGCTGCTTCGGGGCCGTCGCCGAGCGCGGGGCGCTTGTCCTTGTCGCGGTAGAGGTAGGGCGGGGTGTAGATCTCCATGCGCTGCTCGAACTTGCCGGGTTTGGTGTTGTTCTTGTCGCCGAAGAGCGAGTCGGAGCCGAAGGTGGCGACCCGGCCGTCGGGCAGCAGCAGTGCCTCGGAGTGGTAGTTGCGGCCGATGGTGGGGTCCGCCGCCTCGCGGAAGGCGTTGGCCTTGGGGTCGTAGAACTGGGCGCTGAGGACGTTGGAGCCGCCCCGGCCCCGGTAGTCGGAGGAGCCGCCGGTGGTGAAGACGGAGTCGTCCGGCATGAGCACGCTGTTCAAGTAGCGGGTGCCTTGCGGGAGTTCGGGGCCGGAGGTGAAGGCGGGGTTGTTCTGGTTGAGGTCCACCACGGCGGTGCGCGGGGTGGCCTTCTTGGACTCGCCGATTCCGCCGCCGCCGAGGAGCATGAAGCGCTGGTCCTGGGCGGGTGGCAGCAGCAGCGAACTGGCCGTCTCCAGTTGGTCGCCGGCGTTCAGGCCGCCGATCTTGGTGAAGGTGTTCTTCTCGACGTCCCACAGGCCCGGCTCGCGGCCCTTGTCGGCGGGCCCGTACCCGGCGTTCGCGCCCGAGTAGAAGAGCTTGCCGCTCTTGGTGAGGAACAGGGAGGGGTAGGTCGGGAAGTAGCGGAAGGGGCCCTTGGACCACTGCTTCGACTTCGGGTCGTAGATCTCGTTGTCGCCCTGGATGATGGCGCCCACGTCGTCGAGCCCGGAGACGGCGAGCACCCGGCCGTCCTTGAGCGTGGTGAGCGTCGGGTACCAGCGGGCCTCCTTCATCGGGGCGACGGGTATGTACTTCTCGGCCTTCGGGTCGAACTCGTACGCCGCCCGGATCCCCTGGTAGTCCTGCTTGTCGAGGGTGATCTTCTCGGCGAGCCCGTACACGTTGTCGGCGTCCTTGCCGGTCAGGCCCTCGACCTCGTACTGCGCCTGGTCGGTGGCGACCGACTGGGGTCCCTCGTTGACCGCCTCGACGAAGACCCGCGCCTCGGCGGCGGTGGTCTTGGTCTTCCACGGTTTCATCTGCCCGGACGCGTAGTACGAGATCTCGAACTCGCGCTTGGCGCGCCCCACCGTGACGTCGAACTTCGACACGTACTCCACGCCCGAAGGGGAGCGGAACTTGGTGCCCTTCTTGAGGGTGACGGGCTTGTTGGGGTCCTCGTTCTTGACCCGCATGCCGCCGCCGGCCCGTTTCACCTCGCCGTCCAGGACCTCGTAGCGGGCCGTTCCGCCCGCCACCAGGAGCTTGCCGTCCGGGAGTTGGGCGTGGCCGCCGCAGAAGAAGTCCTCGGGGGTGGGGATCTTCTTGAACGAGTTGTCCTTCGGGTTCCACAGCACGGTGTCGAAGGTGCCCGCGTCGAAGTGGGTCTGCTTGTTGCCGGAGCCCGCGATGATGAGCACCTTGCCGGTGTGCAGCAACGCGGCGTGGATGGCGTTGGTGCGGTAGTCCTTGGGGATGTCGACGCCGTGCCAGGCACCGTACTGGCGCATGTACTCGGGCTGGGCGATCTCGTAGGCGTGGTACTGCGCGGTGGCGAAGGAGACGGCCGCGGGTGCGTTGAGCCCCGCGAGGACCACGACGGCGCCGCCGCCCAGCAGGGTCTTCTTCGTCCTTTTCGAGGGCCGGAAGGCCATGGCTCAGTTCCCTCCTGTCGGCGTGGCGATGGCGGGTTCCGCCTCACCGGTGGCCTTGGGCTGTGGTCCCGCGGCCTTCGCCGCGCCCCGGGCCGCCGTGCGGGCGCGTACCGCGGTCCAGGCCCAGATGGCGGCCGGGGCGAGCGCGATGCACAGGGCGAGCACGGCCCAGGTGCGCATCGCGGCGTGGGTGTGGCCGTAGCGCACGGAGGCGGCCAGCGAGCAGGCGAGCACGGCCGCCCAGAACAGATGGATCCGGAAGGTCCACAGCCGGTCGGGGCTGGCCTGACCGCCCTTGGGCGTGACGACGAACCGGCCGCGGGTGCGCAGCAGGGCCGAGCCGAGCGACTTGAGGTAGATGGGCGCCGAGAGCGCCGACATGCCCATCCCGGCGAGGCCGCCCGATCCCTCGGGTTCGTGGGGCGAGACGTTGTGCCGCCGGTTCCACAGGTACAGGCCGACCTGGAGGGCGGCGGCGTCGCTGTAGAGCATCAGCCAGACGGAGGCGGTGACCTCGGTGCCGGAGGCCCCGAACCAGAGGAAGAGCACACAACTCACGATCCCCAGAAGCCAGTTGACGGCCGTCATGGGGTAGTACACGAGCATCAGGGTGTACGAGAGCAGCCGGCCGGGCGGCATGGTGAAGGGCGCCTTCCAGTACTGCTTGACCAGCGTCTCGTAGGTGCCGCGCGACCAGCGCATCTGCTGGGTGAAGAAGTCGGTCCAGGAGGCCGGGCCCTCGCCGACGGCCAGCACGTCCGGGGTGTATACGGAGCGCCAGTGGTGGCCGGTCCTCGGGTTCTTGTGCCGGTGCAGTTCGAAGCCGGTGGCCATGTCCTCGGTGATCGAGTCGTACAGGCCGCCGATCTGGCGCAGGGCCGCGATCCGCACCACGTTGTTGGTGCCGACGAACATGGGGGCCCGGTAGCGGTTGCCGGCCCGCTGGATCAGCGCGTGGAAGAGGAACTGCTGGGATTCGGCGGCCTTGGTGACGGGCGAGTCGTAGTTGCCGTACACCTGCGGTCCGACGACGAAGGCGACGTCGGGGTCGCGGAAGTAACCCATCATCCGCTCCAGGAAGTTGGGGAGCGGGGCGTGGTCGGTGTCGACGGAGGCGAAGAAGTCGTAGCCGCCGCCGTGCATCGCGATCCACGCGTTGTAGTTGCCGTGCTTGGTGCGGGCCTTGTGGGCGCCCTTCTTGGTGTTCCACTCGGGGACGCCTTTGCGGGTGAAGTGGCGTACGCCCAGTTCCGCGCAGAGCGCCTTGGCCCGCTCGTCGTCGCCCTCGTCCAGGAGCCAGATGTCCAGGGGCCCGGTGTGGGTGAGCCGGACGGCCGCCTCCAGGGTGCCGCGCACCATGGATATGGGTTCCTTGCCCGGTACGTAGGTGGTGAGGAAGGCGACCCGGGTGCCCTCTTCGGGGGTGACCGGGACGGGGTCGCGGGCGACCATCGTGGCGTGGGCGACGGAGGCGACGTTGGCGACCATGAAGAGTTCGATCAGGGCGATCGAGACCAGCATCGTGATGTCGAGGTCCACCAGCCAGCGGTCGCCGCCCTCGCGCTCGACCCAGTGGGTGGGCCAGACGAGATAGACGAGCAGCAGGCCGGTGAGTATGGGGGCCAGGGTCATCAGGAGGACGGCGCGTATGCGGTGGGGTTCCTGGGAGAGCAGGCTCCGGTACTGGACCCGGTAGGGCTTGGCGCCCGGCTCCGTCAGGGGTCCGGCCAGTCGGCTGTGGGTGGCGTAGTCATAGCCCTCCGGACGCACGGTGCCCTCCAGCTGAGTCGTCGAGCAGAGTTTTTGCACAGGCTGATATCCCCACAAAAGTGGAGAAAGCCCGGCGTGTCGACTGGAGTACTCCGAGTGAGCGGTTCTACGCTGGACGGCTTTCGCGCCCGAGGCCGCTCCGCGCGCCCCCGCTCCGGACGTACGGGAGCCCCCGGCCGGGGCGGGCCGGGGGCTCTCGGGGCGCTCGATCGCCTCGGGGGCGGTCGGTCAGGTGGACGGGTGGCGCTCCACCGTCAGGTGGAGAGGTGGCGCTCCACCGTCTCGACCTTGGACGTCAGGCCGTCCGTGACGCCGGGGCGGATGTCCGCCTTGAGGACGAGCGAGACCCGGTTGGAGCGGGCCTCGACGGCGGCGACGGCGCGCTTGACGACGTCCATCACCTCGTCCCACTCCCCCTCGATGGAGGTGAACATGGCGTCCGTGCGGTTGGGCAGGCCGGACTCGCGCACCACGCGCACCGCGTCCGCGACGTACTCGCCCACGTCCTCGCCGACGCCGAGCGGACTGACCGAGAAGGCGACGATCATGCGTTGACCACGCCTTCCTTGCGGGCGCGGGTGGCGATCACCGCGTCGTCCAGCTCGCGCCGGATCTTGCGCTCGGCGTAGAAGCCGCCGAAGGGCAGCACGGCGAGCACGAAGTAGAGCGCGCCGGTCTTCACGGACCACTTGGTGCGGTTCCAGGCGTCCAGCCAGAAGAGGACGTACAGCGTGAACAGGACGCCGTGGACCATGCCCATCACCATGACCCCGTCGAACGAGGTGGTGCGCTTGAGCACGGAGCACACCAGCAGGATCGGGAACGAGATGGCCTCGGGGAGCGAGATCAGTCGGAGTCGATGCAGGGCGGAGGCTGTTTTGAGGTCCACGGGCGGGGCACCTTCGCTGGGAGGGAGCGGGCGGCAGTGATCGTCAGGCGTCGATCGTCGGCAGCGTCCTTTGTGAACGCATGCACAAACGTTCCTCATTCTGACATCGCACCCTTGCCCCTGTTGGGGCGGGTCCCCGGCCCGCTACCGTCGGGCCGTGGCAATGTTCCGACTCCAGGGCAGCAAGGTGCTCGCCGTCTCCATGACGGGCGACGCCGTGAAAGCGAAGAACGGCTCGATGGTCGCCTATGACGGCCAGATGGCGTTCAAGAAGATGTCCGGCGGCGGTGAGGGTCTGCGCGGCATGGTGACCCGCCGCCTCACCGGCGAACAGATGACCGTGATGGAGGTGAAGGGACACGGCACCTGCTACTTCGCCGACCGCGCGAGCGAGATCAACCTCGTCAGCCTCCAGGGCGACAAGCTCTTCGTCGAGTCGAGCAATCTGCTCGCCACCGACGCCGGGCTGCGCACCGGCACCACCTTCACCGGCCTGCGCGGCGCGAGCCAGGGCAACGGCCTGTTCACCACGACGATCGAGGGCCACGGCCAGGCCGCGATCATGTCGGACGGACCGGCCGTGGTGCTCAGGGTCAGCGCCCAGTCCCCCCTGTCCGTGGACCCCGGGGCGTACATCGCGCACCAGGGCAACCTCCAGCAGCACTTCCAGTCCGGGGTGACCTTCCGCACGTTCCTCGGTGAGGGCTCGGGCGAGGCCTTCCAGATCCGGTTCGAGGGCGAGGGCCTGGTGTACGTGCAGCCGAGCGAGCGCAACACGATCGGCGGGGACGTCTGATGCCGTTCCGCGAGATCAACTCGAAGATGGTCGAGGCGACGGTGGCGCCCGGCCAGAAGATGTTCAGCCAGCGCGGCGCGATGCTCGCCTACAAGGGCGAGGTGTCCTTCACCCCCAACATCCAGGGCGGCCAGGGCGGCCTGATGTCGATGATCGGCCGCCGGGTGGCCAACGAGGCGACACCGCTGATGACGGTGGAAGGCAGCGGGACGGTGATGTTCGGCCACGGTGGCCACCACATCCAGGTCATCAACCTCCAGGGCGACACCCTGTACGTCGAGGCCGACCGGCTGCTCGCCTTCGACGGCACCCTCCAGCAGGGCACGATGTTCATGGGCTCGCAGGGCGGTGTGATGGGCATGGTGCGCGGCCAGGTGACCGGCCAGGGCCTGTTCACCACCACCCTCAAGGGCCACGGCGCGGTCGCGGTGATGGCGCACGGCGGTGTGATCGAGCTTCCGATCACACCGCAGCGCCCGGTCCACGTCGACCCCCAGGCCTACGTCGCCCACCACGGCGACGTGCGCAACAAGCTCTCGACCGCGCTCGGCTGGCGCGACATGGTGGGCCGGGGCTCCGGCGAGGCCTTCCAGCTCGAACTGTCCGGCCAGGGTTCGGTGTACGTACAGGCCTCGGAGGACAAGCTGTGACCGCCCCGGTGATCTTCGATCCCCACTCGTTGCCGAGCGACGACAACGTCAACAAGTACACCTTCTGCGTGGAGCTCAAGTCGAGCCAGTGGTTCCTCCAGAAGGGCAAGATGATCGCCTACTACGGGCGGATCGAGTTCAACGGCATCGGCCACGGCCGGCTCGACCGGCTGCTGCGCACCAGCTTCCACTCGCCGCTGCACGCGAGCGACTGGGTGGTGGCGGACGGCAGCGGCAAAATGCTCCTCGCGGACCGCGCCTTCGACGTCAACAGTTACGACCTGGACGACGGCAACCTGACGATCCGCTCCGGCAACCTCCTTGCCTATCAGCCCACGCTGGCCCTGAAGCAGTCGATCGTGCCGGGTTTCGTGACCCTGATCGGCACCGGCAAGTTCGTCGCGGCCTCCAACGGTCCGGTCGTCTTCATGGAGCCGCCGATCCGGGTGGACCCGCAGGCGCTGGTCGGCTGGGCGGACTGCCCCTCCCCCTGCCACCACTACGACCACGGCTACATGACGGGCGTACTGGGCGGAATCCGGTCACTCACCGGGCTCGGCGGCACGTCCGGCGAGGAGCACCAGTTCGAGTTCGTGGGGGCGGGCACGGTGCTGCTCCAGTCCACCGAGGTGCTCATGGCGGAGCAGGCGACCGGGCAGGTCGCCAACGAGCCCGGGGTGCCGGGCGCCGGCCAGGGCGGGCCCGGCCAGGCCGGGGCGGGACCGCGCCTTCCCGGCCAGCTGGGTGACCTCCAGCGTCGCTTCGGCCTGTGAGCGGTAGTCTGCGGAGTGTGACGTCGAACGTCTGAGCCCCTCGGGGTCGGCGGTACGCGCGCCATGGGCGACCGCCTGACGTGCCGGGCGTCACACTCCCGGACTTTGTTCAGAATTCAACTTCTTAGGTAGAATCCATATATGGAGACCGAGACGGCCACGAACTGGCTGAGCGACGACGAGCAGTGCGCCTGGCGCACCTATCTGGACGTCAACAGGATGCTGACGTACCAGTTGGAGAAGGATCTACAGCCGTTCGGCCTGACCAACAACGACTACGAGATCCTGGTGAACCTCTCGGAGTCGACGGACAAGCGGATGCGGATGAGCGACCTCGCGGCCGCCACGCTCCAGTCCAAGAGCCGCCTCTCGCACCAGATCACCCGCATGGAGAACGCGGGTCTGGTCCGGCGCGAGAACTGCGAGTCGGACCGGCGCGGGCTGTACGCCGTGTTGACCGAGCAGGGCACGGACACCATGGAGAAGGTCGCCCCGCACCATGTGGCGTCCGTCCGGCGGCACTTCATCGACCTGCTGTCGAGCGAGGCACTGGCCGATCTGCGCGAGTCCCTCGGACCGGTCGCCGAGCATCTGCGCGGGCACCGCGGGAAGATCTGACGGCGAAAGCCGAGCACGGCAGTGCCTCAACTCCCGGCGTTCACCTCGGTGTTGACCCCCGCCCCGGTCCTGGCCGTGCGGTGCAGGAACACCCCCCGCACGCCAACAGCCCCGGTATCCGCCCAACCGGCGGAGTTTCCGGGGCTGTTGAGAGATGCGGTTACGCGCTCTCGGTGAGGCCGGCCACCAACTCGTCGGCGGCCGCGTACGGGTCGAGCTCGCCGTCCACGATGCGCTGGGCCAGCGCGTCCAGACGGCGGTCGCCGTGCAGGGAGCCGATGCGCTCGCGCAGCGCGGTGACCGCGATGGTCTCGACCTCGCGGGCCGCGCGGGCCCGGCGCCGCTCGGCGAGGACGCCGTGCTCGGCCATCCACGCGTGGTGCTTCTCCAGCGCCTGAAGGACCTCCTCGATGCCCTCGCCGCGCGCGGCCACCGTCTTGACGATGGGCGGGCGCCAGTCGCCGGGGCCGCGCGATTCGCCCAGGCCCAGCATGTGGTTGAGCTCGCGGGCGGTGGCGTCCGCGCCGTCCCGGTCGGCCTTGTTGACGACGTACAGGTCACCGATTTCGAGGATGCCCGCCTTGGCCGCCTGGATGCCGTCGCCCATGCCGGGCGCGAGCAGCACCACCGAGGTGTCGGCCTGGGAGGCGATCTCGACCTCGGACTGTCCCACGCCCACCGTCTCGACCAGGATCACCTCGCAGCCCGCCGCGTCCAGGACCCGGATCGCCTGGGGCGCGGCCCAGGCGAGGCCGCCCAGGTGGCCCCGGGTCGCCATCGAGCGGATGTAGACGCCCGGGTCGGAGGCGTGATCCGACATCCGGACCCGGTCGCCGAGCAGGGCCCCGCCGGAGAAGGGCGAGGACGGGTCGACGGCGAGCACCCCGACCCGCTTCCCCGCCCTGCGGTAGGCGGAGACCAGCGCGGAGGTGGAGGTCGACTTGCCGACACCGGGCGAGCCCGTGAGCCCCACGACGTAGGCGTTGCCCGCGAGCGGGGCCAGCGCCGCCATGACCTCGCGCAGCTGCGGGGAGGCCCCCTCGACCAGCGAGATCAGCCGGGCGACGGCCCGGGGCCGGCCTTCTCGGGCCTGGGCCACCAGTTCGGGGACATCCACCATTGCCGCTCCGTTCAGTCGCGTACGCACCGCAGGGATCAGGGGGGTCGTTCCGGGACTACTTACCCGGGACGCGCACGATCAGGGCGTCGCCCTGGCCGCCGCCGCCGCACAGGGCGGCCGCGCCCACACCGCCGCCGCGGCGCTTCAGTTCGAGGGCGAGGTGCAGCACGACGCGGGCGCCGGACATGCCGATGGGGTGGCCGAGCGCGATGGCGCCGCCGTTGACGTTCACCTTTTCCGGGGACACCCCGAGATCCTTCATCGACTGCACGGCGACCGCCGCGAAGGCCTCGTTGATCTCGATCAGGTCGAGGTCCTCGACCGTGATGCCCTCCTTGCCGACCGCGTGCTTGATCGCGTTCGACGGCTGGGACTGGAGCGAGTTGTCCGGGCCCGCCACGTTGCCGTGGGCGCCGATCTCGGCGATCCACTCCAGGCCGAGCTCCTCGGCCTTGGCCTTGGACATGACGACGACCGCGGCCGCGCCGTCGGAGATCTGCGAGGAGGTGCCGGCCGTGATCGTGCCGTCCTTGGCGAAGGCCGGGCGCAGCGTGCCGAGCGTCTCCGCGGTGGTGTCGGGGCGGATGCCCTCGTCCTTGGCGAACAGGACCGGGTCGCCCTTGCGCTGCGGGATCTCGACCGGGGTGATCTCGGCCTCGAAGATGCCGTTCTTCTGGGCGGTCGCGGCGCGCTGGTGCGAGAGGGCGCCGATCTCGTCCTGCTCGGCGCGGGCGATGCCGAGGCGCTTGTTGTGCTTCTCCGTCGACTCCCCCATCGGGATGGACTCGAAGGGGTCGGTCAGACCGTCGTGCGCCATGGAGTCGAGCATCTCGATCGCGCCGTACTTGAAGCCCTCGCGGGACTTCGGCAGCACGTGCGGGGCGTTGGTCATGGACTCCTGGCCGCCGGCGACCACGATGTCGAACTCGCCGGCGCGGATCAGCTGGTCGGCGAGGGCGATCGCGTCCAGACCCGAGAGGCACACCTTGTTGATGGTGAGCGCGGGGACGTTCATCGGGATGCCGGCCTTGACCGCGGCCTGGCGGGCGGGGATCTGACCGGCGCCGCCCGTGAGCACCTGCCCCATGATCACGTACTGCACCTGGTCGCCGCCGATGCCGGCCCGGTCCAGCGCCGCCTTGATGGCGAAGCCGCCGAGGTCCGCACCGGAGAAGGACTTGAGGGAGCCGAGCAGGCGGCCCATGGGCGTACGGGCGCCCGCGACGATCACTGAGGTGGTACCGGTCGTTCCAGACATGAGGCACGGCCCTTAGGGAGGTGAGATGTGAACGAGGGTTTACTTCGAGTGCGTCGAATGTACTGAGCGGTACTGCCCCACGTCACCGGTCGGCCGGTGTGATGGCGCGCACGTTGCGTAACCGCCCCTGGTAGCGCTGCACTGGGGGCATGCTGACGCGAATCGACCACATCGGGATCGCCTGTTTCGACCTGGACAGGACCGTCGAGTTCTACCGTGCCACCTACGGATTCGAGGTGTTCCACACCGAGGTCAACGAGGAACAGGGCGTGCGCGAGGCCATGCTCAAGATCAACGAGACCTCCGACGGCGGGGCCTCCTACCTCCAGCTCCTGGAGCCCACCCGCGAGGACTCCGCGGTCGGCAAGTGGCTGGCCAAGAACGGCGAGGGCGTCCACCACATCGCCTTCGGCACCGCGGACGTCACCGCCGACTCCGAGGCCATCCGCGACAAGGGCGTCCGCGTCCTCTACGACCAGCCGCGGACCGGTTCGATGGGCTCGCAGATCACCTTCCTGCACCCCAAGGACTGCCACGGCGTGCTCACCGAACTCGTCACTTCCGCACCCACCGGCGCGAACGACCACTGAGCCCACACAGTGGAGGCCGGACCTGGCGGATACTCGGCCCGGTACAGTGGGCGGTTCCGGGCCGGGGTCGGGTCGGGGCCTGGGACCCACGCCCCTGTTTTGATCTGACACCATTCACCGGGGGCCCGTCCGCCGTCACGCGCGGTCGGACGGCGCTCGTACGGGCAGTGTTCGCGACCAGGGGACGGATGGGACCGCGCAGTGCGGGGCTACGAACGCCAGGAGAGCCAGAGCCACCGGCCTGACGACCACCTCTCGCGGTTCGAGGCCGAGATGGAGCGGCTGAAGACCGAGCGGGAGAAGGCCGTTCAGCACGCCGAGGATCTCGGCTACCAGGTCGAAGTGCTGCGCGCCAAGCTCCACGAGGCGCGCCGCAACCTTGCGACCCGTCCCGCCTACGACACGGCGAACGTCGGCTACCAGGCCGAACAACTGCTGCGCAACGCCCAGATGCAGGCCGAGCAGTTGCGCAACGACGCCGAGCGCGAACTGCGCGACGCCCGCGCCCAGACCCAGCGCATCCTCCAGGAGCACGCCGAACACCAGGCGCGGCTCCAGGCCGAGTTGCACGCCGAGGCCGTCAGCCGCCGCCAGCGCCTGGACCAGGAGCTGGCCGAGCGCCGGGCCACCGTCGAGTCGCACGTCAACGAGAACGTGGCGTGGGCCGAGCAACTGCGCGCCCGCACCGAGGCGCAGGCCCGCCGTCTGATGGAGGAGTCCCGCGCCGAGGCCGAGCAGTCCCTCGCCGCGGCCCGCGCGGAGGCCACCCGGATCGCCGAGGAGGCCCGCCAACGGCTCGGCTCCGAGGCGGAGTCGGCCCGCGCGGAGGCCGAAGCGACGCTGCTGCGCGCCCGCAAGGACGCCGAGCGGCTCCTGAACGCGGCCTCGACCCAGGCCCAGGAGGCCACCTCCCACGCGGAGCGGCTGCGCACGACCACCACCGCCGAGTCCGACCAGGCGCGCCAGCAGGCCGCCGAGCTGAGCCGCGCCGCCGAGCAGCGGATGCAGGAGGCGGAGGCCGCGCTGCGCGAGGCGCGCGCCGAGGCCGAGCGGGCGGTCACCGAGGCGAAGGAGGCCGCGGCCAAGCAGCTGGCGAGCGCCGAGTCCGCCAACGAGCAGCGCACCAGGACCGCGAAGACCGAGATCGCCCGCCTGGTCGCGGAGGCCACCAAGGAGTCCGAGACCCTCAAGGCGGAGGCCGAGCAGGCCCTGGCGGACGCGAAGGCACAGGCCGAGCGGCTGCGCACCGAGGCCGCCGAGTCCGCGCGCACCAGCGCCGCCGAGGACGCCGCGGCCCAGCTCGCCAAGGCCGCCCGTACGGCCGAGGAGGTGCTCACCAAGGCGTCCGAGGACGCCCGGGAGACCACCCGCAAGGCGTCCGAGGAGGCCGAGCGGATCCGCCGGGAGGCGGAGGCCGAGGCGGAGCGCCTGCGCGGCGAGGCCGCCGAGCAGGCCGACGAGCTCAAGGGCGCGGCCAAGGACGACACCAAGGAGTACCGCGCCAAGACGGTCGAGCTCCAGGAGGAGGCCCGCCGGCTGCGCGGCGAGGCCGAGCAGCTGCGTGCCGAGGCGATCGCCGAGGGCGAGCGGATCCGGGGCGAGGCACGGCGCGAGGCCGTCCAGCAGATCGAGGGCGCGGCCAAGACCGCCGAGGAACTCCTGGCCAAGGCCAAGGCGGACGCCGACGAGCTGCGCACGACCGCGGGCAACGAGTCCGAGCGGGTGCGGAACGAGGCGCTGGAGCGGGCCACCACGCTGCGCAAGCAGGCCGAGGAGACCTTGGAGCGCACCCGCGCCGAGGCCGAGCGGCTGCGCGCGGAGGCCGAGGAGCAGGCCGGGCAGACCACAACGGACGCCGAACGCGCGGCAGTTGAGCTGCGCGAGGAGACCGAGCGGGCGATAGCGGCTCGCCAGGCCGAGGCCGCCGAGGAACTGACCCGGCTGCACACCGAGGCCGAGCAGCGCCACGCGGCCGCCGAGCAGGCCCTGAGCGAGGCCCGCGCCGAGGGCGAGCGGATCCGGCGCGAGGCCGCCGAGGAGACCGAGCGGATCCGCACCGAGGCCGCCGACCGCATCCGTACGCTCCAGGCGCAGGCCGAGCAGGAGGCCGAGCGGCTGCGTACCGAGGCCGCCGCCGATGCCTCGACGGCCCGCTCGGAGGCCGAGAACGCGGCCGTACGACTGCGTTCGGAGGCTTCCGCGGAGGCCGAGCGGCTCAAGTACGAGGCGCAGGAGGCCGCCGACCGGATGCGCGCGGAGGCCGCGGCCGCCGCCGAACGCGTCGCCACCGAGGCCGCGGAGGCGCTGGCCGCCGCCCAGGAGGAGGCCGCCCGGCGTCGCCGCGAGGCCGAGGAGACCCTCAACTCGGCGCGTGCCGAAGCCGATTCGGAGCGCGCCCAGGCCCGCGAGCAGAGCGAGGAGCTGCTGGCCTCCGCCCGCAAGCGGGTCGAGGAGGCCCAGACCGAGGCGCAGCGGCTCGGCGAGGAGGCCGACCGGCGCGCCACCGAGCTGGTGTCGGCCGCCGAGCAGACCGCCAAGGATGTACGGGATTCCGTCGCCGGGCTCCGCGAGGAGGCCGAGCAGGAGATCGCGGGGCTGCGCAGCGCGGCCGAGCACGCGGCGGAGCGCACCACCAGCGAGGCGCAGGCGGAGGCGGACCGGGTCCGCGCCGACGCGCACGCCGAACGGGAGCGGGCCGCCGAGGACGCGAGCCGGGTCAGGGCCCGCGCCCAGGAGGAGTCCGAGGCCGCGAAGGCGCTGGCCGAGCGGACCGTCACCGACGCCATGTCCGAGGCGGAGAAGGCCCGTTCGGACGCCGCCGAGTACGCGCAGCGCATGCGCACCGAGGCCTCCGACGCACTCGCCTCCTCCGAGCAGGACGCGGCCCGCACCCGGGCCGAGGCGCGCGAGGACGCCAACCGGATCCGCTCCGACGCCGCGAGCCAGGCCGACCGCCTGGTCACCGAGGCGACGGCGGAGGCCGAGCGGCTCGCCGCCGAGTCGACCGCCGAGGCGGAGCGGCTCCTCGCCGAGGCCCAGCAGGTACGCACCGAGGGCCAGTCGGAGGCCGACGCACTGCGCGCCGAGGCGCGTGCGGAGGCCGAGCGGGTCACCTCGGCGGCCCTCGCCGAGGCCGAGCAGGTCACCACGGCCGCCCGCGAGCAGGCCGAGCGGGTCACCAGCCAGGCGCAGGCGGACGCCGAGCGCACCACCAACGAGGCCAACGCGTATGCCGAATTGGTCACCACCGAGGCGCGCGCGGACGCCGGCTCCACGCTCGGCGCGGCCACTGCCGAGGCCGAGCAGACCATCAACGAGGCCCGGGCCGAGGCCGAGCGACTGCTCGACGAGGCGCGCCGCGCCGCCGACAAGCGCCGCAGCGACGCCGCCACCCAGGCGGACGAGCTGATCGCGGAGGCGAGCGGCGAGGCCGAGCGGCTGCGTGCCGAGGCCGCCGAGACGGTGGGCTCCGCGCAGCAGGCCGCCGAGCGGATCCGGGCGGAGGCCGAGAAGAACCGGTCCCGCGCCGAGGAGGCCGCGGAGAAGACGCGTACCGAGGCCCGCGAGGAGGCCGACCGGCTCCTCGACGAGGCGCGTTCCGCCGCGGCCAAGCGCCGGGCGGACGCGGCCGAGCAGGCCGACCAGCTCATCAACAAGGCGCGGGAGGAGGCGCTGCGCGCCGCCACCGAGGCCGAGGAGCAGGCCGACACCATGGTCGGCGCGGCCCGCAAGGAGGCCGAGCGGATCGTCGCCGAGTCGACGGTCGAGGGCAACTCCCTGGTGGAGAAGGCCCGTACGGACGCCGACGAGCTGCTGGCCGGGGCGCGCGCGGACGCCACCGCCATAAGGGAACGCACCGAGGAGGTGCGCGCCCGCACCGAGGCCGAGATCGAGGAGCTGCACGACCGGGCCCGCCGCGAGAGCGCCGAGCAGATGAAGACGGCGGGCGAGCGCGTCGACAAGCTGGTGAAGGCCGCGACCGAGCAGGCCACCGAGGCGGCGGCCAAGGCCAAGGAGCTGGTGGCGGACGCCAACTCCGAGGCGGGCAAGGTGCGCATCGCCGCCGTGAAGAAGGCGGAGGCGCTGCTCAAGGAGGCGGAGACCAAGAAGGCCGAGCTGATCCGCGAGGCCACCAAGCTGCGGGACGACGCGGCGGCGGAGGCGCGCCGCACCGTCGAGGAGGGCAAGCGCGAACTCGACCAACTGGTCCGGCGCCGCCAGGACATCAATGCCGAGATCTCCCGTGTCCAGGACGTACTCGAGGCGTTGGAATCCTTCGAGGCGCCGACCGCGGGCGGCAAATCGGGGTCCGGCGGCGGTTCCTCCGCAGGTGTCAAGGCGGGTGCCTCGGCCGGGGCAACACGTTCGAGTGGCAAGTCTTCGGAGGGCTAGCCACTCAAAAGGCTGGACATTCTCCAGATCAAACGGGCATCCGCTCGATGACACGCCGCTTGGGCCCCTAGGATTCCCCCTATCACCTCACCGGTCTCATTCGACAGGAACCCCATGAGCGACACTTCCTCCCCCTTCGGCTTCGAGCTAGTGCGGCGTGGTTACGACCGCGGTCAGGTGGATGACCGCATTACCAAGCTCGTCGCCGACCGTGACAGTGCTCTGGCACGGATCACTTCTCTGGAAAAGCGCATCGAGGAGCTCCACCTCGAAACGCAGAACGCCCAGGCCCAGGTGAGCGACGCCGAGCCGTCCTACGCGGGTCTGGGTGCGCGGGTCGAAAAGATCCTGCGGCTCGCCGAGGAAGAGGCGAAGGACCTGCGCGAGGAGGCCCGTCGCGCCGCCGAGCAGCACCGTGAGCTGGCCGAGTCGGCCGCCCAGCAGGTGCGCAACGACGCCGAGTCGTTCGCCTCCGAGCGCAAGGCGAAGGCCGAGGACGAGGGCGTACGCATCGTCGAGAAGGCGAAGGGTGACGCCTCCACGCTGCGCTCCGAGGCGCAGAAGGACGCGCAGTCCAAGCGCGAGGAGGCGGACGCGCTCTTCGAGGAGACCCGCGCCAAGGCCGCCCAGGCCGCCGCGGACTTCGAGACCAACCTCGCCAAGCGCCGCGAGCAGTCGGAGCGCGACCTGGCGTCGCGTCAGGCCAAGGCCGAGAAGCGGCTCGCGGAGATCGAGCACCGCGCGGAGCAGCTCCGCCTGGAGGCCGAGAAGCTGCGTACGGACGCGGAGCGCCGGGCGCGACAGACGGTGGAGACCGCCCAGCGCCAGGCCGAGGACATCGTGGCCGACGCCAACGCCAAGGCGGACCGCATCCGTTCGGAGTCCGAGCGCGAGCTGGCGGCCCTCACCAACCGCCGCGACTCGATCAACGCGCAGCTCACCAACGTCCGCGAGATGCTGGCGACGCTGACCGGTGCGGCCGTGGCCGCCGCCGGTTCCCCGGTCGACGACGAGCCCGTCTCGCGCGGCGTTCCGGCCCAGCAGTCCCGCTAGTTCCGCAGCCCTTCCCCCGTGGGCTGCGGTCAACCGGTGCGAAGCCCCCTGCCATTCCGGTGGCGGGGGGCTTTGTGCGCCCGTAGCGTGGCCGCATGATTGAGCTGGAGGGCCTCACCAAGCGCTATGGCAGCAAGGTCGCCGTCGACCATCTGTCGTTCCAGGTCAGACCCGGTGTGGTGACCGGTTTCCTGGGGCCCAACGGGGCCGGTAAGTCGACCACCATGCGCATGCTGCTCGATCTCGACAACCCGACCAGCGGAACGGTACGCATCGACGGCAAGCACTACCGCGAACTGGCGGAGCCGCTCAAGTACATCGGGGCGCTGCTCGACGCCAAGGCGATGCACGGCGGCCGCAGCGCGTACAACAACCTCCTGTGCCTGGCCCAGTCGAACCGGATTCCGGCGTCGCGGGTCTCGGAGGTCCTGGACACGGTGGGTCTGACGGCGGTGGCGAAGAAGAAGGCCAAGGGCTTCTCGCTGGGTATGGGGCAGCGGCTGGGAATCGCCTCGGCGCTGCTCGGTGACCCCGAGATCCTGATGTTCGACGAACCCGTCAATGGTCTGGACCCCGAGGGAATTCACTGGATCCGCAATCTGATGAAGCAGCTCGCGAGTGAAGGGCGAACGATCTTCGTTTCGTCTCACCTGATGAGCGAAATGGCGCTCACCGCCGACCACTTGATCGTTATCGGGCAGGGCCGACTGCTCGCCGATACATCGATGGCCGATTTCATCCGCGAGAACTCCCGGAGTTTCGTACGGCTGCGTTCTCCGCAGTGGGAACGGCTTCTGGATGTGCTGGAGCAGGCCGGGATCCGGTTCACCCAGACCGGGGACGGCGCCATCGAAATCGACAACGGCAGGATCGAGGCGCTCGGCGAACTGGCCGCCCGGCACCAGCTCGTCCTGCATGAACTCTCCGGTCAGCAGGCCTCCCTCGAAGAGGCGTTCATGCAGATGACGGCGGGTTCGGTGGAATACCACGCGCACGGCACCCCCGCCCCGGACCCGCTGTCCACCCCGCCCGACTGGGGAGCGGGCCGCCCGGCGCCGAACTGGGGCGCCCACGACCAGGACAAGGGGATCTGAACGATGGCATCGGTACCGGCGGTCCTCACCTCCGAGTGGACCAAGATCCGTACGGTCTCCTCGACGACGTGGACGCTGGCCTGCGCGCTCATCGTCACGGTGGCGATCAGCGCGGCGCTCTGCGCGCTGACGAAGTCGCAGTTCGACGACCTGTCACCGGCCGAGAAGCTGACCTTCGACCCGACGTTCATCAGCTTCTCCGGGATGATCCTCGGCCAGCTGGCGATGGTCGTCTTCGGTGTGCTGGTCGTCGGCACCGAGTACAGCTCGGGCATGATCCGCTCGTCGCTGGCCGCCGTGCCGCGGCGCGCCACCTTCCTGCTCTCCAAGCTCGCCGTGGCCACGCTGCTCGCCCTGGTCGTGGGCATGGCGACGAGCTTCCTGTCGTTCTTCCTGGGGCAGGCACTCCTCGGCTCGCACCGCACCACCATCGGCGCGCCCAACGTGCTGCGCGCGGTCGTCGGCGCCGGGCTCTACATGGCGCTGATCGCGCTGTTCTCGATGGGGGTGGCGGCGATGCTGCGCAGCTCGATGCTGTCGCTCGGCATCCTGATGCCGTTCTTCTTCCTGATCTCGCAGATCCTGTCCGCGGTGCCGGGCGCCAAGAACGTGGCGCGCTACTTCCCCGACCGGGCCGGCTCGCAGATCATGCAGGTGGTCCCGGACGCCATGAACAGCGACCCGGCGCCGTACGGGCCCTGGGGCGGTCTGGGCATCATGGCGCTGTGGGTGGTCGCGGCGGTCGCCGGTGGTCTGCTCGTCCTGAGGAAGCGGGACGCCTGATGCGGGTGTGACACGAGGGACGAACAACGCGACTTAGCCGGAACCGTCAAGGCCTGGATAAGCTCCTCACTCATACGGGGGCATGCCGGCCGCACGCCGGACACCGCCCCGACGACCCAAAACCGTCGATGGGGCTGGAGAATGATCGAGGCAGTCGGCCTGACGAAGCGCTATGGCGCCAAGACGGCCGTGCACAACCTTTCCTTTCAGGTGCGACCGGGCATGGTCACCGGATTCCTGGGCCCCAACGGCTCCGGCAAGTCCACGACCATGCGCATGATCCTCGGCCTCGACCAGCCGACCGCCGGTCATGTGACCATCGGCGGCCACCCGTTCCGCGAGCTGCCCAACGCACCGCGTCAGGTCGGCGCGCTGCTCGACGCCAAGGCGGTGCACGGCGGCCGCAGCGCCCGCAACCACCTGCTCTCGCTCGCCCAGCTGTCCGGCATCCCGGCCCGGCGGGTGGACGAGGTGCTCGGCGTGGTCGGCCTCCAGGAGGTCGCCAAGCAGCGCTCCAAGGGGTTCTCGCTCGGCATGGGCCAGCGGCTCGGCATCGCGGCCGCGCTGCTCGGGGACCCGCAGGTCCTGCTCTTCGACGAGCCGGTCAACGGCCTCGACCCCGAGGGCATCCTGTGGGTGCGCAACCTGATGAAGCAGCTGGCCGCCGAGGGCCGCACGGTGTTCGTCTCCTCGCACCTGATGAGCGAGATGGCGCTCACCGCGGACCACCTCATCGTGATCGGCCGCGGCCAACTCCTCGCCGACATGCGCATCGCGGACTTCATCTCGCACAACTCGGCCGACTTCGCCCGGGTCCGCACCCCCGGCACGGACCCGGCCCAGCGCGAGAAGCTGACGGCCGTGCTCACCGAGGCGGGCGGCCAGGTCATGTCGGAGCCGGACGGCGCGCTGCGCGTGCTGGGCCTGCCCCTGCCCCGCATCAGCGACGTGGCCCACGAGGCGGACGTACGGCTGTGGGAGCTCTCCCCGCACCAGGCCTCCCTCGAAGAGGCGTACATGCGGATGACGCAGGGCGCGGTCGACTACCGCTCGACGGACGACCAGAAGGCCGGCCTCCAGCCCGCCGTGCCGCCCGGGTACGCCCCGCCGCCGGCCCTCCCCGAGGTGCCGCAGCAGGGCTGGTACGCCCCGCCGCCGCCCGGTCAGAACCCGTACGCGGCCGCTCCTCCGGGAGCCCCGGCCCACCCGGCCCCGCAGCCGCCCGCCGCTCCCCCGGGAGCCCAGGCCCCGCAGCCGCCCGCCGCTCCCCCGGTTCCGCAGGCCCCGGCCGGGCCTGCCGCCCCGACCACGCCCGAGGACGCCCGATGACCACCCCCTACCAGCAGCAGCCCCCGCACCCGCAGGCGCCGGGCCCCCAGCTCGGCATGTACACCTCGCCGATCGCCCTGCGCCGGGCCACCTTCACCGATGCGCTCGCCTCCGAGTGGACCAAGATCCGGTCGGTGCGTTCCACCATGTGGACGCTGGGCGTGCTGATCGTGCTTCTGCTCGGCCTCGGTCTGCTCGCCGGCTTCCTCGTGCGGGCCAGCGACCCCGACATGGGCACCACCTCGGTGCTCGTACTCGGCTTCTACGGGGTGCTGCTCGGCCAGATCTGCGTGATCACGCTCGGCGTGCTGACCATCGCGTCCGAGTACGGCACCGGCATGATCCGTACGACCCTGACCGCCTGCCCGAGCCGGTCGCGGATCCTGGCGGCGAAGTCGGTCGTCTTCTTCCTGCTCGCGTTCGTCATCGTGACGGCGATGACCGCCGTGGTCGCGGTCGTGCAGACCGCCCTGGTGTCGAACGCGCCGACGCCGAGCGCCGGTGAGTGGCTGCGCGCCACGGTCGGCGTCGGTCTCTATGTCGCGATGATCGGGCTGCTCTCGCTGGCGGTGGGCGCGCTCATCCGGCACTCCGCGGGCTCGATCACGATCATGATCGGTGTGGTGCTGCTGCCCCTGGTGCTCGCCCTGTTCATGTTCACCGAGTCCCTGAGCGGCGTGCGCGACTTCCTCATGGAGTACTCGATCCCGAGCCAGCTCGCCGCGTTCTACGGCGCGACGGTCTCGGATTCGGGGCCGAGCGGCTGGGAGCCGCTGTGGATCATCACCGGGATCACCGCCGTCGCGCTCGGCGGTGCGTTCCTCTCGCTCAACTCGCGTGACGTGTAACGCCGTTCAGGCGGACGTTCAGTACCTCGGCGCGTTCCTGGACCGCTGCACCCTGGTGGTGCGGCGGTCCTTCGCGTTCCAGCAGGCCTTGTGCCAGTGGCGGCGCTCGTCGACGCCCCCGTACTCGGGCCAGGCCACCAGGTGCGGGGCGCCGGAGGGGATTTCCTGGTCGCAGCCGGGGCAGCGGTAGCGCTTGCCGGCCGCGCTGGCGCCCGCCACGTGCCGGATGGACCACTCCTCGCCCTGCCAGGACTCGGTGCCCTGGAGGCCGAAGCGGTCGCCGCCCGTCCTGCTCTCGGACTCGGTCGGCTTCTCGCCGCCCTTGGGGCGGTTGCGACGCGGGGACACGGGGACACCTCACGGGGCGGGTCGGACGTTTCCGTCCAGCCTAGGCCCACGCGGTCCGGGTACTCGTCCTGGCAGGGAGTTCGACGGCCGCGGGCCTCACCCGATCGAGGGACTCTTAGCGGACAATCGCAAGAAGTTGGCGATGGGCCGTGCCTTTGGCACTTGTCAGACGTTCTTGCCAGTAAGAGGGGGAGAGCCGCGTCGGCCGCAAGGAGGCAGAAGGCGATGCGTGTGGGCACTTTTGTACTGGCAGCCCAGTTTCCGGGCCAGGGGCAGGGAGAAACGCTCCACCGAGCGATCAGGTCCGCCGAAGTGGCCGAGGAGTCCGGGCTCGACTCCGTGTGGCTGGCCGAACATCACTTCGTACCGTACGGCGTCTGCCCCTCGGCCGTGACGCTGGCGGCGTTATTGCTCGGGCGCACCCGGCGGATCAGGGTCGGCACCGCGGTCTCGGTGCTGCCGACGGCGCATCCGGTCGCGCTCGGCGAGCAGGCCGCGCTGTTGCACCTCACCTCCGGCGGGCGGTTCACGCTCGGGGTGGGGCGCGGCGGGCCCTGGGTGGACCTGGAGGTGTTCGGGGCGGGCCTCGCGGCGTACGAGCACGGCTTCCCGGAATCGCTCGATCTGCTGCTGCGCTGGCTGCGCGAGCCCCGGGTCGCCGGTCTTGGGGAACGATTCCCCTTCCGGGAGGTCCCGGTCGTGCCGCGGCCCTCCGAGATCCTGGACGGCGGCCCCGAGGACGACTGCCCGGAGGTGATCGTCGCGTGCACCTCGCCGAAGAGCGTGAAGCTGGCCGCGGAGCGCGGGCTCCCGATGCT
This sequence comes from Streptomyces hundungensis, assembly GCF_003627815.1. NCBI lineage: Bacteria > Bacillati > Actinomycetota > Actinomycetes > Kitasatosporales > Streptomycetaceae > Streptomyces > Streptomyces hundungensis. The sequence goes on from NZ_CP032698.1 coordinate 2,843,894, forward strand.
GCTCGGCATGCACTGCGGCGACGAGGACAAGGCCGGGATGATCGCACTGTGGCGCGAGGAGGCGCTCGCTGCGGGGCACGCGCCGGAGAAGGTCGCCGCGGCGGGCCATGTGTCGGCCGGCGTCGCCCAGATCGCCGACCGCCGGGCCGAGGCCGTGGAAACCCTGGTGAAGTCGATGCCCGGCTGGCTGAAGCAGGGGCTCGACGCCCATGTGACGGTCGACGGCCGCCATCGCGCGATGCGCGACCCGGTGGCGTACACCGAACTGCTCTGCCGCCTGCACCCGGTGGGCACCCCCCGGCAGGCGGCGGACCGGCTGGCGGCCACGTCGGAGCGCACCGGCATCACCCGCTTCGCCCTGCTGGTCGAGGGATCGGGCGACCTGGCCGCCACCGAGGAGAACGTACGGAGGCTGGGCACCGAGGTGCTGCCCCTGCTGGCGTAGCCCCGGAGCGGGGCGAGGGCGCCGGGCCCGGGCACAGCACCCGGGCGGCCGCCAAGTGGCCGCCGCCCCGCGTCAGTTGGCACCTCCCGCGACGCGGAGCGGCAGCGAAGACTCAGCAGTCCCGAAGCTCCGGAGACTGGTTCAGCAGTTGACCCCTGATCGAGGTGAAGCGGGCCAGCCGCTCGTCGGAGGAGGGGTCCAGAGGGAACACCGCGACACGGTGGCAGTTCTGGAACGCCAGACGGACACCGAAGTGCCGCTGGAGCGCACCGCGTATGGCGTCACTCGCCAGGGCACGCAGCAGCTGGCCGCGGGCCTGCTCGTCCGGCGGTGGCGTCTGGTTGTCGGCGAACGTACCGCCGTCGACCTTCAGCTGGGCCACCAGAGAGCTGATCATCTCCCACGCGTAGGGCAGGGAGGTCCGGACGCAGTCGACGAAGGCGGCTTCGTCGACCTCGCCTCGCTCGGCCTGTTCGAGTAGGGCCGGTGAGACGTCGAGCGACATGGTTTCTCCTCTCGCAACCCCGGGGAGCGGGGCCTTACGGGCAGGGAAGGGGACGATGACGGCCGTCTCTTTCGACAACGCAGCGTGCGCGACCGACAACCTCCCGCTTCCACGGTAGGCGCGATGTCCTGCCCATGGCAGGTACTTGGCACATAACCGGCCAATAACGAACAGTGCACTCCTGGGCGAATCGCGTTCGGCGGGGGGATTCGAGTAGCGTTGCGCCCCATGCGTCTCGTCATCGCCCGCTGCTCCGTCGACTACGCGGGCCGGCTCACCGCCCACCTGCCCTCCGCTCCCCGTCTCATCCTGGTGAAGGCGGACGGCAGCGTCTCCATCCACGCTGACGACCGGGCCTACAAGCCCCTGAACTGGATGTCGCCGCCGTGCACCCTCAAGGAGGGCTCGGGGGACGACGAGGGTGTCTGGACCGTCATCAACAAGGCGGGCGAGAAGCTCATCATCACGATGGAGGAGGTCATGCACGACTCCTCCCACGAACTCGGCGTAGACCCCGGCCTGATCAAGGACGGCGTGGAAGCGCACCTCCAGGAGCTGCTCGCCGACCGCATCGACACCCTCGGCGAGGGCTACACCCTGATCCGCCGCGAATACCCCACGGCCATCGGCCCGGTGGACATCCTGTGCCGTGACGGTGACGGGAAGACGGTCGCGATCGAGATCAAGCGGCGCGGCGAGATCGACGGCGTCGAGCAGCTGACCCGCTATCTGGAGCTGCTCAACCGCGACCCGCACCTCGCCCCGGTCCAGGGCCTGTTCGCGGCTCAGGAGATCAAGCCCCAGGCGCGGGTGCTCGCCACCGACCGCGGCATCGGTTGTGTGGTGCTCGACTACAACGCCCTGCGCGGCATCGAGGACGACAAGCTCCGGCTGTTCTGATCCCGGGCCGCGACAGTCGCGGTACCAACGAGAAGGGGCCCGCAGAGTGCTGCGGGCCCCTTCTCGTGTGTGCTGCCGTGTGCTGCGAGATTCTTCTACGCGCTGGTCGACGGCGACGGCGGCTGTGATCCGGCACGCGCGCTCGACGTCGGGGCGGTGGAGGCGCTGCCGGAGGGCGGCGGCGGCTTGGTGGAGGCCGGCGGGCTGCTGCCCCCACTGCTCGGCGGGGTCGACGGCACGGTCGGGGTCGACCCCGAGGGCGAGGGCGAGGCCGAGCCGGAGTCGCTGGGCGTCGGCTTCCCCGAAGGTGTCGGCCGGCCCGACGTCGAGGGCTTGCCCGAGGGCGACGGCTTGGAAGTGCCCGGTGCCGACGGGCCGGTGGAGGCGTGGCCCGGGGCGCTCGGGCTGCCGCTGGTGCCGGGTACGGGCTGGCCGGAAGCGCCGGGCCTGCCCGTGGTACCCGGCTTGCCCGGGCTCGTGGGGCCGCCGCCCTTGCCGTCGCCCGGGGCGGCGCCGGTGTCGCCGGAGGTGTTGGGGTCGGCGTCCGGGCTGCCGTCGGAGCCGCCCTCGTCGGCGGGCTGCTGCTGCTTGACGCCACCGCCGCCGTCGTCGCTGTTGTTGTTGGAGGTCGCGCCCAGGGTGACCACGGTGCCGAGCACCGCGGCGAGCAGCGCCCCGGCGCCGGCCGCGACGAGGTTGCGCCGGGCACCCCCGAACACCGTGCGCCGCCGCAGCGACGCCATGGCGCCGCCGACCGGGGTGTCCCGCCGGGTGACCAACGTGGCTTTGGCGTCCGGGAGTTGGGCGGTCACCGCGGCCGCAGGGAGCATCCCGGGCAGCGCCTTGGGCTCCTCGTGGCGGGCGGCGGGCACCTCGTCGCCGACGGGGGCGCGGCCCGGCACCGCAAGGCCCCCCGAGCGGTCCTCGACCAGGGCGAGCGCCCGGCGTCCGGCGACCGTGCCGCGCTTGTCGGAGAGCGCGCCGCGCAGCGCGATGGAGGCCTCCAGCTCGGCGCGGGCCCGGTCCAGGCCCCCGTTGCACAGCGCGAGGACACCCAACTCGTGGTGGAAGTACGCCTCTTCGGCGACCTCGCCGGTCAGCCGGGCCGCCTCGGACCCGACCCGCAGGCTCCGCTCCCAGGCACCCCAGTGCAGTCCCGCGGCGAAGACGGGCGCGGCGGTGCGGGCCAGTTTGACGGCGGTGGCGGGGTGCTCGTCCTGGTCGCCCGGCACGAGCGCGCTCATCGCGGCGAGCACCGCGTCGGCCTCGGCCGCGGCCCGCTCGGGGGTGACCGAGGGGTGGCCGGTCCACCAGGCGTAGTGCTGGGCCGCACTGTGGGCGCGCTCCCCCGCGCCGGCGGCGTATCCGGTGCTCTCCAGCTGGGTGAGGACGCCCGCGGCGAGCCGGTAGCGGGAGCCGACCGGGGACAGCAGTCCGCTGTCGAGGAGTTCGCCGAGGGCGGCGTCCGCGTGGGTGTCGCCGATGAGCGCGGGCAGGTGCGCCTGGTGCGGCACCTCACCGCCGAGCGCGACGGCGAAGCGCAGGGTGGCGCGGGCGGCCTCGCTCAGCCGGGAGGCGAGCAGGGCCGCGGGGGCCGCGCCCTCGCCGAGCGTGGGAAGCGGGATATCGCGGCCCTCGCCCGAGAACACCGACGCGTCGGCGGGCTCGTCCACCGGGAAGCCGTACGCGTCGAGCGGGCTACCCTCGCCGCGCAGCCGGTCGCGCTGGCGCAGCAGGGCGCCGGCCTGGACGAAGCGCAGCGCGAGCCCCTCGGACTCGAACCAGAGGTCGCCCGCCCAGTTGGCCTCCTCGTCGGTGAGCGGCCGGTCGACGGCCCGCTCCAGGAGTTCGAGCGAGGCGTTGCGGCCGAGGCCCCCGAGGAAGACCTCCTCGATGTGCGAGTCGGGGTGCGGCGCGGGGGTCTCGGGGGTCGCGGCGAGCACATAGGCGCACTCGGGCGTGGCCATGAGGAGCTCTTCGAGGGCGGCCCCGCCGAATTCGAGGTCGTCGAGGACGACGACGGCACCGATCTCGTGGACGCGGTCGAGCAGCGTGGGCCGGTCGGGCCGGTGCAGGGGCGCGTGGAAGACGGTGGCGTACAGCTCGTGCAGGAGCTCGTTGGGGCCGCGGCGGTGGCCGGAGAGGCGTACGACGCCGTCAGGGGCGAGTTCGGCGCAGTCTCCGGCGACGGCGTCGAGCAGGGCGGTGCGTCCGGCGCCCGCGGGCCCGGTGAGGCGCACGGAGCGGCCGCGGCCCAACAGGCGCACCAGGCGGGCGCGTTCCTCCGCCCGTTCGAGCAGGGCGGGGGCGGGTGTCATGAGGCCGGGCGGCAGCGGCGGCCGGGCGGCCCGTTCGCTCTCGGTCCGCTCGGCGGCGGTGCGCCGTATCGCGGGGCCGGGTATCTCGCCCGGCGGACAGTTCTCGATCTCGCTGCCGTCGACCGGGTTGACCGTCAGCAGGAAGTCGCCGACGACGAGCTGGACGGTGCGGGCGAGGCCGGCCGGGCGCGGGGCGAACTCGGGGGCCGCGGGCTCCTTGTCGCGTGCGGAGCGCTGCGGTCCGGCGCCGGGTTCCGCGTGTGCGCCCGCAACGCCGACGGTGTCGCCGGCATGGTTGAACTCTTCCGGTCCCCGGCTCATCGGGTCCATGGTGAAAGCCCCCCAGATGCGTGGTGCGTAAGGATTGCCCCTCCCGGCCCTTACGCACTTCGCTGTTGGCTGTCGCTTCTGGTCCGGTCCCCGCCGTGTGGGTTCGTCGATCGGCGGGAAGCCGAACCCTAGACTCCGGACAGTATCTACGAACAGGCGGGGTGCCGCCCCGTCCAAGACGTCATGGTCTCGTGAGGATTGTGCGCGGAGTCCGTTTACCGCACCCGTGTCCGAACAACTCCCGAGCCGGAGCCGGGCCGCCTAGACGCGCGGCAGTGCCTCGGCCACGATGCCGCCCTCGATGGCGAGGATGCGGTGCAGCCGGGTGGCGACCAGGAGGCGCTGCATCTGGGGTGGTACGCCGCGCAGCACGAGGCGCCGACCGCACCGGCCGGCCCGGCGGTGGGCTCCCATGATGACGCCGAGTCCGGTGGCGTCCCACGAGTCCAGTTCGGTGAGGTCGAGCACGAGGTCGCCTGCCCCGTCGTCGACCGCCGAGTGCAGGGCCGTACGGGCGTCCGCCGCGCTGCGGACGTCGAGGCGGCCCCCGACGACCAGCTCGACGTGGTCGCCCCTGATGTGCATATGCGCTCCCGAGAGTGCTTGGCTTTTCGACAACCGACTCAACAACTGACTGCCCGACGGCCGCGGAAGTTGCCGCCCGTGAGCCAACCGATACCTAATTCACCCCTGAGGGTGAGGGCTCGGGCGGTCGGCGGTTCAGTGCTTGTAGAAGCCCTGCCCGCTCTTGCGACCGATGTCACCCGCGTCCACCATCCGGCGCATCAGCTCCGGCGGGGCGAACTTCTCGTCCTGGGACTCCGTGTAGATGTTGCTGGTGGCGTGCAGCAGGATGTCCACGCCGGTGAGGTCGGCGGTGGCGAGCGGGCCCATCGCGTGGCCGAAGCCCAGCTTGCAGGCGAGGTCGATGTCCTCGGCGCTGGCCACGCCCGACTCGTACAGCTTGGCCGCCTCGACGACGAGCGCCGAGATGAGGCGGGTGGTGACGAAGCCCGCCACGTCGCGGTTGACGACGATGCAGGTCTTGCCGACCGACTCGGCGAACTCCCGCGCGGCGGCCAGGGTTTGGTCGCTGGTCTTGTAGCCGCGCACCAGCTCGCAGAGCTGCATCATCGGGACCGGCGAGAAGAAGTGGACGCCGACGACCCGCTCGGGGTGCTCGGTGGCCGCCGCGATCTTGGTGATCGGGATGGCGGAGGTGTTGGAGGCGAGCACGGTCTCCGGGCGCACGATCTTGTCGAGCGTGCGGAAGATCTCGTGCTTGACCTCCAGCTTCTCGAAGGCGGCCTCGACGACGATGTCGACGTCGGCGGCGGCGTCCAGATCGGTGGTGGTGGTGATGCGGGCGAGCGCGGCCTCGGCGTCCTCGGCGGACAGCTTCCCCTTGCTCACGAACTTGTCGTACGAGGCCTTGATGCCGTCGGTGCCCCGGGTGAGGGCCTCGTCGGTGACGTCGCGCAGTACGACGTCCCAGCCCGCCTGGGCCGAGACCTGCGCGATACCGGACCCCATGAGTCCGGCTCCGATGACGGCGAGCTTCCTGGCCACGACACTTCCCTCCAACGCGTTTCCACCCAAGCCTTCTTGGCGGAGGCTATCGGCCGGGCGGCGTTCTGGGAGGGCGAAGAGATGCGCGTCACGCCCACCCGTCTCCCGGCCACCGCCCCTTTACGAGGCTCTTCGAGCCGCTGGCGCCTTTTTTCATGACGGACATCACACCGCTCCGCGTGAGGTGGGTCTCAGCGGGCGCCCCGTACGGCGTAGTTGAGCACCTTGTCCCCCAGGAGCCCCTCCATCTCGTCGATCAGGACGAGCACCTCGCGGGAGACCGCCTTGGGGTCGCGGCCGGCCATCATCTCGCGGCTGATCGCGGCCATGGTCGTCTGGTGGACCCAGTTGAGCTGACCGGCCACCAGGGAGGGCAGCGCCTCTTCGGGGGGCGCGCCGACCTCTTCGCGCAGGGTCGCGTCCAGGTTCTCCAGGACCTCCTGGCCCACCGCCCACAGCCGGGCCTTGAGCGCGGGCGACTCGTGGATGACGGCCATGAACCGGCTGTAGCCCTCCATCAGACCGACGCGGGGCGACACCGACTCGACCTCGGCCCGTAGTTCGCGCAGGACGGCCTCGGCGGCCGACTCCCCCGCGTCCCGGCCGCGCACCCAGCGCGAGAGCCGGTCGACGATGCCCCGGCTGCGGTCGAGGAACAGGTCCTCCTTGGCGGGGAAGTAGTTGTAGACGGTGTTGACCGAGACGTCGGCCACCTCGGCGATCTCGGCGATCGTGACCGCCTCGAAGCCGCGCTCCAGGAAGAGCCCGGTGGCCAGGTCCGAGATCCGCTGCCGCGTCTCGCGCTTCTTGCGCTCCCTGAGCCCTTCTGCCATGGCACAAGAGTAGGCGATCGACTGCACCCTCTTAAAACTTGGTGTCATTGCAAAATTGCATCGACTCTGTTTTTCTGGGGCCATGGCAATCATCAGCACGGCCGGACTCGCCCGGACCTTCCCCGGCAAGGCCGGACCGGTCGAGGCGGTGCGCGGCATCGACCTGACCGTCCGGGCCGGCGAGATCCTCGGCTTCCTCGGACCCAACGGCGCGGGCAAGACCACCACCCTGCGCATGCTCACCACGCTGCTCCCGCCGACCGGCGGCGCCGCGACGGTGGCCGGGCACGATCTGCTGCGCGACCCCGCCGGGGTGCGGCGGGCGTGCGGTTACGTGGCCCAGTCGGGCGGCGTCGACCCCACCATCTCGGTACGCGAGGAACTGGTCACCCAGGGCCGCCTCTACCGGCTCACCAAGGCCCAAGCCGCCCTGCGCGCCGAGGAGTTGGCGGCCGACCTCGGGCTGGGCGACCTCCTGGAGCGCACCACGGCCACGCTCTCCGGTGGCCAGCGGCGCCGGCTCGACATCGCACTGGGCCTCACCCACCGGCCCGCGGTGCTCTTCCTCGACGAGCCGACCACCGGCCTCGACCCGGGCAGCCGCGCCGACCTGTGGGACCTGGTCCGCCGGATCCGCACCGAGCACGGCACCACCGTCTTCCTCACCACCCACTACCTCGACGAGGCCGACGCCCTCGCCGACCGCCTGGTGATCGTCGACCGGGGCGTCATCGTGGCCGAGGGCACCCCGGCCGAGCTCAAGACCCGGTACGCGAGCGGTCCCGGCGCCTCGCTCCAGGAGGCCTTCCTCGCCATCACCGGGCGCACCGCCACCCCGCAGGACTCCGCCCCCGTAGCCGTCTAGGACTCCCCATGACCGTCCCGCCCCTGCTCAGCGACACCGCCCTCATCTTCGGCAGGTACGCCCGCGCGACCCTGCGCTCCAAGTTCCAGATCCTCTTCGGCGTGCTGATGCCGCTGCTCTACCTCTTCTTCTTCGGCCCGCTCCTGACCGGTATGCCCCTGGGCTCGCACGGCAGCTCCTGGCAGGTCCTCGTGCCGGGCCTGCTGCTCCAACTCGCTTTGTTCGGCGCCTCGTTCGCGGGGTTCGCGGTCATCATCGAGAACAACTGGGGCGTCCTGGAGCGCATGCGCGTCACCCCCGTCTCCCGCCTGGCCCTGCTGCTCGGCCGGGTCCTGCGGGACTCGGCGCTCTTCGTCTTCCAGGCGGTGCTGCTCGTGCTGGCCGCCCTGGTGATGGGACTGCGCGCCCCGCTCGCCGGAGTGCTCATCGGCTTCGCCTTCGTAGCGCTCCTGACCCTCTCACTGGCCTCCCTCTCCTACGCGCTCGCCATGAAGGTGCGCACCCCGCAGGGGTTCGGCCCGGCGATCAACGCCCTCGCCATGCCGTCGATGCTGCTGTCCGGCCTGATGCTGCCCATGACGCTCGCACCGACCTGGTTGGACGTCCTGTCCCACTTCATGCCGTTCCGCTATCTGGTGGACGCGGTCCGGGACGCCTATCTCGGCGCGTACGCCACCACGACCATGCTGTACGGGGCCCTGGTGGCGGCGGGATTCGCGGTGCTCGCCGTGACGGTGGGCACACGCGTCTTCCGGACGGCCGGAGCGTAACTACTCTGGCGGCATGGTCAATCTGACGCGCATCTACACCCGCACCGGCGACCAGGGCACGACCGCCCTCGGCGACATGAGCCGGACCGCCAAGACCGATCTGCGGATCGCGGCGTACGCCGACACCAATGAGGCCAACGCCGTCATCGGCACGGCGATCGCGCTCGGGCAGCTGTCCGAGGAGGTCGTGAAGGTGCTGGTCCGGGTCCAGAACGACCTGTTCGACGTGGGCGCGGACCTCGCGACGCCGGTCGTCGAGAACCCGGAGTACCCGCCGCTGCGGGTGGAGCAGTCCTACGTCGACAAGCTGGAGGCCGACTGCGACCACTTCCTGGAGGACCTGGAGAAGCTACGCAGCTTCATCCTGCCCGGCGGCACCCCCGGCGCGGCGCTGCTGCACCAGGCGTGCACGGTGGTGCGACGCGCGGAACGCTCGACGTGGGCGGCCCTGGAGGCCCACGCCGCCGTCATGAACCCCCTGACAGCGACCTACCTCAACCGCCTCTCGGACCTGCTGTTCATCCTGGCCCGCGCGGCGAACAAGGGGGTGGGGGATGTGTTGTGGGTCCCGGGTGGGGAGAGGTAGGGGTCGGGGGGGGTACGCGCGGGGGGGGGTGGCTCCCCAAGGCCTTTTGCGCAGTTCCCCGCGCCCCTAACCACTCGGTCGTCCGCGGACCGTGCCCGCTTCTCGCGCAGTTCCCCGCGCCCCTAGCAGGATCGGTGCTGGCCCGCATCGGCCACCTCAGCCTGTCCGGCGATTGAGGACGAGCGCCCTTAAGGCGCGACACGGGGTCTGGGGCAGAGCCCCAGGGGCCCGGAACCATCAAACCCCGGGGCACGGGCGGGTGGGTGGGCGAGGTGCCCGGGGTCTGGGGCGGAGCCCCAGGGGACGCGTTACTTCTTTGCGGGCCCGGTGGCCGCGCACCAGGAGGCCACGTCCTTCAAATCCTTCTGGCGCTGCTGGAGCGTCGTCACCAGACCCTCTCGGTACGCGAGCCTGTGGTCGAGGTAGGTCGCAACCGCGGTGTGACCCTCCTTCTTCGCATCGTCCACCCGCCGCTGGAGCCGGGCCACGGACCCCTCCGTCTCCGCTCCCCCGCCAAGGCGGCCCAGGGCCCGTTCGAGGCGCTTCGCCGTCTTGGGCTCGCGCTTGCAGACGCCCTTCGCGCCGTCGCCCGCGGGCGCCTTCGCCGTGGCGGCGGGCGAGGCCGCCGAGTCCGCGAAGGCACCGGACGCGGTGACGGTCAGTACGGCCGTCGCGGCGAGGACGGCCGCAGCGAGACGACGACGGCGGTCGTGGTAGCGACGGCGGATGGTGGCGTTGCGCATGGCTGGTGCCTCCCTGACGTACGGAGTTCCGGTACGCCCCGCAGGCTAGGAAGGCTCTTTGTGGGAACTCTGTGATCGCTCGGCGGCGGCCGTCAACCAGTCCCGCCGCACCGGGAGTTCACCCCCCGCCGCCGGCCCCGCGCCGGGCAGCCGCACCGTACAGCGGGTACCGACGCCACCCCGCCCCGCGCCGACTTCGACGGTGCCGCGGTGCAGCGCCGCCTGCTGGGCGACCAGGGTGAGGCCGAGCCCGGAGCCCGTACTGGCGGGCCCCCGGTGGAAGCGGCGGAACACCTCCCGGCGGTCGGCGGGCGCGATGCCCGGCCCCCGGTCGTCGACGGTGACCAGCACCTGGTCCCCGTCGCGGGCCACGGCGACCGCGACCTCGGCCCGCCCCGCCGCGCCCCTGCCGTGCGTGAGCGCGTTGCCGATGAGGTTGTCGAGCAGGATGCGTACGCCGGGCTCCCAGCCGTGCACCGGCGCGGCCCCCGCGCTCAGCGTGATCACCGCGTCCGGGGCGCGCCGACGCGCCTCGGCCACCGCTGCGTCGGCGACCTCCGCGACGTCCAGGGGGTGGAACGCGTCGGCCTCGACCAGATCACCGCGCCCCAGTTCGCGCAGGGCCACCAGCGTCCCGAGCAGCCGCCCGTGCTCGCGCCGCAGCTCCTCGACGACCTCGGCGCGGTCGCTTTCGGGGAGCCCGGGATGGGCCAGGACGTCGAGGTTGGTGCCGATGCTCATCAGCGGGTTGCGCAGTTCGTGCGAGGCCGCCGCGGAGAAGGAGCGGGCGGTGTCCAGGGCCTCGGCGGTGCGGGCGGCCTGTTCGTCGTAGCGGGCGAGGACGGTTCGCAGGGTGGCGGCCAGGTCGTCGACCTCGACGATCCGGGTCGGGCGGTGTTCCAGACGTACCGACGTCGTCCGCGGGTCGAGCCCGGCCGCGGCCCCCCGCAGCCGTCGCAGCGGACGGGTCGCGCCGCTGGCGATCGCCCAGGCGAGCAGCGCGGACAGCGGGGCGGCGAGCAGCGCCGTGGTCACCACGCGCCCGCGGACCAGGGCGAGTTGGGCGCGGCTCGCGGTGTCCGGCGCGAACACCCACAGGGTGCCCGAGGCCTGTGTGCCGGTGACGGGCAGGGCGTACGCCCGCCAGCTGCGGCCCGCGCCCCGCACGGTGACCGGGCCCTTCCCGGGCGCGGGCAGCGCCACGGAGGGCCCGGGCTGGGGGCCGCCGCTGTAGGTGCCGTCGGGCCCTGTGAGCCGTACGCCGACGTCCAACGCGGCGTTGAACAGCCTGCGTTGGCGGCTTTCCTCGGCGCTCGGCCGGTCGTTGGCGGCGGCGCGCAGCAGGGTGCGGGCGTCCGGGGCGATCGCGGTGGCCCGGGCCTTGAGGTGGCTGTCCTCCGCGCGGTGCAGGTCGCGGGCGACGAGGGTGAGCAGCAGCCAGCCGCAGGCCAGCACCAGGAGCGGGACGGCGGCGCCGACGGCCAGCGCGATCCGGGTGGAGAGCTTCACGGCTGCTCCCGCAGGACGAAGCCGATGCCGCGCACGGTGTGGACGAGCCGGGGCGCGCCGTCCGCCTCCAGTTTGCGGCGCAGATAGCTGACGAAGGTGTCCACCGCGTCCGTGCGCACGTCGACGTCGTATCCCCAGACGCGTTCGAGCAGTTGGTCGCGGCTGAGGACGAGACCGGCGTTGCGGGCCAGCACTTCGAGGAGTGCGTACTCGCGCCGGGTGAGCTCCAGGGGGCGTCCGTCGCGCAGGGCGGTGCGGGCCGCCGGGTCGATGACCAGGCCGCAGGCGCGGACCACGTCGTGCGGGGCGGCTGGGCGGCGGCGCAGCAGGGCGTGCAGGCGCAGCGCCAGTTCCTCCAGGGCGAAGGGTTTGACCAGGTAGTCGTCGCCGCCCGCCTGGAGTCCGGCGATCCGGTCGGCGGTCTCGTCCAGGGCCGACAGCATCAGGACGGGGAGGTCGTGTCCGGCCTCCCGCAGCGTGCGGCACACCTCGATGCCGCTCAGCCCGGGCATGGACACATCCAGGACGAGCACATTGGGCGGGCTCTGCTCGACGGCGGCGAGCGCGGCGCGGCCGCCGTCGGCGGTGCGGACCCGGAATCCGTTCAGCCGGAGCCCCCGGTCGAGGGAGCGGCGCACCGCGGCGTCGTCGTCGACGACCAGGACGTCTCCGGGGCGACTCGGTCCGCTCATCCGCGCTCCCCTCCGGTGGCGCCGACCAGCGCTCACTGCGTTTCGCCTACCGCCGGGTCAGGGTACGGTCCTCGGCTGTGTGTGCTCCCGAGCGTTCGGAGGCGGGCTTCAGGAGCCGGTCGAGGAGCGAGGGCCGCGCCTTCTCCTCCTCGGCCTTCTTCGGGAACAGCGTGTAACTCAGCGCGATGAGCAGGTTGATGCCGATCACCCACACCATCCTCTGCTGCCACATCCGCAGCGACGCGGTGCCGCCGTCCCCGCCGACGTACCAGATCGCGGCCTGGAGCAGGGCGATCGCGAGCGCCCCCGCGAAGACGAAGCGGCCCGCCATCCTCCACTCGTACGCGGTCCTCGCGCCGCCTCCCTTCGGCGCCCCGGCGGGCTTCGGGCCGCCCGCGAAGCGGTAGGCGACCCAGGCGTCGGCGCGGGTCACTATGTAGTGGCCCATCGCCGCCGAGAAGCCGAGGTAGACGGCGGCCAGGCCGTGCTTCCAGTCCGGCTGGGCGCCGTTCTTCAGGTCGACGGCGGTCACCACGAGCAGCACCACCTCCAGAAGCGGCTCGCACAGCAGCACCACCACGCTCGTCCGGCGCATCCCGGCGAGATAGCGCAGGGCGAGACCGGCGGCGAGCAGGACCCAGAAGCCGACCTCGCAGGCGATGATCAACGTGACGATCACGGTGGTCTCCTCTCGTACTCCTCGTGTACTCCTCCAAGGCTCGCCCGCGTCCGGCGCCCCATCGTCGTCGCCGGTGACGAAACGGGACTGCATCCTTCGATGTAGTGGCGCCTCGGCCCGGGCGGGGAGGACCGCGCCGCGGCGGGCGTGTTGGATGGGGGCGTGACCTTGTTCTGCCGCCCGCACCGCGACGACGTCCTCATCGCCGTGGGGGGTTTGCTCGGCGGGCTCCTCCTGTGGGCCGTCGGGCTGTACACGCAGGGCGCCCGCCCGCTGGGCGGCGTCTGGGTGCTGCTGCCGCTGGTGGGGACGGCCGCCCTCGAACTGCTGCGCCGCACCGCCCCGCAACCGGCGCTGGTCCTCGGCACCTGTCTGCTGGTCCTGGACCAGTTCACCCGGGGCAACCTGGCGACGGTCGTGATGTTCACCGACCTCGTCTACGCGGCCGTCGTCTACGGCACCCCGGCCGCCGCGCGCCGCATCCCGGTGACGACCGGACTGCTCACGGTCGGCGCGACGATCGGGTTCTACGCCTGGTTCCAGCAGCCGGAGGCGCTGCTCATCGGCGTGGTGACCGCGCTGGTCTCGTTCGCACCCGCGACCACCGGGGCGCTGGTGCGCAACCACCGCGAAGAGGCGGAGAGCGCCCGGCTGCGGGCCGAACAGACCGCGCTGCTCGCCGAGATGGACCGCAGCCAGGCCGTCGTCGCCGAGCGCGCCCGGATGGCCCGCGAGCTGCACGACATGGTGGCCAACCACCTCTCGGCGATCGCGATCCACTCCACGGCCGCGCTCTCGCTCGACGACCCCGCCACGACCCGGCAGGCGCTCTCGGTGATCCGTGAGAACAGCGTGGACGGGCTCGCCGAAATGCGCCGGCTCATCGGCCTGTTGCGCGACACGGGGGGCCGGGACGCGCCCACCGCGGCACCCACCCTGTCCGGCCTCGAAGCGCTGGTCGCCCAGGCCCGTACCAACGGCGCCGAGAGCGGGCTCGGCTGCACGCTCGACGACCGGCGCGCCGAGGCCGGCCCGCTGCCGGCCCCGGTGGAGCTGGCGGCGTACCGGATCGTGCAGGAGTCCTTGACCAATGCGCTCAAGCACGCGGCGCCCGGCACCGTCGAGGTCGCGCTCTCCCGCGTGGACGGGGTGCTGACCGTCTGTGTCACCAGCCCCTACGGCGACCGGCGGGGGCCGCGCGCGCCGGGTTCGGGGGCCGGGATCATCGGGATGCGCGAGCGGACCGAACTGCTCGACGGCACCTTCACCGCGGGTCCCATCACGACGCCGGACGGAAGCAGCAGATGGCGGGTGGAGGCTCAACTGCCCGTGAACGAAAGGACGTTGAAGACATGACGATCCGTATCCTGGTCGCCGAGGACCAGTCGGCGGTACGGTCCGGGCTCGTCCTGATCCTCTCCAGCGCCCCCGACATCGAGGTGGTCGGGGAGGCGGCGGACGGCGAGCAGGCGGTGGCGCTCGCCCGCGAACTGCGCCCGGACCTGGTCCTGATGGACCTTCAGATGCCGAAGCTCGACGGGGTCTCGGCCACCGCGGCCGTGGTCGCCGAGCGCCTCGCCGACGTGCTGGTCCTGACCACCTTCGACCTGGACGAGTACGTGTTCGGCGCACTGCGCGCGGGCGCCGCGGGTTTCCTGCTCAAGACCACCGACGCCAGGGACCTGATCGAGGCGGTGCGGACGGTGGCACGCGGCGAGGGCCTGATCGCGCCGGCCGTCACCCGCCGCCTCATCGCGGAGTTCGCGTCGTCGCCGCGCCCGGCCGCCCCACGCCACCCGGCCGCCCTGGAGGCGCTCACCCGTCGCGAGGGCGAGGTGCTCTCCTGTCTGGGCCTGGGGTTGTCCAACGCGGAGATCGCGGGGCGTCTGGACATGGCGGAGGCCACGGTGAAGACCCATGTCAGCAGGCTGCTCGGCAAGCTGGAGCTGCGCAGCAGGGCCCAAGCCGCCGTCGTGGCAAGGGAGTTGGGGATCTGAACGGACCCCTCCACCGGAGGTCTGGACCTCTTGACGGTTGGTCCAGACCTTTCTACGCTCACCGCACACTGCTGTGGTGGGCGCGCCGTCCCTGGCGCTCTAGGCACGCCCACCGGACGGAGCAGGGTTCCACCCCCACCACCGTCGCACCACTCGGGAGCAGCCTTGAGAACCGCACGTGTCGTTCGAACGCGCTTCAGATCAAGAGCCGCAGCGGCCCTGACCGCACTCGCCCTCCCCCTGGCCGCCCTCGTCGGCCTGGCCTCCCCCGCCGCGGCCGCCACCTCGGCGACCGCCACCTACGCCAAGTCCTCGGACTGGGGTACGGGATTCGGAGCCGGCTGGACCATCAAGAACACCGGCACCACCGCACTCAGCTCCTGGACCGTGGAGTGGGACTACCCCTCGGGTACGTCCGTGACCTCGGCCTGGGACGCGGACGTCACCAGTTCCGGCACCCACTGGACCGCCAAGAACAAGTCCTACAACGGCACCCTCGCCCCCGGCGCCAGCGTGAGCTTCGGCTTCAACGGCGCGGGCAGCGGCTCGCCCTCGGGCTGCAAGCTCAACGGCGGCTCCTGCGACGGGACTTCGAACCCGCCCGGCGACACCCCGCCCTCCGCGCCCGGCACCCCGACCGCGAGCAACGTCACCGACACCGGCGTCTCTCTGTCCTGGACGGCCGCGACCGACGACAAGGGCGTCAAGAACTACGACGTCTTCCGGGGCTCCGCGAAGATCGCGACCGTCACCGGCACCAGCTACGCCGACTCGGGCCTGACCAAGGGCACGACGTACACCTACAGCGTGACCGCCCGCGACACCGCCGATCAGACCGGCCCCTCCTCGGGCTCGGTCAGCGTGACGACCACCGGCGGGGGCACAGGACCCGGCCCCGTCGGCGACAAGGTGCGGCTCGGCTACTTCACCGACTGGGGCATCTACCAGCGCAACTACCAGGTGAAGAACATCGTCACCTCGGGCTCGGCGAGCAAGCTGACCCACATCAACTACGCCTTCGGCAACGTCACGAACGGGCAGTGCGCCATCGGTGACGCCTATGCCGACTACCAGAAGACCTACGACGCCTCCTCCAGCGTGGACGGCACCGCCGACACCTGGGACCAGCCGGTCGCGGGCAACATCAACCAGCTGCGCGAGCTGAAGAAGAAGTACCCCGGGCTCAAGATCCTGTGGTCCTTCGGCGGCTGGACCTGGTCCGGCGGCTTCGGCGCGGCCGCGGCCAACCCGACGGCGTTCGCGAACTCCTGCTACTCCCTGGTCGAGGACCCGCGCTGGGCCGACGTCTTCGACGGCATCGACATCGACTGGGAGTACCCCAACGCCTGCGGCCTGTCCTGCGACACCAGCGGGGCGGCGGCGCTGAAGAACCTGCTTGCGGCGCTGCGCGCGAAGTTCGGCAGCTCGGCGCTGGTCACGGCGGCGGTCACCGCCGACGGTTCGACGGGCGGCAAGATGGACGCGGCGGACTACGGCGGCGCGGCCGGTTCCGTCGACTGGTACAACGTGATGACGTACGACTTCTTCGGCGCGTGGGACGCCAAGGGCCCCACGGCCCCGCACTCCCCGCTCACCTCGTACAACGGCATCCCGATCGCGGGCTTCAACACGGACGCGGCGATCCAGAAGTACCTGGGCAAGGGCGTCCCCGCGAGCAAGCTCAACCTGGGCATCGGCTTCTACGGCCGTGGCTGGACGGGCGTCACGCAGGACGCCCCCGGCGGCACGGCGACCGGGCCGGCGCCCGGCACGTACGAGCAGGGCATCGAGGACTACAAGATCCTGAAGTCGTCCTGCCCCGTGACCGGCACGATCGCGGGCACGGCGTACGCGCACTGCGGGTCGAACTGGTGGAGCTATGACACGCCCTCGACCATCACGGGCAAGATGGGTTACGTGAAGAACCAGGGGCTTCGGGGGGCGTTCTTCTGGGAGTTCAGCGGCGACACGTCCAACGGTGAGCTGCTGTCGGCCATGGACAGCGGCCTGCGATAACCGTCCCACCCCCCCACCCCGGGCAGGCGGCCCGTCCCCGCCTGCCCGGACACGACCAACCGCGCGCCCCTAAATGCCCTTCGGCCTGCGGACCGTGCCCGCTCCTCGCGCAGTTCCCCGCGCCCCTGGCAGGACCGGTGCTGGCAACCTCAGCCCGTCCGGCGATTGAGGACGAGCGCCCTTAAGGCGCGACACGGGGTCTGGGGCAGAGCCCCAGGTCCTTCGGCTGCGGACCGTGCCCGCTTCTCGCGCAGTTCCCCGCGCCCCTGGCGGATCGGTGCTGGTCAGCATCTCAGCCTGTCCGGCGATTGCCGCAAGGGGCTAGGCCACGTTGACGCGTTGGCCGGGCGGGGCCGCTTCCAGCCAGGCGAGGAAACCGGTCAGCGCATCCTCGCTCATCGCCAGCTCAAGCCGAGTATCCCGGTGCGTACACCCCAGGATGATCGCGTCGGAGAGCAGCGCGAGCTCCTCCTCCCCCTCGGGGAGGCGACGCGACACCACGTCGATGCCGGAACGCTCCAGCACCCGCCGCGGCCGAGGCGCGTAAGAGAAGACGCGGAACCACTCGATCCGGTCACCGTTGTAGCGGGCCACCCCGTACACCCAGCCCTTGCCGCTGGTGTCCGGCGTCTCCGGAAGGCCCCAGCGCAGACTGCAATCGAAGGTCCCGCCCGAGCGCTGGATCAGCCGCCGGCGCAGACCGAAGACGAAGAGTCCCACCAGTACCAGCGCGACGACCAGGCCACACACAAGCAGAGCGAGAGTCATCTACACCGACCTCCTCGCTCAACCAGTAATCCAGCAACGGAAAAATCTGCCTGCATCGCCTCAGCCGCGACCGGCTCCGGAAAATTCCGGACCGAGCCGCGGCTGAGGGAAATCTCCGGCGGGGGTGCTAACGCACCGCCACCGCACGCAGTCGTACGTCGGCACGTCGCTCGGCGGCGGCGTCCGACTCCGACTTCGCACTCTCCAGCGCACGCTCGGCACGCTGGACGTCGATCTCGTCCGCCAGCTCGGCGATCTCGGCGAGCAGCGAAAGCTTGTTGTCGGCGAAGGAGATGAATCCACCGTGCACCGCCGCGACGACGGTGCCGCCCTCGCTCGTACGGATCATCACCGGGCCCGACTCCAGCACACCAAGGAGCGGCTGGTGACCGGGCATGACGCCGATGTCGCCGGACGTGGTGCGCGCGACGACCAGGGTGGCCTCGCCGGACCACACGCTGCGGTCCGCGGCGACGAGCTCGACGTGCAGCTCAGTAGCCATGGTTGGCTCCTCGGGTCACCACCCGGCGGTTCGGCCGGGTGTTGGGTCGAATTCTAGTAGGCGTGCGGAGAGGGGCGGGACGCACCCGCCCCTCTCCACGGTCGGGCGCGTCAGGAGACGCCCAGCTCCTTGGCGTTGGCCTTGAGGTCTTCCAGGCCACCGCACATGAAGAACGCCTGCTCGGGGAAGTGGTCGTACTCGCCGTCGCAGATCTGGTTGAACGCCGTGATCGACTCTTCCAGCGGGACGTCCGAACCGTCGACGCCGGTGAACTGCTTGGCGACGTGCGTGTTCTGCGACAGGAAGCGCTCCACGCGACGGGCGCGGTGCACGACCAGCTTGTCCTCTTCGCCGAGCTCGTCGATGCCGAGGATGGCGATGATGTCCTGGAGATCCTTGTACTTCTGAAGGATCGTCTTGACGCGCATGGCGGCGTCGTAGTGCTCCTGCGCGATGTAGCGCGGGTCCAGGATCCGGGACGTGGAGTCCAGCGGGTCCACGGCCGGGTAGATGCCCTTCTCGGAGATCGGACGGGAGAGAACCGTCGTCGCGTCGAGGTGGGCGAAGGTGGTGGCCGGGGCCGGGTCGGTCAGGTCGTCCGCGGGGACGTAGATCGCCTGCATCGAGGTGATCGAGTGACCACGGGTCGAGGTGATGCGCTCCTGGAGGAGACCCATCTCGTCGGCCAGGTTCGGCTGGTAGCCCACCGCGGAGGGCATGCGGCCGAGCAGGGTCGACACCTCGGAACCCGCCTGGGTGTACCGGAAGATGTTGTCGATGAAGAAGAGGACGTCCTGCTTCTGGACGTCACGGAAGTACTCCGCCATCGTCAGACCGGCCAGGGCGACCCGAAGACGCGTGCCCGGCGGCTCGTCCATCTGACCGAAGACCAGGGCGGTCTTGTCGATGACGCCCGAGTCCTGCATTTCCTCGATGAGGTCGTTGCCCTCACGGGTGCGCTCACCGACACCGGCGAACACCGACACACCGTCGTGGTTGTTGGCCACGCGGTAGATCATTTCCTGGATGAGGACGGTCTTGCCGACACCGGCACCACCGAACAGGCCGATCTTTCCACCCTTGACGTACGGGGTGAGAAGGTCGATGACCTTGACGCCGGTCTCGAACATCTCGGTCTTGGACTCGAGCTGGTCGAAGTTGGGCGCCTTGCGGTGGATCGGCCAGCGCTCGCCGATGTTGGCGTTCTCCTCGGGCTTGTTCAGCACCTCGCCGAGGGTGTTGAACACCTTGCCCTTGGTGAAGTCGCCGACCGGCACCGTGATGCCGTTGCCCGTGTCGGTCACCGGGGCCTGGCGGACCAGACCGTCGGTGGGCTGCATCGAGATCGCGCGGACGATGCCGTCACCCAGGTGCTGGGCGACTTCGAGCGTCAGCGTCTTGAGCTTGCCGTCCTCGGCCGGGTCGGCCACCTGGACGTGCAGCGCGTTGTAGATCTCCGGCATCGCGTCGACGGGGAACTCCACGTCGACGACCGGGCCGATGACCCGGGCGACGCGGCCCGTGGCAACGGCCGTCTCAACAGTGGTCGTCATTACTTGTCACTCCCCGCGGTCGCGTCGGCCAGCGCACTGGAGCCACCGACGATCTCGCTGATTTCCTGGGTGATTTCGGCCTGGCGGGCCGCGTTGGCAAGCCGGGAGAGGCTCTTGATGAGCTCTCCGGCGTTGTCGGTGGCCGACTTCATCGCACGGCGGCGGGCGGCGTGCTCGGAAGCGGCCGACTGAAGCAGCGCGTTGTAGATGCGGCTTTCGACGTAGCGCGGCAGCAGGGCGTCGAGGACGTCCTCCGCCGACGGCTCGAAGTCGAAGAGCGGAAGGATCTCGCCCTTCGCGCCTTCCTCCTCCGGAGCCTTCTCCAGCGACAACGGCAGCATCCGGTTGTCGACCGGCGTCTGCGTCATCATCGACACGAACTCCGTGAAGACGATGTGCAGTTCGTCCGCTCCGCCCTCGGCCGTCTCCGTCTGGATGGCCTCGATCAGCGGTGCGGCCACCTGCTTGGCGTCCGCGTAGGTCGGGCTGTCGGTGAAGCCGGTCCACGACTGTGAGACCTTGCGCTCACGGAAGCCGTAGTAGGCGACACCCTTGCGGCCGACGATGTACGTGTCGACCTCCTTGCCCTCGCTCCGCAGCCGCTCCGAGAGCTTCTCCGCGGCCTTGATGGCGTTGGAGGAGTAGCCGCCGGCCAGACCGCGGTCGCTCGTGATGAGCAGGACCGCGGCGCGGGTCGGCGCCTCCGCCTCGGTGGTGAGCGGGTGCTTGGTGATGGAGCCGGTCGCCACCGCGGTCACCGCACGGATGAGCTCGGTCGCGTACGGCGCGGAGGCCGCCACCTTGCGCTGCGCCTTGACGATGCGCGAGGCGGCGATCATCTCCATCGCCTTGGTGATCTTCTTGGTCGCGGTGACGGATCGGATGCGACGCTTGTAGACCCGGAGCTGCGCTCCCATGAGTCAGGTCCCTTCCGTCGTCGTCACTTGCTGGTGCTGACCGGAGCGTCGTCGCCCAGGAGCTTGCCGTCCGAGGTCTCGAACTGCCGCTTGAAGCCGGCGATGGCGTCGCCCACGGACTGGAGCGTGTCGTCCGACATCTTGGCGCCCTCGGCGATCGAGGTGAGGAGCTCCTTGCGCTCGCGGCGCAGGTGCTCCAGCAGCTCGGCCTCGAAGCGGCGGATGTCCTCGACCGGCACGTCGTCCATCTTGCCGGTGGTGCCGGCCCAGATGGAGACGACCTGCTCCTCGACCGGGTACGGCGAGTACTGCGGCTGCTTCAGCAGCTCGACCATGCGCTTACCGCGCTCAAGGGAGGCCTTGGAGGCGGCGTCCAGGTCGGAACCGAAGGCGGCGAACGCCTCCAGCTCGCGGTACTGGGCGAGGTCGACACGCAGTCGGCCGGACACCTGGCGCATCGCCTTGTGCTGTGCGGAACCACCGACTCGGGAGACGGAGATACCGACGTTCAGGGCGGGGCGCTGACCGGCGTTGAACAGGTCCGACTCCAGGAAGCACTGGCCGTCGGTGATGGAGATGACGTTGGTCGGGATGAACGCCGACACGTCGTTCGCCTTGGTCTCGACGATCGGCAGACCCGTCATCGAACCGGCGCCCATCTCGTCCGACAGCTTCGCGCAGCGCTCGAGCAGACGCGAGTGCAGGTAGAAGACGTCGCCCGGGTAGGCCTCGCGGCCCGGCGGACGGCGCAGCAGCAGGGACACGGCGCGGTAGGCGTCGGCCTGCTTCGACAGGTCGTCGAAGATGATGAGGACGTGCTTGCCGTCGTACATCCAGTGCTGGCCGATGGCCGAACCGGTGTACGGGGCGAGGTACTTGAAGCCGGCCGGGTCGGACGCGGGAGCGGCGACGATCGTCGTGTACTCCAGCGCGCCGGCCTCTTCCAGGGCGCCACGCACGGAGGCGATGGTCGAGCCCTTCTGGCCGATGGCGACGTAGATGCAGCGAACCTGCTTCTTCGGGTCGCCCGAGCGCCAGTTGTCGCGCTGGTTGATGATCGTGTCGACGGCCAGAGCGGTCTTGCCGGTCTGACGGTCACCAATGATCAGCTGACGCTGGCCACGGCCGATCGGCACCATCGCGTCGACGGCCTTGTAACCGGTCGCCATCGGCTCGTGCACCGACTTACGGACCATGACGCCCGGAGCCTGAAGCTCCAGGGCGCGGCGGCCGTCGGTCTCGATCTCGCCGAGGCCGTCGATCGGGTTGCCGAGCGGGTCGACGACGCGGCCGAGGTAACCCTCGCCTACGCCGACCGAGAGCACCTCACCGGTGCGCTGCACCGGCTGGCCCTCTTCGATTCCGCTGAACTCGCCGAGGACGATCGCACCGATCTCGCGCTCCTCGAGGTTGAGGGCGAGACCAAGGGTTCCGTCCTCGAACCGCAGCAGCTCGTTCGCCATGGCCGAGGGAAGACCCTCGACCTTCGCGATGCCGTCGCCGGCAACGCTGACCGTACCGACCTCCTCGCGCGAGGCCGCGTCCGGCTGGTACGACTGGACAAAGGTCTCCAGCGCGTCCCGGATCTCCTCCGGCCGGATCGTGAGCTCCGCCATCTGGGTTCCCTGCTCTCCTTGTTGGGCCCGAAGTTTCTAAGGGGGTCTGGGGGCCGACCCCCAGGAATCTTCTGCAATTTCTGCACGGCCCAACCGGGCCGCTGGTGTTGCTAATTCACTTGCTGTGCCGACCGTGAGGTCAGCGAGCCAGCCGCCGGTTCGCCTCTTCGAGGCGCTCCGCGATGGTGCCTTCGATGACCTCGTCGCCGACGCGCACCGAGATCCCGCCGAGGACCTCGGGGTCCACGTCGAGGTTCAGGTGCATCTGACGGCCGTAGATCTTCGCCAGAGCCGCGCCGAGGCGCGCCTTCTGGAGGTCGGTCAGCGGCACCGCCGAGGTGACGACGGCGACCATCCGGTCCCGGCGGCCCGCGGCGAGCTTGGAGAGGGACTCGAGTCCCGATTCCAGGCTACGTCCACGCGGCCGGGTCACCAGACGGACGACCAGGCGCTCGGTGACCGGGTTCGCCCTGCCGCCCAGCAGGCTGCGCAGCAGTTCGCTCTTGGCCGCGACCGTGGCGGTGCGGCTGGTGAGCGCGGAGCGCAGTTCGGTGCTGGAGGTGACGATGCGGCCGAACCGGAACAGCTCGTCCTCGACGTCGTCCAGCGCGCCCGACTGCTGCGCGGCGGTGAGGTCGGCGGTGGCCGCCAGTTCTTCCAGCGAGTCCACCAGGTCACGCGAGTACGACCAGCGGGAGCGGACCATGCCGGCCACCAGGTCGGCGGTTTCGCCGCCCACCTGGCCGCCGAGCAGACGCCCGGCCAGCTCGGCCTTGGCCTCGCCGGCCTGCGCCGGGTCGGTCAGGACCCGACGCAGCGAGACCTCGCGGTCGAGCAGCGTGGTGACGGCGGCCAGCTCGTCGCCGAGCTTCGCCGCGTCGACGGACGTGTTGTCCATCAGCGCGTCGAGACGCTCGCGTGCGGCGGCCAGTGCCTCGCGGCTCGCACCGTTCATCGGACGGCCTCGGCCTTCTCCTCGAGCTCGCCGAGGAAACGGTCGATGGTGCGGCTCTGGCGGGCGTGGTCCTCGAGGGACTCGCCGACCAGCTTGCCGGCCAGGTCGGTCGCCAGCTTGCCCACGTCCTGACGGAGCGAGTGCGCGGCGGCCTTGCGGTCGGCCTCGATCTGGGCGTGGCCGGCAGCGATGATCTCCTCACGCTGCCGCTGGCCTTCCGCCCTCATCTCCTGGATGAGCGCGGCGCCCTGCTCGGTCGCCTCCTGGCGCAGGCGCGCAGCCTCGTGGCGGGCCTCGGCGAGCTGCGCCTTGTACTGCTCAAGGACGCTCTGGGCCTCGGTCTGAGCGGCCTCGGCCTTCTCCATCCCGCCTTCGATGGCCTCGCGACGCTCGTCCAGAACCTTGTTGATGTTCGGGAGGAGCTTCTTGGCGAGGAAGCCGAAGACGATGACGAAGGCGATGAGGCCGATGACGAGCTCAGGCCACGGCGGAACGAGGGGGTTTTCCTTGCCCTCGGCCGCCAGCTGAACCATGGTGAGGTTCACATCAGTGCCTTTCGTCGGATCGGTCTAGTCGTGGTTCGTCTTAGTAGACGAACGGCATGACGAGGCCGATCAGGGCCAGCGCCTCACAGAACGCGAAACCGAGGATCTGGTTGGCGCGGATCAGGCCGGCCGCTTCGGGCTGACGGGCGAGAGCCTGCGTACCGTTACCGAAGATGATGCCGACGCCGACGCCGGGGCCGATCGCGGCGAGGCCGTAACCGATGGAGCTGAGCGAGCCGGTGACGCCATCGGAGGCAGCGAGGATCTGGGACATGCCAGTTCTTCCTTCTCTTTCACGGACCGGTGGGGGTTGGCCACCGGACGACTGGGGGTATGGAGGGGGCGGGCGGTCAGTGGTGCTCGGCGACGGCGCCCTGGATGAAGACGCAGGCCAGCAGCACGAACACATACGCCTGGACGGCCTGGATGAAGAGCTCGAAGGCGGTCATCACGACGACCATCACGAAGGAGACGCCGGAGTACGCGATGCCGATGCCGTTGAGCATGTACCAGCTGGCGATCGTGAACAGCAGCAGCAGGGTGTGGCCGGCGAACATGTTCGCGAAGAGTCGCACCGCGTGCGTGAAGGGGCGGACCAGCACGTTCGAGAAGAACTCGATGACCATGACCAGCGGCAGCACGCCGCCCAGCGACTTGTCATAGCCGGTGAGGTTCTTGAAGCCGCCGACGAAGCCGTGGCGCTTGAACGTGAGCGTCATCCAGATCACGTAGACGATCAGGGCGAGCACCGCGGGGTACGCGATGATCGACGTCACCGGGAACTGGGCCACCGGGACGATCGACCAGAGGTTCATCATCCAGACGAAGAAGAAGATCGAGACCATGAGGGGGACCCACTTCTCGCCCTCCTTCTTGCCGATCGTCTCGTAGACGATGCCGCGGCGTACGAAGTCGTAGCCGGCCTCGGCGATCATCTGGAACTTGCCGGGGACGAGCTTCGGCTTGCGGAAGGCGGCCCAGAAGAAGCCGACGATGATCAGCGAGCCCAGCAGGGCCAGCAGCATCGGCTTGTTGAAGTACACCCCGTCGGTGTCGCCCCAGAGCGGCTCGAAGAGGAACGAGTGCAGGCCGGGACCCTCGAAGCCACAGCCGTTCGACTGGAAGATGTGGCAGCTCGGATCGAAGGCGAGCACCTGCGTCGGGTCAGCACTCACCGCGGGCTCCTTCAGCGTGGCGCATAGGTACGGCAACCTCGTTGTGTCGGCGCGGCGCGCAGCCGCGGTTCGGCACTGGACTGGTGTTTCGGATGATGGGGCGGCGGTCGGGCATCAAGCCTCGCGATTGAGCAGGCGTCAGCTCAGATGCCCGCGCCCGCAGTGCCGCAGTTGGCACCGGACGATAGCAGGGTCCTGAACTCGCATTTATTCCGGCCCTACCTCTCACGACGACGGGCCCGTCTTTTCGGGCTTGTCGCCCTTGGCGGTATCCGGTTCCACGTAGAGGATCTTCGCCTTCATGTGCGCACGCGCCTGCGCGCCGATCCAGACGAGGGTCAGCGCCACAAGGGTTGCCGCAAAGCACTTCGGGTTGAACAGCGTCGTGTTCTTGAAGACCGCGACAAAGATGAAGAGCAGGAGCAACTGCGCGGTGTACAGCATCAGTCCCATGGCCTGGAACAGGTGCGGAAGCGATTTGGCAGTGCGCTCCAGGACGACGAGTCCGATGCCCATGAAGAGGATCACGACCAGCGTCGCGACGATGGCACCCACCACTCCCTCGCCACCCGCGACCACACCGCTGATCACGGCGGCAACAGCGCCCGCGACAGCGGTGGGTAGGGCGGTCTGGAGAAGAGTGCGTGCGTCGTTGGACGGCATGGCGGCAGCTCCGCTTGCTGGTGGGGGCAAAGTGGTGTCGTCATGGACGAGCGTAAGCCCGGGCCGAGTTGGTCCCTCGGGCCAACGGACCGTCGCACTACGGTCCTTCGGCTCTGGCGCCGGGTCTCGTGAACCGTATCACAAACTATTTGATGAGGTCTTTACCATGGAAGTGTGATGGGCAGCACACTTGAGAGTGGTGCCGCGCGTTTGTGCACAACGGGTGGCGAGATGTCTGGTATTGGGCTTTGACGCGGCAAATCGTCAGCGCGACGCACCGGTCTTACGTCGGTCGGGGAAGCGCGAACGGGGGCCGATCGCGGTCGCTCCGTTGACGCCGGAGACTCCGGCCGCCACCGGGGCGCGCTCGCCGCGCACCTCGTCGTCCTCCTCGGAGGCGATCGAGTGCACCGTCTCGGGCTCCGTACGGGTACGCCGGTAGCGCGGCGGCACGAACCGCTCGGCCCACCGCGGGGTGCGCGGGGCGAACCGCGGCAGCAGCAACAGGACGAGCCCGACCGCGCTCAGCGCGACGATCAGCAGCACGATCCACATCGACGCCGAGTGCACCGAGTAGGCGACCGCGCCGAAGGCGATCAGCGCCGACCAGAAGTACATGATCAGCACCGCCCTGCTGTGCGAGTGCCCGATCTCCAGGAGCCGGTGGTGCAGATGTCCCCGGTCGGCGGCGAACGGCGACTGCCCGTTCCAGGTCCTGCGGACGATCGCGAGCACCAGGTCGGCCATCGGGATCGCGATGATCGTCAAGGGCATGAGCAGCGGGATGAAGACCGGCAGCATCGCGTGGGTGGCGTCGCGGGTGCCGCCGAAGTTGAGCTTCATGGCGTCGGGGTCGACCTGGCCGGTGATGGAGATCGCGCCCGCCGCGAGGACGAGCCCGATCAGCATCGAGCCCGAGTCGCCCATGAAGATCCTGGCCGGGTGCATGTTGTGCGGCAGGAAGCCCAGGCACATCCCCATGAGGATGGCGGCGAACAGGGTGGCGGGGGCGGCCGCCTCGATTCCGTACCCGTACCAGAGCCGGTAGGCGTACATGAAGAACGCCGCCGACGCGATGCACACCATGCCGGCGGCCAGGCCGTCGAGGCCGTCCACGAAGTTCACCGCGTTGATGGTGATCACGACGAGCGCGACCGTGAGCAGGGTGCCCTGCCAGGAGGTCAGCGAGACCGAGCCGATGCCGGGGATGGGCAGCCACAGGATGGTCAGACCCTGCATGACCATGACGCCGGCGGCGATCATCTGGCCGCCGAGCTTGATCAGGGCGTCGATCTCGAATTTGTCGTCCAGGACGCCGATCAGCCAGATCAGCGCGGCGCCGGACAGCAGGGCCCGCGGTTCGTTGGACTGGCTGAAGACGCCGTTGAGGCCGTCGAGGTGGTCGGCGACGAGCAGTCCCGCGCACAGGCCGCCGAACATGGCGATGCCGCCGAGTCTCGGCGTCGGTTCCCGGTGCACGTCACGCGCGCGGATCTCCGGCATCGCACCGACGGCGATGGCGAACTTCCGCACCGGCCCGGTGAGCAGATAGGTCACCGCGGCCGTGACGCAGAGCGTCAGCAGGTATTCACGCACGGGCTGCCCCAGAGGTATCGCTGGCCATCTCAGCCCCACACCCTAGCTTCGCGTGCATGTGGTTGAGGACATCCGGAGCCGGCGGATGGTTGCAGCCACCTTGGTGAAGCACGGATAAGCCCGCATTCTTCCGTTATGCGAATCCTGTGAGAATGCGCCGAATTCGCCGTCCCGTCCTCGTGGGGAACCCCTGGGGAACCGCCCCTCAGGGAGGGGGGAACCTTTCCGCCAGTTCCCGCACCGCCACCCGGGCCCTGGGATCCTCTCGCATCGCCATCGCGAACAGCACCGCGATTCTGGCCATTTCCGTCTCCCGCATGCCCTGGGTGGTGACGGCGGCGGTGCCGAGCCGGATGCCCCGGGCGTCCGCGTGCGGCAGGGCGCAGGAGTCCAGGACGATGCCGGCGCCCGCGAGACGCCCACGGGCGGTGCGGCCGTCGACGCCGAACGAGGAAGGGTCGGCGAGCACCAGATGGGTGTCGGTGCCGCCGGTGAAGACGCCGAACCCCTCGGTGAGCAGCCCCTCGGCGAGCGTGCGCGCGTTGGCGACCACCTGATGGGCGTAGGCCGTGAACGCGGGAGTGGACGCCTCGCCGAAGGCGACGGCCTTGGCGGCGATGGTGTGCATCTGGGCGCCGCCCTGGGTGAAGGGGAAGACGGCGCGGTCGATGCGGGCGGCGAGGTCGGCGCCGCACAGGATCAATCCGCCGCGCGGGCCGCGCAGCACCTTGTGGGTGGTGGCGCACACGACGTCGGCGTACGGGACCGGGCTCGGCGCCGCTCCCCCGGCGACCAGGCCCATGGGGTGCGCGGCGTCCGCGATGAGGTAGGCGCCCACGTCGTCGGCGATCTCGCGGAAGGCCCGGTAGTCCGGGTGACGGGGGTAGGCGATCGAGCCGCACACGATCGCCTTGGGCCGGTGCTCGGCCGCCAGGTCCCACACCTCGCCGTAGTCGATGAGCCCGGTGTCCCGCTCGACGCCGTAGCCGACGAAGTCGAACCAGCGCCCCGAGAAGTTGGCGGGCGAGCCGTGCGTGAGGTGTCCGCCGTAAGGGAGGCCCATCGCCAGAACGGTGTCTCCGGGCTTCAACAGGGCCGCGTAGGCCGCCAGTACCGCCGAAGTCCCCGAATGCGTCTGGACGTTGGCGTGGGCGGCTCCGAAGAGGGCCTTGGCGCGGTCGACTGCGATGCGCTCGGCGGCGTCGACGATTTCGCAGCCTCCGTGGTGGCGGGCGCCCGGATATCCCTCGGCGTACTTGTTGCCGAGGTGGGAGCCGAGGGCGGCGCGCACGGCCGGGGAGGTGAAGTTCTCGGCGGCGATCAACTGGAGCGAGGTGGCCTGGCGCTCGGCCTCGCCGAGCAGCACGTCGGCCATTTCGGGGTCCTGGCGCCTGAGGGCGTCGGACCCCGCGAGTTGGGCGCTTTCCGCGGAGATGACCGGCATGACTTCAGCGTAGGCCCCGGCCGCCGAGGCCGCCCGGCGTGCGGGGAGCGATACCCCCGGTGGGGTCAGTGGTGCGTCGGCACGCCCGTCAGCGCGGTGACGACCGGGTCGAGCGCCTGGTTGATCTCGTCGCCGATGGAGCGGAAGAACGTGATCGGGGCGCCGTAGGGGTCGTTGACCTCGTCGGCCTCGACGCTGGGGGCGAGCAGCCAGCCGCGCAGCGCGGCCGCGGCCCGCACCAGGGCCCTGGCCCGCTCGACCATGCCTTCCTGGAGCGGGTCGGGCAGCGTGGCCGGGTCTATGGCCCGTACGAGACGGGTGAACTCCTTCAGGGTGAAGGTGCGCAGGCCCGCGGAGTGGCCCATGGAGATGACCTGGGCCCGGTGGTCGCGGGTCGCGGTGAGGACCAGGTCGGCGGTGATGACGTGTTCGTCGAGGAGCTCGCGCCCGGTGAAGCCGGTGGCGTCGGCCCCGAAGTCGGCGAGGACGGCGGCCGCGTTGGCCTCCATCGGAGCGCCCTCGTGCCCCCAGGTGCCGGCGCTCTCCACGATGAGGCCGCCCGAGAACGGGTCCCCGAGCCGGTCGCTCAGGGCATGGCGGGTCAGCCGCTCGGTGATGGGCGAGCGGCAGACGTTGCCGGTGCTGACGTGGAGGATGCGGAACGAGTCCACCGCGCGGTGGACCGTGCCTATGCCACGCCCCTCAGGGGCGGTCAATTGGCCACCTCGAGGTCGGGTACCACCTTGCGCAGCTCGTCCGCGTCGAGCGCGCCGGCGCGCAGCAGTACCGGGACCTTGCCGGTCACGTCCACGATCGACGACGGGACGATGCCCGGAGTGGGGCCGCCGTCCAGGTACACGGAGACGGAGTCGCCGAGCATGCCCTGGGCCGCGTCGCAGTCCTCGGGCGAGGGGTGACCGGTGAGGTTGGCGGAGGAGACGGCCATCGGGCCGACCTCGGTGAGCAGCTCGATGGCGACCGGGTGCAGCGGCATCCGGATCGCGACGGTGCCCCGGGTGTCGCCGAGGTCCCACTGGAGGGACGGCTGGTGGCGCGTGACCAGCGTCAGGGCGCCCGGCCAGAACGCGTCGACGAGCTCCCAGGCCTGCTCGGTGAAGTCGGTGACCAGGCCGTGCAGGGTGTTGGGCGAGCCGATGAGCACGGGCGTGGGCATGTTGCGGCCGCGGCCCTTGGCGTCCAGCAGATCGCTGACGGCCTGCGAGCTGAACGCGTCCGCGCCGATCCCGTACACGGTGTCGGTCGGCAGCACCACGAGCTCGCCGCGGCGGACGGCGGATGCGGCTTCGCGCAGACCGGTCGTGCGGTCGGTCGCGTCGTTGCAGTCGTATCGCCGAGCCATTAGCGGGCCTCCTCGTACACATACACGGTCTGGGTGTTCACGCGGATCACGGTGTGGCCTTGCGGGCCGTGGCGAAGCGGGGGCGGTTGTTGAGGTCGGGGTGGTCGGCCGCGTCCGCCCATCCCTGCTCCTCGTTGAAGATCCACGGCACTTGGCCGCCCTGGGTGTCGGCGTGCTCGATGACGACGAGCCCGCCGGGCCGCAGGAGGCGGTGCGCGGTGCGTTCGATGCCCCGGATGGTGTCGAGGCCGTCCTCGCCGGAGAACAGCGCGAGCTCGGGGTCGTGGTCGCGCGCCTCGGGGGCGACGTACTCCCACTCGGTGAGCGGGATGTACGGCGGGTTGGAGATGACCAGGTCGACCTGGCCGTCCAGCTCGGGCAGCGCGGTGAGCGCGTCGCCCTGGTGGAGAACGACGCGGGACCCCTCGACGTTCTTCCGCGTCCACGCCAAGGCGTCCTCGGAGAGTTCGACGGCGTGCACGCGCGAGCGGGGGACCTCCTGCGCCATGGCGAGCGCGATGGCGCCCGAGCCGGTGCACAGGTCGACGATGAGCGGTTCGACGACGTCCATCGCGCGGACGGCGTCTATGGCCCAGCCGACCACCGACTCGGTCTCCGGGCGGGGCACGAACACCCCTGGCCCGACGTGGAGTTCGAGGTAGCGGAAGAAGGCGCGGCCGGTGATGTGCTGGAGCGGTTCGCGGGCCTCGCGGCGGGCGATCGCCTCCCAGTAGCGGGCGTCGAAGTCGACGTCCTTGACGTTGTGCAGCTCTCCCCGCTTCACGCCGTGGATGTGCGCGGCGAGCTCCTCCGCGTCGAAGCGCGGTGAGGGCACGCCGGCGTCGGCCAGCCGCTGGGTGGCCTGCGCCACCTCGGCAAGCAGCACGCTTCGGGGGCCTGGGGGGCGCCCCCCAGTGTTTTGCTGCACGCTGGTCCTCCGGCAGTCGTACGGGGGTGTGATTACTGGGCGGCCGCGAGCTTGGCGGCGGAGTCCGCGTCGACGCAGGCCTGGATCATCGCGTCCAGGTCGCCGTCGAGGACCTGGTCCAAGTTGTACGCCTTGAAGCCGACCCGGTGGTCCGAGATGCGGTTTTCCGGGAAGTTGTACGTCCGGATCTTCTCGGAGCGGTCGACGGTGCGCACCTGGCTGCGGCGGGCGTCGGCGGCCTCGGCCTCGGCCTTCTCCTGGGCCGCGGCGAGCAGCCGCGAGCGCAGGATGCGCATGGCCTGCTCCTTGTTCTGGAGCTGGCTCTTCTCGTTCTGGCAGGAGGCGACGACACCGGTCGGGACGTGCGTGATGCGCACGGCGGAGTCGGTGGTGTTGACGGACTGGCCGCCGGGGCCGGAGGAGCGGTACACGTCGATGCGCAGGTCGTTCATGTTGATCTCGACGTCGACCTCCTCGGCCTCGGGCGTGACCAGCACGCCGGCGGCGGAGGTGTGGATGCGGCCCTGCGACTCGGTCGCGGGCACGCGCTGCACGCGGTGCACACCGCCCTCGTACTTCAGCCGCGCCCAGACGCCCTGGCCGGGCTCGGTCGCGCCCTGGCCGCCCTTGGTCTTCACGGCGACCTGGACGTCCTTGTAGCCGCCCTGGTCGGACTCGGTGGAGTCGATGATCTCGGTCTTCCAGCCGACCCGCTCGGCGTAGCGCAGATACATGCGCAGGAGGTCGCCGGCGAACAGGGCCGACTCGTCGCCGCCCGCACCCGCCTTGATCTCCAGGAGTACGTCCTTGTCGTCGCTGGGGTCGCGCGGGACCAGGAGCAGACGGAGCTTCTCGGTGAGCTGCTCGCGCTGCGCGATCAGTTCCTTGACCTCGGCGGCGAAGTCGGGGTCGTCGGCCGCGTACTCACGGCCCGTCTCGATGTCCTCGCCCGTCTGCTTCCAGGCGCGGTAGGTCCCGACGATCGGCGTCAGCTCGGCGTAGCGCTTGCTCAGCTTGCGTGCGTTGGCCTGGTCGGCGTGGACCGAAGGGTCGGCGAGCTTCGCCTCGAGGTCGGCGTGCTCGCCGATCAGATCCTCGACCGCTTCGAACATCGGTGGCTCCTGGGATGTCAGACGAAGAAGTAGAACTGGACGGCCTGGACGGCAAAGCGCCGGTCGCGGCGCCCCCGGGAAGGAGGCGCCACGGACCGGCGCAGTTGGCTCGCTACTTCTGGGCGGAGCCGGCAGCGGCCTTGCCGAAGCGGGCCTCGAAGCGGGCCACGCGGCCGCCGGTGTCCATGATCTTCTGCTTGCCCGTGTAGAACGGGTGGCACTCGGAGCAGATTTCGGCGCGGATGGTGCCGCCGCCGATCGTGCTGCGGGTGGTGAAAGCCGCGCCACAGGTGCAGCTGACCTGGGTCTCGACGTACTCGGGGTGGATGTCGCGCTTCAAGGTGTCTCCTAGGTTCGGGAGGGCTCCGGGTCGCAGGCGCGGATTGCGCATACGTGAACCGGGGCCGACGTACCAGTCTGCCAGGACTGGCCGTATCTCCCAAAACCGGGGTACGCCCGCATCTATTCCCAACCCGGCCCGGAGCCGTCGCCACCCCCGGGTTCGGCGGGCGCGGCCCTACTGACCGGCGACGTAGCCGCCCGCGGTGCCCTTGTCGCCCGCCGAGCCGGCGGTCGCGGACGCCGGGATGGGCTGGTCCTTGGACAGGGCGTCCCAGACCTGCCGCGACTGTGCGGGCAGCGGGCTGACGCGGTTGGGGTCGCGCTTGTCGTACTGCACCGGCAGCGTGATCATCTTGACGTGGGCGGCGTCCAGGCCCTTGAGGCCGTCGGCGAACCCGATCAGCGAGTTGACCGAGTTCAGCTCGGTGTCGGTGGTGATCGCCTTGGTGGCGGCGTTGGCGAGCCCGTACAGCTTGGTCGGGTTGCTGAGCACGCCGACGCTTCTGACCTGGCCGATCAGCGCCTTGATGAAGGCCTGCTGGAGCTGGATGCGGCCGAGGTCGCTGCCGTCACCGACCACGCCGTGCCGGGTCCGGACCAGGCCGAGCGCCCTCTCCCCGTCGAGGGTGTGCCGGCCGGCCGGCAGGTCGAGGTGGCTCTTGGTGTCCTTGATCGGCTTGTTGGTGGTGACGGGCACCCCGCCGAGCTCGTCGATGAGCTTCTTGAAGCCGGTGAAGTCGACCTCGAGGTAGTGGTCCATGCGGATGCCGGACATCTGCTCGACGGTCTTGACGGCACAGGCCGGGCCGCCGACCTCGTACGCCGTGTTGAACATCTGGCGCTCGGCGCCGGGGTCGGTCCTGCTGCCGTCCTGCGTGGTGCAGGAGGGGCGGGTGATCAGGGCGTCGCGCGGGATGGAGACGACGCTGGCGGTCTTGTGGCCCTGGTAGACGTGGACGACCATCGCGGTGTCGGAGCGGGCGCCGCCCTCGTCCTCGCCGTACTCCTTGTTGGCGCCGGCCCGCGAGTCCGAGCCGAGGACCAGGATGTCCATCGAGCCGTTGTCGACGTTCTGGGGGCGGTCGGTGCCGAGCCGGGCGTTGATGTCGACGCCCTTGAGGTTGCCGTTGAGCTGGAAGTACACATAGCCGAGGCCGGCCCCGCCGGCGAGCACCACGCCGGCCGCGCTCCAGGCGGCGATCCGCACGGCGCGGCGGCGCGTGCTGGGCTGCTTGCGGCGCTTGCCCGCCCCGCGTATTCGGCTGGTGCGTGTGTCCTGCTCGGCCATGGTCTCCTCGGTTCCCGGTGCGCCTCCGATGACTCCCTGCCCCGGCGTGCGGGCACGGATTGTCGACACTTGTCAGACGGTCGAAGCACCAAGAAGGGTTGCACAGGGTTCTAAGAACGCTCTAAGAGCAGCGATGCGGGGCCCGCGCCCGACCCGGCCCGCCTCCCACCGCTCTCACCTGCGGCTTCGCGGAGGCCACCGGTTGCCGGCGGGGGCCGGGCGGCCGGGAGGCGTGTGGCATACGCCTCAGCGCGTACCCGGACACCTCGGGGCCCGCACGCACGAGAGCGCCCCCGGCACCGAAGTGTCGGGGGCGCTCTCAAGTGGCCCTGCTGGAACCGGAGTTGCTAGTCGTTGCCGTTGCCCGGCCCCGGCGTCGTCTTCTGGATCTGGAGCAGGAACTCGGCGTTCGACTTCGTCTGCTTCATCTTGTCCAGGAGCAGCTCGATGGCCTGCTGCTGGTCGAGGGCGTGCAGCACCCGGCGCAGCTTCCAGACGACCGCGAGCTCGTCGCTGCCGAGCAGGATCTCTTCCTTGCGGGTGCCGGACGCGTCCACGTCCACCGCCGGGAAGATGCGCTTGTCGGCGAGCTTGCGGTCGAGCTTGAGCTCCATGTTGCCGGTGCCCTTGAACTCCTCGAAGATCACCTCGTCCATGCGCGAGCCGGTCTCCACGAGCGCGGTGGCGAGGATGGTCAGCGAGCCGCCGTCCTCGATGTTGCGCGCCGCACCGAAGAAGCGCTTCGGCGGGTAGAGCGCCGTCGAGTCGACACCACCGGACAGGATGCGGCCGGAGGCCGGGGCCGCCAGGTTGTACGCACGGCCCAGGCGGGTGATCGAGTCGAGCAGCACGACCACGTCGTGACCGAGCTCGACGAGACGCTTGGCGCGCTCGATGGCCAGCTCGGCGACGGTGGTGTGGTCCTCGGCGGGACGGTCGAAGGTCGAGGAGATGACCTCGCCCTTCACCGACCGCTGCATGTCGGTGACCTCTTCCGGACGCTCGTCCACCAGGACGACCATCAGGTGGCACTCGGGGTTGTTGTGGGTGATCGCGTTGGCGACCGCCTGCATGATCATGGTCTTGCCGGTCTTCGGCGGGGCCACGATCAGGCCTCGCTGGCCCTTGCCGATCGGCGACACGAGGT
This sequence comes from Streptomyces hundungensis, assembly GCF_003627815.1. NCBI lineage: Bacteria > Bacillati > Actinomycetota > Actinomycetes > Kitasatosporales > Streptomycetaceae > Streptomyces > Streptomyces hundungensis. The sequence continues at coordinate 2,878,562 of NZ_CP032698.1, forward strand.
CGATGATCCGCGTGGTCAGGATGCCCGGGTCGGTCTCCAGACGGAGCCGGTCCTGGGGGTAGAGCGGGGTCAGCTTGTTGAACTCCGGGCGACCGCGGCCCGAGTCGGCCGCCATGCCGTTGGAGGAGTCCAGACGCACCAGGGCGTTGAACTTCTCGCGGCGCTCGCCGTCCTTGGGCTGGCGGACGGCGCCGGTGACGTGGTCACCCTTGCGCAGACCGTTCTTGCGGACCTGGGCCAGCGAGACGTACACGTCGTTCGGGCCCGGCAGGTAGCCGGAGGTCCGGATGAACGCGTAGTTGTCGAGGATGTCCAGGATGCCCGCGACGGGGATCAGGACGTCGTCGTCGGCGACCTGGGGCTCCGCGCCGAACTCCTCGCGGCCACCGCGGCGGCCACGGCGGTCGCGGTAGCGGCCGCGACGGCCACGACGGCCGTCCGCGTCGTCGAAGTCGTCCTGCGGGCCGTTGTTGTTGTTCTGCTGCTGGCCCTGCTGGCCGCCCTGACGCTGCTGGCGCTGGCCGCCCTGCTGGTCGTCGCCCTTGCCGCGGCGCTCCCCGCGCTCCTGGCGCTCACCACGGTCACCGCGGTCCTGGCCCTGACCCTGGCGCTCGCCACGGTCCTGGCCCTGGCGCTCGCCCCGGTCACCGCGCTGGCGGTCCCGGCGCTCGCCGCGCTCGCCGCGCTCACCGCGCTCACCGCGGTCGCGGCGCTCCCGGCGGCCCTCGGCGGTGTCGACCGCTTCGGTGGCCTTGCCCTCGGGCTGCTGGCCCTCGGTCTTGACCTCGGCCTTGGCCTCCGTCTTGGTGACGGTCTCGACCGCGGCGGACTCGGGGCTGCCGGACGGCGCGGTGGCACGGCGGCGGCGACGCTCGCCCGTGGGCTGGTCGTCGCCCGCGGCCTGGTCGGACACCTTGGGGAAGGCTGGCCGGGGATGTCGATCTGCTGCTGCGCGGCCTGCTTCTCGGCGGCGGGCGCGGCGGCCTCCTCACCCGTACGGGCCTTGGAAGTGGCGCGGCGCTTCGGCTTGGCCTCGGCGTCGGGCGCGGCGCTCTTGGCCGGGGCGGAGGAGCCGCCTCCGGCCTGCGCCTCCTTGATGACCTCGATCAGCTGGCTCTTGCGCATGCGCGCGGTGCCCCTGATGCCGAGGCCGGACGCGACCTGCTGCAACTCGGCCAGGACCATGCCGTCGAGGCCGGTGCCGGAGCGGCGGCGCCGTGAGGTGGTGCCGGAGGCAGCACCTGCGGCGGGCGCGGGGGTGTCGACAGAGCTGTCGGCAGTCACGCCCATCAGATCGGTGGTGTCGCTCACGAAGGGTCCTTCCCTGGAGCGGACGTCGGCCTGTCTGGCTCGGCGACCGGTTGTGCTGTCCGGCTGCGTCCCGTGATCTTCTCGACCACTGATCGTGCCGGGGCGGTGGTCCGCCGCGTACGGCGGAGAGACAAAGTGCGTGGGTTCCGGCCCGAGATCCCCCTGCTCGGCCCCTGCCGGGAAAAAGCGTGGGGTGTCGTGCCGGTTCCGGAGCGTGCTCGAAACTGCTCAGGCAGGCTGCGCAGGCAGTTGGGGAGGCTCTCGGAAGAAAGGCGGTCCCTGAAGGGGACACGAAGCACCGCGCCACGAAGACGACCGATGCAGACTTGAGGTTAACACTACCGGATCCAACAAACATTCCCCCTCTCGTTCACCGGCAAGCCGTGCTTCCCGCGAGGCCGCGCCCGTCTACGACCCGAGCGGCAGGACGCTCGCACCCGCGGCGTCGAGGCCGAGCCGGTTGGCGGCCCACCCCTCCCCCGCGAGGCGTGCCACCTTGTCGGCCGCACCGTCCTCGACCAGCGCGAGCACCGTGGGCCCCGCGCCGGAGATGACCGCGGGAACGCCGTCCGCGCGCAGCCGGTTGACCAGCGCCGCGCTCTCCGGCATGGCCGGTGCGCGGTACTCCTGGTGGAGCCGGTCCTCGGTGGCGGCGAGCAGCAGCTCGGGGCGCCTGGTCAGGGCCTCCACGAGCAGGGCCGCCCGGCCGGCGTTGGCCGCAGCGTCGACGTGCGGGACCGTGCGCGGGAGCAGCCCGCGGGCCGTCTCCGTCAGGACCGCCTTGCCGGGCACGAAGACCACCGGAACGACGGAGTCCGCCGGGTCCATACGGATCGCGCGGGCGGAGCCGCCGTCCATCCAGGAGAGCGTGAACCCGCCGAGCAGACAGGCGGCCACGTTGTCGGGGTGGCCCTCGATCTCGGTAGCGAGCTCAAGGAGGGCCGCGTCGTCGAGGCGGGCGTCGCCGCCTATGGTCACGGCGCGCGCGGCGACGATGCCGGCACAGATGGCGGCGGAGGAGGAGCCGAGGCCGCGGCCGTGCGGGATGCGGTTGGCGCACACGACCTCAAGACCGCGCGGCTGCCCGCCGAGCAGGTCGAACGCGGTGCGCAGGGACCGTACGAGCAGGTGGCTCTCGTCGCGGGGCAGCGTGTCCGCGCCCTCGCCCGCGATGTCGATGCCCAGGCCGGAGTCGGCGACGCGGACGACCACGTCGTCGTAGAGCCCCAGTGACAGGCCCAGGGAGTCGAAGCCCGGGCCGAGGTTGGCACTGGTGGCGGGGACGCGCACCCGTACGGCGGCGGCGCGGAATGCGGGACCGGCCATCGCTCTGATGACTCCTTGTGAGGCTGCTGCTGGGGGTCTGCTGCGAGGTTTTCGAAGACGTACAAAACACCCGAGGGCCACGTGGGCGACTGCACCACGGCATATGCGGCGGGGCGGGTTGGGTACAGCCTATCGAAGGAAGGTTCTGTGGCGACATAGGGCGCACAGGAGGCGCACGATGCGTGTCGCGAGCCCCCTGTGCCCCTACGTGCGGGCTTGTCCTGCTTTACGTACGCGTCCCACCGGGGCGGGGCGCGTACGCGCCGAGCGGGGGTCCGTTACGCGAGACCGAGGCGCTCGGCGGCGGCGGCCGCGTCCACCGGGACGGTGACGGGCTGCGGGGCTCCGGCGACGGCCCAGTCGGGGTCCTTGAGGCCGTTTCCGGTCACCGTGCAGACGATCTTCTGGCCGGGGTCGACGAGGCCGCGCTCGGCGGCCTTGAGCAGTCCTGCCACCGAGGCCGCGGAGGCGGGCTCAACGAAGACGCCCTCCTGCGAGGCGAGCAGCCGGTAGGCGCGGAGGATCTCACGGTCCGTCACTTCGTCGATGAAACCGCCGGATTCGTCCCGCGCGGCCAGCGCGAACTGCCACGAGGCCGGGTTGCCGATGCGGATCGCGGTGGCGATCGTCGAGGGGTCCTTGACGACCTCCCCGCGCACGATCGGCGCCGAACCGGAGGCCTGGAAGCCCCACATGCGCGGGCGGTGCGTCGAGACGCCGTCGGCGGCGTACTCGCTGTAGCCCTTCCAGTACGCCGTGATGTTGCCGGCGTTGCCCACGGGCAGGACGTGGATGTCGGGGGCGTCGCCCAGCGCGTCCACGATCTCGAACGCGGCGGTCTTCTGGCCCTCGATGCGCACCGGGTTGACCGAATTGACCAGCGCCACCGGGTAGTTGTCGGACAGCGAGCGCGCCAGCGTCAGGCAGTCGTCGAAGTTGCCGTCGACCTGGAGGATCTTGGCGCCGTGGATGAGCGCCTGGCCCATCTTGCCCAGCGCGATCTTGCCCTGCGGCACGAGGACCGCGCACACCATGCCGGCCCGCACCGCGTAGGCGGCGGCCGAGGCGGAGGTGTTGCCGGTGGAGGCGCAGATGACCGCCTTGGCGCCCTCCTCCTTGGCCCGGGTGATCGCCATCGTCATGCCGCGGTCCTTGAAGGACCCGGTCGGGTTGGCACCCTCGACCTTGAGGTGGACCTCGCAGCCCGTGCGCTCGGAGAGCACCTGCGCGGGTACGAGCGGAGTGCCGCCCTCGCGGAGGCTGACGACCGGCGTCGTAGCGGAGACGGGGAGCCGGTCCCGGTACTCCTCGATGATTCCGCGCCACTGGTGGGTCATTGCTGGTTACTCCCCTTCAACACGCATGATGCTGGCGACACCGCGCACGGTGTCGAGCTTGCGCAGGGCGTCCACGGTCCCGGTGAGGGCCGCGTCGGCCGCGCGGTGGGTGACGACGACGAGGGAGGCCTCGCCGTCCTTGCCGGACTGCCGCACGGTGTCGATGGACACCCCGTGCTCGGCGAAGACCGTCGCGACCTGGGCGAGCACACCCGGCTTGTCGGCCACGTCGAGGCTGATGTGGTAGCGGGTGACGACATCGCCCATGGGGCTCACCGGCAGCCTGGTGTACGCCGAGTCGCCGGGGCCGGTCGATCCGGCGAGCTTGTTGCGGCAGACCGCGACGAGGTCCCCGAGGACGGCGGAGGCGGTCGGCGCGCCGCCCGCGCCCGGCCCGTAGAACATCAGCTGACCGGCGGCCTCGGCCTCGACGAACACCGCGTTGTACGCGCCCCGCACGGAGGCCAGCGGGTGGTCGAGCGGGATCATCGCGGGGTGCACCCGGGCGGTCACGGAGCCGTTGTCCGCGGCCCGCTCGCAGATCGCGAGCAGCTTGATGGTGCAGCCCATCTGGCGCGCCGAGGCGAAGTCGGCGGAGGTCACCTCGGTCATGCCCTCGCGGTACACGTCGTCGAGGCGGACCCGGGTGTGGAAGGCGATCCCCGCGAGGATGGCGGCCTTGGCGGCGGCGTCGAAGCCCTCGACGTCGGCGGTCGGGTCGGCCTCGGCGTAGCCCAGCGCGGTGGCCTCGTCGAGGGCCTCCTGGTAGCCGGCGCCCGTCGAGTCCATCTTGTCGAGGATGAAGTTGGTGGTCCCGTTGACGATGCCGAGCACCCGGTTGACCTTGTCGCCGGCCAGCGACTCGCGCAGCGGGCGGATCAGCGGGATGGCGCCGGCGACGGCGGCCTCGTAGTACAGGTCCCGGCCGTGCTCGACGGCGGCGGCGTGCAGGGCCGCGCCGTCCTGGGCGAGCAGCGCCTTGTTCGCGGAGACGACGGAGGCGCCGTGCTCGAAGGCGGTGGTGATCAGCGCCCGGGCGGGCTCGATGCCGCCGATGACCTCGACGACGACGTCGATGTCGCCGCGTTTGACGAGGGCGGTGGCGTCCGTGGTGACCAGGGCGGGGTCGATGCCCTCACGCACCTTGGAGGGTCGGCGGACGGCGACCCCGGCGAGCTCCACGGGGGCGCCGATGCGCGCCGCGAGGTCGTCGGCGTGCGTCGTCATGATGCGCGCCACCTCTGAGCCGACCACTCCACAGCCCAGCAGCGCCACCTTCAGCGGACGCGTACGCATCATCCGACCTCGTTTCCTCTTCAAACCTGGAATGCGAACCAGTCTCACTCACCGGACCGGGGTTTCTGCCCTCGGTCCGGATCCTGAGACAACTATTTCATCTACCCGACGTCGAGACGCAGGAGATCTTCCTCCGTCTCCCGCCGGACGATCACCCGGGCCGAGCCGTCCCGTACGGCGACGACCGGCGGACGGAGCGCGTGGTTGTAATTGCTCGCCATGGAGCGGCAGTACGCGCCGGTGGCCGGCACCGCGATCAGGTCGCCGGGCGCGAGGTCGGCGGGCAGGAACGCGTCACGGACCACGATGTCACCGCTCTCGCAGTGCTTGCCGACCACCCTGACCAGCATCGGCTCGGCGGCGGAGGTGCGCGAGACGAGCGAGACCGAGTACTCCGCGTCGTACAGCGCGGTGCGGATGTTGTCGGACATGCCGCCGTCCACGCTCACGTACGTCCGCAGCCCTTCGAGCGGCTTGATCGTGCCGACCTCGTACAGCGTGAAGGCGGTCGGCCCGACGATGGCGCGGCCCGGCTCGACGGAGATGCGGGGCACGCGCAGTCCGGCCGCGTCGCACTCGCGTGTGACGATCTCGGTGAGCGCCTTGGCGATCTCGTGCGGCTCGGCCGGGTCGTCGTCGGAGGTGTACGCGATGCCGAGCCCGCCGCCGAGGTCGATCTCGGGCAGCTCGACGCCGTGCTCGTCGCGCACCTCGGCGAGGAGCTGGACGACACGGCGCGCGGACACCTCGAAGCCCGCCATGTCGAAGATCTGCGAGCCGATGTGGGAGTGGATGCCGATCAGTTCGAGCCCGTCGAGCTTGAGGGCGCGGCGTACCGCCTCGGCGGCCTGGCCGTCGGCGAGGGCGATGCCGAACTTCTGGTCCTCGTGCGCGGTGGCGATGAACTCGTGGGTGTGCGCCTCGACGCCGACGGTGACCCGGATGAAGGCCTTCTGTACGGTGCCCAGCTCCCGGGCGATGTGCGCGACGCGCACGATCTCCTGGAAGGAGTCCAGCACGATCCGTCCGACCCCGGCCTCGACGGCCCGCCGGATCTCGGCCTCGCTCTTGTTGTTGCCGTGGAAGGCGATGCGCTCGGCGGGCATCCCGGCGTCGAGGGCGGTGGCGAGTTCGGTGCCGGAGCAGACGTCGAGGTTGAGCCCCTCCTCGTGCAGCCAGCGCACGACGGCCCGCGACAGGAAGGCCTTCCCCGCGTAGAACACGTCGGCGTCCGGGCCGAAGGCCCCGGCCCAGGCACGGCACCGGGAGCGGAAGTCGGCCTCGTCGAGGAAGTAGGCCGGGGTGCCGAACTCTTCGGCCAGCCGCGACACTTCGAGCCCGCCGACGGTCAGCTCGCCGTCCCCGCTGCGCTCCACGGTCCTCGACCAGACCTTCGGGTCGAGCCGGTTGAGGTCGGCGGGCGGCGCGGAGTAGTGCCCCTCGGTCAGCACGTCGGCGTGGCGGGGGCCGGCGGGGTGCGCGGATCGGCTCATGTTCGGTACGTCTTTCTCTTACGCGTCTGCGGTCATGACGGCGGCTGACGGAGTGGGTCGCCGCATGTCACAGAAGTTCGGGGGCGTCGATGCCGAGCAGGGACAGGCCGCCGGCCAGCACCGTTCCGGCGGCCTCGGCGAGGGCCAGCCGGGAGCGGTGGGCGGCCGAGGGTTTCTCGTCACCGAGCGGCAGCACCGTGTGCTGGTGGCGCAGCAGTTCGTCGGCGACGACTTCGAGGTGCCGCGCCAGCCGGTCGGGCGCCCGGTGCCGGGCGGCGCCGTCGAGCACGGCCGGGTAGTCGCACACCGCCCCGAGCAGCGCATCCCCCGCGGGCACGGGCCCGGCCTCGGAGCGGAACCCCAACTCCAGGGCGTTGCGGGTGAGGGCGCGGCTGCGGGAGTACGCGTACCGCACCCGGAACAGCGCGTTGCTCTCGCGCTGGGCGAGCAGCTCCTCGACGTCGGTACGCGGCCGGTCGTGCCGCGCGGCCCGGAGCATGGCCCAGCGAGCCGCGTCGGCCCCGACCAGCTCGGCGAGCCCGGGCATGGGACACGGAACAACGGCAAGCGTCCGCCCGCCCCCGGCCGCAGCCCCCGCCGGGACGACGCGCGCGACCGCGCCCTGGGCCCTGAGCAGCCGCACCACGACCTCGGTGACGATCCGCCCCCGCTCGTCCATCGCCTCGACGAAGTCGTGGACCTGGCCGCGGAGGGCGTCGCTGTGTCCGTAGGGGGTGGAGGCGAGGTCTGCGGACGTCACCGTGGAGGACTCGGCCGTCACCGTCGTCGCCGTGGTCACCGTCACGGAAGTCACGGGGGCCGCGGAAGTCGCGGGGGTCACGGAAGTAGTGGGGTGCGCACCGGCCGATCGAAGGATCCGGCGTACGACGTCGTACTGGGCGTCACGGTCGAGGGTGATGTTGAGGAACCCGGGCCCGCTGATCTCGACGGAGGCGATTCCGGGGCGGTCGGCGATCCGCCGGCGCAGCACCTCGGCCACCTGACGGGGAGGCAGCCCGGCCGCGGACGCGAGCTGGAGGGCGATCCCGCTGGCGTAGTCGCCGGCGCCGCCGGGGCGGGGCCGCTCGACCTTGACGGCCGCGGGCACCACGTCACCGACGGGTCCCAGAGCGCCCTCGTCGACCGCGCCACGCACGACGTGCGCGACGGTACGGGAGAGCTCTGCGGGGGTCACGTGACCAGCGTATGGGAGAGGGGGGGTACCTCCGCGAACCGGTTTCGCCATACGGGCAGAGGGGGGCGGGCGCCTGAGGGGGCGGGCGCCTGAGGGGGCGGGGTCAGCCCCGGGTGCTGCCGGCCCGCCCGGACTCCCTGCTGCCGTCGCTAGACGGCGGAACCTCCCGGTGCAGCAGTTGCCGGACGACTCTGACCAGTTCCGCGGGCTCGAACGGCTTCGCGAGGAAGGCGTCGACCCCGGAGGCGAGCCCGGTCTCCACCTCGTACTGGGTACAGGCGCTGATGATGGCGAGGGGCAGGGCGCTGGTCCTCGGGTCCGAACGCAACCGGGCCGCCGTACGCAGTCCGTCGAGCCGGGGCATGACCACGTCGAGCGTGACCACGTCGGGGCTGACCTGGTGCACGACCTCCAGGCATTCGGCACCATCGGCCGCGGTCACGACCTCGAAGCCCTCCAGCTCGAGGTTGACCCTGATCAACTGCCGGATGACCTTGTTGTCGTCCACCACAAGGACCCGACCGGACACGCCTGACACACTTCGAGGTTAGGTCCGAGGAGGGCGCCGCGTCCGGGTTTTCCCCACTTCCACCCCGCGCGGGGGAAGCGGGCTTCCGGAGGGACCGAAATACCTGTTCACAGCCACCCCGACAGAGCTGGTAGGGTTCTACCCGTCGCCGCCGAACGCGGCGCACGCCCCCGTAGCTCAGGGGATAGAGCAACGGCCTCCGGAGCCGTGTGCGCAGGTTCGAATCCTGCCGGGGGCACCTTGAAGAAGGTGCCGAAAAGACCCCGCCATCAGCCAACCCGCTGAGGTCGGGGTCTTTTTCTTTGTACGGGTGGACACTTCACGGAGCAGGTGAAACCGCTGACTCCGTGGGCGAGTTGGGGGGCGTCATGGATGTGAGCACGCTTGTCGCCGCGGCCATAGGCGTCGTGGGCACGCTGGGCGGAACCCTGGGGGGCGCGGTGCTCGGCGAACGCGCCAACCGCACGCAGAACGAACGCGCGGACCGCCAGCGAGCCGAGGAGCGCACGGACCGGATACAGCAGGACAGACGCGATCTCTACGCACGCCTCAACACCACGGCTCGCGCCTACCGGGTCGCCGCCAGAGACGCCGTCCACGCCTCGGAGCGGGGCGAGTCCGTGGACCCGATGATCCTGGACGCCGCAAAGGAGGCATGGGCGGAGGAGTACTCCCAGGCGCAGTTGGCGCTGCCGAAGGACGTACTGGAAGTGGCCTCCACCCTCAACAGGGCGCTGGGCGTCGGATACACCGTGGTCAAGCAGCTGCCGTCCGGCCCCGACCAGGACGAGGCGTACCGGCGCGCAAGGACGTGGTTCGACAGCCCGCTGTCCGACGGCGTGTACCTGCTGCGGGTGGCCCTGCGGCATGACCTCGGCGTCGAGCCCCAACCCCGCTTCGAACAGACCCGCGCCCAGGAGCTCGCGACCCTCGACAGCGAGCGAAGACACCTGGAGCGCCTCCTCGCCTCGGAACGGGCCCGGGCCGCCAGGGCCGGCGGATCCGCCTGATACGAATACGAGCGCGCAAGCGCCTTGCGCGGTTGCGACGCGGGAACGTGAAGGCGAACGTGGACGCGGACGTGGACGCGAAAAAGCCCCGCACCGTGACCGTATTTCTACGGTCTGGTGCGGAGCTTTCCCCAAAATTTGTTCGGCGGCGTCCTACTCTCCCACAGGGTCCCCCCTGAAGTACCATCGGCGCTGAAAGGCTTAGCTTCCGGGTTCGGAATGTAACCGGGCGTTTCCCTAACGCTATGACCACCGAAACACTATGAAGTTGAACTCAACCGGCACACACCCCATCAGGGCATGCGGGAGTTCATTGCTTCAGAACAAACACAGTGGACGCGAGCAACTGAGGACAAGCCCTCGGCCTATTAGTACCAGTCAGCTCCACCCGTTACCGGGCTTCCACATCTGGCCTATCAACCCAGTCGTCTACTGGGAGCCTTACCCTCTCAAGGAGGTGGGAACACTCATCTCGAAGCAGGCTTCCCGCTTAGATGCTTTCAGCGGTTATCCTTTCCGAACGTAGCCAACCAGCCATGCCCTTGGCAGGACAACTGGCACACCAGAGGTTCGTCCGTCCCGGTCCTCTCGTACTAGGGACAGCCCTTCTCAATGTTCCTGCGCGCGCAGCGGATAGGGACCGAACTGTCTCACGACGTTCTAAACCCAGCTCGCGTACCGCTTTAATGGGCGAACAGCCCAACCCTTGGGACCGACTCCAGCCCCAGGATGCGACGAGCCGACATCGAGGTGCCAAACCATCCCGTCGATATGGACTCTTGGGGAAGATCAGCCTGTTATCCCCGGGGTACCTTTTATCCGTTGAGCGACGGCGCTTCCACAAGCCACCGCCGGATCACTAGTCCCGACTTTCGTCCCTGCTCGACCCGTCGGTCTCACAGTCAAGCTCCCTTGTGCACTTACACTCAACACCTGATTGCCAACCAGGCTGAGGGAACCTTTGGGCGCCTCCGTTACTCTTTAGGAGGCAACCGCCCCAGTTAAACTACCCATCAGACACTGTCCCTGATCCGGATCACGGACCGAGGTTAGACATCCAGCACGACCAGAGTGGTATTTCAACGACGACTCCACAACCACTGGCGTGGCCGCTTCAAAGTCTCCCACCTATCCTACACAAGCCGAACCGAACACCAATATCAAACTGTAGTAAAGGTCCCGGGGTCTTTCCGTCCTGCTGCGCGAAACGAGCATCTTTACTCGTAGTGCAATTTCACCGGGCCTATGGTTGAGACAGTCGAGAAGTCGTTACGCCATTCGTGCAGGTCGGAACTTACCCGACAAGGAATTTCGCTACCTTAGGATGGTTATAGTTACCACCGCCGTTTACTGGCGCTTAAGTTCTCAGCTTCGCCACACCGAAATGTGACTAACCGGTCCCCTTAACGTTCCAGCACCGGGCAGGCGTCAGTCCGTATACATCGCCTTACGGCTTCGCACGGACCTGTGTTTTTAGTAAACAGTCGCTTCTCGCTGGTCTCTGCGGCCACCCCCAGCTCACCGAGTAAATCGGATCACCAGTGATGGCCCCCCTTCTCCCGAAGTTACGGGGGCATTTTGCCGAGTTCCTTAACCATAGTTCACCCGAACGCCTCGGTATTCTCTACCTGACCACCTGAGTCGGTTTAGGGTACGGGCCGCCATGAAACTCGCTAGAGGCTTTTCTCGACAGCATAGGATCATCCACTTCACCACAATCGGCTCGGCATCAGGTCTCAGACTATGTGTTGTCCGGATTTGCCTAGACAACGTCCTACACCCTTACCCCGGGACAACCACCGCCCGGGCTGGACTACCTTCCTGCGTCACCCCATCGCTTACCTACTACCACCTTGGGTCAGCGGCTCCACCACTCCCCTCAACTCCGAAGAGATCAGGGCGGCTTCACGGCCTTAGCATTAATGGGCTCGATATTGGGCGTTTCAAAGCGGGTACCGGAATATCAACCGGTTGTCCATCGACTACGCCTGTCGGCCTCGCCTTAGGTCCCGACTTACCCTGGGCAGATCAGCTTGACCCAGGAACCCTTAGTCAATCGGCGCACACGTTTCTCACGTGTGTATCGCTACTCATGCCTGCATTCTCACTCGTGAACCGTCCACCACTAGCTTCCGCTGCGGCTTCACCCGGCACACGACGCTCCCCTACCCATCCCAGCCCCCGTTGGGGGTATGTGCTGGAATGACACGACTTCGGCGGTACGCTTGAGCCCCGCTACATTGTCGGCGCGGAATCACTTGACCAGTGAGCTATTACGCACTCTTTCAAGGGTGGCTGCTTCTAAGCCAACCTCCTGGTTGTCTCTGCGACTCCACATCCTTTCCCACTTAGCGTACGCTTAGGGGCCTTAGTCGATGCTCTGGGCTGTTTCCCTCTCGACCATGGAGCTTATCCCCCACAGTCTCACTGCCGCGCTCTCACTTACCGGCATTCGGAGTTTGGCTAAGGTCAGTAACCCGGTAGGGCCCATCGCCTATCCAGTGCTCTACCTCCGGCAAGAAACACACGACGCTGCACCTAAATGCATTTCGGGGAGAACCAGCTATCACGGAGTTTGATTGGCCTTTCACCCCTAACCACAGGTCATCCCCCAGGTTTTCAACCCTGGTGGGTTCGGTCCTCCACGACCTCTTACAGCCGCTTCAACCTGCCCATGGCTAGATCACTCCGCTTCGGGTCTAGAGCGTGCAACTCAATCGCCCTGTTCGGACTCGCTTTCGCTACGGCTTCCCCACACGGGTTAACCTCGCTACACACCGCTAACTCGCAGGCTCATTCTTCAAAAGGCACGCAGTCACGACTGCATGTGCAAGCACATACAGCGACGCTCCCACGGCTTGTAGGCACACGGTTTCAGGTACTATTTCACTCCGCTCCCGCGGTACTTTTCACCATTCCCTCACGGTACTATCCGCTATCGGTCACCAGGGAATATTTAGGCTTAGCGGGTGGTCCCGCCAGATTCACACGGGATTTCTCGGGCCCCGTGCTACTTGGGTGTCTCTCAAACGAGCCGTTGATGTTTCAGCTACGGGGGTCTTACCCTCTACGCCGGACCTTTCGCATGTCCTTCGCCTACACCAACGGTTTCTGACTCGCCTCACAGCCGGCAGACTGTGAAAGAGAGATCCCACAACCCCGCATGCGCAACCCCTGCCGGGTATCACACGCATACGGTTTGGCCTCATCCGGTTTCGCTCGCCACTACTCCCGGAATCACGGTTGTTTTCTCTTCCTGAGGGTACTGAGATGTTTCACTTCCCCTCGTTCCCTCCACATACCCTATGTGTTCAGGTATGGGTGACAGCCCATGACGACTGCCGGGTTTCCCCATTCGGAAACCCCCGGATCAAAGCCTGGTTGACGGCTCCCCGGGGACTATCGTGGCCTCCCACGTCCTTCATCGGTTCCTGGTGCCAAGGCATCCACCGTGCGCCCTTAAAAACTTGGCCACAGATGCTCGCGTCCACTGTGCAGTTCTCAAACAACGACCAGCCACCCACCACCCCGAACCAACCGGTTCGAGTTCACTGGGGCCGGCACTGAAGGCAGCCTTATCGGCCGTACCTTCAGACACCCAACAGCGTGCCCGGCCCAGCCAGTTGATGTGTTCGCTTTCCACGCCGAAGCAGTACTCGCAAACCCACCGAACCAACTGGTGCCGAATAGTCAACGTTCCACCCATGAGCTGACCGTGTAGAACATTTGTCTACAGACGGTGCTGTGCTCCTTAGAAAGGAGGTGATCCAGCCGCACCTTCCGGTACGGCTACCTTGTTACGACTTCGTCCCAATCGCCAGTCCCACCTTCGACAGCTCCCTCCCACAAGGGGTTGGGCCACCGGCTTCGGGTGTTACCGACTTTCGTGACGTGACGGGCGGTGTGTACAAGGCCCGGGAACGTATTCACCGCAGCAATGCTGATCTGCGATTACTAGCAACTCCGACTTCATGGGGTCGAGTTGCAGACCCCAATCCGAACTGAGACCGGCTTTTTGAGATTCGCTCCGCCTCGCGGCATCGCAGCTCTTTGTACCGGCCATTGTAGCACGTGTGCAGCCCAAGACATAAGGGGCATGATGACTTGACGTCGTCCCCACCTTCCTCCGAGTTGACCCCGGCAGTCTCCTGTGAGTCCCCATCACCCCGAAGGGCATGCTGGCAACACAGAACAAGGGTTGCGCTCGTTGCGGGACTTAACCCAACATCTCACGACACGAGCTGACGACAGCCATGCACCACCTGTATACCGACCACAAGGGGGCGACTATCTCTAGCCGTTTCCGGTATATGTCAAGCCTTGGTAAGGTTCTTCGCGTTGCGTCGAATTAAGCCACATGCTCCGCTGCTTGTGCGGGCCCCCGTCAATTCCTTTGAGTTTTAGCCTTGCGGCCGTACTCCCCAGGCGGGGAACTTAATGCGTTAGCTGCGGCACCGACGACGTGGAATGTCGCCAACACCTAGTTCCCAACGTTTACGGCGTGGACTACCAGGGTATCTAATCCTGTTCGCTCCCCACGCTTTCGCTCCTCAGCGTCAGTAATGGCCCAGAGATCCGCCTTCGCCACCGGTGTTCCTCCTGATATCTGCGCATTTCACCGCTACACCAGGAATTCCGATCTCCCCTACCACACTCTAGCTAGCCCGTATCGAATGCAGACCCGGGGTTAAGCCCCGGGCTTTCACATCCGACGTGACAAGCCGCCTACGAGCTCTTTACGCCCAATAATTCCGGACAACGCTTGCGCCCTACGTATTACCGCGGCTGCTGGCACGTAGTTAGCCGGCGCTTCTTCTGCAGGTACCGTCACTTTCGCTTCTTCCCTGCTGAAAGAGGTTTACAACCCGAAGGCCGTCATCCCTCACGCGGCGTCGCTGCATCAGGCTTTCGCCCATTGTGCAATATTCCCCACTGCTGCCTCCCGTAGGAGTCTGGGCCGTGTCTCAGTCCCAGTGTGGCCGGTCGCCCTCTCAGGCCGGCTACCCGTCGTCGCCTTGGTAGGCCATTACCCCACCAACAAGCTGATAGGCCGCGGGCTCATCCTTCACCGCCGGAGCTTTTAACCCCTCAAGATGCCCTGAGGAGTGTTATCCGGTATTAGACCCCGTTTCCAGGGCTTGTCCCAGAGTGAAGGGCAGATTGCCCACGTGTTACTCACCCGTTCGCCACTAATCCACCCCGAAGGGCTTCATCGTTCGACTTGCATGTGTTAAGCACGCCGCCAGCGTTCGTCCTGAGCCAGGATCAAACTCTCCATGAATGTTTACCCGTAATCGGGTGCACACATCACGTAAGAGCGGGACGGAACCACCGGAATAAGGCGGCCCGTCCACAGCGTCCTCGCTGTGTAATCGCCTGCCGACCGCGAAGACCGACAGGACTTTTCAAAGGAACCTCGATCCACCGGAGTGGATACGGGGTTGTCAATCTGGCGTTGACTTTTGGCACGCTGTTGAGTTCTCAAGGAACGGACGCTTCCTTCGTACTCACCCTCTCGGGCTTTCCTCCGGGCGCTTCCCTTCGGTATTTCGTGTTCCCGACTCTATCAGACGCTTTCGTGTCCGATTTCCTCGGCGCCCTTCCGGTTCTCCCTCTCGGGTTTCCCTTTCCGGCGGCTCCGACTCTATCAGATCCTTTCGGGCCTGATTCCCGGTCGAAATCGGGTTGTCTTTCCGGCTGTTGGGCCGTTTCGACGTCCCGAACTCTAGCGGAACCTTCCGGTGATTCGTAATCGAGTCTCCGGCCCGACCATAAAGAGAATTCGGCATGCCGAATTCACCCCGGCCGGGGGTCGTGCTGAGTTGGGGGTGCCGCAGAAATCTCTGCGGCGGATGGTCGGCGCGGAACCGTCCCGGCTGCGCGACAACTCGGAGAACATTACACGACGGGTCCCCTGGCTGCGCCCGCCCCCTATGGGCGGACCGGCCCCGGCCAGACGCACCCTACGAGCCGTGCAGGTCAACGACCCGTGCAGGCCATACGAGCCGTGTAGGCAACACGGACATGGGCCGTGCGGCCCGTGAAGGCGACCGCAAGGGAGATGAAGGCGCGTGCGTGACCGCGGTGAGCGGCGAAGCGTTCGGGGCCTGCCGGAGGATCCGGAGGGTGCGGCGGCGCTCCGCGCCTGGGTCGCTCGGCCGGACGCGCTGCTCGACGTCGCCGGGCTCGATCTGAGCTCCGCCGACCTCTCCGGCGCCGATTTCGGCACGGGCATGCTCGCCGGGGCCGTACTGCGGGACGCCGTGCTGATCGGCACCGACTTCTACCGGTGCCATATGGAAGGCGTAGTGCTGGAGGGCGCCGACCTCACCGGGGCCTGCCTCGTCAAGGCCGTACTGGACGGGGCGTCGCTGCGGCGGGCCGTGCTGGACGGTGCGGATCTGGGCAGCGCCGAGCTGTACGACGTCGATCTCCGGGACGTTTCGTTGCGCGGGGCTCGGCTCGACGGCGCCTCCCTGGGCGGCGCTCGTATGCAGGGGGCCGACCTCTCAGGAGCGTCGATGCGGGAGACCGCATTCGCGGTGCTGGTCGACGAGCGCACCGTGGTGCGGGGTCTTGCGGGGTCGGCGTACGGGCCGATGACCGTGGACAGCGGTGGTCGGATGCGCGAGGTCGGCGGCCGCGCGATGGAGGTGTGGCTGAGCGGCCGGGGCGCCGATGTGCGGGTGATCGACCCTGCTTTCCCCGACGTCACGTACTACGCCAAGATCGACGAGAGGCATCCGCGTCCCGCCCCGAGGGGCGTTGTGCGGCGGCGGGTTCTCGACGGGGTCTCCTACGACGAGGCCTTCACCCGGAACCTGCGCTGGGAGCCCACCGAGTACCTCCGGCTCCATCTGCTCGGCCACAACGAGGTTGACCACGTGGAGATCACCGAGAGCGAGGCCGACGCCTTCATCGCCACCGTTGTCGCCAGGCTCGGCGAGCGCTCGTGAATCCCGGGGGCCGGGAGCCGACCCGGACCCTGAGCCCACCCGGACCCTGGGCCCACCAGAGCCCTGAGCTCCTCAGGGCCCTGAACCCCTCAAGCCCCCGCCGCAACCGGGCTACTCGCGATGGCGCAGCAGGAGCATCGCCGCGTCGTCGTGCAGGGGGCCCTCCGTGTGGAGGATGAGGTCGCGTCTCAGGGCTTCCAGCGCGGCCTCCGGGTCGGGGTCCTTCAGGAAGACGGTGCGGGCGCCCAGGGGGTAGAAGGCGCCTGTGCGGTCGCGGGCCTCGGTCACGCCGTCGGTGTAGAGCAGGAGCTGGTCGCCGGGGGCGAAGGCGACCCGGAAGGGCCGTGGGCCCTCCCCCGAGCCGAGGCCCAGGCCGAGCGGCAGGGCGTACTGGTCGGGTTCGGGGAAGGACACCGAGCCGTCCGCCCGTACCAACAGGGGCGGCGGATGGCCGTAGTTGAGGAACACCGCCCCGTTCGCGGGGTCGAGTTCGGCGATGATCGCGGTGACGAACTTCTCGCCCTCCAGGGCCCGGCCCGCCGCCCTTTCGATGCGCGCTCCCACCCCCTTCAGGTCCGGTTCGTCGTGGGCCGCCTCCCGGAACGCGCCCAGCACGACGGCCGCCGTCTCCACCGATTCGAGGCCCTTGCCCTGCACGTCCCCGATGATCACCCGTACCCCTTCGGGTGAGGACACCACCTCGTACAGGTCTCCGCCGATCCTGGCCTCCGCGACCGCCGAGGTGTACGAGACCGCCGCGCGCAGATGGCCCGCGCTGCGCGGCACCGGGCGCAGCAGTACGCGCTGGGCGACCTCGGCGATGGAACGCATGCCGGCGAGTTCGGCCTCGCGGCGCTGGCGCATCACGCTGCCGGCCACGCCGACCGCGGTCACCCCGGCGACGGCGGCGAGGGAGGCGAAGCCCCGGCGTTCCTCGAAGAGTTGGCTGTATATGCCGAGCCCGACCCCGGCCGCCAGCGCGATCAGCCCGACGACGACGGTGCGCCGCCAGCCCCCGACGAGGCCGGCGAAGGCGGGGCCGAGCGAGACCAGCGGCAGCAGTCCGACGGTGGGGCCGGCGATCAGGTTGGCGACGACGACCAGCCCCATCACCGCGTACGGCAGCACCCAGAGGATGTCGGGGACGGCCTGCGCCTCGGTACGGGTGTGGCCTTCGACAGTTCTTCGCACCATGGCCGCACCCCTTTCACACCCTTGGGCATCCATTTCGCCATCAGGGGTGCGCCGCAACCCTTCCGTTACCGAATCGAGGCCGCGCGCCCGCGCGGACGTCAGGCGCTGGCGCGCTTGCGCGGGGTCGTCTTCTTCGCGGCCGTCTTCTTCGCGGTGGTGGAGGTGGACTTCTTCGCGCCGGTGGACTTGGGGGTCGCCGCGGCGGACTTCTTGGCGGCGGTCGTCGCCTTGCCGGCGGTGCTCTTCTTGCCCTGCGCGGTCTTGGATTGTGCGGTCTTGGATTGTGCGGACTTCGTGGTCTTGCTCTGCGTGGTCTTGCTCTGGGCGGATTTCGCCGGGGCCGACTTGGGCTCCGAGGACTTCTTCGCCGCGGTCCCGGCCGTCGACTTCTTCGCCGGTGCGGACTTGCGCGAGGCCGCCTTGCGCGAGCTCAGCTCGGTGACCTCGGCGACCTCGGCGCCGTCCGCTTCGCCGTCGTCCTGCCGGCCGCCGCCCTCGCCGTCTCCCTCGCCACGGGCGGCCTTCGCGGCCTTGACGCTGTTCTCCAGGGCCGCCATCAGGTCGATGACCTTGCCGCCCTTGGCGGCGGGAGCGGGTTCCGCCGCGGGGACCGTGCCGTCCGCCTTCGCCGCGATGAGCTCCTCGACGGCGGCCCGGTAGTCGTCGTGCAGCGTCGCCATGTCGACCTCGCCGAGGGTGTCCATCAGGGCGTCCGCCAGGTCGAGTTCGGCATCGCGGACACTCACGTCGGCCTCGGGGGCGGCATCGTCGGAGGCCCGGATCTCGTCGGGCCAGAGCAACCCGTGCATCGCGATCACGTCGTCGACCACCCGGAGCATGCCGAGCCGCTCGCGCCCGCGCAGCGCGAATTTGGCGATGGCGACCTTTCGACTGCGCTTGAGGGCCTCGCGGAGCAGCGTGTACGGCTTGGCGGCCGGCACCCCGTTGGCGGAGAGGTAGTACGCGGCGTCCATCTGGAGGGGGTCGATCGAATCGGCCGGCACGAACGCGACGATCTCGATCGTCTTGGCGGTGGGCAGCGGAAGCGAGGCCAGGTCGGCGTCGGTGATGGGGATCATCGAGCCGTCGGCGTCCTCGTATGCCTTGCCGATCTCGTCGGTGCTCAGCTCCTCGCCGTCCAGCTCGCACACCTTGCGGTAGCGGACCCGGCCGCCGTCCTCGGTGTGGATCTGGCGGAACGAGATCGAGTGGTTCTCGGTGGCGTTGACGAGCTTGATCGGAATGCTGACCAGGCCGAACGAAATCGCACCGTTCCAGATAGAGCGCACGGTTTCTCCTCTTCGCCCCCGAAGAGTGTGGTTCGTGTGGTTCGTGGGACTCTCATCGTATGACGCCGATCACGGAGGTGGAGGGGCGGCGGGTGGCCCTGTCGAATCTGGACAAGGTGCTGTACCCGGCCACCAGCACCACCAAGGGCGAGCTGCTGCACTACTGCGCCTCGGTCGCGGGCCCGTTCCTGGCCCAGCTCGACGATCGCCCCGTGTCGTTCCTGCGCTTCCCCGACGGTCCGGGCGGCCAGCGCTTCTTCACCAAGAATCCGCCGCCGTCCACCCCCACCTGGGTGAAGACCGCCGAGGTGCCGCGCACCGAGGACAAGGCGGCCCGCCAGGTCGTGGTGTCGGACCTCGCCACCTTGATGTGGGCCGCGAACCTGGTGGTGGAGTTCCACACCCCGCAGTGGCGGGCCGCGGCGCCGGGTCTCGCCGACCGGCTCGTGCTCGACCTCGACCCTGGGGAGCCCGCGAGCATCGTCGAGTGCTGCGCGGTGGCGCGGTGGCTGCGGGACCGGCTCGCGGCGGACGGGCTGAGCGCTTACGCCAAGACGTCGGGTTCCAAGGGGCTGCACCTGCTCTCTGCGCTGGAGCCGACCCCCTCCGCGCAGGTCTCGGCGTACGCGAAGAAGCTGGCCAGGGAGGCGGAGGCGGCGCTCGCGGGCCTGGTCACGCACAAGATGGCGAAGGCGCTGCGGCCGGGGAAGGTGTTCGTCGACTTCAGCCAGAACGCGGCCGCGAAGACGACGGCGACGCCGTACACGGTGCGCGCCAAGGACCGTCCGACGGTGTCGGCTCCGGTGTCCTGGGAGGAGGTCGAGGCGTGTACGGACCCTGCCGACCTGACGTTCCTGATCACCGACATCGCCCCCCGTCTGGAGCGGGACGGCGATCTGCTCGCGCCCCTCTTCGACCCCGCGGGGGCGGGTCGGCTGCCATGAGTGCCGAGGCGCTGCGCCCGCCGCTCGCCGTCGCCCTCGCGGAGGCGGTGGCCACGCTGCCGCGCGGGGCGGGCTGGGCGTACGAGCCGAAGTTCGACGGCCACCGGATGGTGGTGTTCCGGACCGCGGAGCGGGTGGTGCTCCAGGCCCGGTCGGGGCGGATCATCACCGCCGCCTTCCCCGATCTGGCCGATGCGGCAAGGGAGTTGGCGCCCGGCACCGTGCTGGACGGGGAGGTCGTGGTGTGGACGCAGGGGCGCACCGACTTCGCGGCGGTGCAGCGCCGGGCCGCCGCGACCCCGGCCCGCGCTCCCCTGCTGGCCCGCCGTCTGCCCGCCTCGTATGCCGCCTTCGACCTGCTCGCGCAGGCGGGCCGGGACCTGCGGGCCGAGCCGTACGAGCGGCGGCGGGCCCGCCTGGTGGAGGTGCTCGGCCCGCTGGGACCGCCGCTCCAGGCGGTGCCGATGACCACGTCGGTGGAGACGGCGCTGACCTGGTACGAGACGCTGCCGGCGAGCGGGATCGAGGGTCTTGTCGCCAAGCGTCTGAACGGCCCGTACCGGTCGGGGCACCGCGCTTGGCGCAAGGTGCGGCACACCGACACCCGGGAGGCGGTGGTCATCGGGCACACCGGCGGTCCGAACCGCCCGGCGGCGCTGGTCCTGGTGCTGCCCGGCGACGACGTGCCGGTGGTGTCGAGCCCGCTGCCGGCCGCCCTGCGCGCCGAGGCGGGCCGCGCGCTCGCGCCGCTCGCGGCCGAGGGGGGCGGCACGGCGGTGGCGGCGGGGCTCGGCGAGGTGGCGTACCGGGCGGTCGCCCCGGGGCTGCTCGCGGAGGTGGAGTGGGCGACCACGCGGCACGCGGGGGCGACGGTGCTGCGGCTGCGCGAGGCGGGCGGGGAGGCCGGGGGCTGAGCCGGGGCGGGGGGGGCAGGTCCAGGGGCGTTCAGGCGCGCAGCCAGGTCCTGCGGTCCCGGGCGGTCCAGTACAGGGACTCCACGTCGGCCGGTTTGAGGACGCCGCCGAGCCGGCCGAGGTCGGCGATCTCGGTGTCCCTCAGGACACTGACATCGGGGGCCGGGCCGCGTTCCACCCGCGCGGCGCCGACCAGGACGACGACCGCGCGCACTGCCGCCGCGAGGGCGAGGGAGGCGCGTTCGGCGTCGTGGCGGGCGGTGCGCAGCAGGGGTGACGGGGCCCCGCGGCCCACCGCGACCAGGGGGTCGGCGATCCGTACCCGGTGGCGCCGGGCGTCCAGGGCGCGCACGGTGAGCGCGCCCGCGGGGCCGATGAGCAGGTGGTGGATGGTGGCGTCGGCGGGCAGCGGCACCGAGTGCAGCACCCGCCAGCCCGCGCCGTCGAGCCGGTCGAGCGCGGCACCGGTGGCCTGTTGCGCGGCGAGTTCGCGGCGGCGCGGATCGCTCCGCAGGCGGTGGGCGCTCCCGTACCGCTCAAGCTCGGTCAGGAGTGCCTCGCCCGGCCGGTTGGGTGCGAGGTCGTCGTCGGGGTGCAGCGCGAGCCGGGCCAGGTCGGAGGGGGTCGGCACGGGCGGCGGGCCGACGAGAAGTTCCCCGACGACGTACGGGCGCAGCGCGGCGAGCACCTCGTCCCGGTGGTCGTCGAGCAGCAGCGAGACGCGTCCGGTGGCGCGGTCGTACCAGGCGGCGCTGCGCCCGTCCGGGAGGCTGACGTACAGTCGCGCCTGTCCGTGCCGGTGTACCGGTGTGACCCGCAGTCCTGCCATAGCCCCATCACCCCACCCCGACCATGGGAACAGCCCGTGCCCGTGAGGGCAATAAGTCGTGTGGGCGTCGTCACAACGCGATGGACGCAGGACGGTCATGGCCACGACACTTACGCGCGACGACAGACCAGGCATTCCGGGAGGGGAACCACTCAATGATCATCTTTGGCAGCCGCGGCTATCTCTATCAGCTCGCCATGCTCACGCTGGTGTGCGGAAACTGCGGCAATCCGTCCGCGCACTCGCTGCGCAAGTACGTCACCAAGTTCACGCTGTTCTTCGTTCCGCTGTTCCCGTTCTCGACGAAGTACCGCACGCAGTGCACGTTCTGCGGTCTTGAGCAGCAGATCACCAAGGAGCAGGCCGAGGGTCTCCTCGCGCAGCCGGTGGCGCCGCAGCAGGCGTACGGCCAGCAGCCGCAGCCGGGCCAGATGCAGGGCCAGAACCCGTACCAGCAGTAAGCACGGTCCGGGTGGGGTCCGCGCGCGGTGACGGCGTCGCCGGCTCGCGTGCGGCGGCCGTTCCCCCCGGCGCGGGAGGCGGGGGCGCCGCCGGGCTCCGGCTGAGCCGCGGCGGACGGTGAAATAGCCTGGGGTTCCCGCACGACAGGAGCACCTTGATCCGCCAGCGCCGCACCGCCCTCCTGGCACCCCTGCTGACCGCAGTGGGTGCCCTGGCGCTGTCCGGCTGCGGCGGGGCGGGACAGCTGGAGAGTTCGGGCGCGACGCCGACGGCCGTCGGGCCCATCCATCTGTGGCCGGGCCTCGCGCCGGCGACCGCGACGCCCAACGACTACGGCGAGACCGACACCGAGCAGGTGCCCGGCATCAAGGTGACCGGCGGCGACGTCCACAAGCTGAACCCGGTCGCCGTGGTGCAGGCCGAGGTGAAGGCCCATCCGAACACCTACAGCGGTGAGGACGGGCTGTACGACGAAACGGTCCGCCAGCTCGCCATGTGCAAGCAGAAACCGGCCGGCTGCCCGGTGCTCAAGCCGTACTACCGGGACCTGACCGGGGACGGCAGGGACGAGCTGATCCTCGGCATCCGGATGCCGGACCAGAACCTCGCGGTGCGCTGTTACATGCCGGCCAAGGACGGCGGTCTGATCCGCATCATGTCCACCGTCGACCAGATCATCAGTGTCGACCTGGCCGGCCGCGACGTGATCCTGCGGTCGGTCGCGACGGGCATGTCGGGATACGAGTACCGCACCGCGTGGTCCTGGGACGACCACCAGCAGGCGATGCTCCCCACCCGGGACGAGATCGTCCGCAACAAGCCGGGTGGCAAGCACCCCGCACCGACCGGCGCCGGGCAGATACCGCCGTCGCCGAAGAAGAAGCCGCCGGCGGCGAGCCAGTCGGCCACCCCCACGGCGGACGCACCATGAGACTCCCCCGGGCGCCCCGGCTGCCGCTGCCCGCCTGGACCGCGACCCTCACCTGGAAGGCCGCGGTGTTCATCACCGTGATGTGCTGCGCGCTCGCGGCCCTGCTCGGCGTCCTGGTGCATGTGTCGGTGACCCGGCAGACGGTGGGCGAGGCCCGCAACAAGGCGCTCGACCGGCTCATGGACGTCACCCGGATGTACGAGGCGGGCGAACAACTCCCGCCGGGCTCGGGCCTCGACCCGCCCCAGCTCCCCGCCTCGCTGCGCGCGCTCGCCGTCTCCGGCAGGCGCGGCACCCTGGTCGACGACGACAACGGCCGCCCCACCATGTGGGCGGCGGGCCCGGCCGACGGCAAGGCGCTGGCCGCCGAGATCGACTACACCCAGAGCGCCCGCACCATCAACGGCCTGGACAAGGCGATCCTCGGCTCGTCCATCCTCGCCATCGGCGCGACCCTGCTGGTCGGCGTCTTCGCGGTCACCCGGATCACCCGGCGGCTGCACCAGACGGCGACGGTGGCCCGCCGGATCGACGCGGGCGACCTGGACGCCCGCGTCAACGACCCCCGCACCAAGGACCCCTCGCGCCACCAGGACGAGGTGGCCACGGTGGCCGGCGCCCTGGACACGATGGCCTCCACGCTCCAGGGCAAGCTCCTGAGCGAACAGCGTTTCACCGCGGACGTGGCACACGAGCTGCGCACCCCGCTGACCGGTCTGCACGCGGCGGCCGAGCTGCTGCCGGAGGGCCGGCCCGCCGAACTCGTCCGGGACCGGGTGCGGGCGATGCGCTCGCTCACCGAGGACCTCCTGGAGATATCCCGCCTCGACGCGGGCAGCGAGACGGTCGACCTCGACCTCCAGCAGCTGGCCCCGGTGGTGGAGCGGGTGGTGCGCGGCTCCGTCGCGTCGGGCACGGCCGAGGCGGACACCACCGTGACGGTCGTGCGCGATGCCTGTGTGGAGACCGACAAGCGCCGTCTGGAGCGGGTCGTCGGCAATCTGGTGGCCAATGCCCACCGGCACGGCAAGGCCCCCGTCGAGTTGACCGTGCACGGCCCGGTGGTGACCGTTCGCGACCACGGCACCGGCTATCCGGACTATCTCCTCGACCACGGGCCGCAGCGTTTTCGCACCGACGCCGGAAGCAAGGGCCACGGGCTCGGGCTGACCATCGCGGTGGGTCAGGCCGCCGTGATCGGCGCGGAGCTGACCTTCAGCAACGCCCCGGACGGCGGAGCGGTGGCCCGGCTCGAACTCCCCGAGTACGTCGACCTGGAATCGCCCGCCGGGGAAGGCGCTCCGAACGGGGAGTGATACCTCGTCACGCTTTGCGGTCCCCAACGCGCGAATTTAGTGTGAGGCAGGCGAACTGAGGGTCGCTCACCCCGCGGCCCCGCCCCGTTCCAGGAGGCCCGATGTTCCTGCGTTCCCCCCTTGCCGCGCTCGCCCTCTGCGTCGCCACCGGCGCCGCGGCCGTCCTCGCCACCACCTCCCCCGCCGCGGCCGATCAGTCCGCGCACCAGGAGTACAAGGGCCGGGTCACCGCCAAGGGCGGCCTGATCCTGCGCGACCGGCCCACCCGGAGCAGCAGGATCGTCGGCAAGGCCCCGTACGGCTCGATCGTGCACATCTTCTGCAAGACCGGCGGCGACCGGGTCAACGGGAACGACCGCTGGTATCTGCTCACCGACGGCACCTGGGCGTGGGGCTCGGCCTACTACATCGACAACATCGGGGCCGTGCCGCGCTGGTGCTGAACCTCCGACAACGGGCCGGGTTCGCGATCGCGAACCCGGCCGCCCCGCGCCGCCGCCCGCCCGCGGCTCGGCGTGCGGGGGCGCCGGGGCCGCGTCGGCGCCCACCCCCGGAACTGGCCCCGCCCCAGCAGGTTTGACGGGCCGTCATGGATTCCGCCCGGCGCCTCGCGACATACACGGACATAAGCGCCCGACTTGCTACGTTGCCTGCCATGACCGCACCGTCGGCGGCGGACACCTTCCCGCCCGAGCTCCGCCTCCCCAAGCGGCGGGGCGTCGAACTCTTCCTGCTCGTCGGCGCCGTCGTGGTCGTGGTGCTCGGCTATGTGGCCGTCGGCCTCGCCCGCACCGGCACCCTGCCGCCCGATGCCGCGCGGTACGCGGCCGGGCTCGGCCTGCTGGCGCTGTTGACCCATCTCGTGGTCCGCTTCCGCGCCCCCTACGCCGACCCGCTGCTGCTGCCGATCGCGGTGCTGCTCAACGGGCTCGGCCTGGTGCTGATCTACCGCCTGGACCTCGCGACGCCGGGCAGCCGGGCGGCCCCCGCCCAACTGGTCTGGTCGACGCTGGGGGTGGGCCTGTTCCTCGTCGTCGTGCTGGTCCTGCGCGACCACCGGGTGCTCCAGCGCTACGCCTACCTCTCGATGGCGGCGGCCCTGGTCCTCATGCTCGTACCGATCCTGTTCCCGCCGGTCAACGGCGCCAAGATCTGGGTCAGGGCGGCCGGTCTCTCCTTCCAGCCCGCGGAGTTCGCCAAGATCCTGCTCGCCCTCTTCTTCGCCGCCCACCTCGCGGCCAACCGCAACGCGCTGGCGTACACCGGCCGCCGCGTCTGGCGGCTCCAACTCCCCACCGGGCGGGTGCTCGGCCCGATCGTGGCGGTCTGGCTGCTGAGCGTCGGCGTCCTGGTCCTCGAACGCGACCTCGGCACCTCGCTGCTCTTCTTCGGCCTCTTCGTGATCATGCTGTACGTGGCGACCGGGCGCATCGGATGGATCGCGGTGGGCCTGCTGCTGGCCTCGGCCGGCGCGGCCGCGGTCGCCCTGTTCGAACCGCATGTGCACGCCCGGGTCACCGACTGGCTGAACCCGTACGCCACCATCGAGGCGGGCCTCGGCCCCAGTCAGCTCGCCCAGTCGCTCTTCGCCTTCGCGGCCGGCGGCACCCTCGGTACGGGCCTCGGGCTCGGCCACTCGGTGCTGATCGGGTTCGCCGCCAGGTCCGACTTCATCCTGGCCACGGCCGGCGAGGAGCTCGGCCTGTCCGGGCTGACCGCGATCTTCCTGCTCTACGCGCTGCTCGTGGCCCGCGGCTATCGGGCCGGGCTCAGCCTGCCGAGCCCCTTCGGGCGGCTGTTCGCCATCGGGCTCGCCTCGATCCTGGCGCTCCAGGTGTTCGTGATCGCGGGCGGTGTGATGGGGCTGATCCCGCTCACCGGCATGGCGATGCCGTTCCTGGCGCAGGGCGGCTCGTCGGTGGTCACCAACTGGATCATCGTGGCGCTGCTCATCCGGATCAGCGACTCGGCCCGCCGGCCGCTGCCCGTGGTCGAGACGGGTGTCATCGCACGGCCCGAGGCGCCGGTGGAAGGGACGGTCAAGTGACCCGGTACATCCGGCGGGCCGCCGCCTTCTGTCTCGTACTGCTCGTGGCGCTCCTGGTCAACGCGGCCCGCGTCCAGGTCCTCCAGGCCGACGCGCTCGACGCCAACCCCGCCAACCGCCGCCTGGCCATTGCCCGTTACCACCAGCCGCGCGGCGCCATCGTGGTCGGGAACGAGAGCGTCACCGGATCCCGGGACAGCGGCCAGCAGTTGCGGTACGAGCGGACGTACAAGAACGGGCCGCTGTACGCGCCCGTGACGGGGTACGCCTCGCAGACGTACGGCACGACGCTGGTGGAGAACGCGGAGGACGCCGTCCTGTCGGGCACCTCCTCGCTCCTGTCGGTGTTCCCGCTGTGGAACGACCTCACGCGCGGGCGGCACTCCGGGGGGCGGGCCGTCACCACCGTCAACGCGTCGATGCAGCAGGCCGCGTACGCGGGCCTCGGCGGCAAGAAGGGCGCGGTCGCCGCGCTCGAACCCGCGACGGGCCGGATCCTGGCGCTGGTCAGCAGCCCCTCCTACGAACCCGGTGTGCTCTCGGGGACCGGCCGGGCGGTGGAGAGCGCCTGGTCGCGGCTGACCAAGGACGCCGACCAGCCCATGCTCAACCGGGCGATCCGGGGGACCTATCCGCCCGGCTCCGCCTTCAAGATCGTGACGGCGGCGGCCGCGCTCGACGCGGGGGTGGTCACCGACGTGGACGCGCCGACCGACACGCCCGATCCCTATGTGCTGCCGAACACGAGCACCACGCTCCCCAACGAGGCGAGCGGCTGCGGCAACGCGTCACTGACGTACGCGGTCACCGTCTCCTGCAACACGGTGATGGCGGGTCTCGGGGTGAAGGTGGGGCTGCCCCGCATGCTGGAGGCGGTACGGAAGTTCGGCTTCAACGACACGAAACTGCGGGTCCCGTCCGGGGTCGCCAAGTCGAACTTCGACACCAGGATGAGCCCCGACCAGCTGGCGCTCTCCTCCATCGGCCAGTTCGACACGACGGCCACCCCGCTCCAGATGGCGATGGTCTCGGCCGCGGTCGCCAACGGCGGGGACCTCAAGTACCCCTATCTGGTGGAGCGGACGACGACCTCGCGCGGCACCACCGTCTCCACCACCCGGCCGCGGACCTACCAGCGGGCGATGAACCCGGCGACCGCGATGCGGCTGCGGCAGATGATGATCGACGTGGTGCGGACCGGCACCGGCACCAGCGCGGCGATCCCGGGGGCGACGGTCGGCGGCAAGACCGGTACCGCACAGAACGGCGTCGGCAACATCGGCAGCCCGTACGCCTGGTTCATCTCCTGGGCGCAGGCGGACGGCGCGGTCCGCCCGGCCGTGGCGGTCGCGGTGGTCGTCGAGGACGCCTCGGCGAACCGGGGCGACATCAGCGGCGGGGGCGACGCGGCGCCGATCGCGAAGGCGGTGATGGAGGCGGCGCTGGCGGCCCGGCCATGAACGCGGGGCCGCCATGAATACGGGCCCGCCGTGAATACGGGCCCGCCGTGAATACGGGGCCGCCGTGAATTACGGGGCCGTCATGAACGCGGCCCGACGCCTGCCGCCCGGTGGGCGCCGCCGTCAGGAGGCCGCGCCCTCCTCGATCGCCCCTTCCACCTCCGCCACCCGCGCCGCCTCCTCCTCGGCGAAGCGCTCCTTGTCGAGCTGTTCGGCGATCTCCTCGTCCTGGGACATCAGAAGGTCCAGGTTGGAGTCGCCGAGGTCGAAGACGCCCATGTCCAGATAGGCCTTCTGAAGGCGCTCGCCCCACAGGCCGATGTCCTTGACGCAGGGCACGATGCGGCTGAAGAGCAGTTTGCGGAACAGGTGGAGGAACTCGCTCTCCTCGCTCAGCCGCTCGGCCTCCTTCTTCGGGATGCCGAAGTTCTCCAGGACCTCCACCCCGCGCAGCCGGTCGCGCATCAGATAGCAGCCCTCGATGACGAACTCCTCGCGCTCCTTCAACTCCGCGTCGGAGAGCTGCTGGTAGTAGTCGCGCAGCGCCATGCGGCCGAAGGCCACGTGCCGGGCCTCGTCCTGCATGACGTACGCCAGTATCTGCTTGGGCAGCGGCTTGTCCGTGGTGTCCCTGATCATGCCGAAGGCGGCGAGCGCCAGGCCCTCGATGAGGACCTGCATGCCGAGGTAGGGCATGTCCCAGCGGGAGTCGCGCAGGGTGTCGCCGAGCAGCGCCTGGAGGTTGTCGTTGACGGGGTAGAGCATGCCGAGCTTCTCGTGCAGGAAGCGGCCGTAGATCTCGGCGTGCCGGGCCTCGTCCATGGTCTGGGTGGCCGAGTAGAACTTGGCGTCCAGGTCGGGCACGGACTCCACGATGCGGGCGGCGCACACCATGGCGCCCTGCTCCCCGTGCAGGAACTGGCTGAACTGCCAGGAGGTGTAGTGCAGGCGCAGCTCGCCCTTGTCCCGGTCGGTCATCTTGGCCCAGTACGGGGTGCCGTAGAGGGTCATCGCCTCGTCCGGGGTGCCCAGCGGGTCGTGGGGGTCGACCTCCAGGGACCAGTCGATGCGCTTGGCGCCGTCCCACTGCTTGTCCTTGCCCTTCTGGTAGAGGGCGAGCAGCCGGTCACGCCCGTCGTCGTACTCCCAGCTGAAGCGTGCGGAGCCGGAGGCCGGCACCTGCCAGTGGGGTTCCTGCGGGGCCTTCACATAGAGGTCGTGCGTCGACACGTGCGGCTCCTTCGCCTCGCGGACGGCGTCGTCCGGCGACTCAACTCCTGCACACCCTTGTGCAGTTGGCAGGTTCACACGCCGGTAGACGCGGGGTCAACAAGTCGCGCACAAGGGATTGACGAGCTTGCTGACGGGGAGTCTCATAACGAGTGACTCCAGGTAACCCAGCCACGAGGTGCCCCTCGCCATGACAACCGTGACCGAACGCGAAGCGCTCCGCGACGCACTCGGCCTGCTCAGGGACCGCGAGCAGGTCGCCGAGCGGCTGCTCGAATCGTCCGCCAAGCACTCCTTCGACCCCGACAAGGAGCTGGACTGGGACGCCCCCGTCGAGGACGGGAAGTGGTTCTGGCCGCCGGAGCTCCTGTCGCTGTACGACACCCCGCTGTGGCGCCGGATGTCCGAGGACCAGCGCATGGACCTCGCCCGCCACGAGGCCGCCTCGCTCGCCTCACTCGGGATCTGGTTCGAGATCATCCTGATGCAGCTGCTCGTACGGCACATCTACGACAAGTCGCTCACCAGCAACCACGTCCGCTACGCGCTCACCGAGATAGCCGACGAGTGCCGGCACTCGATGATGTTCGCCCGCATGATCAAGAAGGGCGGGGCGCCGACGTACCGGGTGCCGCGGATCTACCACAACCTCGCGCGCGTCCTGAAGACCGTCTCCACCACCCCGGGGTCGTTCGCCGCCACCCTGCTCGGCGAGGAGATCCTGGACTGGATGCAGCGCCTGACCTTCCCGGACGACCGCATCCAGACCATCGTGCGCGGCGTCACCCGCATCCACGTGGTCGAGGAGGCCCGCCATGTCCGGTACGCACGCGAGGAGTTGAGGCGGCAGATGGTCTCCGCGCCGCGCTGGGAACGGGAGTTGACGCGCCTGAGCTGCGGTGAGGCGGCCCGCGTCTTCGCCACCTGCTTCGTCAACCCCCAGGTGTACGAGAACGTCGGCCTCGACCGGCGCGAGGCCGTCGCCCAGGTGAAGGCGAGCGGCCACCGCCGCGAGGTGATGCAGAGCGGGGCGAGCCGCCTCACCGAATTCCTCGATGACATAGGCGTGATGAACGGGGTCAGCCGGCGGCTGTGGAGGAGCTCGGGACTGCTGGCCTGACGACATAGCCACGCGGCGGAGCCGCACATAGGACGCAGCATGAACGGGGTCAGCCGGCGGCTGTGGAAGAGCTCGGGACTGCTGGCGTAAAGGCCGTTCAGGGGGATTACGCTGCCCCCATGACCTCACCCGCCGCCACCCCCGCGTACCGCAGGCTCAGCGTCGAGGAGCGCCGCACCCAGCTCCTCGGCGCGGCCCTGTCGCTCTTCGCGCACCGGGCGCCGGAGGACGTGTCGCTCGACGACGTGGCCGAGGCGGCGGGGGTCTCGCGGCCGCTGGTCTACCGCTACTTCCCGGGCGGCAAGCAGCAGTTGTACGAGGCCGCGCTGCGGTCGGCCGCCGACGAGCTGGAGCTGTGCTTCGCCGAGGCGCAGAGCGGTCCGCTCACCCAGCGGCTCACCAGGGTCCTGGACCGCTACCTCACGTTCGTCGACGAGCACGACGCCGGGTTCTCGGCGCTGCTCCAGGGCGGCAGCATGGCCGAGACGTCCCGCACGACGGCGATCGTGGACGAGGTGCGGCGGGCCGCGGCCGAGCAGATCCTGGTCCATCTGGAGGTGGCGGAGCCCGGCCCCCGGCTGCGGATGATGGTGCGCACCTGGATCGCGGCCGTCGAGGCGGCGTCCCTGATCTGGCTCGACGAGGACAAGCAGCCCCCGCTGGCCGAGCTGCGCGACTGGCTGGTGGACCATCTGGTGGCGCTGCTCACCGTCACGGCCGCCACCGACGAGCAGACCGCGGCCGCGGTGCGCGGCGCGCTCGCCCACGAGTCGGCCGAGGGCGCGGCCGGGGTGCTGGCCCGCCGGGTGATACCCGTCGTGAGCGGGGCGGGCCACCTGCTGTGAGACTTGGGGGGTGCGAAGCGAGAACACCCTCTTTGTGGGCGGCCCCCTCGACGGGCGCGTCCTGCCGGTACTGACCGGCCCGACCGGCAAACCGCCGCAGTGGTACGAGGTGCCCGTGCCCGATGCCGAGGGCGGCCCGGCGACGGTGTACGCCTACCGCCTGGAGCCTGCCTCCCACACCAAACGGCTCGGACTGCCGCGCGGCTGGAAGTACACCTATGTGCCCGAGGGCCGCGAGCCGCGCCGCTGGCCATGGACGAAGAAGGGCGGCGGCGCAAGCCCCCGCACCGGTGTGCCGCCGCACGAGTGAGCCGAATACCCCGTTCACTTCTCCCAGCACGATGGCGACCGGGACGCGTGCCACGATCCGGTGGGGGCCGGAAGGACCGGCTCCGCAACCGGAGGTGAGCACATGTCAGCTCGCGTGCGCTCGGTGTGCGCGATGGCCGTCGCGGCGGCCCTGGCGACGGCCGCGGTGGGCCCGCTCGCGGTGGCGGCGCCCCAGCCGCCCGGCGAGTCCTCCACCGTGCTGCCCGCGGGACCCGAGGCCTCGGCCTCGGCCCTGCTGACCCAGCTCCAGACGCTGTTCCGGCAGACGGAGGAGGCGACGGAGGCGTACAACGCCACCGATGTCGAGTTGAAGCGCCGCGAGGAGGAGGACAAGAAGCTCGCCGCCTCGCTGGCCACCGCCCGTTCCGCGCTCGCGCACAGTCGCGGCGAAGCGGGCCGGCTCGCCCGCGAGCAGTACCAGGGGCGCAGCGAACTCTCCACGTATCTGCGTCTGTTGCTGGCCCGGGACCCGCAGAGCGCGCTCGACCAGCGCCATGTCCTGGACCGCGCGGCCGGTGAACGGCAGGCCGCGGTGGACCGGCTGACCCACGGCGAGCAGCGGGCCGCCGACCTCGCCCGGGCGTCGCGCCAGGCCCTCGACGAGCAACAGGCGCTCGCGCGGCGACAGCGCCAGGCCAAGGACGACGTCGAACTCCGCCTCAAGGAGGTCGAGAAGCTGCTGGCCGACCTCTCGCCCGAGCAGCTCGCCGAGCTCACCCGGCTCGAGGCGCAGGGGACCGAGAAAGCCCAGGAGAGCCTGCTCGCCTCGGGCGCCCTGAGCGGAACGCGGGCCCCCTCCGCGGCGGGCGACCGGGCGCTGACCTACGCCGTCGAGCAGATCGGCAAGCCGTATGTGTGGGGCGCGGAGGGGCCGGAGTCCTACGACTGCTCGGGGCTCACCTCGCAGGCGTGGGCGCACGCGGGCCGCGCGATCCCGCGCACCAGCCAGGAGCAGTGGGCCGAGCTGCCCCGCGTCCCGCTGACCTCGCTGCGCCCCGGCGACCTGGTGATCTACTTCCCGACCGCCACCCATGTGGCGATGTATCTGGGCGACGGCCTGGTGGTGCAGGCGCCGCGCCCCGGCAGCCACGTCAAGGTGTCCCCGATCGCCGCCAATCCGCTGCTCGGCGCGGTCCGGCCGGACCCGGCGGCGGACGCGCTGTCCTCGTACCACCCCCCGAAGCTCCCCGAGGGAGCGGCGCAGGGGGTGGACACGGGGTACTCGGCCGAGTCCGGGCCCGCCTAGGCCTGGGTCTGGGTCTGGGTCTGGGCCTGGGCCTGGGCGCCCGCGACCTCGGCGAGGTAGGCGGCGGTCTTCTCCGGCTCGTAGAAGAAGTTCTCGAAGTCGGCCGGGTCGTCGAAGCCGTTGGCGAAGCGGTCCGCGGCCGGCTGGAGCTGACCGGCCGCGCCGATCAGGTTCAGGACGTGCTCCGGGGGCACCCCGAGCATGGCGTTGGTCCACTTCGTGACGTGCTGCGCGGTGTCCCAGTAACGGTCGAAGGCGGACCGCATCCACGCCTCGTCGAACTCCTTCTCGCCGTGCTCGACGATCGAGGAGAGGTACGAAGCGGCGCACTTGGACGCCGAGTTGGAGCCCTGGCCGGTGATCGGGTCGTTCGCCACGACGACGTCGGCGACGCCGAGGACCAGGCCGCCGCCGGGCAGCCGGCCGATCGGGTTGCGGACGGTCGGCGCGTAGCGGCCCGCCAACGTGCCGCCGCCGTCGGTCAGTTCGACCTTGGTGGCCCGGGCGTACTCCCACGGCAGGAACTTCTCCATGAGTTCCAGGGTGAGCGACAGGTGCTCGGCGGGGTCCGTCACGCCGTTGAAGACATCCAGCGGCCCGCCGGGCACGCCCTCCCAGAACAGGATGTCCGCGCGGCCCGAGGTGGTCAGGGTCGGCATCACGAACAGCTCGCCCACGCCGGGCACCAGGTTGCAGCGCACCGCGTCGAACTCGGGGTGTTCCGGGCGCGGGCCGAGCCCGTGCACATAGGAGACCGCGAGCGCGCGCTGCGGCTCCGTGTACGGGGAGCGCGAGGCGTCCCGGCCGAACATCGAGACGAGCTCGCCCTTGCCCGCGGAGACCAGGACCAGGTCGTAGGTGCGGGCGAAGAAGTCGAGGTCGGAGACGGCCGCGCCGTGGATGACCAACTGGCCGCCGCGCTGGGCGAAGGTCTCCATCCAGCCGGCCATCTTGACCCGCTGGTCCACGGACTGCGCGTACCCCTTGAGCTTGCCCACCCAGTCGATGGCGCGGGTGGCGTCGGGGGCGGCGACCGAGACGCCGACGCCCTCGATGCGCGGGGCCTGGGACTCCCAGAAGTTCAGCCCGAGGTCGCGCTCGTGCTGGAGCGCGGTGTGGAACATGCACTGCGTGGACATGACCCGGCCGGACCGGATCTCGTCCGCCGTGCGGTTCGACATCAGGGTGACCTCGTACCCCTGCGCCTGGAGGCCGAGGGCAAGCTGGAGGCCGGACTGGCCGGCTCCGACGATGAGTATTCTCCGCATGCGGGACCGTTCTCCGTTATGTGCGTAGCGAACCGTGGGGGGCGGGGTCTATTCGGGGCAGGCTTCGAGCGCGTGGGCCACCAGGCCCAGCAGGGACTCGATCACCGAGGCCCGGTCGCGCGCGTCCATGATCACCACCGGGATGTGCGGCGCCACCGTGAGCGCCTCGCGCACGTCCTCGGGCTCGAAGGACTCGGTGCCCTCGAAGTGGTTGACGGCCACGATGTACGGAAGCCCGCAGCTCTCGAAGTAGTCGAGCGCGGGGAAGCAGTCCGACAGGCGCCGGGTGTCGGCGAGCACGATCGCGCCGATCGCCCCGCGCACGATGTCGTCCCACATGAACCAGAACCGCTGCTGCCCGGGCGTGCCGAACACGTACAGGACGAGGTCGTCGTCGAGGGTGATGCGGCCGAAGTCCATGGCGACGGTGGTGGTCACCTTGTCCGGGGTCGCCGACAGGTCGTCGGTGGCCTCGCTGGCCTGGGTCATCACCGCCTCGGTCTGGAGCGGGGTGATCTCGGAGACCGCCGATACGAAGGTGGTCTTGCCCACGCCGAAGCCGCCCGCGACCACGACCTTGGTCGCGATGGGGGCCTTGCTGCGGTCCTGCTGCCAGGGGAGCAACTCCTCGTCGGGGACGAGAAGTTCAGAGGCGGCGGAGTCCACTGAGCACCCTTTCGAGCAGTGCGCGGTTCGGCTGACCGGGGCTGTGCCCGGTCCCGTACACACGGATTCTTCCCTGGTCGGCGAGGTCGCTGAGCAGCACGCGCACCACGCCGAGCGGCATCTTGAGCAGCGCCGATATCTCCGCGACCGTGCGCATCGCGCGGCAGATCTCCACGATGGCCAGCATCTCCGGCATGACCCGGTGGGTGCGGCCGCCGAGCTCCTTGCGCTCCGGCGGCGCCTCGATGGCCGCGACGAACGTCTCGACGAGCAGCACATGGCCGAACCGGGTGCGGCCACCGGTCAGCGAGTACGGGCGGACGCGGGCGGGCTTCTTGTCGGCGCCGCGTATCGGGAGCCGCGCGGACTTCTCGGCGGGCGGGGTCACTGGGCGGCCTCCATCGACTGGCGCAGCTCGCTGCGGACTTCGGGGGTCAGGACGTGTCCGGCGCGGCCCACGAAGAGCGCCATGTGGTAGGCCACCACGCTCATGTCGCAGTCCGGTGTGGCGTGCACACCCAGCAGCGAGCCGTCGCTGATGGACATGACGAAGACGCTGCCCTCCTCCATCGCGACCATCGTCTGCTTGACGCCGCCGCCGTCCATGAGCCGGGCGGCCCCGACCGTGAGGCTGCCGATGCCGGAGACGATGGTGGCGAGGTCGGCGCTGGAACCGCGCGGGCCCTGCTGGGCGACGGGGGTCTGGCGCTGCTCGGGGTCGGACGAGAGCAGCAGCAGTCCGTCCGAGGAGACGACGGCGACGGAGTGGATCCCCGGCACCTCCTCGACCAGGTTGCCGAGCAGCCACCGCAGATTGCGGGCCTCGGTGCTCCCTGTGATCGTGCCGGTGCCGGACGTCGTGCTGCCGGGCCTGCCGATACCGGTGCCGGTCGCACTCATCTGCGTACCTCCTCGACTGTCTCCCCCGTGTCCGTGTCTGCCTGCTGGTGGCTGTCTTCCAGTTCCGCCGCCACATCGCGGCGGCCCTCGATCGCGCCCTGCTGGAAACCGCCGAGCCTGCGGCGCAGGGCCTCGGCGGCATCGGTGCCGCCCTTGCGCTCCCGCGCCGCGGCGGAGCCCGCCTGGACGACCTTGGGGGTGCGCTTGGGAAGGCCCTTGTCCGTCAGCCGCGGTGCGGGTTCGGGGGCGGGCGTGGGTTCCGGGGCGGGTTCGGGTTCGGGTTCGGGTTCCGGCGTGGGCCCCGCGGCGGGCGTGGGTTCCGGTGCCGCGTCGTCGTGGCCGGGGGCCGGGGCCGGGGTCCGGGGGCCGGGGAGCCGCATCTCGAAGGTCGGCTCGTCGAGGCGGGGCGCGGCGGGCTCGGCCGGGGTGGCGGGCTCGGTCGGCTCGGCCGGCTCGGCCGGCTCGGCCTGGGTGCCGGCTTCGGCCGGTTCGGCGGCCTCGGTCGGTTCCGGCGGGGCCGGCCTGGCCATCTCGCCCGAGCGTTCCGTACGCTCCGGCAGCACATTGGAGTTGGCCTCGGCGAGCGCGCCTGGCAGCGTGAAGCGCGGGGCGTCGTCCGGGGCCGTCATCAGGTGCGGCATCGCCTCCGGCGGGGCGGCGGGCAGGATCGCCTGGGGCAGCACCACGACCGCCGCGACGCCGCCCTGCTTCTGCTCCCGCAGCTCGATCCGCACCCCGTGCCGGTGCGCGAGCAGCGCCGAGACGTGCAGCCCGAGACCGCCGGAGTCGGTGCCGGGCTCACCCGGTTCGTACGACGAGGGGTCGGCCAGGCGACGGTTCAGCTCGGCACGCCGCTCGGGCGGCACGCCGATGCCCTCGTCCTGGACCGAGAGCATGATGTCGCCGCCCTCCAACTGCCAGCCGGAGAGCTGCACTTGGGCCTCGGGAGGCGAGAAGGAGGTGGCGTTCTCCAGGAGCTCGGCGACGAGGTGGCTCAGGTCGTCGGCGGCGAATCCGGCGACCTGGGCGTGTGGCGGCAGGGCCTGGATGACGACGCGCTCGTACCGCTCGATCTCGCTGACCGCGGCCCGCATGACGTCGACGAGCGGGACCGGTCCCGGGTGGTTGTGGTGGTGCTCGGTGCCGGCCAGGACCAGCAGGTTCTCGCCGTGGCGCCGGATCACGGTGGCCAGGTGGTCGAGCTTGAACAACACCCCGAGCTGGTCCGGGTCCTGTTCGCGCTCCTCGAGGCCCTCGATCACGGAGAGCTGGCGCTCGATCAGGCCGAGGCTGCGCAGCCCCAGATTGACGAAGGCGTGCTTGACGGTGCCGTGGGCGCGTTCGAGCTCGTCGGTCAACTCCCGCACCCGGGACCGCAGTTCGTCCTTCTCGGCGGCGAGGCGGGCGAGGCGGCCGCGCTGCTTGGCGAGGTCCGCGTCGAGCTCGGCGGCCCGCGCGTGGCGCTCGCCGAACTTCTCGTGCAGCTCGTTGAGGGACCGTACGACCCGGGCGAA
The DNA here is from genome assembly GCF_003627815.1 of Streptomyces hundungensis. NCBI lineage: Bacteria > Bacillati > Actinomycetota > Actinomycetes > Kitasatosporales > Streptomycetaceae > Streptomyces > Streptomyces hundungensis. The sequence goes on from NZ_CP032698.1 coordinate 2,915,520, forward strand.
CTCGTCGTTGCGGCCGGTGAAGCGCACCGGCTCCGCGCTCTCGGGGGCCTCGGCGAGCCGGGCCGAGCCGCGCCGCAGCACGGCGAGCGGCCGGGTCAGGCTGCGGGCGGTGGCGGCGCTGACGCCGATGGCGAGCAGCAGCAGCGCGCCGATGAGGCCGACCCGGATCTCCAGGGCGCTCACGTCGTCGTCGCGCAGCTGCTCGAACCGCTTGACCTCGGCCGTGGCGAGTGCCGCCTCGGCACCCCGCATGCGGTCGATCCGGGCGGAGAGGGCGGCGTCCACCGCGTCCGGGTCGGACTTGCGCTCGGCCGCGCTGAGTTGGGGCTGGTCGGTGAGGCGGGTGAGGAAGCCGTCGGCGGCCTCGACCTCGGGGCCGGTGACGGTGGTGGCCACCTTGTCGCGGGCGTCGGCCCCGGCGGCCTGGTCGAAGTCGGCGAGCGCGGCCTGTTCCCGCACGTGCGCCTGTTGGGCGGCGGTGCTCAGCGCGTCCCGCGCCCGGCCCGCGTCGCCGTCGTCCTTCTCCTTCTGTACGTACTTGCCGGTGAGGGGGTCAAAGACCCGGGAGGTCTGGCCCGCCGGCACCGAGAGCGCGCCGAGCAGCAGCCCGCGGGTGGCCGAGGCCTGCTCGGCGGCGCGACCCAGCGCGCCCGGCGCCCGGACCGCCTCGGCGGCGCGCGGGGGCGTGCGGTCGGCGAGCTCGTCGGCGACGGCGAGCAGCGTGGCGATCACGTCGGAGTACGCCTTCTGCGCCTCCAGGGCGGTGCCCTTGCCGGTGAGCGCGGTGCGGCGCAGGGCGGGCACGGTGGCGAGGTCGCGCGCGAGGCCGGCGGGGGCGGTGGCGCGCAGCTCGTCGATCTTGCGGTCGACCCGGGCGGCGGGCTCCTTGAGGGCCGCGTCCTTGCCGGCGGGCCGGCCCGACGCGACGTAGCGCGTCACGCCGTCCCGTTCGTCACCCAGGGCGTGGGCGAGGCTGATCGCCTGCTGGTCGAGCTGGGCGAGGGTGACCAGGTGCTGGGAGTCCGTGAGGTCCGCGGAGGCCGCGAACAGGGTGGGCGCACCGGCTCCGAGCACGGTGAGGGAGACAACGGCGACGGAGACGACCAGACGGCTCCGCACCCGTACGGTGCGCTGTGCGCGTGTGTCGTCGTTGCCCCGAGGCCGCTTGTTCTGCACCGGTGCTCTCAATCTTCACTCGTGTTTGCCAGTCCACCAAGGAAGCCAAGGTGACGACTGGTCATGACGAGTAGTCACTGCTCGGCCACCTGAACGAGTGAACATCACTTCGGAGTTGACCATCAACTCCCCCGGAATGTCCGGCCCCGCTCCGGTGAAGGGTCGGTTGGAACTTCCGCGCGGGCTTTGGCAGGATGCCCGCCCACAGCTCGGCGGAGTGACGTATTCCCCCGGGATCATGCGATGGGGGCACCGCGGTCCGCCCCTTGACGGGGCGTCCGCCGCGGCCGCCGTCGCGATGAAGGCGCCGTGGAGGCCTCGTGCAGACTGGCGGACATGCGCATCCAGCTGACCACCGCGCCCGGAGACCCCGCCCGCCCCAATGAGGACTGGGCGGCCACCGCACTGCCCGCCTCGGGCCTGGGCGGACTGCTCGTCGTGCTCGACGGGGTGACGCCGCTGCCCGGCAACGGCGACTGTGTGCACGACGTGCCCTGGTACACGGCGCGGCTCGGCGGCGCGCTGACCGAACTGTCGGCTTCGCGACGGGACCTGACGCTCGGCGAGATCCTCGCCGAAGCCATCCGGCGCACCGCCGACGCCCATCGGGACACCTGTGACCTTTCTCACCCGCGGACACCCCAGGCAACGGTGGTGCTCGCCCGGTGGGACGCGGCCGAGCTGGAGTACCTCGTCCTGTCGGACTCGGCGCTGCTCCTGGAAGCGGCCGACGGCACGGTGCGGGCGGTCCTGGACGACCGGCTCGACCGGGTGCCGCGCGCCTGCCTGGTCAGCGACGCGGTGGCCGACTCGCTCGTCCGCAACAAGGAGGGCGGGTTCTTCACCGCGGCGGCGGACCCCTCGGTCGCCGCCCTCGCCGTGACCGGCCGCGAGCCCCTCGCACGGGTGCGCTCGGTGCTCGCCCTGACGGACGGGGCGTCGCGCTGGGTGGAGAAGTTCCGCGAGGGCTCGTGGCAGGACTGTCTGGCGCTGGTGCGCAAGGCGGGGGTGGAGGGGCTGGTCGAGCGGGTGCGGGAGTTGGAGGCGGCCGACGAGGAGCGGGTGTTCCTCGGCGGGAGCAAGCGGCACGACGACGCGACGGCGGTGTGGGTGGAGGTGTGACTCCCCCACCCCCGTGGGCGGCGGGGGCGGGGCTAGCTCTCCGCGGCCGCGTTCAGCTGGTGCAGCAGCCGGGCCAGTTCGGAGATTTCCCGGCGGTCCCAGTTGGCCAGCTTGCGCACATAGCGTTCGCGGCGGGCGTCGCGGACCCGGCCGAACCTCGCGGTGCCCTCCTCGGTGATGCGCACCAGGAAGGCGCGGCCGTCCGCCGGGTCGGGCTCGCGGGCCACCAGGCCGAGGTCCTCCAGGGCGTGCAGCTGACGGCTCATCGTCGCCTTGCCCACGCCGAAGTACCCGGCGAGTTCGGTCGCCCGCTGCGGCCCGACCTCGTCGAGGCGTACCAGCAGTCCGTACGCCGCCGGTTCGAGATCGGGGTGGACCTCGCGGGCCATCTCGCCGGACGAGGCCCTGGCCCGCCGAAGAAAGACGGCCAGCTCGCGTTCGAGCGCGAGGAACTCCTGGTCCGAACCGTGCACATCGGCTCCCATGCCCTAGGTGTGTCGTGACGGCACAGTATTTCCCAGCGGACCGGCGACGGCGGCATCCCGGATGGCGCCGGGACCGGCCACGGCTGAAAGTTTCCGTCAGGCCACGCCGTTCTCGCAGCGTGTCGCCCCCACCAAAGGTCTGAACCATCGGCATAACCTGAAGCCTCTTTCGCGCCACAGGTCTACGTGCGTAGCGTCATCTCTGACATGTCCACAGCGATACGTCGTCATGTCGACCCAGGCCGTCAAATCCCCAGCTCCACCGAGCCTTTCGGAGGCACGCAATGCCCGTGCACAGATCCGGAACGGCCCGCCGCGGCCCCCTCGCCGCGGCCGGGATCCTCCTCTCCTCCCTCGCCCTCGTCCTCGGTTCCACCGGCACCTCGGGGGCCGCCGACACCCCGGAGCGCGGCTCCGCGAGCCTGGGTATGGGCGTCGCGCGGCACGACGGGGTGGGCCCGCTGCCCCGTGACACCCGCACGGTGCAGACGGAGGGCGTCGACACCAGCAGCCACAACGGCAACGTCGCCTGGTCCACGCTGTGGAACAGCGGCGTGAAGTGGGCCTACGTCAAGGCCACCGAGGGCACCTACTACACCAACCCCTCCTTCGCCCAGCAGTACAACGGCTCGTACGACGTCGGCATGATCCGGGGCGCCTACCACTTCGCCACCCCGGACACCGCGAGCGGCGCCTCCCAGGCCAACTACTTCGTGGACCACGGCGGCGGCTGGTCGCGCGACGGACGGACCCTGCCCGGCGCGCTCGACATCGAGTGGAACCCGTACGGCGCGGCCTGCTACGGCAAGTCGGCGGCCGGGATGGTCAGCTGGATCCACGACTTCCTCAACCAGTACCGGGCCCGCACCGGCCGCGACGCGGTGATCTACACCGCCACCAGCTGGTGGACCCAGTGCACCGGCAACTCGGCCGCGTTCGGCGGCTCCAACCCGCTGTGGATCGCCCGCTACAACACCGACCCGGGCACCCTTCCGGCCGGCTGGGACTACCAGACGATGTGGCAGTACACCTCGTCCGGCCCGACGGTCGGCGACCACTCCCGGTTCAACGGGGCGTACGACCGGCTCCAGGCGCTCGCCAACGGCTGACCGGCCCGGACGCCGTCCCAGGGGCCCCCGGCTCCGCGTCGCCGGGGGCCCTCGCGCGTCCCCCGTACGGAACACCCCTCGCACACATGACCCCCTGGCGCCCGGGCCATGCGTAAGGATGGGGCCATGCGCAGGTTGGGAGCGGTGTGCCGGGCGGTTGCCCTGATCATGGTCGTCACGTCCGGCGGCGCGGGCTGCGGCTGGTCGGCGGCGTCCTCGCCGCAGGCCGAGGGGACACCGGGCGACGAGGGCGCGCCGCCCCCCGGGACCCGGAGCAGCGCGGTGCCGGCCGGGAAGGTGGCGTCGGTCGGCGTGCTGGTCAACGGCGACGACCACAACTGCACGGCCAGCGTCGTGAACAGCCCGCGCGGCAATGTCGTCGCCACCGCCGCGCACTGCGCGACCGGCCTTCCGCTGGACTCGCTGGAGTTCGCGCCCGGCTTCTCCGGGGCCGGCAAGGGAACGTTCCCGTACGGGAAGTGGAAGGTGCGGGCGGTCCAGGTCGACGAGCGGTGGACCACCGACCACGAGGACGGGGCGGACTACGCCTTCCTCACGGTGGAACCGGACGCCCGGGGCCGCAGCGTGCAGAGCGTGGTCGGCTCCTCGGCGCCCGAGTGGAGCGCGGGCCCCGACCAGCGGGTGACCGTCGTCGGCTATCCCGACGAGGACCACAACCCCGGGAACCGGCCGGTCATGTGCACCGCCGACGTCCATCGCGACCCCGACGAGGCCGCGATGCTGCGGATGGAGTGCGCGGGCTTCTGGGTCGGCACCAGCGGCAGCCCCTGGCTGGTGGACTACCGGGGGCCGGACCGGCTCGGCCGGATCGTCGGCGTGCTGAGCGGCGGCGACACCGACGTCGAGTCGACGGCCGCCCTCTTCGACGCGAAGGCCCGCTCGGTGTACGAGCGGGCCACTCGGGCCTAGCGCCGGGCGCCCGATCGGGCCATTCGGGCCCAGCCGGGTCCCTCAGGCGGCCGCAGCCACCGCCACCTCCGCCGGGGCGAGGGCGATCTCCAGGACCTGGCGGACGTCGGTCACGGGGTGGACCTCCAGCGTCTTGAGGACCTCCGCCGGGACGTCGTCCAGGTCCGCCTCGTTGCGCTTCGGGATCACGACGGTGGTGATCCCGGCCCGGTGCGCGGCGAGCAGCTTCTGCTTGAGGCCGCCGATCGGCAGCACCCGCCCGGTCAGCGACACCTCACCGGTCATCGCCACGTCGGTGCGGACCAGGCGCCCGGACAGGAGCGAGGACAGCGCGGTGACCAGGGTGACGCCGGCGCTCGGACCGTCCTTGGGGACCGCGCCCGCCGGGAAGTGGACGTGCACACCCCGGTCCTTCAAGTCCCCTACGGGAAGCTCCAGTTCGGCCCCGTGCGAGCGCAGGAAGCTCAGCGCGATCCGGGCCGACTCCTTCATCACGTCGCCGAGCTGACCGGTGAGGGTCAGGCCCGCCGCACCCGTCTCCGGGTCGGCGAGCGAGGCCTCGACGAACAGCACGTCCCCGCCGGCCCCGGTGACGGCGAGGCCGGTGGCCACGCCCGGCACCGCGGTGCGCCGCTCGGCCGGGTCCTGGGCGGACTCGGGCACGTGGTGCGGGCGCCCGATCAGGGCCCGCAGATCGTCCGGCGTGATGGTGAACGGCAGCTCGCGCTGCTTCAGTTCGTGCTCGGCGGCCACCTTGCGCAGCAGCCGGGCGATGGAGCGCTCCAGGTTCCGTACGCCCGCTTCCCGGGTGTACTCGCCCGCGAGCTTGCGCAGCGAGGCGTCTTCGAGGACGACCTCACCGGTTTCGAGTCCGGCCCGCTCCAGCTGGCGCGGCAGCAGGTGGTCCCGGGCGATGACGACCTTCTCGTCCTCGGTGTAGCCGTCCAGCCTGACCAGTTCCATGCGGTCGAGCAGCGCCTCGGGGATGGCTTCCAGGACGTTGGCGGTGGCCAGGAAGACCACGTCGCTGAGGTCGAGCTCGACCTCCAGGTAGTGGTCGCGGAAGGTGTGGTTCTGCGCGGGGTCGAGGACTTCGAGCAGGGCGGCGGCCGGGTCGCCCCGGAAGTCGGAGCCCACCTTGTCGATCTCGTCGAGCAGCACGACCGGGTTCATCGACCCGGCCTCCTTGATGGCCCGTACGATCCGGCCGGGCAGGGCGCCGACGTAGGTGCGGCGGTGTCCGCGGATCTCGGCCTCGTCGCGTACGCCGCCGAGGGCGACGCGCACGAACTTGCGGCCCATGGCGTGCGCCACGGACTCGCCGAGCGAGGTCTTGCCGACGCCGGGCGGCCCCACCAGGGCGAGCACGGCGCCGCCCCGGCGGCCGCCGACGACCCCGAGCCCGCGCTCGGCACGCCGCTTGCGCACGGCGAGGTACTCGGTGATGCGGTCCTTCACGTCGGCCAGGCCCGCGTGCTCGGCGTCCAGGACGGCACGCGCGCCCCGGATGTCGTACACGTCCTCGGTCGTCTCGTTCCAGGGGAGTTCAAGGACGGTGTCCAGCCAGGTGCGGATCCAGGAGCCCTCGGGCGACTGGTCGCTGGCGCGCTCCAGCTTGTCGACCTCCTTGAGGGCGGCCTCGCGGACCTTCTCGGGCAGGTCGGCGGCTTCGACGCGGGCGCGGTAGTCGTCGCTCTCGTCCTCCTCGCCGCCCTCCCCGTTGAGCTCGCGCAGCTCCTTGCGCACGGCGTCGAGCTGGCGGCGCAGCAGGAACTCGCGCTGCTGCTTGTCCACGCCCTCCTGGACGTCCTTGGCGATGGCCTCGGCGACGTCCTGCTCGGCGAGGTGCTCGCGGAGCTGCTCGGTGGCGAGCTTGAGCCGGGCCACCGGGTCACTGGCCTCCAGCAGCTCGACCTTCTGGGCGGTGGTGAGGAACGGCGAGTATCCGGCGTTGTCGGCGAGCGCGGAGACGCCCTCGATCTGCTGGACGCGGTCGACGACCTGCCAGGCACCGCGCTTCTTCAGCCAGTCGGTGGCGAGCGCCTTGTACTCCTTGACCAGTTCGGTCACCTGGCCCGGCAGCGGCTCGGGCAGCGCCTCCTCGACCTGGGTGCCCCGCACCCACAGGGCCGCTCCGGGGCCGGTGGTCCCGGCCCCGATCCGCACCCGGCGGCGGCCCCGGATGAGGGCGCCCGGGTCACCGTCGGAGAGCCGTCCCACCTGCTCGACGGTCCCCAGCACACCGGTCCCGGCATACGTTCCGTCGATCCGCGGCACGAGCAGCACCTGCGGCTTGCCCGCATCGGCCCCGGCAGCGGCCTGAGCCGCCTCGACGGCGGCGCGCACCTCGGCATCGGACAGGTCCAGCGGAACCACCATGCCGGGCAGCACGACCTCGTCGTCGAGCGGCAGCACGGGCAGGGCGGTCGGTGTGTTCGCCGTGGACTCGGTAGCCATGATCTCCCCTTCGGCAGTCAAGTTGAGCTATGCCGACTCAATGCATGTGAGTCGAGGAATGTTCCCTCGACCCTGTTCGCTCTGAGCGATCACTCGAAACACCCCCGGTGACCAGCGGCGCATGGCCGGCACCCCGCCTCCGCGACCCCGAGCGGTCCCGGAGGCCGAGACAGGACGCCCAGACGCTTGTAAGGTTCCCTATGGGATTTCACCCATTACTCAGCATCTATTGCCAAGCGGGGGCGGCCATGACGGCGACGACGACAGCGGACACCACCACCAGCCCCGAGGACCGGGCGGGCGCGACCACGACCCGCGCGCTCGTGCGCGCTTGGATCGACGGCTGGATCGTGTCGCGCGGAACGTCCGACCCGATGGACCGCCCGTGGGGCTGGACCATCGACGCCGGCACCGCCCAGCACGTCTCGCGCCACGTCCTGCCCGAACCCGCCGAGGACGACGTCCGCGCGCTGGTGGCGGCCACGACCGCGCCGGGCACCTGGCTGAAGCTGTTCGCCGAGGACGACGCCGTGCGGCCCTGGACCGGCCCGGGCTGGCACTTCGACAAGCCCGGCTTCCTGATGACGCTCCCGCTCGGCGCCGAGCGGCCCGAGGTCCCCGCCGGCTACACCCTCACCTCGTGGACGCGCGGCGGCACCACCCGGGTCCTGGTCCGCACCACCGAGGGCCACTTCGCGGCCCGCGGCCAGATCGCCCCGACCGGCACCCACGCCGTCGCCGACCAGATCGAGACCTCCCCCGACCACCGGCGCCGGGGCCTGGGCAGCCTGGTGATGCGCACCCTCCAGAACACCGCGTACGAGGCGGGCGCCACCACCGGCATCCTCGTCGGCACCCCCGAGGGCCGGGCCCTGTACACCGCCCTCGGCTGGGTGACGCGCTCGCCCATGGCGAGCCTGTACTTCAAGCCGTCCGAGGGCTGAGGGCGGGCGAGCCCCGGGCGGATCAGGGGTACGGCGTGACGCGTACGCGCCGTGCCGCCGGCCAGCAGGCCACGCCCACCAGGAGGGCGACGGGGTGGCCCCAGGCCGCCAGCGGTTCCGCCATGTCGAGGAGATCCTGGACCAGCAGGACGCCCACCACGGCCAGGGCCGTCCAGCGCAGAAACGGGGTGAGCAGCCCGGCCAGGGCGCCGACCGTGGCCATCAGGCCGAAGCTGATGCCGTAGTCCAGGCGGTGCAGGGAGCTCTCGGGCAGGTGCCCGGCGAGCACCGAAAGGGCGACCGGGCCCTCGGTCGCCAGGGTGGCCACCACGTGCCCGAGCAGAAAGACCCCGGCCGTGCGCCAGCCGCCGATGCGGCGCTCCAGGGCGGCCAAGACGAAGAGGAAGACCAGCGCGTACGGGGAGGCCATCCCCCCGGCTATCCACAGCGCGCTCGCGAAGATCGTCAGGACCGGTGTCGTCGACAGGTGGGCCACATCGGTGCTCGACCCGCGCAGCAGGGCGCTGACGGTCTCCGGATCGCCGTACTCGCCGTAGAGCGAGGTGGCCAGGAGCAGCACCACATAGCCGAAGGCGAACGGCGTGGAGCGCGGCGAGGGCAGCAGCCGTCCGGCGCCGAGCAGCGCGGCCCGTACGCCGGGAACGCTCTCGGGCAGCAGGGCCGGCGCGGCCGCGGCGCCCCCGGGGACGCTCACCGGCACGGGCGCCGGCGCCCTCGCGGGGCCGGAGTCCGGGCCGGCCGGCGGGGCGGAACCGAGAGCGTCCGGCGCGCCGGGCCCGGGCGGCGCCCCGGGTGCGGAGCCGCCCGTCGGGGCCGGCCCCGGGCGCCCGGGCTGTGGCGCCCCGGGGGCGGGGCCGTCCGACGGGATCACCCCCGGGCGCCGGGGCGGGATCACGTCGAGGGGCGGGGTGGGGGCGGGACCCGCGGGCGGGTGGGTTTCGAGCGGGTGCACCGGGAGAGGCCCCTTCCCCGGGCAGCGCGGGCGCTCCCCGAATCAAGCCACGCCCGCGTTCTTCGGCCGTGTTCCGTTCTCGCTTACGTGCCCTACAACGGCTCACCTTCCGTGATCGACTCCGCCCCCGTCTATGACGTGCGCCACACGGGACAACCTTTGAGCCGCTCCGCGCGTCAGGGGCGCCCTGCTCCCGCGACCGAACGACCCGCACCCACAACTCGCGTGCGTGGCGCCGCCGGAGACGGCATCCTCACGGTCATGAACGACATCGCCACCCTCGACCGGCGGCAGGGGCCGCACGGGGAAGTCGTGCTGCGGCAGCGCGGCGCGCACTACGAGATCATCGCCAACGGGTGCTTCCTCATGGACACTTCGGACGGCCGCTCGGAACGCCTGCTCGTCGATGCGGCGTACGCCACACTTTCGCCGGGCACCACCCGGCCCTCCCTCCTCATCGGCGGACTGGGCGTCGGCTTCTCCCTCGTCCACGCGGCGCAGGACCCGCGCTGGGGCCAAATCGCCGTGGTGGAGAGGGAACAGGCCATCATCGACTGGCACGGCACGGGTCCACTTGGCGCCATTTCGGGCCCGGCCCTGTCCGATTCCCGCACCCGGATCATCCAGGCCGATCTGGTCGATTACGTACGTACCGCCCAAGAGACCTACGACGCGCTCTGCCTCGACATCGACAACGGGCCCGAATGGACCGTCACCGAGGGCAACGGCGGACTGTACTCACCGGCCGGACTCGCCCACTGCGCACGGCGGTTGAGGCCCGGCGGGGTGCTGGCCGTCTGGTCGGCGCAGCCCTCCCCCGCCTTCGAGCAGGCCCTGCGGAATGCCGGATTCACCGGGGTACATACCGAAGAGATCCGAGTTGCCCGGGGCGTCCCTGACGTGGTCCATCTCGGCGTTCGCCCTGCGTAGCCGAGATACGGAAAGTGGCTCTAGTCTCTGAGCGACACAGGGGATCACCCCACTGATCCCCGGGCGAGCACAGTCAGGGCGGGGCAGACCGATGGAGCAGACACACACCGGCCACAACGGCGTCGCGGCGACCCCCGGCGCCCAGCGCAGGGTGCTGGTCGTCGAGGACGACACGACGATCGTGGATGCCATCGCGGCGCGCCTGCGGGCCGAGGGCTTCCAGGTGCAGACGGCTCTCGACGGCCCCGCTGCCGTCGACACGGCCGAGGCCTGGCAGCCGGACCTGATGGTCCTCGACATCATGCTGCCGGGCTTCGACGGCCTGGAGGTCTGCCGCCGGGTCCAGGCCCGCAGGCCCGTGCCGGTCCTCATGCTGACGGCCCGCGACGACGAGACCGACATGCTGGTCGGCCTCGGCGTCGGCGCCGACGACTACATGACCAAGCCGTTCTCGATGCGCGAGCTCGCGGCCCGGGTGCACGTCCTGCTGCGCCGGGTGGAGCGGGCCGCGCTGGCCGCCACCACGCCGCGCACGGGCATACTCCGCCTCGGCGAGCTGGAGATCGACCACGCGCAGCGCCGGGTCCGGGTGCGCGGCGAGGACGTCCACCTGACGCCGACCGAGTTCGACCTGCTGAGCTGCCTGGCGAACACGCCGCGCGCCGTGCTCTCGCGCGAACAGCTCCTCGCCGAGGTGTGGGACTGGGCCGACGCCTCGGGCACCCGCACCGTGGACAGCCACATCAAGGCGCTGCGCCGCAAGATCGGCGCGGAGCGCATCCGCACGGTCCACGGCGTGGGATACGCGCTGGAGACCCCGGCGCCATGAGCCGGGCCGGAGACCGGGCCCGGCAGCTGCGCGGCAGCGGTGAGCGGCCCGGCTGGGACGAACCGGGCCGCCGCGGCGACTGGGCCCGGGCCACCCGGGGGCTGCGCGGCCGGATAGCGGCCGGGCTGCGGTCGGTCTCGATATCGATCAAGACCAAGCTCGGCACGCTCGTCGTGGTCTCCGTGTTCATCACCACAGGGCTGCTCATGGTCGCCCTCCAGACCCGCACCGAGCTCCGCTTCATCACGGTCTTCTCGGTGATAGCGACCCTGCTGATCACCCAGTTCGTGGCGCACGGGCTCACCGCCCCGCTGGACGAGATGAACACCGTGGCCCGCGCCATCTCGCACGGCGACTACACCCGCCGGGTGCGCGGCGCCGACCGCAGGGACGAGCTGGGCGACCTGGCGGGCACCATCAACCGCATGGCCGACGACCTGGAGGCCGTGGACCGCCACCGCAAGGAACTCGTGGCGAATGTCTCGCACGAGCTGCGCACGCCCATCGCGGCGCTGCGGGCGGTCCTGGAGAACGTCGTGGACGGCGTCTCAGCCGCCGACCCCGAGACGATGCGTACGGCCCTCAAGCAGACCGAGCGCCTGGGCCGGCTCGTGGAAACGCTCCTGGACCTGTCCCGCCTCGACAACGGCGTCGTGACCCTGCGCGCCCAGCGCTTCGAGGTGTGGCCGTATCTGTCGGGCGTCCTGAAGGAGGCCAACCTGGCGGCCGCGCAGCGGGGGCTCTCCTCCGGTTCGGGCAACCACCAGCGGACCGACGTCCATCTGCACCTGGACGTGTCGCCGCCGGAGCTGACCGCGCACGCGGACGCGGAGCGGCTGCACCAGGTCGTGGCGAACCTCATCGACAACGCCGTCAAGCACTCCCCGCCGCACGGCCGCGTCACCGTACGGGCGAGGCGCGGCCCGCAGCCCGAGTCGCTGGACCTGGAGGTCCTGGACGAGGGGCCGGGCATCCCGCAGTCGGAGTGGCACCGGGTGTTCGAGCGGTTCAACCGCGGCACCGCGCCCTCCCCGCACGGCCCGGGCAGCGACGGTGGCACCGGGCTCGGCCTGGCCATCGCGCGCTGGGCGGTGGATCTGCACGGTGGCCGGATCGGAGTGGCTGAATCCGCCCGCGGCTGCCGGATCCAGGTCACCCTCCCGGGGATTCCCCGCCAGCAAAGTTGACGTAAAGTTCGAACCGGAAGCGGCCGTTCTGCGTGGTCTTCGGTGGAAGCGGTCGTTCAGGGGTACGGGCCAGAGGGCCGTACTCGCACTGCCGCGTACCCGGAGCGGGTCGCGCAGCAGCGGAACCACGCTTGTTTCCCGCCATTTCGCGCCCTGAAACCAGGGTTGCGATGTGACTTACGCGACTGTGGCATGCCCGGCCTGCACGTCCAGGCCAGGGAGGCGTAGCCTTTATTTCCGCTGTCCATCACCTTGTGAAGCGGAAGAGGGCGGTTACCGCCGTGTCGTCTCAGTCCCCCAGTAATTCGAGCGTCTCGACCGACCAAGACGGGCAGGGCAAGAACCCTGCGGCCGGCTTTGGTGCCAATGAGTGGCTCGTCGACGAGATCTATCAGCAGTACCTCCAGGACCCCAATTCGGTCGACCGTGCCTGGTGGGACTTCTTCGCCGACTACAAGCCGGGAGCCACCGGCACGGCGGACAACCCTGTTCAGGGTGCTCCCACCGCAGCCGCAGCCGCGGGGGCTGCGCCTGCCGCCGCCGCTCCGGCCGCGCCCGCCGCCCCGGCCCAGGCCGTCCCGGCCCCCGCCGCCGCGGCCACCACCCCGGCACCGGCCAAGGCTCCGGCCCAGGCCGCCGCCCCGGCGAAGGCCCCGGCTCCGGCGAAGCCCGCGGCCGCCGCCGCTCCCGCCGCAAAGCCCGGTGCGAGCACCGGCTCCACCGGAGCGGCTGCCGCCGCGCAGCCCGCTGGGGCGACCGAGGCTCCGGCCGGCCCGGAGTACGTGACGCTGCGCGGCCCCGCCGCCGCGGTCGCCAAGAACATGAACGCCTCGCTGGAGATGCCCACGGCCACGTCCGTGCGCGCCGTCCCGGTGAAGCTCCTGTTCGACAACCGCATCGTCATCAACAACCACCTCAAGCGCGCCCGGGGCGGGAAGGTCTCCTTCACCCACCTCATCGGGTACGCGATGGTGCAGGCGATCAAGGCCATGCCGTCGATGAACTACGCGTTCGTCGAGAAGGACGGCAAGCCGACCCTGGTCAAGCCGGAGCACGTCAACTTCGGCCTCGCCATCGACCTGGTGAAGCCCAACGGCGACCGCCAGCTCGTCGTCGCCGGCATCAAGAAGGCCGAGACGCTCAACTTCTTCGAGTTCTGGCAGGCGTACGAGGACATCGTGCGCCGGGCCCGGAACAACAAGCTGACGATGGACGACTTCACGGGCGTCACCGTCTCGCTGACCAACCCCGGCGGCCTCGGCACCGTCCACTCCGTGCCGCGTCTGATGCCCGGTCAGTCGGTCATCATGGGCGTCGGCTCGATGGACTACCCGGCCGAGTTCCAGGGCACCTCGCAGGACACCCTGAACAAGCTGGGCATCTCGAAGGTGATGACCCTCACCTCGACGTACGACCACCGCGTCATCCAGGGCGCCGCGTCGGGCGAGTTCCTGCGCATCGTGGCCAACCTGCTCCTCGGTGACGACGGCTTCTACGACGACATCTTCGAGGCGCTGCGCATCCCCTACGAGCCGGTCCGCTGGCTCAAGGACATCGACGCCTCGCACGACGACGACGTCACCAAGGCCGCCCGCGTCTTCGAGCTGATCCACTCCTACCGGGTCCGCGGCCACGTCATGGCCGACACCGACCCGCTGGAGTACCGCCAGCGCAAGCACCCCGACCTGGACATCACCGAGCACGGCCTCACCCTGTGGGACCTGGAGCGGGAGTTCGCGGTCGGCGGCTTCGCCGGCAAGACCCTGATGAAGCTGCGCGACGTCCTCGGCGTGCTGCGCGACTCGTACTGCCGCACCACCGGCATCGAGTTCATGCACATCCAGGACCCCAAGCAGCGCAAGTGGATCCAGGACCGCGTCGAGCGCTCGCACTCCAAGCCGGAGCGCGAGGAGCAGCTGCGCATCCTGCGCCGCCTCAACGCCGCGGAGGCGTTCGAGACGTTCCTCCAGACCAAGTACGTCGGCCAGAAGCGCTTCTCGCTCGAGGGCGGCGAGTCGGTCATCCCGCTGCTCGACGCGGTCATCGACAGCGCCGCCGAGTCGCGTCTGGACGAGGTCGTCATCGGCATGGCCCACCGCGGCCGCCTGAACGTGCTCGCCAACATCGTCGGCAAGTCGTACGCGCAGATCTTCCGCGAGTTCGAGGGCAACCTCGACCCGAAGTCGATGCACGGCTCCGGCGACGTGAAGTACCACCTGGGCGCGTCGGGCACCTTCACCGGTCTGGACGGCGAGCAGATCAAGGTCTCGCTCGTCGCCAACCCCTCGCACCTGGAGGCGGTCGACCCGGTCCTGGAGGGTGTCGCCCGCGCCAAGCAGGACGTCATCAACAAGGGCGGCACGGACTTCACCGTCCTGCCGGTCGCCCTGCACGGTGACGCGGCCTTCGCGGGACAGGGTGTCGTCGCCGAGACCCTCAACATGTCGCAGCTGCGCGGCTACCGCACCGGTGGCACGGTGCACATCGTCATCAACAACCAGGTCGGCTTCACCGCCGCCCCGGAGTCGTCGCGCTCCTCCATGTACGCCACCGACGTGGCCCGCATGATCGAGGCGCCGATCATCCACGTGAACGGTGACGACCCGGAGGCCGTGGTCCGCGTCGCGCGGCTCGCCTTCGAGTTCCGCCAGACGTTCAACAAGGACGTCGTGATCGACCTCATCTGCTACCGCCGCCGCGGTCACAACGAGGGCGACAACCCGCAGTTCACCAACCCGCAGATGTACAACCTGATCGACAAGAAGCGCTCGGTGCGCAAGCTGTACACCGAGTCGCTCATCGGTCGCGGCGACATCACCCTGGAAGAGGCCGAGCAGGCGCTCCAGGACTTCCAGGGCCAGCTGGAGAAGGTGTTCGCGGAGGTCCGCGAGGCCACCTCGGCGCCGGGCGAGATCCACTCGTCCGACCACCAGGCGGAGTTCCCGGTCGCGGTCAACACGGCGGTCTCCCAGGAGGCCGTGAAGCGCATCGCCGAGTCGCAGGTGAACATCCCGGAGCGGATCACCGTTCACCCGCGTCTGATGCCGCAGATGCAGCGCCGCGCCTCCTCCGTCGACGACGGCACGATCGACTGGGGCATGGGCGAGACCCTGGCCATCGGTTCGCTGCTCATGGAGGGCGTCCCGGTCCGGCTCTCCGGCCAGGACACCCGCCGCGGCACCTTCGGCCAGCGCCACGCGGTCCTGGTCGACCAGGTGACGGGCGAGGACTACACCCCGCTGATGTACCTGTCCGAGGACCAGGCGCGGTACAACGTCTACGACTCGCTGCTCTCCGAGTACGCGGCGATGGGCTTCGAGTACGGCTACTCGCTGGCCCGTCCCGAGTCCCTGGTGATGTGGGAGGCGCAGTTCGGCGACTTCGTCAACGGCGCCCAGACGGTCGTGGACGAGTTCATCTCCTCGGCCGAGCAGAAGTGGGGCCAGACCTCCGGCGTCACCCTGCTGCTCCCGCACGGCTACGAGGGCCAGGGCCCGGACCACTCGTCCGCCCGCCCGGAGCGCTTCCTCCAGATGTGCGCGCAGAACAACATGACGGTCGCCATGCCGACGCTGCCGTCGAACTACTTCCACCTGCTGCGCTGGCAGGTCCACAACCCGCACCACAAGCCGCTCATCGTCTTCACCCCGAAGTCGATGCTGCGTCTGAAGGCGGCGGCGTCGAAGGCCGAGGAGTTCACCAGCGGAGGCTTCCGCCCGGTGATCGGCGACGAGCACGTGGACGCGAACGCGGTCCGCAAGGTCGTCTTCTGCGCGGGCAAGGTCTACTACGACCTGGCCGCGGAGCGCGACAAGCGCGGCGCGAAGGACACGGCGATCATCCGCATCGAGCGCCTGTACCCGCTGCCGGGTGCCGAGCTCCAGGCGGAGATCGCCAAGTTCCCGAACGCCGAGAAGTACCTGTGGGCCCAGGAGGAGCCGGCGAACCAGGGTGCCTGGCCGTTCATCGCGCTCAACCTGATCGACCACCTGGACCTGGCCGTCGGCGCGGACGTGCCGCACGGCGAGCGCCTGCGCCGCATCTCGCGCCCGCACGGCTCGTCCCCGGCGGTGGGCTCGAAGAAGCGTCACGAGCAGGAGCAGGAGCAGCTGGTGAACGAGGTCTTCGAGGCGTAAGCGCTCCGCGAGGCGCAGGTACGCACACGAAGTAGGTACGCACACGAAGGGCCCGGCATCCCCGCACCATGGGGATGCCGGGCCCTTCGGCGTATCGGCCGTCAGCCGTCGCTGTCGTCGGCGTCTCTGTCGGGGTGCTGGGGCGGCGGGGGCACGCGTATGACGACACTGCCGCCGGCCAGGTCTATGGGGCCGCGCCCGGGGTCGGAGTCGCCGACCTCGTCGAGGGTGATCTCCTGACGCCGGCGCTCCTCTTCCGTGTGCCGCCGCGCGGGCGCGAAGAGCTCGTCGAGCCCACCGAACATCGAAGCCACCTCCGTCAGCCGTGCCGTGCCATGCCGTGCCGTCCGTATGGCCCGTCCGTCCAACGTAACGCGCTTCGGAGCCCGGATACGCTGGGGCCGAACATCCGGTACGTCCCAGGAGCAAGTTGTGTACTTCACCGACCGCGGCATCGAGGAACTGGAGAAGCGGCGCGGCGAGGAGGAGGTCACCTTCGAGTGGCTCGCCGAGCAGCTGCGTACCTTCGTCGACCTCAACCCGGACTTCGAGGTGCCGGTCGAGCGGCTCGCCACGTGGCTGGCGCGGCTCGATGACGAGGACGACGACGAGGAGTGACCCGGGACCCGGTCCGGGGCCGGGCGGGAACACGTAATACGCGTCAGACGGTCGGGCGGGCCCGCATCCGGTCGTAGACGAGGCCCAGGACGCCGTGGGCGACCAGGATCGCGCCCGCTGTGGTCCAGCCGCCGCTGCGGCGGGCGAGGCCCCAGGCGGTGAGCGGGAGGCCCGCGGCCAGTTGGGCGGTGCCGAGCAGGCGGGCCTTGGGGCCGCGCACCCAGGGGCCGAGGGGGCTGTCCTCCACCGCGTCGAGTTCGGCGCGCACGGCGTCGCGCCAGCCGGACCATTCGATCGGCTCGGCGCCGAGCGCGGCGGCCACCGAACGCAGCCGGTCGGTGGGTTCGCCCGGGGTGAGCCCGGCGGGCAGGGCGACTCCCGTGCGGGCCAGGACCGCGAGCAGGCCGAGGAGCCGGGCGCGGGCGTCGGCGGCGGGGTCGGGGAGGGTCAGGGCGTCCAGCGCCTCCCTGTCGTGTACGGGATCGAGGCCGAGCCGGGCCGCGAACGTACGCATCGCCTCGCCCTCGCCGACCGGAGTGCCGTCGGCCAGCCAGACGTAGCCGACCGTACGACGGAAGCCCGAGGCCAGGGTGTAGCCGGCCTGGGAGTCGTCCCACCACAGGGCGATGGCGGGCGAGCCGACCCCGATCGCGAGCGCGCCCGCCCAGCCCGCGAGCACCTCGTCGACGGGCCCCGCACCGGCCTGCCAGGGCTTGTCCGCGGGGACGATCACGCTCCAGCCGGTGCCGGCCGACGCCAGCAGCATCCGTTCGCGCAGCAGATGGGCGACCGGGCGGACCATCGGGGGTTCGGCGCGGCAGAGGAGCAGTGCTCCGGCGGCGGCATCGGGGACGGACATGATCCCTACGCTAGGTCATAATGAGCCCCATTTGCCCATGTTCGTAGGCGATTGGGGGAGGGACGGCTCGAAGGGAGCCCGCGCCGACCGGCCGTCCGACGCCGCCTTGACTTTCCCCAAGCGCGATATATCGTGTCTAGCGAGAGACGCGATATGTTGCGTCTTGGAGTATCCGGTCGCAGTGCCAGGAGGTCAGCACATGTCCGAGTCCACGTGGGCCGTCCCAGAGCCGCGGAAGCTCACCTTCGACGAGCACGGCGGGCACGGCGGGCCGGTGACGAAGCTCCAGGTGCGCATCGTCAACGGAACGGTGAACGTCGTCGGTACCGAGGAAAGTTCCGCCCGCCTGGAGGTCTCCTCGGTCGAAGGACCGCCGCTGATCGTGACGCGCGACGGCTCCACGCTCACCGTCGGCTACGAGGATCTGCCCTGGCGCGGCTTCCTCAAATGGCTCGACCGCAAGGGCTGGAACCGCAGCGCGGTGGTCTCGCTCGCCGTGCCCGCCGACGCGGACGTCGAGGTCGGCACGGTCGGCGCGGGCTCCGTGGTCTCCGGGATCCGGGGGCGTACGGAGGTACGCGGCGTCAGCGGCGACACGACTCTCGTCAAGCTCGCGGGCCCGGTCCGGGCCGAGAGCGTCACCGGCAACCTGGAGGCCCAGGCCGTCACCGGTGACCTCCGCTTCAAGTCGGTCTCCGGCGATCTGACGGTCGTCGAGGGGGCCGGGCGCTGCGTGGCGGCGGAGTCGGTGAGCGGCGACATGCTGCTCGACCTCGACCCCGGCGCGCAGGCCACCGACATCCGGCTGACCACGGTCTCCGGCGAGGTCGCCATCCGGCTGCCGCACCCGGCCGACGCGCAGGTCGAGGCGAACACCGCGAGCGGGACCGTCTCCAGCGCGTTCGAGGACCTGCGGGTCAGCGGGCAGTGGGGCACGAAGAAGATCACCGGCACGTTGGGGGCGGGCAACGGGACGCTCAGGGCGACGACGGTTTCCGGGTCCATCGCGCTGTTGCGACGGCCGACGCAGGAGGAGCCGCCTGCCGGGGCGGGGGGCCCGGGAGGTTCGGCGGGCTCGGGAGGTTCGGCCGGCTCGGGAGGTTCGGCCGGCCCTGACAGCTCGGCGGGCCCTGACGGTGCGGGGGCCCCTGACAGTTGGCCGGGCCCTGACAGTTGGGCGAGCGCGACCGACTCGACCGGTCCGGACGGTTCGGCCGGGCCGGACAGTTCTGCCAGTTCGGCCGATCCGACCAAGAAGGTGCTCTGACATGCCCCCCGTCTTCGCCCACGGCCGCCTCCGCCTCTACCTCCTCAATCTGCTCGACGAGGCCCCGCGCCACGGGTACGAGGTGATCCGTCTGCTCGAAGAACGCTTCCAGGGGCTGTACGCGCCCAGCGCCGGCACGGTCTACCCGCGGCTCGCCAAACTGGAGGCCGAGGGGCTCGTCACGCACACCACCGAGGGCGGCCGCAAGGTCTACTCGATCACCGACGCCGGCCGCGCCGAATTGGCGGGCCGGGGCGGTGAACTCGCCGACCTGGAGCTGGAGATCCGCGATTCCGTCTCCGAACTCGCCGCCGAGATCCGCGACGACGTACGGGGTGCGGCGGGCAGCCTGCGCGAGGACATGCGCCGCGCGGCGCGCGAAGCCCGTACGGGGCAGGCCTCGGCCGGCGCCGGCCGAGGTGCCCGGAAGGGGTTCCCCGAGGCGTCCGACTTCTTCGACAACGCGTGGGGCGACGGGGAGGCCTGGCAGCAGGCGAAGGAGGAGTTCAAGCGGGCGAAGCAGGAGTGGAAGGAGCAGGCGCGCCGGGCGAAGGACGAGTCCCGGCGGGCCCGCGACGAGGCCCAGCAAGCGCGTCGGCAGGCCAAGGAGGCCCAGGAGAAGGCGCGCGAGGAGATGCAGCGGGTCGCCCGGGACGTACAGCGGCAGGTGCAGGAGCACTTCGCGCGGGGCGATTGGCCGACGGGGGTGCGCGAGGGGCTCGCGGAGATCACCAAGGAGTTGGGGCGGTTCGGGTTCGGGCCGAGCACGGCCCCGGGTTCGGGTCCGGCCTCCGAGGGCGGTGCCGCCGCAGCGGACGTCACCGTCGAGCGGGTGGATCTCGGCAAGCCGGATGCCGGGGGTGGGACCGGGCCGGAGTGGGCGCGGGAGGAGCCGTCCGGGGACCCGGCGCGGGATCTCGACCGGCTGCTCGACCGGTTCCGGGACGACATTCGGGATGCGGCCCGGGATCACGGGGTGACGTCGGCGCAGCTCGCGGAGGCGCGCGGGCACTTGGCCGAGGCGGCGGTCCGCATCGGGTCGGCGTTGCGGCCCCCGCGCGCGTAGGGCTTTGGGGGTGCCCCCCGGCGCTGCCCACCCACCCACCCGCCCGTGCAGCGGGTTGGTCGGTACCGGCCCCCTGGGGCACCTCGCCCACCCACCCGCCCGTAGGCGCAGGGTTGGATGGCCCGGGCCTCCTGGGGCTCCGCCCCAGACCCCGATCGCGCCTGAACGGCGCTCGTCCTCAATCGCCGGACAGGCTGAAGATGCCTGCGCTGGCCAGCACCGAGCAGTTACAAGCTGAGGTGGCGTGTGCGGGCCAGCACCGAGCACTTAGGGGCGCGGGGAACTGCGCGACCAGCCACCCGCGACCCGCAGACGAAACGGGCTTTGGGGGCGCGAGGAACTGCGCGAGAAGCGACCACGGTCCGCACACGACGGCGGGTTTTGAGGGGCGCGAGGAACTGCGCGACCAGCCCCGCGCGGCCCGCAGACGAAAACGGGTTTTTCAGGGGCGCGGGGAACTGCGCGAGAAGCGACCCCGACCCGCACACGACGGCGGGTTTCAGGGGCGCGGGGAACTGCGCGACCAGCCCCGCACGGCCCGCAGGCGAAAGCGGGTTTTCAGGGGCGCGGGGAACTGCGCGAGAAGGGGGCACGGCCCGCAGGGTCGAGAGGGGGTTCAGGGGCGCGAGGAACTGCGCGGCCAGGCATCAGCGGCCCGCAGGATCGAGGGGGTCAAGGGGCGCGGGGAACTGCGCAGAAAGGCCCGCCGCTCAGGCGGCCCGCAGGATCGAGGGGGTCAAGGGGCGCGGGGAACTGCGCAGAAAGGCCCGCCGCTCAGGCGGCCCGCAGGGACAGCACCCCCTCCACACCCCCATACGTCCCCCCGAACTCCGCAAGCACCTCCCCCACCACCCCCACCCCCGCCGCAACCGCGAGCAGCAGATGCTCATCCCCGATGTGCTTCTGCTTGCGCGCCAGCGCGATCCGCAGCGCCCTCTCCAGGACCTTCTTCGACTCCTTCGTGAAGGAGGGCCGACCCGAGGGCCACGCCTTGCCCCGGGGGGCGTCGGCCAGCGCGCCGGGGCCGTGGGTCTGTTCCACCCTCGCGACGATCTCCTCGACGGAGATGCCGAGTTCGGACAGGGCCGCCGTGTCCGCCTTGGACAGGCCGCCCCGTCGCCGCGCGGCGGCCAGCGCCTCGATGAGCTCTGCGCGGCGGTCGGTGACCCCGAGGGACGCGAGCGCGAAGGCCGCCTTGGTGCCCTCGCGATCGAGCAGGGCCAGGAGCAGGTGTTCCTCGGTCACCACCGGGGACCCGGCCCGCGACGCGTGCTCGACCGCACCCGTCACCACCCCGCGCGCATGCACCGTAAACCGCTCGAACATCAATTCCTCCCGTGCTTCTTGTGGACGGCCTGACGGCTGATCCCCAGCTCGGTGGCGATCTCCTGCCATGACCAGCCCTGGTTACGGGCGCTTCGCACCTGGACGGATTCGAGCTGCTCCAGGAGCCGGCGCAGCGCGGCGACGGCTCGCAGTCCGATCCTCGGGTCGCGGTCGCCGGCCCGTGCGGCGAGATCGGTGGCCTCGGTCATGCATGTCAATTTACGTTGACAGACCCGATCCGTCAACCAACGTTGACAAGGGCGGGGCGGGGGTGCGCAAACGAAAGGCCGCGGCCCCGCGTCGACGTACACACGGAACCGCGACCAAGGGCCGTCAGGCGGGTCTCACCCGTCTCACCCCGTGGTGAGAACCACCTTCCCGAACACATCCCCCGCCGCCACCTTCTCGAAGCCCTCCCGCGCCCGGTCCAGCGGCAGCACCTCGTCGATCACGGGACGTACGCCCGTCGCCGAGCAGAACGCCAGCAGATCCTCCAGCTCGTCCTTGGTGCCCATCGTCGAGCCGACGACCTTGAGCTCCAGGAAGAAGATGCGGGTCAGTTCGGCGTGCGCGGGGCGGTCGCCGCTGGTGGCGCCCGAGATGACCAGGGTGCCGCCGGGACGCAGCGACTTGACCGAGTGCGACCACGTCGCGGCCCCCACCGTCTCGATCACCGCGTCGACACGCTCCGGCAGCCGCGCCCCGGACTCGTACGCCTCGACCGCGCCCAGCTCCACGGCCCGCCGGCGCTTGTGCTCGTCGCGGCTGGTGGCGAAGACCCGTAGGCCCGCGGCCTTGCCCAGCACGATCGCGGCCGTGGCGACACCGCCGCCGGCCCCCTGCACCAGGACCGAATCCCCGGGCCGCACCCCGGCGTTGGTGAACAGCATCCGGTACGCCGTCAGCCACGCCGTGGGCAGACAGGCGGCCTCCGCGAAGCTCATCCCCTTCGGCTTGGGCAGGACGTTCCAGGTGGGCACGGCGACCTGCTCGGCGAAGGTGCCCTGGTACTTCTCGGTGAGGATCGAGCGGCCCTCGGTGGGGCCGACCCCGTGTCCGCTCTGGCCGATCACCGAGTGCAGGACGACCTCGTTGCCGTCCTGGTCGACGCCGGCCGCGTCGCAGCCGAGGATCATCGGCAGCTTGTCCTCGGTGATCCCGACCCCGCGCAGCGACCACACGTCGTGGTGGTTGAGGGAGGCGGCCCGTACGTCGATCAGGCTCCAGCCGGGGCGTACCTCGGGGGCCGGGCGCTCCCCCAACTCAAGGCCGCTGAGCGGCTGGTCACGGTCGATGCGGGCGGCGTATGCGGCGAACATGGCCCTGACCTTAGGGTGCGCGGCCCGGCCGCCGGAACCTCCCACGGCTGTGACGCCCCGCACGCCGGGACGAACGGCGAAAGCCGTGCCCGGCCCCTCGAGGAGGGCCCGGCACGGCTCCGTACGAACGGCGGCTCCCGGTGACTACCGGCGGGCCACGCCCTCGGCGCGGGCCGCGGCCGCCACCGCCGCCGTGACCGCGGGGGCGACCCGCTCGTCGAACGGGGACGGGATGACGTAGTCCGCGGCGAGCTGGTCGCCCACGACGTCGGCCAGCGCGTTCGCCGCGGCGATCTTCATGCCTTCGGTGATCCGGGAGGCCCGGACCTGGAGGGCGCCCGCGAAGATGCCGGGGAAGGCGAGGACGTTGTTGATCTGGTTCGGGTAGTCCGAGCGGCCGGTGGCCACGACGGACGCGTACTTGTGCGCGATGTCGGGGTGCACCTCGGGGTTCGGGTTGGCCATCGCGAAGACGAAGGCGCCCGGCGCCATGGAGGCGACCGCGGGCTCGGGGACCGTACCGCCGGAGACGCCGATGAAGACGTCGGCGCCGGCCAGCGCGGTCTCCAGGGAGCCGCTCAGGCCCGCCTTGTTGGTGAGCTCGGCGAGTTCGCGCTTGACGTCCGTGAGGTCGGTGCGGTCGCTGCTGACGATGCCCTTGCGGTCCGCGACCGCCACGTCGCCGAGGCCCGCTTCGAGCAGGAACTTGGCGATGGCGACACCGGCCGCGCCGGCTCCGGAGATCACCGCGCGCAGGTCGCCGAGGGTGCGTCCGGTGAGCTTCGCGGCGTTGCGCAGGGCGGCCAGGGTGACGACGGCCGTGCCGTGCTGGTCGTCGTGGAAGACCGGGATGTCCAGGGCCTCCTGGAGCCGGCGCTCGATCTCGAAGCAGCGGGGGGCGGAGATGTCCTCCAGGTTCACCCCACCGAAGGACGGGGCGAGCCGGACCACGGTCTCGATGATCTCGTCCGTGTCCGTGGTCGCGAGCGCGATCGGAACCGCGTCGACGCCGCCGAACTGCTTGAAGAGGATCGCCTTGCCCTCCATGACCGGGAGGGACGCCTCCGGGCCGATGTCGCCGAGCCCGAGCACCGCGGTGCCGTCCGTCACGACGGCGACGACCTGCGACTTCCAGGTGTAGTCGTGGACCAGCTCCGGGTTCTCCGCGATCGCGCTGCACACCTTGGCGACGCCCGGCGTGTAGGCGAGGGACAGGTCGTCCTTGTCGCGGATCGGCACGGTGGCCTGCACGGCCATCTTGCCGCCGCGGTGGAGCGCGAAGGCCGGGTCGAAGGCGTCGACGGAATCTCCGTAAGCCTCCGGGCTGCTGTCGCTGCGAGGATTGACGATCTCCGCTGCCATGTTGTTGTACCCCTTAAGTCTTCATCAGTTGAGGGTGGCCACTCCTTGTTGAGGAGGGGTGGGCGGACCCGCGTACGTGCCCCGCTGAGGGCGGTTGGCCCGCCCCGCGGGGAGGAGGTACGTACGCGCGGGCGCGCCGCACACGCGCCCTGAGCCCCGGATGAGGGGTGTAAGGATCCTTCTTACCGGACAGTGACGTCCGCCGACGAGTCCATATTGGCCCAGCGCCGACGCTCCGTCGCAAGCGGCCTCCGTACCGTGACACGACTCTTGGCGTGATGTCACGACACTTCCGATACGCGGTGTGAAACACGTCCACAACGCGAGATGAACCGGAGATTCTCCGGCCGCCGGGGGTGGTTCCCGCACATGGTCCGGCCCACTGGGCCTTGGCATATCGGCCCTTCGGGATTCGGGGGGTGACCCGTTATCCGATTTTGACATGGCTGCGACCCTGATTTTCGAGGTCCGAATGGCAAGATGCGACTTCACACGCGGTTCACACCGCGGTCGAGACACCCGAGGATGCGTGCCCGACACCGCCCAGGACCTGTGCGTTCGTCGCCGTACGCACTCCATGGCCACTCCACTCAACATCTGCCGGAGGAACCCGACCATGACCGCAAGCACCACCCGCCGCACGACCGCCTCCAAGTCCCGGATTGCCGCGGTCGGCGCGATCGCGGTCGCGGGCGCGCTGCTGGTCACCGGCTGCGGTGACCAGACCAAGAAGGGCTCCGCCCCCGAGTCCTCGGGCGGCGCCTCGAAGTCCGCCCCGCTCTTCTCCAAGCTCCCCGCGAACATCCAGAAGGCCGGCGTCATCAAGATCGGTACGGACGCCACGTACGCCCCCATGGAGTTCAAGGAGGGCGAGAAGATCGTCGGCATCGACCCCGACATCGCCGCGGCCCTCGGCAAGCAGCTCGGCGTGAAGTTCGAGTTCACCAGCGGCACCTTCGACACCCTGCTCGGCGCGCTGCCGACCGGCCGCTACGACGCGGTCATGTCGTCGGTGAGCGACACCAAGGCCCGCCAGGAAGGCCTTGACAAGGACGGCAAGAAGACCGGTACGGGTGTCGACTTCGTCGACTACTACACCGCGAGCACCGGCATCCTGGTCAAGAAGGGCAACCCGGAGGGCATCAAGTCCACCGAGGACCTGTGCGGCAAGAAGATCGCCGTGCAACGCGGCACCACGTACGAGCAGGCCGCCAAGGACCTCGCCGCCAAGTGCAAGACGGACGGCAAGGGCGAGCTGGCCTTCGAGCCCTACGCCACCGACGCCGAGGCGCAGACCCGCGTCAAGGCCGGCGGCGCGGTGGCCGACCTGAACGACTCCCCGGTGGCCGCGTACATCGCGAAGACCGCGGGCGGCGGCGCCGACTTCGAGGCGGTCGCCAACAAGTCGGACGCGGGCCCCTTCGGCATCGCGGTGGACAAAAAGAACACCCAGCTGCGGGACGCCCTCTCGGCCGCGCTGGACGCGATCATCGCGGACGGCACCTACAAGACGGCCATCGACAAGTGGGGCGGCGCACAGGGCGCCGTCACCAAGGCAGCCATCAACGGCGGCTCCTGACCCGCGCACCACTGAAGGGCAGTCGCTGTGACTGACAAGCTCGACAAGACCCCCTCCGGCCCGGCGGACGCCGCGCCGGAGCAGGTCCCCCCGGACGTCATCCGGGCCATCCCGGTGCGTCACTACGGCCGCTGGATCAGCGCCGTGGTCGTCGTCGCCGTGCTCGGCGCGCTCGGGTACGCGTTCGCCCAGGGCAATGTGCGCTGGGCGACCGTGACGGACAAGCTGT
This sequence comes from Streptomyces hundungensis, assembly GCF_003627815.1. Lineage (NCBI taxonomy): Bacteria > Bacillati > Actinomycetota > Actinomycetes > Kitasatosporales > Streptomycetaceae > Streptomyces > Streptomyces hundungensis. The sequence goes on from NZ_CP032698.1 coordinate 2,941,423, forward strand.
TCGACCCCAGCATCCTGACCGGCCTGTGGCACACCGTGCTCATCAGCGTCGTCTCGATGGCCGTGGGTCTGATCCTCGGCGTGCTGTTCGCCGTGATGCGGCTCTCGAAGAACCCGGTGACCAGCTCGGTCGCCTGGCTGTACATCTGGTTCTTCCGCGGCACCCCGGTCTACGTACAGCTGCTGATCTGGTTCAACCTGGCGCTGATCTTCCCGATCCTCAACCTCGGGTTCTACAAGGACTACATGACCGCGGTCATGACGCCCTTCCTCGCCGCCCTGCTCGGCCTCGGTCTCAACGAGGGCGCGTACATGGCGGAGATCGTCCGGGCCGGCATCCAGTCGGTGGACGAGGGCCAGACCGAGGCTTCGCACGCGCTCGGCATGACGCAGATGCAGACCATGCGCCGCGTCGTGCTCCCCCAGTCGATGCGGGTGATCATCCCGCCGACGGGCAACGAGTTCATCAACATGCTGAAGACGTCGTCGCTGGTGGTCGCCGTCCAGTACCAGGATCTGCTGCGCAGTGCCCAGGACGTCGCCGCGACCTCGTTCGCGGTGATGGAGATGCTCTTCGTGGCATCGATCTGGTACCTGGCCCTGACCAGCGTGTTCAGCGTCGGCCAGTACTACCTGGAGCGCCGATTCGCCCGTGGTTCGCTGCGCGCCCTGCCGCCCACGCCGCTGGAGCGCATCAAGTCGAACCTGCTCTCCCTCTCCCAGTGGCGGCGGTGACCCCATGACTGCACAACCGATGGTCAAGGCGGAGGGCGTCCACAAGTCGTTCGGCCCCGCCCACATCCTCAAGGGCATCGACCTGGAGGTGGCCGAGGGCGAGGTGTTCTGCCTGATCGGCCCGTCCGGCTCCGGCAAGTCGACCTTCCTGCGGTGCATCAACCACCTGGAGCAGATCAACGCCGGGCGTCTTTACGTCGACGGCGATCTGGTCGGGTACCGCCAGAAGGGAGACAAGCTGTACGAGCTCAAGGACAGCGAAGTCGCCCTGAAGCGGCGGGACATCGGCATGGTCTTCCAGCGCTTCAACCTGTTCCCGCACATGACGGCCGTCGAGAACGTCATGGAGGCGCCGGTCCAGGTCAAGCGGGAGTCCAAGGCGGTGGCCCGCGAGCGGGCGCTGAAGCTGCTCGACCGCGTCGGCCTCGCCGACAAGGCGGGCAACTACCCCTCGCAGCTCTCCGGCGGCCAGCAGCAGCGCGTGGCGATCGCCCGTGCGCTCGCGATGCAGCCGAAGCTGATGCTCTTCGACGAGCCGACGTCCGCGCTCGACCCCGAGCTGGTGGGTGACGTCCTGGACGTCATGCGGGGCCTCGCCGAGGACGGCATGACGATGATCGTGGTCACCCACGAGATGGGCTTCGCGCGCGAGGTCGGCGACTCGCTGGTCTTCATGGACGACGGCGTGGTGGTCGAAGCCGGCAACCCGCGTGACGTTCTGACCAACCCTCAGCACGACCGGACGAAGTCGTTCCTGTCGAAGGTGCTGTAGCCCGGCGCGGCCGGGTAACTCGGCGCAGCAGAAGGGGGGTTACGGGCTCTGGCCCGTAACCCCCCTTTCTCATGCGCTACTTGAGGGCGAGGAGCAGGGTGTCCGAGGGCGAGGCCCACACCGGGCGGGCCTCGGCGAAGCCGGCCGCGCGCAGCGTCTCGGCGTGCCAGGCGGCCGCGGGCATGTCGCCGTCGGCGTGCTCGCCGTAGATCTCGTACCGCTTGGCGGTGGGGGCGGCGAGGGCCGGGTCCTTGGCGGCCAGCGCCCACCACTCGGCCCAGTCGAGGGCGCCGCCGGCCTTGGCACGGTCCATCTGGGCGTGCCGGTGGGCGCGTTCGGCGGCGTTGATGCGCGGGGTCGTCGGGTCGATCATGTGGTCGGCGTTCATGAACACGCCGCCGTCCCGGACGAGTTGGGCGATCTGCCCGTAGAGCGCGGCGAGCGGCTCGCTGTGCAGCCAGTGCAGGGCGGTCGCGGTGAGCACGGCGTCGTAGGAGTCGTACGGAAGCGACCGGACCCAGTGCGGGTCCTTCAGGTCGGCGGTCACGAAGGTGACCCGGTCGTCCCCGGCGAAGGTGCCCTCGGCGATGGCGAGGAGCGCCGGGTCCAGATCCACCCCGGTGCTGACGGCCTCCGGGAACCTCTTGAGGAGCCGGTCCGTAATACTCCCCGTACCGCACGCGAGGTCGAGCACGCGCGGCGCGGGACCGACGCAGGCCTCGACCATGTCGAGCATGACCCGGAAGCGCTCCTCCCGGTCCGGCATGTACCACTCCTGCTGGCGGTCCCAGCTGTCCTGCCAGCCCCGCCAGTCGGTGCTCGTCCCGGCTCCCGCCACAGTCTCCGCCACTGCGATCCCTCCCAAGAAAGCCTTCTGTAATACCCTCAAAGGGTATACAACCGTTACCTGCGAACACTGCCGACCCTAGACCGCCGCCGTAAGGACTACAAGTGGAACTGGCCTATTACTCGGACTATGCCGTGCGTCTGGTCAACACCGAGGAGCCGGCCCGCAACAAGGACGCGCTGACCTCGGTCGACGCGGTGCGCGAACTGTTCGGCGGAAACAAGTCGGCGGCCCGGCGGGCCACGGACGCGGATGTGACGCGTTTCCGTTCGGTACGGGCCCGGCTGCGGGCGGTCTTCGAGGCGGCCGACCGCGGCGAGGAGGTCCAGGCGGTGGACCTGCTCAACTCGCTGCTCCTGGAATTCCCCGTCAGCCCCCAGGTCTCGGGCCATGAGCACCGGGACGAGGACGACCGTCCGCTGTGGCACATGCACCTCGCCGACCACCCGTCGAACGCGACGGCGGGCTACGCGGCGATCGCCTCCATGGGGCTCGCCTTCCACCTCACCGAGTACGGCGTGGACCGGCTCGGCCTGTGCCAGGCCGCACCCTGCCGCAACGCCTATCTCGACACCTCGACCAACCGCTCGCGCCGCTACTGCTCGGACCGCTGCGCGACCCGGGCCAACGTGGCCGCCTACCGGGCCCGCAAGCGCCTGGAGACCGACCGGTCGGAGAGCACCGGCCGCACCGAGGCGAGCGCCCAGGACGCCACATAGCCGAGGGTGCGCCGGCGCCCGGCCGTCATCGGCCGGAACCGCCCGCGCACCCGGCCCAGCACCAGGTCGACCGGCACCGCGCCGAACGCCCTGCTGTCCACGGCCTCGTCGTCGGTGTTGTCGCCGAGCACCCACCAGCCGCCCTCGCGCAGCTCCATCAGGCGCTTGACGATGAGCAGGTCCTGTTGCAGGGGGTGGCGCAGCACCGCCACGTCCCCGGCCCGCAACTCGGCCCCGTAGTGCACCAGCAGCTGGTCCCCGTGCAGCAGCGTGGGAACCATCGAGGTCCCCAGGACCTCGGCGATCCCCAACAGCGCGCTCGGCTCCCGCCCCTCATCCGTCATACGTCACCCACCTCCCGGCCACCGGCACCCCGCCGCCACTCCCACGGTACGTTCCGCCACGCGTCCCGGGGTCACCCTGGACTTTTGACCTAAGCCCATGGGGGCACCCGCGAAAACCCGTCTCTCACCGAGTAATGTCCCACCTGAGAAGACGATCACGAGGAAGGACAGCTCAATGCTTTCCCGCCTGTTTGCCCCCAAGGTGAAGGTCAGCGCGCACTGCGACCTGCCCTGCGGCGTGTACGACCCGGCCCAGGCCCGCATCGAGGCGGAGTCGGTCAAGGCCGTGCAGGAGAAGTTCCAGGCCAACGAGGACGCGCACTTCCGTGCCCGTGCCGTGGTCATCAAGGAGCAGCGTGCCGAGCTCGCCAAGCACCACGTCTCGGTGCTGTGGAGCGACTACTTCAAGCCGCCGCACTTCGAGAAGTACCCGGAGCTGCACCAGCTGGTCAACGACACCCTGAAGGCCCTCTCGGCCGCCAAGGCGTCGACCGACCCGGCGACGGGCCAGAAGGCGCTCGACCTCATCGCCGAGATCGACCGCATTTTCTGGGAGACCAAGAAGGCCTGACACGGCCGAGTCGGCACCGTCCTGTCGCGTCCTCGGGCGCGGGGGCCGGCGCCTGCGACGAAGAGGCCCGTCCGGGGATTCCCGGCCGGGCCTCTTCGTCGTTCCCGGGGCCGCCGTACGCGAGCGCGGAGGTTGGCCGGAAGCCTCCGCTCATCCGCGTCAACAACCCTGCGGAGCACCACACTCAGGCCAGGCCCTCCCGCACCAGCCCCACGACCTCGTCCTCCGTGAGCCCCAACTCCCGTGCGCGTTCGACCAGTTCGCGCACCTTCAGCAGCAGGGCCGCCCGGCCGCGTGTGCCGGGGTCGTCCACGACGACCGCGCCGCGGCCCCGGCGGAGTTCGATCAGCCCCTCCTCGCGCAGGCGCTGGTAACCCCGCAGCACCGTATGGAGGTTGACGCCGAGGGAGTCGGCGAGCGAGCGGGCGGACGGGAGGCGTTCGCCCGGGGTCACCGTGCCCTCGGCCAGCGCCCGGCGCACCGAGGCCGCGATCTGGTCGCCGAGCGGCTGGGGCGAGGCGGGGTCCACACGGAAGAGCATCAGCGCCCCACCGCCCTTCGGCGGATCGCGGCACAGCTCATCGGCGCTTGGCTCCTTCGCGGCCGGCCAGGGTGTTCAGGAGCGCGGCGCCCGTCACCGAGTCGTCCACCGTCACGGCGAACTCCCGGCCGTTTCTGCGTCGTACGACGATCGCCTCACCGGAGCGCAGCATGAGCCCCGAGCCGCCGGGTCGTACGCGATAGCCCCAACCGCCGTATTCGGCCAGGATCTTGACGTCCCGGCTCACCGCGCTGTCCACGTCGGACACCGGCACCCGGATCCGGGGCCAGGGCAGCGCGGTCGGCCGTGCGGTCAGGCCGTGCCGGTCGACGGTGACGTACGGGCAGGAGAAGGCGAGGCACGCCAGGCCGCCCACCAGGACGCCGATCGCCGGGGACGCGCCCACCGTGGACAGCAGGGCCACTCCCGCGGCGATCAGCGCCGCCCCGACGACGAGCAGTACACGGGACGGCGCCCTGCGCATCCATCCGGCGGTCTCCCCCTCGGCGAGGTCGAGCCGCGGCGGCTCCCCCGGTACGGGAGACGGTTCGGGCGCCGCCGGGGCGGGCCCGAGCAGGGTCATGAGCAGCAGGCCGAGGGCTGTCGCCAGCGCGCCGACGCCCGCCCCGACGGCGATCTGCCACCAGGGCAACCGCACCCGCGCGGGGTCGGTGGCGTCCGCGTTGGCGACCAGCACCGCGACGAGCAGATAGCCGACGAGCCCCGCCGTCGCGTATCCGCCGGCGAGTGTTGCCCGCAGTCCGCGCGCCGCGGGTTTCGCGGCGTACGCCAACAGGCCCCACACCGCGCCGAGGCCGAGGTGCAGCGCGAGGGCGGCGATCAGGTAGGAGCCGCGGCTCTGCGTGTCGTCGGACTGGCCGTTGCCCGTGAAGTGACTGGCCAGCCGGTCCGGCAACCGGTCGCGCAGAAGCGCGTAGGCCACCAGGTCGACGGCCAGGGCGAGCAGGAACGGCAGCACGGCCAACGCCGTCGTGCGGTATCGGAAACGGTTCACGAAGACCCCCTTGTTCGCATAATAGTAGAACAAGGCGTTAGGCGTGGGCCGTTGACGCGAGCGGCCGCCGTGCACGGCAGTCCGTGGGGACTTTCCGTGCGCGGCGGCCGCGGGAGGACGGGTGGGGGCGGGCGAGGGTCAGATCGCGTCCAGGAGGGACGGCTGGAGGCTTGCGCCGGAGGGCAGTTGGCGCCGGATGTCGTCGAGTACCGAGCCGAAGTCGAGCTCGGCCCGTCCGCTGGCGTACACCGCTCCCCCGAAGTGCAGGGCGACCCCGAGGTCGGGCTCCGGCGGCTTCAGGGAGAGCAGACAGCTGAGGGTGGCCTGCTGGACCGCCCCGTCGTCGGAGGCGATGGGCACGGGCATGTCCCATTCGAGTACGAAGTCACGGAGGTTCCCGCCGTCGAGCGCGAACGCGCCGCTCTCCGCCGGTATCCCCGGCACCGGGCCGAGCGAGTCGAAGCTCGCTCCGGCGAAGTCGACCCCCCTGATCCGGGTCCGCAGTTGCGTCCCGTCAGTGGTGATCGTCAGCGCTTCTGATCCTAGGCGGTCCCGGTACCAACCCGCCCATGACTGTGGTGTCATGGGCGGAGATTAGCGGCGTACCCTGCCGTTCGTCACAGGGGGTGACCGAAATGGGTGTTACCGCTTCCTTGCGTACTTCGCCACGACCGCCCCGTTGTCGAACGATCTTGACTCGATCAACTCGAACTGGCGGGCGGCGAATTCACCCGACACCATCCGGATTCCGGCGCCCGCCAGCACCGGATAGGTCTTGATGACCAGCTCGTCGATCTCCTCGGCCAGCTGACCGGCGAGGTCGCCCCCGCCGCAGAGCCAGATGCCGAGGCCGTCCCGGCGCTTCAGCTCGCGCACCTTGGCCACGGGGTCGCCCGTAACCAACTGGACGCTCGCGTGCGGGGGTTGGGTGAGGCTGCGGGAGAAAACGTACGTCGAGAGGTGGGCGTACGGGTCGACCACGCCGTCCTTGAGCCCCAGGGCGTAGGTGGCCCGGCCCATTAGGACGGTGTCGTAGCGGGTGTTCTCCGCGTCGTCGCAGCCGAAGTACTGCCGGCCGGGGGTCGCGAGCGTTTCCGGCCATTCGGTCTTCAGATACTCGAGGTACGCCGGGGAGACCTGGTCCAACAGGAACTGGATCTCGCCATCGGGGCCTGCGATGTACCCGTCGAGGGACATACCGATGAAATACGAGAGCTTGCGCAAACCGACCTCTTTGGTTGGGGAGCCGACGTGGCCTTCAGCGTTGACCACGACAGCTATAGTGCTTCAGGTGTAGTGGTTACGCAACCCCCCTTTCGCACCCCAGGAGTTCCAACGTGGTCAGAAACCCCGAACGGCGAACCGCCCTCGTGGACTCAGCGATCGAAGTGCTCGCACGCGAAGGGGCACGTGGCCTCACCTTTCGCGCCGTCGACGCGGAGGCGGGCGTCCCCGCGGGCACCTCGTCCAACTACTTCAGCAGCCGGGACGATCTGTTCACCCAGGCCGGTCGGCACATCCACGTCCGCATGGCCCCGGACCCGGCCGAGGTGGCCGAGGCGATGCGGCCGGGCCCCTCGCGCGAACTGGTCGCCTCGCTGACGCACTGGGTGGTGCGGCGCATGACCGCCGAGCGCACCGGCTATCTGGCCATGCTGGAGCTGCGCCTGGAGGCCACTCGCCGGCCCGCGCTACGGGCGGAGCTGACCCGCGCCCTGCGCGCGGACCTGGAGGCCAACATCCGGTTCCATGTGGACTCCGGCCTGCCGGGCGACGCCGACACCGTCCGACTGCTGTACCTCGCCGTGAACGGGCTGCTCGTGGAGGCCTTCACCCTGCCGGGGATGTTCGGCGAGGAGGAGACGGCCGAACAGAGCTCGACAGAGGGCGAGTTGGCGGGTTCCGGGTCGCCCGATCCCGGGATTGCCCGACTCGTACGTCTCATCGTCGACCGCATCGTGCCCACCTGAGCCGGGCCCGATCCGGCCACACCCCCGAGCGGGACTTTGACGTTCAACAGGCCGCCGATACAAGTGAGTTGCTGCGCTCGGCCCACCGGACCGCTGGTCCGAGTGCCAGGCCCGCGCCGAGGAACAGGGCGCCCAGCAGGAGCCAGCCGGGGACGCCCCAGTCGACGATCAGCGCGGCGAGGAGCAGCGGGCCGAGCATTCTGGCCAGCGGCACGCCCATGCCGAAGAAGCCCTGGTACTGGCCCTGTTGGTCGGCCGGGGCCAGGTCGAAGCCGATCTGCCAGGCCCCCGCGGACTGCATCATCTCGCCCACCACCTGGAGCCCGCCCGCGACGAGCAGCACCAGGACGGCGGCCCAGCCCGGCACCCCGACCGCGCTGAGCGCGAACACCGCGCAGGAGGCGAGCATCAGGACTCCGCCGCGCGCCACGGTCCGCGCCGCGCTGGGCAGGTCGCGTACGGCGGACGCGGTACGGACCTGGAAGAGCATCACCGCGCCGGTGTTGAGCACCAGCAGGGCGGACACCAGCCAGCCCGGCGCGTCGGTGCGGGTGACGGTCCACAGCGGGATGGCGAGGCTGATCAGCGGCATCCGGAGCAGGAGCAGCGCGTTGAGGACGGTGACCAGGGCGTAGGGCCGGTCGCGCAGCACCGCGAACCGCGGGCCCCGGCCCGGGGTCGTCGTCAGGGGCGCCACCGCGGGCAGCCGGAGCAGGACGAGCGCGCAGAGCAGGAACGCGGCCGCGTCCATGGCGAACACCGTGAGGTAGGCGGTGCGGGTGCCGTAGTGCAGCGCGACCCCGCCGAACGCGGCGCCGACGGCGAGCCCGGCGTTCAGCGTGGACTGGAGGTGCGCGAGGACGTGGGTACGGTCCTTGCGGTCCACGAGGGCGCCCAGGAGCGCCTGGCGGGCGGCGGCGAGGCCGGTCTGGGCGGTCGCGTAGCAGCAGGCGGCCAGCACGAAGGGGAGGAAGCCCCGGACGAAGAGGAAGGCCGCGACGGAGGCGCCGGTGGCGGTGGCGAGCAGGACCGCGACGGTGCGCGGGCCGCGCCGGTCCGCGAGCTGCCCGAGCGGCACCCCGGCGAGCGCGCCGACGGCCCAGGCGAGGGTGAGGCCGACCCCGATGCGGGTGGGCGAGAGGCCGACTATGCGGCTGAAGTACAGCGCCGAGGTGACCAGGAAGGCGCCGTCGCCGAGGGAGTTGACGAGCTGAGCGGCGGCGAGGCCGCGGGCGGGACCGGCCGGCGGCAGGAGTCGAGAGGGCATGCCCTCATCAAATCAAGTGGAATGGCCCGGTGTTGGGGCCAATTGAGCGCTGGGTCACTGGGCCATTGCGTAAGCCGGACGGGAGCCACGGGCCGCGGCGGGTCACGGGCTGCGGCGGATCACGGGCTGCGGCGGGTCACGAACTCGGCCAGGGCGAGCAGTTCGCCCGCCGCCGCCAGGTCGGGAACGGCGCGCGAGAGGTGGTCGATGGCACGGGCCATCCGGTCGGCGGCATGGATCTGGGCCCAGTCGCGGCCGCCCGCGCGGTCCACCGCGTCGGCGGCCCTGGCGACCGCGTCGGCCCCCATCGGGCCCCGGTACAGCTCGGCGAGTTCGGCCGCCGCCGGGGTGCCCGAGCCCAGCGCGGCGATGACGGGCAGCGACTTCCGGTGTAAGGCGAGGTCGGCGCCCGCGGGCTTCCCGGGGTGCCCGGCGTCGCCCCAGATCCCGATGAGGTCGTCGATGAGCTGGAAGGCGAGCCCTGCTTCGCGGCCGAACGCGTCCATCGCGGCGACCTCCTCGTCGCGCGCTCCCGCGTAGAGCGCGCCGAGCGCGCACGCGCAGCCGAGCAGCGCCCCGGTCTTCGCCATCGCCGTGGTGAGGCATGCGTCGAGCGAGACGTCCCGCGGGCCGCGGTGCTCGAAGGCGCGGTCGGCCTGCCGGCCCGCGCAGAGTTCGACGACGCAGGCCGCGAGGCGGGCCGAGGCGGCGCCGGAGACACGGTGGCCGTCGTCGGCGATCAGCCGCAGCCCGAGGGCGAGCAGCGCGTCGCCGACGAGGACCGCGGCCGGGGTGCCGAAGACGCTCCAGGCGGTGGGCCGGTCGCGCGGCGTCGCCTCCTCGGCGATGGCGCCGTCGTGGAGCAGCGTGCAGTGGTGGACGAGTTCGACGGCGGCGGCCGCCCTGAGGGCCGCTTCCGGGCGTCCGCCGAGCGCGGAGGCGGTGGCCAGGACGAGGGCCGGGCGGATCGCGTCGTCGGCCCGGGCGCCCGCCGGGGTGCCGCCCGCGTGCTCCCAGCCGAAGTGGTACATCGCCACCCGCCGAAGGGAGCCCGGCAGCGACTCCACGGTCGAGCGCAGCGCGGGGGTGACGGCGGTCCGGGTGCGTTCGAGCAGGTCCCGGGCCTCACGGCCCTCCATGGCTTCCGGCGTTGCCAACGGGTGTGCCCTTCCTCGGGGTTGACGGCGGCACGGGCGCGCCGTCGGTGGCGCGCCCGGACCGGAAGCTCACCGCCAGCGGCTGACCTCGACGTTCTCCAGGACACCGAGCGCGTCGGGGACCAGGATCGCGGCCGAGTAGTAGGCGGTGACGAGGTAGGAGATGATCGCCTGCTCGTCGATGCCCATGAAGCGGACCGAGAGGCTCGGCTCGATCTCGTCCGGGATGCCCGACTGCTGGAGCCCGATCACGCCCTGCTCGGCCTCGCCGGTACGCATACAGATGATCGAGGTCGTACGGGCGTCGCTGACCGGGATCTTGTTGCAGGGGAAGATCGGCACTCCGCGCCAGGCCGGTACGTGGTTGCCGGCGACCTCCACCGACTCGGGCACCAGGCCGCGCTTGTTGCACTCGCGCCCGAAGGCGGCGATCGCCCGCGGGTGGGCGAGGAAGAGCTTGTTGCCGCGGCGGCGCGAGAGCAGCTCGTCCATGTCGTCGGGGCTCGGCACGCCGTCGTGCGGCTGGAGGCGCTGGCCGTAGTCGCAGTTGGTCAGGAGGCCGAACTCCCGGTTGTTGATGAGCTCGTGCTCCTGGCGCTCGCGCAGCGCCTCGACCGTGAGCCTGAGCTGCTGCTCGGTCTGGTTCATCGGCTGGTTGTAGAGGTCGGCGACGCGGCTGTGGACCTTCAGCACGGTCTGTGCCACCGAGAGTTCGTACTCGCGGGGCGCGCCCTCGTAGTCGACGTAGGTGTGCGGGATGACCGCTTCGCCGACGTGTCCGGCGGAGAGGTCGATGGCCGCTTCGCCGTAGTTGTTGGTGCGCTGTTCCGGCAGGGCCGAGACCGCCGCGAGGTGGTCGCGCAGCGTCTCGGAGCGCTCGGCGAGGTTGAGCACGTCGGCCCGGCTGAGGATGAGCACGGTGCAGCCGGTGGTGGCGCGGTAGGTGCACTCCCAGGCGGCCTCGCCGGAGACGAGCGCCCGCTCGCCGAAGTGTGCCCCGTCCGCGAGGAATCCCAGGGCCGTCTCGTCGCCGTAGGGGCCGGTGCCGACCTTCTCGACGCGGCCGTGCGCGAGCAGGTACACCCGGTCGGCGACGTCGCCCGCGGTGGCGATGACCTCGCCCGCGGCGAAGTCGCGCTGTTCACAGCGGTTGGCGAGCTCGCCGAGCACCGTCTCGTCGTCGAAGTCCCGCAGCGCGGGCAACTCACCCAGTTCGGCGGGGATGACGGCGACCCGCTCGCCGGTCTGGACGAAGGTGATCCGCCCGTCTCCCACCGAGTAGCTGAGGCGTCGGTTGACCCGGTACGTACCGCCCTGCACCTGGACCCACGGCAGCATCCGCAGCAGCCAGCGGGAGGTGATCTCCTGCATCTGCGGCGCGGACTTGGTGGTGGTCGCCAAGTTTCGCGCGGCAGCTGTGCCGAGACTCTGTTGGGCGCGGTTCTCGGGGCCTGCCTCGACGGACATGTGACTCCTTCTGAGCGTTCACGATCTTCAAGCCGGACTGCCCTGAGAACACTTCCATCACGGAGAGTCCCCGCGCCATTACTCGAATGAGTGGGGTTAGGGAACCGGCGGGAGGGGCAATGCCGCCGAGCCCTCGAACAGGCCCCGCACGGCTTCCGGTTGCCGGCCGCGAACCGCGCGGCCGACAACCGACGCCGGGACCGGCCGCTAATTTGCAGCGGTGATGCAAGTTATCTACGGTGCTCGCATGCGGTTGACGAGATTCACCGATCTTGCGCTGCGGGTGCTGATGCGCCTCGCGGTCATCGAGCACGCCGACGACCAGGCCCCGCCCACCACGCGCGAGGTGGCGGACGCGATGCGGATCCCGTACACGCACACCGCGAAGGTCGTCGCCCGGCTCCAGCACCTCTCGCTCATCGAGGCGCGGCGCGGCCGGGGCGGCGGGCTCGTGCTGACCACGGCGGGCCGACTCGCCTCCGTGGGGGGCCTGGTGCGTGAGCTCGAAGGGCCCGGCGAAGTCGTGGACTGCGAAGGGGCGTCGCCCTGCCCGCTGGTCGCGGCCTGCCGGCTGCGCCGGGCGCTGCACCGCGCGCGGGAGGCGTTCTACGACTCCCTCGACGAGCTCACGGTGGACGACCTCGTGGCCTCGCCGACCGGCCCCCTCCTGATCGGCATCACCAGCCGCTGACTCCGCACCGACCGCCCATCGGCCCGGCGCGACCCTCCGCACGCCCTTGAATATGCATCGCTCATGCCAATTTAACCGAAGGAGTCCGTCGATGCTGTCCGAAAAGTCGACCGCGACCGTACGCGCCACCCTGCCCGCCGTCGCCGCGGCCATCGACACCATCACCGAGCGCTTCTACGGACGTCTCTTCGCGGCCCACCCCGAGCTGCTGCGCGATCTGTTCAACCGGGGCAACCAGGCGGCCGGCCTCCAGACGCGGGCGCTCGCCGGTTCCATCGCCGCCTTCGCCACGCATCTGGTGGACCACCCCGAGGACCGCCCCCACGTGATGCTGAGCCGGATCGCCCACAAACACGCCTCGCTCGGCGTCACAGCCGACCAGTACAAGGTCGTCCACCAGCACCTGTTCGCCGCGATCGGCGAGGTGCTCGGCGAGGCCGTCACGCCCGAGGTCGCCGACGCGTGGGCCGAGGTGTACTGGCTGATGGCGAACGGCCTGATCGCCGCCGAGACCCGGCTGTACGAGGAGCGGGGCGTGCTCGCCGGGGACGTCTGGCGCGAGTGGACCGTGGCCGCCCGGGTCGAGGAGACCCCCGACTGCGCCACCTTCCGGCTGCGCCCCGCCGACGGCGCCCCCGCGCCCGCCTTCAGGCCGGGCCAGTACGTCTCCGTCCAGGTCGAACTCCCCGACGGCGCCCGCCAGATACGCCAGTACAGCCTGCGCTCGGCGCCCGGGGGCGAGCTGCGTTCCCTCACCGTCAAGCGCGTCCAGGGCGATCCGGACGGAGAGGTTTCCGGCCACCTGCACGCCCGGGTCCGCGAGGGCGACCGGCTGCGCGTCTCGGCCCCGTACGGCGATCTCGTGCTCGCCGGTGACGAGGTGCCGCTGCTGCTCGTGTCGGCGGGCATCGGCTGCACGCCGATGGTGTCGATGCTTCAGGGGCTGGCGGCCGACGGGTACCGCGCGCCGGTGACCGTGGCGCACGCCGACCGCTCCCCCGCCGCGCACGCGCTGCGCGAGGAGCACACGGCGCTCACCGGCCGACTCCCGGACGCGGCGGCCCACTTCTGGTACGAGGCTCCCGGCCCCGGGCACCCCGCCGACCGCACCGGTCTGATGGACCTCACCGCCCTCCCGGTTCTGCCGGGCACCCGCGCCTATCTCTGCGGCCCGCTCCCCTTCATGCGCGCGGTGCGCGGCCAGCTCCTCGCCCGGGGCGTACCGGCGGCCGACATCCACTACGAGGTGTTCGGCCCCGATCTGTGGCTCGCCCAGGGCTGATCCGTCCCCCGTCGGCCACCCCTGTCCGGATCGGCTCGCTCACCAAACCGAACAGATCGCCCTATAGCGGGAGTTGCGGTACAAGCGGTACGAGATAGTCCGCACCGCTCTGGAAGGAGGCGGCCATGGCCCCTCCCCTGTCCGCAGACCAATTCCTCGCCGCCCTGCGCGCCGAGGGCCTCACCGTCGTCGAGGTCGGCCACTGGCGCACCCACAACCGGGCCGGCCACGGCGGCTGGGGTCCGATCAACGGCGTCGTCATCCACCACACGGCCAGCCACGGCGCCGATGCCACGGTCCGTCTCTGCTACGACGGCTACGACTCGCTGCCGGGACCGCTCTGCCACGGGGTGATCACCAAGGACGGCGCGGTGCACCTCGTCGGCAACGGCCGCGCCAACCACGCGGGCGCGGGCGACGGCGACGTCCTGCGGGCCGTGATCGCCGAGAAGCGGCTGCCACCGCCGGTGACGAACAACACCGACGGCAACACCCACTTCTACGGTTTCGAGTGCGAGAACCTCGGAGACGGCGAGGACCCCTGGCCCGCCGCCCAGCTCGACGCCATCGTGAAGGCGGCCACCGCCGTGTGCCGCCACTACGGCTGGACGGAGCGCTCGGTCATCGGGCACAAGGAGTGGCAGGTCGGCAAGGTGGACCCGCGCGGCTTCACGATGGACTGGCTGCGGGAGCGGGTGCACGAGCGCCTGAAGTGAACGGCGGGGCGGCCCGCGATGCCTCCCGTGACCACGGACGCGACAATGGGGCCATGACCCCCGAAGCGCTCGTCCCCCGCCTCCCCTCCCCCTTGGAGGACGTGGCGGACGAGCGGTTCGCGCGGCACGGGGTGCGGCTGCTGCTCAAGCGGGACGATCTGATCCACCCGGACCTGGTGGGCAACAAGTGGCGCAAACTCGCGCCGAACCTGCGCGCCGCCGCCGGCCGGCCCGTCCTCACCTTCGGCGGCGCCTACTCCAACCATCTGCGCGCGACGGCCGCCGCCGGCCGCCTCCTGGGCTTCCCCACCATCGGAGTCGTCCGGGGCGACGAACTGGCCGGCCGCCCCCTCAACCCGTCCCTCGCGCGATGCGCGGCGGACGGGATGCGGCTCCACTTCGTCGACCGCGCGACCTACCGTCGCGCATCCGCCCCCGAGGTCCTGGCGGCCCTCCTGGACCTGCTGGATCCCGAGGCGTACGTCGTGCCCGAGGGCGGCAGCAACTCCCTTGCGGTGCGCGGCTGTACGGAGCTGGGCGCGGAGCTGCGCGGGCACGCGGACGTGGTCGCGGTGGCCTGCGGCACCGGAGGCACCCTGGCCGGGCTCGCCGCCGGCCTCGGCTCGGGCCAACGGGCGCTCGGAGTGCCGGTCCTGAAGGGCGGCTTCCTCGGCGAGGAGATACGGGGCCTCCAGCGGGCGGCGTTCGGCGAGGTGCGGGGCGCCTGGACGCTGGAGGAGCGCTTCCACTTCGGCGGCTACGCCCGCCTGCCCGCCGAACTGGACGCCTTCGCCCGGGACTTCGAGGAGCGGCACGGGCTGGGAGTGGAGCGGCTGTACGTGGCGAAGCTGCTGTACGCGCTGGTGGCCCTGGCCGACGAGGGGGCGTTCCCGGCGGGCACCAGGGTGGCGGCGGTGATCACCGGGCGGCCGTGAACCGGGCGCCCGGCCCGCGCCGGTCACTCAACGGCTACTCCTCGCCCTCCCGGTACGCGGCCGCCTCCTCCAGGTCCAGTCTGCGCAGCAGGGTCCGCATCATCTCGTCGTCGATGCGGCGCTCGTCGCGCAGGGACACGAACACCTTGCGCTCCGCGTCGATCATTTCGCGCGACAGCCGCCGATAGGTGTCGTCCGCGGACTCCCCGGTCGTCTCGTTGACCGCCCCGAGCCGCTCCCACACGGCATTGCGCCGCCGTTCCAGGACCGTCCGCAGCCGGGCGGCGAGCGGCGGCGGCAGGGTGTTGCGCTCGTCGGCGAGCAGCTCCTCCAGGCGGGCCTCGGCCGCCCGGGAGGCCTCGCTCTGGGCCTGGGCCTCGGCCAGCGTCTCGGCCTGGGTGTCCCGTCCGGGCAGTTTGAGCAGCCGGATCAGCGGGGGCAGCGTCAGACCCTGTACGACAAGGGTGCCGATGACCGTGGTGAAGGTGAGGAACAGGACCAGGTTGCGGGCCGGGAAGCCCTGGCCGTCCTCCATCGTCAGCGGGATGGAGAAGGCGATGGCGAGCGAGACCACCCCGCGCATGCCGGCCCACCCCACGATGACCGGCGCCGTCCAGTCGGTCTCCGGCTCCCGCCGCCGGATCCGCTCGGAGACCGCGCGCGGCAGGAACGTCGCCGGGAAGACCCAGACGAAGCGGGCGGCCACCACGAGGGCGAACACCCCCACCGCGTACCAGACCGCCTCGGCGACCCCGTACTCCCCAAGTCCCTTGAGGACCACCGGCATTTGCAGTCCGATCAGCGCGAACACCGCCGATTCCAGGAGGAAGGCGACCACCTTCCACACCGCCTCCTCCTGGAGCCGGGTCGCGAAGTCCACCTGCCAGGAGCGGTGTCCGAGGTAGAGCGCCACGACCACCACCGCGAGCACGCCCGACGCCCCCACCTGTTCCGCCGCCGCATAGGCGACGAACGGGATGAGCAGCGACAGCGTGTTCTGCAACAGCGCCTCGTGGAGGTGGCGGCGCAGCCAGTGGATGGGCAGCATCAGGACGAGGCCCACCCCGATCCCGCCGATCGCGGCGAGCGCGAACTCCTTGACGCCGTCGCCCCAGGTCGCCCCGGCCCCGACCGCCGCCGCGAGCGCCACCTTGTACGCGGTGATCGCGGTCGCGTCGTTCACCAGGGACTCGCCCTGGAGGATCGTGGTGATGCGGCTGGGCAACCGCAGCCGCCGGGCGATGGCGGTGGCCGCGACCGCGTCCGGCGGCGCGATCACCGCCCCCAGCACCAGGGCCGCGGTCAACGGAAGATCGGGGACGAGCAGGTAGGCGAGATAGCCGACCACGACGGTCGCGAACAGGGTGTAACCGACGGAAAGCAGCGCCACCGGCCGCAGGTTGGCCCGCAGATCGAGGTACGAGCTCTCCAGGGCCGCCGTGTGCAGCAGCGGCGGCAGCACCAGAGGCAGCACGATGTGCGGGTCGAGGGTGTATGCGGGGACGCCGGGCACGTACGCCCCCACCAGCCCCACCGCCACCAGGAGCAGCGGCGCGGGCACCGGCGTCCGGCGGGCGGCCCCCGCGACCGCGGCGCTCGCCGCGATCAGCGCCACCAGCGGCAATGCATCCATCACAACCGTCCGTCCCCACTCACCAGTGCCCCGCGCTCCGTCGTAACCTGGCCATCATGAGCGAGTGCCCGCACGTTGCAGAACTGCCGCGCCCCGAGCCGGCCCCGCTGAGCGACACCTGCCCGGAGTGTCTGAAAGAGGGTACGCACCCCGTCCAGCTGCGCCTGTGTCTGGTCTGTGGCCATGTGGGGTGCTGCGACTCCTCGCCGCATCAGCACGCCACGGGCCACTTCAAGGAGACCGGTCACGCGGTGATGCGGACCTTCGAGCCCGGCGAGAGCTGGCGTTGGTGTTTCGTGGACGGCGTGCTGGTGTGAGAACGGCCTCCCCGATCTTCCGTCCGGAGCGGACGGAGAGGTTCGAAGCCCGTGGTGCCTGGGTACGTCAACCCGGTCCCGGTTCACAGCAATTGGGCACTGCAAACCTCTAGCCACTGTCCGTACGCATGGGCTTACCATGAGTGACGGCCGCCGGGAGAGCTTCCGGCGACAGGGCACCATGGATCGCGATAGCGTCGCCAGTCCAGGTACGGACCCCGTACCCCCGGCCCCGGGACCTCCCCCCTCCCCGGGCCTTGACAGAGCTTGTGCCACCTTGGAGGTGAGGGTGTCCCAGATCGCAGGCGAGCCCGGGAATCAGGACTTCGTGGAAGTCCGGCTGCCGGCCGCGGGTGCCTACCTGTCGGTGCTGCGTACGGCCACGGCCGGACTCGCGGCACGTTTGGACTTCACCCTCGACGAGATCGAGGACCTGCGCATCGCGGTCGACGAGGCCTGCGCGATCCTGCTCCAGCAGGCCGTCCCAGGTTCCGTGTTGAGCTGTGTGTTCCGCCTCGTCGACGACTCCCTGGAGGTCACCGTCGCGGCGCCCACCACCGACGGGCGGGCCCCGGAGCGCGACACCTTCGCGTGGACGGTGCTCTCCGCGCTGGCCGGCAAGGTCGACTCCACCGTGGCCGAGGACCGCACGGTCTCCATCAGCCTGTACAAACAGCGCGGCGCGGGACCCGGACCGGCGTGAGCGGGGAGGGTCCGGTGCGGGACGGCGAGCGCATCCCGGAAGCGGCGCGCCCCGCGGGCATCCCGGAGCAGCAGGCCCGGCCGCACCCGGAGGACAGCCCTGTGGATGGCCCAAATGGCGTTTTGTACGCGGCGGAGCAGGCAGAGCGGGCGGCCCTTATGAGCGAGCACAGCGAGCACAGGCACCACGATCCACACGATCGCAGCGGGGCGCGGGCGATGTTCATCGAGCTGCGCAAAATGTCCGACGGCTCGTCCGAGAAGGCCGAGCTGCGCAATCAGCTGGTACGGATGCACCTGCCGCTGGTCGAGCACCTGGCCCGGCGCTTCCGCAACCGCGGTGAGCCCCTGGACGACCTGACCCAGGTCGCCACGATCGGCCTGATCAAGTCGGTGGACCGCTTCGACCCCGAGCGGGGTGTGGAGTTCTCGACGTACGCGACGCCCACCGTCGTCGGCGAGATCAAGCGGCACTTCCGCGACAAGGGCTGGGCGGTGCGGGTGCCGCGCCGGCTCCAGGAGCTGCGGCTCGCGCTCACCACGGCGACGGCGGAGCTGTCCCAGCAGCACGGGCGCTCACCGACGGTGCACGAACTGGCCGAGCGGCTCGGCATTTCGGAGGAGGAGGTCCTGGAGGGCCTGGAGTCGGCCAACGCCTACTCCACGCTCTCCCTGGACGTGCCCGACACCGACGACGAGTCGCCCGCGGTGGCGGACACGCTGGGTGCGGAGGACGAGGCGCTGGAGGGGGTCGAGTACCGCGAGTCCCTCAAGCCGCTCCTGGAGGACCTGCCGCCGAGGGAGAAGCGGATCCTGCTGCTTCGGTTCTTCGGCAACATGACCCAGTCGCAGATCGCGCAGGAGGTCGGCATCTCGCAGATGCATGTGTCGCGGCTGCTGGCCCGCACGCTGGCCCAGCTGCGGGAGAGGCTGCTCGTCGAGGAGTAGCCGGGCACTCACGCGTCGCGCATCGGCCCGCGGATCCCGAGGGCCTCGGTGGTGGCCCGGTTCACCAGCAGGACCAGACCCGTGACGGCCACCGCCGCGAGCGCGATGCCGGCCGGGATCCAGGGCGCCCCGTCGGAGTTGAGGAACATCCAGGCCACCGGCAGCGCCATGATCTGCGTGATCATGGCGGGCCCCCGGCTCCAGCTGCGGCGGCGCAGCAGTCCGCGCGCGGCGATCAGCGGGATCAGGCCGAGCACCATCAGGGTCAGACCGCCCGTCTCGGCCTGGGTGGGCCGGTCGGGCTTGCCGGTGAGACCCATCACGAGCATGAAGAGGCCACCGGCGACCAGGGCGAGGCCCTCCAGCGCGGAAAGCGCCGCCGCGGCGGTCAGCCGGCCGGGGCGCGCGGCGGGGGCTTCGGGGGTCTGCTCAGTACTCACCCGGCCAGGGTAGCCCGCTCGGCGGGACCCGCCCCGGGGCGGGCGGCCCGGGGCCAGGGTGCGCCCCGGTACCCCCCGGTAGGTAGTCTGGCGACCATGCGTGCACTTCTCGTGGTCAATCCGGCGGCTACCACCACCAGTGCGCGCACGCGTGACGTCCTGCTCCACGCCCTCGCCAGCGAGATGAAGCTGGAGGCGGTGACCACCGAGTACCGCGGCCATGCCCGGGACCTCGGGCGCCGGGCGGCCGAGAGCAACGACATCGACCTGGTGGTGGCGCTCGGCGGCGACGGCACGGTCAACGAGGTCGTGAACGGACTGCTGCACAACGGGCCGAGCCCCGAACTCCCGGAATTCGCGGTGGTTCCCGGCGGTTCCACCAATGTGTTCGCACGGGCGCTCGGTCTGCCCAATGACGCTGTGGAGTCGACCGGTGTCATTCTCGACGCGCTGCGCGAGAAGCGGAGCCGCACGGTGAGCCTCGGTCTCGCCTCGGGAGTCGCGGGAACCCCCGACGAAGGCGTCCCGGAACGCTGGTTCACTTTCTGTGCGGGGTTCGGATTCGACGCGGGTGTCGTCGGCCGGGTCGAACAGCAGAGGGAGCGCGGAAAGCGTTCGACGCACGCGCTCTATTTGCGCCAGGTGGCCCGCCAGTTCTTCGGAGAGCCCCACCGCAGACACGGCCAGATCACCCTGGAGCGCCCGGGCTCGGACCCGGTCGAGGATCTTGTCCTGTCGATAGTCTGCAACACCTCTCCCTACACCTACCTGGGCAATCGTCCGCTGTACGCGTCTCCGGAGGCCTCCTTCGAGGCGGCCCTGGACGTCCTCGCCCTGACGAAGATGACCACGCCCTCGGCGACCCGTTACGCCACCCAGCTGCTGACTTCGACCCCGGCGCGGGGTCCGCACGGCAAGCACGCCGTATCACTGCACGACTTGACGGACTTCACCTTGCATTCCAAGGCCCCCCTCCCCTTCCAGATGGACGGCGACCACCTGGGCCTGCGTACTAGCGTCGCGTTCACAGGCGTACGCCGTGCACTGCGTGTGATTGTGTGAGTGGAAGGGCCCAAAGTCCTTTCACTCGAACGTTTAGGCTGGCATCCACCCCATGGAAGTACGACTGTGACCCAGTCGACACCGAGGAATCCAAAAAAACTTTCCGGAAGGGGTTGTATCCGCCGCCGAGGTTTGCGAATCTCTACATGGCGATCGGGACGGCCCGCAACACCGGCCTCCACTGAAAGCCAGAACCCCTCCTCAAAACTCGGACCACAACCAGTCCAACTGGAAGATGGCCCTTCCCTTGTTGAGGGATTCGTGAAAGCGTTCACATTCACAAGCACCCGCATGTAACACCGAGAGAGGTAGCAGCCATGGACTGGCGTCACAACGCCGTTTGTCGTGAGGAAGACCCCGAGCTGTTCTTCCCCATCGGCAACACCGGTCCTGCGCTGTTGCAGATCGAGGAAGCCAAGGCCGTCTGCCGCCGCTGCCCCGTCATGGAGCAGTGCTTGCAGTGGGCGCTCGAGTCCGGCCAGGACTCCGGCGTCTGGGGTGGCCTCAGCGAGGACGAGCGCCGCGCGATGAAGCGCCGTGCCGCTCGCAACCGGGCGCGCAACGCGACCGCCTGAGCCCCCACTTCCCGCCTTAGCCCCGCGCGGCGCGTACAGAGCGTACGCAGTCACCGCCCCCCGAGCCGCAGCGCGCAGCAGGAACAACCCACAGCATTCGAGCCCCGAACCTGTCTCATGGTTCGGGGCTCGCTGCTGTGTGCGGGTGGTCGGCCGGGCTGTGTGTACGTCGCCGGGCCGGGGGTACTCGCCTGCCGTACCGGGGCGGAGGCGTTGGCTACTTGTCGGGTCCCACCGGAACGTCGAGCACGACCTTCGTGCCCCGTCCGGCGGCCGGCACCATGTCGAAGGTTCCGCCCAACTCGCCCTCCACCAGCGTCCGTACGATCTGTAGACCCAGGTTTCCGGTGCGCTGGGCGTCGAAGCCCTCGGGCAGTCCCCGGCCGTCGTCCCGCACGGTGATCAGCAGCCGGGCCTCCTCGCGGGTGCCGCCGCGCAGCGCCGAGACCTCCACCGAACCCTGCTCGCCCGGCGCGAAGGCGTGCTCCAGCGCGTTCTGCAACACCTCGGTCAGAACCATGGAGAGCGGGGTGGCCACCTCGGCGTCGAGTATGCCGAAGCGGCCGGTGCGGCGGCAGTTGACCTTGCCGGGCGAGATCTCGGCGACCATGGCCAGGACCCGGTCGGCGATCTCGTCGAACTCGACGCGCTCGTCCAGGTTCTGGGACAGCGTCTCGTGCACAATGGCGATCGAACCCACGCGCCGGACAGCCTCGTTGAGCGCCTCGCGGCCCTGGTCGGAGTCCATCCGGCGGGACTGGAGGCGGAGCAGCGCGGCGACCGTCTGGAGGTTGTTCTTCACCCGGTGGTGGATCTCCCGGATGGTGGCGTCCTTGGTGATCAACTCCCGCTCGCGGCGGCGCAGTTCGGTCACATCGCGCAGTAGCACGAGCGAGCCGATGCGCGCGCCCTTCGGCTTCAGCGGGATGGCGCGCAACTGGATCACTCCGCCGTTGCCCTCGACCTCGGCCTCCCTCGGCGCATAGCCGCTGGCGAGCTTCACGATGGCCTCGTCGACCGGGCCGCGGGCCGGCGCGAGGTCGGCGGTGAGCTGGCCCAGGTGCTGCCCGACGAGGTCGGAGGCGAGGCCCAGGCGGTGGTAGGCGGAGAGCGCGTTGGGCGAGGCGTACTGGACGATGCCGTCCGCGTCCAGCCTGATCAGACCGTCACCGGCCCGGGGGGAGGCGTCCATGTCGACCTGCTGGCCGGGGAACGGGAAGGATCCCGCGGCGATCATCTGGGCGAGGTCGGACGCGGACTGGAGATAGGTGAGTTCCAGCCGCGAGGGTGTACGGACAGTGAGCAGATTGGTGTTCCGGGCGATGACGCCGAGCACTCGGCCCTCCCGGCGCACCGGAATCGACTCGACGCGGACCGGCACCTCTTCGCGCCACTCCGGGTCGCCCTCGCGCACGATGCGGCCCTCGTCGAGCGCGGCGTCCAGGAGCGGGCGCCGGCCCCGCGGCACCAGGTGGCCGACCATGTCGTCCTGGTAGGAGGTGGGGCCGGTGTTGGGCCGCATCTGCGCGACCGAGACATAGCGGGTGCCGTCCAGGGTCGGAACCCACAGGACGAGGTCGGCGAAGGACAGGTCGGAGAGCAGTTGCCACTCCGAGACCAGCAGGTGCAGCCACTCGAGGTCGGACTCACTCAGAGCGGTGTGCTGGCGTACGAGGTCGTTCATGGAGGGCACGGGGTGAGCGTACCTGCGCTGGAGCACTCATATGACTGCGGGCCGCGGCGCCTGGACGGGACCCTCGGCCCGTCCGGGCACCGCAGCCCGGTTGCCGGCCGGCGGGTGTGCGGTCCCCCCGGCCTTCAAAGGGAGGTCACGGCGCAGTCAGGGCAGAGAGCGCCGGGGCCTCGGTTCCGCCCGCCTGTGCGGGGTGGGCGGAAGTGCGGTGGTGTTTCGGTCTTCGTTGAGCTCGTTAGCTGAGCCCGTCTCTTGAGCTCGTTCCTTGAGCCCGTTTCTTGGGCTCGTCTCTTGGGCTCGCCTCTTGGCTCGTTCCTTGCTCATTGTGGACTAGACCATTCTGCCCTGTCCATCCATCTGCACCCCGCAATATTCCCTGCCGACCGGGCTCCCGCAACCCTCAGCGCCCTCGTGTCCGCTCCTCGGGCCAGGCCAGCATGGCGGCCTCGGCGACGGCTTCGAGCTCGGCACGGCCGGCCCCGTCGCGGGCCTGCTGGGACATGCCCTGGAAGACGGCTCCGCTGAAGCGGGCCAGCACACGGGCATCGGTGCCCTCGGGCAGGTGTCCGGCTGCGATGTCCGCGGCGATCCGGCTCTCGAACGCGGCGAGATTGGCGTTGCGCCGCTCGCGCAGGTCGACCTTGATCGCCTCGGTGGTGCAGTTGGCCGCGGCACTGATGACCAGGCAGCCGTAGGGGTGGGCGGGGTCGGTGAACTCGGCCGCCGCCTCGCGCAGCAGCCGGGCGACGGCCCGGCGTGCCGTCGGCTCCTCGGCGAAGGCCCGCGTCATGAAGGCGCCGTGGGTCGCTCCGTAGACGCTCAGGACCTCTTCGAAGAGGGCGCGCTTGTCGCCGAAGGCGGCGTAGAGGCTGGGCGCGCCGATCCCCATGGCGCGGGTGAGATCGGCGACGGAGGTCGCCTCGTAGCCGTGTCGCCAGAACTCCATCGTCGCCTGCTCCAGGGCCTTGCCCCGGTCGAAGGAGCGGGGGCGGCCGCGTTGTTTCGTCGCCATGGCCCGATCCTATCGCGCTTCTGTAGCGCCCACTAAAGAATGTGTTACGTTCCTTTCCGTAGCGACCGCTACAGAAATTGTCGAGGCGGAAGGGGCGCGGCCATGGGCTCGCTCGAAGGAAAGACGGCGCTGGTCACGGGCGGTAGCAGGGGCATAGGGCGAGCGATCGCCGAGCGCCTCGGCCGGGACGGGGCGCGGGTGGCCGTGCACTACGGCACCAACGAGGTGGCGGCCAAGGAGACGGTCGCGGCCATCGAGGCGGCGGGTGGCTCGGCCTTCGCGATCGGCCAGGAACTGGGGGTGCCGGGGGACGCGGCCGCCCTGTGGGAGGCCTTCGACCGGCAGGCCGACGGGGTCGACATCCTGGTGAACAACGCCGGGATCGGGCAGCCCGTACCGTTCGGCGAGGTCACCGAGGAGGCGTACGACCGCCACTTCGGCGTCAACGCCAAGGCGCCGTTCTTCGTGGCCCAGCTCGGCCTGGCCCGGATGCGCGACCGCGGGCGGATCGTCAACATCTCCAGCGGGCTCTCCCGTGCCGCGATGATGCCGGACCAGATCACCTACGCCATGACCAAGGGCGCGCTCGACGTGTTCACGCGCTACCTGTCCAAGGTCGTCGGCGCCCGCGGGATCACGGTCAACGCGGTGGCACCCGGCATCATCGACACGGACATCAACGCGGACTGGCTGCGCACCGACGACGCGGCCTGGGCGGAGGCGGCCGCCTACTCGGTGTTCGGCCGGGTCGGCGAGGGGTCGGACATCGCGGACGTCGTGGCGTTCCTCGCCTCGGAGGACGGGCGCTGGATCACCGGCCAGTGGCTGGACGCGACCGGGGGCTCGCTCGCGTAGGACCCGCTCGCGGGTTCTTGCCTGGAGCGCGGGCATGCGTGGGGTCGGGCGCGGCCATGGTGGGCACCGACATGTTGGGCAGCGCCATGGTGGGCGACGACATGGCGGGCGGCGACATGATGCATGCCTCCGAATGGCCGCCCCCGTATAGGTTCCGGCAACCCGTTCGGTCGACCATGGCAGTGGGTGGGACCACCGGTCGCGAGGGCCGTCGCTCTGCTAGATTGGTCTATACCACACCCGTTTCACGTCTCCAGATCGGCAGGCCCACGTGGAAGTTGTCATCGTCCCGGACGCCAAGGCAGGCGGCGAGCTCATCGCCGAGTCGATCGCCGCCCTGTGGCGCCGCAAGCCCGACGCGCTGCTCGGCGTGGCCACCGGCTCGACGCCGATCCCGATCTACGACGCGCTGACCGCGAAGGTCGCCGCCGGTGACGTGGACGTCTCGCGGGCCCGTGTGTGCCAGCTCGACGAGTACGTGGGACTGCCCGCCGGGCACCCCGAGTCCTACCGCGCCACCGTCATCCGCCAGGTCGTCGAGCCGCTCGGGCTCGGTGCGGACTCCTTCATCGGGCCGGACGGTTCGGCCGAGGACGTCCAGGCGGCGTGCGAGGCGTACGACCTGGCGCTCGCCTCGGCGGGTGGGGTGGACCTCCAGATCTTGGGGATCGGCACGGACGGGCACATCGGGTTCAACGAGCCCTGCTCCTCGCTCGCCTCGCGCACCCGGATCAAGACGCTGACCGAGCAGACCCGCGTCGACAACGCGCGCTTCTTCGACGACGACATCGACCAGGTGCCGCACCACGTGATCACGCAGGGCATCGGCACGATTCTGGAGGCCCGTCACCTGGTGCTGCTCGCGACGGGTGAGGGCAAGGCGGAGGCGGTCGCGCAGACGGTGGAGGGGCCGGTGGCTGCGGTGGTGCCGGCGTCCGCGCTTCAGTTGCATCAGCACGCGACGGTTGTTGTCGACGAAGCGGCGGCGTCGAAGTTGAAGTTGGCGCCGTACTTCCGGCACACGTTCGTCAACAAGCCGGTGTGGCAGGGCCTCTAACCCCCTGGGGGCCCGGCCCCGCCCACCTCGGCCCGAGCCCCCGCCACGCCCCCAAGGGTGCGCCCACCTTCGCGCGGTTTCCCGCGCCCCCAAAACTCGGCCGTCCGTTGGCCGCGGACCGTGGGGCTCGTTCGCGCAGTTCCCCGCGCCCCTGAAAAACACCGGCCGTCCGCCGACTGCGGACCGTGCGTGGTTCTCGCGCAGTTCCCCGCGCCCCCAAACAAACGCCCGCCGTCCGCCGACTGCGGACCGTGCGACTCGTCCTGAAAAACATCGGCCGTCGGCCGACCGCGGACCGTGCGTGGTTCTCGCGCAGTTCCCCGCGCCCCCAGCCAAACGCCCGCGACGGCCACCGGCCGCGCAAGGCCCCCGCGCCCCTGGATGGCCGTGCGCCCCAGGGCATCACCCTTGCGGGAGGCCCTCACCCCAACCCCCAGGGGCGCGGGGAACTGCGCGACCAGCCACCTGCGGCCCGCAGACACAACGAAACGTGCGGGGCCCCCACCCCCGACCCCCCAGGGGCGCGGGGAACTGCGCGACCAGCCACCTGCGGCCCGCAGACACAACGAACACGCGGGCCCCCCAACCCCCCAGGGGCGCGGGGAACTGCGCGACCAGCCACCCACCGCCCGCAGGCAAAACGAAACGGGCGGGCCCCCCAACCCCCCAGGGCCGCGCGCGGGGAACTGCGCGGCCAGCCACCCACCGCCCGCAGGCAAAGGAAAAACGCGCGGCCCCCTACACCTCCGCCAGCGTCGGAAAGCGGATTCGGGTGCTGCATGCCGAGACGAGCAGGGCCGAGGCCGCCACCGCGCCCATGCCCCAGGCCAGACCCGTGCCCTCCGCGACGAAGCCGATCACCGCGGGCCCGGCCAGCAACCCCGTCGTGCCCATGGCCGCGACCAGGGCCAGCGCCTCGGAGCCCTGGCGGGCCGCGGCCACGTACACGCAGGGCGTCACCGCCGCGATGCCGAGCCCCACGCACGCGAAGCCGAGCAGCGCCGGCACCACTCCCCCGACCAGCAGCGCCAGCGCGAGCCCCGCGCCCGCCAGCGCGCTGCCGATCCGTACGATCCGGTCGTCCCCCCACTTGGTGCGCCAGCCGTCGGCGAAGAGGCGGGCCAGCACCATCATCACCGAGACGACGGCGATGCCCAGCGGCGCCAGCTGCGCGGCCGCTCCAGCCACGTCCTTCAGATAGAGCGCCGACCAGTCGTTCATGGCTCCCTCGGTCACCGTGCCGAACGCCATCGCGAGCCCCATCCAGATCGTGCCCCTGGTCGGCAGGGTCAGGCCCCGGGACTTCTTCGCGGTGACCGGTTCCGCCGGGGAGTCGGCCGGCGCACCCGGAGGCGGGTCGTCCGTCAGGAGGCCTCCGCTCGCGCCGAGCACCAGCGCCGCGAGCAGCGCCGTCGCCGTGACGAAGTGGGTCGGGAGGGCCGTGGACAGCGAGGTCACGCCGGAGGCCAGCAGCGCGGCGAAGAGCGAACCCGCGCTGAACGTGGCGTGCATCTTGGCCATCGTGGTGCGCTCGTACTTCACCTCCAGCGCCGCCGCCTGCGCGTTCATCGCGACGTTGAGGCAGCCCACCGCGATTCCGTCGCAGCCCACGACGAGCAGCGTGACCGGGTAGTTCGGCGTGGCGGAGAGGGCGAGCAGGACCGCTCCGAGCCCGAGGGCGGAGATGATGGCGAGCCGGCGCGAGCCGAGCCGTCTGGTCAGGACCGCCACCAGCGGGAAGGAGACGGCCGCGCCCGCGCCGCAGACCATGAGGAGCAGCCCGAGCTGCGCCTCGGACAGGTCGAGCCTGGTCTTCAGGGCGGGGATCCGCGAGACCCAGGTGGCGTACTGGAACCCGAGGCAGCAGAACAGCGCCGCGATCGCCACTTGGGATCGCCGATAGTCATCGCGCACGCGATACATGCGTGGTCAACCTACTTCCATGGACATGTACATCGCGTTCGTGCCGTAGCTCGCGGGCAGTTCGACCTCGGGGTGGGCGCGGTAGCCCAGTTGGGCCCACAGCACATGGGCGCCCCTGACCGCCGCCAGGGAGATGCGCTCATAGCCCAACTGTCGTGCGGTGGACCGGAGATGGGTCAGGAGACGGGGGCCGAGGCCCCGGCGGCGCAGGTGCTCGGCGATGACGAGGTCGTGGGCGTGGAGGTTGCGCGAGGGGTGGCCGGCCTGCTCGGCCCGGGTCAGGTCCGGGCTGGTGAAGGGCGGGTAGGGCAGCGCCAGGAGGTAGCCGCCGACGCGTCCTTCGTGTTCCAGGACGAAGCAAGTGCCCGCGTGGTAGCGGGACTTGAGGGCTTCGGGGCCTTCGGAGAGGCCGTCCTGGGTGTAGGCGCCCGCTTCGAGGGCCACCACCGCGTCCCAGTCGCGTTCGGCGAGCGGGCGGATCAGGACGTCCGTGTCCGGCGGAATTTCGAGTTCGGTCTTCGGCGGGGGCATCTACCGCGCGCCTCCTATGCAGGTGTACGGCAGGGGATCGAAGCCGTTGAAGCCCCGGGTGGTGTAGCCGACGGCGTACGCACCGCAGGAGTGCACCCAGACCGGATCGCCGGAGGCCGCCTCGGCGGGGACCTGGACGTGACCCGACGCGTGGTCGTACGCGTCGTCGCTGTCGCAGGTGGGCCCCGCGATCACGGCGGGAACCCGGCGGCCCGCCGCGTGGCCGGGGAACTCCAGGCGGTACTGCAACGCGTCCATCTCGTAGAGCCCGTTGAACTTGCCGCAGCTCAGATACAGCCAGTGGCCGGGCCCGCCGTCCGGGCGACACCGGGTGGTGAGGCGGGAGACCCGGGCCCGGATGGCGCCGTGGTCGGCGACCAGATGGCGGCCGGGTTCCATGAGGAACGCCAGCGGTGACGCCGATTCCTCGCGCAGGCGCTGCATGCCCTCGCGCAGGACCGCGAACATCTTGTCCAGCGGCGGGTCCAGTGGACGGCCCCGCTTGTCGAGGCAGCCGAGGGCGGGCAGTCCGCCGCCGAGGTTGATCGTGTCCAGGAGGATGCCGCGCGCGTTGAGGAGCCCCACCAGGTCCGTCAGGTCGTCGAGCGCCGCGCGCCAGGCCTCCGCCGTCATCTGCTGCGAGCCGACGTGCACGGAGAGCCCCGACGGGGTCAGTCCCGCGTCGCGCGCCGCTTGGAGGACGCGGACGGCGTCGTCGGCGGAGCAGCCGAACTTCTGGCTGAGGCCCCACAGCGCGCCTTCGCCGCTGGTGGCCAGGCGGCAGAACACCCGTGATCCGGGGGCGAATCGGGCGATCGCCGCGACGTCTTCGACGCTGTCGGTCGCGAAGTCCCGGATGCCCAGGCGGTGGGCGTCGGCGATGTTCTCGTCCGACTTGATCGTGTTGCCGTAGTGGATCCGGTCGGCCGGCACGCCCGTCCGCAGGGCCCGCTCGATCTCGCGGGGGCTGGCCGCGTCGAAGCCCGCCCCCTGGCCGGCCAGGCACGCGAGGACCTCGTCCACCGGGCACGCCTTCATGGCGAACCGCACCGCGACGCCCGGCAGTTCACGCATCAGGGCGGCGTACTGGGCCTCGATGCCGGTGAGGTCGAAGAAGATCCGGTCGTCGGTGGCGGCCGCCAGGGCCGCCCTGAGCGCCGCGCTCTCACGCATCGTCGACACCCCGGGCCGGGCTCTCGGATCTGCTGGCCGCCACCAGCGGACCCCACGCCTCTATGAGCAGGGCGAAGTCCTCCATGTCGGCCTGGGCCTCGTCGAGCAGCCGCTCACGCAGGGGGGCGATGTGGTCGGCGAACTCGGCGTATCTGCCGCCCAGTTGGCGGTAACAGCGGTCCAGGACGTCGAGCCTGCGGACGTTCTCGGCGCGGTCCGCGCCCACGCTGCGCCCGGCGAACCGGGCGATCTCGTCGACGCGTATGTGGTGCTGTTCGTCGAGCAGCGCTCCGCGGGCCTGCTCCATCGCGGTGTAGACGGGGTAGAGGTAGAGCATCGACAGGAGGAACTTGGTGAACCGCAGCTGGTAGGCGGTGAAGCCGGGGCCCGTCCGGCGCTCGGGGTGTAGTAGTTCACGATGTGCCGGTTGTGCACCACGCCGGGCAGCGTCGCGTCGCGCACCAGGTGCAGCAGGAAGTAGTCGCTGCCGATGGTGCTGGTCGCGGGCGGCAGCGGTACGCGTTCGTAGACCTGGTGGTCGAGGCCGATGTTGCACATGTCGACCCGCCAGATGTCGGGAGTGCCAAGCGTCGACTCGTCGTGGGTGAAGGGATCGGTCCCGGCGCCGACGAACGAGTCGTCGACCAGTTCGCGGCGCTCCTCGGCCGGGGTCCCGGCTTCGGCCCAGAGGCCGACCACCTCGTAGTAGATCTCGGGGTCCAGCTCGCGGATCTCGCCGATGTCCACGGACAGTTCGCCCACGAACGAGGCGCCCACCATCGCGACCGGCTTGTACACGTCGGCGGGGTCGAGCCGGGTGCGGGTGACGTCGGGCAGGGCGTCCACGGCCCGCTTACCCAGCGACAACAGCTCGTGGTGGATGGGGTACACGGGCTCGCCGTCCAGCCTCTGATAGCTGCTGTCGGAGTCCCTGCGGTGCACCGAGGTGCAGCCCAGCGCGCTCGCGATCAGGAAGGCGCGGTTGGTGCACGCCCCGTAACTGACGTCGGTGGGCAGCATGAGGTCGAGCAGCAGATCGGGCTTGGCGGCGCCGGAGCGCTCGATGACCCGCTGGAGGAAGTCGCGCTGGCGCGCCTCGTCCAGATGGTGCACGACGATGTCAGGCCGTGGCGTCAACTGCCGTAGTACTGCGGCGTGTTCGGCGTAGGTCGGCTCGTCGCAGGAGTCGAGGACCAGCAGATGCACCTCGACGTCGAAGTGGTCGGCGGCGTACGCCGCCTCCTCGGCGAGCGCCGCGATGGTGGCGGCGCAGGGCCGGTTGGTGGGCAGGGTCAGGCAGATGGCGCGCATGACGGATCTCCGCTCGGCCGCTCGGTGTGCTGTCCGCCCGTGTCCTGGCCGTGCCAGGATTCGAGGCCGAGCAGCTTCGCGCCGAGCTCGTTCAGGGTGGCGGTGGGATACCTGAGGGACTCGTGCCGTCGGGCGTCGCCGACCAGCGTCTTGTTCCAGTCCGGGGTGCTCAGGCTTCGCCAGGACTCGACGCGGGACTTGCGCACCTCCTGGTCCGCTTCCAGGGCGGGCATCATCGAGAGGTACTGGACCGCGCGGACACCGTTGTCAGAGATGTTGGCGGCCACGCCGTGCGCGAGGAGCCCGTTCCAGATCAGCAGGTCGCCGGCCTTGAGCTCGGGCCGCACGACGGGGAACTCGGTGCGGTCGGCGCCCGGCCGGATGGGGTCGCGGTCGGCGGGCTGGGCGACCTTCCACTCCTCGAAGCGGCGGAACAGCTCGGGCGAACACTGGAACCCGCCGTGGTCGTCCTGGGTGTCGTTGAGCGCGATGATCCCCTGGACGCGCTGCGGCAGCACCCCGAGCGTGGTGTCGACGTCCCAGTGCAGCTCGATGTCGAAGCCCTTGTCGGTGGGCTCGATCAGCGCGCGGTCGCGGTCCTTGACGTTGGGCGGGTTCAGATTGAGCCGGTCGAGGGTGACCCAGAGCTCCTCACAGTCCCACACGTCGGCGAAGGCGTCGTAGACCCGCCGCGTCTGGCGGCTGTCCCACAGGAGCTGGTGGTGGTACGCCTCGACGAATCCGTAGACGTGCAGGTGCTGTTCGAGCTCGGTGGCGAAGGTGCGGTCCTCGGAGTACCAGGTCTCGGGCCGCTCGGGGTCCAGGCCCTGGAAGTCCCAGGCGAAGTCGAGCAGCCGCCGCGCGTGGTCGGCCGGGACGGCCTCCTTCACCACGACATAGCCGTACGTCTGCCAGAACGCGAAGTCGTCCTCGGACAGGACGCGCAGCGGACGTGACTTCTCCAGGTCGCGCAGGGGGGTGCGGGCCAGGTAGGTCTCGCCGCCGTCGGAGCTGAAGTAGGGGACGTCGGAGGCGGCTCGGTAGAGATATCGGTCGGGGGCCGGCATGTGATCGCTCCAGGGTCAAAGGGTCGGTGGCTGTGCGGATCCCCGGGTCGGCACGGGGAAACGGCCCGTGGCGCGGGCTTCCTGACGGGCGGGGATCGGGCGGGGTGCGGCGTCCGGAGCGGATCGCGCGGCCGGCCGGATGAGGTCACGGACGGCGGCGAAGCGCTGCGGCACCAGGGGTCGGCGTGGGGTCGGGCCCGCGTCCGGTCCGCGCCGCGGCCGTCCGGGGCCGGGGAGGTGCGGGGCCGGGCGATGCGGGGCGCCCTTGGCGGAGCCGCGCGCCGACCGGTTCACAGTCGAGCATTGCGAGAGCAAAGAGGCGCGGGGCAACCGGTCATGGTGAGCTCGGCGCCTCGTCGCGCCGGCCGGTCACCAGGTGGAGAGTGCGGGTCTCCACGAAGACTGGGCCGGGGTTGCCACCTCCTTGCGCACGGTGCCGCTCGCGGGCCGAGGGCACCTCCACCGATCTTGCGTACCTCCAAGGTGGACTAGACCAACTTCCGGTGTCAAGCCCGAAGTTGAGGCCTCGCACGGCACAAATGGGATGGGTTCACGCACCGGACACGCGGGTGATACGTACTGTCAAGTAGAGCCGGGCACAGCCGAGTTGAAGCCCGCCCGGAGGGGGAAGCGGAGGTGTGCGCTCCGAGTGGCGAGCGCAAGTCGGCCCTCCCGGACATCAAAACTCGGCCCCTTCGTACATCTTCTCCACGTGTCCCTTCCCGGACCCGCACATGCAAACGGGGCGGGGTCACGGTCCGCCGACCGTCACCCCGCCCCGCGTTCTTCGCGCCGGGTCAGACCCCGGCGATGGCCTCCGCCGCCGCGCGCCCGCACACCCGGGCCGCACCGTGGGTGGCGATGTGCAGCGCCCCGCGCGCGGCCGCCCGCGGCACGCCCATCTCGACCACGACCGTGTCCGGCCGGGCCGCGAGGAGGGCGTCGAGGGCCGCCGCCATCCACGGGTGGCGGTGCTCGTCGCGGACGACCGCCACGATCCGGCGCTCCCCGGCGGCCGCCAGCACCTCGGCCGCGCCGCTGTCCGTGCCGAAGGTGCCGCCCTCGGTCCCGTGCAGCAGCTCGGCGAGTTCGGCGCCGATGCTCCAGGGGGTCTCGCTGCTCACGGCGATGTTCATGACCGGCGTGAACGTCGCCACGTACGGGGCCGTCTCCAGCGGGCGCCACGACGGTGACGCGGTGACCCGGGCGGCCCGGCGCGCGGCCACCAGGCCGATGTCGGCGCCGACACCAGTGGTGGCGCCGATGCCGGTGGTGGCGCCGATGCCGGTGGTGGCGCCGGGCGCGGTCCCCTCCTGCACCGCCGCGCCCGTCGCCGCCTCGGCCCTGGCCCGCTGGGCCCACGCCGCCAGCGCCCGGACCCGTGCGGCGGCGTCGGCCAGGCGTTCCTCGGCCAGCTCGCCGTCCCGTACCGCTTGGACCAGCGCGTCGCGCAGCCGCAGTACGGTGCCCTCGTCGGCCAGGCCGCCGCCGACGCACAGCGCGTCGGCGCCCGCCGCGATCGCGAGGACGGAGCCTCGTTCGATGCCGACCGTCCCCGCGATGGCCTGCATCTCCACCGCGTCCGAGACGATCAGCCCGTCGTAGCCGAGCTCCTCGCGCAGCAGTCCGGTGAGGATGCGGGGGCTGAGCGTGGCGGGACGGGCGGGGTCGAGCGCGGGAAGCAGGATATGCGCGCTCATGACCGACTTGGAGCCCGCGGCGATGGCGGCACGGAAAGGCACCAGCTCACGCCGGTGCAGCGTGTCGAGATCGACGTCGATGCGGGGCATCGCGTGGTGCGAGTCGACGTTGGTGTCGCCGTGGCCGGGGAAGTGCTTGGTGCAGGCGGCGACCCCGGCCGCCTGGAGTCCCTCGATGTAGGCGGCGGTGTGCCGGGCCACCAGCTCGGTGTCGGCCCCGAAGGCCCGTACGCCGATGATTGGGTTGTCCGGGTTGGAGTTGACGTCGGCGGACGGCGCCCAGTTGAGGTTGACCCCGCACTCGGCGAGCCGTCGGCCCAGTTCGCGGGCGACCGCGCGGGTCAGGTCCAGGTCGTCGACCGCACCGAGTGCCAGGTTGCCGGGGAAGGACGAGCCGGTACGGACCTCTATCCGGGTGACGTCACCGCCCTCCTCGTCGATCGCCACCAGGAGGTCGTCCCGCTCGGCCCTCAACTGGGCGGTCAGCGCGGCGACTTGGGGCGCGGAGACGATGTTGCGGCCGAACAGGCCGACGGAGGCCAGGCCTTCGCCGATGCGGCGCAGCAGCCAGTCGGGGGCGGTGGTGCCGACGAACCCGGGCTGGAGGACGGCGAGGGCGTCGCGGGTCAGTGTGTCGGAACCCGTGGTCATTGTCGTCATGGGGCGGGGTTATCCCTTCACTGCGCCGGCCGTCAGACCCGCGGCCATCTTGCGCTGGACGAGGAGGAAGAGAATCACGATGGGCACGGCCATCATGGTCGATCCGGCCATCATCGGGGCGTACTCGGTGCCGTGCTGGGTGGTGAAGTTGGACAGCCACACGGTGGCCGTCTGGTGGTTCTGGCTCATCAGCATCAGGGCGTAGAGGTACTCGTTCCACGCCTGGATGAAACCGTAGACCGAGGTGGCCACCATGCCGGGGGCGAGCAGCGGGAAGACCACGCGCAGGAAGGCGCCGGTGCGGGTGCACCCGTCGACCATGGCCGCCTCCTCCAGCTCCTTGGGGACGTTGACGATGAAACCGCGCAGCGTCCACACCGTGAAGGGGAGGATGAAGGTCAGGTACGTGATGATCAGGCCCGAGAGCTTGTCGTACTGACCGAGGTCGTTGAGGAGCAGGAAGACCGGGATGATCATGGCGACGAGCGGGACCATCTGGACCGCGAGGATGCCGATGATGACGATCTTGCGGCCGCGGAAGGCGAACCGGGAGATGGCCAGGGCCGCGAGCAGACCGACCGCGATGCCGATGAGGACGACGACGAGCGAGACGGTCAGGGACCGGCCGATCGAACCCCAGAAGTCGCCGATCTGGAGCGCCCGCTTGAAGTTGTCGAGCGTGAAGTGCCTGGGGAAGAGGTGCGGATCGGGGTCGATCGCCTCCGTGGAGGGCTTGAACGCGGTGTTCAGCATCCAGTAGACCGGGAAGCCCGCGGTGACGAAGACCAGCAGGCCGAGCAGGTTCCAGCCCAGCTTGGTCTTCTTGCGGGTGGGCCTGGTACGCGTGGCGGCGGTGGAGGCGGCCATCGTCACTCCGTCCTTTGCGATCGCGGAGCTCACTCGACGTCCCCGATCTTGAGCATCTGGCGCATGTACACCGCGATCACACCGAGCAGCAGGAGCACGGTGAGCAGGGCGATCGCGGAGCCCTGGGAGTAGTCGTTGACGACGAAGGCCTTGTCGTACGAGTACGTGGTGAGGAGTTGGTACTCCGGCTCGGGGTGGCCGCCGCGCATCACGAAGACCTGCGGGAAGACGCCCATGTCCCAGATCACCGAGAGCGTCGCGAGCATCACGATGATGGGCTTGAGGATCGGCAGGGTGACGTGGCGGAACACGCCCCAGGATCCGGCGCCGTCGAGGCGGGCGGCCTCTTCCAGCTCCTTGGGGACCTGGGTCAGGCCGGCGCTGAGGGTGATGACCACGAAGGGCACCGCGCCCCAGACCACCAGCAGCATGATGACGGCGAGGCCCTGGGTGCTGTCGATGAACCAGTTGTGTCCGGTGACGTCGACCCCGGGCAACTGGCTGAGCAGCCAGTTCAGTACGCCGTAGTCGCTGTCGAACATCCACTTGAAGATGGTGATGGCGACGACGATCGGCATGCCCCAACTCGCCACCAGGGCGATGTTGATGAGCGTCTTGACCCAGCCCGAGACCCGCTGGAGCAGCAGGGCTATGACCATGCCGAGGACCATGGTCAGCACGACCGCGGTGGCGGCGAAGACGACGGTGCGTACGACGACGTGCCAGAACTCGGCGTCACCGAGGACGTCGGTGAAGTTGTCGAGGCCGACCGACTCGGCGGCCTGGAAGCCCCACAGCTGGGGCTGTCCGAACTTCTGGAAGGACAGGGTGACGAGCCGTACCAGCGGATAGCCGAGGACGAGCGCGAGGACGATCAGACAGGGCGCGAGCAGTGCCCAGGGCACCGCCGCTCCCCCGCCCGTGCCGCGCTTCTTCCCCGGCTTGCCGGGATGACCGGATCCAGCACCCGGTAGTGGGTCGCGCCGCGCCGGCGGCACCTTGGCGGTGGTTGTCTCTGCGGCACTCATCGCGCGCTCCTGGTGATCCCTCTCTGGAACTGGGCAGGCAGGGCCCCGTCACGGCGTCACAGTGACGGGGCCCTGCCCAAAGGTCACTTGGTGTTGATGACCTTGTCGATCGCGGCGTCCGCGTCCTTCGCGGCGGCCTCGACCGTCTTCTTACCGGTGCCGATGGCCTGGAGCATGTCCTGGAGGGTCTTGGCCTTCTCGACCTGGCCCCAGCCCGGCGCCATCGGGACGAACCAGCTGGACTCCGCGGCGGTGGCCGGCACGGCCGTCTTCGGGTCCGCCTTCAGGGGCGCGAGGTCCGCCTTGTTGTTGGGCAGGTTGCCCTTGGCGACCAGGCCCTTCTGGCCCTGGGTGCCGGTGAAGGCGTTGATCCACTCGGCCGCGAGGGCCTGCGCCTTGGACTTGACCGGGACCGCGAGGTCCGAGCCGCCGAGGAAGACCGGCATGGCCTTGCCGGACGGCGCCGGCATGACGAAGCTCTCGATCTTCTCGGCGAGCTTGCCCACCTTGTCGTTCTCCGGCAGGGCGGCGTTGGCGCCTTCCCAGGCCGGGCTGAAGACGAGGGCCGACTTGCCCTGGCCGTAGACGATCGGGCGGTCCGCCTCGTCCTTGGTCTTGTCGTTCTTCATGTACTTGTCGACGACGTTCTTGAACTCGGTGAGGCCCTTGATGGACTCCGGCGAGGACAGGTTCGCCTTGAACTTGTCGCCGTCCTGCT
The DNA here is from genome assembly GCF_003627815.1 of Streptomyces hundungensis. NCBI lineage: Bacteria > Bacillati > Actinomycetota > Actinomycetes > Kitasatosporales > Streptomycetaceae > Streptomyces > Streptomyces hundungensis. The sequence continues at coordinate 2,977,723 of NZ_CP032698.1, forward strand.
TGGCGATGGAGCCGCCGGCGTCGTAGACGAAGGACATGGCCGCGTACCAGTCACGGGTGGGCTGGTACCAGGCGCTGAACTTGTCGCCCTGCTTGGCCTGGATCTTGTCCAGGTCGGCGGTCAGCTCGGCGTACGTCTTGGGGGTCGCGGTGATCCCCGAATCCGCGGCGATGTCCTTGCGCCAGGTCGCCGTGCGGCCACCGGCGTAGTAAGGGACGCCGTAGATCTTGCCGTTGTACGTGACGGACGCCTTGAGCGCGTCGAGCCAGCCGGCCGAGTTGTCGAACTTCGACGGGTCGACCTCGGCGAAGGCGCCCTTGACCGTGTAGGGCAGCATCTCCGAGTTGCCCATCTCGACGACGTCCGGTGCCTTGTCGGTGGCGAGGACGGCGTCGAGCTTGGCGTTCTTGTCCGGCCAGCCGTAGTACTCGTGGTTGATCTTCAGGCCGGGGTGCTTGGCGACGATCGCGTCGTCCGCGGCCTTCACCAGCTCGGGCCAGTTCTTCTGGGCGTCGACCGTCAGCCAGACGGTCAGTTCCTTGGCGTCGCCCCCCGCGGCGCCGTCCTTCTTGTCACTGCCGCCGCATGCCGCGGCACCGATCATGATGCCCGCGACGCCGATCGCCGCGATGAGCTTGCGCTTCACGCCACTCTCCTCAGGGATGACTGACCCCGTAGCCCTTTTCGTGGCCCCGCCCACCGCGATGCCACATACGACGAGTACTGCCCGTGGGGCTGGGTTCTGGTCTTTAATGGTTTAGACCAGTACCGGGAGCTTGGCCTAGACCTATTGGGGTGTCAAGGGTCGATAAGAACGCTGAGACCGTCCGTTATCGGACCGACACCTCACCGTCCGACACACCCCCCAACTCCTCCCCCACGCGCCCGTCCCGCCCCCCGCCGAGCTGCCGCGCGCGACCCCCTGGGCTTTAATGGTTTAGACCAACTTGGGCACTTCTCCGCACGTCCGCCGCACGGCGGTGTATAAGAAGGGCTTGTCGATCGCGTTCCCGGACCGACACCCTGACGGAGGGCGACGACCCGTGACCGGTCCGTGCCACCATGTGAGCCGCGACAGACGGAGGAGCCGGTGACGGCAGCAGCGCACCACTCGGGAAGGCAGACCATGACCGCCGACGGGAGCGGGAGCGAGACGGAGACGGCCGCGGGCACCCGCACCGCGCGCGTCCCCAAGTACTACCGCCTCAAGCGCCACTTGCTGGAGATGACGGAAACCCTTCCGCCCGGCACCCCGGTGCCGCCCGAGCGGACCCTGGCCGCCGAGTTCGACACCTCCCGCACCACCGTGCGCCAGGCCTTGCAGGAACTGGTCGTCGAGGGCCGCCTCGAACGCATCCAGGGCAAGGGCACCTTCGTCGCCAAGCCGAAGGTCTCCCAGCCGCTGCAACTGTCCTCCTACACCGAGGACATGAGGGCGCAGGGCCTGGAGCCCACCTCGCAGCTCCTCGACATCGGGTACGTCACCGCCGACGACACCCTCGCGGGACTGCTCGACATCGGCGCGGGCGGCAGGGTGCTGCGCATCGAGCGCCTGCGCCTGGCCAGCGGCGAGCCCATGGCCATCGAGACCACCCATCTCTCCGCCAAGCGCTTCCCGGCGCTGCGCCGCTCCCTGGTGAAGTACACCTCCCTCTACACCGCGCTCGCCGAGGTGTACGGGGTGCATCTGGCGGAGGCCGAGGAGACCATCGAGACCTCGCTCGCCACCCCGCGCGAGGCGGGGCTGCTCGGCACCGATGTGGGTCTGCCGATGCTGATGCTGTCGCGGCACTCCCTGGACGGCCAGGGCGAGCCGGTGGAGTGGGTGCGCTCGGTGTACCGGGGCGACCGGTACAAGTTCGTGGCCCGCCTCAAGCGCCCCACCGACTGAGTTCCCCCGCACCTCCCCCGTACGTACACCGCACAGAAACGGCCACGCCTCCCAGGGCGTGGCCGTTTCGCGTTCCCGGCGCTTGGCCTCCAACTCCAGTGGCACACAGGCACCTTGTGCCTGGCAGCAAAGTGCCCCCGGCGACGGAGTCCCTGCTGAGCCGGGTCATCGGGCCGCTACGCGGGGCCGGCCGCGGTGGCACCGTCCTGCCGGGCGGTTGTGGCCACCCGGATTCCGGTGACACCCCGGCCGCCGTTTGCCAGGGTTGATCCCGCCAAAGCAATTCCCGCTCCTTACGAAAAGGTGGTTCTCGATGCGTTCCAGATTCCGTCCGATCGCGGTTCTTCTCCTTCCGGCCGCCGCCTTGTTCGCCTGCGTACTGACCACCACGGGAAACACCGGCGCGCCGGCCCGTCCCGTCGCCGGTGTCGCCGACTCCGCCACCGTCGTCGTCCCCGTCCCGTCCCCGAACCCCGGCGACGGATTCTCCTGGGGCTGACCCATCTACCTCGTCGGCATCTCGATGACCGCCTCGGACGGGGACCGTGCCGAACCCCCGACGAAGACGCAGGTGATCGAAACGCTCCGGCGCATCGACGCGCACTGCGGCCATGAGGAGCCGGCCCGTGCGCTGGTCCTCGGCCAGTCGATCCGGCTGGCCCTCTACCTCCGGAGTCCGGACGAGACCGAGGCCGTCGCACGCGCCCTGGACATCTGCGGACGGCTGCTGGCCGCGTCGCCGGAGTTCGCCCGCTTCCACATCACGGACTTCCAACTCCTGTGAGACCGCCGTAATACCCCGCACTCCAGAAACGGAATTCGCCATGCCCAGGGCCCGCCCGAGCGTGTCCGTCATCATCCCCAATTTCAATTACGAGAAGACCCTGCGGGCCTGTCTGGAATCGGTGTTCGCGCAGACCCACGCTCCCCTCGACGTCATCGTCGTCGACGACGCGAGCACCGACCGTTCACGGGACATCGCCCGGGAATTCCCCTGCGTCCTCATCGCGAGTCCGCGCAACAGGGGGGTGTCCGCGGCCCGCAACCTCGGCGCCGCCGCGGCCCGGGGCGAGATCCTCTTCTTCCTCGACTCGGACACCGCGCTCTCCCCGGACGCCCTGGCCAACGCCGTCGACCAGCTCCTGGACGACCCGGGCCTCGGCTGTGTGCACGGGGTGCTCGACCCCGAGCCGCTCTATGACGACGGGCCCGTCGAGCGCTATCACGCGCTGCACGCGCACTTCTGGCGGCGGCGCGGCGCCGGAGAGGTGCGGACCGCGTTCTTCGCGCTCGGCGCCATCTGGAAGCACGTCTTCGAGGAGATCGGCCCCTTCGACGAGAACCTGCGGGATTCCGAGGACGTCGAGTACAGCGGGCGGCTCGTCGAGAAGTACCGCATCCGCATGTCCGAGACGGTCACCGGACGCCACGACGACGTGGACCGGCTGCTGCCGATGCTGCGCGAGCAGTACCGGCGCTCCCAGCTCCTGATCGCGGCGGTGGGCCAGATGCGGGCGGGCGGACTCAGCGCCAACCGGCCGCTCGGCGTGCTCGCCGCGGCGCTCGCCCCGCCCGCGCTGCTCCTCGGCCCCCTGTCGCCGTGGCTGCTGCTCGTGCCCGCCCTGTGCGTCCTGGTCTTCGCCTGCGCCGACCCGGGGCTCAGCTCCTTCGTCCTGCGCGCCAAGGGGCCCGGCTTCCTGCTGTGGTTCACCTGCGTCCACTTCGTGCTGCACCTGGCGCTGGTGCTCGGCGCGGCGCGCGGGGTCGTGCGCTGGCTCACCGAGCCGGAGTTCGGGCCCACCGTCCGCCGCCGCACGCCGGTGCCCGCCGCCGGCCGGCGGTGACCCCCGGCCCCACCCGCCACGCTCGCCTCCCCGCCCGGTGTTCCCCGCCACCGCCCGTCAGCAACTGGAGCCTGTCCATGGCCACTTACGGCCCCACGCTCGCCCAGCAGCCGGCCCGCACCCAGCAGGCCCGGCCCCCCAGCCTCCTTCGCGACCTCACCTCCCTCGTCCGGCCCGGCCAGTGGTCCAAGAACCTGGTCGTGGTGCCGCTCGGGCTGCTCGGCGCCGAACGCCCGGCGGGCCGGCTGCTCGGCGGCGCGGTCGCCGCCGTCATCGCCTTCACCCTGGCCTCCGCGCTGGTCTACCTCGTCAACGACATCAGCGACCGTGACCGGGACCGCAGCCACCCGCAGAAACGCAACCGTCCCATCGCCGCCGGCCGGGTCAAGGTGGCCGCCGCCGTGGCGTTCGCCGCGGTGCTCGTCGTGCTCCTCGCGGCGGCCGTCACCGGGTGCGCGCTGCTCGGCGTCGCCCCGGCCGGCGCCTGGTGGCCGGTCCTCGCCTACCTCGCCCTCAACGTGGCGTACAGCAGAGGCCTCAAGCACGTACCGCTGCTCGACGTCTTCATCGTCGCCCTCGGCTTCGTCCTCAGACTCGTGCAGGGCGCGCTCGCCGCGTCCTCGCCCGTACCCGACTGGCTGGCGCTCTGCGTGTTTTCGCTGTGCCTGATGCTGATCCTCGGCAAGCGGCGCCACGAGATGAGCGTGGGCGGTGTGCTGCACCGGCCCGCCCTGCGCGGCTACACCGTCGCCTTCCTCGACCAACTCCTGGTGTTCGCGGCGGTGTTGACCGCGATCGCCTACGTACTCCAGGTGCAGAACAGTGCCGTGTTCGGCGCCCACGGCACGGCGGTCGCGATGCTCACCGCGCCGTTCGCGCTCTTCGGCCTGGCCCGCTACCTCCAGCTGCTCGTGGTCGACTCCGGTGGCGGCAACCCGTCGCGCGCCCTGTTCAAGGACCGCGTGACCGTCTCCAACGCGCTGGTGTGGTCCTGCCTGGTCGGCGGCTCCGCGCTCTTCGTCCACGCCGCGTCATGACCGCCGCCGACCTCGCCCCCACCGCCCCGCGGGGCCTGGCCCGCCGGGCCGCGCCCGTCCTGTTCCCGCTCGCCGTCGCCACCGGCATCGGCTTCGCCCTGCACGACCGGATCGGCGATCTGGCCGATCTGGTGGTGCGGCCCGGAGCCGTGCCCTATCTGCTCGGCGCGCTCGCCGCCAATGCGGGCGCCGTGCTCCTGTCCATGGTCACCTGGCGCACCCTGCTCGCCGATCTCGGCCCGAAGGTGCCCGGCGCCGCCGCCACCCGGATCTTCTTCACGTCGTTCCTCAGCAAATATCTGCCCGGCGCGGTGTGGGGGGTGCTCGCCCAGGTGAAGATGGGCCGCGCGGTGGGGGTGCCGGGGCCCGTGATGGTCGCCGTGTTCCTGCTCAATCTGATGGCGGCCGTCCTCACCGGCCTCACCATCGGCCCGATCGCGGCGCCCTGGACGCTGGGCGGCGACGCCTGGTGGCTGCTGCTCCCGGTCGCGGTCACGGTGGTCTGCGCCGCCCGCCCCGGGCTCATCAACTCCCTTGCCGCGCTGGGCGCCAGGCTCGCCCGCCGGCCCCCGCCCACCGCCACCGCCGGCGACACCGGGATGCGCCGGGCGATGGCCTCGGCCGCCGCGTCCTGGATGGTGTCCGGGCTCCATCTGTGGGCGCTGGCCGTGATGCTCGGCGCCCCGGCCCTCAAGGCGCTCCCCGTGTGTGTCGGCGGGTTCGCGCTCGCCACCGCCGCGGCGAGCCTGGTGGTCGTCCTGCCCGACGGGTGGGGCGCCCGCGAGGCGATCCTGATGCTCGCGCTGTCCGCGGTGCTGCCCTGGCAGGCCGCGGCGGCCGCCGCCGTCGCCAGCCGGGTCGTCTGCACCCTGAGCGAAGTCCTGGTGGGCGGGGCCGCGCTGCTCCTGACCCGCTCCTCCGGCAGGCCCACCGCCGCCACGTCCTGACCGTCCGCCCCCCCCCGAAGAGGGATCCCATGCCACAGCTGTACTCCGTCGACGACTGCGAGTCGCTGACCACCAAGCAGGTCCACGGCCTCTACAAGGACCACGTCAACCGCAGCCAGGTCTCGCTCATGACCTCCTTCGGCTTCGGCCAGGAGCTCGTGGAGCGCGCCGAGGGCGCCTACATCCACCAGCGCGACGGCCGGCGCGTCCTGGACTTCACCGGCGGGGTCGGGGTCCTCAACCACGGCCACAACCACCCGCGCATCCTGGCCGCCCGCCGGCGCTTCCAGGAGGAGCGCCGCATGGAGGTCCACAAGACCTACTTCTCGCCCTACATCGCGGCCCTCGGCCACAACCTGGCCGAGCTGCTCCCCGGCGATCTGAACATGTCGTTCTTCCCCAACTCCGGTGCGGAGGCGGTCGAGGGCGCGGTGAAGCTGGCGTACAAGTACCACGGCGGGCGGCGCTCGAAGGTGCTGCGGGCCGACATCAGCTTCCACGGCAAGCTGCTCGGCTCGGGCAGCCTGACCGGGCAGAACCAGTCGACCTTCCAGTTCCCCGGCATCCCCGGTGTCGGCGTCTTCCCGTACGGGGACCTGGCGGCCGTCGAGCGCGAGGTCGCCAACTCCCGTACAGCGAAAGGCGATTCGGACGTCTACTGCATTCTGATCGAACCGCTCAGCGCGTCCACGATGAACGTGTGCTCGGAGGAATTCCTGCGCGGCCTTCGGGAGCTCTGCACCCGCGAGGACATCGTGCTGCTCTTCGACGAGATCTACACCGGCTGGGGCAAGACCGGCAGCCTCTTCCACTTCATGCGGTACGAGGGTCTGGTCCCGGACATCCTCACCACCTCCAAGTCGTTCGGCGGCGGCAAGTCCTCCATCTCGGCGTTCATCGCCCGCGAGCCGGTCTTCCGCAAGGCGTACGACAACCTCACCGACGCGCTGCTCCAGTCGACCAGCACCACCTACTACGGGTTCGGCGAGGAGGCGATCACCGCCATCGAGGCCGTCAACGTCGCGGTGGAGGACGACTACCCGGCCCGGGCCCGCGCCATCGAGCGGATTCTGGGCCCCGGTCTCGAACGGATCGCCAAGGAACACCCGGACGTGGTGTCCGAGGTGCGGGGCGTGGGCGCGCTGCACGGGGTGTTCCTGCACAAGGGCCCCAAGCTCCTGGAGCTGGCGACCAAGCTGGTGCCGGGCGCGATGACCAAGGACCCGCGCTTTCGCACCAAGCTCATCACCTCCTCGGTGGTCAACGCCCTCTACCGGGACCACGGCGTCTACGCCTACTACACCCTCAACGGCGACAACCCGCTGATGGCCGCCCCCTCGCTGATCACCGAGGACCACGAGGTCGAGTACTTCCTGGACGCCCTCGACGCGACGCTCGCCCAGGGCCTGCCGCGTCTCCTCACCCGTTTCGTCAAGGAGAAGGTGTCGTCGCTGTGGTGACCAGGACAGTCGTGACCGGCGGTGCCGGGATGCTCGGTTCGACCCTCGTGGAGCGGCTGCTCGCCGACGGCCACGACGTGCACTGCGTGGATCTGCGGGCGCCGCGCACCACGCACGAACGCCTCACCCACACCGTCTCGGACGTCCGGGACGCCGTCACCATGAAGCGGGCCACCGCCGACGCGGACGTGGTGGTGCACTGTGCGGCGGCGCTGCCCAGCTATCCGGCCGACCAGATCCGCTCGGTGATCGTCGGCGGTACGGAGGCGGTGCTCGGCGCGGCCGAGGCCAACGGCGTGCCGCGCTTCGTGCACATATCGTCGACCGCCGTGTACGGGCTGCCCAAGGTGGTACCGACCCCCGAGGAGTATCCGCGCGAGCCGGTCGACACCTACAGCGCCGCCAAGGCGGAGGCGGAGGTGGTGGCCGAGCGGTTCCGGGGCAGGGAGATGTGTCTGCCGATCCTGCGGCCCAAGACGTTTCTGGGCCCGGGCCGCATGGGCCTGTTCGCGATGCTCTTCGAATGGGCCGAGGAGGGCCGGCACTTCCCGGTCCTCGGCAAGGGTGACGTCCGCATCCAGATGTTCGACGTGGACGATCTGGTGGACGCGGTCGTCACCGCGATGCAGGCCCCGGCCGAGCGCGCGGACGGCACGTTCAATCTCGGGGCCACCGCGTTCGGCACCCTGCGCGAGGACTTCCAGGCGGTCCTGGACGCGGCCGGGCACGGCAGGAGGGTGCGCTCGCTGCCCGCGAAGCCCGCGCTCGCCGCGCTCAGCGCCCTCCAGCGCACCGGCCTCTCGCCGGTCTACGGACGCCTGCTGCACAAGCTGCTCGACGACTCCTACGTCAGCACCGACCGGGCCCGCGAGCAGCTCGGCTTCAACCCGCGCCACTCCAACCAGGACGCGATCCTGCGCACCTACGCCTGGTGGCGCGAGCACCGGCGCACGCAGGCCGCCCCCGCCCGGGGGCAGGGCGTCACCAGTGTCGAGCCGTGGCGCCAGGGAGCCCTCTCCCTCGCCAAGGTGCTGTTCTAAGAGATCCGAGGAGTGAACACCGTGCCCAGCGACCAGCAGCCCTTGGTCTCCGTCATCATCCCCAACTACAACTACGGCCGCTCGATCGGCCTGTGCGTGGAAGCCGCGCAGAACCAGACGTACCCCCACACCGAGATCATCGTCATCGACGACTGCTCCACCGACGACTCCGCGGCGACCGCGGCGGCCCTCGGCGCCCGGGTGGTGAGCACCGGCACCAACAGCGGTGTCGCGGTGGCGCGCAACCTCGGGGCACAGCTCGCGCGCGGCGAGGTGCTCGTCTTCCTCGACTCCGACGTGGCGATGCACCCCGACGCCGTGGAGCGCTCGGTCGCGCTGCTCGCCGAGGGCGTCGACGGTGTCAAGTACGGGGCGGTGTGCGGCACTTACGAGCCGGAGCCGCTCATCCGGGACAGTCTGATCGAGGAGTACCGCTCGCTCCAGCAGTACTACCTGCTGCTGAGGTCCGAGGGGGTCATCGACACCGTGCACACCGCGATCCTGGCGATGCCCCGCACGGTCTTCGAGGAGGTCGGCCCGTTCAACCCGCTGCTTCGCCACACCGAGGACCAGGACTACGGGCGGCGCATCTCGGAGCGGTACAAGGTGCTCAGCTCCCTGGAGGTGCGGGGCCGGCACGACCACGACGACACGGTACGGATCGTCCTGGACAAGGTGTTCAGCCGGGCCCGGCTCGCGGTGCCGCTGATCCTGAGCCGACGCGCACTCCAGGGCGGATTCGTGACCGGCCCCCGCGCGGGCGCCAGCCTCGCGGCCCCGCTCTCGGTGGCGGCCCTGGCCGCGCCGGCTCTCTGGGGCCCGGTGTGGTTCCTGCTCCCGGCCGTCCTGTTCGTCCTGTCCGTCCTCGGCGACCTCGACATGTACCGGGTGGTGCGGGGGCATCGGGGGCGCCTGTTCCTCGGATACTTCGTGGCCGTCAACTTCCTGGTGAATCTGACGGTGTTCGCGGCCATCGGGGTGGCGGGCGTCCAGTGGCTGTTCTCCTCCCGCTTCCGCCGGCTCTACGATCCCCAGCCCCGTCCCTCGCAGAGCGCGGCGCTCGGCTCGGCGGTGGGTGCCCCCGGTGTCTGATCTGCTGCGGACCGCACCCGCCGAAGCCCCCGGGCCCCCGGCGCCGGACACCCCGCCGGTGCGGGGCGCCCGGCGCCGGGCGGGGCGCCTGGTGTGGTGGGCGGCGCTCGGCTGGCTGGTGTGCCTGGCCGTGGAGTGGGTGGTCGACGGCCGGTACTGGCCGGGTGAACTGGCCGGGGCCGTACCGCCGTTCGCCTACGTCGTCGTCCCGCTGGTGCTCGCGGCGCTGATCCCGCCGGCGACGGGCCGGGACCGGTGGCGCATCGGGGCCGCGGTGGCCGTGGCGCTCGCCCTGGGCGCGGGCCAGTCGGGGATCAACGTACGGGCGCTGTGGACGGCGGACCACCGACCGGGTCCCGACTCGGTCCGCGTCATCGCCTGGAACACCAACTCCTGGAACCAACTCCTGGGCACCCAGGACCACTTCTACGCGTTCCTGAAGTCCAAGAAGGCCGATGTGTATCTGCTGCACGAGTACCAGCACGTGACCCCGGACCGTAAGGGCCGGCTGCCGATCGACGATCTGGCACGGCTGCGCGCGGAGTTCCCCGGGTACGAGGTCACCGCCGACGGCGAGCTGGTCACCCTCTCCCGCTTCCCCGTCGTCGCCCGCCCTGCCGTCGGCCCGGCCCGCGCCCTCGCGCCGGACGCGGACTGGAACACGCGCTACCGGGAGGCCAAGTTGCTGCGCACCGACCTGTTGATCAAGGGGCGGACGGTGTCGTTCTACAACCTGCACATGCCGGTCTGGAACAGCATGACCGACGGTCCGCTCTCGGGCGCCTTCTACCGCCATGTGCGCGAGAGCTTCGGGCCACGCCAGGCCCAGTACGCGGGCCTCGAAAACGATGTGGCGCACAACCCCAACCCCGTTGTCGTGGCGGGCGACTTCAACACCACGGCGGCCATGTCCGAACTCGACGGGATGCGCTCGCGGCTCGACGACGCGGTGCGCGCGAGCGACGACCTGTATCCGACGAGCTGGGAGGAGGGCGGCTGGAAGCCGTTCTGGCGCACGGACTGGGCGTTCACCGGGCACGGGGTCACCGCCGACAAGTACCGCTTCGACGCCCCGGAGAAGCTCTCCGACCACGCGGTGCAGGACCTCTGGGTGAGTGTGCCGGCCGCGTCCGAGCCCGCGAACGAAAGGTGAGCCGTCCGTGTCCCCCGCTTCCGCCGTAGCCGTCTGCGCGCTCGTCTGGGCCGCCTTCCTCGGCGCGCACCTCGCCCTGAACGGCCGCTGGTGGCCCTGGCTCGCGGTGTCGCTGCTGCCGCCGCCGCTCTTCGCCGCCGTGCCGCTCGCACTGCTCGTGGCGTCGGCGGCCACGGGCAGCGCGCTCGGTGCGGCCCTCGCGGCCGGGTGCCTGATCGCGGGCTGGACGCAGAACGGCCTCAACCACCGTGCGCTGAGCGGCAGTTCGGTCCGCGACGCCGAGGTCGAGGGCATCCGGGTGGTGTCGTGGAACACCCAGCACTGGAACCAGGGCCGCGACCCCGATGACTTCTACGCCTTTCTGCACACCCTGCCCGCCGACATCTATCTGCTCCAGGAGTACCTCAACGGGTACGAGGGCGGCGAGGTGTGGGACATCGACGACGAGGAGCGGCTACGGCGTGAGTTCCCCGGACACCGACTGGTGATCGACAACAACGCGGTGACCTTGTCCCGCTTCCCGCCGACCGGGCCCCCGGTGCCCGTCGGCGCCTGCTCGCTGCGGGTCGACGTGCGCACCCCGGCCGGCGTGCTGTCGACGTACAACGTGCACATCCCGGTCCAGCTCACGGTGATGAACCCGCTGTGCCGGGCGTTCTTCCGGGACATGCGCCGCCGACACGAGGCGCGGCGCCGGGAGTACGACGCGCTCGTCGCCGATCTGCTCGCCAACCCCCATCCGTTCCTGGTCTCCGGGGACTTCAACACCAGCGCGGCCATCGGTGACATCCGCCGGATGCCGAGGTCAGCGCACGACGCCATCGGCGCCAACCGTGCGTTGTTGCCGTCCAGTTGGAACGCCCGGTGGAAGCCGCGACTGTGGCGCATCGACTGGGTGTTCACCAGCGCCGGGCTCTGCGCGCGGAGTTACGCGTTCCGCGACCCGGGTGGTCTCTCCGACCACCTGGCGCAGGACGTCACGATCACCACCACCACCACTACCACCACCGATTCCGAGGAGATGAACCGTTGATGCAGTACCGAGAGCTGGGCGGCAAGGACGGCCTGCGGGTGAGCACCCTGTGCCTGGGCACGCTCCCCTTCGGCACCCGGATCGACGAGGCGACCGCCTTCGCCGTCCTGGACCGCTTCTACGAGGCGGGCGGCACGTTCCTGGACACGGCGAACACCTACGCCTTCTGGGAGCCGAACGCCACCGGCGCGGAGAGCGAGCTCGTCATCGGCAAGTGGCTGCGCAGCCGGGGCGTACGGGACGAGATGGTGCTCGCCACCAAGGTCGGGGCGCTGCCCGAGCCGCTGGACGCGCCGTGGCCGGAGGCCGCCGAGGGCCTGTCCGCGCCGGTGCTGCGCCGCCAGGTGGAGGCCAGTCTGCGCAACCTGGGCACGGACCGGATCGACCTGTACTACGCGCACATCGACGACCGTGAGACGCCCGTCGAGGAGACGATGGGAGCGTTCGCCGAGCTCGCCGACGCCGGGAAGATCACGCTTTCCGGGTGCAGCAACTTCGCGGCCTGGCGCGTCGAGGAGTCGCGCGGCGCCGCCGAGCGCGCGGGCGGCCCGGCGTACGCGGCGGTGCAGCAGCGCTACACCTATCTCCAGCCGCGCCCGGGCGCGGACTTCGGGGTGAACCCGCACGCGAGCGAGGAGCTGCTCGACTATCTGCGCACCCACCCCGAACTGGCCTTCGTCGCCTACACCACCCAGCTCACCGGCGCCTACAACAACCCGGCCAAGGAGATCCCCGAGCAGTACCGGCACGCCGGCTCCACCCAGCGGCTCGCGGTGCTGGGGGAGGTCGCCAAGGAGCTCGGGGTCGCGCCCGGACAGGTCGTGCTCGCCTGGGCGCTGGGCGGCGAGCTGCCGATCCTGCCGGTGATCGGGGCGAGCTCGGTGGCCCAGCTCGACGAGTCGCTCGACGCGGTCGAGCTGGTCCTGGACGACGAGGTCAGGGCCCGGCTGGACGCGGCGGGCCTCGATGCGGAGAGCTGAACGGTACGCGACCGGGCTCGGCCGCCTGGCCGACGGTCACCGGGGGCTGGTGTGTCTGCTGTGGCTGGCGGTGCTGCTGGCGGGCGGGGTCGCGGCGGCCACGCATCTGGGCCGCCTGGACCAGAGCTTCACCGCGTCCGGCCAGGACGGCGCCCGGGCCAACGCGGCGATCGCCGAGCGGTACGGGGCCGGCGCCGCTGTCGCCCCGCTGGTCGCCGTGGTCACCTGGCCGGACGGCACCGACGGGCACGCGCCCCGCGCGGCGGCCCGGCTGAGGTCCGGCCTCGCGGCCGCCACGGCGCCCGGCACCCGGGTCGTGTCGTACGCCGACACCGGCGACCCGGCGTTCCTGTCGCACGACGGCCGCACCACGTTCGCGCTGGTGTATCCGCTGGCCGGGAAGCCGGATCTGGCCGGCCTCACCGCCGTGCGGGACGCCACCGAACGGCTGCGGACCGGGCTGCGCGCGGCGCTGCCCGACGCCCGGGTGACGGTGACGGGTGTGCTGCCGCTCCAGCAGGACAGCGCCGCCGTCCGCCCGGGCGTGGGCCTCCAACTCCTCAAGAGCGCTTGCGCGTTGGGGGCGCTCGCGCTGCTCTGGCGGGCGTTCGGGCCACGGCGCCTGCTGCTGCCGCTCCTGCTCACGGCGGTGTCCTCGGTGGTGGCTCTCCTGGTGGTGCTCGCACTCGCGGGGGTCATGGAGATCAGCTTCGTCGTGGTGTATCTGATCCCGGTCGCGTCCCTGGCCCTCTCGATGCGGCGTTCGGCTCTTCTGGTGGACGCCTGGTGGGCGGAGCTGGCGCGCGGCACCGACCCCCGGCTCGCCCCGGGCCGGGCCGGGTGCGCCGTCGCGGGTCCGGCGACCGCGGGCGCCCTGGCTGGGACGGCGGCCTTCGCGGCGCTCGCCCTGTTCCCCGCGCCGTTCCTGCGGGCGATCGGCATCGCGGGGGCCGCGCTCTGTCTGGCCAGCACCCTGGCGGCCGTGACACTGGGCCCGGCACTGCTGCCCCGGAGGGATCGACGACCACGGCCTCAACTCGCCTCGCCAGTAAGGACGTTGGCTCTTCACCGCACCCGGCCCGCTCATCGACTGCTCGCCATCGGCGCCCTGGTGGCCCTCGGGGTGCTCATCGGCGCGAGCGGGCTGCTGACGGCCGGGAACCCCCGGGCCGAGGCCCTGGTGGACAGCGGTCCGGCCCGGGACGGACTCGATCAGCTGACGGCCGCCGGGATCGCGTCGGGCGTCCTCAACCCCCTTGAGGTGCTTGCCCCTTCGGGCATGGATGCCGAACGCGTGGCAGCGCGGGCCGCGAAGATCCCCGGCGTCCTGACGGCCGCCGCCCCGCGTGACGCCGCCTGGCGCCGCGACGGCTCCGCGCTGGCCGTCGTGATCCCGTCCGCCGAGCCGATGACCCCGTCCGGCCGCCGAGCCATGGCCGATGTGCGATCCGCGCTGGCCGGCACTGGGGTGCGGGTCGGCGGGTCGGGCGTGCCTGAACTCGACCTGGTGCGGGGCGCCTACCGGGCCCTTCCGGGGGCGCTCGCGGCCATGGCGCTGCTCGGCCTCCTCGCGCTCGTCCGGCCCCGAACCGCAGGGACACTCGCCCCGGCCGGGCGGGCCGTGCTGTCCGCGCTGGTCGCGGCGATCGCGGTGACCGGGCTTCTGGTACTGGTCTGGCAGTACGGCTTCGGGTCCCGGCTACTGGGCGGAGAGGGCGCGACGGGGGCGGTCACGGGCTGGGTGCCCCTGGTGGCGGGCGCCTTCGCGTTCCTGAACGCGCTCGACCACGCGGTGGCGTACGACGCACTGAACGCCCTCGACCGCGCCGTGGCGTACGACGCGATGCCCCGTGCCCGGTACCGCGTCGGGCCCGTGGTCGCCCTGCCGCTTTTGGCCATCGGGCTCGGTCCCCAAGTGGAACTGGCCCTTCTGGTCACGGGAGTTGGCGGCGCGGCCCTGCTGGGGTCCGTGCTGCTCCGTGCGGTCGCGGTGCTGTCGGGGCCGTCTCGACGGGTCGTTCACGAAACGGCCACACAACCCCCCGCAAGCGCGCTTCCGGCCACACCACTGTCATCTTATTGGTCTAGACCTGGATTGCGTCTCGGCCATACGATCCCCCTGGTCGAACCACCGGACCACGCACAGTGACACCACGGCATTCGCGCACCTGGGGGAACCGCATGCTCGAGGCACTCGGAATCCAGCAGTCCACAGAGACCGTCTATCGACTCCTGCTGTCCCAACCCGATTACGGCGTAACCGAGTTGGCGGACCATCTGCACTGGACGGAGACCGAGGTACGGGCGGCGCTCAGCCATCTCGCCGACCTCAAACTCGTGCTCATGGACGACGCCTCGGACGGCATCGCCCCGTTCAGCCCGGACGTCGGGTTCGCGTTCCTGCTCTCGCGGGCCGAGGCCGAACTGACCAAGCGCAGACGCCAGGTCGAGCGGGCCGAGCAGACGGTGGCGGCGATCCTGGCCAAGTTCAGCGAGGGCACCACCTTCCGGCACGACGTGGTCGACCGCATCCACGGCGTGGACGCGGTACGCGAGCGCCTGGAGGACCTGGCCGCGAGCGCCCGCGCCGAGTGCCTCTCCCTGCTGCCCGGCGGCGCCCAGCTGCCCGACACCATGGACGCCAGCCAGCCCCTGGACGAGCTGGCCCTGGAGCGCGGCGTGAAGATCCGCAGCATCTATCAGGAGAGCTTCCGCAACGACGCCCCCACCCTCGAATACGTGCGCTGGTACTGCGACTTGGGCGGCGAGGCCCGCACCGTGCCGATCGTGCCCATGCTGATGGTGATCGTCGACCGCAGCGCGGCGCTGGTCCCGGTGGACCCCGAGGACGCCCGGGCCGGCGCCCTTGAGGTGCGCAGCCGGGGACTCGTCAACGCGCTGGTGGTCCTCTTCGACCATCTGTGGGAGTCGGGCACCCCGTTCGGGGAGGCCCCGCGCCGCAACGAGCACGCCCTCTCGCCCCAGGAAAGGGAGTTGGTGCTGCTCCTCGGCATCGGCTGCACGGACGACATCGCCGCGCGAAGGCTGGGGGTGTCCCTGCGCACGGTGCGCCGGATGAGCTCGGAGCTCATGTCCCGCCTGGGGGCCCGCAGTCGGTTCGAGGCGGGCGTCCGCGCGGCCAAGGAGGGCTGGCTCTGACCCTCCGGCACGGAGGCCGTCCGGTTCCGGCCCGTCCGGAATCCGGACGGGGGTTCCCTTGACCGAATCTCTCCCCTAGATTTCCTGCGCATTACCAAGTGATCCAACGCACAGGTGATCGTGAGGGGACGGAGCCACCCAATGCCGGAATCGACGGAAGTGAAGAGACCGGTGATCACGCCCTTGCGCGTGGTCATCGCGCTCTGCCTGATCGCGCCCTTCGTGGCGATGCTGTGGGTGAGCTCGTACGCCAAGGCGGACCCGGCGCTCGGCGGCATCCCGTTCTTCTACTGGTACCAGATGCTGTGGGTGCTGATCTCGACCGCGCTGACGATGCTCGCGTACAAGCTGTGGCAGCACGACCAGCGCTCGCGCACCACCTCTGACACCGCCAAGGGGGGTGCGTCCAAGTGAAGGACGGCGTGAACGGCGTCGCACTCGGCGTCTTCATCTTCTTCTTCCTGGCCGTCACGGTCATCGGCTTCATGGCCGCCCGCTGGCGCAAGGCCGAGAACGAGGCGAGCCTCGACGAATGGGGCCTGGGCGGACGGTCGTTCGGCACCTGGGTCACCTGGTTCCTGCTCGGCGGCGACCTCTACACCGCGTACACCTTCGTCGCGGTGCCCGCGGCGATCTACGCGGCGGGCGCGGCCGGCTTCTTCGCCGTGCCCTACACGATCCTCGTGTACCCGCTGATCTTCACCTTCCTGCCGCGGCTGTGGTCGGTCTCGCACAAGCACGGCTACGTCACCACCTCGGACTTCGTCCGTGGCCGGTTCGGCTCGAAGGGCCTCTCCCTCGCCGTCGCGATCACCGGCATCCTCGCCACGATGCCCTACATCGCGCTCCAACTGGTCGGCATCCAGGCCGTGTTGGACGTCATGGGCGTGGGCGGCGAGTCCAGCAACTGGTTCGTGAAGGACCTGCCGCTGCTCATCGCGTTCGCCGTGCTCGCGGCGTACACCTACTCCTCGGGCCTGCGCGCGCCCGCGCTGATCGCGTTCGTGAAGGACGGTCTGATCTATCTCGTCATCGCGGTGGCGATCATCTACATCCCGATCAAGCTGGGCGGCTTCGACGCCATCTTCAGCGCCGCGCAGCACAAGTTCGCGGGGCCGCCCGGGGGCAAGCCGACCGGGGCGCTCGTGCCCGGCGAGAAGAGCCAGTGGACGTACGCCACGCTCGCGCTCGGCTCGGCGCTGGCGCTCTTCATGTACCCGCACTCGATCACCGCGACGCTCTCCTCGCGCAGCCGCAACGTGATCCGCCGCAACACCACGATCCTGCCGCTGTACTCGCTGATGCTGGGCCTGCTGGCGCTGCTCGGCTTCATGGCGATCGCGGCGGGCGTCAAGGTCAAGAACGGCCAGCTGGCCATTCCGCAGCTCTTCGAGGACATGTTCCCGGACTGGTTCGCGGGCGTCGCCTTCGCGGCCATCGGCATCGGCGCGCTCGTCCCGGCGGCCATCATGTCCATCGCGGCGGCGAACCTCTTCACCCGCAACATCTACAAGGACTTCATCAAGCGGGACGCGACCCCCTCCCAGGAGGCCAAGGTCTCCAAGCTGGTCTCGCTGGTGGTGAAGGTCGGCGCGCTGGTCTTCGTCCTGACCATGGACAAGACGGTCGCCATCAACTTCCAGCTCCTGGGCGGCATCTGGATCCTTCAGACCTTCCCGGCCCTGGTCGGCGGCCTGTTCACCCGCTGGTTCCACCGCTGGGCGCTGCTCGCGGGCTGGGCGGTCGGCATGGTCTACGGCACGCTCGCCGCGTACGGGGTGGCCTCGCCCACCCAGAAGCACTTCGGCGGCTCCTCCAAGGAGATCCCCGGCATCGGCGAGATCGGCTACATCGGCCTGACGGCGTTCGTCCTGAACATCCTGGTGACGGTGGTCCTCACCGTCGTCCTGCGCGCCGTCAAGGCCCCCGACGGCATCGACGAGACCTCGCCGGAGGACTACACGGCCGACGCGGGCGACCCGGGCGTCACCACCGAGCTGCCGCCGGCGACGGCGGGGGCGGCGCACTGAGTTCGGCTGTCGGCACGGAGAGGGCCGCCGCATCCCAGGAGGATGCGGCGGCCCTTTCGTGTGCACCGATCAGCGCACCCAGTCCTTGAGCTGCTCGGTCTGGAGCGTGATGCCGACGGGGTCGGGGAGTTCGACGTCCCGGCCGAAGGGAAGGGTGCGTACCAACGCGTACCGGTGGCCTTCGGGCTCGCTGTAGACCGAGACCTCGCACTTGGCCCGGTCGATCAACAGGTACACCGGGATGCCGGTCTCCGCGTAGGCGCGTGGCTTCTCGACGTGGTCCCGCCGGTGGGTGTCGGAGTCCCACGAGGTCACCTCGACCACCATGAGGATCGGTTCCGGGTCCACCCAGTCGCCCTGGCCGACGAAGGCGTCGGATGGCGCGAGCGCTGCGTCCGGGATCGCCCGCCCCGCCCGATTCTGCTGAGCCTTGATCCCCTGCCCGGGGTGCAACCAGAGTTCCGGCCGATGCTGTAGGCAGATGCGCGTGAGCCACTGGGTGATGCGCCCGTGATCGCCGTCCGGCATGGCCTTGCTCCTGATGACCCCGTAGATGAATTCGAGCCGCGTCCCCTCCCTCTCACGCGCCGCTATGCGCGCGACGGCCTCGAAATCCTCCGTCAGCATGTGGGGCCGGTCTGTAGTCGCGGTCATCGCGGCTCGCCTCCTTCAGCGCTCTGCCACCGACGATAGCGGAGCTCTAGGACAGCCGGGGGCGAAACGACCGGTGACACAACATGTGGGGGGTGCGGTCCGCGGCGCCCCCCACATGTATGCTCATGCTCGCTGTCGCCGCAGGGGAATCCGGTGTGAATCCGGAACTGTCCCGCAACGGTATGACCTGTATGGATACGTACGGGTCGAGTCCGAGCACCTGCCGACGGCGTACCCGGTTCGACCGAGCCGGGTGCCAGACGTCCGGGCCTCGCGGTTGGGCCGGTGGACGACGCGCCGAGGGCTGCCCCGAGGCGCGCCGACGCCTCCCCCGCAGCGCCCCGTGCCGAGCGAGGGAGTGCCCCCACCGTGACCATCGCCCCAGCGGATCCCGCTTCAGCGATCACCGACGAGCTCGCGGATGCCCCGGGCACCGCGCTGCTGCGGACCCTGACGGAGCTCACCGCGGACCTCGCGGACACCGACCCCGGCCGGGTCGCCGCGGCCGCGCTGCGGGGCCGCAACTCCCGCTCCGACGCCGCCGAGTTGCGCGAACTGGCCACCGAGGCGGCAGCGGGGCTCATCTCGGAGGACCCGGCGTATTCCCGCCTCGCCGCCAGGCTCCTGACGCTCACCGCCGCCGAGGAGGCCGCCTCGCAGGGCGCGGTGTCGTTCTCCGCCTCCGTCGCGGTCGGCCACCGCGAGGGGCTGATCGCCGACCGCACGGCCGACTTCGTCGATGCCCACGCCGCCCGCCTCGACACCCTGGTGGACGCGGCCCTCGCCGACGGCGCCGACGACCGCTTCGGCTACTTCGGCCTGCGCACCCTCTACTCCCGCTATCTGCTGCGCCACCCGATCACCCGCAAGGTCATCGAGACCCCCCAGCACTTCATGCTGCGCGTGGCGTCCGGCCTCGCCGAGGACGATTCGGTCACCGCCGTGGACGAAGTGGCGTCCCTGTACGGCCTGATGAGCCGCCTGGACTATCTGCCGTCCTCCCCCACGCTCTTCAACTCCGGCACCCGCCACCCCCAGATGTCGTCGTGCTATCTGCTCGACTCTCCGCTGGACGAGCTCGACTCGATCTACGACCGCTACCACCAGGTGGCCCGGCTCTCCAAGCACGCGGGCGGCATCGGCCTCTCGTACTCCCGTATCCGCGGCCGCGGTTCGCTGATCCGGGGCACCAACGGCCACTCCAACGGCATCGTCCCGTTCCTGAAGACGCTGGACGCCTCGGTGGCCGCGGTCAACCAGGGCGGCCGGCGCAAGGGTGCGGCCGCGGTGTACCTGGAGACCTGGCACTCCGACATCGAGGAGTTCCTGGAGCTGCGCGACAACACCGGCGAGGACCAGCGGCGTACGCACAACCTGAACCTCGCGCACTGGATCCCCGACGAGTTCATGCGCCGGGTCGACGCCGACGCCTCGTGGTCGCTGTTCTCCCCGGCCGACGTGCCCGAGCTCGTGGACCTGTGGGGCGAGGAGTTCGACGCCGCCTACCGCAGGGCCGAGGCCGCGGGGCTCGCCCTCAAGACCATGCCCGCCCGGGACCTGTACGGCCGCATGATGCGCACCCTGGCGCAGACCGGCAACGGCTGGATGACGTTCAAGGACGCCTCCAACCGCACCGCCAACCAGACGGCGGAGCCCGGCCACACGGTCCACTCCTCCAACCTGTGCACCGAGATCCTGGAGGTGACCGACGACGGGGAGACGGCCGTGTGCAACCTCGGCTCGGTCAACCTCGGCGCGTTCGTCGACACCGCCTCCCACGACATCGACTGGGAGCGGCTCGACGAGACCGTCCGCACCGCGGTGACCTTCCTCGACCGGGTCGTCGACATCAACTTCTACCCGACCGAGCAGGCCGGCCGCTCCAACGCCCGGTGGCGCCCGGTGGGCCTGGGCGCGATGGGCCTCCAGGACGTCTTCTTCAAGCTGCGGCTGCCCTTCGACTCCCCCGAGGCGAAGGCCCTGTCCACGAAGCTCGCCGAGCGGATCATGCTGACCGCGTACGAGGCCTCCGCCGACCTCGCCGAGCGGTCGGGTCCCCTGCCCGCCTGGGACAAGACCCGCACCGCGCGCGGGGTGCTGCACCCCGACCACTACGACGTCGAGCTGCACTGGCCGGAGCGCTGGGCGGCCCTGCGGGCACGTATCGCGGAGGTCGGGATGCGCAACTCGCTGCTCCTCGCGATCGCGCCGACCGCCACCATCGCCTCCATCGCGGGCGTGTACGAGTGCATCGAGCCGCAGGTCTCCAACCTCTTCAAGCGCGAGACCCTGAGCGGTGAATTCCTCCAGGTGAACGGCTACTTGGTGGAGGACCTCAAGCGCCTGGGCGTATGGGACGCGCAGTCCCGCGAGGCGCTGCGCGAGGCCAGCGGCTCGGTGCAGGGCTTCAACTGGATCCCGGCCGAGGTGCGCGCCCTGTACCGCACGGCGTGGGAGATCCCGCAGCGCGCCCTGATCGACATGGCCGCCGCCCGCACCGCGTTCCTCGACCAGTCGCAGTCGCTGAACCTGTTCCTGGAGACGCCCACCATCGGCAAGCTGTCGTCGATGTACGCGTACGCCTGGAAGCAGGGCCTCAAGACGACGTACTACCTGCGCTCGCGCCCGGCGACCCGCATCGCCCGCGCCGCCCAGGCCACCACCGTCCCAGTCCAGCAGGCGGCCCCCGACGCCGACGCGATCGCCTGCTCCCTGGAAAACCCCGAGTCCTGCGAGGCCTGCCAGTAATGAGTACGACCGAACACAAGAACCTGCTGGACCCGGGCTTCGAGCTGACCCTGCGTCCCATGCGTTACCCGGACTTCTACGAGCGCTACCGGGACGCGATCAAGAACACCTGGACCGTCGAGGAGGTCGACCTCCACTCCGACGTCGCCGACCTCGCGAAGCTGACGCCGGGCGAGCAGCACATGATCGGCCGGCTCGTCGCGTTCTTCGCGACGGGCGACTCGATCGTCTCCAACAACCTGGTGCTCACCCTCTACAAGCACATCAACTCCCCTGAAGCGCGGCTCTACTTGAGCCGCCAGCTCTTCGAGGAGGCCGTGCACGTCCAGTTCTATCTGACGCTGCTCGACACCTACCTCCCCGACCCCCAGGACCGCGCCGCCGCGTTCGACGCGGTCGAGGAGATCCCCTCGATCCGCGAGAAGGCGCAGTTCTGCTTCCGGTGGATGGACTCGGTGGAGAAGATCGAGCGCCTGGAGACCAAGGCCGACCGCCGCCGTTTCCTGCTCAACCTGATCTGCTTCGCGGCGTGCATCGAGGGCCTCTTCTTCTACGGCGCCTTCGCCTACGTCTACTGGTTCCGCAGCCGGGGCCTGCTGCACGGCCTGGCCACCGGCACCAACTGGGTGTTCCGCGACGAGACGATGCACATGAACTTCGCCTTCGAGGTCGTGGACACCGTCCGCAAGGAGGAGCCGGACCTCTTCGACGACCGGCTCCAGGAGCAGGTCACCGACATGATCAAGGAGGCGGTCGAGGCGGAGCTCCAGTTCGGCCGCGATCTGTGCGGTGACGGCCTGCCCGGCATGAACACCGAGTCGATGCGCGAATACCTGGAGTGCGTCGCCGACCAGCGCCTGACCCGGCTCGGCTTCCCGGCGGTGTACGGCTCGTCGAACCCGTTCTCGTTCATGGAGCTCCAGGGCGTCCAGGAGCTGACGAACTTCTTCGAGCGCCGCCCGTCCGCCTACCAGGTGGCCGTCGAGGGCTCGGTCGGCTTCGACGAGGACTTCTGAGCGCCCCGAAAGGGGCGCGGGGAACTGCGCGACCAGCCACCGACGGGCCGCAGCCGAAGAACGCGAAGGGGCCCGGCACCACCACGGTGCCGGGCCCCTTTTGCGTATGACCTGTGCCGGTCAGGCGTTGGGCACGGTCTCGTAGCGAGCCGTACCCTCCTCCATCTGCTTCAGCGCGTCCTTGCGGTCCCGCTTGGAGAGGCGGTCGATGTACAGCCGCCCGTACAGGTGGTCCGTCTCGTGCTGGAGGCAGCGCGCGAAGTAGCCGGTGCCGCGCACCTTGATCGGGTTGCCTTCGGCGTCCTGGCCGGTGACCACCGCGTAGTCGGGGCGTGCGAGTTCGGCGTAGGCGGTCGGCACGGAGAGGCAGCCCTCGTTGGACTCGTCCAGGACGCGCAGCTCGGCCGGGAGCTCCTCCAGGACCGGGTTGCAGACGACCCCGACGTGGCGCACGCCCTCGTCGTCCGGGCAGTCGTACACGAAGACCTTCTGGTCCACGCCGATCTGGTTGGCCGCGAGGCCCACGCCCTCGGCCGCCTTCTGGCTGGCGAACATGTCGTCGATCAGCCGGGCGAGGTCGTCGTCGAACGAGGTGACGTCCTTGCACTCCTTGTGGAGCACCGGGTTGCCGACCACCGTGATGGGGCGGGCCGTGCCGCGCTCGCGGTGGGCCAGCTCACGCGCCTCGCAGTCCTCCGTGTCCACGACGAACCCGTCGTTCTCGACCTGCTGGTCCGTCTCCTGCTGCGCCATGTCCGCCGTAAGCCTTCCTGAAAACCCGATTCCGATCCCGTACAGCCTAAGGCCCGGTCGGCCGGAGATCTCCTGGATGCGCGACGGACCTCAGCAGACCTCTTCCAGATCGCGCCACTCCCGGCTGTCCGGATTGTCGGCCACCCAGCCGTCGAGGAGCCCGCGCACCAGGCCCGCGGGGGCCGCGATGCCGCATTCGCGCTCCGGGACCCACAGGTCGCCGGAGGTGCGGTGACCGAGCGGGCCCGGGTGGCCCGGCTCGCTGTGGTCGTGCGGGTCGAGGTGCTCGCCGTCGCCCTCGTCGCTGGGCATCTGCGACTCGGAGCAGGCCCGGCACAGCAGACGGACGGAGGAGGACCAGTCCTCGGCGGCGAAGCCGGCCTCCGCCGCCAGCCGCTCCAGGGCGTCCCGGTCCGCCTCGGTGGCCGCCTCCAGGAGGACCACCCAGGTCGGCACGGGCGAGGGTGCCCACAGCTCGATCTCGTCGAACACCGGGAACGAGGGGCCCGCGGCCGTGGTGCGCTCGCCGTGCGGGACGCCGTCGTGCAGCACGACCTCGCCCCAGCGCCGTCCCGAGGACGGCAGCGGAATGGAGAGCACTTCCATGCGCGCCGGATCCAGCCTGCGGCCCCACACCACCTCGGCCTCGCCCTCGGGCGAGAGCCGTACCGCGGCGCTGCCCAGCTCCATGCCGACGGGTTCGCCACTGCCGGTGGCCTCGCCCGGCACCTTCAGGCCGTACGCCTGCCAGGCGCGGCGGGCCAGCGGCCAGTCCTGGAGCGCGGTGGCCGCGATGCCGACGTTCCACCAGTCGGGGGCGCCGGACTCCTTGTCGAGGAGCGCGACGGCGCGCAGCCCGGCCGCCCGCGCCTGCTCCCAGTCGTGCCGGAACTTGTGCAGGAGCGCCAGGTTGAACCAGGACTCCGACAGCCAGGGCTCCAGGTCCGCGGCGCGCGTCAGGAGCGCGCCGGCGTCCTCGTACCTGCCGTCGCCGATCAGCGTGAACGCACGGTCTGTGGCCTGCCGCCACGAGGCGGAGGGCCGGTGCCGTCCCTTGCCGAAGATCCTCACGATTCCCGCCTGCCCAGACCGGCCCCGGCTACCGGGTCGGTCTTACGGTCTCCCAGTTTTCTGGGTTCTTTTCGCATCCAACCATGCCCAGCCGGAAGGCCGCTCATTACTCCTGGGTTACCCAGGAGACACCCGGGTCAGACAGCCCCGGGCCAGCACGCGTGCCAGTGATTCGACGACCTGGGGATGGTAGTCACGCCCCGTGCCCAGGCGCAGCTGTTCGAGTGCGTTCAGCGACCCGCCGGGCCCTTCGGCGCCCTCCGCGAGGTCGTCGTAGGCGTTGACCACGCGCACGATCCGGGCGGGCAGCGGCTGCTCCCGGTACGGGTCCGCCTGCCGCTCGACGACGAGGGCCACCCCCGCCGGCACCCCGGTCTGGCGCACCACGGCGCCGCCCAGCAGGGCGATGCGGCGCTGCTCGGCCGCGGGCAGCCGGGCGGTGGCCCCGGCGGGGACCGGGTCGAGCAGGGAGAGCTGCCCGATGTCGTGCATGAGCGCCGCGTACTCGAGCACGGTCAGCTCGCTCTCCCGGAGCCCCAGCTCGCGCCCCACGGCCCGGCTGAGCTCGGCGACCCGGCGGGCGTGGCCCGGCTGGGTGTATCCGGCGATCTCGGTGGCACGGGCCAGGGAGGTGATGGTCTGGCGGTAGGTGGTGCGCACGGCCGCGTACCGCCGGAAGGCCAGCTGGGTGAGGAGCAGCGGCACACAGAACACGGGCAGCGCCCAGAGCCCGGCGACGGCGACCGCGAGGGCGATCACGGTGCCGGTGGCGCACACGGCGGACCCGATGCCCAGCAGCCCGCGCAACTCGTCGCGCAGCAGTGGTCCGAAGGGGTAGCGGGTGCGGGCGCGCAGCAGCAGGGCCGCCACCACCGCGTCGCACAGCGCGGTCAGCACGAGCAGCAGCAGCAGGACGAGCGCGACGTACGGTCCGTGGCCGAACCATGCGTCGAGGAGCCCGGAGTTGTAGAGCGGCTGGAAACAGACGGCGGCGAAGGCGACGGTGAGCACCCGCCGGGCCACCTGGTCCGGGCTCGGGCCGCGTCCGACGGCGACGTGCGGCACGGAGCCGAGCAGCCCGGAGGCGACGACCACGGCGATCACCTGGAGCACCCCGTGTTCGCTGGGCCGCCCGGCGTTCTGGCCGAGCAGCGCGTAGGCGAGCGCGCCGGCCGAGGCGAGCGGCGCCGGATCCCGCTCGCCGTCCCGGGCGCCCCAGCGGGCCAGCTCGCCCACGACGATGAGGGCGCCGAAGGCGACGGCGGTGGCGGGCTCGACCAGCCCGTCGCGCCAGGTCGCGCCGAGCGCCCAGAGGGTGACCGCCCGGGCCAGGGCGTGGACGGCGAGCGCGGGCGCGGTCGGGCGGGCGGCCATCTCAGGCCCCCGGGGCGTTGGAGGAGCGCGGCCCGGGACGCGGTGCGGAACCGGCGGGAGGACGGTCCTCGTGGAGGGCGGGGGCCGGCGGGGGTGCCTCGGGGAGGGTGGTCGGCGGGGGCCCTTCGGAGGCGGCGCTCGGACGGGCCGCGGAGGCCGGACCGGGTCCCTCGGGGGCGGCGCTCGGCCGGGGTGGAGGCACGTTTCCGCGCGCCCCGGCGGCTCCCGGCTCGTCCGCGGTGACCTCCACGTGCCACCCGTACCGGGACAGCGCCCGTACGAGCCCCGCCACCATCCGCGGGTCGAACTGCGCGCCCGCGCACCGCTCCAACTCCGTCACGGCCGCGGCGACGGGCCTGGCCCGCCGGTAGGAGCGGGTGGAGGTCATCGCGTCGAAGGCGTCGGCCACCGCCACCACGCGCGCGGCCTCGGGGATCTGGCCGCCGGCCAGGCCGTACGGGTAGCCACTGCCGTCGAGCCGCTCGTGGTGGTGCAGGATCGCGGCCCGGGCCTCGCCGAGGAAGCCGATGCCCCGCACCATCTCGTGCCCGTACTCGGGGTGCAGTTCGATCACCGCCCGCTCCTGCGGAGTGAGCGGGCCGTCCTTCCTCAGCACCCGGGTGGGCACCCCGAGCTTGCCGACGTCGTGCAGGATCCCGGCGAACCGGATGACCTCCAACCGCCCTTCCTCCATGCCGAGTTCACGAGCGATCAGCTCCGAGGCCCGGCCGACGCGCTCGCTGTGGCCGCGGGTGTACCGGTCCTTGATGTCGACGGCCTGGACGAGGGCGCGGATGGTGGCCTGGTGGGCGGCGCGCTCGCGGTGGTACTGGGCGAAGACCCAGCAGGAGATGTACATCGGCAGGAGCACGAACAGCGCCGCGGGCGGCCCGAACCGGCTGCGCCACAGCACCGCCATCATCAGCCCGGCGAGCCCGTGCACACAGTGCGGGGCGAGCGAGCGCAGCAGCAGCCCGCGCCAGGCGGTGCGGGCCGGTCGGCGCTCGGCGGTGGCCAGGATCAGGCCGTCGAGGGCGGTCAGGACCAGGCAGAAGACGAGCGCCGCGATCCCGGCGGGAACCAGCGCGTAGGGGAAGTCGGGGGCGGTCGCGGTGGAGCGGCCGCCCAGCGCCGCGCGCCCGTCGAGCAGCACATGGGCGCCGGCCGCCGCCCAGGCGGCGAGGGCGAGTTGGGCGGCCCGCCAGGCCCGGCGCACCCGGCGCGGCTCGTCCTCGACGTACGCGATGAGCGCGCCCGGCACCGCGACGAGGGCGGCGGCTGCGGGCGGCAGGAGGAAGGCGGCGGCGAGCAGCACCGGGAAGAAGGAGCCGGAGGCGACCGGCACGCTCACCCGGCCGGCCAGCACCGGACAGCGGGCCGGCCATTCACACAGCGCGTACAGGCCCGCGAGCAGCGCCACGGCGGCCCAGGGCACGTCCTGGCGCAGGACGGGCAGCGCGCAGAGGACCGCGCCCGTGACGGCGCCGAGGACGGCGACGCGCGCACCCGCCGGAATGTCCCTCAGCCCCTGCGGCTCCGCCACGACCCCACCTCCCCATGCGCCCGGTCGGCCCCGCGCGTACAGCTTCGCGAGGATAGGCCCGTGTGCGGCGGCGGTCAGGCGCATGGTCGGAATAGGGCGGTTCGGGCCGCCTGGATTAGCACCTTCGGGTGATGTGGGGCGGCCGGCCGGAACATGCGGGAGGGCGGCCACGACCTGGGGTCGCGACCGCCCTCAACTGCTCTGCCGCGGGCGGCAGTTCACCGGTTTTCCCGGTCCGCGTCCCAGCGGCGGACGGTGGGGGTCACTCGGGGCGGAGCGTCGGCACCTCTCCGGTGACGACGTCCTGTTCGGGCACGGCCTGGCCGGAGCGGATCAGGTCGATGCGGCCCATCACCTTGGAGCGCAGATCGCTGGGCACGTCGTCCGAGCCGCAGCAGCGCTTCACCAGCTTCTTCACGGCCTGCTCCAGACCGTACTTCTCCAGGCACGGCGAGCACTCCTCGAAGTGCACCTCGAACTTGTCGCAGTCCGTGGGGGGCATCTCGTGGTCGAGGAACTCGTAGAGATGGTCCAGGACCTCAGAGCAGTCCGTCTCGTGCGGCTCTCCGCAGCTCATGAGCCCGAGCCTTTCGCTTCGTCCGACTCACCGGCGCCGGCCGGGACGAGCCCGCGGTCACGGGCGTAGTCCTCCAGCATTCCGCGCAGTTGGCGGCGGCCCCGGTGCAGTCGGGACATCACCGTACCGATGGGTGTACCCATGATGTCCGCGATCTCCTTGTACGCAAAGCCCTCTACGTCCGCGAGATACACGGCGATGCGGAACTCCTCGGGGATGGCCTGCAAGGCCGCCTTCACGTCCGAGTCGGGCAGGTGGTCCAGCGCCTGCGACTCGGCGGAACGCAGACCCGTGGACATGTGGGACTCGGCGCGCGCGAGCTGCCAGTCCTCGATCTCCTCGGCGGCGCTGCGCTGGGGCTCCCGCTGCTTCTTCCGGTAGGAGTTGATGAACGTGTTGGTGAGGATCCGGTAGAGCCAAGCCTTCAGGTTGGTGCCCTCGCGGAACTGGTGGAAGGACCCGTACGCCTTGGCATACGTCTCCTGGACCAGGTCTTCCGCATCGGCCGGGTTGCGCGTCATGCGCAGGGCGGCCGAGTACATCTGGTCGAGGTAGCCGAGGGCATCCCGCTCGAAGCGCGCGTTGCGCTCGGCGGTGGTCTCTTCCACGTGGCCGTCGTCGGTCCCTGTGACCGGACCCACCTCCTCGAACGGTGTGCTGAGTCCGAATGCGGACCCACTCGAATCGGAGGATAGACGACGATCCACTCCGCCCGCCGCTCGAATAGGAGCGGTCCTGGCCGCGGAAAGCACCGTCCACTCCAGGTCAGAGGCGGCCTTGCGGCTCGGGCAGATGGTCGAACCCATGCGACGGACTCCCTCTCCACGACTGGTCTGCGTATCCCTTACGACGGCCATAACAGCGCTCCGTGACCCCGCATTCCCCGGGGCCGGGCGCGTTCAGAGGGCCAGCGCGCCGAGCCACGCGCCGACCGCGCCGGTGAGGACGTCCAGCGCCTCCTGCTGGGTGAGGTCGGCGCGTTTGGGCACGGCGAACCCGTGGTCGGCGAACGGTACTTCCACCAGCTCGTACGCCCCTTCGGGGAACGCCTGCGGCCCGGGGAACTCGGCGGGCCTGCCGAAGGGGTCGTTGCCGCCCTGCACCACGAGGGTGGGCGCGCCCGCGCCGAGCAGTTCCGGCGCCCGGGACTTCTCCGGCCTGCCAGGGGGGTGCAGCGGGAAGCTCAGGGCGAGGACGGCGGCCGCGCCGAGCTCCGCCGCCGTGCGGCAGGCGACCCGCGCCCCGGCGCTGCGGCCGCCCGCGACGACGGGAAGGCCCCGCTTCGCCACGGCCGGCCACAGGTCCCGCCACCCCGTGTCCAGCGTCCTGGGCGCGGGGGCGAGCTTCTTGCCGGCCACCCGCCAGGGCTGCTCCACCAGGGCCACGCTCACCCCGAGCGGCGGCAGCGCACCGGCCAGGGCCCGCAGGTCGCGGGCCTCGATGCCGCCGCCCGCGCCGTGGCTGACGGCCAGCACCAGGCGGGGCTCGTCGGCGGGGTGCCAGGTGATGCGCGCCGCTCCGGCGCCGGTCTCCACGATCTCGCTGTCGCTCACGGGCCCATCCTGCCGCCGAGCCGGGCCGGGCTCGCGTACGACATGAGGCGGGTCACATCGGGGGCGGGCCGGAGCGGGCGGGTCGGCACAGGGTCAGAACAGGGTGCCCTCCTCCGGGCCCTCCAGTTCCTTCAGGAGTTCCGGTCCGTTGTTGCGGACGTTGCTCACGGCCGTCGAGACGGGATAGGCCCGCATCCGCCCCTGCGGCGGCGGTTCGAGCAGGCCTCGCAGCGTCTCGGTGTCCGTCCGGGACGGGTCGAGCCAGGCGCCCCACCGGTCCGGCGTGAGCATCAGCGGCATCCGGGGGTGGATCTCGGCGAGCGAGCCCGGGCCTTCGGCGGGGGCGACGGCCAGCGGGCCGGTCTCGGCCTCGGTGGTGACCACGGAACACGTCGCCCACCAGGCCAGGGGGTGGTCGTCGGGCAGGGTGCGGTCGCGCCAGAACTCGTACAGGCCCGCCATGGCGAAGACCGAGCCGTCCGCCGGGGTGACGAAGTACGGCTGCTTGCGCGGCCGCTTCTTCTTCCCCTCGACTTCCAGCTCCCGCTCCCCCACCCCGGTGACCCATTCGTAGTACCCGTCCGCCGGGACGATGCAGCGCCGGGAGGAGAACGCCTTCTTGAAGGACGGCTTGTCGTGGATCGTCTCCGCCCGCGCGTTGATCATCCGGGCCGCGCCGTCGGGCGACTTGGCCCACGAGGGGACGAGTCCCCACTTCAGCTTGCGCAGCTGGCGAACCGGACGGGGGTCGTCGGCGTCTTTGAGGGGGCGCTCCAGGACGACGAGGACCTCTTTGGTGGGGGCCACGTTCCAGTCGGGCTCCAGCGCCTGCGCCGGGTCCCACTTCTCCACCTCGAAGACGCCCGCGAGATCCTCGGGCCTGCGACTCGCTGCATACCTACCGCACATGGGTGCCAGACTGCCACGGCGCCCGTACCCCGTGAGGAGCCGTCCCAGAAATGACCGCGCTGCAAGACTTCGAGCTGTTCGGCACCCAGAGCCCGCCGGCCTCCTGGCTGGTCGTGGCCACCGGCGTGGTCGCGCTCGTCTCCGTCGTCCCGCACGGCCTGTGGCGCCTGTCCCGCAACGCCGTCACCATCGCCCACGAGGGCGGCCACGGCCTGGTCGCGCTGCTCACCGGGCGCCGCCTCGACGGCATCCGGCTGCACTCCGACACCAGCGGCCTCACCGTGAGCCGGGGCAAGCCGTACGGCCTCGGGATGATTCTGACCGCGGCGGCCGGATACACCGCGCCCCCGCTGCTCGGCCTCGGCGGCGCCGCGCTGCTCGCCGCGCACCACATCACCCTGCTGCTGTGGCTGGCCACCGCCCTGCTGCTCGCCATGCTGGTGATGATCCGCAACGCGTACGGCGTGCTGACCGTGGTGATCACCGGCGCCGCGTTCCTGCTGGTGTCCTGGCTGACCGGCCCCGATGTGCAGTCCGCGTTCGCGTACACGGCCGTGTGGTTCCTGCTGCTCGGCGGGGTGCGCCCGGCCTTCGAGCTCCAGCGCAAGCGCCGGCGGCACAACGACGGCGACTCCGACGCGGACCAGCTGGCACGGCTCACCCACGTACCACCGGCGCTCTGGCTCTTCCTCTTCCACGCCGTTTCGGTCTGCTCGCTGATCGGCGGCGGACGCTGGCTGCTCGGCCTCTAGGCGGTGGCCCCACTAAAGTGAGGACCATGACCGAAACACCCGTGCACCCCGCCCTCTGGCCCGCCCCCCTAGCGAGCGGAGCCGTCGACGCGACGATCACCGTGCCCGGATCGAAATCGGTCACCAATCGCGGACTCGTCCTGGCGGCGCTCGCCGCCGAGCCCGGCTGGCTGCGCCGCCCCCTGCGCTCGCGCGACACCCTGCTGATGGCGGAGGCGCTGCGCGCCCTGGGCGTCGGCATCGAGGAGACCGTGGGCCCCGACGGTACGGGCGAGGCCTGGCGGGTGATCCCGGCCGGCCTGCACGGCCCGGCCACCGTCGACGTCGGCAACGCCGGTACGGTCATGCGCTTCCTGCCGCCGGTGGCGACCCTCGCCGACGGCCCCATCCGCTTCGATGGTGACCCCCGTTCCTACGAGCGCCCGCTGGGCGGCGTCATCGACGGACTGCGCGCGCTCGGTGCCCGCGTCGACGACGACAACCGCGGCGCGCTCCCGATGACCGTGCACGGCGCGGGCGCCCTCGAAGGCGGCCGGGTGGAGATCGACGCCTCCTCCAGCTCCCAGTTCGTCTCGGCCCTGCTCCTGTCCGCGCCCCGCTTCAACCAGGGCGTCGAGGTGCGGCACGTGGGCGCCAAGCTGCCCTCGCTTCCGCACATCCGGATGACCGTGGACATGCTGCGCTGCGTCGGCGCCCAGGTGGACGAGCCGGAGACGGGCGGCGAGCCGAACGTGTGGCGGGTCTCGCACTCGGCGCTGCTCGGCCGCGATCTGACGGTCGAGCCCGACCTTTCCAACGCCCAGCCGTTCCTGGCCGCGGCCCTCATCACGGGCGGCACGGTCGTCATCCCCGACTGGCCGTCCCGCACCACCCAGCCCGGCGACCAACTGCGCCGGATCTTCACCGAGATGGGCGGCACCTGCCAACTGACCGACCGCGGCCTGGTGTTCAAGGGTTCCGGCCGCATCCACGGCATCGACGTGGACCTGAGCGAGGTCGGCGAACTGACCCCCGGCATCGCGGCCGTCGCGGCCCTCGCCGACTCCCCCTCCACGCTGCGCGGCGTCGCACACCTGCGCCTGCACGAGACGGACCGGCTCGCCGCCCTCACCAAGGAGATCAACGAGCTGGGCGGCGATGTGACGGAGACCGAGGACGGCCTGCACATCCGGCCGCGCCCGCTGCACGGCGGTGTCTTCCACACCTACGACGACCACCGGATGGCGACGGCCGGCGCGATCATCGGCCTCGCCGTCGAGGGCGTCCAGGTGGAGAACGTGGCGACGACGGCCAAGACGCTGCCCGACTTCCCCGAGATGTGGGACGCCATGCTGACGGGGTCCGGAAGCTGAGCGGGGCCTAGGACCATGCGCCGCTACGGCAAGAACCCGGACGAGGACGACATCCGCGTCCGCCCCAACCCCAAGGGCAACCGCCCCCGCACCACGATCCGCCCCAAGCACGAGGACGCCGCCGAGGGCATGGTCCTCACGGTCGACCGCGGCCGGCTGACCTGTCTGGTCGGCGACCGCACCATCCACGCCATGAAGGCCCGCGAGCTGGGCCGCAAGGCCGCGGTGGTGGGCGACCGGGTGGACATCGTGGGCGATCTGTCCGGCAAGAAGGACACGCTCGCGCGGATCGTACGGATCGGCAAGCGCAGCTCGGTCCTGCGGCGCACGGCCGACGACGACGACCCCTACGAGCGCGTGGTGGTCGCCAACGCCGACCAGCTCGCCATCGTCACCGCGCTCGCCGATCCCGAGCCGCGCCCCCGCCTCATCGACCGCTGTCTGGTGGCGGCGTACGACGGCGGCCTGGAGCCGCTGCTCGTCCTGACCAAGTCGGACCTGGCGTCGGCCGACCAACTCCTGGAGCTGTACGGCGCGTTGGGCGTCCCGTACGTCGTCACCTCGCGCGAGGAGCTGTACGAGGGCGACGCGGCAGACCGGGTGCGGGAGCAGCTGCACGGCCGGGTCACCGCGTTCGTGGGCCACTCCGGCGTCGGCAAGACGACCCTGGTCAACGCGCTGGTCCCGGAGGCCAGACGGCGCATCACCGGGCATGTCAACGCGGTCACCGGGCGCGGCCGTCACACGACCACCTCCGCGCTCGCGCTGCCTCTGGACAGCGCGGACGGCGGCTGGGTCGTCGACACCCCGGGCGTACGGTCCTTCGGGCTGCACCACGTCGACCCTTCACGGGTGATCCTGGCCTTCCCCGATCTCGTACCGGGCACCGAGAACTGTCCGCGCGCGTGCAGCCACGACGAGGCCGAGTGCGCGCTCGACCAGTGGGTGGCGGACGGCCACGCCGACCCGGCCCGGCTCTATTCGCTGCGCCGACTCCTCGCGACCAGGGAGCGACGCGAGGGCGACTGACCCGTTTCCCGGGGCGTGCGCGGACCCCGCGTTGCATAATCGCACCAAGTGTTGACCATGCAGTCAGTGACGACGAGGCGTTGTGGGAGGCCCTGGACATGGCGTGGCTGCTGGTCGTGGTGGCGGGAATCCTGGAGACGGGCTTCGCCGTCTGTCTGAAGCTGTCGCACGGTTTCACCCGGCTGTGGCCGACGATCGCCTTCGCCACGTTCGCCCTCGGCTCGTTCGGCCTGCTGACGCTGTCCCTGCGGAAGCTGGACGTGGGCCCGGCGTACGCGGTGTGGACGGGCATCGGGGCCGCCGGTACCGCCATCTACGGCATGGTCTTCCTCGGCGACGTGGTCTCCACGCTCAAGCTGGTGTCGATCTCCCTGGTCATCGTCGGCGTGATCGGCCTCCAGATCTCGGGTTCGGCCCACTGACCCGCGCCCCGGCGCCAGTTGACGGTGCGTCAGGCGCGGGGCGGCTGTTCCGGGGCCCGCATCGGGAGCCGGGTGAGCACCGCGCGCAGATACCCGGCCTGGCCCTCGCCCCGGCCCGGGGGCGCGACGAGACAGGACAGGCCGAGCCGCACCGCCGTCTCGCAGTACCGGCCGAGGTGCACCGGATCGGCGCCGGGCACCTGCGCCTGTAGGGCCGCGAGCGCCCGGTCCCTGACGGTGGCCACGAGTTCGGCGGGGCCCGGCACCCCGGCGTCGGCCCGGCGCTGGGCGGGCACCGTCGGGGCCCGGGGGGCGCGCGGAGGGGACGGCGCCGGAAGGCGTTCGCTCCAGCAGCCGGTGAGCAGCGCGCGCACCAGGACACTGGAGCGGGCCGAGCCGAGCGTCCACTCCGCGACGTGGACCATGCGGTCGGCGGGCCCGGCGTGCTCGGCGAGCGCTTGGTCGACGCCCCGCAGATAAACATCGGCCTCCCGGCGTACGAGAGCCCGGGCGAGGCCGTCCTTGCTGCCGAACTCGTTGTAGAGGGTCTGTCGCGAGACCCCCGCCGCGGCCGCCACGTCCACCATCCGCACGCCCGACCAGGGCAGTTCCGCGAGCGCCGAGAGAGCCGCGTCCAGTAGGGATTCCCGCGCCATGGGCATGGCCGCCTCCAGAGCCCCCGAGGCCTGGCGAGCGGCTCCTGGTTCAGGGTTGACGCGGCCGCGGGGAGTGTCAAGGGGCGCCGGGGGCGGGCGCGGGGGCGTCCCGGAGTGCGGGCGCCGTGGCTCGTGCGGCGGGCGATCGCTACGGTGGTGACCATGCCCGACTATCACGATGATCTGCGTCTCGCCCACGTCCTCGCGGACGCCGCGGACGCGGCCACCATGGACCGGTTCAAGGCCCTCGACCTGAAGGTCGAGACCAAGCCGGACATGACGCCGGTGAGCGAGGCCGACAAGGCGGCCGAGGAGGTCATCCGGGGGCATCTGCATCGGGCACGGCCGCGCGACGCGATCCTCGGCGAGGAGTACGGCCTGGAGGGCACGGGCCCCCGGCGCTGGGTGGTCGACCCGATCGACGGCACCAAGAACTACGTCCGGGGCGTGCCGGTGTGGGCGACGCTGATCTCGCTCATGGAGGCGGGCGAGAACGGGTTCCAGCCGGTGGTGGGCGTGGTCTCGGCGCCGGCTCTCAACCGGCGCTGGTGGGCGGCGAAGGGGCATGGCGCGTTCACCGGCCGCAGCCTCACCTCGGCGACCCGCCTGCACGTCTCCAGCGTCTCGGAGCTGGCCGACGCCTCGTTCTCGTACTCCTCGCTGAGCGGCTGGGAGGAGCGGGGCAAGCTCGACGACTTCCTGGATCTGACGCGGGAGTGCTGGCGGACCCGCGCCTACGGCGACTTCTGGCCGTACATGATGGTCGCCGAGGGCTCGGTGGACTTCTGCGCGGAGCCGGAGCTGTCCATGTGGGACATGGCGGCGAACGTGATCGTGGTGCAGGAGGCCGGGGGCGTCTTCACCGGACTCGACGGCAGGACGGGCCCGCACAGCGGCAACGCGGCGGCCTCCAACGGCCTGCTCCACGAGGAGCTGCTCGGCTACCTCGGAGACACTCCGCAGCCCTAGCCACTGCGCACCCCTGGACACTCCGCAGCCCCGGCCACTCCGCACCCTGGACACTCGCAGCCCCAGCCACTCCGCACCCTCGACACTCGCAGCCCCAGCCACTCCGCACCCCCTGGCGGCGGCTCGGCGCGTGGGGCCCTTGGTCGGCGAGGCCGCCCGGGGCCGTCACGGCCGGGCCGCGCACATGTCATCACTGGGGCGCCCGAGGGGCGTGTGCCAAGGTTTTGCGCGCCCCTCAACCGGCCTCTACCCACCCCTTGTTGACGGGCGGTCGGGATGCGACTCTAGGAGTCCCCCCACTTGTGAACTTGTGAATCCCTTCCGGAGCGGGCTTTTTACGCCCTGCCGGAAGCGGAACCACCAGGAGGTGGCCCTCTTCATGCTCGTCCGTGACGCCATGAGCACGATGGTCCTCACCATCGGACCCGACCACACCCTCCGCCAGGCGGCCCGGCTGATGTCCGCACGACGGATCGGCGCGGCCGTGGTCCTCGACCCCGACACCAGCGGCCTCGGCATCCTCACCGAGCGCGACATCCTCAACGCCGTCGGCCGGGGCCTCGACCCCGACCGCGAGACGGCGAGCAAACACACCACCACCGACGTCGTGTTCGCGGCGCCGTCCTGGACCCTGGTCGAGGCCGCCGAGGCCATGACGCACGGCGGGTTCCGGCATCTGATCGTCCTCGACGACCACGGTCCGGTCGGTATCGTCTCGGTCCGCGACATCATCCGCTGCTGGTCCCCGGCGCGCGCCGAGGCCGCCCTGACCGGCTGAACGGGCGCACACCGAACGACGGAAGGCCGGACCTCCCGAAGGGAAGTCCGGCCTTCCGTCGCTCGACAGGCGGGCCCGTATCAGCCGCGAAGGGCCTGGACCGCGGCTTCGAGCCGCTTGCCGAAGTCGTCATCCGCCTGGCGGAAGTTGTTGATCGCCCGGTCCGCGATGTCCTCGCGGGACACCTTGGCGATGAAGCCCGCCAGGTTGTCGATCAGACGGCTCTTCTCGTCCTCCGAGTACAGCCGGTAGAGGTTTCCGGCCTGCACGAAGTCGTTGTCCTCGGCGTGCACGGGCGCCGTCGTGCTGCCCGTGACCCCGGTGACGGAAGTGCCCTGCCACAGCGGGCGGTCGGTCTGAGAGGGACCGCCGAAGCTGTTGGGCTCGTAGTTCTTCGCGCCCTTGTGCCGGCCGTCGTACAGGTAGCCGTCACGGGAGTTGGTGCGCGCCTCGGTGGCGTGCGGGCGGTTGACCGGCAGGTGGTCGGCGTTGATGCCGACGCGGTAGCGGTGCGCGTCGCCGTACGCGAAGAGGCGGCCCTGGAGCATCTTGTCCGGGGAGGGACCGATGCCGGGGACGAAGTGGGCGGGGCTGAAGATGGACTGCTCGACCTCCGCGAAGATGTTCTCCGGGTTGCGGTTGAGCTCCAGCTTGCCGATCTCGATCGGCGGGTAGTCCGCGTGCGGCCACACCTTGGTGAGGTCGAACGGGTTGAAGCGGTACGTCGCCGCGTCCGCCTCCGGCATGATCTGCACCTGCACGGTCCAGGACGGGAAGTCACCGCGCTCTATGGCCTCGCGCAGGTCGCGCTGGTGGCTGTCCGGGTCCTCACCGGCGAGCTTGTTGGCCTCGTCCTGGGTGAGGTTCTTGATCCCCTGGTCGGTCTTGAAGTGGTACTTGACCCAGAAGACCTCGCCGGCCTCGTTGTTCCACTGGTAGGTGTGCGAGCCGTAGCCGTTCATGTGGCGCAGGGTGGCCGGGATGCCGCGGTCACCGAAGAGCCAGGTCACCTGGTGGGTGCTCTCGGGGCTCAGACCCCAGAAGTCCCAGACGTTGTCGGCTTCCTGGCTGCCCGTGTACGGGTCGCGCTTCTGGGTGTGGATGAAGTCGGGGAACTTGATGGCGTCCTTGATGAAGAAGACGGGCGTGTTGTTGCCGACCAGGTCGTAGTTCCCCTCCTCCGTGTAGAACTTCAGCGCGAAGCCGCGGGGGTCGCGCACGGCGTCGGCGGAGCCGAGGTTGCCGGCCACCGTGGAGAAGCGCAGGAAGGTCTCGGTCTCCTTGCCGACCTCGGAGAGGAACGCGGCACGCGTCCACTGCGAGACGTCACGGGTGAGCGTGAAGGTGCCGTACGCACCGGCGCCGCGGGCGTGCACGATGCGCTCCGGGATGCGCTCGCGGTTGAAGTGGGCGAGCTTCTCCAGGAGCGATTGGTCCTGGATGAGAACCGGGCCGCCGGCGCCCGCGGTCGCGCTGTTCTGGTTGTCGGCGACCGGCGCGCCGGCCTCCGTCGTAAGCGGTCCCTGTGTCACGTGCGCCTCCAGCGTCATTCCTGCGAGTCCTGTCCCTCGGCCCAACTGGGTTCGATCCTACAATGGACATTGTCTAAGTCAAAGGGTAGTCCAATCCCACACCGATTCGGGACTGGCCCCGTCCCCTGTTAGGCTGGTGTGCATGAGCGACCTGTTGGAACGACTGCGCGGCCGCGGCTGGCGCATGACCGCACAGCGGCGCGTCGTGGCCGAGGTCCTCGACGGCGACCACGTCCACCTCACGGCGGACGAGGTCCACGCCCGTGCGGTGGAACGGCTGCCCGAGATCTCCCGGGCCACGGTGTACAACACCCTGGGCGAGCTGGTGACCCTCGGCGAGATCCTGGAAGTCTCCACGGACCGCCGCGCCAAGCGCTACGACCCGAACGCGCACCGGCCCCACCAGCACCTGGTCTGCGCCCAGTGCGGTGCGATCCGCGATGTCCACCCGCAGGGCAACCCGCTGGCCGACCTCCCCGACACCGAGCGCTTCGGCTTCACGATCGCCGCCGTCGAGGTCACCTATCGGGGCACCTGCCCCAACTGCGCGGCGGCCTGACCGTCCGGCGCCCCCATACGACGTAAGCCCTCCGGCCGATGGCCGGAGGGCTTTCTCTTCATGCTGGTGCGCCGCCACACGAAAACGGCTGAGGCCCGAATCCCCCAAAGGATTCGGGCCTCAGCCTGCAAGTAGCGGGGACAGGATTTGAACCTGCGACCTCTGGGTTATGAGCCCAGCGAGCTACCGAGCTGCTCCACCCCGCGTCGGTGAACACAACCCTACGGGACGGGGTGGACCAGCGCAAATCTGTTCCCCGAAGGGCCCGGAGCACCCGGAGCCCCCGGAGAAGCCGAAGACCCGGGGTAGCCATAGGAGCCCGGGAAACCGGAGGAGCCGAAGACCCCGGAGACCCCGAAGGGCGCGGGGAAGCCGAAGCATCCGCACCCACAAGGGCCCCGGGGCCCTCACAGGCACCAGGCCTACGCCGTGAGCTCCTGGTGGAGCGCCTCGCGCAGCCGGGCCGCCCGCTCCGCGACCTCGGCGGGGCCCAGCTCGACCGCCCTGGCGCACCAGCGCTGTCCCTCGCTCAGCTCGCCGTGCCGGGCCGCGAGCAGCGCCAGGCGTAGCGCGGCCCGGCCGTGCCCGGCGTGCGCGGCCCGGCTCCACCACAGCGCGGCCTCGCGCTCACGGCCCTCCCGGGCCAGCAGCAGGCCGAGGTTGAACGCGCCGTTGCGGCTGCCCGCCTCGGCGGCCTCGCCGTACCAGCGCGCGGCCGCCTCCAGGTCGCCCCTGGCCGCGGCCAGCATGCCGACCCGCACCTGGGCCCGGCGGTGGCCCTGCTGCGCGGCCCGCTCGTACCACTCCTCGCACTCGGTCTTCTCGCCCATCGGCTCGCCGAGCGCGGGCGGGCCCGGCGGGGGCTGGCGCGCGTCGAGGACGGTGGCGAGACGGAAGGCGGCCTCCGCGCTGCCGCCGCCCGCCGCGCACCGCAGGTGGCGCTCGGCGGCCTGCTCCTCACCGTCCCGCAGCAGCGCGATGCCGACCTGGAGGGCGGCATCGGTGTGCCCGGCGGCCGCGGCCCGCTCGTACCACTTCAGGGCGGTGCGGTCGTCGTCCCGGCCCGCGTACAGGATGCCCAGGTT
Source organism: Streptomyces hundungensis (assembly GCF_003627815.1). Taxonomy (NCBI): domain Bacteria; kingdom Bacillati; phylum Actinomycetota; class Actinomycetes; order Kitasatosporales; family Streptomycetaceae; genus Streptomyces; species Streptomyces hundungensis. The sequence continues at coordinate 3,016,721 of NZ_CP032698.1, forward strand.
GAAGGCGGCGTCCACGCTGCCGGCCTCGGCGGCCTTGGAGAACCATGGCTCCGCGCCCGTCGGGTCGCCGGCCTGGAGCAGCAGGATGGCGAGCGCGTTGGCGGCCTCGCGGTGCCCGGAGTAGGCGGCCCTGCGATACCACTGCTCGGCCTGCGCGGTGCGGTTCTGCGCGGCACAGAGCAGCCCCAGGTTGTACGCCCCGTTCACGTCCCCTGCGGTCATCGCGGCCCGGTACCAGCGCTCGGCGGTCTGCTGTTCGCCGCGTGCCGCGTGCAGCGCGCCCAGCGCGTTGGCGGCGTTGCCGTCGCCGTCCTGGGCGGCCCGCAGCCACCACACGGCGGCGCTCTCCTCGTCGCCGGCGTCGCGCAGCAGGAAGCCGAGCGCGCAGGCGGCCTTGGCCTCGCCGTCCTTGGCGGAGGTCAGATACCAGCGGCCCGCTTCCTTGAGCTCGCCCCTCTTCTCCAGGATCGCCCCCAGGTGCAGGGCGGCCCTGCGGTGGCCCCGGGCGGCGGCCTGCCGGTACCAGGGCTCGGCCTCGTCGGTGGCCCCCTCGGCCTCGGGGGTCTCCGCGACAGCGATGTCACCCGGGCCGTCGCCGGCCGTCTCGTCGTCGGTGCGCCCGTCGAGGAGGCGGGCGAGCCGGTACGCGGCCTCGCGGTGGCCCTGCTCGGCGGCGGCCCGCAGCCAGCGCTCGGCGCCGACGTCGCTGCGGTGCTCCAGGAGGTCGGCGAGGGCGTAGGCGCCGAGCGCGTGGCCCTGCTCGGCGGACTGGCGCAGCCAGTACTCGGCGGCGGGCTCGTCGCCGCGCTCACGGTAGTGACGGCCCAGGGCGTGCGCCGCGGCGGCGGATCCCGCGACGGCGGCGATGCGCCACCAGCCGGCCGCCTCGTCCGCGTAACCGCGCTGGTGGAGCAGGACGCCGAGGTTGTTGGCGGCGGCCCGGTCGCCCTCGGCGGTGGCGCCGCGCAGATAGGGCTCGGCGCCGTCGAGGTCGCCACGGCGCAGCAGCAGCGCGCCGAGCACGCTCATCGACTCGGCGTCTCCACGGTCGGCGGCGTGCCGGTGCCGCGCCTCGGTCTCGGCGTCGGCGGTGTCGGCGTCCTCATCGGAGCGTGTCTGCACAAACCGCCCTGTCTCCAACAGAGTTGCCCTGTCCCCCATAAATACCATCGTCGCACCACCCGCAACCCGCGTACACCTGGTATACCGCAGCCAGTGAGGTCACTTCAGCGTTTTGTCGACATGCCCACAGGGAGACACGCCAAACCCTTTTGGGCTCAACTCCCGTGTGTAAGAGCGGTTTTCGGATGGAAGGGTTCCAGCCATCGCTGGTCGGAGGTGGCCCCGACCGGCGCGAACGCGACGAGGGCCCGGATCCTTAAAGGATCCGGGCCCTCGTAGTTGAGTAGCGGGGACAGGATTTGAACCTGCGACCTCTGGGTTATGAGCCCAGCGAGCTACCGAGCTGCTCCACCCCGCGTCGGTAAACACAACGCTACCACGGCGCGGGGTGGCCCCCGGACCGGAGCCGGCCCGGTCCTCCCAGGTCAGCTCCGGTCCACCGGGGTCAGCTCTTCGGCTTGGCCGCCTTGGCCTGCGCGTCGGCCGCCCGCTGGAGGGCCTGTTGCAGCGCCGTCTGGGCCTCGCCGTAGGTCTTCCAGTCGCCCTTGGCGAGCGCCTTCTGGCCGTCGTCGTACGCCTTCTGGGCGTCCTTGATGGCCTGGTCCACCGTGGCGTTGCCGGAGTCCGGCGGGGTGGTGGTGGGAGGCGTGGTCGGCGGGTTCGTCGTGGGCGGTGGTGTGGTCCCGCCCGATTCGAACGCGGCGCTCAGCGCGTCGGCCAGGTTGTCCCGGAAGACGGTCTTGTCTCCGTAGGAGACGCCGACCTTCTTCAGGAGCGGATAGTTGGCGCTGCCACCGCGGGCGTACACCGGCTCGATGTAGAGGAAGCCCCCGCCGAGCGGCACGGTCAGCAGGTTCCCGTAGTCGATCTCAGAGTCGGTGCCTCTCAAGTTCCTGACGAACTCGGCGACTTCGGGCAGCCCGTTCAGCTTGCTCTGCACCTGCTGGGGGCCCTGCACGTTGTCGGTGACCCTGAGCAGTCTGATCTTGCCGTAGTCCTTGCTCGCGGCATCGGCGTCGATCGCCATGAACCCGCCCAGGTTGGGCCGGCCGTTGGGCGTGAACGTCGTCGTGAGCGAGAACTTCTTCCCCTCCGACTCGGCCCCCGGCATCTTCATGGACAGGTAGTACGGCGGAACCGCGCTGTTGTCCTTGTTGGTCGGGTCGTCCGGAACCTGCCAGGCGTCACTGCCGCTGTAGAACTGCGCGGGGTTGGTGACGTGGTAGCGGGTCAGCAGCTCGCGCTGGACCTTGAACATGTCCTGGGGGTAGCGCAGGTGCGCAAGGAGCTCCGCGGGAATCGCGGTCTTGGCCTTCACGGTGCCGGGGAACGCCTTCATCCAGGTCTTGAGGACCGGGTCCTTGTCGTCCCACTGGTACAGCGTGACCGTGCCGTCGTACGCGTCGACGGTCGCCTTCACCGAGTTGCGGATGTAGTTGACCTGGTTCTGCTGGGCGACCACCGCGCGCTGGTTGTCGGTCAGCGAGTCCGTGGTGGTCTCGCCGAGCGTGGTGCGCGAGGCGTAGGGGTAGCCGTTGGTCGTCGTGTACGCGTCGACCACCCACTGGATGCGCTTGCCGACCACCGCCGGATAGGCGTCGCCGTCAATGGTCAGCCAGGGGGCGACGGCCTCCACGCGCTCCTTCGGGGTGCGGTTGTAGAGGATCTTCGATCCCTTGCCGATGGCCCCTGAGTACAGGATCTGCGGCTCGTTGAAGGTGACCGCGTACGCGGCCCGGCTGAAGGGGTTGGAGAGGCTCACGCCGCCCTGGCCCGCGAAGTTCGTGGTGACCTGGCCCTTGCCCTCGCTCTCGTAGTCGAGCTCCTTCTGGGGCCCGCCGACGATCGAGTACTGGTCGGTCTTCTCGCCGTAGTAGACGCGCTGCTGGTAGTCCGAGGGGAGCTGGCCGCTGGTGGGCAGCCCCGACTCGGTGAAGTCCGGCGCGCCGTTGACGTCCACGCTCGTGCCCTTGGCCGCGATCGCGCCGTAGCCATGGGTGTAGGTGAAGTGGTCGTTGATCCAGTTGCGCTTGTCGATGCCCTTGAGGTCGAGCTCACGCAGACCGATGACGGTGTCCTGCTCCTTGCCGTCCTTGTCGTTGTAGCGGTCCACGTCCAGGGTCGAGGGGAACTGGTAGTACTTGCGCTCCTGCTGGAGCTGCTGGAAGGCGGGCGAGACGACGTTGGGGTCGATCAGCCGGTAGCTGGCCGCCGCGTCGGCGTCCGAGCGCAGCTTCGCGTTGTCCTTGGCGTCCGTCGTGCCCTTGTAGGGCGTCACATCCGCGCTGTCGATGCCGTACGCCTTGCGGGTGGCATCGATGTTCTTCTGGATGTACGGCGCTTCCTTGGCCTGCTCGTTGGGCTGGACCTGGAACTTCTGCACGATCGCCGGGTAGAGCCCGCCGATCAGGATCGCCGAGAGCACCATCAGACCGAAGCCGATGACCGGCAGCTGCCAGGTGCGGCGCCACAGGGTCGCGAAGAACAGCACGGCACAGATGACCGCGATGCAGAACAGGATGGTCTTCGCCGGGAGGTAGGCGTTGGCGTCGACGTAACGCAGGCCCGTCCAGTTGTTGGTCGCCTTGAAGTCACTGGACTTGACCGCGAGGCCGTACCGGTCCAGCCAGTACGCCACGGCCTTGAGGAGCACGAAGACACCGAGCAGCACCGAGAGGTGGCCGGTTGCGGCCCCCGTGGCGCGCGCGCCGGGGCTGGTGATGCGCAGGCCGCCGTACAGGTAGTGCGTGAGGGCGGCGGCGATGAGCGACAGGACGGCCGCCGCGAAGCCGAAGCCGAGCAGGAAGCGGTACCAGGGCAGGTCGAAGGCGTAGAACGACACGTCCAGCTTGAACTGGGGGTCCTTCTGGCCGAACGGCACCCCGTTGACCCACATCAGCCAGGTGCGCCACTGCCCGGAGGCGGACGCGCCGGCGATCAGACCGATCAGCGCGGTGACCCCGAGCAGCATCCACTTCTTGTACGGGGCGATGCCCATCCGGTAGCGGTCGAGGCTCTGCTGTTCCAGGGACATCGCGCTGAGCGGCGGCCGCAGCCGGTGTGCCAGCCAGATGTTCAGGCCGACGGCCAGGGCCATCAGGAGTCCGAAGACGCAGAAGAGTCCGATCTTGGTCCACAGCTGGGTGGTGAAGACCGACGAGTAATGGACCGAGCGGTACCAGAGCCAGTCCGTCCAGAACCCCGCGAACATGACGAAGACCATGGCAAGCACGGCCAGGATGCCCAGTGTCATGAGCAGGGTCCGGACCCGGCGGGACGGCCGGCCGACTCTGATCCGTGGCCCGGACGGGCCTGAGCCGCGGTCCGGCATCTGGAAAGCCAACGTGCGCACCTCGAAGTTCGCTGTCGTATGGGCGGGCCCCGCGATCGTAGAGCCCACTCATGCAACTTACTGAGGCTTTACTCAGTTCCCGATCGGGGGGTGAAAGAGGGCAGGATGTTGTCCATGTCCAACGTTTCCCCCTCAGGCCCCCCGATGGCAGCGAGCCCCCTCACCCGAGCGGTGCTCGAAATCGACGAGTACGCGTCCGGCTTCGGCTGGGACAAGCCGGCCCGCCTCTTCGCCCTCGTCGACACCGCGAAGCTCCGCGCCAAGGCGCCGGGCGTGGTCTCGGCAGCCGATGACGCGGCGGTCTCCGGGCTGACCCCGATCGACCAGGAGGAGATCCCGCGGAACAAGCCGCTGGACAAGTTCCTCGGCACCATCGAGTGGCCCGACTCGGTGGCCGGCTGCGCGCTCACGGTGGAGCGCCTGATGCTGCCGCCGTCCGCCGAGGCCTCCGTGCCCGAAGGGCTCGGCGACAAGGAGCTCGCCAAGTGGGTGGCCTCCCACCCCGACCGCCAGGAGGTGCGCCTCACGGTCGCGGTGCTGCGCGGCGGCGCCCGCGAGTCCGCCATCCGGCTGCGCGAGAAGGACTCGGCCACCGAGGTCCTGACCGGCCCCGACCTGGTGCCGGGCCTCGCCGAGGCACTGGCGGCGACCTTCGCCTAGGCCGTGAACGGGGGCGCGCCGGGCGCTACTTGGCCGAGCAGCTCGGCAGCCCGGCCGTGTTCCCCGCGCGGAGCTTGTCCAGCGACTGCCGGGCGTCGTGGATGGTGTCGACCTTCACCAGGGTGAGCCCCGCGGGGATGTCGGCCGCGGCCGCCGCGCAGTTGTCCTTGGGCGTCAGGAAGTAGCGGGCGCCCGCCTGTCGCGCGCCGATCAGCTTCATCTCGATGCCGCCGATCGGGCCGACCTTGCCGTTGTCGTCGATCGTGCCGGTGCCGGCGATGAACTTGCCTCCGGTCAGATCCTCGGGCGTCAGCTTGTCGACGATGCCGAGCGAGAACATCAGGCCCGCGCTGGGGCCGCCGACGTCGGCGAGCTTGATGTCGACGGTGAACGGGAAGGCGTGGTCGGTCCCGGCCTGGATGCCGACGATGGCCCGGTCGCTGTCCGGCGCCTTCTCCGTGGTGATGGTCACCTTCTGGCCGCCCTCGGGCGCCTTGCCGGTCTTCTTGGCGTCGCCGGCCTCCTTGGCGGGGACGATCGTGAAGACCACGTTCTGGCCGGGCTTGTGCTTGGTGACGAGCGTCGCGACGTCGGCGGGCTTGGTGACCGCGGTGCCGTCGACGGCCTTGATCGCGTCCCCGGCGTGGAGCTTGCCCTCGGCAGGGCTGCCCTTGACGACCGAGGAGACGATGACCCAGCTCTTCACCGGGATGTTCAGCTCGTTCAGGGCCGCCACCTTGGCGCTCTCCTGCGACTGGCTGAACTCCTCGGCGTTCTCCTGGTTGGACTGCTCGTCGGTCTTGCCGTCCGGGTAGAGCGTGTCGTGCGGGACGACCACGCTGTCGTGCGCCAGCCAGCCGTAGACGGCCTCGACGAGGTTCATCCGGTAGTCGGCCCCGGTGACCCGCACCGTCGTCATGTTGAGGTGCCCGGTCGTCGGGTACGTCTTGTGTCCGGCGATCTGGAGCACCGGCTCGCCGCCGGAGTCGCCGAGCGTGTTCACGGTGGGCCCGGGAGACATCTCGGCGTACGGCACTTTGATGAGCACCCCGGCGCAGAGCAGCGCGATCAGGACGAGGGTGGAGGCGAGCATCGTCGCGGTGCGGCGTGGCATGGCACGACAGTACGGGACCGTTGCGCACGCCCACCCGTGGGGCCGGTCCGTACGGGCGCAGTTGGCGACCGCGTACGGCAAAGGGCCTGGCGTGCCGAAGGGGGGAGGTCCTACAGGACGTCGGCTTCGGAGTGGGTCTTCTCCATCGCTTCTCGGAACCGGCTGTATCCGGCGAGTTCAGCCACGTCGCCGGTGGTGCGATCACGGGCGGTCCAGCTCGCCCATATCGCCGCGCCGACGCAAGCGAAAAGCGGAATCAGCAGCCAGATGAGTACAGCCATTCCGACCTCCCGTCCCCAATGAGCGACCGCAACTGACAGATCAGCAGATTAGCCATCCGCCGGTTCAACGCTCACGCCAGGGGTGCGGTTACGCAAATCGGGGCGCATGGCGCCCACCGGGGTTTCGCCGGGACGACCCCGCTCAGCAGGCCCCCACCCACTCCTCCGTGCCGTCGGAGAACTTCTGGTGCTTCCAGATCGGGACCTCGTGCTTCAGGTCGTCGATCAGCTTGCGGCAGGCCTCGAAGGCCTCCGCGCGGTGCGGGCAGGAGACCGCGACGACGACCGCGATATCCCCCACGGCCAGATCGCCCACACGGTGGACGGCGGCCAGCGCGCGGACCGGATAGTCGGCGACGACCTTCTCGGCCACGCGGCGCAGCTGCTCCTCGGCGCTCGGATGGCAGGAGTACCCCAGCGTGTCGACGTCCGAGCCGGCGTCGTGGTTGCGCACCGTGCCGACGAAGAGCGTGGTGCCCCCCGCCGCGAAGTCGCCCGAGGCCGCGAAGACCTCGTCGAGCGAGAGCGGGGTGTCACGGATCGCGAGGAGGCGGATCGGTTCGTGCGCCGCCTGCTCGCCGGGGTGGTCGGGGTAGGTGCGTGCCATGGTTCCCATCGTGCCGTACGGGACCGACATCCCGGAATAGCTCTTTCGACCGGGCGCCGCGCCGCTCCGTAGGAGGGTCCTACAGCCCCCGGCGTTTGCGGGCCCTGCGCACCACGGCGGCGGCGCCGAGCAGGGCGACGGTGGCGCCGGCGGCCCCGGCGGCGGTGGCGTCCTTGCGGCCGAGCCTGCGGCCCGCGACGGTGTGCCGGCCCGCGACCTCTTCGAGGAGCTCGGCCAGCACCTCCTCGTTGGTCCACCGCGGCCGCCAGCCGGCGTCGTGCAGCCGCCCGACGCTGACCACCCACGGGTGCATCGTGTACGCCAGGTCGCCGGCGGGCGAGGGGGTCAGCCCGATCCGGTGCAGCCGGGCCGCCGCGCCCAGGGCGACCGCCGAGGGCAGCTCCATGCGGCGGATGCCGCTGAGCTCCTCGACCTCCTCCTGTTCGAGCCAGCCGTCGCAGCCGACCGCGAACTCCCCCTCGACCTTCTCAAGAGCCGCGTACTCCAGGGCGCTGCACAAGTCGTCGACGTGGCAGAACTGCCAGGTCGGACGGGATCCGGCGACGACCAGCAGGCGGGGCGACTCGAAGTACCGGGTGAGCGCGGTGTCGGTGCCGCCGACGAGGACGGCGGGCCGCACCACGGTCACGTTCAGGCCGGGGTGGGCGCGCGGGGCCCGCCGTCCCAGGCGCTCGATCTCCAGGAGGTCGCCGACGCCGGTCGCCTCGGCGGTGGCCCGCAGCTCGGCGTCCTCGGAGAGCGGGATGTCGTTGTCGGGCAGCGCCCCGTAGACCATGGCCGAGGTGCACAGGACCACCCGGTGGACGCCGGCGGCGGCCGCGGCGGTCAGCACGGTCTGGGTGCCGCGCACGTTGTAGGCGGTGCGGGCGGCCGTGTCCGTCTCCAGGTCGAGGTCGAGCGCCAGGTGCACGACGACGTCGACGCCGCGCAGCTTCTCGGCGATCGCCGGGTCGCGCACGTCCAGGATGTGCCAGGTCGCCTCGGAGACCTCGCCCCGCCGTTCGTCGAGGGCGACGACCTGCTTGACCTCGTCGGACGCGGCGAGCCGCGCGGTCAGCAGGGCGCCGATCCCGGACGCGGCGCCGGTAACGGCGACGACGGGACCGCGCGATGTTGAGGTGGAGAGGTTTCGCGCTGCGCGAACCTGCGGATCTGGGGAACTCACCGGGCGTCTCCAGCGGTTGTCTTCAGTACGTACGTTAATGACGCGTACGTACCAGGTGGCGTCCATCCTGCCGCAGGCCGCGAGGCGGCGGAGCACCGAGCCCTTATCCGGCTCGGATGTCTACGCTGGTGGTGTTGTGGGGAAGCCGCCGTCGGCAGGAGCCGACGGCCTAACGAGCCGAGGAAACCCGTGAGTGACACCCCATTCGGATTTGGCCTTCCGCCGGAGGAGCCGGACAACGGCGACGGCAAGAAGAAGGACCCTGCCGGAGGTGGTCAGGGTGCAGGCGGGCAGGGCCCCAACCCCTTCGGCTTCCCGGGAGCGGGCGGCGGGGACAACCCGTTCGCCGCGATGTTCGGATCGATGAACCCGAACGATCTGGGCGCCGCCTTCCAGCAGCTCGGCCAGATGCTCAGCTATGAGGGCGGTCCCGTGAACTGGGACATGGCCAAGCAGATCGCCCGCCAGACGGTCGCCCAGGGCACCGCGGACGGCACCAAGGACGCGAGCGTCGGCCCCGCCGAGCGCGTCGCCGTCCAGGAGGCCGTGCGCCTGGCCGACCTGTGGCTGGACGACGCGACGTCGCTGCCCTCCGGCTCCACGACCGCCGTGGCGTGGAGCCGCGCGGAGTGGGTCGAGGCCACCCAGCCCGCCTGGAAGGAGCTGGTCGACCCGGTCGCCGAGCGCGTCGGCGCGGCCATGGGCGGCGTGCTGCCCGAGGAGATGCAGGCCATGGCGGGCCCGCTGATCGGCATGATGCGCTCCATGGGCGGCGCCATGTTCGGCCAGCAGATCGGGCAGGCCGTGGGCGTGCTCGCGGGCGAGGTGGTCGGCTCCAGCGACATCGGGTTGCCGCTGGGCCCGGCCGGAAAGGCCGCGCTGCTGCCGCTGAACATCGAGGCCTTCGGCAAGGACCTGGGCGTCCCCAAGGACGAGGTCCGTCTCTATCTGGCGCTGCGCGAGGCCGCTCACCAGCGTCTCTTCGCCCATGTGCCGTGGCTGCGCTCGCATCTGTTCGGCGCGGTCGAGGGATACGCCCGCGGGATCAAGGTCGACACCGCGAAGCTGGAGGACGCCGTCGGGCAGCTCGACGTCTCCAACCCGGAGCAGCTTCAGGAAGCGCTTCAGCAGGGCATGTTCCAGCCGGAGGACACCCCGGAGCAGAAGGCCGCCCTGGCCCGCCTGGAGACGGCTCTCGCGCTCGTCGAGGGCTGGGTGGACGCGGTGGTCCACGCCGCCGCCAAGCCGCGGCTCACCTCGGCGGACGCGCTGCGCGAGACGCTGCGCAGGCGCCGGGCGACCGGTGGCCCGGCGGAGCAGACCTTCGCGACGCTGATCGGTCTCGAGCTGCGGCCGCGCCGACTGCGGGACGCCTCGCGCCTTTGGGCCTCGCTCACCGACGCGCGGGGTGTGGACGGCCGGGACGACCTGTGGGAGCACCCGGACATGCTGCCGACCGCCTCCGACCTGGACGACCCCGACGGCTTCGTGCACCGCGAGCACCTGGACTTCTCGGAGCTCGACAAGATGCTGGGCGAGGCCGCCGAGCAGAACGGCCCCTCCCTGAAGAAGGACAAGGGCGAGCGGAAGGCGGACGGCGAGAGCGGCTCCGCCGACGAGAACGACGGCAAGGACGACTCCGACAAGTGAGCCTGCACGACGACGCGGTCCGCGTACTGACGACGTACGAGGGCCAGCCCGAGCTGCGCCGGACCTATCTGGACCACCTCGCGGCGCACCCCGACGGCATGTGGAAGGCCTGCGAGGCGGGCCATCTGACGGCGAGCGCCCTGGTCATCGACCCCGACCGGGGCCGGGTGCTGCTCACGCTGCACAGGAAGCTCAACATGTGGCTCCAGATGGGCGGCCACTGCGAGCCGGGTGACGCCACGGTGGCGGCCGCCGCGCTGCGCGAGGCCGAGGAGGAGTCCGGGGTGTCCGGTCTCACACTGCTGCCCGGCGGGCCCGTCCGTCTGGACCGGCATCCGATCCCGGCGCCCTGCCACTGGCACCTGGACGTCCAGTACGCGGCGCTCGCGCCGTCCGGCGCGGTCGAGGCGATCAGCGACGAGTCCCTGGATCTGCGCTGGTTCGCCTATGACGAGGTGGCCGAGGTGGCCGACACATCGGTGGTCCGGCTGCTCGAAGAGACCCGGGCGCGGCTGTAGCCGAGGGCGGGGCCGGGCCTCAACTGCCGTAGAAGTAAGGGGCGTTCGCCATGGCGAGCGCCCCTTACCCGTGTCCCTGAGGCCGGCCCACCGGGCGGTCGGCTAGCTCCAGGCGTTGCCCTGGTTCTGGGCGTGAGCGCCCTGCTGGCCCATGCCGTACTGGGCGCGCAGGCCCTGGCCGATCACCGCGTTCTGCGGCGGCAGCACCTCGCTGGGCTGGACGAGGGCGAAGCCCTGACCCAGGAAGCTCAGCTCCCAGCCCTCGCCGGTGTTGCCGCGGCGCCGCCACACACCGGTGGAGTGCGTCTGCGCCTGCATCTGGACGCGCAGCGAGGTCGACCAGGCGACGATCGCGTCCGCGTCGGCGTTGACGTACTTGTCGGGCGTGACCTGGAGCATCAGCGGCTGGCCCGAGGTCATCAGGACGACCTTGCCGGTGCCGGTGATGTTGAGCTGGTACTTGCCGGTGCCGGCCACCCCGTACTGGCTGTCCACGGCGATGACCTCGTAATGCAGCGAGGAGTCCATCGCGAGGACATAGCCGCTGTCGACGGTCAGCCCGTCCCGGTCGACGTCCACCACGTGGACGTGCTGGGCCAGATTGGCCAGATAGACCGTGCCCTGGCCCGACACGCGCATCAGGTCGAGCCCCTCGCCGGTGCGGGCCCGGGCGCTCTGCTGGCCGCGCGACTGGTACTCGCCGTCGAATTCCATCAGCCCCTGGTAGGCGACCATCGAGCCCTTGCGGGCCAACAGGTCGTCGTGGCCGGTGAGCACGGCCCGCAGCAACTGCGGGTTCTGCGCCGTGTACCGCTCCTGGGACTGCTGCTCGGTGTAGCTGAAAAGCGGGCTCTGCATGGTGTCTCTCCCCCTCAGCCCCGGGCCCGCAGGCGGTCCGTGCTGTCCTCACTCGGCTGTACGACGACGATGCCCTGGCCCGAGAAGGCCATCTGGTACGCCTCTCCGCTGCCCCGGCCGATCAGCGAGGACGCCTTGAAGCTGCGCTTGCCCTTCACCTTCAGGTTCGGGGACCAGGCGACCAGGGCGTCCGGGTCGACATACGTCTCGTCCTCGCCGCTGCCGCAGTCGACGACGACCGGCGTGCCGCGCGAGGTCAGGGCGACCCAGCCGGAGCCGGAGATCTTCACGTTGAACAGGCCCTGACCGGCGAACTTGGCGAGGCCCTTGACCCGTTCCACGCCCCACTGGAGGCTCGCGTCGAAGGCCAGCACATTGGTGCCGTTGACGGAGAGCGCGTCGTTGTCGAGGTGGACGATCACGACGTTGGCGCCGTAGTCGGCGAGGTAGAGCAGGCCGTCGCCGGTGCACTTCATGAGGGGCGTGCCCTCGCCGGTGATCCAGTCCCGGGCCATCTGGCGCACGGCGGGCGGGTTGGGCTCGTACTGGATGAAGCCTTCGTAGGCGACCATCGAGCCGACCCGCGCGAACAGGTCCTGGCCGGTGGCCATGGCCACCTTGAGCATGGCGCTGCCGTGGTTCTCCATACGGGCCGCGACGGGGGTGGGGGCATAGCCCGCGAGCTGCTGGTTCATTCTTCGGGCTCCCTCAGACCTCGTACGGCTGGACGACGATGAAGTTGCCGGGAGCGCCCCGGAACTGGAGGTTGACGGACTCGCCGCTGTGCCCGGGATAGGCGTTGCGGCGCAGCCGGACCTGGCTGGAGACGATCACCTGGGACGCGGCGGACCAGGCGACGATCGCGTCGCTGTCGGCGAACGTGGTCGGGGTGACCGGCAGGACCACCGGGGTGCCCTGCGTCATCACGACGACGGTGCCGCTGCCCTGGAAGAGCATGGTGAACAGCGCGCCGCCCGGGATGCCGTGCCCCTCGATGCGGCGGACCTCGTACTGGAGCGACTCGTCGAAGGCGAGGACGTGCTCCGCGGAGACGCAGATGCCGTCGCCCTGGAGCTCGATGGGGTGCAGATAGGCGCTGTTCTCCGCGAGGAAGACCTGGCCGCGGCCGGTACAGCGCATCAATTGCATTTCCTGGCCGGTCGCGTTGCCGACGATCCGGCCGGCGAACCCGGCTCCCTTGTAGCCGAAGTCGACCTTGCCCTGGTACATGACCATGCTGCCCTGGCGGGCCAGGACGGGCTGGCCTCCGGCTCCGAGGTCGACCCGGACCAGCTGCTTGTTCTGCGCGGTCCAGCGCTGGCCTGTGGGCAGCTCCTTGTACATCTGCATCGCGGCGTGCAGGCCGCCCCCTTGGGGGACTCCTTGCGGCTGACCATAGGGGGCGGGCTGGCCGTAGGGCGCCCGCTGACCGTAAGGGGCGGGCGCGCCCGGCGGCGGTGTCTGACCCGGGACGTGTCCGGGGCCCTGCCCGTACTGCGGCTGCTGGGGAGGCTGTCCATAGGGCGGCTGCTGCGGCTGCCCGTAGGGCGCCGGGGCGGGCGGCGGCACGAGGCCGGGCACGAGGTGCATCGGCGCGGCGATGGTCGGCGCCGCGTGGATCTGCGGGCTGGGCGCGGGAGCCGGCGGCGGGGTGGATCCCGGGGGCGGCGGCGCGTAGTGCTGCGTGGCGGCCGGGGCGGGCGCGCCGAACGAGGGCGCGGGCTGCGGCGCCTGCGCGGGGGCCCCGAACTGCGGGGCGGGCGCGCCGAGTTGGGGCGGCGGGGCGAAGCCCGGGGAGGCGGTCCCCGGCCCGGGCTGCTGCACGACCTCGGGCTCCTCCTCCAGGACCTCGCCGCCGAAGTTCTTCAGGAGGGCTTCGAGGCCGCCGTCGAAGCCCTGGCCCACCGCGGCGAAGCGCCAGACGTCCTTCAGGTAGAAGTCGCCGAGCATGACGGCCCGTTCGGTGCTGAATTCCGCGCCCGTGAACGCGTACCGCACCACTTCCTCGCCGCCGGCGACGACCCGGATGTAACCGGGGCCCACCTGCGACATCTGGCCGGCGCCGTCGAGGGTCGCGGTGAAGGAGAGCCGGTGGATGGTGGACGGGACGCGGTCGAGGGTGACGCGGAACGACTCGGTGTCGCCGGACTGGGGGCCCAGGAGCTGGATGGACTCCTCGGGGGATTTGGGCTGGTTGAAGAAGACGAAGTAACGGTCGTCGGACAGCTGCTCGTTGGCGTCGAGCCCGAAGCAGCTGATGTCGAAGGTCAGCCCCGGACCGCCGATCTGCACGCCCACGTACAGATCCGTCCCCGCCGTGAGATCACTGACCTTGGCCTTGTGGCCGCGCTGGAATTCCCTGGCCATGCGTACCGACCGTCCCCCATCCCGAGGTGATTGCGTCGCGCCAGGCTAACGGCTGCCTCGGACAATCGACGAAGCCGCTACACATTCGGTACACAACCGCCGACCCTCACTCCCCACGGGCCGCGGGCAGGTGGGGAAGGCGGTCGGCGGCGACCACGCCCTCCAGATAGCCGCGGGCCCGCTCGGTGCGCGGATAGGCGTCCAGGAGCTGCCAGAAGCGCGGCCCGTGGCCGGGCACGAGGAGGTGGGCCAGCTCGTGCAGGAGCACATAGTCGACGACGTATTCGGGCATCCCCTGCAAGCGGTGCGAGAGGCGGATGCTGCCCTCGGCGGGGGTGCACGAACCCCAGCGCGTGTTCTGGTTGGTGACCCAGCGCACCGATGCGGGACGGGCCCGGCCCTCGAAGTACTGCTCGGACAGCCGCTCGGCGCGCTCGGTCAGTTCCGCGTCGCCCAGCATGCGCTTGCTCTCCTGCGCGGCCAGTTTGTCGAGCATGACGGTGACCCAGCGCTGCTCCTCGGCCTCGGACATCCGGGCCGGGATCAGCACGATGGTGCGATCGCCCTCGCGGTAGGCGGAGACCGTCCTGCTGCGCCGGGCGCTGCGGCGGACCTCGACCGCGCTCGTCGCCGCGCCGCGGGGAGGCAGCCGGGACGGGCTGCGCGGCGGGCTTCCGGCACTCTTCAGTGGGTCGGCGGGCACGCCCCGACGTTACCCGCTGTCAGTGGGGGAAGTCCCGCCTCCGGGACGGTTGAGCCATGACCCATCCGCCGGGGTGCGGCATTCGAATGACTAATACCCCCCGCCTGTGGACAACTTTTCACGCCTCGCGACGCGGCCGGGCACTCTGACCTCATGCCGCACGACGGCCCGCGACCGGGCGGGTTCCAGGGATGTGCGGGTGGTACGACGACGGGGGTTCGACCATGCATCCGATGCTGAAGCCGGCACTGCGCAGGGCCTGGCGGGACCGGGCGACCGTGCAGTTCGGGATCACACCCGCGCAGGCGGTGGTCGTGTCGCCGGTGGATCCGGCGACGGGCCACTTCCTGGAGCTGCTCGACGGCACACAGGGCCTGCCGATCCTGTACGAGCGGGCGCGCGCCCTGGACATGACGCCGGAGCGGGTGGACGAACTGCTGGCACGGCTGACGGCGGCCGGCGTGGTGGACGATCCGACGGCCTCGGGCCCGGCGGCCGATGTCTTACGCGGCCGGGCGGACACGGCGGAGCGACTACGGCCGGATCTGGCGTCGCTCTCCCTCATCCACCCGGAGCCGGGCGACGCGGCGCGCACGCTCGGGGCCCGCAGAGCCATACGGGTCCAGGTGCGGGGAGCCGGGCGGGTGGGCGCCACCATCGCTGCCGTGCTGTCGGGCGCCGGGGTGGGCCGGGTCGACGTCCTGGACGGGGGTGTGGCCCGGCCGGGCGATGTGGCGCCGGGTGGACTGCCCGAGCGGGCCGTCGGCGAGCGGCGGTCGACGGCGGCGGGCCGGCTGGTGCGGGACGCGGCGCCGGGCGGGCCGCCGCGCCAGGGCCGGGGCGCCGAGCCGGACGCGCTCCGCCTGATCGTGGCCGCCCCGCGCGAGGCCCTCGATGTGTACGCGCCGAACGAAGCGGATGCCGAGGAGTGGGTCGGGGCCGGAATTCCCCATCTGTACGCGGGAGTTGTGGAGGCGACGGGTGTGGTCGGGCCGCTGGTGCTGCCCGGCGGCACCGGGTGTGCGGGATGTCTCTCGCTCGGCCGCACCGAGCGCGACCCGGGCTGGCCGCGGCTGCTGGCCCAGTGGCGCTCCGGGCGCCAGAGGCGCGCCGCGACACCCGCCTGCGATCTGGCGCTGGCCACGGCGGTGGCGGGGCTCGCGGCGGCACACGCGCTGGCGTTCCTCGACGGTGATCTTCCGGAGACCACCGGGAGCCGCTGGGAGGTCTCGCTTCCCCGGCTCGACTGGCGATCCACCCCGATCGAGCCCCATCGGGACTGCTTCTGCGGGGCGGTCGGGAACACTCGGGGGGAGCGGGCCTCCGCGGCCGTGGGGCCACACGACACAATGGCCCGGTAACGCCTGCGAGGGCGCTGCTGTCTGGGATTTGGAGGGGCTCATGTCTGATCTTCCCCGGAAGGCGGTCACCCGGACCGCCAAGCTGGCCGCGCTGCCCCTTGGCTTCGCCGGCCGGGCGACGTGGGGCCTGGGCAAGCGGATCGGCGGGAAGTCCGCGGAGCTGGTCGCCCGGGAGCTCCAGCAGCGCACCGCCGAACAGCTCTTCAAGGTCCTTGGCGAGCTCAAGGGCGGGGCGATGAAGTTCGGGCAGGCGCTGTCCGTCTTCGAGTCGGCCCTGCCGGAGGAGGTCGCGGGTCCCTACCGGGCCGCCCTGACCAAGCTCCAGGAGGCGGCGCCCCCGATGCCCACCCGTACGGTCCACGCCGTGCTGGAGGAGCGCATCGGTGCAAAGTGGCGGGAGCTGTTCCTGGAGTTCGACGAGAAGCCGGCCGCGGCCGCATCGATCGGGCAGGTGCACCGGGCGGTGTGGCACGACGGGCGGGAGGTGGCCGTCAAGGTGCAGTATCCGGGGGCCGGCCAGGCGCTGCTGTCGGATCTGACCCAGCTGAGCCGGTTCGCGCGGCTGCTCGGCCCGCTGATTCCGGGGATGGACATCAAGCCGCTCATCGCCGAGCTGCGCGACCGCGTCTCGGAGGAGCTGGACTACGCGTTGGAGGCGCGGGCCCAGCGGGAGCATGCCGAGGAGTTCGCTGGCGACGCCGATGTGCTGGTCCCCGATGTGGTGCACCAGTGCGACCAGGTCCTGGTGACCGAGTGGATCGAGGGGATACCGCTCTCGGACGTGATCAGGGACGGCACGCCCGAGCAGCGCGACCGGGCCGGGCAGTTGCTGACCCGGTTCCTGTTCTCGGGGCCGGCCAGGACCGGGCTGCTGCACGCCGATCCCCACCCGGGCAACTTCCGGCTGCTGCCCCCCGAGAAGGAGGGCGGCCCGTGGCGGCTGGGCGTCATGGACTTCGGCACGGTGGACCGGCTGCCCGGCGGGCTGCCCGCGACCATCGGCGAGTCCCTGCGGATGACGCTGGAGGGCGAGGCCGAGGCGGTCTACGAGCTGCTGCGCGGCGAGGGCTTCGTCAAGGACTCGATCGAGCTCGACCCGGACGCGGTCCTCGACTATCTGCTGCCGATCATCGAGCCGGCCCAGGCCGACGCGTTCACGTTCAGCCGGGGCTGGATGCGCGGGCAGGCTGCCCGGATCGCCGATCCCCGCTCCCCCGCGCACCAGTTGGGCAAGCAGCTCAATCTGCCGCCGTCGTATCTGCTGATACACCGGGTGACGCTGTCCACCATCGGGGTGCTGTGCCAACTGGAGGCGACGGTGCGCATGCGGGACGAGTTGGAGGCCTGGATGCCCGGCTTCCTGGCCGAGCCGCAGGGTGCGTCGGAGCCGGTGGCGGTCGAGAAGGGCTGAGCCCGGGGCTGGGGCCGGGGGCTCAGGGGCGGGACGGCGCTACCACCAGGTGGCGTCGAGCCGGCCTTCGATGGCTCTGATGTTGGCGCGGGCGCAGTCGTCGCAGTAGTAGCGTCCGGTGCCGTTCTCGACCGAGTAGGTCCAGGTCGGCGGTGGGCCCTCGCCCGGGGCCGGGGTTCCGCAGTGGGAGCACACGATGGTTTCGGCCACCGGCCGATTCTGGTCGTCCACCTCGCGACGATACCGCCGCGCTCGGCCCTTCGGGGCCACAACGCACCGCGGGGGCCGGTCCGTTCGGACCGGCCCCCCTTCTTGCCGCGTACGTTCTGTTGCTAAGTGGACGTCAGTGCATGACGGCCATGGCGAGGGCACGGCGGGCACGCATCGACGCGCGCTCGGCGCGCCGCTGCATGCGCCGGGCGGCGACCAGGCGTACCGCCTGGCGCTCCACCTCGGCTTCCCGCAGGCGCTGATGCATATGGGCACGCGCCATGGCTTCTGGCATGAGTTGCATTTCGAGGGTCCTGTTCTGACGCGACTCGTTCGCGCCGGTGGTGGTGAAGTCTGGGGTCGCGGAGCCGGTGGGCTCACTTGCGGACGTCGTCATCGGGGCCTGCTTCTGGGGGTCGTTCGTTCGGGGCTGGTCGATGGTTCCCGGGCGGTTCATGCGGCGACCGGGTTCTTGCGCGGGCGACCACGCGGCCGCTTGCGGGCCACGACCACACCCTGGACGAAGAGCTCCCCGCCCCAGACGCCCCACGGCTCGCGCCGCTCCTTGGCACCCGCGAGGCAGGCGGCCATCAGGGGGCAGGTCTGGCAGAGCGACTTGGCGTACTCGACGTCCGCCGGGGACTCGGCGAAGAAGACCTCCGGGTCGAAGGAACGGCAGGGGACGGGTACGCCGAGGTTCTCGATGGCGTCGTCGAGCGCGGTGAGCGCGGTGAGGGGAGTCAAGGCGGGGTCCTCCGTGAGACCGGACGGGGGGAGAGTCGGGGCGGGCGGTACGGACGGGGCGTGCGCTTCGAGTTGCACGGTGTTTTCTTCCTCGTCTTGTCGGCTGTGTCGGTCCGGCCGGTCGGCCGGGTGTCGGCTGGTACCGAGGCCCCCTTCGCTCCGCCCGTCCCGGTTCGGGACAAACAGAAGGGCCGCGGATCCCTGGTGGGGTTCCGCGGCCCTGAAGGCTCCTGCCTGATCCTGATCAGGCTGGATCGCTCCAGGGTTCGAGCCCACGGAAGGCCCACATCGTGTGGTGCTGGTACTTCTTCGTCTGCTTCTCGGCTCCCGCACCGGTCGCGGCGAGGGCGTGGGCCTGGGCCCGTCCCTTCGCTACTGCTGCTCCCGGCGCCTGGATCGGTCGCTCATTACGCTCATCACGCACGGGGAAGCTCGCCAGGGAGGCCGGCATGACGGCGGAGAGGCCGAGCAGACCGAAGACGCCGGTGGACAGACCGGTGCCCTGGAAGGAAGAGCCGAGCGTGCAGGTGGCGGCGACCGAGCGGTCCGTCACTTTGGTGCTGATGAAGCTGGTGTCGATCTGAATGAAGCTGGCCACTGGTCTCGCCTCCTCTCGGCGTCTCGGGGACTTCGGCCTCGCGGCGTGATCCCATGCGTATGCGGATAAGTACAGCTAAGTACAGCACGGAGACCAGGCTTCGGAGAAGCTCTTGTTTCCGTGGTTAAGAACCTATGGGGATTCCCCTGGCGGGCGCAAACTATTTTTTCGACGAGTTTTCAGGAACCTTCTTCATCGGCTCCCTCCGGCTCCTCACCTGCGCAGATGGCCAACACATCGGTGCCGAACCGGTCCAGCTTGCGGGCGCCGACGCCGGAGATCACGGCGAGCTCCGGACCGCTGGCCGGCACGGCCTCCGCGATCGCCATCAGCGTCTTGTCCGTGAAGACGACGTACGGGGGCATGCCCAGCTCCCGCGCCTGGTGGGCGCGCCAGTCCCGGAGCCGCTCGTACAGCGCCTCGTCCATGTCGGACGGGCAGTCCTCGCAGCGCATCAGCTTCATCTCGCCGGCCTCGGTGAGCGTCGCACCGCACACCCGGCACAGCACCGGGCCCCGGCGGGTGCGCTTGCGGGGAGCGGGGCCGCGCTCCACGCCGCCCGCCCCGCCCGCCGCCGCGCGGGCGCGGGAGCCGGAGCCCGGGCGCAGGCCGTCCAGGAAGTGGCTGGGGCGACGGCTGGGGCGGCCGCCGGGAGAGCGCGAGAGCGACCACGAGAGCCCGAGGTGGGCCCGGGCCCGGGTGACGCCGACGTACAGGAGCCGCCGCTCCTCCTCGATCTGCTCGTCCGTCTTGGCGTAGGTGATCGGCAACATGCCCTCGGTGAGGCCCACCAGGAACACGGCGTCCCACTCCAGGCCCTTGGCCGCGTGCAGCGAGGCGAGGGTGACGCCCTGCACGGTCGGCGCGTGCTGGACCTCCTGCCGGGCGCGCAACTCGGCGACCAGGTCGGAGAGCGTCGCGTCGGGCCTGGCCTTCACATAGTCCTCGGCGAGGCGGACGAACGCGGCCAGTGACTCCCACTTGTCGCGCACCGCGCCGGAGCCCTTGGGGGGCACGGCCGTCCAGCCCTTGGTGCCGAGCACGGCCCGCACCTGTGTCGGCACGTCCACCGCCTCGTCGAGCAGTGCGTCGTTGCGGCCGGCCACGGAAGCGCCGGCGAGCGCGGTCATCGCCTCGCGGACCTCGGGGCGCTCGAAGAAGCGCTCGGCGCCGCGCAGCTGGTAGGGCACGTCCAGATCGGCGAGGGCCTGTTCGTAGATCTCGGACTGGGCGTTGATCCGGTACAGCACGGCGATCTCGCCGGCCGGGACCCCGGAGCGGATGAGGTCGCGGATGCGCCGCGCGACTCCCTCGGCCTCGGCGGGCTCGTCGGCGTACTCCGTATAGAGGGGCTCGGGGCCCGCCGGGCGCTGGGAGACCAGCTCCAGACGGTGCTCGGCGGCGCGGCCCTTGGCCTGGCTGAGCAGTCCGTTGGCGAGGTGCACGACCTGGGGGGTGGAGCGGTAGTCGCGGACCAGCTTGACCACGGTCGCGTTGGCGTGACGGGTGCGGAAGTCGAGCAGGTAGTCGGGGGTGGCGCCGGTGAAGGAGTAGATGGTCTGGCTGGCGTCGCCCACCACGCACAGGGTGTCGCGGCCGCCGAGCCACAGGTCGAGCAGCCGCTGTTGGAGGGGGCTGACGTCCTGGTACTCGTCCACCACGAAGTGCTGGTACTGGCTGCGGACCTTCTGCGCGAGGTCGTCCCGGTACTGGAGGATGCCGACCATGAGCAGCAGCACGTCCTCGAAGTCGATCACCACCCGGTCCTGCTTGAGCTGCTCGTACGTCCGGTAGATCTGGGCGATCTCGGCGGGGCCGCGGGGCGGTTCGCGGTGGGACTTGGCGACGACGCCCGGGTAGTCGTCGGGGACGGTCTGGGTGACCTTGGCCCACTCGATCTCGCCGGTCACGTCCCGCAGCTCGTTGCGGTCCAGGCGCAGTCCGCTGCGGGCGGCCGCCTCGGCGACGAGCTGGACCTTGCGCTCGACGAGCCGGGGCGGCTGGCCGCCGACCGCAGCCGGCCAGAAGAACTGGAGCTGGCGCAGCGCCGCCGAGTGGAAGGTGCGCGCCTGGACGCCGCCGACGCCCAGGTCACGCAAGCGTCCGCGCATCTCGGCGGCCGCCCGGTTGGTGAACGTGAGGGCCAGCACGCCGGCCGGCGGGAAGATGCCCGAACGCACCCCGTACGCGATCCGGTGGGTGATCGCGCGGGTCTTGCCCGTGCCGGCGCCCGCCAGCACGCACACCGGGCCCCGCATCGCCGTCGCGACCTCGCGCTGCTCGGGGTCGAGCCCGTCGAGCACCGCGTCGGCCGTGTCGGGGACCGGTGGGAAGAGAGTGGAGTGCGTTGCTGATGTCACCCCGCCATGCTGCCAGGTCGCCCGGGGCGGCCGCGCCGCGTTGTCCACAGGCGACGGCCGCGGTCGTACTAATACGGCCGTCGCGCCCGCCGTCCCCCGGTCCCGCGGGCCGCACCCGGCCGCACCCGTCCGCACCCGTCCGCACCCGTCCGCACCCGCCGATTTGGTCACATGCGCCGCCCGTGCGGGAATGGCGCTCGCCCCCCGTACGTTCCACTGCCTGCGGAACCGCATTCGGCGGGGCGCGCACGCCAGTGAAGCGATACGAGCGATACAGAGGAGCGCGAGACACATGCCGGGCACTGTGACGATGTACAGCACCACCTGGTGCGGCTACTGCCAGCGGCTGAAGAAGCAGATGGACCGCGAGGGCATCGCGTACACCGAGGTCAACATCGAGCACGACCCGGCGTCCGCGGCGTTCGTGGAGAAGGCCAACGGCGGCAACCAGACGGTGCCCACGGTGCTCTTCGACGACGGCTCCACGCTCACCAACCCGTCGCTCGCGCAGGTCAAGCAGAAGATCGGCGTCTGAGACCGGACCACGAACAGGGCCCCCGTCCACGGTCGGACGGGGGCCCTGCTCATGCCCGGCCGAGGCCGGAAGCCCTACGCGGAGCCCGGCCCTCAGTGGCTGGGCTTCGGCAGGGGCTTGCCGTACCAGAGCTCGATGAGGCGGGCCGCGATCGAGATGCCGTACGGGGGCAGGACCTCGCCGGACTCGAAGGCGGCGGCCAGGTCCTCGCGGGAGAACCAGCGGGCCTCGTGGATCTCCTCGCCGTCCACGTTGATCTCGGACGAGATGGCCTTCGCCATGAAGCCGAGCATCAGGCTGGACGGGAAGGGCCAGGGCTGGCTCGCGACGTACTCGACCGGGCCGACCGTCACACCGGCCTCCTCGAAGACCTCGCGGCGTACCGACTGCTCGATGGACTCGCCGGGCTCCACGAACCCCGCCAGGGTGGAGAAGCGGCCCTCGGGCCAGTGCACCTGGCGGCCGAGCAGGGCCCGGTCGTGCTCGTCGGTGACCAGCATGATCACGGCGGGGTCGGTGCGCGGGTAGTGCTCGGCGCCGCAGGCCGGGCAGCGGCGGATGTGACCGGCCGCGGCGATCACGGTGCGTTCGCCGCAGCGGGAGCAGAAGCGGTGCAGGCGCTGCCAGTTCTCCAGGGCGACGGCATGCGTCACCAGGCTCGCCTCGCGGGGTGACAGGAGCAGCCCGGCCTCGCGCAGCCCGGCGGGGCGCGCCGACTGGTCCATGCGGCCGGGCAGCGCGTCCTTCTGGAGGGCGAAGTAGCTGACGCCGTCCTCGTCGGTGCCCAGGAAGTAGCGGTGGGTCTCGGTGACCGGGGCTTCGAACGCCGGGGTCATGACGAGTTCGGTGCGCGCCTCCTCGCCGTCCGTGCCGTCGGTGGGCTCGTCGATGAGGACCTGGCCGCCGGAGACCACGAAGACCCGGGTCGTCGGGTGGCTCCAGGCGGCGGCCAGCCAGGCCTCGTCCAGGCGGTGGTGGGCCGCCCGGTCGATGCCGCTGGGCTCGGTCAGGCCGATGGGCGACGTGAGGCCGATCGGTCGGTCCGTGAACGGTTCACTGCTGGTGGTGCTCACAGGTGCTTCCAACTCCCCCGGGTGGATGGTGTGTTCGGCGTTTTCCGTCGACCGGCGGCTCGGGCCGGCGGCTCAGACTGCGGTGGCGGCGAGGTCGCTCCACAGGAGGGCCGCGGTCTCGACGCCCTTGAACAGGAGGTCGAGCTCGACCTTCTCGTTGGGCGCGTGCCAGCCGTCGGAGGGCACCGAGATCCCCAGGAAGAGGACGGGTGCGGCCAGCACGTCCTGGAGGTCCGCCGCGGGGCCCGAGCCGCCCTCGCGGGTGAAGCGGACCTTGGTGCCGAAGGCCTGGCTCATGGCCCGCACGACGGACTGGAGGGCGGGGTGGCCGAGCGGGGTGAGACACGGCCTGGTGGCCGCGCTCCAGGTGATCTCGTGCCGGATCCCGGCCGGGAGCTGCTCCCCGACCCAGTCGGTGACGCGCTTCTCGATGTGCTGGGGGTCCTGGCCCGCCACCAGGCGGAAGGACAGCTTCACCATCGCCGACGCGGGGATGATCGTCTTGCCGCCGGGGCCCTGGTAGCCGCCGCCGATGCCGTTGACCTCGGCGGTCGGGCGGGCCCAGATCCGTTCCAGGGTGGAGAATCCGGCCTCGCCGTAAGTCGCCCCCGAGCGGGCCGTGCGCAGCCACTCGGTCTCGTCGAAGGGCAGCTCGGCGAAGAGTTCGCGCTCGGCGTCGGTCAGCTCGGCGATGCCGTCGTAGAAGCCGGGGACGGTGACGTGCTGGTCGGCGTCGTGCAGGGCCGCGACCAGGCGGGCCGCGGCCGTCGCCGGGTTGGGGACGGCGCCGCCGAAGGAGCCGGAGTGGATGTCCTGGCCGGGACCGTACAGCTGGATCTCGCACTCGGCGAGGCCGCGCATGCCGGTGCACACGGTCGGGGTGTCCTCGGACCACATGCCGGTGTCGGACACGATCACGGCGTCGGCCGCGAGGCGCTCGGCGTGCTCCTCGACCAGGGCGCGGAAGTGCGGCGAACCGGACTCCTCCTCCCCCTCGATCAGGAGCTTCAGGTTGACGGCGGGAGCGGTGCGGCCGGTGGCGGCGAGGTGGGCGCGCACGCCGAGGGTGTGGAAGAACACCTGGCCCTTGTCGTCGGCGGCGCCCCGCGCGTACATCCGGCCGTCGGTGATCACCGGCTCGAACGGGTCGCTGTGCCAGCCGTCCTCGCGGGCCGCGGGCTGGACGTCGTGGTGGCCGTAGACCAGGACGGTGGGTGCGCCCGGCTCGCCCGAGGGCCACTCGGCGAAGACGGCGGGGGCCCCGGGTGTCTGGAGGATCTCGACCTCCGGGAACCCGGTCTCGCGCAGTGCCGCGGCCAGCCAGTCGGCGCTGCGGCGCACATCGGCGTCGTGCTCGGGCTGGGCCGACACGGACGGGATGCGCAGCCACTGTGCGAGGTCGTCGAGGAACGCGGCGCGATGCTGCTCGATGTACGTGCGCACCGCCGCGGTGGCGGTCTGGACGGCGCTGTCCGGGGTCTCGCTCATGCCCTTGAGCCTATCCGGCCGGGTGTGGTGGCCGGTCCCCCGGTCCGCTCCGCGGACCGCGGCCGAGCAGGATGGCCTCCAGCTCGGCCCGGTCCGGCAGACGGCTCGGACGCACCGTCTCACCTGTGCGTACGTAGACGAACGCGGCCTCGACCGACTCCAGCGGAATGCCCAGCTGCTCGGCCCAGGCGACCCGGTAGACGGCCAGCTGGAGGGGGTCGGCGGTGGCTTGGCGGCCGGTCTTCCAGTCGACGATCTCGTACGTGGCGAGGGCGCCCTCGCCCTGCTTGTAGACGGCGTCGACCCGCCCCCTGATCACCCGGCCGGCCAGCGTGAGCTGGATCGGGGCCTCGGTGCGGTACGGGGTGCGGGACGCGTACGGGGTGCGCTCGAAGGCTTCCTTGAGGGCCGCCAGGTCGCGCTCGTCCACGATGTCGGCCTCGCTGTCGTCGGCGCCGGGCAGTTCGTCGGGGCCGAGCATGGGCAGCGGGAGCTCCTCGAAGCGGGACTCCACCCAGGCGTGGAAGCGGGTGCCCCGGCGGGCGGCCGGCTGCGGGCGGCGCGGCATGGGACGGGCCAGGTCCCTGGCGAAACCGTCCGGGTCGGCGGCCAGCCTCAGCAGCTCGGAGGCGGTGAGCGCGGCGGGCAGCTCCACCTCGCGGGTGGTGGCCCGGGCCCGGCGCAGCTCGGTGGTGAGCGCCTCCAGGTCGCGGTCCCAGGAGTGCAGGGTGCGGCGGTCCTCGGGGGTCGGGCGGGGGGCGGGGACGCGGGCGGTCCGGGCGGTCCGGGCCGTGGCCGGGGAGTGGTCGCGGCCGCCGGGGTCGGCGGGGGGCTCGCTACGGGTGTGCTCGGGCTCGCCCGCGTCGGGCCCTGCGGCGGGCTCTGCGGCGGGTGGAAGCACGGGGGCCGGGCGTTCCGTCGGGAGCAGGTCCCAGTCGTCGGCGAAGGCGGCCGGGTCGGCCAACTCGCCTTCTTCGTAAGGGGAGTTGACGGCGTCGTCCCACTCTCCCTCCTCATACGGAGGGAACTCCTCGTCCGGAGGGAACCCCCCGTCCAGGGGGAACGGCTCCGCCTCTTCGGGCGCGTCCTCGTCCGGCGCGGTGGAGAAGGCGGGGCCCGGGGTGGCCGCCAGGTGGGCCAGGACTCGCTCGGCGGCCGCGCGGCGGCGGGCCAGGGACTCCGGGTCGAGCGGCAGCGGCCAGGCGTGGCCGGCCGCTGCCTCGTGGAGGGCGGGGTTCTCGGCGTCCTCGGCCGGCGCGTCCGCCCAGGCCTCGATCTCGCCGTGGCCGGCCGCGCAGTGCTCGTACAGGGCGTGCAGGAAGTCGGAGGGGCCGCGCGGCTTCTTCTGGCTCGGGCCCCACCAGTGGCCCGAGCCGAGCAGCAGGGAGCGGGGGCGCGTGAACGTGACGTATCCCAGGCGCAGTTCCTCGGTGTGCTGGTGGTCCTTCATCGCTTCCTTGAACGCCTTGAGGCCCTTCGCGTCCCACTCCGGGACGACCGGCAGGGTCGGCGCGTCGCCGCGCAGCGCGTGCGGCAGGACCTTCGCCTGCGACGTCCAGGCCTCTCTGGCCTGAGTGGAGGGGAATGTTCCGGTGACCAGGCCGGGGACCGCGACGACATCCCACTCCAGGCCCTTGGACTTGTGCGCGGTGAGGACCTTCACCGTGTTCTCACCGCCGGGCAGCGCGTTGTCCAGGCCCTTCTCGTACTGGGCGGCGGTGCGCAGGAAGCCGAGGAAGGCGAGCAGGGAGGCCTCGCCGTCGAGCGCGGCGAAGCCGGCCGCCGTGTCGAGGAAGCCGGAGAGCGTCTCGCGGCGGCGGGCCGCCAACGCGTGCGGGGAGGCGGAGAGTTCGACTTCGAGGCCCGTGACGTTCAGGACGCGGTGCAGGACGTCCATGAGCGGGTCGGCGAGGGAGCGGCGCAGGTCGCGCAGTTCGGCGGCGAGACGGGCGAAGCGGATCCGGGCCTCGGCGGAGAAGGGCAGGCCGTCGTCCTCGGCGCCTTCGAGGAAGGTGTCCAAGGCGTCGGCGAGCGAGATCACCTCGGCCGGGTCCACCCCCTCGACGGCGTCCGCCAGGCGCTGGTCGGGGTCGTCGGAACCGGCGGGGGCGCGGCGCACCAGATCGCGGGCGCGCCGGCCGAGCAGCGCCAGGTCGCGGGGGCCGATGCGCCAGCGCGGGCCGGTCAGGATCCGTACCAGCGGGGCGTTGGCTCCCGGGTCCTGGAGGACTTCGCAGACCGCCACGAGATCGGCGACCTCCGGCAGGTGGAGCAGCCCGGACAGGCCGACGACCTCGACGGGGACGTCGCGGTCCACCAACGCGCCCTGGATCGCCGGGAAATCACCGGCGGTGCGGCACAGGACGGCGATCTCGCCGGGCGCCTTTCCGGTGCGCACCAGATGGGCGATCGAGTCGGCGAGCCACTCGATCTCCTCCCGATGGGTGTCGAGCAGCGCGATGCGGACGCCGCCGTCGCGCTCGGCGCCGGGCGCGGGGCGCAGCGCCTCCACCCCTTCGTGCATCGAACGCAGCGGCGCGGCAAGGGAGTTGGCGAGGTCGAGCAGGCGGCCGCCGCTGCGGCGGTTCTCGGAGAGCGCGTAACGGGTGGCGGGCGTGCCGTCGGCGTACGGGAAGTGGCGGGGGAAGTCGTCGAGGTTGGCGACGGAGGCGCCGCGCCAGCCGTAGATGGCCTGGCAGGGGTCGCCGACGGCGGTCACGGCGTGCCCGGTGCCGCCGCCGAAGAGCGCGGCGAGCAGGCGGCGCTGGGCGACGGAGGTGTCCTGGTACTCGTCGAGGAGCACCACCCGGTACTGCTCGCGCAGGATCCGGCCGACCTCGGGGTGGGTGAGGGCGAGCTCCGCGGAGAGCGCGATCTGGTCGCCGAAGTCGAGCAGGTCCCGGCTCTTCTTGGCGGCCCGGTAGCGGGTGGTGAGGTCGAGCAGTTCGAGCCGGGCGGCGGCGACCTCGGGCACCTTGCGCAGCTCGGCGTTGCTGAGCTTCACGCCGTCCAGGGCGCGCAGCAGTTCCTGGTCGTACGCGGCCAGCCGCTCGGGCGCCACGAGGTGTTCGGCGAGCTCGGCGTCGAGCGCGAGCAGATCGCTGACCAGGGAGGCGAACGACTTCGTCAGCGTCGGGTAGGGGCCCGGGGCCTCGCGCAGCACCCGGGCGGCGAGCTGGTACCGGGTGGCGTCGGCGAGCAGACGGGAGGTCGGCTCGAGCCCTATGCGCAGGCCGTGGTCGGTGAGCAGGCGGCCGGCGAAGGCGTGGTACGTCGAGATGCCGGGCTCGCCCTGCTCGGGCTCGGGGGCGTCGGGGTCGGTGATGCCGGCGCGGATCAACGCGGTACGCACCCGCTCGGCGAGCTCTCCCGCGGCCTTGTTGGTGAAGGTGAGCCCCAGGACCTGCTCGGCGGCGACCTGTCCGGTCCCCACCAGCCACACGACGCGGGCGGCCATGACGGTCGTCTTCCCGGAGCCGGCTCCGGCGACGATGACCTGCGGGGCGGGCGGGGCGGTGATGCAGGCCGTCTGCTCCGGGGTGAAGGGGATGCCGAGGAGCTCTTTGAGCTGCTCGGGGTCGTTGAGGTGGGGGGGCACGTCGGAAAGGGTAGTGGGGGGTGCTGACAGTGGGGGGTTCGTGGGGGTTTGCCCCCACCCCGCCCCTTCCCTAAACCCTCCGGGGGTGGAGGGGAGGTTGTTTGTTGCCGGGGGCTGCGCCCCCGGGCCCCCCGCGGGGGCTTCGCCCCCTGCACCCCCTTCGGGGCTCCGCCCCGGACCCCGGGAGGGGGAAGAGGGCGGGTGGGCCCCGGGACGGCGTCGCCGGACGCCGCGGGGGCTTCGCCCCCCGCACCCCCTTCGGGGCTCCGCCCCGGACCCCGGGAGGGGGTGTGGGCCGCTCCGGGCCCCGGGAGGGGGTGGGGGGCGGGGGGCCGCTGCCGATCCCGGAAGTGGGTGCGGGAGCGCGGGGATCCGGGCCGCCCCGGACCCCGGGAGGGGGTAGAAGCGGGTGGGCGGGTGGGTGGGGCCCCGGGGTCGCGCGCACCCGGTCGTCGGGGTTATTCCACCACCTGGCGGCCCTCCGGCTGGGCCGTGCACGCGGATCGGAACGTGCAGTGGGTGCAGTGCGTTCCCGGGGTCGGGGTGAAGTGTTCGTCCAGGACCTTGCCTGCCGCCGTGGCCAGGAGGTCGCCCACCCAGGCTCCCTCCAGGGGGGGCTGCGACTGGACCTTGGGGTGGGTGTCGCCGCCCTCGCGCTTGGGGGCGCTCTGGCGCAGGTGGACCAGTTCGGCGCCGCCGGGCTCGGGGCGGTGGCCCTCGAAGGCCTCGTCCAGGGCGCCCTCGCGCACGGCCAGCTGGTAGACGGCGAGCTGCGGGTGGGCGGCCACCTCGGCTGCCGTGGGCGCCTGCTTGCCGGTTTTGAAGTCGACCACGTACGCGCGGCCCTCGACGTCCCGCTCGACGCGGTCCATGGAGCCCCGGATGCGGACCTCGTACTCGCCCGCCTCCAGGGTCACGTCGAAGCCGTGTTCCGTGGCGACCGGGGTGCGGCCCCCGCGGTCCAGGGTGTGCCACTGGAGGAAGCGCTCCAGGGCGGCCCGCGCGTTCTGCTTCTCCTGGACCGACTTCCAGGGCGCGTCGAAGGCGAGCGCGTCCCAGACCGAGTCGAGGCGTTCCATCAGGACCGCGAGGTCCGCGGGCGTACGGCCGGAGGCGACCTCGTCGGCCAGGACGTGGACCACGTTGCCGAAGCCCTGGGCGGCCGTCGCGGGCGCGTCCGCCTTGACCTCGCGGCCCAGGAACCATTGCAGGGAGCAGGTGTTGGCGAGCTGGTCGAGGGCGCTGCCCGACAGGGCCAGGGGCAGGTCGCGGTCGCGCAGCGGAACCTCGGAGCGGGTCGGCTCGTACAGGCCCCACCAGCGGTGCGGATGCGCGGCGGGGACCAGCGGCCGGCCCTCGTCGTCGGTGAGCGCGGCCAGCCGTCCCAGGCGTTCGGCGGCGGCCTCGCGCAGCGTCTCGGAGGCCTCCGGGTCGATGGTGGTGGCGCGCAGTTCGGCGACGAGCGCCGCGACCGCGAGCGGCCGGCGCGGGCGGCCGGTGGTGTCGCGGGGCTCGACGCCCAGCTCGGTGAGGAAGCGGGACGGCTGGTCGCCGTCGTCGGCCGCGGCCTTGACGGCGGTCACGACCAGCCGGTCGCGGGCGCGGGTGGCCGCGACGTAGAAGAGGCGTCGTTCCTCGGCCAGGAGGGCGCCCGGGGGCAGCGGTTCGGCCAGGCCGTCGCGCCCGATCCGGTCGGCCTCCAGGAGCGAGCCGCGGCGGCGCAGGTCGGGCCAGAGCCCCTCCTGGACCCCGGCGACCACGACCAGGCTCCACTCCAGGCCCTTGGAGCGGTGGGCGGTCATGAGCCGTACCGCGTCCGGGCGGGCGGCCCGGCGGGTCAGGGTGTCGGCGGCTATGTCCTGGGCGTCGACCTCTTCGAGGAAGTTGAGCGCGCCCCGCCCGCCCGTGCGCTCCTCGGCGCGGGCCGCGGCGTCGAACAGGGCACAGACCGCGTCGAGGTCGCGGTCGGCGGCCCGGCCGCCCGCGCCGCCGCGCAGCGCGGCCCGCTCCAGGCGCTGCGGCCAGGGCGTGCCGTTCCACAGCTCCCAGAGCGCCTCGGCCGCGGTGCCGCCGCCGGCCAGGAGTTCGCGGGCCTTGCGCAGCAGGGTGGCGAGGCGCTGGGCGCCCCGGGCGTAGGAGGGGTCGTGGGCGACGAGCCGTTCGGGTTCGGCCAGGGCCCGGGCGAGCAGCACGTCGGAGGGGGCCGGGACGCGCTTGCCGGCGGCCCGCTCCTCGTCGCGCAGGGCCCGGCCCAGGCGCCGCAGGTCGGCGGTGTCCATGCCACCGAGCGGCGAGGCGAGGAGGGTGTGGGCCGTCTCGGGGTCGAGCCAGGCGGGGGACGTCTCCGTGTCGCTCTGGGGGTCGAGCCGGGCGGGCGGCACCTCGGTGTCGGTGTCGTGCTCGGAGTCGAGCCGGGCGGAGGACGTCTCCGGGTCGCTCTCGGGGTCGAGCCGGGCGGGCGGCACCTCGGTGTCGGTGTCGTGCTCGGAGTCGAGCCGGGCGGAGGACGTCTCCGGGTCGCTCTCGGGGTCGAGCCGGGCGGGCGGCACCTCGGTGTCGGTGTCGTGCTCGGAGTCGAGCCGGGCGGAGGACGTCTCCGGGTCGCTCTCGGGGTCGAGCCGGGCGGGCGGCACCTCGGTGTCGGTGTCGTGCTCGGAGTCGTTGTCGGCGGTCTCCCTCGCCGGGTCCGCCGCGGGGCCCCTACCGGGGTGGACGAGGCTGACCGGTGTGGGCGGCACGGCCGCGCCCTTGAGGGCCGCCTGCGCCACCACCCGCAGCGCCGTCAGGAGCGGCGCCACCGCGGGTTCGTCGCGCAGCGGGGTGTCGGCTCCCGAGGTGTCCACGGGGATGCCGGCGGCGGTCAGGGCGCGGCGCAGCGCGGGGATGGTGCGGGTGCCGGCGCGGACCAGGACCGCCATCTCCCGCCAGGGGACGCCCTCTTCGAGATGGGCGCGGCGCAGCAGGTCCGCGATGTTGTCCTGTTCCGTGGAGGCGGTGGGATACGTGTAGGCCTCCACCCGGCCGCCGGTGCGGGTGGGCCGCAGCTCGCGGTGGGCGCGGACCTGCTCGACGGGGAGCCGCGGCAGCGGCATGCGGCGGGTGAGCAGCCGGGTCGCGCCCAGGAGGGCGGTGCCCGAGCGGCGCGAGGTGGTGAGGACCTCGACGGGGGCCGGGCTCTTGTCCGTACGCGGGAAGGCGGCGGGGAAGTCGAGGATGCCGTTGATGTCGGCGCCCCGGAAGGTGTAGATCGACTGGTCCGGGTCGCCGAACGCGACCAGGGTGCGCCCGCCGCCCGCGAGCGCCCGAAGGAGCCGTACCTGCGCCGGGTCGGTGTCCTGGTACTCGTCGACGAAGACCGCGTCGTAGGAGGGCAGCTCGACGTGTTCGGCGAGCAGCACCGCGCGGTGGACGAGTTCGGCGTAGTCCAGGACGCCCTGGAGGTCGAGCACGTCGAGGTATTCGGCGAGGAAGGCGGAGGCCGCCTTCCAGTCCGGGCGGCCCGCGCGTTCGGCGAAGCGGGCCAGGGAGGCCGGGCCGAGGCCCAGTTCGCGGCTGCGGGCGAGCACCGCGCGGACCTCGTCGGCGAAGCCCCGGGTGGTCAGGCAGGCGCGCAGTTCGTCGGGCCAGCTCACATGGGCGAGCCCGGTCCGCTGGAGGTCGATCTGCCCGGCCAGGAGGTCGCGTACGGCCACGTCCTGCTCGGGTCCGGACAGCAGCCGCAGCGGCTCACGGAACAGCTCGGCATCCTGGTGCGCGCGGACCAGGGCGTAGCAGTAGGAGTGGAACGTGGTGGCCTGCGGGCTCTTGGCGCCCGCGCCGAGGCGCAGGGCCATGCGGTCGCGCAGTTCCACGGCGGCCTTGCGGCTGAAGGTGAGCACCAGGACGCGCTCGGGGTCCGTGCCGGCCGCGACCCGCGCCGCGACCGCCTCGACCAGGGTGGTGGTCTTGCCGGTGCCGGGCCCCGCGAGCACGAGAAGCGGACCCGAGCGGTGGTCAACCACCCTGCGCTGGGGTGCGTCAAGGAGAGGGGGGTCCACCGGGACCGGCGGGGTTCGCACCAGCCGGTACGCGCCGGGGGACGCCCGGCGTACCTGCTGGTACGCCGTACGCCCGGTGGAGGAGGAGGAGCTCACGTGGTTCGCCGGTCCTGGTGGGTGTGCTGGTCGTGATGGTGGTGACGGGGCTCGCGCGGTCGGCGCGGACCCTCGACGGTACGCCGAACCGTGCCCGAACCGCAGCGGGTCATCCGTACGGTCCTGTGGCCGCCCCCGGCGGCGCCGGATGGCGGAAGCTGTCAGGTATGAGCCGCCCCGCCGCCGAGCCCGCCCGCCGCGCCGCCGGAGCCGTCGGCGATGTCTGCGCCCTCGGAGCCGTCCCAGCGCGCCCGCCGCATGTCGAGCCGGGGCAGATGGCCCTCGGCGGAGCGGCCGGCCTCGCGCAGCGGTGTGGCCTCGTCCCGGTAGCGCTCCAGGGCGCGCAGTTCATGGCCCGCGAGCAGCACGCCGTCGGAGCGCACCACGCGCCACCAGGGCGCCGCCCCGCCGTACAGCGCCATGACCCGGCCGACCTGGCGGGGGCCGCCCTCGCCGAGCCATTCCGCCACGTCCCCGTAGGTCATCACCCGTCCGGGCGGGATCCGGTCGGCGACGTCGAGGACCCGTTCCGCGTACTCGGGAAGCTCGGGCGGCGCCTCGCCCGCCCGGTCCGCCCGGTCCCTCTGCTGCTGGCTCATCCGCTCCATCCTGCCGCACGCCACCGACAGTCGCCCCGGGTCGGGTCATTTCCGGACGCAGCGCGGTCGCGGAGCGACAAAGGGGCGCAACTCACACAGCGCACGCCCTGGCAATGCACCCTGCTGCCCCCCTGGGATCTCTGGACATGCCACCATCATGCGGGCGGTGAGCGGTGATACGAGACAGAGACAAGTCGGACCAGTCAGCGAAGGAGCGGGGCGTGCAGCCACCCGAGGCGGCGGCGGACAGCACCCCTGGAACGGGGCGGCAGGCCGACCCGTCCAAGGCCCCCGAGCCGACGGGCGAGGGCGGGACACCCGGAGCGGAACCCGGCCGCACGACCGGATCCGAAGCCTCCGCGCACCACGACCGCCCCGCCGGCGCCGACGGATCCCGAGCCCCCGAAGGAACCGGCCCCACGGAGTGCGGACCGCGCGGCGACGCCCTGTGCGACGACACCCCGGGGTCCATCGAACGCGTCTCCGTGGACGAACCGCTGCTGCCCGCCCGCGTGCACCGCCCCTCGGACCTGCTCCGGCTGCTCACCGGCGTGCTCGCCATCGCCGTCGTCCTGGCCGTCGCCGCGTTCGCCCACGGCACCACGTCCGGCCTGGAAGACGACATCACCAAGGGCACCACCGGCACCCCGGACGTCCTGATCCGGCTCGCCGGGCTCACCTCCAGCATCGCCGTCCTCGTGCTGCCCGTCGCCTTCGCCATCGAGCGGCTGATCAAACGGGACGGGCTGCGGATCGCCGACGGCGTGCTCGCCGCGGTGCTCGCGCACGGCGTCGCCCTCGCCACCGACCTGTGGGTCGCCAAGTCCGCGCCCGGCTCGATCACCGAGGCGCTGACCCGGCCGTCCTCCTCGGGGGGCCTCACCGACCCCGTGCACGGCTATCTCGCCCCCGTCATCGCCTATATGACGGCCGTCGGAATGGCCCGCAGACCCCGCTGGCGGGTCGCGCTGTGGGCCGTTCTGCTGCTCAACTCCTTCGCGGTGCTGGTCGGCAGGCAGACCACCCCGTTCTCGATCGTCGTGACGATCCTGATCGGCTGGACCGTCGCGTACGGCACGCTCTACGCCGTCGGCTCGCCCAATGTGCGGCCCACCGGGCAGACCCTGCTCGCGGGCCTGCGCCACGTCGGCTTCAACCCGGTGACCGCGCTGCGCGCCGAGGACGTACCGGACTCGATGGAGCAGGGCGAGCGGGGCCGGCGCTATCTGGTCACCCTGGAGGACGGGCCGCCCCTGGACGTCACGGTGGTCGACCGCGAGCAGCAGGCGCAGGGCTTCTTCTACCGGGTGTGGCGGCGTCTGACGCTGCGCTCCATCACCACCCGCCGCTCGATTCAGTCGCTGCGACAGGCACTGGAGCAGGAGGCGCTCCTCGCGTACGCGGCGATCGCGGCCGGGGCGAACGCGCCCAAGCTGATCGCCACCTCCGAACTCGGCCCCGACGCGGTGATGCTGGTCTACGAGCACACCGGCGGCCGCTCCCTGGACTCGCTGGACGACGAGGAGATCACCGACGCGCTGATGCGCGAGACCTGGCGACAGGTGGAGGCCCTCCAGTCGCGCCGGATCGCGCATCGCAGGCTGGCCGGCGACGCGATCCTGGTGGATCGTTCCGGCAGGGTGATCGTGACCGATCTGCGCGGTGGCGAGATCGCGGCCGGCGACATCGTGCTCCGCATGGACGTGGCCCAACTGCTCACCACCCTCGGCCTGCGCGTCGGCGCCGAGCGTGCGGTGGCCTCCGCGCTCGACGTGCTCGGCCCGGACGCGGTCGCCGACAGCCTTCCGCTGCTCCAGCCCATCGCGCTGAGCCGCTCCACCCGCGCGACGCTGCGCAAGCTCGGGCGCGAGCAGGCGCAGCGCGAGCGCGAGGCGGTCCTGGAGGCCTCCGACGCGACGCGGGAGGCGAAGGCGGCGGAGGCCGCCGCGGCGAAGGAGGCGGCGGCGCATCCCGAAGCCGTGGCCGCGCCGGACGGCCGCAAGGCGGTCAAGGCCGAGAAGAAGGCCGAGAAGCTGGCCATCGACGAGGCCCTGGACGAGGCGCACGAGGACGATCTGCTCACCCAGATCCGTCACCAGGTGCTCCTGATCCGGCCGCAGGCCCCGGTGGAGCCGGTACGCCTCGAACGCATCAAGGTCAAGACGCTGATCAGCTTTGTCGCGGGGGCCTTCGCCGCGTACTTCCTGCTGGTGCAGCTCACCAACATCAAGTTCGGCGATCTGGTCGCCAACGCGCAGTGGGGCTGGGTCGCGACGGCCGTGCTGTTCTCCGCGCTGTCCTACCCGGCGGCCGCGGCCAGCCTGCTCGGCTTCGTGCCCGAGCGGGTGCCGTTCTGGCGGGCGGTGGTCGCGCAGGTCGCGGGCTCCTTCGTGAAGCTGGTGGCGCCGGCGGCGGTCGGTGGCGTCGCCCTCAACACCCGTTTCCTCCAGCGCGCGGGGGTACGGCCGGGGCTCGCGGTGGCGAGCGTGGGCGCCTCCCAGCTCTTCGGGCTCGCCTCGCACATCTCGCTGCTGCTGATCTTCG
This sequence comes from Streptomyces hundungensis, assembly GCF_003627815.1. Classification (NCBI taxonomy): domain Bacteria; kingdom Bacillati; phylum Actinomycetota; class Actinomycetes; order Kitasatosporales; family Streptomycetaceae; genus Streptomyces; species Streptomyces hundungensis. Next base: position 3,051,793 of record NZ_CP032698.1, read on the forward strand.
GCTATGTGACCGGCACCGAGCAGACCTCGGAACTGTCGCCGTCCCGCACGGTGATCGCGGGGCTGCTCACGGCGGCCGTGCTGATCCTGGTCGTCACCGCGGTCCCCTTCCTGCGGAAGTTCGTGGTCAGCCGGGTGCGGTCGCTGTTCGCGGGTGTGGTGCCGCGCATGCTGGACGTGCTCCAGCGGCCGCAGAAGCTGATCACCGGGATCGGGGGGATGCTGCTCCTGACGGGTGTGTTCGTGATGTGCCTCGACGCGTCGATCCGGGCGTTCGGTACGGGCAGTGACCACACGCTGAGCTACGCGAGCGTGGCGGTGGTCTTCCTGACCGCCAACGCGCTCGGCTCCGCGGCGCCGACGCCGGGGGGTGTGGGGGCGGTTGAGCTGGCGCTGTCCACGGCGTTGACGATCGCCGGCATGACGGCGGAGACGGCGACCTCGGCGGTTCTCCTGTACCGCCTGCTGACGTTCTGGCTCCCCGTACTGCCGGGCTGGCTGTGCTTCAACTACCTAACCCGCAAGGGCCAGTTGTAGCCCCGGCCCCCAACCCCCTTCCACCTGCGGACCGTGCCCGCGTCTCGCGCAGTTCCCCGCGCCCCCAAACCCCCTTGGATCTGCGGACCGTGCCCGCTTCCCGCGCCCCCAAACCCCCTTGGATCTGCGGACCGTGCCCGCTTCCCGCGCAGTTCCCCGCGCCCCTAAACCCGCTTTGGTCCGCGGACCGTGCCCGCTTCCCGCGCAGTTCCCCGCGCCCCTAAACCCGCTTTGGTCCGCGGACCGTGCCCGCTTCCCGCGCAGTTCCCCGCGCCCCTGGCGGGGCGTACCTCGGCCACGCTGAGCAGTGACGCAACTCCCTGAAGCACACGGCAAACCCGCCACCCCAGCGCCCTGAAGGGGCGCGGGGAACTGCGCGACCAGCCCCGCACGGCCCGCGGACGAGAACGGGGTTCAGGGGCGCGGGGAACTGCGCGAGCGGCCACGCACGGCCTGCACCCGAAGGCGGGTTTAGGGGCGCGGGGAACTGCGCGACCAGCCACGCACGGCCTGCGGGCGAAAACAAAGTTACAGGGGGCGCGGGGTCACAGCACAGCAACCAGCACCCCCAACAAGCCCACCCCGCAAGCCACCTCCCCCACCCCCACAACCCCCACCCTCACCCCCCGCCCCGGCAGCACCACCGCCCGCGCGAGGAAGAGCGCGAAGGGGACGGCCAGCCAGGGGGACAGGGCGGCCGCCAGGGGCAGCGCCGCGCAGTGGTAGGCGACCGAACCCCGGTAGTACGCACGCGAACCCCGCTCCCGAATCATCGTCTTCACATACGGAACCGTCCCCGCGAAATACAGCAGACAGGCCACCGCAGGCGCGACACCCGCACCCCACGACCCGCCCACCCCCACCCCCACCCGCAACGTCACCAGCGCCATCGCACAGGCCGGGACCACCGCCGCCAGGCCGTTCGCCAGCGCCCGCTCCCGATTGGCGTACGCGTAAAGGAAGTTGACCGCGATGAACGGCACCGCGCACGCCGCCGCCCACAGCAGCCAGGGGCGCCCGACGGCGAGCGGGAGCCCGAAGGCCGCCGCGCCGGCGCCGCAGCACACCGCGGGCCGGACATGGCGGCGCGGCGCCCTCGGGTTGCGGCCGATCCGGGTCAGCCGCAGCCACTGCTGGGCGTGGTACACGGCGAGGTAGCCGAGCAGCCAGGCCGCCAGGAGCGGAACGTGCGCCCAGCGCGGCCGGCCGAGGAGGGTTCCGGCGAGGAAGGGAACGGCCAGCATCGCCCACGCCCCGTGCTGGTTCGGCACCCAGCGGCTCACCCGGCGACTCCGGCGCCGGCCCGCACTCCGGCGCCGCCCCACACTCCGGCTCCCGCTCACACCCGCCCCATTTCCTCATTCCGCGAAGAATGACCGAAAGTACGAGACGCCCCGTAAACCCGGCGCCCTTTTCATTTTCGCAGCCCCGCCCGGGGGCAGTTGCGGGATTAGGTCACCGCCCGACGGGACCAAAGCCCCGGGGTTTCAAGAGACGGCGGGCGTAGGGTCGTTGAAGGCCGTCCGGAGGCGTCCGCATTTCCCGACAGTCCGTCCGGAAAGGCCCGCTCACATTCTTTTTCCGGGCCCGAGGAGTTTCCCGTGCACAAGAGGACGAGGCCGCAACCGAAGGCACCGCGCGAAAGCGGCACCCGCACCGCCGACGCCCTGGTGCGGGCGGGCAGCTTCTTCACCCGCGCCGAGGTCTCCGACGATCTGCGCACCGTGCACCGTACGGGCGGCCGGGGCGCGGAGGCGTTCTACCGGGACCGCTGGAGCCACGACAAGGTCGTGTACTCGACGCACGGCGTGAACTGCACCGGCTCGTGCCGGTGGAAGGTGTACGTCAAGGACGGGATCATCACCTGGGAGACCCAGGCGACCGACTACCCCTCCGTCGGCCCCGACCGCCCCGAGTACGAGCCGCGCGGCTGCCCGCGCGGCGCCTCCTTCTCCTGGTACAGCTACTCGCCGACCCGGGTCCGGTACCCGCACGTACGCGGCGAGCTCCTGACGATGTACCGCGAGGCCAAGGCGCGCCTGAACGATCCGGTGCTGGCCTGGGCCGACATCCAGGGCGACCCGGAGCGGCGCCGGGCGTACCAGAAGGCGCGCGGCAAGGGCGGTCTGGTGCGGGCGAGTTGGGAGGAGGCCGTCGAGATCGTCGCGGCCGCCCATGTGCACACCATCAAGGAGCACGGCCCGGACCGGGTCGCGGGCTTCTCGCCCATTCCCGCGATGTCGATGGCCTCGCACGCGGCCGGCGCCCGCTTCCACTCCCTCATCGGCGCGCCGATGCTGTCCTTCTACGACTGGTACGCGGATCTGCCCGTGGCATCCCCGCAGGTCTTCGGGGACCAGACCGATGTGCCGGAGTCGGGCGACTGGTGGGACGCGGCCTATTTGATGATGTGGGGCTCCAACGTCCCGGTGACGCGTACGCCCGACGCGCACTGGATGACCGAGGCCCGTTATCGCGGCCAGAAGGTGGTCACCGTTTCCCCGGATTTCGCGGACAACACCAAGTTCGCGGACGAGTGGATGCATCCGCATCCGGGAACGGACGGCGCGCTCGCCCTCGCCATGGGCCATGTCATCCTCAAGGAATTCTTCGTGGAGCGGCAGACGCCGTTCTTCACGGATTACGTCCGCACCTATACGGATCTGCCGTTCCTGGTCTCCCTGAAGGAAACCGACGAGGGGCTCGTCCCGCACAAGTTCGTCACGGCGGCCGATCTCGGCGAGGACACCGAGAACGCGCGGTGGAAGACCGTCCTCATCGACGACGTCACCGGTGAACCGACCGTCCCGAACGGCACGTTGGGCCACCGCTGGGGCAGTACGCCCGAGTGGAACCTGGACCTCGGGGAGGTCGTGCCGCGCCTCACCCTGCTCGGCTCGGGCGAGAGCGCCGAGGTCGTGCTGCCGCGCTTCGAGGGAACCTCCGAGGACGCCCCGGGCGTCATGCGCCGTGGCGTCCCCGTGCGCCGGATCGGCGGCCGGCCCGTCACCACCGTGTACGACCTGATGCTGGCCCAGTACGGCGTGGGCCGCGCGGGGCTGCCGGGCGACTGGCCCACGTCGTACGAGGACGCGGCGAGCCCGGGAACACCCGGCTGGCAGGAGAGCATCACCTCCGTACCGGCCGCCCAAGTCGCCCGCGTGGCACGGGAGTTCGCCGAGACGGCGGAGAAGTCCGGGGGGCGCTGCATGATCCTCATGGGCGCCGGCACCAACCACTGGTTCCACTCCGAGACGATCTACCGGGCCTTCCTCGCGCTGCTCACCCTGACCGGCTGCCAGGGCCGCAACGGCGGCGGCTGGGGGCACTACGTCGGGCAGGAGAAGTGCCGCCCGGTCACCGGCTGGGCCACCCTGGCGAGCGCCTCCGACTGGACCCGGCCGCCCCGGCACATGATCGGCGCGGGCTGGTTCTATCTCCACACCGACCAGTGGCGTTATGACACGCTGCCCACCGAGGCGCTGGCCTCCCCGCTCGGCGACGGCCGCTTCGAGGGCATGACGGGCGCCGACTGCCTGGCCGCCTCGGCCCGTATGGGCTGGATGCCGTCCTATCCGACCTTCGACCGCAATCCGCTGGAGCTCGGCGAGGCCGAGGATCCCGTCCGGTACGTGGTGGACGAGCTGAAGGCGGGGCGGCTCGGCTTCGCGGGCGAGGACCCGGACGCACCCCGCAACTGGCCGCGCGTCCTGAACGTCTGGCGCGCCAATCTGCTCGGCTCGTCCTCCAAGGGCAACGAGTACTTCCTCAAGCATCTGCTCGGCACCCACTCCAACCTGCCCGACGACGGGCCCCGGTGCGCCCCGCGCGATGTGGCCTGGCGCCCCGAGGACGTCGAGGGCAAGCTCGATCTGCTGCTCTCGATGGACTTCCGGATGACGTCGACGACGCTGCTCAGCGATGTCGTGCTGCCCGCCGCCACCTGGTACGAGAAGCACGATCTGTCCTCCACCGACATGCATCCGTTCCTGCACGCCTTCACCCCGGCCGTGGACCCGCCGTGGCAGGCCCGCTCCGACTACGACGCCTTCCGGGCGCTGGCCGAACGCTTCGGCGAGCTGGCCGGCGAACACCTCGGGGTGCGCAGGGACGTGGTCGCCACCGCGCTCCAGCACGACACCCCGGGCGGCGAGATGGCCCAGCCCGGCGGGATCGCGCTCGACTGGTCCAAGGGCGAGTGCGAGCCGGTGCCGGGCCGGACGATGTACAACCTGACGGTCGTCGAGCGGGACTACGGCGCGGTCGGCGAGAAGTTCGCGGCGCTCGGGCCCCTGGTGGACGAGTTGGGCGTCACCACCAAGGCGGTCACCTACGACGTGGCCGAGGAGGTCGCGTATCTGGGTGAGAAGAACGGTCGCGTGCGCGCGGGAGTCGCCGCGGGGCGGCCGCGTCTGGACACCGCCCAGCACGCCTGCGAGGCGATCCTCTCGCTCTCCGGCACCTCCAACGGGCGGCTGGCGACGCAGGGTTTCGAGACCCTGGAGCGGCGGACCGGGCAGCCCATGGCGCACCTCGCCGCCGAGGCGGAGGGCAAGCGGATCACCTTCGCGGACACCCAGGCCCGGCCGGTGCCGGTGATCACCTCGCCGGAGTGGTCGGGCAGCGAGTCGGGCGGGCGGCGCTACACCGCGTTCACCGTCAACACCGAACACCTCAAGCCCTGGCACACCCTCACCGGACGCCAGCACTTCTTCCTCGACCACGACTGGATCCACGAGGTCGGCGAGGCGCTGCCCGTCTACAAGCCGCCGCTGGACATGCACCGCCTGTACGGGGAGCCGGAGCTCGGCGCCACGGACGGCAAGCAGGTCGCGGTCCGCTATCTCACCCCGCACAACAAGTGGGCGATCCACAGCCAGTACCAGGACAACCTGTACATGATGACGCTCGGCCGGGGCGGCCAGACCATCTGGATGTCGCCGCGGGACGCCGACGCGATCGGGGTGGCGGACAACGACTGGATCGAGGCGGTCAACCGCAACGGCGTGGTCACCGCCCGCGCCATCGTCTCGCACAAGATGCCCGCGGGGACCGTCTACATGAACCACGCGCAGGAGCGCACGGTCGGCGTGCCGAAGACGGAGAAGACCGGCAGGCGCGGCGGGATCCACAACTCGCTCACCCGGATCATGCTCAAGCCCACCCATCTCGTGGGCGGATACGCCCAGTTGACGTGGGCGTTCAACTATCTCGGCCCGACCGGCAACCAGCGCGACGAGGTCACCGTCATCCGCCGCCGCGACCAGGAGGTCCAGTACTGATGCGCGTGATGGCCCAGATCGCCATGGTCATGAACCTCGACAAGTGCATCGGCTGCCACACCTGCTCGGTCACCTGCAAGCAGGCGTGGACCAACCGGCAGGGCACCGAGTACGTCTGGTTCAACAACGTCGAGACCCTCCCCGGCCAGGGCTATCCGCGCCGCTGGGAGGACCAGGAGAAGTGGCGGGGCGGCTGGGAGCGCACCCGCTCCGGCACCCTGCGGCTGCGCGCGGGCAGCCGGCTCAAGCGGCTCGGAAACATCTTCGCCAACCCCGAACTGCCCGGGATCGACGACTACTACCAGCCGTGGACGTACGAGTACAAGAATCTGATCGATGCCCCGGCGGGCGACGACCTGCCGGTCGCGCGGCCCGTGTCCAGCCTGACCGGCGAGCCCCTCGACACCATCGAGTGGGGCCCGAACTGGGACGACAACCTGGGCGGCGCGCCGCGCAACGCCCCGCGCGACCCCATCGTGGAGAAGATCCGCGACGAGGTCGGCGAGCGGATCCGCTTCGAGTTCGAGCAGAGCTTCATGTTCTATCTGCCCCGGGTGTGCGAGCACTGTCTGAACCCCGCGTGCGTCTCGTCGTGCCCGTCGGGGGCGATGTACAAGCGCGAGGAGGACGGCATCGTCCTGGTCGACCAGGACGACTGCCGCGGCTGGCGGATGTGTGTGACGGGCTGCCCGTACAAGAAGGTCTACTTCAACCACTCCACCGGCAAGGCCGAGAAGTGCACCTTCTGCTTCCCGCGCATCGAGGTGGGCCTGCCCACCGTCTGCTCGGAGACGTGCGTGGGGCGGATGCGTTATCTCGGCGTCATGCTGTACGACGCCGACAAGGTGACCGAGGCGGCCTCCGTCGAGGACGAACACGACCTGTATCCAAGCCAGTTGGGGTGCTTCCTCGACCCGCATGACCCGGCGGTGGTCGCCGCGGCGAAGGCGTCGGGCATCACCCACGAATGGATCGAGGCGGCCCGCCGCTCCCCCGTGTACGACCTCATCGCCACCTACCAGGTCGCCCTTCCGCTCCATCCCGAATACCGCACCATGCCCATGGTCTGGTACGTGCCGCCGCTCTCGCCGGTCGTCGAGGCGGTCGCCGCGAGCGGGCACGACGGCGAGGACGCCGGGAACCTGTTCGGCGCGATCGACGCCCTGCGGATCCCGGTGGAGTATCTGGCCGAGCTCCTGACCGCGGGCGACACCGTCCCGGTGGAGGCGGTCCTGCACCGGATGGCCGCGATGCGCGCTTACATGCGGCGCGTCAACCTCGGCGAGGAGCGGGACGAGTCGATCGCCGCCGCCGTGGGGCTGACCGGCCCCGAGTTGGAGGACCTGTTCCGGCTGCTCGCCATCGCCAAGTACGAGGACCGCTACGTCGTGCCGAGCGCGGCCCGCGCCGACGCCGACGCCCTGGCGGAGGCCCATCCGCTCGACGACGCCTGCCCGGTCGGCGAAGCGGCGCCGGGCCGTGTCCTGCTGAACCTCTCCCCCACCCGGAGAAGCGCGTGAACGCCGAGAACGCCGAGAACCCCGAGAATGCCGCGAACGCCGAGAGCCCCCAGAACTCAGCCGTCCCGCGGCTGGTCGCGGCCCGCTGTCTGCGCTACCCCGACGAGCTTCTATACGCCCAACTCCCGCTGCTGCGCACGGCCTTGAGCGAGCACGCGGCCCCGGGCGCCGCGCGGCTCAGGGACTTCGTGGACACGGTGGCCGCCACCGAACCGCTGGACCTGGCCGCGCACTACACGGCCACGTTCGACACCCGCAACCGGCGCTGCCTGTATCTGACGTGGTGGGCCGACGGCGACACCCGGCGCCGGGGCCTCTCGCTCGTGCGGCTCAAGCGGATCTACCGCGACCACGGCCTGGAGTTCAGCCACGAGGAGCTTCCCGACTTCCTTCCGGCCGTCCTGGAGTTCGCCGGGCGCCACGAGGAGCCCGGCACCGAGCTGCTCCAGGAGCACCGGGCCGGCCTCGAACTGCTGCGGCTCGCCCTGATCGAGGCCGGCACGCCCTACGCCGATGTCCTCGAAGCGGTGTGCGCCACCCTGCCGGGGGCCTCGCCCACCACGAAGGCCGAGGCGAAGGCGCTGGCCAAGGCCGGGCCGCCGCAGGAGTCCGTGGGCCTCGAACCGCGCGGACCGGGCGTCGAACCGTTCGGGCCCGGCGTCGAACTCCCCTGGCCCGGCTTCCGCGAGAGGAAGGACTCCTGATGGAGCTGCTGCTGTGGGGCGTGCTGCCCTATGTGTCGATCGCCCTGCTGATCGCGGGCGTCTGCTGGCGGGCCCGCTTCGACCGGTTCGGCTGGACCACCCACTCCAGCCAGGTCCACGAGTCGAAGCTGCTGCGCATCGGCTCGCCGCTCTTCCACTTCGGGATGGCCTTCGTGGTGCTCGGCCATGTGGTCGGTCTGCTGATCCCACGGAGCTGGACGGACGCGGTCGGGGTCGGTGACCACACCTACCATCTGGTCGCCGTGTCGACGGGCGCCGTCGCCGGCCTTGCGGCGGCGGCCGGTGTCGGGCTGCTGGTCTGGCGCCGGTTCACGGTCCCGGCGGTGCGCCGGGCGACCCTGCGCGGCGACCGCCTGATGTATGCGTTCCTGCTCGGCGCGATGACGCTCGGCCTCGCCGCGACGATCCTCAACTCGACCGGTGCGACCGGGGATTACAACTACCGCGAGGGCATCTCGATCTGGTTCCGCTCCCTGTTCACCTTCCGGCCGGACCACCACCTGATGGGCGCGGCTCCGCTCGCCTTCCAGCTGCACATCCTGTTCGGCTTCATCCTGTTCGCCCTGATCCCGTACTCGCGCCTGGTGCACATGTTCAGCGCCCCGGTGCGGTACCTGTTCCGCCCGTACGTCGTCTACCGGCGCCGCGATCCGAAGCTGGCCGGCGTCCGCGAGGACCGGCGCGGCTGGGAGAGGGTGCGATGAGCGGGCACAAGGGCGGGCCCACTCTCGTCCGCAGGCCCCGGCACGCCCTGGCGGAGCGGCCCTTCATCGTCATCTGGGAGGCCACCCGCGCCTGCCCGCTCGCCTGCCTGCACTGCCGCGCCGAGGCACAGCCGGAGCGCGACGCGGGCGAACTCGACGGGATGGACGCCCGGCATCTGATGGACCAGATCGCCGCGTTCGGGAGGCCGAGCCCGCTCTTCGTGATCACCGGCGGCGACCCGTTCCAGCGGCCCGACCTCAACGACCTTGTGGCGTACGGCAGTTCACTCGGGCTGCGGGTCGCGGTGTCGCCGTCCGGCACGCCGACCCTGACCCGCGCCAACCTGACGGCGGTGCGGGACGCGGGCGCGGTGGCCCTCTCCCTCTCGCTCGACGGGTCGACGGCCGAGCGGCACGACGCCTTCCGGGGTGTCGACGGGGTCTTCGACTGGACCCTGGACGGCTGGCGCACGGCCCGCGCGCTCGGTCTCAAGGTGCAGATCAACACCACCGTCACCCGCGCGGCACTGCCGGACCTCGCCGACATCGCGGCCCTGGTCAAGCGCGAGGGCGCGATGCTCTGGTCCGGCTTCGTGCTGGTGCCCACCGGCCGCGGCGCCGACCTCGACGCGCCGACCCCGCACGAGATCGAGGACGTGCTGCACTTCTTGTACGACTGCGGTTCGGTCATCGCCACCAAGACGACGGAGGGCCACCACTTCCGGCGGGTCGCGCTCCAGCGGGCGATCCTGACCCGGCACTGCCAGACCCCCCAGCTGGGACCACTTTATCGTCAACTCGCCGACAGGGCACATGAGTTGGGCTTCTTCGAGGGCGAGGGGCGTGCCGTGCGCAGGCCTCCGATGGACGTGTCCTCGGGCCGGGGCTTCGTCTTCGTCTCGCACACCGGCGAGGTCCACCCCAGCGGCTTCCTGCCCGTCACGGCCGGCAATGTGAAGCACCATCCGCTGGCCGAGATCTACCGCGGCTCGGCCCTCTTCACCACCCTGCGCGACCCGGCCCTGCTGCGCGGTGCGTGCGGGCGCTGCGAGTTCAACTCCGTGTGCGGGGGCTCCCGTTCACGGGCGTACGGGGTGACCGGGGATGTGCTCGCCGCCGACCCGTGGTGTGCGTACGAGCCCGGCAGTTTCCCCCATCAGGACGACCTCCGAGAGCTGGTTCCATGACATCGACACGATCGGTCATCGTCATCGGCGGAGGCGTCAGCGGCCTCGCCGCCGCCTGGGAGTTGCGCGACCGCGCCGAGGTCACGGTCCTGGAGAGCGACGCGAAGGTCGGCGGCAAGCTCCGCACCGGCACGCTCGCCGGGGTCGCCGTGGACGAAGGCGCCGAGTCCGTGATGGCGCTGCGGCCCGAGGCGGTCGAGCTGGCCGAGGCGGTGGGCCTCGGCCGGACCCTGACCGACCCGGCGCCCGCCCCGGTCACCGTGTGGACGCGGGACGCGCTGCGCCCGATGCCCGCCGGTCATGTGCTCGGCATCCCGTCCGACCCGGCGGCGCTCGCCGGGACGGGCCTGCTCTCCGACGCGGGCCTGGCCCGTCTGTGCGCCGAGCCGGACCGGCCGCCGACCCCCCTCACCGAGGACGTCGCCATCGCCGCCTACCTCAGCGAACGGATCGGCCGGGAGGCGGTGGACCGCCTGGTGGAGCCGCTGCTCGGCGGCGTGTACGCGGGCCGCACCGACGAGCTGTCCCTGCGCTCGGCGATGCCGGGCGTGGCGGGCATCGCCGAGCGCGGCGAGCCACTCCTCGCCTCGTTGCGCGGCCGGCCGCGTCCCCGGGGGTCCTTCGTGCGCGGCATCGAGGGCGGCACCGGACGGCTGCCGCTCGCCGTCGCCCGGGCGAGCGGCGCCCGCGTCCTGACGGGCACGACCGCACGGGCCCTGGAACCCACCGCCTCCGGTGCCTGGCGCGTTCACGCGGCGACCGCGGACGGGCCGCTGCTGCTCACCGCCGACGCGGTGATCCTCGCGGTGCCCGCGTTCGCGGCGGCGGCCCTGCTGCGCCCGCACGCGCCCGCCGTCCACCGCGAGCTCGCCGCCATCCCGTACGCGAGCACGGCCGTCCTGACGATGGCGTTCCCCCGCGACCGGGCCGGGCTCGGCGCGCTGCCCGACGGCAACGGCTTCCTGGTGCCGCCCGTCGACGGCCGCACGGTCAAGGCGGCCACCTTCCTCTCCACCAAGTGGGGCTGGCAGGCCGCCGCGGCCCCGCACCTCTTCCTGCTGCGCGCCTCGGTGGGCCGGGCCGGCGAGGAGCACCTCCTGGACCGCCCCGACCGCCACCTCCTGCGGGCCGCCCTGCACGACCTGCACCACGCGGTCGGCCCGATAGGCGAACCGCTCGCGGCCCGGGTCACCCGCTGGGACCGGGGCCTGCCCCAGTACACGGTGGGCCACGCCGCACGCCTGGCCCGGATCGCCGAGGGCGTCGCGGCCCTTGCCGGCCTGGAGGTGTGCGGCGCGGCGTACGAGGGCGTCGGCATCGCGGCCTGTGTGGCGACGGGGTCGGCCGCGGCCCGGCGGGTGCTGGAGGGAGCGCGGGCGGCCGTTCCGGGCTGAGCCGCGCCCACCACCCTGATGGGCCGCCCCGCTCGCGCGCCCCCCGGCCCTCCGCCGCAGGATGGGGGGATGGAACACCACCGTGCCCCGCGCAAGCGGAACCGGGCCGCCGCGTTCAGCGCCGCCGCCGTACTGCTCGCCGCCGTCGGATGTTCCGGCGGGGCGAAGGACGACGACGGCCTCACCTCCGGCACCGCGAACGCGGCCGAGCTCGCCACCCAGAAGCTGAACTGGAAGGCGTGCCCGGCACCCACCGCGGCCCAGGGCACGGGCTCGACGCCCTCCGCGCCGCCCGGCGGCGGCGAGTGGAAGTGCGCCACCTTGAAGGTGCCGCTCGACTACGCCGCCCCCAAGGCCGGCACCCTCGACCTCGCCCTCATCCGCGCCGAGGCCACCGACAAGGACCACCGCATCGGCTCGCTCGTCTTCAACTTCGGTGGCCCCGGCGGCTCCGGCGTCACCACCCTGCCCGCGGCGGCGAGCGACTACGCGGCCCTGCGCGCCCGCTACGACCTGGTCAGCTTCGACCCGCGCGGCGTCGGCGCCAGCGCGCCCGTGCGCTGCGAGAACGACTCCCAGCTCGACACCTACTTCTCCCAGGACGCCACCCCTGACGACGCCGCCGAGGAGAAGACGTATCTGGACGGCCTCAAGTCGTTCGCCACCGCCTGCCAGGACAACTCCGGCGCGGTGCTTCCCCATGTGGGCACCACCAGCGCGGCCCGCGACATGGATCTGCTGCGCCAGGTGCTCGGGGACCGGAAGCTGAACTACATGGGGATCTCGTACGGCACCGAACTCGGCGGCGTCTACGCCCACTTGTTCCCGCACAACGTCGGGCGGGCCGTCTTCGACGCCGTCGTCGACCCCACCAGCGATGTCGAACAGGGCGCGATCGGCCAGGCCAAGGGGTTCCAGCTCGCCCTCGACAACTTCGCCAAGGACTGCGTGGACCGGGGCGACAAGTGTCTGCTGCGCGGCGCGAACGTCAAGGAGGTCGAGGACGTCGTCGTGAAGCTGATCGCCCAGCTCGGCGACAAGCCGATCCCGGCGGGCAACAGCGGGCGGCGGCTCACCGCGACCCAGGCCACCAACGGCATCGCCCAGGCCCTGTACTCCAAGGAGTACTGGCCGCTCCTGGAGCAGGGCGTCGACGAGGCCGAGGGCGGCAACGGCGCGCTGCTGCTCGCCCTCTCGGACGCCATGAACGGGCGCGGCAAGGACGGCACGTACAGCAACATCCAGGCCGCCAACGCGGCGATCAACTGCGCCGATTTCAAACAGCGTTACTCGCTGGAGCAGACCAAGGCCAAGCTGCCCGAGTTCCGTCGGGCCTCGCCCGTCTTCGGCGACTTCATGGCCTGGGGCCTGATGGGGTGCTCCGCGTGGCCGGTCGCCGGAGCGTGGACCACGCCCGACGTGAGCGCGCCGGGCTCGGCCCCGATCGTGGTCGTCGGCAACACGGGCGACCCGGCGACCCCGTACCAGGGCGCCAAGAACATGGTGGACAAGCTCGGGCCCGGGGTCGGCGTGGAGCTCACGTACAAGGGGCAGGGGCACGGGGCGTACAACAGCGGCGACAAGTGTGTGCAGGGCGCGGTGAACGCGTACCTGCTGGAAGGAAAGGTTCCCTCGGCGGGGACGGTGTGCCAGTGAGCCGGTGCGGTTTCGGGGCACGTCGTGGTGCGTTCGACTGCGGGCCGTCGTGGGCTGGTCGCGCAGTTCCCCGCGCCCCTCAGGTATGCGGGCCGACCCGCACTGCTCGTACAGGTCGGCCCCTTCGGCCTTTGGGGGCGCGGGGAACTGCGCGACCGGCCACCGACGGCCCGCAGTCGACAACCGCGCCTCAGTAAATCGGCTTCTCCGGTTCGATCTGGTTGACCCAGCCGATCACGCCGCCGCCCACATGCACCGCGTCCGCGAACCCCGCCGACTTGAGGACCGCGAGGACCTCGGCCGAGCGGACGCCGGTCTTGCAGTTCAGGACGATCCGCTTGTCCTGGGGCATCGACTCCAGGGCCGTGCCCATCAGGAACTCGTTCTTCGGGATCAGCCGGGCGCCCGGGATGGAGACGATCTCGAACTCGTTCGGCTCGCGGACGTCGATGATCTCGATCTTCTCGTCCCCGTCGATCCACTCCTTGAGCTGCCGGGGAGTGATCGTCGAGCCCATGGCCGCTTCCTGGGCCTCCTCGGAGACGACGCCGCAGAAGGCCTCGTAGTCGATGAGCTCGGTGACGGTCGGGTTCTCGCCGCAGACCGCGCAGTCGGGGTCCTTGCGGACCTTGACCTGGCGGTACTGCATCTCCAGGGCGTCGTAGATCATCAGCCGGCCGACCAGCGGCTCGCCGATGCCCGCGAGGAGCTTGATGGCCTCGTTGACCTGGATGGAACCGATCGACGCGCACAGCACGCCGAGCACGCCGCCCTCGGCGCAGCTGGGGACCATGCCCGGCGGCGGGGGCTCCGGGTAGAGGCAGCGGTAGCAGGGGCCGTGCTCGGACCAGAAGACCGAGGCCTGGCCGTCGAAGCGGTAGATCGAGCCCCAGACGTACGGCTTGTTGAGCAGCACACAGGCGTCGTTGACCAGGTAGCGGGTCGCGAAGTTGTCCGTGCCGTCGACGATCAGGTCGTACTGGCTGAAGATGTCCATCACGTTCTCGGCTTCGAGCCGCTCTTCGTGCAGGACCACGTTCACGTACGGGTTGATGCCGAGGACGGAGTCACGCGCGGACTCCGCCTTGGAGCGGCCGATGTCGGCCTGGCTGTGGATGATCTGGCGCTGGAGGTTCGACTCGTCGACCTCGTCGAACTCCACGATGCCGAGCGTGCCGACACCGGCGGCGGCCAGATACATCAGGGCAGGCGAGCCGAGGCCGCCGGCGCCCACGGCGAGCACCTTGGCATTCTTCAGCCGCTTCTGCCCGTCCATCCCGACGTCGGGGATGATCAGGTGGCGCGAATACCTGCGGACCTCGTCTACGGTGAGCTCAGCTGCTGGCTCGACCAGGGGTGGCAGCGACACGAGAACCTCAATTACCAGTCGGTCGGTAAGTCAGTACGGTTGTTCCTCCCCGTAACACTGCCACGGCCCTTCTCATTCCGAGATACCCGGTCCGATCCGCGAGACGATTTCGTCCCAGTAACCGGGCAGTGTCTCGAATGGGTCGATTGTTCCTTTTCGTTGAGGGGCCCGGTCCGCCCGGTCCGTGAAGAAGATCGTGCCCGCGCCCTGCCAGCGGGCGATCCGCAGCGCCTCCTCCAGATGTGTCCTCGGCACCCCGTGCACCAGATGGCAGAAGCGCTCGGCCGGGTGGTCGGCGGTCCATTCGGCCACCTGCGACCAGCGGTAGTCGCGCCAGGGCCCGGCGTACGTGATGAGCTGGTCGGCCGTCTCGGCATAGCCGGGGTGGGGGTGCGTACCGTGCCCGAACACGAGGTGCGCGCCGTCCCGCAGCGCCCGCAGGGTGTCGGCGGTGCGCCGCATGTCGGGAAGTGCGTCTCGCTCCGTGGGACAGCGGTCCAGGAGGAAGCCGTCGACGCGGTACCAGTCGAGGTAGCGCTGCGCCTCGGAGATCCGCTCGCCGAAGGCGCGCGTGCCGTACGCCGTGTCGAGATGGCCGAGCACCCGGATCCCCGCGTTGCGGAGCCTGCCGACCGCTTCGAGGCAGTGGGGGTCGGGCCGGCCGCCGGGGCCGCCCGGGGTGCCGCCGGACACATTGAGGACGGCCCAGTGCAACGGCGTTCCGGGGCGGGTGAGTTCGGCCCATTCGACGGGGGCCACCAGGGGGTGCGCATAGCCGGGCACCCCCAGGCCCAGCCGGTCGGCGCCGGGTGTCGCGCGCTGTCCTGTGCGGGGGTGGGTCAGATGCGGCATGCCGCCTCCATCCAGATGTCGGCGAGCGACTCCTCCAGATTGATCCGGGGGCGCCAGCCGAGCCGGTCGCGCGCGGTCCGCACATCGGCCTGCTGCCAGCTTCCGCAGCCGTCGGGGTAGGGGGACGGCGTGGCGAGGTGCTCCATGGCGGCCTCGCCCGAGCGCGGGGAGCCGATGAGGCCGGGGCGCAGGACGGGCGGCCCGTCGAGCTCGTGGAGGGCGCCCGCGTAGCCCGCGACCCTGGCGAGCACGGCGGCGGCGTCCCGGAGTTTCACCGAGCGTCCGGTGCCGATGTTGACCACGCCCTGGGCGGCCGAGAGCGAGGCGGCGTGTACGGCTCGCGCCACGTCGCGTACGTCGACGAAGTCCCGCTGCACACCGAGCCCGCCCAGCTTGAGTTCGCCGTCGCCGGACTGCATGGCGCGGCGCATCGCCTCCGCGAGCCGTCCGAGCGGCGAGCCCGCGGGGGTGCCGGGGCCGACGGGCGAGAACACGCGCAGCACGATCGCGTCGAGCCCGGAGCCGAGGACGAGCTCGGTCGCGGCGAGTTTGGAGACGCCGTACGGTCCGCCGGGACGCGGCACCGCGTCCTCCGCGGTGGAGGAGCCGGGCTGCGAGGGCCCGTACTCCGACGCGCAGCCGATCTGCACGAGCCGGGCGCCGCAGCCGCTGCGCCGCAGCGCCTCGCAGACGGTCGCGACGGCCACGGTGTTGTGCCGGGCCAGCTCGCGGGCGCCGCCCCGGGTGGCTCCGGCGCAGTTGACGACGACTCCGGGGTGCACGGCGTCCAGGAAGCGGGTCAGGGCTCCGGGGCTGCCGGTGGCGAGGTCGAACCGTACGTCGGCGTCGTCGCCGCGCCCGAGGGCGGTGAGCTGCACGGCGGGGTCGGCGAGCAGGCGGTCGGCGACGAACCGGCCGAGGTATCCGTTGGCTCCGAGCAGCAGCACCCTCATCGCGCGGTCCTTCCGTGCGGGCGGCGGCAGGCCGGTGGCAGGGCGGTCATGTGTCGTTCTCCTTCAATGGCCGTCCCGCCCGCTCCACGAGGTGGGTGGACGGTGTCGGCGCTTCGGTGGGGTGGGCGCGTCGATCGTCGGGCGCCTACTGGTCAACGTGGGCCGAGGCGCGGGCCAGGACGGCGACGGCTCGGGCGAGCAGGGCGAGGGCGGCGGCGCCGCACACGAGGGCGGGCAGTGCCCCGGGGCCCCAGGTCCTGACGAGGGCGTCGACCGGGCGGGCGAGGGGGGCGCACCCCGGCAGCCGCCCGGCGAACACCGTGGCGAGGGCGAGCAGTTCCGTACCGGCGGCGGCGGTGAGCACCTTGGTGGCGGCGGCGGAGAACCCGTGCGCGGCGAGCAGCCGGGCGAGCCAGAGCAGCACGCCGAGCGCCAGCGCCCCGGCGAACCCCCTTGTTCCGTACGCCAGTTGAGTTGCCGTCAGGCAGAGGGCGAGGCCGCCGATGTACAGGGCCACGGTCGCCAGGAGCAGGGGCCGGGAGCGGCCCGTGAACTCGGCGAGTCCCCGGCTGGAGTCGAGCTTCCTGCGCGCCCGGGCGGAGAAGAGGTGGGCGCACCACAGCGCCGGGGCGACCGCGAGGGCGAGTCCGGTGACGGTGGCCGGATCGAGGGGCCAGGCTCCGTCGGGGCCGCCGCGCAGGGCCTCGTCGAGCAGCCCGTCACCGCCTGCCGCGTACGCCATGAGCCAGACGGCGCCGAGGACGGCGACGGGCCGGGTGCCCGGGCCGGCGCGCAGGGGTCCGCGCCGCAGAACCAGGGTGAGGGTCACCGTGAAGGCGATCGCGCCGAGCGTGCCCACCACGGGGCGGGCCCCGCCGTCGGTGAGCCGTACGCCTTCCACGGCGACGGCGCAGACGGTCCCGGGCAGCAGCGCCCTCAACGCCCAGCCGACGGATGGAGCGGTCAACTCCCTTGGAATCAGGGGATGTTGGGTATCCCGAGGCACTCGGGCATAGAGCTCCTCGGCGAGCGAGAAGACGTCGCGGTGGCGAAAGCGCGCGGCGGTCCGGTCGGTGACGCCGTGCGCTTCGAGACCGGCCGCGATCTCCAGCGGGTCGACGGCGCGCTCGCAGAGTTCGCGGTGGCGGTGCATGAGGGCTTTGACGGGGTCGGCGGGTCCCCGCCGGACGGCGGTGCGGCCCGTACCGCTCGGGGTGGGGGTGCCCTGCGCGCGGCCGTCCCGGGCGGGGGCGGAGGGGAGGTCGGTCATGCGCCCGCCCCTTCCTCGGCGATGTCCAGGTGGTCCCGCATCAGGACCGCGAGCGGTCCCGGCACCCGGCTCGGCGCGGCGCCGGAACCCACCCGGGCGGCGGTGGGGGCGGCCCAGCGGCCGGGCACATGGGACTCGGCGGGGCGCGCGAAGGGCTGAGGCGCGGCGGCGTCGTCCGCGTTCTCGCGGTGGACCGGGTTGTGCGACATGAGCTCCAGGTAAATGCCGCGAAATGCCGTGACGTTCTGCTCGACGGTGAACAGTTCGAGCGCGCGGGCGCGGGCGGCGGCGCCCAGGCGCGAGCGGCGTTCGGGGTCGCGCAGCAGCGCGAGGCAGGCGTCGGCGAGGGCGCGCGGGTTGCGCGGCGGCACCACCAGGCCCGTACCGCCGATGACTTCGACCACGGCGCCGGTGTCGGTGGAGACGGTGGCCCGGCCGCAGAACATGGCCTCG
Organism: Streptomyces hundungensis; assembly: GCF_003627815.1. Taxonomy (NCBI): domain Bacteria; kingdom Bacillati; phylum Actinomycetota; class Actinomycetes; order Kitasatosporales; family Streptomycetaceae; genus Streptomyces; species Streptomyces hundungensis. Next base: position 3,069,694 of record NZ_CP032698.1, read on the forward strand.
ACGAGGCTGAGGGGGAAGCCCTCCACGACGCTGGACAGCACGACGACGCTTCCGGCGGCGTAGGCGTCGGCGAGTTCGGGGGCCTCGGGGCCGCCGATCTCCTCGAACGACACGGGGTTGTCGCCGACGGCGTGGGCGTCGGCCGCCTCGTCGGGGAAGAGCTGGGCGGCAAGGGCCCGGCAGTGCGCGAGATAGCCGTGGGCCTCGGCGCCCCGCACGGGGGCGGAGATCAGCCGCAGGCGTGCCTCGGGTTCGGCCCTGCGGACCTCGGCGAAGGCGTGCAGCAGGGCGATGAGGTCCTTGGCGGGCTCGACCCGGCCGACCCAGACGAGGGTGTGGGGGTCCCCGCCGTACGCCCCCTCACCCACCGCGTGGAAGCAGTCGGCGGCCATCCCGGGGTAGACGGTGCGCAGCTTGGCGCGGTCGGCTCCGCAGCGCTCCTGCCAGCGCCGGGCGTGGGTGTTGCCGGGCGTGATGAGCTCGGCCCGCGCGTAGACCTCGGCGGCGAGGCGGAGCTGGAAGCCGGCCTCCAACGCCCTTACAGGCGCCGCGAGTTGGGCGTTGGCCAGGTACTGGGTGCGCAGCTGGACGCCGTACTCGGTGACCAGGAGGGGGACCCCGCAGAAGCGTTTGGCCAGGAGCCCGGGCAGGGCGGCGCGACCGCCGGAGGCGGCGTGGCTCAGGTCGACCGCGCCGAGCGCGTCATCGCCGTACCAGTCGAGGGAGAGGGGGCGCAGGGCGCGTTCGAGCAGGCCCGCGAAGGCGAGGTGGTCGGGGACGCGGGCGGCCTGGACGGCGCGGTTCGCGCCGGGCGTGCGACAGGCCGTCTCCAGAATGCGCACGGCCGTCTCGGACCGCAGCTCGGCGCCGAGCCCGCCGTACTCACGGGCGAGGGCGGCGAGCCCGTACAGCCCGTCCGCGAAGCCGTCGGACGCCTCGGGGCTCTCGGCGCTTGCGGCGCCTCCGGTGCAGATCGCGGAGGCCAGGCGCTCGAACCGGGCGGCGAACTCCCGGCGTTCACGGCGCCCGTAGCCGCGCTCGGCGCGCTTGTTCGCGCCGTGGCGGCTCTCGGGCGCGGCCCAGAGCGGGGCGGTGCGCACCCGGCGCACCTGCGGGGGCAGCGCGACGAGGCCGCGCTCCTCCTGCTCACGGCTGCGGCTCAGCGCGAATATGTCGAACTCGTGCCGCGCGAGCCCGCGCACGAGCCGGTCGCACCACAGCCTGGACTCGCCGGTCGTGTACGGATAACCGCCATCCGTCAGCAGTCCGATCCGCATGTGCGCACCCCCGATCTCCCTTGTGGGCGGCCACCGTTGGCAACGGCGACTCGCAGCGGGAAGAACGTATGCGGATATGCCGGTGGCGCGACGGACGGTTGTCCGTCGCGCCACCGGAAGGGGTGAATGCACGTAACTTTCGCGACCCGAGGGCGTTCGGTCGCGCTACGGGACGGCCCGGTGACGCAGGGCTACGCCACGGCCACTTCTTCGCGATCGTGACGGGTCTCGGGGGAATCGTCCCCGCGCAGCTCCCGGCGGGCCGCGCGGCGGGCCGCGGCCAGCGCGGGGTCCAGCACGGGCACGGCCGCGAGGAGCTGTCGCGTGTACGGGTCCCGCGGCGCCCCGTACACCACGCGCACCTCGCCCTCCTCCACGATCCGGCCCTGCCGCATGACGGCGACCCGGTCGCTGACCTGCCGTACCACGGCGAGGTCGTGCGCGACGAAGACCAGCGCGAGACCTAGCTCCCGCTGCAACCGGGCCAGCAGCGCGGTGACTTGGGCCTGGGTGGTGACGTCCAGGGCCGATACGGGTTCATCGCACACGATGAGTGCGGGCTCGGCGGCCAGCGCGCGGGCGATCCCCACGCGCTGGCGCTGGCCCCCGCTGAACTCGTGCGGGTAGCTGTCGTACCGGTCCGGGTCGAGCCCGACCTGGGCGAGCAGTTCCCCGACGCGGGCCCTGATTTTCGCCTCGTCCCGCCGGCCCGCGGCCCGCAGCGGGTCCGCCACGGATTCGCCGATCGAGCGGCGGGGGTTGAGGGAGGAGACGGGGTCCTGGAACACCATCTGCACGGAGCCGGTACGGGTGACGTGCCCGGCGCTGGGCTCCAACAGGCCCACCAGCATGCGGCCCAAGGTGGTCTTCCCGCTTCCGCTCTCGCCGACGATGCCCAGGGTTTCGCCTCGGCGCACGGTGAGGTCCACGGCGTCGACGGCGGTGAAGGTTTTTCGCCCCCGCCCGAACACCTTTCGCAGCCCGCGCGCTTGGAGCACGAGGTCTCCCGCCTGGGCGGGGTGCGCGCGCCCTGGGCCGGTCGCGGTTTCGTCCGCGGACCGCGCGGGGTCGCTCGCGCAGTTCCCCGCGCCCCTGACAGCATCCGGCCCGGCCGGGCCGACGCCCTCAGCCCGCCCGGCGATGGGGGTCTGTGGCGCAGCCCCATCGGCATCCGACCCGGCGGGACCAACACCCTCAGCCCGTCCGGCGATTGAGGACGAGCGCCCTTCAGGCGCGAACGGGGTCTGGGGCGAAGCCCCAGGATCGACTGCGGACCGTGCGGGGCCGCTCGCGCAGTTCCCCGCGCCCCTGGCAGCATCCGGCCCAGCGGGGTCAACGCCCTTAGGCCGTGCTGGCATTGGGGCCTCGGGCGGAGCCCCGGCGGGGTCCGGCGGTGCCGGGGTGGAGGGGATGCGTGGGACCGAGGCCAGCAGGGCGCGGGTGTACGGGTTCGTGGGGGCGCCCAGGACCGCGCCCACGGGCCCCCGCTCCACCACCCTCCCCTCCCGCATCACCAGCACCTCGTCCACGCTCTCCGCCGCGACCCCCACGTCATGGGTGACGAGGAGCAGCCCGAGGCCCGTCGAGTGGCGCAGATCGTGGAGCAGGTCCAGGATCTGGGCCTGGACGGTCACGTCGAGCGCCGTCGTGGGCTCGTCCGCGATCAGTAGGCGCGGCTCACAGGCCAGCGCCATCGCGATGAGGGCCCGCTGCCGCATCCCCCCGCTGAACTCGTGTGGGCGGGAGCGGGACTTGCGGGCCGCGTCCGGGATGCCGACCCGGTCGAGGACCGAGACCGCGCGGGCCCGGGCGGCCCGGCGCGAGCCTCCGTTGTGCACGCGGTACACCTCGGCGATCTGGTCGCCGATGCCGTAGTACGGGTCGAGCGAGGAGAGCGGGTCCTGGAAGACCATCGCCGCCAACCCGCCACGGAGGGAGCGGAGTTCGGCGTCGGAGGCGGATGCGACATCCACTCCCGCGACCCGGACGGAGCCGGTGACCCGCGCCCCGGTCCCCCGGTGCAGGCCCAGCAACGCGTACGCGGACGCGCTCTTGCCGGAGCCGGACTCGCCGACGACGCCCAGCGCCGCGCCGGGCCGGAGCGTGAAGGAGAGGCCGTCGACGGCCCGTACCGTGCCGAAGGAGATGCCGAGGTCGGTGACCTCGACCAGGGGCTCGGTCATGACAGCACCACCCGTCGATCCGCCATCGCGTACAGGACGTCCGCGACCGCATTGGCAAGCACCACGAAGAATCCGGTGGTCAGGACCACGCCGACCACCACCGGCAGGTCGACCGTGCGCACCGACTGGACGAGCTGCCGGCCGATGCCCGGGATGCCGAAGAGCGTCTCGGTCAGCACCGCGCCGCCGAACATGGTGCCCGCGTCGAGCGCGCTGAGCGCGATCACCGGGGCGACCGCGCCGCGCAGGGCGTGCCGCCCGACGATGGCCCGCTCGGTCAGCCCGTACGCCCGGAACGTGCGCACATGGTCCTCGGCGAGCGTCTCCAGCATCGAACTGCGGGTCAACCGCGCGTACTTGGCCGATTCGATCAGGGCCAGCGAGAACCAGGGCAGGAGCAGCCCCCAGAACCACTGCTGCGGGTCGTCCGTGAACGGTACGTACTGCGGGAACGGCAGCCACTGGAGGGTGGAGCACAGGACGATGATCAGCAGCAGCCCGATGACGAAGACCGGGGTGGAGGTGCCGGCCAGGGTCAGCCAGGTCAGCGCCCGCTCGATCATCCCGCCGCGCTTCCACGCGGAGAGCACACCCGTGCCGACGCCGATGAGGAGCCACAGCGCGAACGCGCCGACGACCAGCGATCCGGTGACCGGGAGCTTGCCGAGGATGAGGTCGGTGACCTGCTCGTCGGTGCGGTAGGACTGGCCGAGGCAGGGCGCGGAGCAGTGCACCACTCCCGTGCCGGAGGAGAAGTCGCGGCCGGCGAAGAGGCCCTGGAGGAAGTGCGCGTACTGGAGGTACAGCGGGTCGCCGAGGCCCAGCCTGTCGTGGACCAGGGCCACCTGCTGCGGGGAGCATCGTTCGCCGCAGACGATCTGGGCGACATTGCCGGGGGCCACGTAGAAGACGGCGTACACGATGACGGAGAGGGCGAGGAGCACGAGGGCGGCTCCGGCGATCCGTCGCAGCAGATAACCTGTCAGGCCGTTCAACGCGCCTTCTCCTCAAGGGACTTGCCGGTGCCGATGCCCAGCCTGGAGGCCGCCCTCGGGTCGAGAGCCGTGCGCACTCCCTCGCCGATCATCGTCAGCGAGAGGACCGTGACGAAGAGCAGGCCCGCCGGTAGCAGAAGGTAGGTCGGGGCCGCCTGGTACCAGGTGTTGGCGTCCGTGAGCATCTGGCCCCAGGACGGCGTGGGCGGCTTGATGCCGACGCCGAGGAAGGACAGAGCCGCCTCGGCCACCACATTGGTGGGGACCAGGAGCACGGCGTAGGTGATGACGGGTGCGGCGAGCGCGGGCAGCAGTTCGCGGCGGGCGATCGCCCAGGTGCCCCAGCCGCTGAGCCGCGCCGCCGAGACGTGGTCCACCGTCTTGAGCGCGAGGGCGCCCGCCCGCACGATCTTCGAGGTGCCGAACCAGCCGAGCCCGGCGATGATCAGGGTGATCAGGACCGGCCGCGGGATCGAGGTGGGCGCCACGGCGAGCAGGCCGAGGGTGATGACCAGCATCGGAAGGGCGGCCGCGACGTCGGTGACGCGGCTGACGAGCTGGTCGGCCCAGCGTCCGCCGAGCGCGGCGAAGAGGCCGAGGGCGACGCCGAGCGCGACCTGGATCAGGGTGGCGACGAAGGCGACGCCCAGCGAGACGCGGGCGCCGTAGACGATCCGGGCGAACAGGTCGCGGCCGGTCCCCGGTTCGACGCCGAGCCAGTGCTCCCCGCTGATCCCGCCGAACGAGCCGAGCGGCACGCCGCCGCGGGCCGAGTCGACGAGCGCGGGGTGGTAGGCGTCGGGGTCCTGGCCTTCGAGCGCGGCGAGCAGCGGGGCAGCGAGCGCGACCAGGACGAGCAGGGCGAAGACGGCCGCGGCGGCGGTGACCGCGCGCTGGGCGCGTAGGCGCCGCCAGAAGAGGCCGCCGCCCGGGGCGGGCGCGACGACGCCCGCCCCGGGGGTCAACAGGGCTTCGGACATGGCTACTTGACCGCCACCTGGGAGATGTCGAGCACGCCGGTCCAGTCACTGATGACGACGTTCTTGACGTCCTTGCCGACCAGCCGCTTGTAGACGGGGTGGAACAGCGGCACCACCACGGCCTGCTCGCCGATCCTCTTGTCGAGCGCGCCCCAGCGCGGCGCCGCCGCGGTCAGATCGGTCAGCTTGTTGATCTCGTCGATCTCGCTGTTGACGGAGGCGTCGTTCAGGAAGCCGGTGTTGAAGTTGGCGCCGTCCCGCACGATCTGCCGGCCGTCGAAGATCGGCGCGAGGAACGGGCCGCCGGAGGGCCAGTCGGCGCCCCAGCCGCGCAGGAAGAACCCGGGCTCCTTCTTCGCACTGGCGACGGTGTCGTTGTAGTCGTTGCCTTCGAGGCCCTGGAGCTTGACGGTGATGCCCGCCTTCTTCAGGGCGTCCTGGAGGGCGGTGGCGACCTCGGGCCCCTTGGGGCCGCCCTTGGCGTTGGAGTGGGTGAGCGTGACGGTGAGCCCGTCGGCGTGGCCCGCCTCCTTCAGGAGCTCCTTGGCCTTGGCGGCGTTGCCGGACTCGCCCGCCGGGAAGAGGTCGTACGGGGTGTACCCGAATGCCTTCTGGTTGGGCAGGAAGGTGGTGGCGGGCTCGGCGAGCGAGGAGCCGCCGACGGCGTTGACGACCGAGGTCCGGTCGACGGCGTAGGCGATGGCCTGGCGGACCTTGGGGTCGTCGAACGGCTTCACGTTCGGGTTGAACGCGATGTAGTTGGTGTAGCCGAAGTGCCCGGTGCCGACCCGTGCGGCGAGCCGCTTGTCGCTGCCGACCTTGGCGAGTTCGGCGGGTCCCAGGTTGGTGTCGGTGGTGACGGCGGCCGCGTCCGGACCCTGGGATGCGGAGAGCCGCTGGTTGATGACGGCCTGGTCGAGCCCGGAGCGCACGTCGATGCTGTCGGGGTAGGCCTTGCGCTCGGGGTCGGTCGCCTCGGACCAGTTGGGGTTGCGCTCCAGGACCAGGTGCTCGCCGTCGTTCTCGTTCTTGACGACCTTGTACGGGCCGGACGAGACGGGGTGCTCCGCGTACTTCGTGCCGTTGTCCCTGGCCTTGGGGACCGGCGCGAACTGCGTCTGGGTCGCGAGGAAGGGGAACTCGCCCTCGGGCTTGTTCAGGTGGAACACGATGGTCTTCGCGTCGGGGGTCTCGATGGAGGCGAGCTGCTTGCCGCCGTCCTTGTAGGGGCCCTGGTACTGGGCTCCGCCGACCAGCCAGTCCCTCAAGTACGGTGCGCCGCCGGAGAGTTCGGCCGCGAACGAGCGCTCGATGCCGTACTTGATGTCGGCGGTGGTGATGGGGCTGCCGTCCTCGTACTTCAGCCCGTCCTTGAGCGTGTACGTCCACACGGTCGCGTCCGCGTTGGGCCGGCCGGTGTCGGTCGCGAGGTCGGGGACCACCTTGGTGCCCTCGGCGCCGTTCGCGCGCTTGCGGGTGGTGAGGGTGCGGAAGACGAGCGAGGGGACGTTTCCGCCGCCGGAGGTGTAGAGCCGCGCCGGGTCGAAGGTGGTCTGTGCCTCGTTGTTGAGGACGCTGAGCGTGCCGCCCTCATGGGGCGTACCGGACGCGCCGGCCCCGGCGTTCTCGGCGTCGCCGCCCTCGGGGCCGCAGGCGACGGCGCCCATGGCGAGAACCACGGCTATCGCGGCCGCTCTTGCGACATTCCCAGACGAAATGGACGTGTGACGCATCGGAAGAAGACCTCTCGGTGACTACTGGGCAGGACGGGAAACGCGGGCGCCCGCAGCACCACGAGGTAAAGACAGGAGTGGCTGCGCCCGCATTCGGAAGCCGTGCGAAAGCACGGACATGCCCCGGCGCAGAAAAGGGAAAAGAAGAAGCCGAACGCGCTCGGGGAGGCGTCAGCTACAGAGAATGTCGGCCACGCTGTGCGAGGTCACGCCGATGAGCGCCAGCTCGATGGCGGCGCGTTCGGAGGCGGCGTGACGGTGCGACATGCCGAGAAATATGGACGACTCGCTGTTCACTGTCAATCGAGAATGAGACAGCCGTCCCACATGTTGGACATGTCGCACCGGTGTGGCGTCAACTCCCGGGATACACCCAGGGGTTGGGCAGACACTTGATGCCCTTCAGGTCCAGCGACTTGGTCTGCTGCTGCATCACCGGCGCGGGCGCGCCCGGCGTGCGGCAGGACTCGTGGTCGTGGCCGAGCCGGTGGCCGACCTCGTGGTTGATGAGCATCTGCCGGTAGGCGAGCATCGCCTTGGGGCCGAAGGTCACCGAGCCCTGGGCCCAGCGGTAGGCGTTGATCATCACGCGGTCGGTGGCCGCCGAGTCGCAGGAGACGTTGTCCTCGGTGGTGTCGAGCCCCGACTTGGCGCACCAGGCTCCCGTGGTCCCGGGGCTGGCGAGCGTGATCACGAAGTCCGGCTTGCCCGACGAGATCCGCTCGAAGGTCATCTTTCCGGCATGGGCCCAGCTGCGGTCGTCGTTGAGGGTCTTCTGCACGGCGTCGGCGAACAGACCGCCGTCCAGGGCGAGCCCCTTCTCGACGTCCACCCGGTAGCGGTACTTGGTCCCCTTGCCGGGCGCGCCCGCGGCCCCGGGCACGGTCTCGAAGGTGCCCGAGGCGGTGAGCCCGGCGTCCAGCGGGAACTGCTGGGCCATCTTCTGGTCGTACGTGAGGACCGCGGGGGCGGCCTGGGGGGTGGAGCGGCCGCTGCCCCGGGAGGCCGAACCGTCGTCGTCCCGGTGCTTGTCGCCCGCCGTCCGGCCGGCCACGTCGTGCTTGTCGCCGTCGGAGGTGACCTGCCCGGCGACGACGACCGCCAGCACGGTGGTCACCGCGGCGGCCGCGATCCCGGTGAAGGTCCGCCCCTTGGAGGCCTTGGGCTTCGTCTCGGGCGCGGGCGCCGCCGGCTCCGGTCGGGCCGGTGCCGGTACGGCGACGGTGCGCGGCGTGTCGGTGCGGGCGGGCCCCGGCCCGTCGAAGGCCTCGATGGAGGAGCGTCGCGGGCCCGGGATCCGGGGCGCCGTGCCGTTCGGGGACTGCTGGGCCGGACGCGGCGTGCCGTACCCGGCGCCGTGACGGCCCACGTATCCGGCGCCGGGGCCGTCCTCGCGGTGCTGGGGGTGGCCGCCGCGCACCTGGGGGGTGCCGAAGGCGGGGGTGCCGGCGCCGTGGTGGGTCTCGGGGCCGTCGCCCTGGGCCGGTCGTCTGCGCCGGCCGCCGCCGGGGGTGGCGGCCTGCCCGGCCTCGGGTGCCCGGGGCGCCCGCGCCTGGGGTATCGGCCCCTCGGCGCCGGTTGCCTTGGGTCGGCTGTGTCGTCCCACGCCCCGGATCAGCTCCTGTTTTCTCGGTCGTCGCCGCGGTGTCGGCCGCCGCTGGTGTCGTCGATCAGCTCCCGCACGGCGCGGGCGACCGTGTCGGGGTACTCCATCATCGCCACGTGACCGGCGTCCGGCAGCGTCAGGAGCCGCGAGTCGCGGTAGGCGGCCGCCGCCCGGCGGGCCATCCGGTACGAGACGAGCCGGTCGCGGGTCCCGTACACGAGCAGCGTCGGCGCGAGCACCCGCTCCGCCTGCCGCCACAGCCCGTGCTGGCCGCCCAGGGTGTACGCGTCCACGATGCCACGCGCCGAGCGCACCATCGCGTCCCAGAAGTACGGCAGTTGCAGGCGCCGCTCCAACTCGCGCACCGCGGACTCGAGCCCCTCGGGGGTGATCCGGGCGGGGTCGCCGTAGCTGAGCGCCAGCGCGCTGCGGGTGCGGTCCTCGGCGGTCCAGTCCCGAGTCATTTTCGCGAACAGGGAGGCGACGCCGGGCACCGCGATCAGCGCGGTCGGCCAGGCGCCGCGCTGGACGCGGATCTCGGGCAGCGCGGGCGAGACGAGGGTCAGGGTGCGCACCAGGTCGGGGCGGACGGCCGCGACGCGGGTGCAGACGGCGCCGCCCAGCGAGTTGGCGATGAGGTGGACCGGGCCGCGGCCCGTCGAGTCGAGCAGGCGGATCACGGCGCGGGCCTGGGCGGTGACCGTGTAGGCGCCGTCGTCCGGCGGCGGGGAGTCCCCGAAGCCGGGCAGATCGAGCGCCTCGCCGTCCACCCGGTCGGCGAGCAGCGCCATCAGGGCCGACCAGTTCCGCGAGGAACCGCCGAACCCGTGGACGTACAGGGCGGGGTCGAGGCCGGCCCGGGTGCCGGGCCGGGACCGGACGGCGAGCGTGAGGCCGGGCAGGCTCACCCGGCGCAGCTCCTCGCCCTCGGCGGCGCCGACCGGGCTCACCCGCGGCGCCAGCGCGGCGGCGGCGGGGGTTTCCGGCAGCTCGGTCGAAGACATGCGGGCAATGTTACGAGACGATCACACCGTGGTTCATGTGTTCGCCGTCACAGGCCATATAGCGGTCGGCCCGGGGAACTTCTAGGCTCGTAAGGAAGCCCCCGAATCACTCGAAGCCGACGAAAAGGGTGCAGAGATGTCCGTCGATCCCAGCGATCCGGAAACCTTCCAGGAAGCGGAGGAGGGCACCCCGCGCGTGCCCGACGAGACCAACGAGGCGGACGCCGCCGAGCAGCACACCGACGTACGACAGGATCGCGACGAGCCGCTGAGCCATGTCGACCCCGGGACCGCCAACGAGGCCGACGCCGTCGAGCAGACGCGGGTGGTCTCCCTCGACGAGGACGACTACCGGTGATTTGTTCGGTTTACCCCGGGTATCTCCGGCTACCCAGCGCGTCCGGTCCGTGAAATTCTGCGTTCGCACCGCGCACAGCCGGGTTACCCAAAAGTACGATGGCGGCGCGCGTACTCGCGCACCGGAACAACTTTGGGAGGCGGCGTGACAGCCATCGAGCAGACCGAGGCAGCGCGCCCGCGGGGCACGCGCCTGCCGCGCCGGGCCCGCCGCAATCAGCTTCTGGGCGCGGCCCAGGAGGTTTTCGTCGCGCAGGGTTACCACGCGGCCGCCATGGACGACATCGCGGAGCGGGCGGGCGTCTCCAAGCCGGTGCTCTACCAGCACTTCCCCGGCAAGCTCGACCTGTATCTGGCCCTCCTGGACCAGCACTGCGAGTCACTGCTGCACGCGGTCCGCACCGCGCTCGCCTCGACCTCGGACAACAAGCTCCGCGTCGCCGCAACGATGGACGCCTACTTCGCGTACGTCGAGGACGAGGGCGGCGCCTTCCGGCTGGTCTTCGAGTCGGACCTGACCAACGAGCCGGCCGTGCGCGAGCGCGTGGACCGGGTCAGCCTCCAGTGCGCCGAGGCCATCTCGGACGTCATCGCCGAGGACACCGGCCTGTCCAAGGACGAGTCGATGCTGCTCGCCGTGGGCCTGGGCGGGGTCTCCCAGGTGGTGGCCCGCTACTGGCTCTCCAGCGAGTCGACCATCCCCCGCGACAAGGCCGTCCAGCTGCTGACCTCGCTGGCCTGGCGCGGCATCGCGGGCTTCCCGCTGCACGCCACCGAGGGCCACTGAGCGGCTTTTCGCCGGTCATTCCCGGATTCTGTTCGCTCCTGGCGTTCAGCCACCGGCCATTTCGGGTCCGGTGGCCGGGCTAGTGTGTGCAGCGTACGGCGCGGCTGACCGCGCACCGCACGAGGTCGGAGGGACTTAGCCGTGGAGGTCAAGATCGGCGTGCAGCACGCGCCCCGGGAGATCGTTCTGGAGAGCGGGCAGTCCGCCGAAGAGGTCGAGAGCGCGGTAGCCGACGCCCTCGCCGGCAAGGCGCAGCTGCTCAGTCTCACGGACGACAAGGGCCGCAAGGTCCTGGTGCCGGCCGACAAGATCGCATACGTGGAAATCGGCGAGCCGGCGGTCCGCCGCGTGGGCTTCGGCGCGCTGTAGTACACGGCACAGTACGGAAGGGGTGCCACCGGTTCACGCCGGTGGCACCCCTTCCGCATGATCGTGTCCGCCCCGAACACCCGGGCGGCATGCCCCCGTTCCACCCCCGCCGTGTTGCTTCGTCCCGGGTGAGGGGAGGGTTGCGTTCCGCGAGGGTCGGGTAGGACGGCTGTGACCGGATCCGCCCTGGCCACACCCCTGGGAGGGACGCACATGCTGCTGGAAGCCATTGGCTCCGTACTGCTGGGATTCGCCCTCGCGTGGGCCGCCGCCGCCCGGCTGGCCCACCGGCTCCCCGACCGCCGCACCGTGCTCGGAGTCGGCCCGCTCGCCGGGCTGTTCGGCGCCTTCTTGACCCACTCGGCGATCGGCCCCGGCCACGGGGTGACCACGGTGCTCGGCGCCGCGTTCGTCGCCTCCGTCACGCTCTCGCTGCTGCTGCGGCCGACGCGCCGCCTGCGCCGATGGGCGGCGTAGGCGGCGCTCCCGTACGCGAACGCCGCCCGCCGAGCCGTCCTCACCCCGCTGAGCCGTCCTCACCCGCCGTGCGCGGCCCGCGCGCTGACGGGGCGTCGGACGGCTAGGGCCTGTCCGGCGGATCTGGTCGCCGTCGGCGTGCCGTGGCCTTGTGGTGCTGGTGAGCGGGGGGCTGGTGCGTCCAGCTGCAAGGCGGAGGAGGGCGGCGACGCGGAGCGTCGGCAACCGACGACAACGCCGCAGATGGGCGTGCCGGCCCCCCGCGTCCCAGACAAGATCCGCCGGACAGGCCCTAGGCGGCCAGGCCCAGCGCCGCCATGCGCTTGGTGTGCGCCTTGGTGATCCGCGTGAACATCTCGCCGACCGCCGCGAGGTCGAAGCCCGCGGCCACCCCGTCGACGCCGCCGACCAGCATCGTCGAGAGCGCGTCGCGCTCGGCGACCACCCGCTGGGCCTGCGACAGCGCCTCGCCCATCAGGCGCCGGGCCCAGAGGGCGAGCCGGCCGCCCACCCTCGGGTCCGCCTCGATCGCCGCCCGCACCTTCTCCACGGCGAAGTTGCCGTGCCCGGTGTCGTCGAGCACCGCGAGGACGAGCGAGCGGGTGTCGGTGTCGAGGTGGTTGGCGACCTCGCGGTAGAAGTCGCTGGCGATCGAGTCACCGACGTACGCCTTGACCAGGCCCTCCAGCCAGTCCGAGGGAGCGGTCTGCTGGTGGAAGTCGTCGAGCGCCTTGGCGAACGGCTCCATCGCGGCGGTCGGTTCCGCGTCGACCTGGGCGAGGCGGTCCCGCAGCCGCTCGAAGTGGTGGAACTCGGCGGAAGCCATCTTCGCCAGCTCCGCCTTGTCCGCCAGGGTCGGCGCGAGCTTCGCGTCGTCGGCGAGCCGCTCGAAGGCGGCGAGCTCTCCGTAGGCGAGGGCGCCGAGCAGGTCCACGACGGCGGCACGGTACTGGGGCACCGCGGAGGCCGTCGCCCAGTCCTGGGCGGCGATGCCGGTGCGCTCGGGCTCCGGGGTGGTTCCTTCGGCGGCAGTGGCGTTGTCAGACGTCTCCATAAGCCGCACAATAGCCCGCCCGGGGTGAGCCGTAAGGGCCTGCTTCCTCACACCCGAATCACCGGTCCCGCGAATTCTCCCGACACACATGCGCGAATCCGGGGTACAGTGGTAATGCGCCCGCCGAGTATGTTGACGGGCTGCACGAATGAGGATGCCCGGTCGGTTGCTCCGGTCGGCTCCGACCCGACAGCCCTCCACGGGGACACGTTCAGTACGTGCCACCCAAGAGGGATCCCTCAGCGGCACGAGCGCTTGAGCGACGGCAGTGGTCCCGCGCCCCCGGCAACCCGATCGAAATCTGATCCCGCCAGGACGACAAGGGCACGGTACGACCCGCCGCGTTCGCCTCCGTACCGCGTCTCACAGAAGAGGCAGCACCCTGACTACGTTCCGAGAGCTCGGGATCCTTTCCGAGACCGCCGAAGCCCTTGAAGCCGTCGGCATCGTGTCCCCGTTCCCCATCCAGGAGATGACGCTTCCCGTCGCGCTCTCCGGCAGCGACATCATCGGGCAGGCCAAGACCGGCACCGGCAAGACGCTCGGCTTCGGTCTGCCGATCCTGGAGCGGGTCATCGTCCCCGCCGATGTCGAGGCGGGCCGGGCCACCTCCGACCAGCTCACCAACACCCCGCAGGCCCTCGTCGTCGTGCCGACGCGCGAGCTGTGCCAGCAGGTCACCAACGACCTCCTCACCGCCGGCAAGGTGCGCAATGTGCGCGTGCTCGCCATCTACGGCGGCCGTGCCTACGAGCCCCAGGTCGAGGCCCTCAAGAAGGGCGTCGACGTGATCGTCGGCACCCCGGGGCGTCTGCTCGACCTCGCCGGCCAGAAGAAGGTCGACCTCTCCCACGTCAAGGTGCTCGTCCTCGACGAGGCCGACGAGATGCTCGACCTCGGCTTCCTGCCGGACGTCGAGAAGATCATCCAGCTGCTTCCGCCGAAGCGCCAGACGATGCTGTTCTCCGCGACCATGCCGGGCGCCGTCATCGGCCTCGCCCGCCGCTACATGTCGCAGCCCACGCACATCCGCGCCACGTCGCCGGACGGCGAGGGCACGACCGTCGCCAACACCGAGCAGTTCGTCTACCGCGCCCACTCCATGGACAAGCCGGAGATGGTCGCGCGCATCCTCCAGGCCGAGGGCCGCGGTCTCGCGATGATCTTCTGCCGTACGAAGCGGACCGCCGCCGACATCGCCGAGCAGCTCGCCAAGCGCGGCTTCGCCTCCGGCGCCGTCCACGGCGACCTGGGCCAGGGCGCCCGCGAGCAGGCGCTGCGCGCCTTCCGCAACGGCAAGGTCGACGTGCTGGTCTGCACCGACGTCGCCGCCCGCGGCATCGACGTCGACGGCGTCACGCACGTCATCAACTACCAGTCGCCCGAGGAGGAGAAGACCTACCTCCACCGCATCGGCCGCACCGGCCGCGCGGGCAAGAAGGGCATCGCGATCACGCTGGTCGACTGGGACGACATCCCGCGCTGGCAGCTGATCAACAAGGCGCTCGACCTGAAGTTCCCGGACCCGCCGGAGACGTACTCCACGTCCCCGCACCTCTTCGAGGAGCTGCGCATCCCGAAGGGCACGAAGGGCGTGCTGCCCCGGGGTGAGCGCACCCGGGCCGGCCTCGCCGCCGAAGAGGTCGAGGACCTCGGCGAGACCGGTGGGCGCGGGCGCAAGTCCGCCGCCGCCGCGCCGGTCGTCACCGAGGAGCGTCCGCCCCGTACGCGTACGCCGCGTCAGCGTCGCCGCACCCGTGGTGGCTCGCAGGACGGCGTCGAGACCCCGGCCGCCGCTCCGGCCCCGGCCCCTGTCGCTGAGGCGCCCGTCACCGAGGCCACCGAGCAGGTGACCGAGGCGCGCACGCCGCGTCGTCGCCGCCGTACCCGCGTGGGTGCGCCGTCGAACGCCCCGCAGGCCGCCGCCGCGCCGGTGATCGAGGCCGCGTCGGCCGCCCCGGTGGCCGAGCCGGTCACCAAGGCCGAGCCGCGCCGTCGTACCGCGTCGGCCGCCCCGGCCGTCACGCCCGAACCCGTCAAGGCCGAGCCGCGCCGTCGTCCCGCTCCGGCCGCCACGGTCGCCGTACCCGAGCCGGCCAAGGCCGAGCCGCGTCGGCGCCGGGTGCGCAAGGTGGTCGACACGTCCTCCGAGGTCGGCTTCATGACGCCGGAGTCGGCGGCGCTCGAACTGGCGAGGGCCGCGAAGGCCAAGACCACCGCGGCGATGACCGAGGTCGCGTCGGCTCCGGCCGCCGCGGTCACGGCCGCCCCGGTCACGGCCGCTCCGGAGAAGCCGCGCCGTACGCGGGCGAAGAAGGCCGCGGAAGCCGTGGTCGAGACGGTCGAGGCACCCGCCGCCGTCGAGACCGAGGCCCCCGCGAAGCCCCGCCGCACCCGCGCCAAGAAGGTCGCCGAGGCCGCCCCCGAGACGGTCGTCGAGGCCGCCGCCGAGGCCGAGGCGCCGGCGAAGCCGCGTCGCACGCGAGCCAAGAAGGCCGCGGAAGCCGTGGTCGAGACGGTCGAGGCACCCGCCACCGTCGAGACCGAGGCACCCGCCAAGCCCCGCCGCACCCGCGCCAAGAAGGCCGCCGAGGCCGCCCCCGAGGCGACCGAGGCTCCGGCCGCGCCGCGTCGGACCCGGGCCAAGAAGGTCGCCGAGGCCGCGCCCGAGACGGTCGTCGAGGCCGCCGCCGAGGCCGAGGCGCCGGCCAAGCCGCGTCGCACGCGGGCCAAGAAGGCCGCGGTCGCCCCCGAGGCCGTCGAGGCCGAGGCTCCGGCGAAGCCGCGCCGCACCCGCGCGAAGAAGGCGGCGGTCGCGCCCGAGGCGTAACCCGCACCACCCGAAACGGCCCGGTCCCCCCGCGGGGGTGCCGGGCCGTTCGCGTTCCCGGGCCGGGGGGCGGCCGGGTGGGGCGGCTACGCTCTACTCATGAGTAAGCCCCGCTCCCTCGACCTCCCGGCCCGTACCCGTGCGTACCGACTCCGCACCGCGCGCCAGGAGTTCGCCGTGCTCGACTCGCGGCCCGAGGGGCGGGCGCTCGGCACGGTGCTGCTCGTGCCGGGGTACACCGGGAGCAAGGAGGACTTCCTCGCGCTCCTGGATCCGCTCGCGGACGCCGGGTACCGGGCCGTGGCGGTCGACGGGCGCGGGCAGTTCGAGAGCCCGGGGCCGCGCCGGACGTCCGCGTACACCCCGCGTCAGCTCGGCGGTGACGTACTCGCCCAGGTCGCGGCCCTCGGCGACGGGCCGGTGCACCTCGTGGGGCACTCCTTCGGCGGCTTCGTCGCCCGCTCCGCCGCGCGGCTCGACCCGTCGGCGTTCCGCTCGCTGACCCTGCTCTCGTCCGGGCCCGGCCGGGTCGGCCCCGACCAGCGCACCAAGATCCGGCTGCTCCGGGCGGCGCTGCCGGTCCTTCCGCCGTCGTGGGTGTGGGCCGCGACGGTGTGGCTGGACGGCAGGGACCCGGCGTACGTGTCCGACCCGCCCGAGATCGTGGAGTTCCTCCAGCGGCGCTGGTTCAGTACGCAGCCTGCTCAACTCATCGCCACGGGGCGGCAGTTGAGGGTCGAGCCGGATCGCACGGAGGGGCTCGCGCGGTTGCCGTTGCCGTTGCACGTGGCGTACGGGGAGGGGGAAATGGTGTGGACGGTTGGGGAGTTGGCGCATATGGCGCGGAGTGTTGGGGCGCGGCATACGGTGATTGCCGGTGCGGAGCACTCCCCCAACGTGTCGCACCCGGCGGAGCTGGCGTCCGCCCTCTCCGCCTTCTGGTCCACCACCCCCACCCCGCCCCACCCCTAACGCCTAATAGCCCTAAGGTCTGCGGGCCGTGGTCGCTTTTTGCGCAGTTCCCCGCGCCCCCACAACCCGTTCTCGCCTGCGGACCGTGCGTGGCTGGTCGCGCAGTTCCCCGCGCCCCCAGCGGGCTGCACAACCCAGCACCGAATGCGCCCCCGCCTACACGCAAGCCAGCCCCCCCCACCAGAACCCCCCAAGGGGCGCGAGGAACTGCGCGAGCAAGCCCCGACAGCCCGCACCCGACCAACCGACAGGCACCACCCCAGGGGCGCGGGGAACGGCGCGACCAGCCGTCGGCAGCCCGCGGACAACCACACACCGCCACCACCCCAAGGGGCGCGGGGAACTGCGCGAGCAAGCACCGACGGCCCGCACCCGAACAACCGGCACGCACCCCCCAAGGGGCGCGGGGAACTGCGCGAGCCAGGGCCGGCCGGGCCGGGTCGGTCAGTACTGGGATTGGAGGTGCTGCCAGAACCCGTCCCGCAGCGCCCGCCGCAAATCCGCATGCCCCCGCAGAGACCGCTGAAGCAGACGTTCCGCCTCGATGAGGAGGTCCTGGTCGACCGGACCGGGCAGGTAGGGGTGGCCGGGCAGCAGGTCGGCCAGCGCGGCCCGCCCCCGCTCGGAGAGCCACGTCGCGGCGATCCGCGCCCCCACGAACCGCACGTCCTCCCGGCTCGGCGCGGGCCCGTCCTCGTAGAGCGTGACCGGCCGCCGCGTGACGTACGGCTTGCAGAAGTCGAGGTCGAAGGTGCGCTGGCTGTCGACCTCCCACAGCAGCGGCTCCGCCTGGTTGCGCCCCTCCGCCGCCTCGATGCCCCAGAGGTGGACGCGCGCCCCGTACCCCTGCGCCGCTTCGACCGCCGAGACGAGGTCCTCGTCGCCGCCGATCAGCGCCGCGTCACTGATCGCGCGGTGGCGGGCCAGGGACTCCAGGTCGGAGCGGATCAGGGAGTCGACACCCTTCTGCTGGTTGTTGGCGTTGAGGTTGCCCAGCCGCACCTTGACGTCGGGAAGCTCGGCGATCGACTGCTGCTCGGGGGTGTGGATGCGGCGGCGCGCGCCGTCGTACCAGTAGACGCGCAGCAGCCGGCTGTCCGCGAAGATCGTCCGCGCCTTGTCGATGAACGCGTCGATTAGGCCTTCCGCGTCGAGGTCGAAGGAGCGGCGGTCCTCGGTGCCGGTGACGAGGAGGCCGGCGGCCGCGTAGACATAACCCGCGTCGACGAAGATCGCGTGCGTGGAGGGCGTCTTCGCGACCTCGGCGAGCATGCGCTGGAGCAGCTCGTTGGTGGCGTCCAGCTTGCGGTCCAGCTGCGCGACGGGGTCGTGGGGCGCCCGTGCCGGTTGAGGTTCCTGGGAGTCGTCCATACGCTTTCCATTGTCGGCCGCGTGACACAAGGGGCACAACCGGGCACACGTGGTGACCGCTTCCCCCCGGGTGCTTAGCAAATCGAAAAATTTCCTTAGCGTAGGGAATGTTTGCTGGAGGCAACCCGTTGAACCCTACGGAACGCGTTGCACATGAGTCACGCAATCCACATGTAACGGGCGGGCAACCGCCCTGACGTTTCGTGGGAGCAGGCTGTTAGCAGCCCCCCGCACCAGTAGTTCTCCTAGCAGGAGGATCAGACGAAGGGAGAAGCCAATGCGCTTCGAAATCATGCGCCTGGACGACGTCGACGGTATCGCCGTTGACAGCACCGTCGTGGACGCCGCCTCCGTCAACCGGATTGTGCAGCAGGCCGCCGCCATGGGTCAGCGCATCTACATCCGCCCGACCGAATCCGCAGCCTCGTAACGCGTTGAGGCAGTGCCCCGCGAGCCGCTGAAGGCCGCGGGCGCCGTACGTAGAGAGCGCCCCCGTACCGATGCGTACGGGGGCGCTTTGGCTTGGCGCAGAACGTGTGGGGGACCTCAGTAGGCGTGGATGACCTGGGTGATGCCGTTGATGATCTGCTGCACCGCGAGGGCGGAGAGCATCATGCCGGCGAGCCGGGTCACCAGGACGACGCCGCCGTCCTTGATGACGCGGATGATCAGCAGCGAGTACCGCATGGTCACGTACAGCACGACATGGATCGCGATGATCGCCGCCCAGACCGAGACCTGCCCGGCGACCGAGTCGTGGTTCTGGACCGCCAGGATCACCTGGACGATGGCGCCCGGCCCGGCGAGCAGCGGCATGCCGAGCGGCACGAGCGCGACGTTGACGTCCTTGGTCTGCTGGGGTTCGTCGGTCTTCCCGGTGAGCAGGTCGAGCGCGATCAGGAGCAGCAGCAGACCGCCCGCGATCATCAGCGCGGGAACGTCGATGTGCAGATACGTCAGGATCTGGTGGCCCACGAGGCCGAAGAGCGTGATCACTCCGAGCGCGACGGCGGCGGCCTGCCAGGCCATCCTGCGCTGGACCTTCGCGGCCCGGCCGGCCGTCAGCGCGAGGAAGATCGGCGTGATCCCGGGGGGATCCATGATGACGAACAGAGTGAGGAAGAGAGAGCCGAAGACGGCAGCGTCGAACACGGTGAGCCTTGCAAGTGAGGGGCGTACATGAGGGGAGGCCGGGACGCTGTGGCGCGGGCCGGCCGGGCCCGTCCCCCGGGCCGCGCGCGGAAGGTGGTCCGGGCGGGGTGCGAGGAGCGGGGATACGGGGACGGGGTCCCGGGAGTCCGGAGAGGCGGGCTCTCCCTACCGGGCTACGGGCAGGTGGTTCCGCCCGCGCCCGGCACGGGGAAGGCCCCCGTGGCGCGGCGGGTGATCTCGCCGTAGATCTCGGGGTCGGTGGTCCACTCCCCGAGCCGTACGGTCTTGCGGCTGCCGTGGTAGTCGCTGGAGCCGGTGGCAAGGAGCCCGAGGTCGCGGGCGAGGGCGCGCAGCCGGTCCCGGGTGGGGGCGTCGTGGTCGGTGTGGTCGACCTCGATGCCGTCGAGTCCGGCGGCGGCCAGTTCGGCTATCGCCGACTCCGGCACGACCTGGCCGCGCTTGACGGCGAGCGGGTGGGCGAAGACGGTGACGCCGCCCGCGGCCTTGACGAGCCGGATCGCCTCGAACGGGTCGAGCTCGTGCTTGCCGACGTAGGCACGGCCGCCGTCGGCGAGCCACTCCGGCACGAAGGCGTCGGACACGCTGTCCACGACGCCGAGTTCGACGAGCGCCTCGGCGACGTGCGGGCGGCCGATGGAACCGTCGCCCGCGATGCGCGCGACCTGTTCCCAGGTGACGGGCACGCCGAGTTCCTGGAGCTTGGTGACCATGCCCTGGGCGCGCGGCACCCGGTCGTCCCGCACGAGTTCGCGCTCGCGGGCGAGCTCGGGCTCCTCGGGGTCGAAGAGGTAGGCCAGCATGTGCAGGCCCACGCCGTCGAGGCGGCAGGAGAGTTCGGCGCCGGTCACCAGGGTGAGGTCGCGGTCGAGTCCCGGGAGCGCGGCGATGGCCTCCGCGTAACCGCGGGTGGTGTCGTGGTCGGTCAGCGCGATGACGTCGAGCCCGGCGGCGGCCGCGTTGCGGACCAGTTCGGCGGGGGTGTCCGTGCCGTCCGAAGCCGTGGAGTGGGTGTGCAGATCGATGCGCACGACGCGTACTCCAGGGCATAAGGGGCGGATCAAGGGGACAGTCAAGGATAACCGCCCGTCCGCACACCGCCGTCCGCCCACGTGCGGGCCAGGCCCCGCGAGGGGTGTGCCGGTACCCGCCTGCCCGTCTGCCTGTCGGCCCTGCCTGCCATGGACCTGCCATGGAGGGGACCCGGGGGGGCGTTACCGGCTCGCTGCCGAGGCGGTCGCCTGTGTGGTCAGGACAGGATGCGCGGGGTGAGGGCCCCGCACGGCAGCAGTTCGACCTCGGCGCCCGCGTCGCGCAGATCGGTCAGGACGAGTTCGTCGTACATGAGCAGCCCGGACTGCTCGGGCCACACGATCGCCCACAGCCACAGGCCGCGCGCCTCGCCCGCGAAGACCGCGCGGTCGTCCGGGGTGCGGGTGACGTGCCACAACGGGGTGGGCCGGCCGGCCGCGAGGACCTTGGTGTGCGGAGGTTTGTCGACGCTCATGAACGGGCCGGGGTCGGGCCCCTCGATGCCCGCGTACCGCGCGCCGAGCCCGACGCCCAACTCCTCGGCGACCAGGATGAGCTCACCGAGACCGCCCAGCGGGCCGGGGCCCGAGCAGGCGACGGCGGTCGCGCGACCGCCGCTGCGGTCGTCTCCCGCGTAGGCGACGCCCGTGAAGAGCCAGCCGACCGGCAGCGGCCAGGGCATCCACACCGGGACCTGCGCCCGGCGCACGACGACCTCCAGGGCCTCGACACTGGGCGGCACCACGGGTTGCAGCGGATACACCGGCCCGTGCGCGTCGCACTGCCAGGTGTCGGCAAAGAGACCGGGCGCCCTGACCCGGCCTCCGCACTTCGGGCAACTGGGTTCGCCCCTCATAAGGCCCCACGGTCCTCTCCGGCCAGCGCCCCGTCAAGGACGATCACCCGTCCGGAGTGCCGTCCGCCTGTCGGATCCGGCCTCCCACAAAGTAGTTTCATCTTGCATTCATTAGCCTGGCTAAGTTATTGTGTGCACTGCGCAACGATCTTGTGTCGACACCCGATGTCCACCCCCCGAACGTGAAACGGGAGCAGCCATGCGGCAAGGAACGGACCCTCTCGACGACGGCGCCGGGACCGGCGGCCTCCTGCGTCAGCCCAAGGCGGTCTGGGCGACCGCGGGCGCCTCGGTCGTCGCCTTCATGGGCATCGGCCTGGTCGACCCGATCCTGCCCTCCATCGCCAAGGGCCTGGACGCCACGCCCAGCCAGGTGTCCCTGCTCTTCACCTCGTACTTCCTGATCACCGCGGTCGCCATGCTGGTCACCGGATTCGTGTCGAGCCGGATCGGCGGCAAGAAGACGCTGCTGGCGGGGCTCGCCCTGGTGGTCGTCTTCGCGGCCCTCGCGGGCACCTCGAACTCGGTCGGCGAACTCGTCGGCTTCCGGGCCGGCTGGGGGCTCGGCAACGCGCTGTTCGTCTCCACCGCGCTCGCCGTCATCGTGGGCGCCGCGGCGGGCGGCAGCGCGGCGGCGATCCTGCTGTACGAGTCCGCGCTCGGGCTCGGCATGGCGTGCGGGCCGCTGCTCGGCGCGGTCCTCGGCGACATGAAGTGGCGCTACCCGTTCTTCGGCACGGCCGCCCTCATGGCGATCGGCTTCCTCGCGATCACGGTGTTCCTGAAGGAGCAGCCGAAGCCCGCGCGCAAGACGTCACTGCTCGATCCGCTCAAGGCGTTGGGCCACGGCGGGCTGGCCTCGGCCGCGGCGTCCGCCTTCTTCTACAACTACGCGTTCTTCACGGTGCTCGCCTTCACCCCGTTCGTCCTGAACATGTCGCCGTACAAGTCGGGCGGCGTCTTCTTCGCCTGGGGTGTGCTGCTCGCGGTGTTCTCGGTGCTCGTCGCGCCGCGGCTCCAGGAACGGTTCGGCTCCCTGAAGGTGCTCGGCGGATCGCTGGTGCTGCTCGCCGCGGACCTGATCGTGCTCGGCTACGGCAACCACACCACGGCGGTCGCCGCGACGGTCGCCTCCGGCGCCTTCATCGGCCTCAACAACACGGTGTACACGGAACTGGCGCTCGGCGTCTCGGACGCGCCCCGGCCGGTGGCGAGCGCGGGCTACAACTTCGTCCGCTGGTTCGCGGCGGCCGCGGCGCCGTACTTCGCGCCGAAGATCGAGGAGTGGAGCGACCTCCACATCCCGTTCGTGGTGGCGGCCGGGGCGGCGGTCGTGGGTGCGGGGATCGTCTGGGTGCGGCGGGGGGTGCTCACGCGGGAGGTGGCGGGGCTTCGGCCGGGGCATGCGGTGGAGGACGGGGTTTCTGTTTTTGCGAATTGAGTTGGGGCGGGGGCTGGGGGGCGGCCTTCGCGGGCCGTGCGGGGCGTCTCGCGCAGTTCCCCGCGCCCCTCAACCCGCTCTCGTCTGCGGACCGTGCGTGGCTGATCGCGCAGTTCCCCGCGCCCCTCAACCCGCTCTCGTCTGCGGACCGTGCGTGGCTGATCGCGCAGTTCCCCGCGCCCCTCAACCCCGCTCTCGTCTGCGGACCGTGCGTGGCTGGTCGCGCAGTTCCCCGCGCCCCTTGGCGGCGTCGGTGCGGGTCGGCGCCGGATAGCTGACCCGCACCGAGCCCGTCTTTCACGTGCGGGTCGTGGTCGCTTCTCGCGCAGTTCCCCGCGCCCCTTGGCGGCGTCGGTGCGGGTCGGCGCCGGATAGCTGACCCGCACCGAGCCCGTCTTTCACGTGCGGGTCGTGGTCGCTTCTCGCGCAGTTCCCCGCGCCCCTTAGCGGCGTCGGTGCGGGGCCGGCGCCGGATAGCTGACCCGCCCGAGCCCGTCTTTCACGTGCGGACCGTGGTCGCTTCTCGCGCAGTTCCCCGCGCCCCTAGCTACTTGGTGCTGGCCCGCATCGGCCACCTCAGCCCGTCCGGCGATTGAGGACGAGCGCCCTTAAGGCGCGAACGGGGTCTGGGGCGGAGCCCCAGGGGCCCGGAACCAACCAACCCGCCGCACGGGCGGGTGGGTGGGCGAGGTGCCCGGGGGCTGGGGCGGAGCCCCAGGAAGGGCCGGGCCGTCCAACCCCGCGCCTACGGGCGGGTGGGTGGGCAAACCCCCGGGGGCTGGGGGCGGGGCCCCGGGGCCCCTCAGTCCAGGGGGACGGAGGGGCGGAGCGGGTCGCGGAGGTCCGTGCCCCGCGCCAACCACCGCCCCTCCAACTCCGCCGCCCCCCGAACCCGCTTCCACGCCGCCTCATTCGCCGTCATGGGAAGCAGCGGCAAGAAGCGCACCGGGTCCATAGGAGCGTCGAGCTCCAGGTCCTCGATCAGGCCGCCCGGCTCGGCGACCAGCACCGAGCCGAACGCGGCCCCCGGCCAGAGCGGTTCGCCGAGGTCGAGCGAGGCCCCCGGCGCCACCACCACGCCCTCGACCTGCGGGGACGCGGCCAGCACGGCGAGCGGGCGCAGCACCTTGTCGGTGTCGGCGAGCCCGGCGCGTACCGAGAGGACCAGCTCGGCCCGCGGCCCCTTCACCGGGTCGGCGAGCGCGGCGGTGGGGTCGGCCATCGGCTGGGCTGACATGCCGAGCGTGGCGTACCGGACGATGTCGCCGTCGGTGAACCGCAGCACCTCGATGCGGTCCGTACCGAGGAAGGTGACCGCCGCGCGCGCGTCCGGTTCGCCCAGCGCGGTGCGCAAACGGGCCTCGACCAGAGCAAGAACATCAACCATGAGGCGAGCATAGAAGGCGTATGCAAGCGGCAAAGAAGGGGCTTGACGCGACAGTGGGCTGATAGTCTTGGCCGCTGTTCGGGACAGCAAAAAGTTCCCCACGGGGGACCGGCTGGAGGAGGTGGGGCTGCGATGGATCGAAGTCGGCCTGGCAGTACCAACCGCTCTTCCGCACGGCCGCGTTGTTCCCGGTGATCTGAGCTCTCCCCGATTCGAGAGCCTGCATACCCGGCCCCCGCGCCCGGAAACACCTGAACCTCATGGCGTTTCGCCCAACGGAAGAGCATCTCGCCTCGCGTTGTCCGTTTCAGTAGCGAACGCCGTCACCGCGTGCCCCTGTGGTGCCGCCCGCTTTTGCGAACGTGTGCGATGAATGCCTCGCGGGGTCGAGTCGACCCCTTGGCCCCCCTCGTCGCAGGACGTCCCCATTCCGGGCAGTTCCAGAGCGTCACGCCCCGACGGCCCCTCCGTGAAGGAGTTCTGCCATGTCGATGATTCGTGACCTGCGCGCCGTGGTCCGCCCCGCGCTGCGCAAGACCAGCACCCCGTACAACGGCTACGACACCACCCGCGACCCCTCGGCGAGCAGCGCCGTCGTGGACTGCGCGGTCTACCGGGACGGGCGGCGCGTCCAGTCCGTCGAGGAGACGTCCTGTCTGACACCGCGTGAGGCGATGCGCCGGGTGCGCGAGGGCGGCGGCTTCGTGTGGATCGGTCTGCACGAGCCGACGGAGGCCGAATTCGCCGGTATCGCGGCCGAGTTCGGGCTGCACCCGCTGGCCGTGGAGGACGCGGTCCACGCCCACCAGCGGCCGAAGCTGGAACGTTACGACGACACCCTGTTCACCGTCTTCAAGACGATCCACTACGTGGAGCACGCCGAGCTCACCGCGACCAGCGAGGTCGTGGAGACCGGCGAGGTGATGTGCTTCACCGGGCCGGACTTCGTGATCACGGTCCGGCACGGCGGCCAGGGCTCGCTGCGCGCCCTGCGCAAGCGCCTCCAGGACGACCCGGAACTCCTGTCCAAGGGCCCCTCGGCCGTCCTGCACGCCATCGCCGACCAGGTCGTCGACGGCTATCTGGCCGTGGTGGACGCGGTGCAGGACGACATCGACGAGGTCGAGATCGAGGTGTTCTCGGCCCCGGCCAAGGGCAGCCCGCGCGGGGTGGACGCCGGCCGGATCTACCAACTCAAGCGCGAGGTACTGGAGTTCAAGCGGGCCGTCTCGCCGCTGCTGCGTCCCATGCAGCTCCTGAGCGAGCGGCCGATGCGTCTGGTCGACCCGGACATCCAGAAGTACTTCCGTGATGTGGCCGACCACCTCGCCCGCGTCCAGGAGCAGGTCGTCGGCTTCGACGAACTGCTCAACTCCATCCTCCAGGCCAACCTCGCGCAGGCGTCCGTCGCCCAGAACGAGGACATGCGCAAGATCACGTCCTGGGCGGCGATCATCGCCGTACCGACGATGGTGTGCGGGGTGTACGGCATGAACTTCGACCACATGCCGGAGCTGCACTGGAAGTACGGCTACCCGATCTCGATGGGCCTGGTGGCCGTGGCGTGCTTCGCCATCCACCGCACGCTCAAGCGCAACGGCTGGCTCTGACACGCCAGTTGAGGGGGCGGCGGCCCGGGGCGCGCCCCGCTCAGGCGCCGCGGCCCGCCCGTACGACCAGGGCGAGCCCGGCCAGGATCACCGCGAGGGCCGGGTAGGCGAGCACCGGAGGCTCCTGTCCGAGCCAGAGCGCGGCGATCAGGGCGGCGCCGGGGGTCTCCAGCAGGATCGCGGTGGAGGTGACCGACGGGCCGAGGCTCGCCACCACCCGGTTGAGCAGCGAGTGCCCCAGAAGCTGGGCGGCGAGCGTGAGCAGCCCGAGCTTCGCCCAGGTCCCCGCGTCGTACGAGGTGAGGTCGGCCCCGCTGACGAGGGTGGCCGCGAGGAGTCCGGCGGCGGCCGTGCCGTAGCAGAGGTAGGTGTAGGGCACCGTGGCCACGCTCTTGCGGACCTCGGCGCCGAGCAGGACGTAACCGGCGGCCGCGATGCCGCCGCCGAGGGCGAGCGCGTCGCCGGCAAGGGCGCGCGGCGACAGGGTGAGGTCGACGCCGGTGAGCAGTACGACGCCGACGCACGCGGCCAGGGTGCCGCTCCACACCAGGGCCGGGGGGCGGTGGCCGCGCAGCCGCAGCGCGAGGGTCGTCCAGATCGGGGTGGTGGTGCACAGCGCGGTCGAGGAGGCGACGCTCGTCATGCTCAGGCTCGGCAGCCACAGCCCGAAGTGCAGCGCGAGCAGGGCGCCCGCGCCGACGGTCAGGCCCACCTCGCGCCGGGTCAGCGCGCGCAGCCGGGCGCGGTGCTTGAACCAGGCCACCGGGGTCAGCACGCCCACCGCGAGGGCGTTGCGCCAGAAGGCGATGGCGAGCGCGGGCGCCGCGGTCGCGGCGATCAGCGGCGCGGACAGCGAGACGCTGGCGAGGGCGACACCGAGCAGGACGATGTCGACGCGCGGGACGGCGGCGACGTTCTGAGCGGGGGTGGTGGCAGTGGTCACGGCCGCAGCGTAAGGGGCATCGCCGGATAACGGAACTGACCGTCGGCGGGGGCCTCTAGGGTGGTGGTCATGACGCAGACGTTGCTCGATCAGGCCCTCGTCGAGGAGGCCACGAAGAAGTCCGGTCTCATCTGGGTGCGCGGCGCCGGGGTGGCCGAGCGGGCGCTGTGGCACGGGTGGCTCGACGGCGCGGCTTACGTCGTCGGCGGCGGCCCGGGCGAGCAGCCGCTGGAGGGCCTGTCGGACGGCGGCACGGCGACCGTGACCGTCCGCTCCAAGGACAAGGGCGGTCGCCTGGTGACCTGGACGGCGTCGGTGTCCGAGGTCCCGGCCGGTTCCGAGGCCTGGGACACGGCGGTCGCCGAGCTGAAGGGCAAGCGCCTGAACGCCCACGACGGCGAGGCGATGCCGGCGCGCTGGGCGGCCGAGTGCCGCCTGCTGCGTCTGACGCCGCGCGGCCCCCTGGAGCCCTCCCCCGAGACGTCCTTGGCGGCCGCGCCCCTGCCCACGACCGCCACCACCCGGCAGCCGGTACCGGCCGCGTTGCCGCGGCTGCTCCTCAAGCGCAAGCGCCGCTGAGCGAAGGGCGGGCTAGGTCGTCGGGAGCTGCCGGCCGTAGTCGACGGTCTCGCCCTTGGCGGGCGCGGCGAGCGGGAAGTCCTTGTCCCAGTCGGCGAGTTCGAGGACACCGGCCCCGCCGGCCCGCTCGAAACGCAGCGGGTAGGGCGTGCCCTGGAGGGAGACGTCGAGGGTGCCGCCCTCGCCGTCCTTGCCCGCCTCGATCCGTACCGTACGGAACGCGCCGACCTCCGCGTGGTCCCCCTTGGAAAGCGCGCCCTGGAGGCCCAGCATCCCCTTCAGGAGCACCGCCTTCTCGGTGAAGCCGCGCAGTTGCTGGTAGGCGGGGTCGCCCGAGGGCACCTTGACGTACTTGTCGTCGAGCTTGCCCGCCGCCGCGGCCGCATCGCCGGACCCGCTGTGCGACCAGAATCCCGCGCCGGCCTTGAGGAACAGGTCGTCCCCCACCCGCAGCAGCCCGAAGGTGTTCTTCTGCGAGGTGACCGTGCCGGTCCCGCCGCTGCTCTTGAGCCGCATGTCGATCTTGAACGAGCCGCCCTTGCTGACCAGCGTCCCCGAGAGGTGCACCGCGTCCGCGCCGTCCGCCGCCGCCCGCGCCTTGCTCTCGATCTCGGGCGCGGACAGCTTGCCGACGCCGTTGGTTCCCTCGTCCGGGTCCGAGCCGCACGCCGTGAGCGTCGCGGCGAGCCCCGCGCAGAGCGCGACGGGCAGCGCCGCCCTGCGGGCGCGGACCCGTACCCGTACGAACCAGGGGGATGAGGTCACCTGCGCACTGCCTCTCACATGGATGTAGGGGGTCGGCAGACCGCACCCTACCCGCACCGCCCGCGCCGCCTCGCGGAGCGCCGGACGGACGACCCGCAAGGGCGTACCGCGCCGCCACCGGCTAGCCTGAAGCCCTTGTCCCGCAGCGATCGCGGTGGTGCGGAGCAACCCTGAACAGTTAAGGAGGCGCTCGAATGGCGGCAGGCGCCCCCCGGGTCTTCGTCTCGCATCTCTCCGGCGTCGCCGTCTTCGACCCCAACGGGGACCAGGTCGGCCGGGTGCGCGACCTGGTGGCCATGCTCCGGGTCGGCCGCAGGCCTCCCCGGCTGCTCGGCATCGTCGTCGAAGTGGCGAGCCGCCGGCTCATCTTCCTGCCCATGACCCGGGTCACCGGTGTGGAGTCGGGCCAGGTCATCACCACCGGGGTGGTCAACCTCCGCCGCTTCGAGCAGCGCCCGACCGAACGCCTGGTCCTCGGTGAGCTGCTGGACCGCCGGGTCACCCTGGCGGAGAGCGGCGAGGAGGTGACCGTCCTGGACGTGGCGATCCAGCAGCTTCCGGCCCGCCGCGACTGGGAGATCGACAAGGTCTTCGTACGCCGGGGCAAGGCGGGCGCGCTGCGGCGCAAGGGCGAGACGCTGACCGTGGAGTGGTCGGCCGTCACCGGCTTCTCCCTGGAGGAGCACGGGCAGGGCGCCGAGAACCTGGTCGCCACCTTCGAGCAGTTGCGCCCGGCCGACCTCGCCAACGTCATGCACCACCTCTCCCCCAAGCGCCGCGCCGAGGTGGCCGCCGCCCTCGACGACGACCGCCTCGCGGACGTCCTGGAGGAGCTGCCCGACGACGACCAGGTGGAGATCCTCGGCAAGTTGAAGGACGAGCGCGCCGCGGACGTCCTGGAGGCGATGGACCCGGACGACGCGGCCGACCTGCTCTCCGAGCTGCCGGAGGAGGACAAGGAGCGCCTCCTGACCCTGATGCAGCCCGACGACGCGGCCGATGTGCGCCGGCTGCTGTCCTACGAGGAGCGCACGGCGGGCGGTCTGATGACGACCGAGCCGATCGTGCTGCGCCCCGATGCCACGGTCGCCGACGCCCTGGCCCGCGTCCGCCAGCAGGACCTCTCCCCGGCGCTCGCCGCGCAGGTCTATGTGTGCCGACCGCCGGACGAGACGCCGACCGGCAAGTACCTCGGCATGGTGCACTTCCAGCGGCTGCTGCGCGAGCCGCCGTTCACCCTGGTCAGTTCGGTGGTGGACAGCGATCTGAAGCCGCTTCCGCCCAACGCCTCGCTGCCGTCGGTGACCAGCTTCCTCGCCGCGTACAACATGGTGGCCGCGCCCGTGGTGGACGAGAGCGGGTCGCTGCTCGGCGCGGTGACCGTCGACGACGTACTGGACCACCTGCTGCCGGAGGACTGGCGCGAGACGGAGTTCCACGGTCCCGAGGGGGTGCCCGATGGGCGGCACTGACCGGGCCGAGGAGCGCACGCGGGCGGGCGGGTCGAGCGCCGTGCCGCGCGGCCGCAGCCGGCTCGACCAGCCGCGCTCGGGGCGGGTGCGGCTGCTGCCGGAGTGGGACCCCGAGGCGTTCGGGCGGTTCAGCGAGCGGATCGCGCGCTTCCTCGGCACCGGACGGTTCATCGTCTGGATGACCCTGATCATCATCCTGTGGGTCGCCTGGAACATCTTCGCGCCGAGCAGTCTGCGCTTCGACAACTATCCGTTCATCTTCCTCACGCTCGCCCTCTCCCTCCAGGCCTCGTACGCGGCGCCGCTGATCCTGCTCGCGCAGAACAGGCAGGACGACCGCGACCGGGTCACCCACGAGCAGGACCGCAAGCAGAACGAGCGGTCCATCGCCGACACGGAATACCTCACGCGGGAGATCGCGGCGCTGCGGATGGGCCTCGGCGAGGTGGCCACCCGGGACTGGATCCGCTCCGAACTCCAGGACCTGGTCAAGGAGATGGAGGAGCGCAGGAACGTATTCCCGCCGGAGCGCGCTCACGGACGTGACGAAGGCGACCGCTGACGGGGCTTTCCGTACCGTGCGGTAAGCGCCGTACCATCGACCGTATGGCTACGGAAGACGCGGTGCTTGAGGCACTGGCGACGGTGAACGACCCCGAGATCCACCGACCGATCACTGAGCTCGGCATGGTCAAATCGGTAGAGATCGGTACGGACGGGGCGGTCGCTGTCACGGTGTACCTGACCGTGTCCGGCTGCCCGATGCGCGAGACGATCACGAAGAACGTGACGGAGGCGGTCGAGCGCGTCGAAGGCGTCAGCCGCGTCGACGTGACGCTCGACGTGATGAGCGACGAGCAGCGCAAGGACCTGGCGTCCGCGCTGCGCGGCGGCACCGCCGAGCGCGAGGTGCCCTTCGCCCAGCCCGGCTCGCTGACCCGGGTGTACGCGGTCGCCTCCGGCAAGGGCGGCGTCGGCAAGTCCTCGGTGACGGTCAACCTGGCGGCCGCGATGGCGGCGGACGGCCTGAAGGTGGGCGTCGTGGACGCCGACATCTACGGCCACTCCGTGCCCCGCATGCTGGGCGCCGACGGCAAGCCCACCCAGGTCGAGAACATGATCATGCCGCCGTCCGCGAACGGCGTGAAGGTCATCTCCATCGGCATGTTCACGCCGGGCAACGCGCCCGTGGTGTGGCGCGGCCCGATGCTGCACCGCGCCCTCCAGCAGTTCCTCGCGGACGTCTACTGGGGCGACCTGGACGTGCTGCTCCTCGACCTGCCGCCGGGCACCGGCGACATCGCGATCTCGGTGGCCCAGCTGGTCCCGAACGCGGAGATCCTCGTCGTGACCACCCCGCAGCAGGCCGCCGCCGAGGTAGCCGAGCGGGCCGGCTCCATCGCCGTGCAGACCCACCAGAAGATCGTCGGCGTCGTCGAGAACATGGCGGGGCTGCCCTGCCCGCACTGCGATGAGATGGTCGACGTGTTCGGCACCGGCGGCGGCCAGAAGGTCGCCGACGGCCTCACCAAGACGACCGGCGCCACGGTGCCGGTGCTCGGCTCCATCCCGATCGACGTCCGCCTGCGCGAGGGCGGCGACGACGGCCGCCCCGTCGTCCTGTCCCACCCGGACTCCCCCGCCGGCGCCGCCCTGCGCGCCATCGCGGGCAAGCTGGGCGGCCGCGCCCGCGGCCTGTCGGGCATGTCCCTCGGGATCACGCCGCGCAACAAGTTCTAGTCCGCGCAGCGCGGCTGTACGCACCAAGCGGTAAGGGGCGCCTCGCCATTGCGGGCGCCCCTTACGCGTGCCGTGCGGGCCCTTGGTGGGGGGCCCGGTCGCACGCACCGCGCTCACTCGTACGAGGCGATGTCCTTGACCACCGAGAAGCCGAGCCCGTAAGCGCTCAGGCCACGCCCGTACGCGCCCAGGTGCACCCCGCTCTGCGCCGAGCCCGCAAGGACCCAGCCGAATGCGGACTCGCGGTAGTGGAAGTCGGTGGGCACGCCGTCGACGGGCAGCGAGAGCGTGGACCAGTCGGAGCCGTCGAGGTCGTCGGCGAGCTCCCAGGCCGTCTCGGTCTGCTGGTCCAGCCAGTCACCGCGCAGGACGTGGTCCATCTGCGCGGGCCAGGTGAAGGACAGCAGCCCCGAACCGGCCAGCCAGGCCGCCGAGGAGACCGAGGTGGCCTCCAGGACGCCCGTGCCGTCGCCGCTGCGGCGCACCGGATTCGCGGGGATGCTCACGACCACCGCGAACCGCTCCCGGTCGGCCGTGGCGCCGGCCGCCTCGGGCCGTATCGACGGCTCGTCGCCGTGCCCGATCGAACCGTGCTGGACCGTGCCGTCGGCGGCGAGCGCCACCTGCATCAGCCAGCGCGGCCCGGTGAACGCCTCGTCGAGGCCGTACCAGGGGAAGGGCGCGCGCAGAAAGCCGTCGACGGTTCGCCGGGCCGCCGGCACTCCCTCCGCTGTGGCCTTGGCACCCTCGGGCGCCCCTTGGGGGGACTGCCCCGTTACCCGGCTTGTCGTCTCCATCTGCCCGGCCGCCTCCTAGATCAGTAGCGTCCGGAGCGGCCCGCCCCCCTCGGGCGTCCTGGCTGCCGGACAGATGGAGGATAGCCACCTCGGCACGGCTCGCCGGAAAAGCCCATGTGGGATTGGCGTGTACCGGGTCGCGGTCGGGGCGCGAAAGGGGCGCGATCAGGTGGCGTCGGCGTCGAAGGGCGGGCGCTCGCCCGGGTCCAGCTTCTCGCGCTTCTTCAGCAGGTCGGGGGTGCCCGAACCGGTGCCGGAGCCGTTGGCCGCGGTGGTCGCGGGGGCGGTTTCGCGGCCGTGCACGGCGTCCGCGACCTCTTCCATGTCCTTGCGCAGGTCGAAGCTGTTGCGGATCTCCTTGAGGCCCAGGTCGTCGTTGTCCATCAACTGCTTGCGGACGAACGTCTTGGGGTTCAGGTCCTCGAACTCGAAGTCCTTGAACTCGGGGCCCAGCTCGGCCCGGATGTCCTGCTTGGCGCTCTCGGAGAAGCTGCGCACCTTGCGGATGATGTTCGACACGTCCTGGATCAGCTTGGGCAGCTTGTCCGGACCGAAGATGAGCACGGCGAGGACCACGAGTGTGCCCAGTTCCATGGGCCCGATGTCGTTGAACACCCGCTGCTCCTCGTGTTCTCACTGCTCGCGATCACGGCGCCCGGCACTCGGTGTGCCCGGCCCCGCGTCCGGTCATGGACCGTTCCACGGTACCCGGCGAATCTGTCGCCGCGGTACCCGCGGGGTGACCTTTGGACGTCGGTACGGGCCCGCGGCGCGCCTGGCCCGCGCAGGCCAGGCGCGCCCCCGTCAGGACGAGGAGCCGAGCGTCAGCGTGAGCTCCTGCTCCTTGCCGTCCCGCTGGAGGGTCAGCCTGAGCCGGTCGCCGGGGCGGTGCGCGCGGATCTTGACTATCAACTCCTCGCCGCCGTGCACCCGCTGGCCGTCCACCTTGGTGATCACGTCCTGCGGATGGATGCCCGCCTTGGCGCCGGGGCCGTCGGCGACGACGGACCCCTTGCCGTCGGTGGCCTGCTCCGCGACGCGGGCGCCGTCGCCGGTGAACTTCATGTCGAGCGTGACGCCGATCACCGGGTGGGTGGCCTTCCCGGTGTTGATCAGCTCCTCCGCGACCCGCTTGGCCTGGTTGATCGGTATGGCGAAACCGAGCCCGATCGAGCCGGCCTGACCACCGCCGCTCTCCGAACCGCCGTTGCCCGCCGACCTGATCGCGCTGTTGATGCCGATGACGCGCGCCTTGGAGTCGACGAGCGGGCCGCCGGAGTTGCCCGGGTTTATCGGGGCGTCGGTCTGGAGCGCGTCGACATAGCTGACATCGGTGCCGTCACCGCTCTCGCCGCCCGCCGTGATCGGACGCTCCTTGGCGCTGATGATGCCGGACGTCACCGTGTTGGAGAGGTCGAAGGGGGCGCCGATGGCCACCACCGGATCGCCGACGAGGACGTTGTCGGAGTTGCCGAGCGGCAGCGGCTTCATGCCCGATACGCCGGTGACCTTGACGACCGCGAGGTCGTACCCGGCATCGCGGCCGACCACCTCGGCGGGCACGCTCTCCCCGCCGCTGAAGGTCACCGAGATCTTGCCCGCGTTCCCGGCGGACTTGACGACGTGGTTGTTGGTCAGGAGGTGCCCCGCGTTGTCGAGCACGAAGCCGGTACCGGTGCCGGACTCTCCGGAGCCGGTGACATGGATGGTGACCACGCTCGGCAGCGCGCTCGCGGCGATCCCGGCGACGCTGTCGGGCGCCCTGCCCTGCGCCTCCTTGCCGGACTGCGGCAGCTTGACGGAGGTGATGCCGCCGGTGCGCTCCACATACGCGCCCACGCCCCCACCGATGCCTCCGGCGACCAGGGCGAGCAGCACACCCCCCACGAGCAGCGTCCCCCGCCGCCCCTTCCTGTCCCCGGCCCGCCCCTCCCGAGTGAACGGCTCCCCCGCCGCGAGCGCGCCCGGTGCGCCCGGCGTGCCCGGTGCGGTCCAGGGGTCGTACCGCAACCACTGCGTGACGGGCGCGGGCGGCGCCACGGGCGCGGTGTGGGGGGCCAGGGGTGCGGCGTTCTGCGGTTCGGCGTACGGGGCCCGGGGGACGCCGGGTGCGGCGTACGGGGCCTGCTGCGGGAGCGCGGTACCGGCGGGCGGCGTCGGTACCGGCCGCTGCACGGGCGGCGCGGGCGCCCACGGCCCGGGCCCACCGTAGGGCGGCGTGCCATAGGGATCGGGCGCGTGCCGGGGCTTGAGGGGAGCGGACTCCCTGAGGGGCTCGCCGGGGAGGTCCTGCGACGGGTCGGGATCGGGCGCGGGCCCGGGCTCCACGGGCGGCTGAATGGGGTTGGGCGCCGGCCCGAGTTCCACGGCGGGGTCGGCGGGGGTGGGCGTGGGCCCGAGTTCCACGGCGGGGTCGGTGGACGCGGGCGCAGGGTCGGGCGCGGACGCGAGTTCTACGGGCGGCTGAGTGGGGTTGGGCGCCGGCCCGAGTTCCACGGCGAGGTCGGCGGGCGCGGGCTTCGCGGGGTCCACCGGGTGCTCGCCCGTCTCGCGTTCCGGAGCCGTCGGCGGGGCCAAGTCGTAGGTCTCGGGCGCGGGTTCGGCGGGGTGGGGGCGGGCCGTCTGCGGACGGCTCCACCACTTCGGCTTCGGCCCGGTGGGCGTCTGCTCGTTCATGCTCTCCCCGCAACTGGCTCTCCTGCGTGCTCCGACGAGCACCCCTCCCCGGATTCAACCAGGTCGCCCGGGGCGACGGCAGGGCGCGGTCAGCGCCGGGCGACCAGCGGGAGGCCGGGGGCGATCGGAGCCGCCAGGTGTTGCGGCGCCGCCGGGGGCGCGGAGGGCGTGACGCCGAGCGGGCCGGTCATCAGGTCCGTCGTGGTCAGCGGCAGTGTGGCCACGGCCGGCCGTATCAGCGGCGGCAGTGACGAGCCGTCCAGGCGGGCCGCGGGGAACGCGCCGCCCAGCGGCCGGACGGGGCCGTTCTGCGCGGGCATGCCGTTCAGGGTGCGTATGCCCGGCACGGTCGGCGCCGTGGGCTGGGCGGCCATCGTCGAGAGGAACCCGGCCGCGACGCCCCCGCGCCGACGGTCCTCGGCCGAACTGCCGCTCGGCGATGGGGTGTTGGACCGCAGCGGCACGACATTGGTGCCCCCACCCGCGGCCCGGGCCCCGGATGTTGAACCCAGCGGAAGGGTGCCGCCGAGCGCGATGGCAGCGAGGGACACGGCACTCGCCGCGGCGAACGCGAATCTTCGGCCGCGCCATGCCGAGCCCGGGCGGTCCTGCTCCGGCCTGCCCACCTCATGTATGCGAAAGCCGCCGCCCGGGCCGTCGGGCACGACGGGCGCATGGGAGCCGACCGGGGCGTAGCCGAAGCCGTCCGAGCGGGATACGTGCGGTCCGCCGGGGCCGCCCGGGGCATGGCTGAGCACCCCGAACCCTCCGAAGTACCCCTCGGCTCGGCGCCCTCCACCGAGCGGTCCCGAGCCGTCGTCGCCCTCGAGGCCGGTGGGTCCGCCGGGCAGGCCCTGGAGCCGGGCGAGGAAGCCTTCCGAGGGCGGCGGGGGCGCCGCCCGGGCGAAGACGTTCTTCACGCTGCGCTGGGCGTCCGCCTCCGCCTTGCACTTGGCGCAGGTCGCCAGGTGGGACAGGACGCGTTCGCGGGCGTCGTGGTTCAGCTCGCCGTCGACCAGAGCCGCGAGCCGGTCCCCGAGGTGCTGCTCCGCCGGGGTGGGACTCGTGCCACTCACGCCATCCCCTCTCCGGCCACCCCGAGAGCCCCCGGCGCCACCCCGGCCAGCGCGCGCTGCTGCTCGGCGCGGGCTTCGGGCGAACGGTGCTGGAGGGCCTTGCGCAGCTGGGAGCGGCCGCGGTGGATCCGGCTGCGGACGGTGCCGAGCTTCACTCCGAGGGTGGCCGCGATCTCCTCGTAGGAGAGGCCCTCGATGTCGCAGAGGACGACGGCCGCACGGAACTCGGGCGCCAGCGTGTCGAGCGCCTGCTGGACGTCGGCGTCGAAGTGGGCGTCGTTGAAGGCCTGTTGGGGGTTGGGCTCACGGCTGGGCAGCCGCTCCGCGGCGTCGTCGCCGAGCGCGTCGAAGCGGATGCGCTGACGGCGGCGGACCATGTCCAGGAAGAGGTTGGTGGTGATGCGGTGCAGCCAGCCCTCGAAGGTGCCCGGCGTATACGTCGACAGGGAGCGGAAGACGCGGACGAAGACCTCCTGGGTGAGGTCCTCCGCATCGTGCTGATTGCCCGTCAGACGGTAGGCGAGGCGATAGACCCGACCGCTGTGCGTGCTGACGATCTCCTCCCACGTAGGGGGAGTCCACGCCTGGGAATCCGCGTCGGCGAAGGTCGCGGTGGTAGCGGAGCTGGTAGCGCGGGAACGGTCAGCGATGTCGGTCA
This sequence comes from Streptomyces hundungensis, assembly GCF_003627815.1. Classification (NCBI taxonomy): domain Bacteria; kingdom Bacillati; phylum Actinomycetota; class Actinomycetes; order Kitasatosporales; family Streptomycetaceae; genus Streptomyces; species Streptomyces hundungensis. The sequence goes on from NZ_CP032698.1 coordinate 3,105,891, forward strand.
CGGATTTCGGCTCACCTGCCGACCTGAGAAGGCGCCGCAGCACCCCTCCCCGATCCACAGGCGCAGCCGCACCTCCCCTGTCGGCTCTGGTGGTGTCCAGTGGAGCCCCTACCATAGCCACCTCGCCCGTTAGCTCCGGATAAGAATCTTTACGTGCATTTGGGACCGGCTTGCCGCCGGAGTGCCCGAACTCGTCCATACGTCCCCCGCGTTCCCCTCTCCTTCATAACGCGCGGTCCCATCTGCGGGTTCCCGACTCCAGCGGATACAGTCACCGTTGCGCCAACCAAGGGGACAGGAGAGGGCCATTACCGCCAACCGGCAGACGAGCTGGGCGTTCGCCGACGCCTTTGTCGCCGAGGACGACGCGCTGCGCTGGGCCCGTGACCGGGCCCGGGAGGCAAGCCTGCGTTCGGTGTCCCCGGGGACCGGCGCCGCGCTGCGGTTGCTCGCCGCCACGGCGGACGCCAAGGCGGTCGCGGAGATCGGCACCGGCACCGGCGTCTCCGGCATCTACCTGCTGCAAGGGCTGCGCCCCGATGGCGTGCTGACCACCGTCGACCCCGAGCCGGACCGCCAGGCCTTCGCCAAGCAGGCGTTCCGCGCGGCCGGCTTCGCGGCCAACCGGGCGCGCTTCATCCCCGGCCGGGCCCTGGACGTACTGCCCCGGCTCGCGGACGGCGGATACGACCTGGTGTTCTGCGACGGCGACCGGCTGGAGTCGCTCGATGTGCTCGCTGAATCGTTGCGCCTGTTGCGCCCCGGCGGAATCGTCTGCTTCGAGGGCGTCTTCGCGGACGGCCGCACCGTCGACTCGGCGGCCCAGCCGGCCGAGGTGCTGCGGCTGCGCGAACTGCTGCGCGCGGTGCGCGAGAGCACGGAGCTGGTCGCCTCGCTGCTGCCGGTCGGCGACGGACTGCTCTGCGCGGTGCGCCGCGGCTGAACCGCCGCACGCGCGCGACCACGACCCGCGCCCCCGGAAACACAACACCGCCCCGTTCCGGCACGCACTGTCGTGCGTGCCGGAACGGGGCGGTGAAGAGTCTGGGTCGTACCCGCTAACTCAGCCGACGACCTTCTTGAGGGCATCGCCGAGGGCATCGGCCTCGTCCGGAGTCAGCTCGACGACAAGCCGACCGCCGCCTTCGAGCGGAACGCGCATGACAATGCCCCGCCCCTCCTTGGTCACCTCGAGCGGGCCGTCGCCCGTCCGCGGCTTCATGGCCGCCATGCTCGTTCCCCTTCCTGAAACCAGCTCATCGTCAGCCGACGGCCCCCGGGATTGGGCACGCGTCACGGCATCGAACACATTGCTTCCAGGTCATTATCCCGCATGGCAGGACCCGATGACCAACATCGGTCCGCATCGCTTGGGCAACGCGCTCTATCAAAACCACTCAATTCGGCGATCCGCCTGCGATACTTCGCCGCCGCCGGTCGGCTCCGGCGTCCCGATTGTTTGACGCAGGTCACATGCCCACCGGTCGTGATCTCCGCCATGCTGAGCGGATACGAGGACCGAGCAGCATCCGCGACGGAGGGGATTCCACATGGCCGACACCGTGCTGTACGAGGTGAGCGACGGGCTCGCGACGATCACGATCAACCGGCCCGAGGCCATGAACGCCATGAACACGGAGGCGAAGGTCGCGCTCCGCGAGGCCGTGCGGGCCGCCGCCGCGGACCCCGCCGTACGGGCGGTGCTGCTGACCGCGACCGGGCGGGCGTTCTGCGTCGGGCAGGACCTGAAGGAACACGTCGCGTCGCTGACGGCGGACCGCGAGGCGGGCACCGGGCAGACCATGAGCACGGTGCGCGAGCACTACAACCCGATCCTCACCGCGCTCACCGAGATGCCCAAGCCCGTGGTGGCGGGCGTCAACGGGGTGGCGGCGGGCGCCGGTCTCGGGTTCGCGCTGGCGGCGGACTACCGGGTGGTCGCGGACACGGCGGCGTTCAACACCTCGTTCGCCGGGGTGGCCCTGACGGCGGACTCGGGCGTCTCCTGGACCCTGCCGCGGCTGATCGGCCAGTCCCGCGCGGCGGATCTGCTGCTGTTCCCGCGCTCCGTCTCGGCGTCGGAGGCGTACGAGATCGGCCTGGTCAACAAGGTCGTACCGGCCGACGAGCTGGCCGCGGCGGCCCTCGCGGTGGCCCGGACGCTGGCCGACGGCCCGACCGTGGCGTACGGCGCCCTGAAGACGTCCCTGACCTATGGCGCGGGGCACACGCTGATGCAGGCGCTGGAGAAGGAGGACGAGCTCCAGGCGAAGGCCGGCGCCTCCGAGGACCACGCCATCGCGGTGGCCGCGTTCCTCGCCAAGGAGAAGCCGAAGTACGTCGGCCGCTGAGCGGGCGGCCTTCGGGGCGCCGGGGTGGGGGCGGTGCTCAGGCGCCGCCCCGTGCCACACAGTCCGCCAGGTGGTCGTCGACCAGACCGCAGGCCTGCATCAGGGCGTACGCCGTGGTCGGGCCGATGAAGCGCAGTCCGCGCTTCTTCAGGGCCTTGGACAGGGCCGTCGACTCGTCCGTGACGGCCGGGACGTCGGCGAGGGTGCGCGGGGCCGGGCGGGTGGCCGCGTCCGGCGCGTACGACCAGATGAGGGCGTCGAGCTCGCCGGGGGCCCAGCCGGCCAGGGCCTGGGCGTTGGCGACCGTCGCCTCGATCTTGAGGCGGTTGCGGATGATGCCCGTGTCGCCGAGCAGGCGCTCCTTGTCGGCGTCGGTGAACTCCGCGACCGCCGCGATCTCGAAGTCGGCGAAGGCCCGCCGGAAGCCATCGCGGCGGCGCAGGATCGTGATCCAGGAGAGACCCGACTGGAAGGCCTCAAGGCAGAGCCGTTCGTACAGCGCGTCGTCGCCGTGCACCGGGCGGCCCCACTCGGTGTCGTGGTACGCCACGTAGTCCTCGGTGGACAGGCCCCAGGGGCAGCGCGGCCGGCCGTCGGGGCCGGGGATCGTCCCGCTCATCGCCGGGGCTCCTCGTCGGACGACGGCTCGGTCGGCGACTCGGACGGCGACTCGGTCTCGATGGTGGCCGGCGAGGGTGCCGGGCGGCCGCCTCCGGCCGGGCTCGCGGCGCTCTGGAGCTCGGCGATCCGCGCGTCCCGCTCGGCGAGCTCGGCGCCCAGCCTGCTCAGCACGTCGTCGACGTCCGCCATGCGGTAGCCGCGCAGCACCACCGGGATGCGCAGGGCCTCCACGTCGGCCCTGGCGACCGGGCGGTGCTCGGGCAGCGGGTCCACGAGGTGCTCCGGCCCGGCGTCCGGCAGCACCGCGGCGTCGTCACCGCCGCCGCCCACCACGGCCAGGGTCACGGCGGTGACCACGACGACCATCGCGATCAGCAAGAACCAGAACACGTGCGAGCCTCTTCCGACGCCGGAATCTGTCGGGTCCGATCGTGCCATGCGGCACTGACAGTTAGGGTCGCAGGCGGACAACGGCCGGACCACAGCAAAGGACAACAGGGGTATGCACAGCGGAACGGACCGCGGCACGCTGCGGCTTGGCCGACGCGAATTCACCGCGTACGAACCGGTGATCATGGCCATCGTCAACCGGACCCCCGACTCCTTCTACGACCAAGGCGCGACCTTCCACGATGAGCCCGCGCTGGCCCGCGTCGAGCAGGCGGTGGCCGAGGGCGCGGCCATCATCGACATCGGCGGGGTGAAGGCGGGCCCCGGCGAGGAGGTCACCGCCGAGGAGGAGGCCCGGCGCACGGTCGGGTTCGTGGCCGAGGTGCGCAGGCGCTTCCCGGACGTCGTCATCAGCGTGGACACCTGGCGCCATGACGTGGGCGCGGCGGTCTGCGAGGCCGGCGCGGACGTCCTCAACGACGCCTGGGGCGGCGTCGATCCGAAGCTGGCCGAGGTCGCGGCGCGTTACGGGGCCGGCCTGGTGTGCACCCACGCGGGCGGTGTGGAGCCGCGCACCCGGCCGCACCGGATCGCGTACGACGACGTCATGGCGGACATCCTGCGGGTCACCGTGGGCCTCGCGGAGCGGGCCGTGGCGCTGGGCGTGCGGCCGGACGGGATCATGATCGACCCGGGCCACGACTTCGGGAAGAACACCCGGCACAGCCTGGAGGCGACGCGGCGCCTGGCGGAGATGAGCGACACGGGGTGGCCGGTCCTGGTCTCGCTCTCCAACAAGGACTTCGTGGGCGAGACGCTGGACCGGCCGGTGAAGGAACGGGTGATCGGGACGCTGGCGACGACGGCGGTGTCCGCGTGGCTGGGCGCCCGGGTCTACCGCGTCCACGAGGTTGCGGAGACCCGCCAGGTCCTCGACATGGTGGCGTCCATCGCGGGCCACCGCGCCCCGGCGGTGGCCCGCCGGGGGCTCGCCTAGGACCCGGCCCCCACGGACAGGCCCTGGGCGCCTACCGCCCGGCCTCCTTGGTGACCAGCGCGATCGCCTCGTCCACGTCGTCGGTGACGTGGAAGAGCAGAAGGTCCTTCTCGGAGGCCTTGCCCTGGGCGATCACCGTGTCGCGCAGCCAGTTCACGAGACCGCCCCAGTACTCGGTGCCGAACAGCACGATCGGGAAGCGGGTGACCTTGCCGGTCTGCACCAGGGTGAGCGCCTCGAACAGCTCGTCCAGGGTGCCGAGTCCGCCCGGCAGCACCACGAAGCCCTGGGCGTACTTGACGAACATGGTCTTGCGCACGAAGAAGTAACGGAAGTTGATCCCGATGTCGACGTGCGGGTTGAGCCCCTGCTCGAAGGGGAGCTCGATGCCGAGGCCCACGGAGACGCCGTTGCCCTCACGGGCACCCCTGTTCGCGGCCTCCATCGCGCCGGGACCGCCACCGGTGATCACAGCGAAGCCCGCGTCGACCAGGGCCCGGCCGATCCGGACGCCGGCCTCGTACTCGGGCGTGCCGGCCGGGGTGCGGGCCGAGCCGAACACGCTGATGGCGCTGGGCAGTTCGGCGAGCGCGCCGAAGCCCTCGACGAACTCCGACTGGATGCGCATGACCCGCCAGGGGTCGGTGTGCACCCACTGCGAGTCGCCCTCGGTGTCGAGCAGACGCTGGTCGGTGGTGCCGGCCTGGACCTGGTCGCGGCGGCGCAGCACCGGTCCGAGCCGCTGTTCCAGCCGCTGCTCCGCCGGAAACGGGTTTCCCTCGGGGTTGGCCATGCCGTGCTCCCTCCGCTGACGATGTTGCGCGTGCTCAGCCAGGGTAGGTCGGTGAACGTGACGAATGGCGGAATTTGGGCGGGCCACACCGCTACCGGCGCCTTGAGCGCGGGGACGGCCCGGGCGGGCGGGCCGTCGCGGGGTCTCAGCCGGTGAGCCAGGCCCGCAGCCGCCGCTCGCACCGGGTGATCCGCTCGACCTGGACGTGCTCGTCGCGCTTGTGGGCCAGAAGCGCGTCGCCGGGCCCGTAGTTGACGGCCGGGATGCCGAGGTCGCCGAAGCGCGAGACGTCGGTCCAGCCGAACTTGGGCCGTGCGGTGCCGCCGACGGCGGCCATGAAGGCGGCCGCGGCCGGGTGCGAGAGGCCGGGCAGCGCGGCCCCCGAGTGGTCGTCGACGACGAACTCGGCGATGTCACAATCCGCGAAGACCTCGCGGACGTGGTCGAGGGCCTGCTCGCCGGTGAGGTCGGGCGCGTAGCGGTAGTTGACGACGACCGTGCAGACGTCCGGGATCACATTGCCCGCGACGCCCCCTTCGATGCGTACCGCGTTGAGGCCCTCGTGGTACTCCAGGCCGTCGATCACCGGGCGGCGCGGCTCGTAGGCGGCCAGCTTGGCGAGGATGGGGGCGGCCGTGTGGACGGCGTTGGACCCCATCCAGCTGCGGGCGGAGTGGGCCCGCTCGCCGCTGGTCCTCAGCAGGACCCGCAGGGTTCCCTGGCAGCCGCCCTCGACCTCGGTGTCGGAGGGTTCGAGGAGCACCGCGAAGTCGCCCGCCAGCCACTCCGGGTGGGCCTCGGCGATCTTGCCGAGGCCGTTGAGGTCGGCCGCGACCTCCTCGTTGTCGTAGAACACGAAGGTCAGGTTCCGGTTGGGCTCGGTCACCGTCTGTGCGATGCGCAGCTGCACCGCCACGCCCGACTTCATGTCGCTCGTCCCGCAGCCCCACAGCACGCCGTCCTCGTCGAGGCGGGAAGGCACGTTGTCGGCGATCGGCACGGTGTCGATGTGCCCGGCCAGGATGATCCGTTCGGCCCGGTCGAGATGGGTGCGCGCCACGATGTTGTTGCCGTGGCGGTCGACGGTGAGGTGCGCCAGCTTGCGCAGCTCGCGCTCGATGGCGTCCGCCAGCGGCTTCTCGTCGCCGCTCACGGAGGCGAAGTCGACGAGCCGGGCGGTCAGCGTGGGCGCGTCCGCGGTGAGATCCAGAGTGCTTGGGGCCATGCGTTTGACCCTAACTCCACCACCGGGGGTCCCTTCGCGCTCCAGTACGGTGGGCACCGTGTCCGAGCCCACCACTCTCCCGCGCCCCTCCCGACGCGGCCGCCTCCTGCGTGTAGGGGCGGCCCTGGCCGTGCTGTTCGCGCTCGCCGGTTATCTGGTGGTGCAGTACGTGAGCGGCGGACCCGGCGCTCCGCGCTGTGTGGCGGGGTCGGGCGGCGGCGACGGCGCGACGTTCGGCATGAGCCCCGAGCAGGCCGAGAACGCGGCGACGATCACGGCCGTCGGCCTCGCGCACAAGATGCCGGAGCGGGCCGTGACGATCGCGCTGGCCACCGCCCTCCAGGAGTCGGGCCTGCGCAACCTGGACCACGGCGACCGGGACTCGCTGGGCCTGTTCCAGCAGCGGCCCTCGATGGGCTGGGGCAGCGCCGAGCAGATCATGGATCCGGTGTACTCGGCGGGGAAGTTCTACCAGCACCTGGCCGAGGTGCCCGACTACTCGACCCTTCCGCTGACGGTGGCCGCCCAGCGGGTCCAGCGCAGCGGTTTCCCGGAGGCGTACGCGAAGCACGAGCCGGACGCCACGGTGCTGATGAGCGCGCTGACCGGCCGTGAGTCCGCGTCGCTGACCTGCACGGTGGCCAAGAACGCGCAGCCCGGTGACCCCGCGCGGGTGCGCGAGGACCTGACGCGGGCCTTCGGCCGGGGCGTGGTACCGGCCGAGCGCCCGGCCGGCTCCGATGTGGTGGTGCCGGTACGGGCCACCGAGGGCACGGCCACCCCCGGCGCCGGCCGGGAGCAGCGCGGCTGGGCCCTGGCGAACTGGGCGGTGGCCCACGCCGAGACCCTGCACATCGCGCGGGTCGCGTACGCGGGCCGGGTCTGGAGCGCGGAGGACTCGGCGGACGGCTGGACGGCCGGGTCCGGGGCCGCGTCGGGGGCCGCCTCGCCGGGGCCGGGGGGCGCCGCGGGGGGTTCGGGCGCCGGTTCCCCGGAGGTCCGGATCACCGTGGCGTCCTAGATCGCCCGCCGCCACAACCGGCCGTCCGTTCGGGCGAGCACTCGACCGAAGTACGGCCGCCCACCCGGTTCCAGGTTTCGCACCCCCGTCCGGGTGCCCACCCGACGAATCGTCAATTCCCTTGCCGGGACCGGGATCTGACGTTGCATCAGGCTGACGTCCGGCGAATCATTTGCCCGTTTTTATCCATAGTGGATTATGCGACGCATTACGAACTCTTTACCGGGGCTCACCGCAACCTCTCCTCCCCTCACGGCGGTTGTCACTGCGTCCGAACGCCGGACAGCGACACATTTCCAACCCGTCTGAAGGAGCATCATGTCCCTCCCCCTGACCCGTCGGATCGCCCGCGCCGCGCTGCTCATCGCGGCAGGTGCAGCGCCCGTGGTCGGTGCGGCCGGCTCCGCAAGCGCCGTGGAACTTCCCCAGGCCGCCCCGAACCTCAGCGGCCTGACCCAGATGGACCCCAGCTCGGTCAGCAACGCCGTCGACGGAGCGACCCAGAAGGCCACCGGCATGGCCGGCACCACCGGCGCCGACACCGTCAAGAAGGCCGTACCGGCGGCGGGCAAGACGGTCGGACAGACGGGCAAGGTGGCGACCCCGGCCGCGCAGAAGGCGGCCGGTGACGCGGCGAGCAGCGCGGGCGACATCCTCGGCTCGACCGCCAAGACCGCCACCCAGAGCGGCCTGCCCACCGGCGGCCTGCCCACCCAGGGCCTGCCGAGCACCGACCAGCTCCCCCTGAAGAGCCTGCCGCTGGGCTGACCCGGTCGCAGGTGACGCGAAGGGGCCCGGGGAGTACCCACTCCCCGGGCCCCTTGCGCGTCAGCGCGCCGCGTTACGGCGCGAGGCGCTTCACGGCCGCCTCGACGCGCTCGTCGGTCGCCGTGAACGCGACCCGCACGAACCGCTCGCCCGCCTCGCCGTAGAAGTCGCCCGGCGCCACCAGGATGCCGAGCTCGGCGAGATGGGCCACCGTCTGCCAGCAGCCCTCGTCGCGGGTCGCCCACAGGTACAGGCTCGCCTCGCTGTGCTCGATGCGGAAGCCGTGCCGCTCCAGGGCCTCGCGCAGCGCGGCCCGTCGCGCCGCGTACCGCTCGCGCTGCTCGTGCACATGCACGTCGTCGCCGAGCGCCGCGATGGTGGCGGCCTGGACGGGCGCGGCGGTCATCATGCCGCCGTGCTTGCGGATCTGGAGCAGCTCGCCGAGCACCTCGGCGTCACCGGCGACGAACGCGGCCCGGTAGCCCGCCAGGTTGGAGCGCTTGGACAGCGAGTGGACGGCCACGACGCCCTCGAAGCTGCCGCCGCACACGTCCGGGTGGAGCACCGAGACGGGCTCGGCCTCCCAGCCCAGCTCCAGGTAGCACTCGTCGGAGAAGACCAGCACGCCGTGCTCGCGCGCCCACGCCACGATGCGGACGAGCTCGTCCTTGGGCAGGACCCGACCCGTGGGGTTGGACGGCGAGTTGAGCCAGAGGAGCTTCAGACGGGTGGGGTCGAGCTCGGTGGGGTCGTCGTAGACGACCGGCTCCGCGCCGCACAGCCGCGCGCCGACCTCGTAGGTCGGGTACGCGAGCCGCGGGTAGGCCACCTGGTCGCCGGCGCCCAGACCCAGCTGGGTCGGCAGCCAGGCCACCAGCTCCTTGGAGCCGACCACCGGCAGGATGTGGGTGTGCTCGACGGAGCGGGCCCCCAGGCGCTTCTCCAGCCAGCCCTTGATCGCGTCCCGCAGCGCGGGCGTGCCCCATACCGTGGGATAGCCCGGCGAGTTCGCGGCCCCGGCCAGGGCCTCCCGCACCAGCGCCGGGACCGGGTCGACGGGCGTGCCGACGGAGAGGTCCACGATGCCGTCCGGGTGGGCCGCGGCCGTCGCCTTGTACGGCTCCAGCTTGTCCCACGGAAAGACGGGAAGACGTGAGGAGACTGCGCTCACGAAAGGTGCTCACTTTCTCGTACGTACGGTGCCGCGGGCGGCCGCGCCGGGAAACACCGCGGCCCCGTACGGCAGACGTGCCGTACGGGGACCGGGGAGACGCTGTCAGCCGTTCTGCGGCGGCAGCGCTGCGATGAAGGGGTGGTCCCGCTCGATGAGGCCGAGCTTGGAGGCGCCACCGGGCGAGCCGAGCTCGTCGAAGAACTCCACGTTCGCCTTGTAGTAGTCCTTCCACTCGTCCGGGGTGTCGTCCTCGTAGAAGATCGCCTCGACCGGGCACACCGGCTCGCAGGCGCCACAGTCGACGCATTCATCCGGGTGGATGTACAAGGACCGGGAGCCCTCGTAGATGCAGTCGACCGGGCACTCTTCGATACACGCCTTGTCCTTGACGTCTACACAAGGCTGCGCGATGACGTAGGTCACGCTGTCGTTCCTCCTCGATAGGGCGCGGCGGGCCGATCTGCGGCTCCGTCCACGTGGCGCGCGGGAGCGCGGCGTCGTCGATGCCCGCACCTAGTATCTCCGGTTCGGGGCACGATCCGAACAGGAGGGGCGGAGAGACCTGTGGAATTCACCACCGGCGGACGGCTTGAGGTCCGAATCACGGCCGCCGATACGGGCAAACGCGTATCAGTCCGGCGTCTGAGCTCCAGCGGAACTCCAGGCTCCTTGTTCACCGACACGGTCGGCGTGCTCACATCGTGGGACAACGGTGTGTTGTCGATCACACGAAAGGGCGGCGAGACGGTACGCGTCGAGGAGTCGAGCCTGGTGGCGGGCAAGGTCGTCCCGGCCGCTCCCGCCCGTCGGCGCGGTCCGGCCGCCTCCTTCGCCGAGCTCGCGCTCGTCACGGCCCGCGCCTGGCAGCCGGTGGAGAGCGAACGGCTCGGCGAGTGGACGCTGCGGGCGGCCTCCGGCTTCACCCGCCGGGCCAACTCGGCCCTCCCGCTGGGCGACCCGGGCCTGCCCCTCGCCGACGCCCTCGTCCACGTACGCGACTGGTACGCGACCCGGGACCTTCCCGCCTACGTCCAGACCGCCACCGGCGCCGAGGGCACCCAGGAGTCGCTCTGCGCGGAGCTCGAACAGGCGGGCTGGGAGCGGGAGGTGAGCGCGGAGGTGAGGATCGCGGCGCTCGCGCCCATCGCCGACGTGGCCGCGGACGTGTCCCGGGTGCGCCTGGAGCGCGACGTGGACGAGGCCTGGCTCAGCCGCTACCAGCGCTTCGGCACGCCCGGCGAGCACGTCCTGAAGGTGCTGCGCTCGGGCCCCTCGGTGTGGTTCGCGTCCGTCCCCGGCGAGGGGGCCGCGCCCGCGGCGATCGGGCGGTGCGTGGTGGACGGGCGCTGGGCGGGCTTCATGGCGGTCGAGGTGGACCCGGCGCACCGCCGACGGGGTCTGGCGACGGCCGTGATGGGGGCCCTGGCCCGCCGGGCCCTGGATGAGGGCGCCTCGGCGGCCTGGCTCCAGGTGGAGTCCGACAACGAAGGCGCCCGCACGCTCTACGACGGCCTGGGTTTCGCGACCCACCACGGCTACCACCACTTCCGCTCCCACTGACCGAGCACGAGGCCGACATGGATCCGGACGTCACCGACTGGCGGCGGGAGTTCGCCGAGGAGGCCCGCTCGGAGCGACCCGACGTGGTGACGCTCTGCCTCCTGCTCGGTGCGGTCGCCGACCCCGCGCTCGGCCGTCGTGGCATCGACGCCGCGCACATCGAACTGGACCGGCTCGCCGGGCTGCTTCCCTACGGACTCGCGGGCCCGCGCCCCTGGGCCGTGGCGCTGGCCGAGCTCCTCGGGGACTCCTGCGGGTTCCGGGGCGGCCCCTTGGACTACCAGCGCCTGGAGTCGTCCCTGCTGCCCGAGGTGCTGCGGCGCCGACGCGGGCTGCCCATCCTGCTCTCGGTGGTGTGGATCGAGGTGGCGCGGCGGGCCGGGGCGCCGGTGTACGGCGTGGCGCTGCCCGGCCACTTCGTCGTCGGCTTCGGCGCCCCTGACGGCCCCCCTGAGGAGCGGGTCCTGGCCGATCCGTTCGACGGGGGCCGACTGCTGACCGGGGCGGACGCGGAGCTCCTGGTGGTGGGCGCCACGGGTGCGCCCCTGGAGGAGTCGATGCTGGCCCCGGCCGCGCCGCTGGACACGGTCGTACGCATCCTGAACAACATCCGTGCCTGGGCCGCGGCGAGGCCGGAGCGCAGCGACGTGGCCCTGTGGGCCGTGGACCTCTGTCTGCTCCTGCCCGCCCATCCGGCCCGGCTGCGCCTGGAGCGGGCCGAACTCCTCGTCCAGCGTGGGGAGTTCCTCGCGGGGGCGGCGGAGCTGGACGACTACGCGTCGGTGGTGGAGCCGGTGGATCCGGCCGGGGCCGCCTCGATCCGCCGGCGGGCGGGGGCGGCTCGGGCGCGGCTGAATTAGCTTTCGGTTCGGGTGCGGCTGCGTCAGGTTTTGGTTCGGGTGCGGCTGCATCAGCTTTTGGTTCGGGTGCGGGTCCGTTGTGGCTGGGCGCGCAGTTCCCCGCGCCCCTCAGGGGGTTGCCGAACGCCCGGGCCGGTGGGTGGCGGGAACTGGACAAAGGGGGAAACGGCTGACGGGGGCGGGGGGAACGGTCACAATCTGTTGGCGTGTCCTCGACAGGGGGTTTCCTTCCGACCCTCGGCGGGGCGCAGCCATGCCACTTCGACGTTGCCGGGAGTCGCCTTGTCACGCCTCAGATCCTTAGCCCCCCGACTCGCCCCCGTCCTACTGCTCCCCCTGCTCGCCCTCGGGCCGGCGGGGGCGGCCGCCGCGGCCGAGACGCCGGGCGCCGATCTCTCCGTGGTGCTCGACGCCTCACCCAAGGGGCTCGCCATCAACGCGGTCACGTTCACCGCCGCCGTCACCAACACCGGCCCCTCGGACGTGAGTTCCGCGCGGGTGTGGTTCAGCTACCCGGCCGGGTTCACGGCGCCCTCCGCGTCCGGCTGCACGATCGACAAGGCGAACCGGACCGCCGTGTGCGCGCTCGGCGCGATCCCGTCCGGGGCCACCGCCACCCGGAAGCTGACGCTGCACGCCGGACTTCTGACGATGAGCGGCAACCTTCCCGTCACGGCCGCCCTGGTCGACCTGACGCCCGTCGACCCGGAGCCGGGCAACAACGCGGCGGTCCACGTCTGTTCGGCCTTCACCCTGCTCCTGGTGAGCTGCTGAGGCGCCGCGCCTACAGCCAGCCCTTCTCGCGGGCGATGCGGACCGCCTCCGCCCTGTTGCGGGCCGCCAGCTTCTGGATGGCCATGGAGAGGTAGTTGCGGACCGTGCCCTGCGAGAGGCAGAGGGCCGCGGCCAGCTCCGCGTTGGTCGCGCCGTCCTCGGCCGCGCGCAGCACGTCACGTTCGCGGTCGGTCAGGGGGTTGGCTCCCTCGGCGAGGGCGGCCGCCGCGAGCGTGGGGTCGATGACCCGCTCCCCGGCGAGCACCTTGCGCACCGCCGTGGCCAGTTGGGCCGCCGGGGCGTCCTTCACCAGGAACGCGTCCGCGCCCGACTCCATGGCGCTGCGCAGATAGCCGGGCCGCCCGAAGGTGGTGAGGACGACGATCTTCACCGCGGGCAGCTCGCGGTGCAGCAGGGCTGCCGCCTCTATACCGGTGAGGCCCGGCATCTCGATGTCGAGCAGGGCGACGTCGACGGGGTGGGCGCGGGCGGCCGGCAGGACCTCGTCGCCGCGGGCCACCTGCGCCACCACCTCCATGTCGGGCTCCAGGCCGAGCAGCGCGGCCAGGGCCTCGCGCACCATGGACTGGTCTTCGGCCAGGAGAAGTCGGATCATGATCCGGATACTAGAGGGATCTCGGGCGGGTCCGGAATCAGCCGGATCCGGGCGGTCAGCGTGAACCCCTTGCGTCCGGCTTCGGTCTCCAGGACGCCGGACACCTTCTCCAGGCGCTCGGCGATCCCCGTCAGGCCGTTGCCCGCGACCGGCGCCGAAGAGCCGGGCCGGCCGGGGCCGTCGTCCTGGACGCGCAGTTCGAGGAAGAGCCCGTCCAGGGTCTGGAGTTCGATGAGGGCGACCGTGCAGTGCCGGGCGCCGCTGTGGCGTACGACATTGGTGGCCGCCTCGCGCACCACCCAGGCGAGCGCCTCCTCCTCCGCCGCGGGCAGCGCGACGGGTGCCTCGTTCGGCACCTTCGCCTCGATGCCCGCCGCGCTCAACATGGTGCGGGCGCCCGCGAGTTCGGCGGGCAGGGTCGCCCTGCGGTAGCCGGACACGGCGGCCCGTACGTCCACGAGGGCCTGCCGGCTCACCTGCTCGATGTCGGCGACCTGCCGCGCCGCCTGTTCGGGGTGGGCCGGCAGCATCCGCCCGGCCAGTTCGCTCTTGAGCGTGATGAGGGAGAGCGAGTGGCCGAGCAGGTCGTGCAGATCGCGCGCCATCCTCAACCGCTCCTCGTTCGCGGCCAGTTGGGCCACGGTCGCCCTGGCCTCGCGCAGCTCCACCGAGGTGCGGATCAGATGGCGTACGCCCGTCATGGCGAAGCCGCCGAGGAGCGCCGGGATGGCGAGGCCGGGCACGATGTCGCCGACGTGGGTGACATGGGCCCCGATCAGGGTCATCGTGGCGGTCGTCACGAGGATCGCCCAGGTCGCGAGGGCCAGCGGCAGCGTCGCCCCGCAGGAGACGGACACGTAGACGAAGAGCACCAGCCACGGGGAGCCGAGGCACAGCGAGAGGGCGAGGGCCAGGGCCGCGAGGAAGCCCAGGAGGCCGCAGAGCGTCACGCGGCCCGGCGCGCGGGCGGTGTGCCGCATCACCAGGCCGAGATAGACGCTCACGAAGCCGGCGAGGCCGAGCCAGCCGAGCACGGTGGCCACCATGGCGTGGTCGCCGTCGAGCAGATCGCCGATCGGGGCGCCCATGAAGGCGAGCCAGACGCCGACCCACATCAGCTTCTGCCACATCTGGCGGCGCGTCTCGGGGCTCAGCCCGATCCGCACCGCCGGCGCCCGGCTGTCGCCCTCGTTCAGGGAACTCACGCCTTCAACGTGTCCTTCCGGTACAGCCATGCCGCGCCGCCCGCGAAGAGCAGGAAGTAGAAGGCGAGGATGGCGAGGTCCTTGCCGTGCGGGGCGTCGCCCAGCTCGATGGCCTGTCCGAGGGCAGCGTACGCGTGGGTGGGCAGCCACTCCGCGATGTTCTGGAGCCACTGCGGGAAGACGGTGCTGGGCATCCACAGGCCGCCCAGGATCGACATCCCGAAGTAGATGATCATCGTGATCGGGCGGACCGCGTCACCGCTGGCCACGTAGCCGATCGCGACGCCCAGCGCGGCGAAGCACAGGGAGCCGCCCCAGATCGCGGCGGTCAGCGCGCCCCACTGCCAGGCCTCGAAGCGGACGCCCTTGGTGAGCGCGGCGACGACGAACACCACCACGATGCAGGGCAGCGTCACCACGGCGGCGCTGGCGATCTTCGCCAGGACGTAGCCACGGCCCGGCAGGGCGGTCAGGCGCAGTTGGCGCGTCCAGCCCTTCTCGCGCTCCTTGGCGATCTTCTCGCTGTTGCCCATGAGGACGGCGGTGATCGCGCCGAAGGAGGCCATCGAGACCATGTACAGGGCGGGGAAGGTGAGGTCGGTGCCCTTCACCTTGTCGGTGCCGTTCTGCGACGCCGCGAAGAGCAGGTACAGCGCCGAGGGGTAGATCACCGAGAAGAACATGAACTTCTTGTTCCGCAGGGTGCGGGTGATTTCGAGCTTGATCAGGGTGTTCACGCGTTGGCCTCCTCGGCCGAGGTGATGGCGACGAAGGCCTGCTCCAGGCCGAGCCCGGCGACTTCGAGGTTGCGCGGGTAGAGGCCGAGTCCGTACACCGCGTGCATCGTGGCGTCGGCGTCGTGCGACTGGATGCGGACGGTGCGGCCCGAGATGTCGATGGTGGAGAGGAAGGGCAGCTCGCGCAGGGCGGGCTCGTCGATGGTGCCTTCGAGGTCGAAGCTGACCCGGCGGGCGCCCGCCTTGGCCTTGATCTCGGCGGCCGTGCCGTCCGCGAGGAGGCGGCCCTTGTGCAGGACGAGCACCCGGTCGGCGATCGCGTCGGCCTCTTCGAGGTAGTGCGTGGCGAACAGGACCGTACGGCCCTGCGCCGCCTGCTCGCGCATGGTCGCCCAGAACGCCTGGCGGGCGGTGACGTCCATCCCGGTGGTCGGCTCGTCGAGGACGATCAGGTCGTTGGCGCCGGCCGTGGCGAGCGCGAAGCGGACCCGCTGCTCCTGGCCGCCGGAGAGCTTGTTGACCTTGCGGTCGGCGATCTGGGTGACCCCCGCGCGGTCCATGACCTCGTTCACCGGGTGCGGGCGGGGATGCAGCGAGCAGCCAAGGCCGACCAGTTCGCGTACGGTCACGTCCTCCATCAGGCCGCCGCTCTGGAGCATCGCGCCGACCTTGCCGGCGTCGATGGCCTGCGCGGGGGTCATGCCGAAGAGGCTGACCGTGCCGGAGTCGGGCTTGCGCAACCCGAGCAGCAGGTCGAGCGTGGAGGACTTGCCGGCGCCGTTGGGACCGAGCAGCGCCACCGTCTCGCCGGGGTGCAGCCGCAGCGACAGATCGGCCACGGCACGGACGCTGCCGTAGCTCTTGTTCACGTTCTCGAAGCTCACCACGGACGGTGCGGTCCGTTCGGCGGGAGGGGCTGTCTGCGTCATGGGTCAAGACTCGCCCGTGGCACCCCGCGCGCGGCAGTGGCAGCCGTCGTGACTGCGACATGACGGATGTCATGGGTGGGGGCATGACACCGCCCCCGCGTCACGGGGACGCGGGGGCGGCAAGGACCCGAACCGGGCGGACTCAGCCCTGGTTCAGCTCGATGGTGACGGTCCGCTGGGCGCCCTTGGCCCGCAGCGCGGTCTGCATCGCGAGGGCGACGTCGTCGGCCGACACCTCGTGCTTCTCGCCGGCCTTGGTGATCATCACGCCCTTGAAGGTGTTGCCGATCAGCTCGGTGATCGCCTTCTTGTCGTAGACCTCGACCAGCTTCCCGCCGTCCGCCTTCATCGAGAGGATCTTGGGCAGCGACTTCAGCGGGCCGAAGGCGATCGGCTTGCCGCCCGCCTTGATCGTGACGTTCGCGGACATCGCGGGCTTGGCGAAGTCGTTCATCGCCCGGTCGATCTCGGCCTCGCTGATGGTGGGCTGGCGGACCGCCACCGGCAGCGCCACGGCGTTCGCCTTGCCGGTCTGCACCAGCGTCCGGTAGGCGTCCTTCACCGCGATCATCGAACGGTTCACGTCGAGCGACTTGCCCGCCTTGCCCGGCACGGCCACCGCCTTGCCCGGCACGAACTTGATGGTGCCCTCGGTGGCCGAGCCCGAGGCGCCCGCGAGGTCGGTCAGCGCCACCCCGAGCTTCTCCTCGTCGACCGGGATCACCGGCTCGGCGACGCGCTTGCCGCCGAACAGCGAGCCGATGACGGACACCGGGTTGTAGTCGCTGCCCGCGGCGGCCCGCACGGTGGCCTGGCTGTCCAGGGAGAGACCCGCGATCTCGGGCTTCAGCTCCTCCTGCTTGCCGTCGACCGTGAGCCGCAGCGGCTGGTTGGCGCGCTTGCCGAGCGTCTGGTCGAGCTTGGAGACGGCCGCCTCCTTGGTGCCGCCGCCGATGTCGACACCGAGGACGGTGGTGCCCTTGGGGACCTCGGAGTGGTTCAGGACGAGACCGGCGCCGTACGCGATGCCGACCAGCGCGACGAGACCACCGCCGAGCAGCGCCACCTTGGAGCGGCCCTTCTTCTTGGCGGGCGCCGCGGCCGGCGTGGTGCGGTGCGGGGCCGGCGCGGGCTCGGCCTCGTCTCCCCCCGGCCCCGGGGGCGGCGTGAGCGTCGGGCCGCCGGGCGGGAAGGACGCGCCGCGGTGCTCCGGGGGGACGACGGGGATGCCGCTGGTGAGCGTGTCGCCGGAGACATGGCCGCCGGGCGCCGCCGGGTTGACCGCGGGGTTCGCGAGCGGGTTGCCCACGGGGTTCGTGAGCGGGCTCGGCGCCGGGGGCTGCGGGGTGAGGATCGCGGTGTCGTCGAAGAGCGCGGGGCCGGGACCCTGGCCACCGGGTGCGAAGGGGTGGACGGTGCCGGGAGTCTGGAGCGGGTTGCGGCCGTGGCCCATGTCGGCGCCCTGGCGCGGGCCTTCGTCCGCTCCGCGCCCCAGGTCGGGCCCCTGGCGCGGGTGTTGGTCGGGGGCCGCGCCGAACAGCGAGCCCTCGTCGGGCCGGGGGCCCGGACCCGGGCCCGGCCGGTTGCCGACCGGCCGCACGGGCAGCGCGGCGTTTCCGGTGACGGGTCCCGTGGTCGGGCCGGACGGCGGCGCGGGGCGCGCCCCGTCCCGGTCGCCGGAACCTTCCGCGCGGCCCGGCCCGTCGGCACCGGAAGGACCGGCGCCCGGACCGTCCGAGAAGTACGGCAGATCGGGCCGGGGGGTGCCGGACGGCGGGGTCGAAGAGGTCGGCGCCGCCGGGGACTTGCGCGGGGCGAACCAGTCGCTGGTGGGCCGGCCGTCGGCGGCCTCCTCCTCGGGCTCCGCCTCCGGAGCCTCGGGCCGGGGCACCGAACCGGTGCGCTCGCCCGTGTCGTCCGCCTCCGCCGTCTTGGCGGCCTCGCTCATCGGCGTACGCATCACGACCGGCGGGATGGGGCGCGAGCCCGGGATGTTGATCCGGATCCGCGTCGTCAGCGTGGTCTCCGTCTTCGGCTCGTCCGGTGCGGCGGCGACCTCAGGAGTGTCCTGCCCCGCGGACGACGGGGTTCCGTACGGCGGGGTACCCGACGGGTACCCGGCTGCACCTCGGCCCTGGGGACCGGAGGACGAACTGTCAGTTTCACGACTCAAGGCTGGTTCTCTCCCGTTTGGCTCCGCCACCCGGTCTCGTTCTTGTGGTGCCTCTGTACGGGCGGCTCGGCGGCGCGCACCACCATACTGGCCGCCGTCTTCGCGTACGGGGCGGCCCGGAGGAGGCGCGCCCCGTCCTCCCCTACTGCGTCGCGGCGCCCGCGCACGTCACTCGCCACGTCGGGCGACCGGAGCGCCGGGACGGGCGAATCCGCCGATCGTGGCGCAGATCACAGCGGCGAGCATGCCGCCGATGAGGAAGACGTACGAGCCCGCTCCGGCGCCGAACACGAAGTCGCCCTCGGGGCGCGGGGCGGTCAACAGGACGACGGCGACCAGCCAGCCGGCCGCGGGCGCGCCCACTCCGCCCCGGCCGCCCACCAGTTGCGTGCCGCCGTAGAACAGACCGACGGCGCCTGCCAGGGCCAGCACGAGACCGCCGGGGAACCAGGCGGTCTGCACGAGCGCCCCCGCGACGGCGACGAGCGCGCCGAGGACGACGAGCAGCGCGTACAGCGCGATACGGGCGGCTCCCCCGCCCGTCCTTGCGTCCTCCATGGCCGTACGTGTACTCACTCGCCCACGCCCTCAAACAGGTCGTGCTCGCGCCGCCCGGCCGCAACGGGCGCGCGGCCGCCCGCCCGTTGGTAGTACTCGGTGGTGAAGATCGGCTGGCCCAGCCCGTTGGAGAGCGCGAAGTAGGGCCCCTGGACGGTGATCTGGGTCGCGTGCGCGCGCATCGCGGCGCTCTTGGCTGCGGCGTGGGCGGCGCCGTCGATCTCGGCCGTGATGTCCGACTCGTCCACGACGCCCGGTACGTCGTCGATGGCGGCGATGCCGGGGAAGTCCGTCTCCGTGGCGCGCAGCGCGTCGAAGGCGCGCTCGACGACGGGGCGGGGCACCCGGTTCCAGTAGATCTTCGCCACGGCGTGCGGTGCGCCCAGGTCGGCGCGGTAGCCCGGCTCGGCGGCCAGTTCGGCGGCGCGCATCGCGACCCGGTGCGCCTGGATGTGGTCGGGGTGGCCGTAGCCGCCGTCGGGGTCGTAGGTGATCAGGACCTGGGGGCGCAGCGAGCGGATCACCTCTACGAGGTACCCGGCCGCTTCGTCCACGTCCGTGTTCCAGAAGGCGCCTTCGCGGCGGTTCTGCTCGACGCCCATCATCCCGGAGTCGCGAAAGCGCCCCGGGCCGCCGAGGAAGCGGTGGTCGGTGACGCCCAGTTCGCTCATCGCGGCGGCCAGTTCACCGATCCGGTGGGCGCCGAGGCCGCCCTCCCGGTCGGGCGCGAGATGGGCGAGGCCGGGCGGGATGACCTCGCCCTCCTCGCCGAGGGTGCAGGTGACCAGGGCCACGTGCGCGCCCTCGGCCGCGTACTTGGCCATGGTGGCGCCGTTGTTGATCGACTCGTCGTCCGGGTGCGCGTGCACCAGGAGCAGACGGCGGGCGGGGAGTTCCGACATGGGGCCAGCCTACGAGGCGGCCCGGACCGGCCCGCGCCGCCGCCACCGGGCGCCCCGCCGGGGCGGGGCCTGACCGCGCCCGCCCGCTAGGGCCTGTCCGGCGGATCTGGTCGCCGTCGGGGTGCCTTGGCCTTGTGGTGCTGGTGAGCGGGGGGCTGGTGCGTCCAACTGCAAGGCGGAGGAGGGCGGCGACGCGGAGCGTCGGCAACCGACGACAACGCCGCAGATGGGCGTGGCAGCCCCCCGCGTCCCAGACAAGATCCGCCGGACAGGCCCTAGAACTTGATGCCGCCGATCATTCCCGCCACATTGCTGGTCACTTGGCTGATGGTGGGGGCGATGGACGAGCTCGCCAGGTAGAAGCCGAGCAGGATGCAGATCGCCGCATGTCCGCCCTTCAGCCCGGATTTCCGGACCAGCAGGAAGACGACGATCGCCAGCAGCACCACCGCCGAAATCGAGAGTGCCACGGCGGTTCACCTCCATCTGTTCCGGTGGTCGGACGGACCCAGCAGCGTGCGTACAGCCAGCGGGTTCATACCCACCGAGCGCTACGGATCATAACTATCCGTGGGACCGCATTGATCGGGGCACGGGCGCACAAGGGGCGCACGTGACTCGCGCCCGAGCGGGCCGCGGGGTGGGCGACTAGGTTCCCCTCATGACGACCACCGCCTCCAGGCACCCAGAGGACCCCGAACAGCTCTCGTTTCCCCGGCACTCGGCACGCACCCAGCGCTTCACCCTCGGTGCGCCCCGCGCGTTCACCGTGTCGCCGGACGGCGAACGGATCGTCTTCCTGCGCTCGCCCTCGGGCACCGAACGCAGCAACCAGCTCTGGGTACTCGACCTGGTGCGCGGGGTACGGAGCGGATCGCGGCGGACCCCGGCGCCCTGCTCGGCGGCGGCGAGGAGCGGCTCTCGCAGCAGGAGCGGGCGCGGCGCGAGCGGAGCCGGGAGGGTTCGGCCGGAATCGTCGGCTACGCCACCGACGCGGCCGTGGAAGTGGCCGCCTTCGCCCTGTCGGGACGGCTGTTCACCGCGGAGCTGCGCGCCGGGACCGCGCGTGAACTGCCCGTTCCGGGGCCGGTGTTGGACCCCCGCCCCTCTCCCGACGGGCGCCATGTGGCCTATGTGACGCGGGGCGCGCTGCGGGTGGTGGGGGCCGAGGGCGACGACGACCGGGCGCTCGCCGAGCCGGAGTCGGCCGAAGTGACGTACGGCCTCGCGGAGTTCATCGCCGCGGAGGAGATGTCCCGCTCGCGCGGCCACTGGTGGAGCCCCGACTCCGACCGCCTCCTGGTGGCGCGGGCGGACGAGACGCCGGTGCGGCGCTGGTGGATCGCGGACCCGGCCAACCCCGCGCAGGAGCCGGCCAGGGTCGCCTATCCGGCGGCCGGCACGCCCAACGCCGAGGTGCGGCTCTTTCTGTACGCCCTGGACGGCGCCCGCACCGAGGTCGTCTGGGACCGGGTCCGCCACCCCTATCTGGCCCGGGTGCACTGGTCCCCCGACGGGTCGCCGCTGCTGCTCGTCCAGTCCCGGGACCAGCGCACCCAACTGCACCTCGTGGTGGACCCCGCGTCGGGCACCACCCGTACCGTGCACGTCGACGAGGACGCCGACTGGCTCGAACTCCTGCCGGGCGTCCCGGCGTGGGCCCCGGACGGGCGTCTGGTGCGGATCGCCGACGAGGGCGGGGCACGGGTGCTCGCCGTCGGCGACCGGACCCTGACCGGGCCCCGGCTGCACGTCAGAGCGGTGCTCGACATCGGCGGCGACGATGTGCTGATCTCCGCGTCCTCGGGGGCGAAGGCACCCTCCGGCGGGGCGGGTGCTTCCGAGATTGGCGAGATCCATGTGTACCGCGTCAATGAGCTGGGTACGGAACGCGTCTCGGACGGCGCGGGAGTCCACTCGGCCGTGCGCTGTGGGGCGGTGACCGTGCTCAGCTCCGCCCGGCCCGACCGGCCCGGCGCCGAGGTCCGGGTGGTGCGCGACGGCAAGGAACTGGCCAAGATCGCGTCATATGCCGCCACGCCGGGCCTCTCGGTGCGGCTCCGGCTGACCGAAGGGGGCGCACAGCGCATCCCGTGCGCCGTGCTGCTCCCGTCCCACTACCGGGAGGCGGACGGTCCACTGCCGGTACTGATGGATCCGTACGGCGGCCCCCACGGACAGCGGGTGGTGGCCGCACACAACGCGCATCTGACCTCCCAGTGGTTCGCCGACCAGGGTTTCGCGGTGGTCGTCGCCGACGGACGCGGCACCCCGGGCCGCTCCCCCGGCTGGGAGAAGGCGATCAGGAACGACTTCACGCTCGCCCTGGACGACCAGATCGAGGCGCTGCACGGCCTGGCGGGCACCCATCCCCTTGACCTCGACCGGGTGGCGATGCGGGGCTGGTCCTTCGGCGGCTATCTCTCCGCGCTCGCGGTGCTGCGGCGGCCCGATGTCTTCCACGCCGGGATCGCGGGGGCGCCGGTGACGGACTGGGAGCTGTACGACACGCACTACACGGAGCGCTATCTCGGGACCCCCGCCGAGAACGCCCAGGTCTACGCCTCCAACTCCCTTGTGGACGCAGGCCAGTTGGTGCGCGGGGACGCCACCGGGCCGGACCGCCCCCTGATGGTCATCCACGGCATGGCGGACGACAACGTGGTGGTCGCCCACACCCTGCGGCTGTCCTCCGCCCTCCTGGCAGCGGGCCACCCCCATGAGGTGCTGCCGCTGACGGGCGTGACACACATGACGCCCCAGGAACAGGTGGCCGAGAACCTGCTGCTGCTCCAAGTCGACTTCCTGCGACGCTCGTTGGGCCTCACCCGGCCGTAACTCCCTTCCCTGATACGCCAGTCGGCCGGGGCAGCCTCCGAGCGCCCCGGCCGACCTCTGACGCCTCGTCAAGCACGCTGCCGCACCGAAGAATGAAATGTTGGGCCAAGATAAAGCCGAGTTCCCCTCGGCCCGCGCACACCCCTTGACGCAGAACCGCCGCACCCGTGAATGTTCCGGTCAACAAAAGACACGACGGCGCTGCGGAATCCTTCCTGCGCGGAGGGCAATGCGAAATGACGAGTTCCACAAGAGCTGCCATGGAGCCCACCGATCCACTTCCCGGAGGGGGTGACACCCCCGAACCGGCCGACGGTCTCGAAGTAAAGACGGGTGAACTCGTCGGACGTTCCCCGGGACGTCTCGCGTGGATCCGGTTCAGACGCGACAAGGTCGGAATCCTGTGTGCCTTTACGGTCCTCGGATTCATCTTCGTCGCCCTGACCGCCCCGCTCATCTCCAAGCTGTACGGCAAAGATCCTTACCAGCTCTACGGGCAGGACCGCGGACTGCTGAACAGCTACGGCATTCCGCTCAAGGCCAACGGCGGAATCGACGGCGACTTCTGGTTCGGCCTCGAACCCAAGCTCGGCCGCGACGTGTTCACGCTGTTGATCTACGGCATCAGGACCTCCCTGCTCATCGCGTTGACGGTCACCGTGATCGCGGTGGTCATCGGGGTCCTGGTGGGCCTGGTGCAGGGGTACCTGGGGGGCAGGGCCGACTACTTCGTCGGCCGGTTCTCGGACCTGATGCTCTCCTTCCCCCAGCAGTTGTTCTTCATCGCCTTCACCCCGGTGATCGTGGCGCTGTTCGTCTCGCCCACCGAGGAGGAGCCGGCGTACGTCCGGGTGGTGGCGCTGATCCTGGTGCAGCTGATCCTCGGCTGGATGACGATCGGCCGGCTCATCAGGGCCCAGGTGCTCTCGCTGCGCGAGCGCGAGTTCATCGAGGCCGCCCGGCTCAGCGGCGCCTCGGGCTGGCGGATCATCCGCAAGGAGCTGCTGCCCAACATCTGGTCGACCGTCCTCGTGCAGTCGACCCTGCTGCTCCCGGTCAACGTCACCGCCGAGGCGGGCCTCTCCTACCTGGGCGTCGGGGTCCACAGCCCCACTCCGGACTGGGGCCTGCTCTTCCAGTCCGGAGCCACGTACTACGACTCCGATCTCACCTTCATGTTCTTCCCCGGCATCGCGATGGTCGTCTTCGTCGTCGCGTTCAACCTGCTCGGGGATTCGGTCCGGGACGCTCTCGACCCCAAGACCGTGCGCTGAAGCCCGATCATCCTGACAGGCAGGAACACATGAGAATAAACAAGGCGCGCCAGGTTTCCGCGGTCCTCGCGGTCGGGGCACTGGCGCTGACCGCCGCATGCAGCAGCGGCGGATCGAGTGACGGCGGCAACGGCCCGGACTCGGGCAAGAAGGCCGCGGTCCAGAACTTCGGCGTGGGCACCAAGGCCGACTCCACCGGGCCCGCCGTCGCGGTCGACGGCGCCAAGGCCGGCGGCACCGCCTACAGCCTCGACCAGGCAGGCTTCGACTATCTCGACCCGGGCCAGCAGTACGTGAGCGACCAGCTCTCGGTGCAGCTGCTCTACAACCGCTCGCTGACCGGCTACAAGATCGACCCGAAGTCCGGCAAGACGATCGTCGTCGGTGACCTCGCCACCGACGCGGGCACCCCCTCCGACGGCTCCAAGACCTGGACGTACACCCTCAAGGACGGGGTCAAGTTCGAGGACGGCACGCCGATCACCACCAAGGACGTCAAGTACGGCATCGAGCGGCTCTTCGCGGACTACCAGACGCAAGGACCGCAGTACGTCCAGAAGTGGCTGTACGGGACCGACTACCGCAAGAAGTACGCGGGCCCCTACGACGGCAAGGAGATCCCGGACGCGCAGATCTCCACCCCCGACGACAAGACGATCGTCTTCCACTTCCTCGCCCCGCACGCGGACACCCCGTACGCGATGGCGATGCCCAACATCTCGCCGGTGCCCAAGGCCAAGGACGACAAGCAGAAGTACAACAACCACCCGTTCTCCAGCGGCCCGTACAAGATCGCGAGCTATCAGCCCGGCAAGTCGCTGTCCTTCGAGCGCAACCCCAACTGGGACCCGAAGACCGACCCGATCCGCAACGCCTACCCCGACAAGTGGGAGTTCCAGCTCGGCATCCAGGAGCCGGGTCTGACCAACCGGCTCGCCGCCGACACCGGCACCGACAAGTTCGCCATCAACATGTCGGGTTCGGCGGACCCCTCCAAGATGCAGACGCTGACCTCGGACCCGCAGTACAAGGGCCGCACGGTCAACGAGTACCAGCCCTATGTCGAGGTGTACAACCTCAACACCAAGCGGATCAAGGACCCCAAGGTCCGCCAGGCGCTGGTCTACGCCTTCCCGATGACCCAGGTCCAGCAGGCCTTCGGCGGCGCCGCGCAGGGCGATCTCGGCACCACGCTGCTGAGCCCGACCGTGGCCGGCTGGAAGAAGTTCGACCCGTTCGGCAAGCTCGCCAAGCCCATGGGTGACCCGGAGAAGTCGCTCCAGCTCCTCAAGGACGCCGGGGTGAGCACCCCCTACAAGATCTCGCTGGCGTACGCCAACACCCCGCGCTGGGACACCGTCACGCTGACCATCCAGAAGGCGCTGGAGAAGGCCGGCTTCAAGGTCGAGCGCAAGGCCATCGACCCGACGTCGTACTACACGGTGGTGGGCAAGGTGGACACCCCGTACGACATGTACCGCACCGGCTGGGGCGCCGACTGGCCCAACGGCTCCACCGTCGTGCCGCCCACCATGGACGGGCGCAACCTGGCGGACGGCACTAACAACTACGCGTTCCTGAACGACCCGAAGGTCAACTCCGAGATCGACCGCATCAACCAGATCACGGACCTGCCGCAGCAGGCGGCCGCGTGGGAGCAGCTCTCCGAGTACGTGTTGCAGACGGACACCTCGCAGCTCCCGTTCATCTTCGACAAGTACTTCAACCTGCACGGCTCCGGACTCGGTGGCGTCACCTACAACCAGGTGTACGGAACGATCAACCCGAACTCGGTCTTCGTGAAGCAGTAGCACGTACGGCTCGGTCTCCCCGGCCCCGAGCGGGCCGGGGGGACCGCATAGCGACGGAAGAGCCATCCCATGTTCCGGTTCCTCGTGCGCCGCGTGCTCGGTGCCATGGTCATCCTGCTGCTGATCAGCATGATCACCTATTTTCTCTTCTTCGCCCTGCCCTCCGACCCGGCGCTGCTTTCCTGCGGAAAACAATGCGATCCGCAGAATGTCGCCCTCATCCGTAAGAACCTCGGACTCGACCTGCCGATCTGGACGCAGTACTGGGATTACATGGTCGGCATATTCGCCGGCCGCCATCTGCCGATCGGCGAGTGTCCCGCGCCGTGTTTCGGCTATTCCTTCGCCAATCAACAACCGGTGTGGGGAACGATTGCCGACAGCTATCCGACGACGCTGACCCTCGCGGTCGGCGGCGCGGCGGTCTTCCTCACCGTGGGCGTCTCGCTCGGACTCATCTCGGCCTGGCGTCAGGGCACCGTCTTCGACCGGGTGGCGAGCGCCACCTCGCTGCTTGGGCAGTCGGTGCAGATCTACTTCATCGGACCGCTCGCGATCCTCTTCTTCTCCACCCAACTGGGCTGGCTCGACCGGGGTCATGACGTGGACTGGGCCCATGACGCGGTGGGTTCGGTCTCCGGGATGATCCTGCCCTGTCTGGTCCTGTCGGTGATCTTCTGGTCCAACTACAGCCGCCAGACACGGTCGTTGATGGTCGAGCAGCTCTCCGAGGACCACATCAGGGCGGCCCGCGCCAAGGGCATGTCGTCCCGCTACGTCTTCCTGCGGTACGCGCTGCGGGGCGCGATGGCCACCATCATCACCATCTTCGGCGTGGACCTGAGCGCGGTGCTCGGCGGCGCGATCATCACCGAGGTCACCTTCGGCCTGCACGGCCTCGGCCTGCTCTCGGTGCAGGCGGTGCTCCGCAGCGACCTGCCGCTGGAGATGGCCGTCATGCTCATCGGCGCCACCCTCATCGTCGTCTGCAACATCGTCGTGGACCTGGCCTATGCCTTCATCGACCCCCGGATCAGGCTCGCCTGACGCCCGCAGACCTCCAGGAGAACCATCCGTGTCCACCCTGAGCCAGAGCGCCGCCGAGCCGTCGGCCGCGCCTGCGTCCTCCTTCCTGTCGGTCACCGACCTCTACGTCCACTTCGCCACCGAGGACGGCACCGTCAAGGCCGTCGACGGCCTCTCCTTCGACCTGGAACGCGGCTCCACCCTCGGCATCGTCGGCGAGTCGGGGTCCGGCAAGTCGGTGACCAACCTCGCGGTGCTCGGGCTGCACAACCCGCGCAACACCACCATCCGGGGCGAGATAGTGCTCGACGGGCAGGAGCTGACCGGCGCGAGCGAACGGCAGCTCAACCGGCTGCGCGGCAAGAAGATGGCGATGATCTTCCAGGACTCGCTGGCCGCGCTCTCGCCGTTCTACACGGTGGGCCGCCAGATCGCCGAGCCCTTCATGAAGCACACCGGCGCATCCCGCCGCGAAGCGCGGGCGCGCGCCGTCGACATGCTGCGCAAGGTCGGCATCCCCCAGCCCGAACTGCGCGTCGACGACTACCCGCACCAGTTCTCCGGCGGCATGCGCCAGCGCGCGATGATCGCGATGGCACTGGTCTGCGACCCGGACCTGGTGATCGCCGACGAGCCCACCACCGCGCTCGACGTGACGGTGCAGGCGCAGATCCTGGACCTCCTCAAGAGCCTTCAACAGGAGACCGGCGCGGCGATCATCATCATCACCCACGACCTCGGGGTGATCGCCAAGACCGCCGACCAGGTGATGGTGATGTACGCGGGCCGGTGCGTGGAGCGCGGCACCGTCAAGGAGGTCATGCACCATCCCCAGCACCCCTACAGCTGGGGTCTGCTCAGCTCGGTGCCGCGTCTGGACTCCTCGGTGGAGATCCCCCTGGTGCCCATCCCCGGCGCCCCGCCCAGTCTGCTCGCACCGCCACCGGGCTGCCCCTTCCACCCCCGGTGCGGCTTCAGCGACCGGGTGCCGGGCGGGGCCTGCCACACTGTACGACCTGAGCTGCCGGACGCCCAACAGCGCGGCTCTGCCTGCCACTTGACAGAGACTCAGAAGGAATCCGTCTTCACCGAGCAGATCCGCCCCCGGCTGCGCTGACAAGGATGCGGGACATCGTCATGAGTGAGAACGCCACCAGTCTCGTCAAGCAGCCGGACTCCACGCCCCAGTCCGGACCCGGCGGTACGGAAGCCCTGCTCGAAGTGACCGGCCTCGTCAAGTACTTCCCCATCAGCATGGGCTTCCTCTTCAAGCGGCACGTCGGCGACGTACGCGCCGTGGACGGCATCGACTTCCGCATCGGGCGGGGCGAGACGCTCGGGCTGGTCGGCGAGTCCGGCTGCGGCAAGTCGACCACCGGCCGTCTGGTCACCCGGCTGCTCGAACCGACCGGCGGCAAGGTCGTCTACGCCGGCCAGGACATCACCCACGCCTCGCGCCGGGCCCTCGCCCCGATCAGGTCCGAGATCCAGATGATCTTCCAGGACCCGTACGCCTCGCTCAACCCGCGCCAGACCGTGGGCGACATCGTCGCCAACCCGATGGTGGTCAACGGCATCAAGCCGGCCGGCGGCGTGGAGCGGCGGGTCCGCGAGCTCCTGGAGATCGTGGGCCTCAACCCGGAGCACTACAACCGCTTCCCGCACGAGTTCTCCGGCGGACAGCGCCAACGCATCGGCGTGGCGCGGGCGTTGGGCATGGAGCCCAAGCTGATCGTGGCCGACGAGCCGGTCTCGGCGCTGGACGTGTCGATCCAGGCGCAGGTCGTCAACCTGCTCCAGCAGCTCCAGCGGGAGCTGGACATCGCCTTCCTCTTCATCGCCCACGACCTGGCGATCGTGCGGCACTTCTCGCAGCGGGTCGCCGTCATGTACCTGGGCCGGATCGTCGAGGTCGGCGACCGCGACTCGATCTACCAGCGGCCGCGCCA
The DNA here is from genome assembly GCF_003627815.1 of Streptomyces hundungensis. Classification (NCBI taxonomy): domain Bacteria; kingdom Bacillati; phylum Actinomycetota; class Actinomycetes; order Kitasatosporales; family Streptomycetaceae; genus Streptomyces; species Streptomyces hundungensis. Next base: position 3,134,443 of record NZ_CP032698.1, read on the forward strand.
CCCGTACACCCACGCGCTGCTCTCCGCGGTGCCGGAGGCGGTGGTGGACGAGGAGGGCGAGCGGCGCGAGCGCATCCGGCTCGCCGGGGACGTGCCCTCGCCCGTGAACCCGCCGTCCGGCTGCCGCTTCCGCACCCGGTGCTGGAAGGCGCGGGACAAGTGCGCGGTGGAGACGCCGGCGTTGGTGCGGATCGAGGGGAACCGGGAGGGGCATCTGACGGCCTGCCACTTCCCCGAGGAACCGACGGTCGCGGCGCGGGACGAGGACGTGGTCCTCGACCCCGCGCTCGCCGCGATCGAGGAGGCTACGGACACCGCCCGTTGACCCGAGTTCGTACCGCCTCCGCTCGGAACGAGGCCCGCGCCCGCACACCCCGCGCACGCCGCGGCCGCGGGCCTCACCACCCTGACCTCCCGCCCTGGTGCGGCCCGCACGTGGTTGCTCGCGCAGTTCCCCGCGCCCCTGGCAGGGCTGGGGGGAGGAGGGCGACGGCGAAGCCGAGCCGTTTAGGGGCGCGGGGAACTGCGCGGGCGGCCCAGCACGGTCTGCGGGCGAAGGCGAACGCCACCGGGGGCGATGGCGGAGCCGAGCTCGATGGGGGCGCGGGCGGCCGGGTGGGAGATCAGGCCGCCGGGGGGACCACGCGGCGCTCCTCCGCGAAGTGGCACGCCGAGGGATGCCGCGCCGGCCCCTCCGCGTGGCGGAACTCCGCCGGTACGGCCAGCAGCGGCACCTCCTGCGCACACCGCTCCCGCGCCTTCCAGCACCGGGTGCGAAACCGGCACCCCGAGGGCGGGTTGGCGGGCGAGGGCACGTCCCCGGTCAGGATGATGCGCTCGCGGCGCTCGCGCGCCGAGGGGTCCGGCAGCGGCACCGCGGACAGCAGCGCCTGGGTGTAGGGATGGGTGGGGTGCTCATAGATCTCCTCGTCCCGGCCGATCTCGACGACCCGGCCCAGGTACATCACGCCGACCCGGTCGGAGATGTGCCGCACGATGGACAGGTCGTGCGCGATGAAGACGTACGAGAGGGCGAACTCGCTCTGCAACCGGTCGAGCAGGTTCACCACCTGGGCCTGCACGGACACGTCGAGCGCGGAGACCGGTTCGTCCGCCACGATGATCTCGGGCCGCAGCGCGAGCCCCCGCGCGATGCCGATGCGCTGGCGCTGACCGCCGGAGAACTGGTGCGGATAGCGGTTGATGTACTCGGGGTTGAGCCCGACGACATCGAGGAGGTCCTGCACCTTGCGGCGCCGGTCGCCCTTCGGGGCCACCTCGGGGTGGATCTCGTAGGGCTCCCCGATGATGTCACCGACCGTCATGCGCGGGTTCAGCGAGGTGTACGGGTCCTGGAACACCATCTGGATGTTGCGGCGCACGGCCTTGAGGGCCCGGCCCGACATCCGGGTGATGTCCTCGCCCTTGTACGAGATCCGCCCGGCGGTGGGGCGTTCCAGGTTGACCAGCATCCTGGCGACCGTGGACTTGCCGCAGCCGGACTCCCCCACGATGCCCAGCGTCTCGCCGGCCGCGAGGTCGAAGGAGACCCCGTCGACGGCCCGTACCGCGCCGACCTGCTTCTTGAGGAGGACGCCCTGCGTCAGCGGATAGTGCTTGACCAGGTCCCGGACCTCCAAAATGGCCTCAGCCATCGAGGGTCTCCTTCCAGAAGAAGCACGCGCTCTGCCGGTCGGGGGCCACGTCGAACAGCGGCGGCACCTCGGTGCGGCAGATGTCCTGGGCCATCGGGCAGCGCGGGTTGAAGGCGCAGCCCGGCGGGATGTGCATCAGGTTGGGCGGCAGGCCCTTGATCGCGTACAGCTCCCGGCCCTTCTGGTCCAGGCGCGGGATCGAGGCGAGCAGGCCCTTGGTGTACGGGTGCGCGGGCCGCCGGTAGATCTCGTGGACCGGGGCCCGCTCGACGATACGCCCGGCGTACATCACCGCGATCTTGTCCGCGACGTCGGCGACCACACCGAGGTCATGGGTGATCAGGATCAGACCCATGTCGAGTTCGCGCCTCAACTCCGCCAGCAAATCCATGACTTGGGCCTGCACGGTCACGTCGAGCGCGGTGGTCGGCTCGTCCGCGATGATCAGGGACGGCTCCAGGGCCATCGCCATCGCGATCATGATGCGCTGGCGCATGCCGCCGGAGAACTGGTGGGGGTACTGGCCCACGCGTTCCTTGGCGGCCGGGATGCGCACCCGGTCCATCAGCTCGACGGCCCTGGCCCGCGCGTCCTTGCGGGACATGCCGCGGTGGACGGTGAACATCTCCGAGAGCTGGTCGCCCACGCTGAGCACCGGGTTCAGGGAGGAGAGCGCGTCCTGGAAGATCATCGCCATCTCGGAGCCGCGGATCTTGCGCCGCTCGTCCTCCTTGAGCTTCAGGAGGTCCTGGCCCCGGAAGAGGATCTCGCCGCCGCCGATCCGTCCGGGCGGCATGTCGAGGATGCCCATCACGGCCTGCGCGGTGACGGACTTGCCGGAGCCGGACTCGCCGAGCACGGCCAGCGTCTCGCCCGCGTCCACCGCGTAGTCGACCCCGTTGACCGCCTTGGCGACCCCGTCCCGCGTCCTGAACTCCACCTGGAGATCACGTACTTCGAGCAGCATGGCGGGTCTCCTCAACGCAGCTTGGGGTCGAGGGCGTCGCGCACCGCGTCGCCGAGCATGATGAACGCGAGCACGGTGATCGCCAGCGCGCCGGCCGGCCAGAGCAGCATGTGCGGGGCGTTGCGGATGTACTGCGAGGCGGACGAGATGTCGATGCCCCAGGAGACCGTGGGCGGCTTGAGCCCGACACCGAGGTAGGACAGCGTCGCCTCCAGGGCGATGTACGTGCCGAGCGCGATGGTCGCCACGACGATCACCGGGGCGACCGCGTTGGGCGCGATGTGGCGCAGCAGCATCCGGGAGTTGGAGGCGCCGAGCGCGCGGGCCGCCTGGACGTAGTCGTTCTGCTTGGCGGTGATGACGGAGCCGCGGGCGATGCGGGCGATCTGCGGCCAGCCCAGCAGGATCATGAAGCCGATGACGGGCCAGACGGTGGAGGAGGTGACCACGGAGAGGAAGACGAGGCCGCCGAGGACGACGGGGATGCCGAAGAAGATGTCGGTGACGCGGGAGAGCAGCGCGTCCCAGCCGCCGCCGAAGAACCCGGCGAGCCCGCCGACGAACGAGCCGAACAGGGCGACGCCGACGGTGGTGCACACGCCGACGGTGACCGAGGTACGGGCGCCGTAGACGGTCCGCGTGTAGACGTCGCAGCCCTGCCCGTTGTATCCGAAGGGGTGGCCCGGCTGGGAGCCCTCCTGCGCCTTGGACAGCTCGCACTGGAGCGGGTTGCCGCTCGCGATCAGCGAGGGCCACAGTGAGATGACGACCAGGAAGAGGATGACCAGGGCCGAGATGATGAAGACCGGGTTGCGCCGCAGGTCGCGCCAGGCGTCCGACCAGAGCGAGCGGGCCTTCTCGGAGGGGCCGGTGCCCTGCGGGCCGCCCGGCGTGCGCTCCAGGGTCGTCGCCTCGCTCGCCGCGAGGTCCATCGCCCCGCCGGCCCCCGTACCGGCGATCGCTCCGTCGTCGTAAGGCTCAGGCATAGCGGATCCTCGGGTCGAGTACGGCGTACAGAAGGTCGACGATGAGGTTGGCGAGCAGGAAGACCAGGACGAGCACGGTCACGAAGCCGACCACGGTCTGGGTGCTCTGGCGCAGGATCCCCTGGTAGAGCTGGTAGCCGACGCCGTGGATGTTGAAGATGCGCTCGGTGACGATCGCGCCGCCCATCAGGGCGCCGACATCGGTGCCGATGAAGGTGACGACGGGGATCAGCGAGTTGCGCAGCAGATGCTTGACGATCACCCGGCGTCTGGGCAGACCCTTGGCGACGGCGGTGCGGACATAGTCGGCGCGGGAGTTCTCGGCGATCGAGGTACGGGTGAGCCGGGTGACGTACGCCAGCGAGACCGACGCCAACACCAGCCCCGGGATGAGGAGTTCGTTGAACGGGGCCTCGGGCGAGACGGTGGGTTTGATGACCCCCCATTCGACGCCGACCAGCAGTTGGAGCAGCAGACCCGTCACGAAGACCGGGATGGCGATGACGATGAGGGTCAGCATCAGGACGACGGTGTCGACCGGGCGGCCCCGCCGCAGCCCGGTGACCACACCGAGGCTGATGCCGATGACGATCTCGAAGAGGACCGCCACGATGGTCAGCCGGATGGTGACGGGGAAGGCGGTCGACATCAGCTCAGTGACCTTCTGCCCGTTGAACGCGGTGCCGAAGTCGCCGGTGAACACGTTCCCCATGTACGTCAGGTATTGCTGCCACACCGGCTTGTCGAGGCCGAACTCCTTCTCGAGCTGCGCGGCGGTGGCGGGGTCGCAGGCCTTGTCGCCACAGAGGCCGGCGATGGGGTCCCCCATCACATTGACCATCAGGAAGATCAGCAGCGTGGCCCCGAAGAAGACCGGGATCATCTGGAGCAGACGCCGGATCACATACCGTCCCATGAGGCCCTCCGGGGGTCGTAAGGAACTCGCGAGGGGAACGGCCCGGCCCCCGTCGGCGGGGGCGTGCCGGGCCGTGCCCCGACGGCGTCAGCCGACCTTGATCTGCTCGTACACCGGGACGCTGAACGGGTTCAGCGAGACGTTGGAGATGCGGTCCGAGTAGCCGGCGCTGCCGTTCTGGTACCAGAGCGGGATGGCCGCCATCTGATCGCGGACGACGCCCTCGGCCTCCTGGAAGTCGGCGACCGCCTTGGCCTTGTCGGTGTCGGCGTTGGCCCGGTCGACCAGCTTGTCGAACTCGGGGTTGCTCCACTTGCCGTCGTTGGAGGAGGCGCCGGTGTAGTAGAGCGGCTGGAGGAAGTTCTGGATCAGCGGGTAGTCCATCTGCCAGCCGGCCCGGAAGGGGCCGCTCATCTTGGACTGGGTGATCTGGCTGCGGAAGTCGGCGAAGGTGCCGACCGGGCCGCCGACGCACGCCTTGTCGTTGCCGAGCGCGTTGTTGATGCTGTTGCAGACGGCGTCCACCCACTCCTTGTGCGAGCCGGTGTCACCGTTGTACGAGATCTTCAGCTGCCCGCCGGGGATGCCGCCGCCCTCGGTGATGAGCTTCTTCGCCTCGGCCGGGTTGTAGTCGCAGGCGTCCCCGCACAGCCCGGCCTTGTAGCCGCCGGCCTCGCCGAGCACCGGGGAGGTCCAGTCGGTGGCGGGGGTGCGGGTCTTCTGGAAGATGGTCTCGGTGATCTGCTTGCGGTTGATCGCCCGCGAGATGCCTTTGCGGACCTTGGCCGCGTCCGGGGTGTTCCAGGCGGCGTCGTAGTACGGGAAGGCGAGCGTCTGGATGATGCCGGCCGGGGTGTTGATGTACCGGTCGCCGAGGTCGGCCTTCACGTTCTTGAGCTGGGAGGCGGGCACGTCGTCGACGAGGTCGAGGTTGCCGGCCGTCAGATCGGTGTAGGCGGTGTTGTTGTCGGTGTAGACCTTGAGGTCGATCCCGCCGTTCTGCGCCTTGTCCTCGCCCATGTACTTGGCCCACTTGCGCATCGCCAGCTTGGAGCCCTTGGTGTACGAGTCCACCAGGTACGGGCCGTTGCCGATGGGCTTGGACACCCAGGCCGCGTGGTTGTCGAAGAACGCCCGCGGCAGCGGTGCGAAGGCGGGGTAGCCGAGGGTGTCGGGCCAGGTGGAGAACTTCTGGTTGAGCTTGACCGTGAAGGTCTTGTCGTCGACGACCTTGAGGCCGGACATCGTCTCGCCGCTCGGCGTCCCGTTCTTGGGGTGGATCTGGTCGTAGCCCTCGATGTAGGAGAACATCGAGGCGTTCTTCTGGTTGTTCTTCAGGTTGGCGCCGTAGTTCCAGGCGTCCACGAAGGACTTGGCGGTGACCTTCTCGCCGTTGGAGAACGTCCAGCCGTCCTTCAGGGTGACCGTGAAGTTCTGCGAGTCCGAGGTGTCGATCTTCTCGGCGAGCATGTTCTTGGCCTCGCCGGTCTTGGGGTCGTACCGCTTGAGGCCGCGCATCAGCATGTCGAGGACCTTGCCGCCCTGGACCTCGTTGGTGTTGGCGGGCTCCAGCGGGTTCTGCGGGTCGCCCCACGAGGAGCTCACGATGCCGTCCGCGCCACCGCCGCCGCTCCCCCCTCCACCGCAGGCCGTCGCCGCGAGGGCGACGACCACCGCACCTGCGGCCCACTTGGCGTGCGTGGCTCCGCGCATGGAGTCCTCCCAGAGTCCCATTCGAGTCCCAAGTCTCACTTAGGCCCAAATATCACCCCAGGAGCGGACGGGCCGCACCTTTACCAGCGCCGTACGTGCGCGCAAACGGGTGGGCCCGCGGTTCCGTGGAGGAACCGCGGGCCCACCCGTGGGGTGTCGGCGTCAGGCGGCGCCGACCACGTCCTTCTCCTCGGCGAAGTGGCACGCCGATTCGTGTGCGACGGGGCTGTCCACGCCCTGGTAGCGCTCCGGGATCGCGAGCAGCGGGACCTCGGTGGAGCAGCGCTCCTGCGCCTTCCAGCACCGGGTGCGGAAGCGGCAGCCCGACGGCGGGTTGGCGGGCGAGGGGACGTCACCGGTGAGGATGATCCGCTCGCGGTGCTCGCGCGCGTCCGGGTCGGGGACCGGGACGGCGGAGAGCAGCGCCTGGGTGTAGGGGTGCGTCGGGTGCTCGTAGATCTGCTGGTCGGTGCCGATCTCGGCCATCTTGCCGAGGTACATCACGCCGACCCGGTCGGAGATGTGCCGGACGATCGACAGGTCGTGCGCGATGAAGACGTACGACAGGTTGAACTCGTCCTGGAGCTTCTCCATCAGGTTGATGACCTGGGCCTGGACGGAGACGTCCAGGGCGGAGACCGGCTCGTCGCAGATGATGATCTCGGGGTTCAGGGCCAGGCCGCGGGCGATGCCGATGCGCTGGCGCTGACCGCCGGAGAACTGGTGCGGATAGCGGTTGATGTACTCCGGGTTGAGGCCCACGACGTCCAGGAGCTCCTGGACCTTGCGGCGCCGGTCGCCCTTCGGGGCCACCTCGGGGTGGATGTCGAAGGGCTCCCCGATGATGTCGCCGACCGTCATGCGCGGATTCAGCGAGGTGTACGGGTCCTGGAACACCATCTGGATGTTGCGGCGGACCGCCTTCAGCGCGCGCCCGGACAGCTTGGTGATGTCCTGGCCCTTGTAGAAGACCTCGCCGGCGGTCGCCCGCTCCAGCGTCATCAGGAGCCGGGCGACGGTGGACTTGCCACAGCCGGACTCGCCGACGATGCCCAGCGTCTCGCCCTGGTACAGGTCGAAGGAGACGCCGTCGACGGCCTTGACCGCACCGACCTGCTTGCGGAACAGGATGCCGCTGGTCAGCGGGAAGTGCTTGACCAGGTTGCGGACCTGGAGGATCGGCTCACCCCGGTCGACCGGAGCGTCGAGGATGGCCTCGACCTCGGTGGTCGTGGAGGCATCCGTCTTGATGACGTCGGTGACGTTGGGGGTGGCGTCCACGGCCTCGTCCTTCTTGTCGAGCTCAGCCATGGATCGTCTCCTTCCAGAAGTGGCAGGCGCTGCCGCGGCCGACCAGATCGGTGCCGTCCCGCTCGGTCACCGACAGCAGCGCCGGGACCTCCTCGCGGCAGATGTCCTGCGCCATCGGGCAGCGCGGGTTGAAGGCGCAACCCGACGGAATCTTCAGGAGGTTGGGCGGGAGCCCCTTGATCGCGTACAGCTCCTGGCCCTTCTGGTCCAGGCGCGGGATCGACTCCAGGAGGCCCTTGGTGTACGGGTGCGCGGGGCGCTTGTAGATCTCGTGCACGGGGGCCTGCTCGACGATGCGGCCCGCGTACATGACCGCGATCTTGTCCGCGACGTCGGCGACCACGCCGAGGTCGTGGGTGATCAGGATCAGGCCCATGTTGTACTCGCGCTGCAACTCCGCGAGCAGGTCCATGACCTGGGCCTGGACGGTCACGTCGAGCGCGGTGGTCGGCTCGTCCGCGATGATCAGGTCCGGCTCCAGGGCGAGGGCCATCGCGATCATGATGCGCTGGCGCATGCCGCCGGAGAACTGGTGGGGGTAGTCGTTGACCCGGGCCTTGGCGGCCGGGATCTTGACCCTGTCCATCAGCTCGATGGCCTTGAGCTTGGCGTCCTTGCGGGACAGGCCCTGGTGCACCCGGAACATCTCGCCGAGCTGGTAGCCGACGTTGAGCACCGGGTTGAGGGCGGAGAGCGCGTCCTGGAAGATCATCGCGATCTTCTGGCCACGGATCTTGCGGCGCTCCTCGTTGGACATGGTGAGCATGTCCTGGCCGTGGAAGAGGATCTGGCCCTGCGGGATCCTCCCCGGCGGCATGTCGAGGATGCCCATGATCGCCTGGGCGGTCACGGACTTGCCGGAGCCGGACTCGCCGAGCACGGCGAGGGTCTCGCCCGCGTTCACCGAGTAGTTGACACCGTTGACCGCCTTGGCCACACCCTCACGGGTGTGGAACTCCACGTGCAGGTCACGGACTTCGAGCAGCGCACCGGGGCCGTCCCCGGAGGGACGCTGTGCCGGGACGTCGAGGGTCTTGTCGATAGTGGTCACGTACGCCCTCCTCAGCGCAGCTTGGGGTCGAGGGCGTCGCGGACCGCGTCGCCGAGCATGATGAACGCGAGCACGGTGAGGCTCAGCATCGCCGCCGGGAAGAACAGCGCGTGCGGGGCCGTACGGATCACGTTCTTGGCCGAGGAGATGTCGATGCCCCAGCTGATGGTCGGGTCCTGAAGTCCGATACCGAGGTAGCTCAGCGTCGCCTCGGCGCCGATGTAGCCGCCGAGCGCGATCGTGGCGACCACGATCACGGGGGCGACGGCGTTCGGCAGGATGTGCCGGAGCATGATCCGGAAGGTGCCGGCACCGAGCGCACGCGCCGCGGTGACGTAGTCGGCGGCCTTGGCCGTGATCACGGCGCCGCGCATGACACGGGTCATCTGGGTCCAGCCGAGCACCCCGAGGGCGAACACCACGGTCCACACGGTGCGGTTGGTGAACGCGTTGAGGATCACCAGCGAGCCGAGCAGCAGCGGGATGCCGAAGAAGATGTCGGTGATGCGGGAGACCACCGTGTCGACCCAGCCGCCGAAGTAACCGGCGACCATGCCGGTGATTCCGCCGAGCAGGGTGACCGCGCCGGTCACGCAGATGCCGACGGTGATCGAGGCCCGGGCGCCGTAGAGCGTACGGGCGTAGATGCTGCGGCCCTGGCCGTCGTAGCCGAACCAGTCCGGCTGGAAGAGGTGGCCCCAGTTCGGCGTGGTCAGGTAGTGGTTGCGCAGGTCGCCGGCGCGCGGGTCCACTGAGGTGAACAGGCTCGGCGCGATGGAGATGGCGATCAGCAGCAGGATGAGCAGGGCCGAGAGCACGAAGACCGGGCGGCGGCGCAGGTCGCCCCACGCGTCCGACCAGAGGCTGCGCGGCTTGTCGACCTGGTCGGCCGGGGCGTTCACGGCCGCCGCTCCGGGGACCGAGGTCTTCTCGATGGTGTCAGGCATACCGGATCCTCGGGTCCAGGACCGCGTAGAGCAGGTCGACGATCAGGCTGGAGAGGAGATAGACGACGACCAGGACGGTCACGAAACCGACCACCGTCGCACCCTCCTTGCCGTTGATGGCGCGGTAGAGCGCGTTTCCGACACCCTGCACGTTGAAGATGCCCTCGGTGACGATCGCGCCGCCCATCAGGGTGCCGAGGTCGGTTCCGAGGAAGGTCACCACCGGGATGAGCGAGTTGCGCAGCAGGTGGCGGACGATGATCCGGCGCCGGGGCAGACCCTTGGCGACCGCGGTACGGATGTAGTCCGCGCGCAGGTTCTCGACGATCGAGGTGCGCGAGAGCCGGGCCACATACGCGAGCGACAGCGAGCCGAGGACGATGGCCGGCAGCATCAACTGGCCCAGGTCCATGGAGTCCTGGACGGTCGGCTTGACCCATCCGAGGCCGTCCGCGAAGACCGCCTGGAAGACGTAGGCCAGGACGAAGATCGGCACGGAGATCACCAGCAGGGTGATGACCAGGACGAGCTTGTCCATGAGCTTGTTGCGACGCAGACCGGAGAGCACGCCGAGCAGGATGCCAAGGACGACCTCGATGCCGAACGCCATGAGCGAGAGCCGGACGGTGACCGGCAGGGCCTCGCTCATCACATCGGTGACCTTGCGGCCCGACATGGTCATGCCGAAGTCGAAGTGGGCCAGGTTGGAGATGTAGTCCCAGTACTGCTTCCACAGCGGCTGGTCCAGGCCCAGTTGGTGCTTGATGGCGGCGAGCTGGGCGGGGTCTGCCGCCTTGTCGCCCCACATGGCTCTGACGGGGTCGCCCGGCAGGGCGTACACCATCAGGAAGATGAGCAGGGTCGTCCCGAGGAATACCGGGATCATCTGGAGCAGTCGCCTCGCGACATAACGCCCCATGGTGCCTCCATAGATGGGTCGGCGCGACGGCGGCCGGACCGCTCCCCCAGAGAGTAGGGGGGAGCGTCCGGCCGCGTCTTCACTGTGCCTGCTCCGCGATTGCGGAGCTTGGGGGTGGGCCGGATGCCGACCTGGTTACTTCTTCTTGACCTCGACCTGCGTGAAGACAGGGTCGCCGAAGGAGTCGTACTTGACGCTCTGGACGTTGTTCGACCAGCCCGCGTTGGTCTTGTAGTACCAGAGCGGGATGGACGGCATGTCCTTGGCCAGAACGGCCTCGGCCTGCTGGTACAGCGCGGTGGTCTGCTCGACGTTGGTCGCCTTGTCGGCGTCCTTCGAGAACTTGTCGAACTCCGGGCTGGAGTACAGCGAGTCGTTCGCCGAGGCGCCCGTGCCGTAGATGTCGCGCAGGAAGTTGGCGTTCAGCGGGTAGTCCTGCTGCCACGCCGACCGCATCATGCTGGGGACCTTGTGACCGTCGATCAGGTCACGGGCGGTCTTGAAGTCGGGCTTCGGGTCGCCGCTGCACTCGATGCCGGTGGCCTGGCGGATGGAGTTGCAGACCGCGTCCACCCACTCCTTGTGACCGCCGTCGGCGTTGTAGAGGATGGTGACCTTGTTGTTCGGGACGCCACCGCCCGCGGCGATGAGCTCCTTGGCCTTGGCCGGGTTGAACGTGCAGGCCTCACCGCAGGTGCCCTGCTTGTAGCCGGCGACACCCGGGGCGACCCAGCCGTCGGCGGGCTGACGCGAGCCCTGGAGCACCGTCTTGGTGATGGTGTCGCGGTCGATCGCCATCGACAGACCCTGGCGGACCTTGGCCTTCTCCGGGGCCTTCCAGGCCGCGTCGTACATGGCGAAGGCGATGGAGGTGATGCCACCCTGCGGCTGGTCCACGGCGCGGTTGCCGAGGTCCGCCTTGTACTTCGGGAGGTCGGTCGGGTCGACCTGGTCGAGCACGTCCAGGGTGTCCGAGGTGAGCTCCTTGTAGGCAGCCTCGGCCTGGGTGTAGTTCTTGAAGACGATGCCGCCGTTCTTCGGCTTGTCCTCGCCCTTGTAGCCGGCGTACGCCTTCAGCGTGACGGCCTTGTTGTGCTCCCAGCTGACGAACTGGTAGGGGCCGTTGCCGACCGGCGCCTCGCCGAACTTCTTCGGGTCGGTGAAGAACGCCTTCGGCAGCGGCGAGAAGGCCGTGTAACCGAGCTTGTACGGGAAGTACGAGACCGGCGCCGTCAGGTCGATCTGGATCGTCTTGTCGTCGATCGCCTTCAGACCGGACATCTTGTCGGTCGTCGGGTCGCCCTTGCCCTTCTCGGGGTGGACGTCGGTGTAACCGGCGATGTCCGAGAACCAGTTGGAGTTGACCTGGTTGTTCTTGGTGTTGGCCGACCAGTTCCACGAGTCCACGAAGGACGCGGCGGTCACCGGAGTGCCGTCGTGGAAGGTCCAGCCGGACTTGATGGTGATCTTGTAGTGCTGGGAGTCAGTGGTCTCGATCTTCTCGGCCATCTGGTTCCGCAGCTTGCCCGTCGCCGGGTCGTAGTCCGTCAGCCCGCGGAACAGGTTCTTGACGATACGGCCGCCACCGACCTCCATGGCGTTGGCCGGTTGCAGCGGGTGCTGCGGTTCGCTGCTCTGGTAGCTGTAGACGCCGTTGGCGTCCACCGCGGCCTTCGCATCGGATCCCTTGCCGTCGCCACCGCCGCAAGCGGTGGCGCCCAGGGCGATGATTGCCGCTCCCGCGACCCACTTGGCGCTCGTAGCACCACGCATGGGTTTCCTCCTCATGAGTCCACTTGTCACTACAAGAGGGGGCACTTCTACGCGCGCTGACACCCCTGACAGCGCTTTGACGTCAAGTACCCCGAGTGTGCTCGTGAGTCGGCACTCCCCACAGTGCGTGACCCATTGACCCGAGCTCAATGGAGCCAACTATTAAGTACGGCCGGGCTGTAAACCACACTTAAAGGGTCTCGTTTTGACAACATCAGTAACGGTCAACGGCCCGAAATCCGGACAAAATGAGCACAGACAGACACACCCGAAACGGACCGTTAACACATCTTCCGGAGAGCGACGGTCGATATCCGAACAGGGTGCACCTTAAAACAACTTGACCGTAGGGCCCCGCGGACATGATCCAGGGGCCTCTTTGACAGTCCTTTGTACTTGATCGCCCAGGCGTGTGTACGCCGAAGTTCAAACCCCCGCCGCCCACGCCGAAGGCCCGGCTCCGCACATGAGCGGGGCCGGGCCTTCGGGGCGTACGGGGTACGTCAGTTGCGCTTGGCGCGCGACGCGGTGCGGCCGCGCTCCTTGGCGTCCAGGACGACCTTGCGGATGCGCACGGCCTCCGGGGTCACCTCGACGCACTCGTCGTCGCGGCAGAACTCCAGGGACTGCTCCAGGGAGAGCTTGCGCGCCGGCACCACGTTCTCGGTGTTGTCGGCGGAAGCGGCACGCATGTTGGTGAGCTTCTTCTCCTTGGTGATGTTCACGTCCATGTCGTCGGCACGCGAGTTCTCACCGACGATCATGCCCTCGTAGACCTCGGTGCCGGGCTCGGTGAACAGCACACCGCGCTCCTGGAGGTTGATCATGGCGAAGGGGGTGACCGAACCGGCCCGGTCGGCCACGAGCGAACCGTTGTTACGGGTCGTCAGGGTGCCGAACCACGGCTCGTGGCCCTCGTGGATCGAGTGGGCGATACCGGTACCGCGGGTGTTCGTCAGGAACTCCGTACGGAAGCCGATGAGGCCGCGGGAGGGAACGACGAACTCCATGCGGACCCAGCCGGAGCCGTGGTTGGACATGTTGTCCATGCGGCCCTTGCGGACGCCCATGAGCTGCGTGACCGCGCCCATGTGCTCCTCGGGGACGTCCACCGTGAGGCGCTCGACCGGCTCGTGGACCTTGCCGTCGACGAGCTTGGTGACGACCTGCGGCTTGCCGATGGTCAGCTCGAAGCCCTCGCGGCGCATCTGCTCGACGAGGATCGCCAGCGCGAGCTCACCACGGCCCTGGACCTCCCAGGCGTCCGGGCGCTCGGTGTCGAGCACGCGCAGCGAGACGTTACCGATGAGCTCGCGGTCGAGGCGGTCCTTGACCTGACGGGCCGTCACCTTGCGGTCCTTGACATGGGACTTGGCGTCGGCGCCCTTGCCGGTACCACCGCCGCGGCCGACCAGCGGCGAGGTGTTGGTGCCGATGGTCATGGAGATGGCGGGCTGGTCGACCGTGATCAGCGGCAGCGCGATCGGGTTCTCCGGGTCGGCCAGGGTCTCGCCGATCATGATGTCGGGGATACCGGCGACCGCGCAGATGTCACCGGGGCCGGCCACCTCGGCCGGCTTGCGGGTGAGCGCCTCGGTCATCAGCAGCTCGGTGATGCGCACGTTGGACATCGTGCCGTCACGCTTGATCCACGTGACGGTCTGGCCCTTGCGCAGCTCGCCCTGCTCGACGCGGAGCAGCGCGATGCGGCCGAGGAAGTTGTCGGCGTCGAGGTTGGTGACGTGCGCCTGGAGGGGGGCGCTCTCGTCGTACTCGGGGGCCGGCACGGACGACAGGATCGTCGTGAAGAACGGCTCCAGGCTGTCGCTGTCGGCCGGCACGGTGCCATTCTCCGGCTTGGTCAGCGACGCGACGCCGTCACGGGCGCAGGCGTAGACGATCGGGAACTCGATCTGGTCCTCGTCCGCGTCCAGGTCGAGGAAGAGGTCGTACGTCTCGTTGACGACCTCGTCGATCCGGGAGTCGGGGCGGTCCGTCTTGTTGATGCACAGGATGACGGGCAGGCGCTGCTGAAGGGCCTTGCGCAGCACGAAGCGGGTCTGCGGCAGGGGGCCCTCGGAGGCGTCCACGAGCAGCACGACCGCGTCCACCATCGACAGACCGCGCTCTACCTCGCCACCGAAGTCGGCGTGGCCCGGGGTGTCGATGATGTTGATGGTGATGACGTCGCCGCCATCCTTGGGGTGGTACTTGACGGCCGTGTTCTTGGCGAGGATCGTGATGCCCTTCTCACGCTCCAGGTCGTTGCTGTCCATCATGCGGTCGTCGAGCGACTCGGCGGCGTGCGCGGCGAAGGCACCGGCCTGCTTGAGCATGGCGTCGACCAGGGTGGTCTTGCCGTGGTCGACGTGGGCGACGATGGCGACGTTACGGATGTCGTGGCGCGTGGGCATACTGACTGGCGCTTCTCTCGATCGTGGGATCAGGCATCTGACGCGGTCGAGTGCTCGTCCGCCCGCCGGGCGGACAGGCCACGGCTGCCTCCCATGGTACGGGGCCGCCGCGCCGATGGCCTCCCGGGCCGATTCCGTCGATCCGGAGCAGGGGTCTACACAGTGATTGAGCCTGGGTCAGGGGCAGGTACGACCTTGCCCGCCGGCGGGGCCGGCGGGCAAGGGAATTGAGCAGGTTCTGAGCTTGGGGCCGATCCGGGCGGCCCCCTCTGACCTGCTGGTTTACCGTTCTACTTCGCGTTGTTCGCCGATCCGTTGTGCGCCGTTTCCGGCTTCTTGAACCCGATGTCCTGGAAGTTCGGGGCGGCGAAGCCGAAGGCTCCGGCATTGGCCACATTCGGTTTCACCGCGACCAGCTGCGGACGCTGGTAGAGCGGAATCGAGCCGGCCGCCGCCCAGATCCTGGCGTCCGCCTTCTGCACGAGTTCGCGGGCCTCGTCCTCGTCGAGCTCGCCGACCGCCTGCTCGAAGAGCTGGTCGATGTGGTCGGTGCCGACCCGGCTGTAGTTCTGCTCGACCAGCAGCGAGCCGTCGGACGCGGGCTCCGGCTTGGCGAAGATCGGCCGGTCGTCGGTGGCCGGGTAGGCGGTGCCGGGCCAGGAGTACAGGGCCAGGTCGAAGTCGCCCGAGGCGATGTGGTCCTTGAAGTAGCTGTCGTCGGCGACCTTGACGATCTCGGTGTTGATGCCGACGTCCTTCAGCATGGCGACGATCCTGTCGCCCACGTTGCGCAGCGACTCGGAGCCGGGGCCCGAGGGCAGGACGAAGCGCAGGGTGAGCGGCTTGCCGTCCTTGCCGAGCGGCCCGCCCTGCGGCGCGGGGGCCGCGGTGCCCTTGGGGGCGTACGCGCCGGGGGCGCCGCCCTTGAGGCGGGCCTCGGTCTTGGTGTTCCGGTCGGTCTTCTTGGCCTGGTCGGCGGGGTCGGCCTCGAAGACCCGGGCCTGGTCGAGGAGCGCGGCCCGCTGGAGGGCGGCGGTGCGGGCCGGGGCGAGCACATGCGTCCCGGTCCCGGCGCCGGAGCCGGAGCCCGGTCCCGCGGGCTTGTCGTCGCCGACGATGTAGGTGCCCTCGTCGTTGGGGTGGTTGCCGGACGCCTGACGCTTGCCGTCCTCGACGTCGTGCTCGGAGTCGGCTCTGCTGCCCGCCTTGGCGGCCTCCTGCCGGGGCTTCTGCCGGGCCCCGCCGGACGTCCAGCCGGCGTCGGCGAGCAGCGCGCGGGCCTCCTTCTCGTCGTGGCTGCCCAGGGCGTCGCTGCTGTCGGCGTATGCGTCCTGGCCGGCCAGCGCCAGATGGCTGCCGGGCGGCTGGGCGGGCAGGTCGAGCGGCTTGAGGACGGTCTCGGCGATCTCTTGGCGGTCGAGGGCGCGGGCCACCGCGCGCCGGACCCGCTCGTCCGAGAGCGGCCCGGAGGCGCCGTTGAGGGCGAGCTGGGTGTAGGCGGGCTCCAGGGTCTTGCGGATGGCGAAGCCGCGCAGCCCGGCCTGTTCCGCGGCGTACTTCTCGACGGCGGCCCGGCTCGCCCTGCGGGCCTCCCGCTCGGCCTCGGCCTTGTCGTCCTCGGCGCCGTGGGCGATCGCCCAGGAGCGCAGCGCGGATGCGGGCGTGATGGCGGCGGCGGGGCCGTGGGTGACGGCCTGGCCCCGGTCGCGTTCGGCGAGCTTGATGCGGTCGGCGTCGGCGCGGTCGATCTCGGCGATGTCGACGCTGCCCCCGGCGAGCGCCTCGGCCCGCTTGTCGCGCGGTACGGCTTGCAGGACGAGGGTGTCGAGCTTGGCGGGCCGGCCCCACCAGCGGGGGTTGCGCTCCAGGGTGATGGTGCCCTTGGCGCGGTCGGTCTCCTTGACCCGGAAGGGTCCCGCGGTCGCCTTCAGGCGCGTACGGGCGCCGTCGTTGAAGGCGTCGGGGGCGGCGGTGACGTCCTTGGGGTAGAGCGGGCTGAACAGGGAGCGCCAGTCGGCGTACCGCTTGGCGAAGGTGACCTTGACCTCCAGGTCGTTGGCGCCCTTCTCGATCTTTTCGATCCGCTCGTACCCGGCGTTGCGGGCGGTCCAGTAGGCCGCGTCCTTGCCGCTGAGCGCGCGCCACTGGGCGACGAAGTCGGGGGCGCCGATCTCGCGGCCGTCGCTCCACACCGCCTTCTGGTTGAGCTTGTAAAGGACGACCTGCTTGGGCTCGCGCTGGACGACCTCGGCGGACTCCAGATAGTCGGCGTTGCGCTGCGGGCGGCCGTGCTCGTCCAGCGTGAACAGGGCGGGCAGCACCGCCTGGGCGACCCGCTGGGTCGTGGCGTCGGCGTCTGCCTGGAAGGTGTTGAGCGTCTCGGGCATCGCGTCGACGGCCCACTTCAGGGTGCCCCCGTCGGCGACGCGCTCCCGGGCCGCGGCCCCGATGTCCTGGGGCGCGGCGCCCGCGGCGGTCCCGCCGTCGGCGGAGCCGCAGCCGGTCAGCACGGGGAGCGTGAGCACTCCGGTGGTCAACAGGGCGATGGAGCGCGACCGGAGCGAGGCCGCGGTCCGGATCGCCGCGACGATCCGGGGCGCCCTCCCGTTCGGGTCACCGACGTGGGACATGGCTTGTACCTCTTCGTCAGATTTATGGGATTTGATGCCATTTCGCGATGATCACACGTATCCCAGTCACTGAAGAGGACGGGCCCCCTCCCAGGGCGGCGACACGGCGCAGCGGGCCCCGAACCCCACCCGTGCGGCCGAACGCGCCCCTCGGACCCGGTCATCGGCGGCCGCCGGACAGCCGCCGCGCACCGAGTGGGGCTCCCACGGGGCGCGCCGGGAATCCGCAACCCCACAACCCCGTGCACGCACCTTCACAACCGCGCATGTGAGGCGCGACACTCTCAGGCGCATGAGCATTGCCACCCGCTCCGGCGAAAGGCAGTCACGTCATGTCCCTGCACGACGAGTTGACGGCGGCCGAGCGCTGCCTGGACGAGCTCGTACGAACCGTCGGGCGCCTGGAGAAAGAGGTCGGACACGGCCTGGACATCCGGCGGGTACGGACCGACGCCGGCCATCTGCGCGAGAGCCTCGCCCTGCTCCGCGAGGCGGCGCCGCCGGGAGCCACGGCCCGGCCCGACCTGGTCACCATCCCCGACGCCCCGTACGACGCCTCGCTCTGGACCGACTCCGACGACGAAGGGCTCGGGAGCACCCGGTCCCGCGGCCGGCGCACCCCCTGACCTCCACGGGAGCCACTCTTGGCCACAGGCACGGAACCCTCTCGCCCGGCGGGGCGGCGCACCGGCGTCCATGACGCCTCGCGCGCCGCGATCGCACCCCGCCATCTGCGCACCGACCGCTGGTGGCTGGCGCCGGCGGTGACCGCCGCGGGGCTGTTCGCCTTCGTCGTCTACTCGACGTGGCGGGCGTTCGCGAACGCGGACTACTACCACGCGCCCTATGTCTCGCCGTTCTACTCGCCGTGCCTCGCCGACAACTGCGCGCCCATGCGGCACGGCCCGAACGCGGACGTCTTCGGCAGCTGGTGGGGTCTGTCCCCCGCGCTGCTCATCCTGGTCTTCCCGCTCGGCTTCCGGCTCACCTGCTACTACTACCGCAAGGCGTACTACCGGGGTTTCTGGGCCTCGCCGCCCGCCTGCGCGGTGGCCGAGCCGCACACGAAGTACTCGGGCGAGACCCGCTTCCCGCTCATCCTCCAGAACCTCCACCGGTACTTCTTCTACTTCGCGGTCCTGGTCGCCGGGATCCTCACCTACGACACGGCGCTCGCCTTCCGCGACGAGCACTACCGGTGGGGCCACATGGGGCTCGGCAGCCTGGTGTTCCTGGTCAACATCGCGCTGATCTGGACGTACACGCTGTCCTGCCACTCCTGTCGGCACATCGTCGGCGGCCGGCTGCGGCACTTCTCCAAGCACCCGGTGCGCTACCGGCTCTGGGGCTGGGTCGGCAAGCTGAATGAGCGTCACATGCTGCTTGCCTGGACGTCGTTGATCAGTGTGGCGCTCGCCGACTTCTATGTGTATCTGCTCGCCACGGGGGCGTTCGACGATCCGAGGTTCTTCTGAATGAAGGCAGCCTGAATGACTCAGCTGGAACGGCAGCAGTGGGACGTCGTCGTGGTCGGCGCGGGTGGCGCCGGTCTGCGGGCCGCGATCGAGGCACGGGAGCGCGGGGCCCGTACGGCGGTGATCTGCAAGTCCCTCTTCGGCAAGGCGCACACCGTCATGGCCGAGGGCGGCATCGCGGCCTCCATGGGCAACGTCAACTCCAAGGACAGCTGGCAGGTCCACTTCCGCGACACGATGCGCGGCGGAAAGTTCCTCAACCAGTGGCGGATGGCCGAGCTGCACGCGCGTGAAGCACCCGCGCGGGTATGGGAGTTGGAGGCCTGGGGCGCCCTGTTCGACCGTACCGCCGACGGCCGGATCTCCCAGCGCAACTTCGGCGGCCACGAGTATCCGCGTCTCGCGCACGTCGGCGACCGCACCGGCCTCGAACTCATCCGCACCCTCCAGCAGAAGATCGTGAGCCTTCAGCAGGAGGACAAGAGGGAGTTCGGGGATTACGAGGCACGCCTGAAGGTCTTTCAGGAATGCACCGTGACAAGGGTGTTGAAGGACGACGACCGCATCTCGGGCGCGTTCTGCTACGAGCGCGAGAGCGGCCGGTTCTTCGTCCTGGAGGCGCCCTCGGTGGTCCTCGCCACCGGCGGCATCGGCAAGTCGTTCAAGGTGACCTCCAACTCCTGGGAGTACACCGGCGACGGACACGCGCTGGCGCTGCTCGCCGGGGCGCCGCTGCTGAACATGGAGTTCGTGCAGTTCCATCCCACCGGCATGGTCTGGCCGCCGTCGGTCAAGGGCATCCTGGTCACCGAGTCGGTCCGGGGCGACGGCGGGGTGCTGCGGAACTCCGAGGGCAAGCGGTTCATGTTCGACTACGTGCCGGACGTCTTCAAGGAGAAGTACGCGGAGTCCGAGGCCGAGGGCGACCGCTGGTACGAGGACCCCGACCACAACCGGCGCCCGCCCGAGCTGCTCCCCCGCGACGAGGTCGCGCGCGCCATCAACGCCGAGGTGAAGGCGGGCCGCGGCACTCCGCACGGCGGCGTCTTCCTCGACGTCTCCACCCGGATGCCGGCCGAGGTGATCCGGCGCCGACTGCCGTCCATGTACCACCAGTTCAAGGAGCTGGCGGACGTCGACATCACGGCCGAGGCGATGGAGGTCGGCCCCACCTGCCACTACGTCATGGGCGGCATCGCGGTCGACTCCGACACCGCCGCGGCCCGAGGGGTGCCCGGCCTGTTCGCGGCCGGTGAGGTCGCGGGCGGCATGCACGGTTCCAACCGGCTCGGCGGGAACTCGCTCTCCGACCTCCTGGTGTTCGGCCGGCGGGCCGGGCTGCACGCCGCCGAGTACGCTGCCTCGCTCGCCGCGCGCCCCGCGGTGGACGAGATCCAGATCGACACGGCGGCCGCGGAGGCCCTTCGCCCCTTCAGCGCCGAGGCCCCCGAGGACGGCTCGCCCGTCGAGAACCCGTACACCCTGCACCAGGAGCTCCAGCAGGCCATGAACGACCTGGTCGGCATCATCCGCCGGGAGGGCGAGATGCGTCAGGCGCTGAGCAGGCTCGCCGAACTGCGCGCGCGGGCCCGGCGGGCCGGGGTGGAGGGGCACCGCCAGTTCAACCCGGGCTGGCACCTCGCGCTCGACCTGCGCAACATGCTCCTGGTGAGCGAGTGCGTGGCGCGGGCCGCGCTGGAACGCACCGAGAGCCGCGGCGGCCACACCCGCGAGGACTGGCCGGGGATGGACCGCGCCTGGCGCCGGGTGAACCTGCTCTGCCACCTCGCCGACCCCACCGAGGGGCTCGCGCCACCCGAGTCGGAGCGCGGCCAGATCAGGCTCGCCCGCGAGGAGACCGACCCCGTCCGTGCCGATCTGCTCTCCCTCTTCGAGAAGGAGGAGCTGGTCAAGTACCTCGCCGAAGAGGAGCTGAAGAGTTGAGTACGTACGAGGGGAGCTTCCGGGTCTGGCGGGGCGACACCGGGGGCGGTGAGCTCACCGACTTCACGGTCGCGGTGAACGACGGCGAGGTGGTCCTCGACGTCATCCACCGCCTCCAGGCCACCCAGGCCCCCGATCTCGCGGTGCGCTGGAACTGCAAGGCGGGCAAGTGCGGTTCGTGCAGCGCGGAGATCAACGGGCGGCCACGCCTTTTGTGCATGACGCGGATGTCGGTGTTCGATCCGGCGGAGGTCATCACCGTAACTCCCTTGCGGGCCTTCCCCGTTGTACGCGACCTCGTGACGGACGTGTCCTTCAACTACACGAAGGCGCGCGAGGTCCCGGCGTTCGTGCCGCCCAAGGGGGTGGCCCCCGGCGAGTACCGGATGGCGCAGATCGACGTGGAGCGCTCGCAGGAGTTCCGCAAGTGCATCGAGTGCTTCCTGTGCCAGGACACCTGCCATGTGGTGCGTGACCACGAGGAGAACAAGGCGGCGTTCGCGGGCCCGCGCTTCTTGATGCGGGTGGCCGAGCTGGACATGCACCCGCTGGACGCGGCCGGGGACGAGGGCCTCGACCGCAAGCGGACCGCGCAGGACGAGCACGGGCTCGGCTACTGCAACATCACCAAGTGCTGTACGGAGGTGTGCCCCGAGCACATCAAGATCACGGACAATGCGCTGATCCCGCTGAAGGAGCGGGCGGTGGACCGCAAGTACGACCCCCTGGTGTGGCTGGGCAGCCGGATCCGGCGCCGGGACTCCTGACGGTGTCCTAGCTCCAGCCCCTGCGGTAGGCCCCCCAGTCCTCGTCGCGCTCGGCGAAGTCGACGTACAGGGCGAGGCCGAAGGTCCGGCGGTGGCGGTCGGTGCGGGCCAGGCCCAGACGGGCGCCGCGCACGGCCGCCTCGACGGTCTCGGCCGAGCCGTGGTGGCTCATGCTCTCGTCGTCGTAGAACGGCAGCCCCATGAGCAGGTCGGTGTCCTTGGGCGTGACCTGGAGGGCGAGGGCGGTCTGGCGCGCGACGTAGCCGCCGTACAGGCTCTGCACGGGCATGGCGGTGTCGTACGACATCACGGCGATCTGGTCGACGCGGCGGGTGACCTGGGCGAAGTACGCCTGCGACCACCACTTGCCGTGGCCGGTGAGTCCGCTCGCGGCCGCGTGCAGGGCGGGCAGCGGGTCTATCTGGTGCGCGGCGACGGACAGCAGGGCGCCGCGCGGCCGGGTCAGTGCGTGCAGTGCGTCGAGCAGGGCGAGGTAGTTCCGGTCGCCCGAGGGCAGCGGCTCCAGATCGAAGTGGACGCCGTCGAAGCGGGCGCGGTCCAGAACCTGGCGGGCGGTGGTGACCACGGCGGCGCGGGTCGCGCCGTCGCCGAGCCGCAGCCCGACGGGGCCCTCACTGGCCAACTGGTCGCCCAGCCACGCCTGTACGCGGACGTCGGGCAGCCTGCGGTGCACGCCGGCCACGAGCCAGGCGGCCCTCGGGTAGCGGGCGGCGGGCAGGGTGCCGTCGTGGTCGAGCGGGCCGGTGTGGACGAACAGGTCCTTGATGCCGCTGCCGCGCACCTTGGCGGCGAAGGCGTCGAGGTCCTTCTCGGTCTTGCGGCCGTCGACCCAGGCGTGACCGAGCCAGTACGCGTCGCGGCCGCGGGTTCTGGTGTCCTCGCCGGGGACGCCGGCGTACTGGGCGCGCAGGGCGGCTCCGGTGCCGGCGATCAGGAGGGCCAGGGTGAGGGTGCCCGCGGTCAGGCTCCGCCTCGTCCAGCGCCCCCCTCGGCCCTGCCACCACCGCCGCATCCGCCCCACCATGCCCTCCCCAGGTCCACCCCCTAGGCTACGTCCCCCCCACCTGCCCCCTCGCGCAGTTCCCCGCGCCCCTAACCCCGCCTTCGTCCGCGGACCGCGGGTGGCCGCTCGCGCAGTTCCCCGCGCCCCCAAAACCCGCCTTCGTCCGCAGGCCACGGGTGGCTGGTCGCGCAGTTCCCCGCGCCCCCAACAGCACCGCCGCCGGCCCACCGAACAGTCCCCCGCACCAACGGCAGCCCCCCACCACCAGCCCACCCAGGGGCGCGAGGAACTGCGCGAGAAGCGAGCACGGTCCGCAGGATCGAGAGGGTTTAGGGGCGCGGGGAACTGCGCGAGAAGCCCGCACGGTCCGCAGGATCGAGAGGGTTTAGGGGCGCGGGGAACTGCGCGGCCAGCCACCTGCGGGCCGCAGACGAAAGCGGGTTTCCAGGGGCGCGGGGAACTGCGCGAACGTCGCGTGCGCACCGGCGAGGGGGAGCCGCGTCGGGCCGGGCGGGGTTAGAACATGCTGAGGAGTTGTTCCTCCGTCAGCTCGGCCGGCGGAGCTGACCCGTCCGGAAGGGCAAGCTCGAACCACACCGTCTTGCCCCGAGGCGTCCGCCGCGCCCCCCACGCCGCACTGAGCAGCCCGACAAGCTGAAGCCCCCGCCCACCCTCATCCGTGTCGCGGGCCCGCCGCCGCCGCGGCTGGACGAGCCCCGCGTCCCACACCTCGCACACCAGCGTGCGGTCACGCAGGAGCCGAAGCCGGATCTCCCCGTCCCCGTAGCGCAGCGCGTTGGTGACGAGCTCGCTGACCAGGAGCTCGGTCGTGTCGACGAGGTCACCGAGGTCCCAGGCGAGCAGCTGCGTACGGGCGAGTTCGCGGGCCCGGCCCACCGAGCGGGGCTCGCGCGGCAGCCGCCAGTCGCCGACCGCGTCCACCGGCAGGCCCTGGATGCGGGCGAGGAGGAGCGCGATGTCGTCCTCGCCGTGCCGGGTGTCGAGCGAGCCGAGCACCTGGTCGCAGACGTCCTCCAGGGGCCGGTCGGGGTCGGTGAGGGTCTTGCGGAAGGCGTTGAGCCCTTCGTCGAGCGGATGGTCGCGGGACTCGACGAGGCCGTCGGTGTACAGGGCGAGCAGCGCCCCCTCGGGCAGGTCGACCTCGACCTCCTCGAAGGGTTCGCCGCCGACCCCGAGCGGCAACCCCGGCGGCACGTCGAGGAGCATCGCGGGCTCACCCGGGTCGTCGCCGGGCTCGACCAGGAGGGGCGGCAGGTGCCCGGCGTTGGCGAACGTACAGCGCCGGGTGACCGGGTCGTAGACCGCGTACACACAGGTCGCGAGGTACACCTCGGACAGGTCGGCGTCGCGGGACTTGTGGGCGACCCGGGAGGCGGGCTGGCTGCCGCCGGGCGCGCCAAGACCCCGGGCGATCTCGTCCAGGTGCGAGAGGACCTCCGCCGGTTCGAGGTCGAGCAGCGCCAACGTCCGTACGGCGGTGCGCAGTTCACCCATGGCGACGGCCGCGCGCAGCCCCCGCCCCATGACGTCGCCGATGACGAGCGCGGTGCGGTGGCCCGGCAGCTCGATGACGTCGAACCAGTCGCCGCCGACCTCGGACTCGGCGCTGCCGGGAAGGTAGCGGCAGGCGATGTCGAGCCCGGCGGCCTCGGGGTCGCCGGGCGGCAGCAGGGAGCGCTGGAGGATCAGCGCGCGCTCGTGCTCCCTGCGGTAGAGGCGGGCGTTGTCGATGCAGACGGCGGCGCGCGAGGCGAGCTCGGTGGCGAGCGCCCGGTCGCGTTCGCCGAAGGGTTCGCTGCCCTTGGCCCGGGCGAACTGCACCAGGCCGACGACGGTGTCGTGGGCGACCATCGGGACGGCGAGGGTGGTGTGGACGAGGCTGCCGTCGGCGCCCCGCACGGTGTGCACCCGGGCGGTGCGCAGGGCGCTCGCGTACGGGGAGTGGAACCGGTAGCGGTGGACGTCGCCCACCCCCACCTCGGCCTCGCCGTCGGCGGGCGGGCCGTCCGAGACGGCGCTGGCGAAGGCGACCCGGCGCAGTTCGCCGCGTCCGTCGGTGCTGCCGGTCGTGGGGTCGTCGCCCGCCAGCAGGGCCTGGTAGAGGTCGACGGAGGCCAGGTCGCAGAAGCCGGGGACGGTGATGTCGAGGAGTTCGCGGGCGGTGGTCTCCAGGTCGAGGGAGTTGCCCATGCGGGCGCCCGCCTCGTTGAGGAGGGCGAGGTTGCGGCGGGCGTCGGCGGCTTCCCTGGCCGCGTTGTGACGGCGGGTCACATCGGTGCCCAGGCCCGCGACGCCGATGGGCCGCCCGGTGCCGCTGTGCACCCGGTAGAGGTTGATCGACCAGTGCCGGTGGTCGGAGCCGCCTGGCGCCGAGCCCACGATTTGCAGATCGGTGACGGACTCCCCGGTCTCCAGGACCCGGCGCAGCGCGGCGGCCATCCGGTCGGCCTCGGGGCGGCTGAGGTAGTCGTGGACGGTGTGGCCGCGGTGTTCCTCGGGGGCGCCGCCGAAGACGGTGGCGAAACGCCGGTTGGCCCGCAGCACGGTGAGGTCCGTACCGAACAGCAGGAAGCCATAGGGAGATTGACCAAAAATTGCCTGCGAGGCGGCCAGGTCGGTCTCGATGCCGCGCAGGGCGCGTACGTCCACGACGATACAGAGGGCGGCACGTTCGTCGGTGGCCGTCCGGCTCGGCATGACGTAGAGCTCGGCGAGACCTTGGGCGCGTTCGCCGCCCTCGGGCGACGGCATCCGGAACGGGACGACGCCCGTCCACTCCTTGCCGTCCAGGATCTCGGCGACCCGGCGGTGGCCGCGCGGGCGCAGCTCGGGGGGCATGAAGGCCTCGACGGGGTCGCGGCCGATGACCGTGGCCGCGGCCAGGCCGAACTGCTCCTCGGCCCGCAGGCTCCACTGCTCGATCAGTCCGTCCGGCCCGATCGAGAACGAGGCGACGCGGATGTAGTCATAGATCGAGCCAGGCGGGCTGCTCTGCCACACGACATCGCCAGCCGTCTCAGGTATCTCGCTCACACGACCGTCCCCTCCAGCTCACCGCACCGGACCGGCCTTGACCGCAGTATTCAGCACTACGGCCCCAACCGACACGGCGTTCACGATCACATCCCGGTCTCGTTCTTTTCCAGCCGTTCTCGGCGGGTTCCCGTTCGCGGTTGTGATCGTCCGTCCCTCCCTCCTTCTAACCATGCAGAGCGAGCTCGAACCACACGGTCTTGCCCGTTCTGCCGCGGCGGGTCCCCCAGCGCCGGGCGGAACAGGCCACGAGCTGGATGCCCCGGCCCCCTTCGTCCTCGATTCCGGCGGTGCGTTCGATGGGGGGATCCGGAAGCGGATCGGAGACCTCCACCAACAGCGTGCCGTCGTCGAGCCGGTCGAGCCGGACCCCGATGGGCCCCGAGGCGTAGCGCAGGGAGTTGGTCACCAACTCGCTGACCAGGAGAACCGCCACGTCCACGGCCCCGGCGTCCAGGTCCCAGTCGCGCAGGGCGCCTCGCACGGCGTGCCTGGCGGTCCGTACGGCCCCCGGTTCAGCAGGGAAGGTCCACTCGGCGCACTCGCCCGAGGTGTCGATCACGCCGATCACCCGCATCCGATGGTTCGGGGGGTTTGAAAACGATTAATAGGCACATACCCGGAATTTGGTACGCCCTATCCCCAAGTGGGGCGTATGGCGGCACTTGTCGCCCCCTGGAACGGGCATGGCGTCGACTGTGCGGAGGTCAGGGACGGCAGGCCGCGAGGATGCGCATGGCCTCGGCGACGGCGGGGCGGTCCTGGGGGAGCCAGTCGACGGCGTCGGCCTCCTCGGGCGCGAGCCAGCGCAGTGCGTCGTGGTCCTGGAGCGGACGGGCCTCGCCGTGGAGCAGCCGAGCCGTCCAGGCGTGCAGGACGAGGCCGGGCCCCAGCGGCCACTCCCCCGCGATGCGGGTCAGCGGTTCGGTCTCGATGCCGAGTTCCTCGCGGAGTTCACGTACGAGGGCCTGCTGCGGGCTCTCGCCGGGTTCCACCTTGCCCCCGGGGAGCTCCCAGCCTCCGGCCAGCTCCGGCGGGGCGCTGCGCCGCGCGGCGAGCAGACGCCCCCGGTCGTACACGGCCCCGGCCACCACCACGGTCTGGTTCATGCGCCGGAGCGTAACGCGCGGGCCGCCGAGGGCCCGCATTCCGCCGGGCGGGGCTACTGCCGGGCGGCTACTGCCCGGGCGGGGCTACTGCTGGGCGGGGGCGCCGATGCGCTCGACCCAGTAGAGCTGCTTGTGGCCGCGCTCGTCGAGGCTGTCCGCGATGCGCTGGGCCTCGGCCTGGGTGGCGTACTTGCCCACGCGGTACTGGTTGCCGTTGTCGTCCTGACGAATCACCAGCCAGCTGAGCACAGCGCCACTGTCGTTCATCGCATCCCTCCCGGCATCGGCGTGCAGGTCAGTAACCGTCCCCAGGAAACCGCAATCCGCATATGCCCGAGCCTACGCCTGACCTTTACTCAGCGGATATGGATTTACACAAAGAGATACGAATTCGGTCAACGGCGGCACATACGAAAAGGGGCGCACCCCGTGGGCGCGCCCCTTTGGTCCCGTCGGCCGGGACCGCTATTTGACCGGCAGGTGATAGGCGACGCGGTAGCGGTCGGCCGGGACGACCACGTCGGCCGTCTCGACCGCGAGCCCCGAGGCGTAGTACGTCCGCTCGATGACGAGGACGACATGGCCGGGGACCCCGCCGAGCGCCAGGAGTTCCTCCGCGAGCCCCGGGCGCGCGCCGACCTCCTCGACCACGTTGTCCACCACGATGTCGATCGCGGCCATCCGCTCGACCACGCCGCAACCGCCCAGCGGGCCCTCCTCGGGCAGCATCACCGGGCTGCGGCCGGTGACCGCCAGCGGCTCCCACGAGGTGGAGAGCATCATCTGCTCGCCCGCGTCACGGAATCCGTACCGGGTGCGCATCACCCGGTCGCCGGGGCGGATGCCGAGCCGTTTGGCGATCTCGGCGCTGGCCTCCTCCTGCTCGCTGCGCGACTCCCAGGTGCCGCGCGCGTCCTCCTCGGCCTGCTCCTGCCGGAACGGGCTCGCGCCCTTGGTCGGGCGGTAACCGGAGCGGGCCACCCGGCGCGGCACCGGGCGCTCGCGGACATAGGTGCCGGAGCCCGAGCGGCCCTCGACCAGGCCCTCGGCCATCAGCACCTTGCGGGCCTCCAGGGCCACGGTGTCCGAAACCCCGTACTCCTCACGGATCCTGGCCTGCGAGGGAAGTCGGGTGTGCGGCGGCAGCGAACCACTCACGATCTTCTGCCTCAGATCGCTGGCTACACGCAGATAGGCCGGCTGCTCACCGAAAGTCACGGGCCACTCCCATCAGGTTGACAGACCGCAACAGCGTGGCAACCGTGGGTTGGCGACCGCAAGCAAAGGCCAAACAATCACCCGAAGTGATGAAGCGCCCTTACCCAGCGCGTACCCGCGGTACAGCGGGTACGTTCTGCCCCTCCCGAGCCCCTCTCAGACGCTTTTGGAACCATCGCTTCCGGAACTGCCACCGGAGCTTCCGCCGGAACTGCCGCCGGAGCCCCCGCCCGTGCCGCCCCCGCCGGAGCGGTCATCGGTGGAGGGCGGAGTGGTGGCGAGGCCGAGGGCGCCGCGCGCGGCGATCTCGACCGACTGCTTCATCGCGGCGTCCGCCGCCCCGGAGTGCAGGTAGTAGCCGTCCGCGTCCAGGGCGGAAGCCGCCTTCAACCACTCCTTCTGCGCGGTCCTCATGCCGTCGATGTACGGCTGTACGGAGCCGGAGACCCGGGACGGCCAGGGGTGCTTGCTCAGGATGCCGACATAGGCGTCCATGGTGCCGGAGACCTTGATCGCCCACTTGTTGAACCCGGGCAGGTCGTCCTCGACCCGGTCCTCGTCGGGGGCCTCGCCCATCACGCGGTCCAGGGCGTTCAGGGCGTCGAGGAACGCCATCTGGTCCGCGTCGAGCGTTCTGGCGTCGTTGCGGACCGAGCCGGTGAGCTTGCCGTGCTCCGCGGCGAAGGCACAGGTGACGGAGTGGTCGCCCTGCGCCCAGCTCCGCGAACTCGGCGTGTAGTAGTAGGTCTCCGCCTCGGCCGGCACCTTCCACCGGTCCATGGCGTACGCCTGCCCCAGCTGCCGGCACTTGGTGTCGGCCTGGGCCGCGATGGCGCTCTGGCCCGGGTAGGAGGTGTTGTTCAGACGGAACGATCCGGAGACCTCGACGTCGTGCTTGCCGGCGCAACTCACGATCCGTACCGAGGCCACCTCGCGCTCCAGCTTGCCGCCCGGCACGTCGAAGCAGTCGCCCTTGCGCAAGTCGACGGTGTCGCGGGTGTTGGCGACGGAGTCGTTCCAGCCGTCCTTGAAGTCGCGCCAGCCGTCGGCGAATCCGCCGGACGCGATCGTGACGGCCAGCAGCACCGTGGTGATCGTCGAGAGCACGACGCCGGTGACGGCCAGGCCCTTGCCGCGCTGCCCCTTCTTCTTGATCTGCCCGAGCGCGACCGCGCCCAGGATCAGACCGAGCGGGGGTATGCAGCAGCCCACGATGCCCGCGACGAGGGATCCGATCGCGAGGCCGTTCACCGGCGGGCGCTGCGGCGCGGCCGGATACGGGTACCAGGGGCCGGTGTTCATCGGCTGGCCGGTGTTCATCGGCTGCCCCGAGTAGGGACCCGGCTGTGCCCCCGGCGCGTGGTGCGGCGCGGGCGAGCCGTACCCCTGCCCCGGCTGCGGCTGGGGGGGCTGCTGCCCGGGTGCGGGCGGCGGCGGTATCTCCACGGGTGCGGTGCTCCTCGTCGGGCGGTGCGAACGGTTGCGCGAATGCGCATCGTACGCGGGTGCGCGCGGGGCAACGGCCGTCGGGCTCGCGCCGGATGGGCCCCTCCCCGGACCGCCGTCGCCGCCCCGGAGGCGGGCCCCGGCTCAGCCCGTCGCGGCCGGCCCGAACAGGGTGCGCGGCCGGCCCGCCATGGGGTGCAGGTCGCGCAGCATCGGCTCCGCCTCGCGGGCCGCGCGCAGACGCTCGGGGAGGAGGTCGGCGAGGACGAGCTCCTCGTCGGTGGGGCCGCCTTCGGCGACCGGACGCCCGTCCGGTCCCCACACCGCGCTGGCGCCGCAGGCGCGCCAACCGCCGGTCACGCCGACGTGGTTGGCGAGCACCGCGTACATGGTGTTGTCGAACGCCCGTGCCGGGAACCAGATCCGGGACTCGTGGTGTCCGTTGCCCTCGCCGAACAGGGCGCCCACCACATAGGCGTGGCAGCCGTCGAGCGCCGCGGCGCGGGCGTGCTCGGGGAACCCGGAGTCGTAGCAGACCCCCAACCCGAGCCGCCAGTCGCCCACTTGGAGCGTTGCGCCCGCCGTTCCGGGCCGGTAGAGCGTCCGCTCCTGCTGGAACAGGTTCTGCTTGTCGTAGCGTCCCGCGAAGCCGGTCGCGTCCAGGACGAGCGCGGACACATACAGGCCGCCGCCGTCCCGCACCGCCGCTCCGACCACGGCGGTGACCCCGCTGTCCCGGCAGGCCCCGATGATCGGGGCGAGCCGGGAGTCGTCGGGGCGTACGGCACAGCGCTCGGGGTCCGCGCGGATCAGTTCGGGCTCGTAGCCGCTGAGGAACTTCTCCGGGAACACCACGACCCGCGCGCCGCGAGCCGTGGCCGCGCGCACCGTGCGGGCCGCGGCAGCGGCGTTGGCCTCGACCTCGCCGGGGACGGACCGGGTCTGGGCGGCGGCGACGCGAAGGGGCGCCTCGGGGAGGGCGAAGGTGGTCACGGGCCTCGACCCTATCGCGCGTCCGCGCGGCGACCGGCGCCGGTCAGGCGCTCGGCCTGGCCTGTTCCAGGAGGGTGACGCAGCGCCCCAACAGGCCGATGAGGGCCTCCCGTTCGGCGTCGGTGAACTCGGCGGCCAGCGCCCGCTCGACCCGTACCGCCCGCGCGTCCGCGTCCGCCATGACGGTGCGGCCGGCCTCGGTGAGCCGGGTCTCCAGGACGTTGCGGTGCCAGGTGTGCGGGGTGCGCTCGATCAGGCCGCGCTCCTGGAGGTTCTTCAGGACCGTGTTCATGGTGGGCGGCGTGACCCCGCACAGCCGGGCGAGCGCCGCCGCGGAGATGCCCGGGCTCTCCTCCAGGTGCAGCAGCGCCGCGTACTGCGCCACGGTCAGCCCGGCGGGCTTGAGCACCGCGTGCTTGGTCGCGTTGAGGGCCTGCTCGGCCCGCTTGAGGTGCGCGCCGAGCCGCTCGGCCGCGGGCAGGGAGGTCATCTCCGCATGCTACGACCCTTCAACGATGAGCAGCGATTCGAGGGTAAGACCGTTGACGAATGTTAGAGCTCTAACCTACGTTCATACCCGTTCGACCATTCGACTCGCTTCACCGACCGAGAGGCACCACCGTGTCCCGTTCGATCCAGCGCCGCACCCTCCCCGCCGTCCTGACCGCCGCCGCTGCCGTGCTGGCCGTCCTGCCCCTCACCGGCACGGCCCAGGCGGCGCCGGCCGGGGCCGCGCAGGTCTCCACCGCGTTCCGGCTGCCCGGCGAGGGTGCCTACCCGGAGGGCATCGCCGCCGACCCCCGCACCGGTGACGTCTACGTCGGCTCGTACACGACCGGCGCGATCTACCGGGCCCTCCCCGGCCACCGCGCCGCCCAGGTCTTCCTGCCCGAGGGCGTCGACGGACGGCACACAGCCAACGGCCTGAAGGTCGACCGGGCGGGCCGGCTGTGGGTGATCGACTCCACGGCCGCCGTCACCGTGTACGACACGCGGACCCGCGCCCTGCTGGCCCGCTTCGACGCCCCCACCGACGCCCACTTCCTCAACGACCTGGCCATCGGGCCCGACGGCACCGCGTACGTCACCGACAGCACCAGGCCCGTCGTCTACCGGGTCACCCCGGCCGAGCTGGCCCGCGCCGAGGCGCACGGCCGCCGGGCCGAGCTGAGGGTCGCCCACGACCTGTCCGGCACGGTCCCCGCCCACCCGTCGGGCAGCTTGACCCTCAACGGCATCGTCGCCGACCCGGCGGGCCGCTTCCTGCTCACCGTCGACATGACCGGCGGCGGCCTCTACCGCATCGACCTCCACGACGGTTCGGTACGTCAAGTGGCGCTCCACGGTGGCGACTTGGTGAACGGGGACGGCCTGGAGCTGGCCCACGGAACCCTGTGGGCGGTGCACAACAAGAGCAACACCCTCACCCGCTGGCACCTCTCCCCGGACGGTGCGTCGGCGCGGCTCGAACGCCGGATCACGGACGACTCCCTCCAGATCCCCACCACCGTGGTGCACACCGGGGGCCGCGCCCTGGTGGTCCGCTCCCAGTTCGACAAGGGCGGCCCGATGGGCCCGGGCACCCCGCGGACGCCGTTCACCGTGGCGTACGTCCGCGGTTTCTGAGCGCCGGCGAGCCCGGACACCGAGCCGTCCGGGCCCGACGAACACGGACCGTAACGCCCGAAAATGCGGCGAATGTCCCTCCGTGCCAGGCTGGTCGAGGCTCGGCGGAGCCGCGGGAGAAGCCCCGGCCCCCAGCCCCTCACACCCCGTAGGAGTGAACCCGGATGGGCATCAAGGACCAGTTCCAGGACAAGGCGCAGGATCTCGCGGACCGAGCCGGCCAGGCGATGGGGTCGAAGAAGGACGAGGCGCGGGACCGCGCCCGTCCGGGCCAGGAGACCGGCCAGGACAGGGACCAGGAAGAGACCCGGCGCGCCCAGCAGGAGGAGCAGGACCGCTTCGACCAGGACTACGACGTCTGACGCGTCGCGCTCGGACCAGACGTGAGCGGCGCATCCGCGGCACCGGATGCGCCGCTTTCACGCGCCCCCGCCACGCGCCCGAGCGCCCTGTGTCAGAGTCCCGTCAGCCCCCGGTCAGGTCCCGGTCAGCTCCGCATCGGATCATGGACGGCGCGTATGCGACCGCACGCGCCACAGGTCTTGGGGGCCCGATGGTCTGGATACAACGCGTCGCGCCGAGGCCCTTCGCGGCCCGGCGGGTCGTCTGCTTCCCGCACGCCGGGGGGTCGCCGTACTTCTTTCAGCAGTGGGGCAAGGCGCTCGACGGGTTCGAGGTGCACGCGGTGTGCTACCCCGGGCGGGCGGAGCGGATGGCGGAGGAGCCCGCGGGCCGGCTCATCCCGATGGCGCGTGAAATAGCCCGCGAGGCCGCCGACTTGATGCGCGAGGACGACCGGCCCACCGTCTTCTTCGGGCACAGCATGGGTGCGGTCGTCGCGTACGAGACGGCCGTGGCCCTCGCGGACGACCGCCTGGCCCCGCACCACCTCTTCGCCTCGGGGGCGCGGGCCCCGCATCTGATGCGGCCCGATCCGGACGCGCGCTGGGACGACGCCTCCATCGCGGCGACCCTGGTCGAACTCGGCGGCACGGACGCCGAACTCCTCGACAACCCGGCCTTCGTGGAGTTCGTCCTGCCCTACATCGGGGCCGACTTCCGGATGCTCTCCTCGTACGCGCCGGCGCCGCGGGCCCCGCTGGAGTGCGCGCTCACCGCGCTGGTCGGCGAGGACGACCCCCGGGTGACCCTCGACCAGGCGTCCGCCTGGCGGGAGACGACCCGGGGCGCCTTCGCGGTGCGGACGCTGCCCGGGGACCACTTCTATCTGGCCCACCACCCGCCGTTCGGCATCATCGAGGGCTCCGCGGCGGGGTGTTGACCCGGCCCCGCTCGCGGTACATCCGGGCCAGCCGGAACGCCAGGTCCAGGGACTGGGTGTGGTTGAGCCGGGGGTCGCACGCCGTCTCGTAGCGGTGGTGCAGCTCTTCGGCGAGCACCGCGTTGCCGCCGCCCACGCACTCGGTGACGTCGTCGCCGGTGAGCTCCACATGGATGCCGCCGGGGTGGCTGCCGAGCGCGTCGTGCACCTCGACGAAGCCGCGCACCTCGTCCAGGATCGCGTCGAACCGGCGGGTCTTGTGGCCGCTCGCGGCGGTGATCGTGTTGCCGTGCATCGGGTCGCTGACCCAGCAGACCTGGGCCCCCTCCGCCTGCACCTTCTCCACCAGGGTGGGCAGAACGTCCCGGATCCGTTCGGCGCCCGCCCGCACCACGAAGGTCAGCCGGCCGGCCTCGCGCTCCGGGTCGAGGCGGTCGAGCAGACCGAGGACCGTGTCGGGTCCCGCGCTCGGGCCGAGCTTGACCGCGATGGGGTTGGCGATGCGGGAGAAGTACTCGACGTGCGCCCCGTCCAGGTCCCGGGTGCGCTCGCCGATCCACAGGAGGTGAGCGCTGGTGGCGTACGAGCGGCCCGACTCGGCCTCGGTGCGGGTCAGGGCCGCCTCGTAGTCCAGGAGCAGTCCCTCGTGGCCGACGAAGAACTCGGCCGTGCCCAGCTCCCGGGTGTCCACCCCGCACGCCTTCATGAAGGCGAGGCTGCGGTCGATCTCGTCGGCGAGCTCCTCGTACTGCTCACCCACGTGCGAGTCGGCCACGAACCCCCGGTTCCAGGCGTGCACTTGACCGAGGTCCGCGAAGCCTCCGGTGGTCAGGGCGCGCACCAGGTTGAGGGTGGTGGTCGAGGCCTCGTACATGGTCCGAAGGCGCGCCGGGTCGGGGCGGCGGGAGTCGGCGGTGAACGCCGGGCCGTTGACCGCGTCGCCCCGGTAGGAGGGCAGGGTCACGCCGTCGCGCGCCTCCTGGTTCTGGGAGCGCGGCTTGGCGTACTGCCCGGCCATCCGGCCGATCTTGACGACGGGCAGGGCGGTGGCATGGGTCAGCACGACGGCCATCTGCAACAGCGTCTTGAGCTTGGCGTGGATGGCGTCGCTCGTGGTCCCCGCGAACGTCTCGGCGCAGTCGCCCCCTTGCAGCAGGACCGCCTCACCCCGGGCGACCGCCGCCATCCGTCGGCGCAGCAGATCGCATTCGGCGGCGAAGACCAGCGGCGGCGCCTTCTCCAACTGGGTGGTGACGGCGCGCAGTTCGGCGGCGTCGGGCCAGTCGGGCTGCTGCGCCGCGGGCCGGCCGCGCCAGGATTCGGCGGCACTGTCGGTGGACGCCTGCGGTGCGGGGTCCCAGATGCTGTTTCTCATGACTGCCTCCGAAAGGGCGGACAAAGGAGGGAGAGCGGCTGACGAGCGGAGAACGGGAAAACGATCGGGACGGCCCGCCGGAACCGGGCCGATATCAGGTCAGCCCCATCGGGCCATCGGGGTCAAGCGAATCCCGAGTGGTCCGTACCGGGCGCCGCCAATTGGTCTGGCAGCGCCGATGGTCCGCTGATGTGCTGGGTGTGGCCGAGTGGTCCGCTTCGGCGAAAAGCCCCCAGGGTCCCGAATGCAGGAGGAGTTCACCATGCCGGAATTCAGCACGATCGGTGTGCGGGTCACCGATACGGCACTGCCGCGTCATGACCCTCTCGATCTCTATGTCCGGCTGCGGGAAAGCCTGGCCGCCGACGACCTCTTCCTTTTCGAGAGCGTGGACGGCGCCGATCCGGACCGCCGCTGGGCCGTCGTCGGATCGGGGCGGCTCGCGGAGATCCGGGTGTACGACGGCTTCCTGGAGATCGACGGCGCCGCGCGGATCGCCGGGGCGCTGGCCGGGCGGGCCGCGGCGGCCGGGATGGCGGACCACACCGTCGAGGGCGGGGTGCACCGGCTGACCTTCGCCCGCGCCGAGCAGATGTGGGACGTGACGGCCGGGGCGCAGGAGCTGTTCGAGGTCGCGACGGACATCCCGTCGACGTCGTACGCCTTCGGGTTCCTGGCGACGTTCGCCTACGAGTCGGCCTGGCACATGGAGACGCTGCCCCGGCGCACCAAGGTGGCGGGCGGCCCGGACATCACACTCACGCTCTTCCGGGACACCGTCTGGTACGACCTGGTCGACGGCTCGGTGCGTCAACTGGCCGCCGAGAGCCGGGCGTTCGTGGACGTGCCGCGCAGCGCGGACGTCTGTCTCGCCGCGGGCTTCGCCTGGGGCGCGCGGCGCGACGGCGAGGAGGTCGCGGTGCCCGAGGCGCCCGCGCCGAACTCGGTGTGCGACAACGTGAGCCGCGAGACCTTCCTCGGCTGGGCCGAGCGGTGCCTCGAGCACATCAGGGTCGGCGACGTCTACCAGATCCAGATCGGCCACCGCATCGACGTGACGACCGCGTTGGAGCCGGTGGACGTCTACCGGCGGCTGCGAGCCCGCAACCCCTCGCCGTACATGTATCTGATGCCGCGCGCCGGGCGCACCCTCATCGGTGCGAGCCCCGAGCTGTTCTACCGGATCGAGGGCGACGAGATCACGATGCGGCCGATCGCCGGCACCGCCCGGCGCGGCCCGGACGACGAGGAGAACGAGCGCCGCGTCAAGGAGATGCGCGCCAGCACCAAGGAGCAGGCCGAGCACATCATGCTGGTCGACCTGTGCCGCAACGACATCGGGCGGGTGACCCGGCCCAGCACCCAGCCGGTGGACCGGCTGATGGCGGTGGAGACGTACTCCCATGTCTTCCACCTCGTCTCGACGGTCTCGGGCACTCTGGAGGAGGGCGTCGACACCTGGCAGGCGCTGCGCGCCACCTTCCCGGCGGGCACCATGACGGGCGCCCCCAAGGTCCGCGCGATGGAGATCATCGACACCCTGGAGCAGGAGTCCCGGGGCGGTTACGCGGGCGCGGTGGGCCTGGTGGACGTGCGGGGCTGGAGCGAGCTGGCGCTGACCATCCGCACCGTCGAGTACGACGGCCTGACGTACTCCACCCAGAGTTCGGCCGGCATGGTGGCCCAGTCGGAGCCCGAGTCGGAGTGGCGCGAGACGCTGGCGAAGATGGGGGCCGCCTACTGGGCGCTCACCGGTGAGGAGCTGTCGTCATGAAGGTGCTGTTGATCGACGCCTACGACAGTTTCGTGCACATCATCGACCAGTACGTGCGCACCCTCGGCGCGGACACCGAGGTCGTACGGTCCCACGCGCTCAGCCCCGACGAGCTCGCCGCCCGCGAGCCGGACGCGGTGGTGCTCGGGCCCGGCCCCGGACACCCGGCGCGCTCCGGCCATGTGGAGCTGGTACACCGGTTCGCCGGGCGGGTCCCGCTGCTCGGGGTGTGCCTGGGGCACCAGGCGATCGCGCTGGCCCACGGCGGCCGGATCGAGGTCGCCGACCAGGTGATGCACGGCCGCACCAGCACGGTGCGGCACGACGGCGGCGGCCTCTTCGAGGGGCTCGGGCACACCCTGGAGGTGACCCGCTACCACTCGCTGATCGTCGCGGAGCCGCTGCCCGAGGAGCTGGTGTCCACGGCCGTCGCCGTCGACCACGGCTATGTGATGGGTCTGCGCCACCGCACCCTGCCGGTCGAGGGCGTGCAGTTCCACCCGGAGTCCATCACCACCACCGGCGGCCTCGCCATGCTGGACAACTTCCTTGTCGGCGCCGCCCGTTGGCGCTCCGAGCGGCCCCTCGCGCGGGCCTGAACCGGCTCATCGGCGGGCCGCGGCCGCCAGCTCCCGCACGGCCTCGGCGACCCCGGTGCGCGGCAGATGGGCGTGGCCGACCACCAGGGCCGGGGCGCTGCGCCCGGGTCCCGCGTGGAAGGGCGCGGCGCCGCGCACCAGTACGCGGCGGCGCCCGGCCCGGGCCACCAGGGCCGCCTCGTCGGTGCCCCGGGGCAGCTGGAGATAGGCGTGCAGGCCGGCGCCCCGGCCGAGCACGGCGGCCCCGGGCAGATGTCTGCGCACCGCCTCCTCCAGGGCCTCCCGGCGGCTGCGGCCCAGGGAGTTGAGGCGGCGCAGATGGCGGTCGAAGAGGCCGGTGCGCAGGAGTTCGGCGAAGGCGAGCTGGGTGAGGGTCTCGGTGCCGAGGTCCTGTCGGGCACGGGCCCGCAGCAGGAGGTCGAGCATGGGCGCGGGCGCCGCAAGCCAGCCGAGGCGCAGCCCCGGCGCGAGGGACTTGCTCGCGGTTCCGGCGTAGACGACCCGCTCGGGGTCGGTGCGCTGCAACGCGAGTGGCCGGGGGCCGTGTTCGTACCACAGGCCGCCGTCGTAGTCGTCCTCGATGATCCAGCCGTCCACATCGCGGGCCCAGCGGGCCAGGGCCTCGCGGCGGCGCGCGGAGAGCGTGACTCCGGTCGGGAACTGGTGGCCGGGGGTGACCAGGACGGCGCGGGCGCCCGACGCGGCGAGGGCCGCGACGTCGATGCCCTCGGCGTCGACGGGCACGGGCACGGCCCGCAGCCCGCTCTCGCGCACGAACTGCCGCTGCCCCGGGTGGCCCGGGTCCTCGACGGCGAGCGCGTCGATGCCGATCACCGGCAGCACCGCGCACATCAGACCGAGCGTCTGGGCGAAGCCCGCGACCACCATCAGCTGGGCGGGCGAGGTGCGCACCCCCCTCAACCGGCCGAGGCAGCGGGCGAGTTCGAGCCTCAGGTCGGCCTCGCCCGCGAGCGAGGGGTAGTCGTGTTCGGCGGGGCCCGCCCGGTGCAGGACCCGCTGGTAGCAGCCGAGCCACTCGCGCCGCGGGAAGGCCGGCAGGTTGCCGCCGCTGGGCCTGAGGTCCCAGCGGACCGGGTGGGCCGCCCCCTCGCGCGGCCCGCCCCGGCCGGGTTCTTCGAGGAGCGCGGGGACCACGGGCTGCTCACCGCCGAGATGGCGCACGACACGGGTGCCCGCGCCCTGGAGCGCCTCCAGATAACCCTCGGCGACGAGTTGGCCGTACGCCTCCACGACCACGCTGCGGGACACGTCCAGGTCGTCGGCGAGCCGGCGGCTGGACGGCAGCCGGGTGCCGGGGTGCAGAATTCCCTGGGCTATTTCGCGTTTGATGAATTCCTGGATCTGCGAGGTCAGGGAGTGCGACGAATCCCGGACCACTTCCACCGCCATGTGCAGGGCCATCGGCCCCGCCCCCCTTCACCAATTGGACCGTATGGGTGGTCGGCCAGTGGTCTGGAGGGCGCTGTGCGCGCCGCACAGAATGGTTTGTGCACCCGTCCACTGGCGCCGTTCGAGGAGATTCCCCGTGACTGCCGAGCCGCAGGGCCGTACCTGGCCGGAATTGCTGAACTCGCTTCTGGAACGAAGGGATTTGAGCACCGAGGAATGCGCCTGGGCCATGGACCAGGTGATGTCGGGAAGCGTCGGTCCGGCGCGCCTGGCCGCTTTTGTGGTGGCGCTGCGCGCCAAGGGCGAGAGCGTCGGCGAGATCGAGGGCCTGGTGGACTCCATGCGTCGGCACGCGGTTGCGCTGGAGGTCCCCGGGCCCACCCTCGACATCGTCGGGACGGGGGGCGACGGCTCGAACAGTGTCAACGTGTCCACCATGTCGGCGGTCGTGGCGGCCACCGCGGGAGCCCGGGTGGTCAAGCACGGCAACCGTTCGGCCTCCTCCGCCTGCGGCTCCGCCGACGTCCTGGAGGAGCTGGGGGTGGCCCTCGACCTGAAGCCCGAGGTGGTCGCCACCGTCGCCGAGGAGACCGGCATCACCTTCTGCTTCGCCTCGCTGTTCCACCCGGCGATGCGGCACGCCGCCGCGCCCCGCCGTGAACTGGGCATCCGTACCGTCTTCAACGCGTTGGGCCCGATCGCCCATCCGGCCGACCCGACCGCGCAGGCCGTGGGCGTCGCGGACGCGCGGCTCGCGCCGCTGCTCGCCGAGGTGCTGGCCCGCCGCGAGGTGTCGGCGCTGGTCTTCCGGGGCGACGACGGGATGGACGAGCTGACGGTCACCACTACCTCCACCATCTGGTCGGTCATCGGGTCCGAGGTGCGGCGCGAGACGTTCGACCCGCGCGACCTCGGCATCGCGTACGCCTCCCCCGGCGCCCTGCGCGGCGGGGACCGGGCGCACAACGCGCGGGTGGCCCGGGAGGTCTTCGCCGGGGCTCGGGGACCGGTCAGGGATGCCGTGCTGCTGTCGGCGGCGGCGGGGCTCGCGGCTCTGCGCCCGAGCGGACGCCCGGTCGCGGAGCGGCTCGCCGAGGGCGTGGCCCGGGGCGCCGAGGCGCTCGACTCGGGCGCCGCGGCGGCCCTCCTGGAACGCTGGACGACGGTGACCGCCAAGTACGCGGCCGAGGGCTGAGCGGGTCAGGCGGCGGGCGCGCACCGGCCCGCCGCCACCAGTAGGTCGCGCGCGTCGACGCCGACGGGCCCGCCTCGGGTGTTCATGCCGCCGGGCCTCCCGTGAGCTCGGCGAAGACGTCGTCGAGGGTCGGTCGGCGCAGCGCGAAGTCGGACACCGTGATGCCCGCCGCGCGCAGCGCGACCGCCACGTCCGCGACATCGCCGAGCCCGTCGTCGAGGAGGATGGACACCCGGCCCTTCTCGGTGTCCACCACCGGCGCGGTCGTGAGCGCGGGGCCGAGCGCGGTGAGCACCGCGCCGACATCGCCCGGTGAGGCAACCGTCAACTCCAGGCGGTCGCCGCCCACTTTGCGCTTGAGTTCCTCGGGCGTGCCGTCGGCGATGACCCGGCCGCGGTCCACGACCACGATCTGGTCGGCCAAAAGGTCGGCCTCCTCCAGGTACTGGGTCGTCAGGAGCAGGGTCACTCCGCCGTCCACGAGCTCGCGGACCAGACCCCACAGCGCGATCCGGCTCACCGGGTCGAGGCCCGTGGTGGGCTCGTCCAGGAACAGCACGGGCGGCGAGGTGACCAGACAGCTCGCCAGGTCGAGGCGGCGGCGCATGCCTCCGGAGTAGGTGTGGGTGGGGCGGTGCGCGGCGCCCGCCAGGTCGAAGCGCTCCAGGAGCTCGTCGGCCCGGCGCCGCGCGGCCCGGCGGCCGAGGTGCAGCAGCCTTCCGAGGAGCACCAGGTTCTCGTGCCCGGTGAGCACCTCGTCCACGGCGGCGTACTGCCCGGCGAGGCCGATCCGCCGGCGCACCTCGGCGGGCCTGGTCACCACGTCGTAGCCGGCCACCTCGGCGTGGCCGCCGTCCGGCGGCACCAGGGTGGTGAGCACCTGCACCGTGGTCGTCTTGCCCGCCCCGTTCGGTCCGAGTAGGCCGAGCACGGTGCCGGCCCGGACGTTCAGGTCGATTCCCGAGAGCGCCTCGACGCCCCGGTACTTCTTGCGGATGCCCTCCGCCCGGATGGCCATCTCCACGTCAGCCGCCCCGTTCCCTCAGCGCGCCGGGTCTTGGGTCCGCTCCCGCAGAGCGCGCGGGCGCATGTCCGTCCAGTGCTCCTCCACATGGGCGAGGGCGGTGGCGTACGGGCTCGCTTCGAGGACCACCGTCCAGCCGTCGGGGACCGCCGCGAAGGCGGGCCACATGCTGTACTGCGCCTCGTCGTTCACCAGAACGCGGAAGGTGCCGTCCTGGTCGTCGAAGGGGTTCGCCATGTCGTCGCTTCCGTTCTCTCGGGGTGGGGGCCGTCAGCCGCGGGGGGCCCGGCCGAGCCGGACCGGCAGGCTGGTGTAGCCGTACACGAAGTTGGAGTAGAGGGTCTCGGGGTCGTCGAGGATCTCGATGGAGCCGACCTTGGTCCGCAGCGCGGCGAGCATCGCCGAGACGTGGGTGCGGCCCAGGAACGCGCCGAGGCAGAAGTGCGGGCCGTGCCCGAAGGCCACGTGTTTGTTGGGGGTGCGCGCCAGGTCGAAGCGCTCGGGCTCGACGAAGGCGTCCTCGTCGAAGTTGGCGGAGCTGTTCCACAGGGTCACCACGTCGCCGGCGGCGATGGTGCGGCCCCGCAGCTCGACGTCGGTCAGCGCGCGGCGGCCGAAGTGCATGGCGGGGGTGGTCCAGCGCAGCACTTCCTCGGTGGCCGTCTCCAGGTCGACGTCTTCGCGCAACGCCTGCCACTGCTCGGGGTGTTCGGCCAGGGCCAGCACGGCGCCGACCGACGACATCCGGCTCGACTCGTCGCCGCCCAGGATCAGGCTGTAGCAGTTGAAGACGATCTCGTCCTCGCTCAGCGGGCGGCCGTCGACGAGGCCGGTGGCCAGGGCGCTGAGCACGTCGTCGCCGGGGTGGCGGCGGCGCTCGGCGGCGAGCGCGGAGAAGTACAGCAGGATCTCGTTGCGGGCCAGCCACTCCTCCTCGGCGCCGTGCTCCGAGGAGGTCCGGGACAGGGTCTGGGTGTTCCAGTGGACGAGCTGTTCGCGGTCCTTCTCCGGGATGCCCATGAGGTCGCCGATGGTGTTGATCGGGATGTGGTCGGCGAGGTCGGTGACGAAGTCGAAGGAGCCGCGCTCCAGGGCCTCGTCGAGCAGCGCGTCGGTGCGCCGCCGCACCCCTTCCACGACGGGCGCCAGGACCCGCGGCGAGAACGACTTGAGCATCAGGTTGCGGATGTCGCGGTGGCGCGGTCCGTCGGTGACGGCGAGCATCTTGCCGGACGCCGAGTCCTGGCCCTGGAGCAGGGTGGCCAGGACGTTGCCGCGCTCGGAGGTGAACCGCTTGTTGTCGCGGTACACGGCGAGGACGTCGGCATGCCGGGAGAGCACCCAGAACGGGGGCGCTCCCGCGGTCGCCGGATGCAGATGGACGGGCCGCTCGGCGCGGAACCGGGCCCACATGGCCCGCAGGTCGGTGCCGGCGAAGGTCCCCGGGTCGGTGAGGTCGATGCGGTCCAGGTCAGGTGCGATGGACATGGCCTGTGCTGCCATGACGTCTCCCCTTGGCGTTGGTCAATTGCCTTGCGGCACGGGCGAGTTGAGGCCGAACGGGCTCATGGGGTGGCGCGGTCCCGGCTCACCGGGCGGCCGTGCGGTAGCGCCGCAGGCTCAGGACGACGGTGAGGACGAACACCGTGCCGAGGGAGACCGCGAGCGCGAGCGAGGCGTGTTCCGAGGGGAAGCTTCCGCCGGTGGAGGTGGGGTTGCCCCAGAGTTCACGGGTCCGGGTGACCACGGCGCTGACCGGGTTCCACTCGGCCAGGGCGCGCAGCCCCGAGGGCAGGCGGTCCACGGACTGGAAGGCGTTGGAGAGGAACGAGAACAACACGGTCACCAGGCCCGCGACCACGTTGATGGTCTCCAGGTTGCGGGAGAACAGGCCCAGCAGAACGCCGACCCAGAGCATCGCGTACATGAACAGGGCGAGCAGGGCGAACCCGGCGAGGACCGGGAGCAGCCCGTTGTCGGGCCGCCAGCCGAACAGCACGCCGAGCAGCGTCACCACGGCGAGGCCGATCAGCCCGACGGCGAGATCGCCCAGCGTGTGCCCGATGAGGACGGCCGGCCGGGAGATCGGCAGCGAGCGGAACCGGGCGACGAGCCCGCCGCGCAGATCCTCGGCGACGGCCACGGCGGTCGGTCCGATCCCGGCGAGCCCGGCCTGGGCCGCGACCCCGGCGAAGATGTACTCCTGGTAGCCGCCGCCTCCGGTGACGGAGAGGGATCCCCGGAAGAGGTAGCCGAGCACGATCATCGACACCAGCGGGTTCATGATGATGCCGACCAGCCGGCCGGGGGCCCGGCGCAGCCGGCGCAGCCGGCGGCCCGCCACGGCCAGCGACTCCACGACCAGCGCCAGGGGCGCCGCGGGCCTGCCTGTCTCCACCAGCGTCACCATGACCGCTCGCCCTCCTCGGGTGCGTTGTGGGCCGACGGGGCGGCCGGGGTGTGGTCGAGCCGGTCCAGGGCGGCATCCAGGACGCGTCCGACGACGGCCTGCGGTCCGGGGTGCATCAGGTATTCGTGGCCGCAGTCGATCCGGTGGACGCGCAGCTCGCCCT
This sequence comes from Streptomyces hundungensis, assembly GCF_003627815.1. Classification (NCBI taxonomy): domain Bacteria; kingdom Bacillati; phylum Actinomycetota; class Actinomycetes; order Kitasatosporales; family Streptomycetaceae; genus Streptomyces; species Streptomyces hundungensis. The sequence continues at coordinate 3,177,613 of NZ_CP032698.1, forward strand.
CCACATGGGCCTCCCATCGGCCGGTGAGCTCGTCGGCCTCGTCCGGCGCGTACTCGCGGGTGGCAAGCAGCAGATGCATGTCGCCGGCGAAGCGGCCCGCGGTGAAGCGGTCCATCAGCTCGCCGTGGGTGCGGGCCAGGCGCAGCAGACGCGGTACGCCCTGTTCGCCGAGTTCGGCCAGCGGGTGGTTCATCCGCCGCAGCGCGTCGAGGACTTCGGTCGGCGTCACCGTCCGCCCGGCGAACTCCTCGCGGCTGCGCCCCAGTGCCTCAAGGGCCCGCAGCAGCAGTTCGCGGTCGTCCTGGCCGCCTTCCTCCCGTACGGTCCGGCCGGGATAGCCGTCGAGGTTGGCGAGGAAGTCGACCTGGTCGCCGCCCTGTTGGAGCTGTACGGCGATCTCGTGGGCGAGTACGCCGCCGTAGGACCAGCCGAGCAGCCGGTAGGGGCCGTGCGGCCGCAGCTCCTTGATGTGCCCGATGTACTCGGCAGCCACCGCCTTGATGTCGCTCGGCATGGGGCTCGCGCCGCCGGCCGCCGTGGACTGGAGTCCGTAGAGCGGATGGCGCCGGTCGAGGTGTCCGGCGAGCCCGACGTAGGGAAGGCTGAAGCCGAGCCCGCTGTGGACGAGGAAGACCGGCGGGGCGTCGCCGCCGGGACGGATCGGCAGGACGGGGGCGAACGGGTCGAGCAGACCGTCCGCGACCGGGGCCGCCTTCTCGGTGCGGACGGCGAGTTCGGCCACCGTGCGGTGCAGCACCACATCGGCGACGGTGAACCGCAGGCCCGCGGTCTGGGCGCGGCTGACCAGGCGGACGGCGAGCAGGGAGTGGCCGCCGAGGTCGAAGAAGCTGTCGTCGACGCCGACCCGGTCGACTCCGAGGACCTGCGCGAACAGACCGCACAGCGCCTCCTCGACGGGGTCCTGCGGTGCCCGCGAGGAGGCGCCCGCCGTGAAGTCGGGGGCGGGCAGCGCCCGTCGGTCGACCTTTCCGCTCGGCGACAGCGGCAGTGCGTCAAGCTCCACGACCACCGGCACCATGTACGGGGGCAGGGAGCGGCCCACGAACTCCCGCAGGACGTCCGCGTCCACACCCGCAGGCCCGGCCGCGACGACGTACGCCACCAGGACGCCGCCGCGCCCGCCGTCGGAGCGGGCGACCACCACGGCCCGGCCCACCGTGGGGTGGGCGAGGAGCACGGCCTCGATCTCGCCGGGCTCGACGCGGAAGCCGCGTACCTTGATCTGGTCGTCGGCGCGGCCCTTGAACACCAGCCGCCCTTCGGCCGTCCACCGCACCACGTCGCCGGTGCGGTACATCCGAGTTCCGGCGGGCCCGAACGGGCAGGCCAGGAACCGCGTCGCGGTCAGGTCCGGCCGGCCCACATAACCCCGGGCCAGACCCGCGCCCGTCAGATACAGCTCGCCCCCGACGCCGACCGGCACGGGCCGCAGCGCCTCGTCCAGGACCAGGACGCCGGTGTTCCACACGGGCCGGCCCAGCGTGACGGGGTCGCCCGCGGCGAGGTGGGTGGCGGTCGACCAGATGGTGGTCTCGGTCGGGCCGTAGAGGTTGGTGACCTCGGCGGCGTGCGCGGTCAGGGTGTCGGCGAGGGACTGCGGGAGCGCTTCGCCGCCGACCAGGACGCGCAGCCCCCGGACGGCCTCGGGGTCGCGAAGGACGAGCTCCTGCCACAGGGCGGGGGTCGCCTGCATGACGGTGACGCCGGCCCGTTGGATGAGCGCGGTCAGGGCCGCCGGGTCCAGGACGACGCCGTCGCCGCCGATGACGACACCGGCCCCGGACAGCAGCGGGAGGTAGAGCTCCAGGCCCGCGATGTCGAAGGACCAGGTGGTGACGGCGAGCAGCCGGTCGGCCGGGTCCAGGGTGAAGCGTTCGCCCATGGAGAGCAGGAAGTTCATCAGGTTGCGGTGCTCGATCAGGACGCCCTTGGGCCGTCCCGTGGAGCCCGAGGTGTACAGCACATAGGCGGGGTGGGCGGGCCGCAGGGGCGCGCTCCGCTCGCCGTCGAGCGGGTCGGCGGCGCTGCGGACGGCCAGCGCGGTGAGCGTCGCCGGCTCGTCCAGGACCAGGCGCGGCACACCCGTCTCGGGCAGGGCCCCGGCGGTCGCCGAGTCGGTGACGAACAGCGCGGGGTTCGCGTCGCCGAGGATCAGTGCGATGCGCTCGCCCGGGTGGGCGGGGTCGATGGGCAGATAGGCGGCGCCGGACTTCAGGACCGCGAGCAGGGCCACCACCATCGTCTCGCTGCGGGGCAGCGCGAGCGCCACCAGACGCTCGGGCCCGGCCCCCCGGGCGATCAGCTCCCGGGCGAGCCGGTTGGCCCGCTCGTTCACCTCCCGGTAGGTCAGCTCCGTACCGCCGGACACCACCGCCACCGCGTCCGGCGTCCGCTCCACCTGGCGCTGGAACTCCTGCGGCAGGGTGGTCGCGGGCAGCGGCATCGCGGTGTCGTTCCACTCGACGAGCGCGCGCCGGCGCTCGTCCTCGGACAGCACCTCGATCGCGCCGACGTTCAACTCCGGCTCCAGCGCGACCTGTTCGAGCAGCCGCACCAGACGCTCGGCCAGGGAGGTGGCGGTGGAGGCGTCGAAGACGTCCGCGCTGTACTCCACGAATCCGTCGAGCCCGCCGTCGGCGCCGTCCTCCATGATGTTGAACGTGAGGTCGAGCTTGGCGGCGTCGGCGGTGATGTGTTCCGGCACGGCGCGCAGGCCCGGCATCCGGAGTTCGGCGCGTTCGTTGTTCTGGAGGATCAGCATCACCTGGAACAGCGGGTTACGCCCCATCGACCGCTCCGGGTCGAGAACCTCCACCAACCGCTCGAACGGCACATCCTGATGCGCATAAGCCGCAAGCGCCGTCTCCCGCGCCCGACCCACCAACTCACGGAACGACGGATCACCCGACACATCCGTCCGCAACACCAACGTATTGGTGAAGCACCCCACCAACTCATCCAACGCCGCATCCAAACGACCCGCCACCGGCGAACCCAACGGCACATCCACCCCCGCACCCAACCGCGACAACAACGCCGCCAACCCCGCCTGCAACACCATGAACAACGACGCACCCGACTCACGCGCCAACCGCACCAAACCCCGATGCGCCACCGAACCCACCCGGAACGCCACCACACCACCCCGGTGCGACGTCACCACCGGACGCACCCGATCGAAGGGCAACACCAACTCCCCCGGCACACCCGCCAACTGCTCAGTCCAATAGTCGAGTTGACGCGCCACCACACTCGACGCATCCCCCTCGTCCCCCAACAACTCCCGCTGCCACACCGCGAAATCCGCGTACTGCACCGGCAACCCCGGCCACTCCCCCACACCCCCACCACACCGCACCCCATACGCCCGCGACAGATCGCGGGCCAGCGGGGCGAGCGACCAGCCGTCGGCCGCGATGTGGTGCAGCAGCAGGAGCAGGACGTGCTCGTCGGGCGCCGTGCGGTAGAGGAAGGCGCGCAGGGGGATCCGGGAGGTCAGGTCGAAGCCGCGGTCCGTCTCGGCCCGCATCAGTTCGGCGAGCCGCTCCTCGGTCACCTCCTGGACGCGCAGCCCGCTCCACATCTCACCGGCGTCGAGGACGACTTGGCGCGGCTCGCCGTCCACCTCCGGGAAGACCGTGCGCAGACTCTCGTGCCGCGCCACCACATCACCAAGGGCCGCGTCCAGGGCCACCACGTCGAGCGGACCCGAGAGGCGCACGGCGAGCGGCATGTTGTAGGCGGCGGAGTCCGGGTCGAGGCGGTTGAGGAACCACAGCCGGCGCTGTGCGGAGGAGAGCGGGAGGGTGGCCGTGCGGGGTGCCGGGGTGAGGGCGGGCCTGGTCCGGCCGCCGGTCCGGGCGCGCAGGGCGAGTTCGGCGACGGTGGGCGCCTCGAAGACGTCCCGTACGGACAGGGCGGTGCGCAGCGCGGCGCGGGCCCGGCTGACCAGCTTGGTGGCGAGCAGGGAGTGGCCGCCGAGGTCGAAGAAGCTGTCGTCGACGCCGACCGACCGCACCCCGAGGACCTGGGCGAAGAGCCCGCACAGGGCTTCCTCCACCGGATCCATGGGCTTACGCGGGACCGTGGGGGCATCCGCCAACTCGGGCGTAGCAACCGGCAGTTGGCTGTCTTCCGCGCGTCCCGTGAGGACGAGTCCGCCGTCCGGCGTCCAGCGTGCCCGGTCGCCGGTGCGGTACATCCGGGCTCCGGCGGGCCCGAACGGGCAGGCCACGAACCGCGTCGCGGTCAGGTCCGGCCGGCCCGCGTAGCCCCGGGCCAGACCCGCGCCCGTCAGATACAGCTCGCCGGTGACGCCGGTCGGCACCGGGCGCAGGCTTTCGTCGAGGACCAGGGCGCCGGTGCCGCCCATGGGGTGCCCGATCGGGAGGCCCGCGTCGTCGTCGGGACGCTCCCCGTGCAGCGAGATGCCGTCGGCCGCCGCCGATCCGTAGAAGGTGACCAGACGCGCCGAGGGCAGGCTGGTGCGGAAGCGCTCGACGGTGGCCGGGTCCAGCGGCTGGTCGCCGCACATCCAGACGGTGGCACCGGTCATGCGGGGCAGGTCGTCGCTGTCGGCGAGCGCGCCCAGGTGACCGGGGGCCACGGTGAGGCGTGCGATGCCGTGCCGGATGACGGTGTCCGCGAGGTCGACGGCGTTGTGGGTGTCCTCCGGTTCGACGACCACGGTCGAGCCGCCGGAGAGCAGCGGCGCGAGCAGTTCGGCGACACCGTCGATGCCGGTCGGTGACGAGGTGGCCAGGACGGCCGCCGTGCGGTGCTCCGGGAACTCCTCGGCGTACCAGGTGAGCCGGTTGACCAGCGCGCCGTGCTCTGCGGCGACCGCCGTGGAGTCCGGACCCGCCAGCACATGCGCGAGGTGTCCCGGCCGCAGCGGCGCGGCCCGGTCGGCGTCGACGGGGTCGTCCGCGCGGTGGGCGGCCAGCGCCGCCGCCGTCGTGGGGTCGTCCAGGACCAGGCGCGGGACCCCGGCGTCCGGGAGCGTCCCGGCGGTGGCCGCGTCGGTCACCAGGAGCGCGGGGATGCCCGGGCGGGCGGGGTCGGCCGTGAACGTGAGGCCGTCGGTCGTGAGGCCGTCGGTCGTGAGCGCGGGGTCGATGGGCAGATAGGCGGCGCCGGACTTCAGGACCGCGAGCAGGGCCACCACCATCGTCTCGGTACGGGGCAGCGCGAGCGCCACCAGACGCTCGGGCCCGGCCCCCCGGGCGATCAGCTCCCGGGCGAGCCGGTTGGCCCGCTCGTTCACCTCCCGGTAGGTCAGCTCCGTACCGCCGGAGACCACCGCCACCGCGTCCGGCGTCCGCTCCACCTGGGCCTCGAAGCGGGTCGGCACGGTGGTGGCGGTGTCGCCGGCCCGGGTTCCGCTCGACTCGACGAGGGTGCGCCGGCGCTCGTCCTCGGACAGCACCTCGATCGCGCCGACGTTCACCTCCGGTTCCAGAGCGATCTGTTCGAGCAGTCGCACCAGACGCTCGGCCATCGAGGCGACCGTGGACTCGTCGAACAGCTCCCTGCTGTACTCCACGAATCCGTCGAGCCCGGCGGGGGCTCCGTCGGCGCCGTGCTGTTCCAGCAGGAAGAAGTTCAGGTCGAAGCTGACCTCCTCGACAGCCGGGGGCTCGTACTGGGCCTGGAGGCCGGGGAGTTCGAGTGCGGCGCGTTCGTTGTTCTGGAGGATCAGCATCACCTGGAACAGCGGGTTGCGCCCCATCGACCGCTCCGGGTCGAGAACCTCCACCAACCGCTCGAACGGCACATCCTGATGCGCATAAGCCGCAAGCGCCGTCTCCCGCGCCCGACCCACCAACTCACGGAACGACGGATCACCCGACACATCCGTCCGCAACACCAACGTATTGGTGAAGCACCCCACCAACTCATCCAACGCCGCATCCAAACGACCCGCCACCGGCGAACCCAACGGCACATCCACCCCCGCACCCAACCGCGACAACAACGCCGCCAACCCCGCCTGCAACACCATGAACAACGACGCACCCGACTCACGCGCCAACCGCACCAAACCCCGATGCGCCACCGAACCCACCCGGAACGCCACCACACCACCACGGTGCGACGTCACCACCGGACGCACCCGATCAAACGGCAACACCAGCTCCCCCGGCACACCCGCCAACTGTGCCTTCCAGTAGTCGAGTTGACGCGCCACCACACTCGACACGTCCCCCTCCTCCCCCAACAACTCCCGCTGCCACACCGCGAAATCCGCGTACTGCACCGGCAACCCCGGCCACTCCCCCACACCCCCACCACACCGCACCCCATACGCCCGCGACAGATCGCGCAGGAGGGGTGCGACGGACCAGCCGTCCCAGGCGATGTGGTGCACGACGAGGTGCAGCACATGGGTGCCGGGTTCCGTGCGGTAGAGGAAGGCCCGCAGCGGGACCTGGGAGGTGAGGTCGAAGCCGCGGCGGGCCTCGGTGCGGCAGACGTCGGCGAGCTGCTCGGGCGCGACCTCGCGGACCCGCGGTCCGCTCCACACCCCGGCGTCGAGGACGACCTGGCGCGGCTCGCCGTCCACCTCCGGGAACACCGTCCGCAGACTCTCGTGCCGCGCCACCACATCACCAAGGGCCGCATCCAGGGCCACCACGTCGAGCGGACCCGAGAGGCGGGCCACGAAGGAGACGTTCTCGGCCGCGGAGTCCGGGTCGAGCCGGTTGAGGAACCACAGCCGGGTCTGGGTGAACGACACCGGCAGGGGTTCGCCGTCGGCGCGCTCGGTGCGGCGCAGGGGCGGGCGGACCGCTTCCTCGGTGCCGAGCTGCTCGGCGACGCCGGCCACGGTGCGCTGCTCGAACAGGGTGCGGATGGGGAGCTCGACGGAGAGGGCGGTACGGATCCGGCTGACGACCCGGGTGCCGAGCAGCGAGTCGCCGCCGACGGCGAAGAAGTCGTCGTCGATGCCGACGGCGTCCTTGCCGAGGACGTCGGCGAAGATGCCGCAGAGGATGTCCTCGACGGGGGTTCGCGGGCCGCGGCCGCGCGGGGCACGCGCCTCCTCCTCGGCGGCCGGCAGCGCGCGGCGGTCCAGCTTGCCCTGCGGGGTGAGCGGGAGTTCGTCGAGGAAGACGATCACCGCGGGCACCATGTACTCGGGCAGCGACCGGGCGAGCCGCTCGCGCAGCAGGTCCGCCTCCGCGCCGCCCGGCTCGGTCGCGACCACATAGGCCACCAGCCGGTCCCCGCGCTCGTCCTCGCCCCGCACCAGGGCGGCGGCCTGGCGCACCTCGGGCTGCGCGGCAAGTTCTGCCTCCACCTCGCCGAGTTCGATGCGGAATCCGCGCAGTTGCACCTGGTCGTCGGCGCGTCCGGTGTAGTGGAGCTGGCCGTCCGGGAGCCACTGGGCGAGGTCGCCGGTGCGGTACATGCGGGCACCCGCCGGGCCGTAGGGGTCGGCGACGAAGCGCTGGGCGGTGAGGCCCGGCCGGTGCAGATAGCCGCGGGCGAGGTTGCCGCCGACGTAGAGCTCTCCCGTCACCCCGGCCGGGACCGGGCGCAGCGCCTCGTCGAGGACGTACACGCGGTGGGCCTCGGTGGGGCGGCCGATGGGCGGGTGCCCCGCGCCGTGCAGCGGGTCGCTGACGGTGGAGGCGAGCACGGCCTCGGTGGGGCCGTAGCCGTTGAACATCCGGACCTGGTGGGACCAGCGCTCCATGACGTGCGGCGGGCAGGCCTCACCCGCGACGATCAGGGTGAGGTCGTCGGGCAGCGTGCACTCCTCGGGCAGGGCGCCGACGACGACGGGCGGCAGCCCGGCGAGGTTCACCCGGTGGCGGTGCATCAGCTCCACCAGCGGGCGGCCCGGCACCCGGCACTCCTCGTCGGCGATGACGAGGGTGCCGCCGGCCAGCAGGGACAGGCTCAGCTCCCACACCGAGGCGTCGAAGCTGAACGAGGCGAACTTCAGCACCCGGGTGCCGGAGTCGACGCCGAACTTGCTGACGAGACTCGCCACCATCGCGGCGAACCCGGCGTGATCCACGCTGACGCCCTTGGGGCGGCCGGTGGAGCCCGAGGTGTAGATGACGTACGCGGGGTGGCGGGGGTCGAGCGCGGTGGTCCGGTCGGCGTCCACGGGCGCGTGGTCCGGGAGCGCGGCGAGTTCGGCGGCGGTGGTGGGCAGGTCGAGGAGGAGCGTCCCGCAGCCGGGCTCGGGCAGCCGGTCGGCCAGTGCGGCCGTGGTGACCAGGAGCGAGGGGGCGCTGTCGGCGAGCATGAACGCGATGCGGTCCGCCGGGTATTTGGGGTCGACCGGCAGATAGGCGGCGCCCGCCTTGAGGACGGCGAACACGGCCACCGTCATCTCGACGGGGTCCGCGAGGGCGAGCGCGACGATCCCCTCGGGCCCCGCCCCGCAGGCGATGAGCAGCCGCGCCAACTGGTTGGCACGCGCGTCGAGTTGGCCGTAGGTGAGCTCGTCGTCCCCGTCGATCACGGCGATCGCGTCCCGGTCACGCGCCACATGGGAGGCGAAGAGGTCGGGGATCACCGGGCGCGGGGTGTCCGAGGCGTGGCCGCCCCATGCGCCGACGATGCGCCCGAACTCGGCTTCCTGGTGCAGCGCGAGGCCGCCGAGCGGGGTCTCGGGGCTGTCGAGCAGGGACTGCACGGCCTGGACCAGTTGGTCGAGGGCCGCCTCGACGGCCTCCTTGGCGTATCCGGCGGGCCGGTACTGGACGCTGAGGCCGAGGCGCCGGCCCGGGTACACCAGGACCGCGAGGCCGCGCTCGGCGGCGAGGCGGGTGGTGCCGTTGGTCAGGCGCAGTTCGGGTACGAGCGCGCCCAGTTCGGTGAGGTCGGCCCTGGGCTGGTTCTGGAAGCTGAGCACGGTGTCGATCAGGTCGGCGACGCCGGCGACGCGCTGCACCTCGGACAGGCCGAGGTGGTGGTGCTCCATGAGGTCGGTGCCGCGGGCCTGCACCTGACGGACCAGGTCGGCGAAGGGCTGCGCGGGGTCGAGGGTGACCCGTACCGGCAGCATGTTCATGAAGAGGCCCACCATGCCGTCCACGCCCGGCAGTTCGGGCGGCCGAGCCGAGCTGACGGCGCCGAACACGACGTCGGAGCGGCCGGTGCGCCGGCCGAGGACGACCGCCCAGCACGCCTGGAGGACGGTGTTGAGCGTGACACTGTGCTCGCGGGCGAAGGCCGTGAGGCGCGTGGTGAGGTCCTCGGTCAGCTCGAACACCGCCGACTCGGGGAGCCGGGAGGCGTCGCCCCCGTCGCCGGTGCCGAGGCGGGTGGGTTCGGTGACCCCCTCCAGCGCGGCGCGCCAGGCGTCCCGGGCCGCCGGCAGGTCCTGCCCGGCGAGCCAGTCGAAGTAGTCGCGGTACGGCGGGGCGGGCGGCAGCGCGCGGGGGTCGCCTCCGGCCGCGTACAGGGTGAACAGCTCCCGGGCCAGGACGCCCATCGACCAGCCGTCGACCAGCAGGTGGTGCAGCGTCCACAGCAGGCGTACGCGCTCGCCGGGCAGCCGCAGCACGGTGAACCGCAGCAGCGGGGCGGCGGCGAGGTCGAAGCCCCGCTCCCAGTCGGCGTCGGTCAGCCGCTCGATCTCGGCGGTGCGCTCCGCCTCGTCGCCCAGGGCGGTGAGGTCGGCCTCGGCCCACGGGGTGCGGGCGTGCGGCGCCACGGTCTGGAGGTGCTCCTCCTGTCCGGGCGTGGTGGGGAAGCAGACGCGCAGGCCCGCGTGGCGGGCCAGCAGCGCGTCGGCGGCGGCGCGGAAGGTGTCCGCGTCGAAGAGCCCCTCGATGTCGAGGACGACCTGCATCAGATACGAGTCGGTGTGCTGCTTGTCCAGTTCGGCCTGGAAGAGCAGGCCCTTCTGGAGCGGGGAGAGCGGCAGCACCTCGGGGGCGTCCGCCGCGCTCTCCCGGTGGCGTACGAGGGCGTCGAGCGCCCGGAACCAGGTGTGGGCGATGTCGTGCGCGTCGTCGTCGGCGAACACGTCGGGCGCCCAGATCCAGTCGGCGACCAGGTGGGGGCCGTCCGCCCGGTCCTCGGTGACCGGGGTGACGGCCAGGGTGTGCCGCAGCGGCATGCGGGGGTGGGTGCCGGTGCCGACGACACCGTCGTCGGTGACCAGGGACCAGTCGCCGGCCGGCTCGTCGGTGCGGAACCGGCCGAGGTAGTTGAAGCCGATCGCCGGGGTGCCGTGGCGGGCCAGGGCGGGCAGGGTCTGGGGGTTGAGGTGGCGCAGCAGTCCGAAGCCGAGGCCGTGGTCGGGCAGCCGGCGCAGCAGTCGGCGCACCTCGCGCACGGCGGCGCCCGCGCCGGGCCCGCCCGCCCACGGCTCGTCCCGGTCGACGGTGTCGCCGAGGGCGAGCAGGACGGGGTAGACGCTGGTGAACCAGCCGACCGTACGGGAGAGGTCGACGTCGTCGGTGAACTGTTCGCGGCCGTGGCCCTCCAGCTCGACCAGGGTTCCGGCGGGCGAGGTGTCGCCGTGGCGTCGCCGCCAGTCGTCGACGGCGATCGCCAGGGCCGCCAGGAGCAGGTCGTTGACCTCGCCGTCCCGGGCGCCGGACAGCAGGGTGGCGGTGGTGTCGGCGGGCAGTTCCAGGCGGAGCCGGTGGGCGTTGCCGTAGGTGTCCCGCGCCGGGTCCAGCGGGCCGGATCCGACCGGGGTGGCGGCGCCCGTCAACTGCTCGGCCCAGAGCGGGAATTCGGCGAGCCGCTCGGCGGTCCGTGCCTGTTCGCCCAGGAGCCGGGTCCACCGGCGGTAGGAGGTGGGCACCGGGTCGAGTGCGGCTCCGGCGACGGCGGCGGCGAGGTCGGGCACCAGGATGCGCCACGAGACGCCGTCCACGCACAGGTGGTGGGTCAGCCACACCAGCCGGCCGGGGCGCCCGGGCCCCGCGTCGAGCAGCACGAGTTGGGTCACCAGGGCCCGTTCGGGGGCGAGCCGGGTGCGCGCGAGGTCGATCTGGTCGCGGACGGCGGCGGCGAGCGCGGCCGGGTCGTCGGCCAGGGCGGAGACGTCGAGGCGGTGCACCACGTCGGCGGCGGCCACCGCGCCCTGCTCCAGGGCGGTCAGGGACCACAGCCCGGGGGCGGGGACGGAAAGACGCGTCCGCAGGGCGGGGTGCCGGTCGAGGACGGCGGCGGCCGCGGAGCGCAGCGTGTCGAGGTCGAGGCCCGCGGGGGTGGTGAGCACGACGTACTGGCTGTACTGGCGTGAACGCTCGTCCAGGGCCCCGAGGTCCTCCCTCAACTGGGCGGCGATCGGGGCGAGTTCGACCTCGCCGGTCCCGTCGCCACCGTCGGCGGCCGGGCCCGGGGTCCCGGGTGTCGCCAGGGCGGCGATCGCGCGGGGCGTGCCGTGTCCTCTGATCAGGAGCGGGGTGAGCGAGAGGCCCGCCTTGCGGGCGCGGCTGACCGCCAGGATGGTGCTGATGCTGTCGCCGCCCAGGGCGAAGAAGTTGTCGTCGACGCCGACCGAGGGCAGGCCGAGGATCTCGGCGAAGACGGCGCAGAGGATCTCCTCCTCGCGTGAGCGCGGGGCGCCCGCCACGGCGGCCACGCTGTCGGGGCCGGCGTCCGGCCGGGGCAGCGGCAGCGCCTTGCGGTCGACCTTGCCGTGCGCGGTCAGCGGCAGACGGTCGAGGGCGACCAGGTGCTGGGGGACCATGTAGGAGGGCAGGGTCTGCTTCAGATGGGCGCGGACCGCGCCGAGGTCGAGGGCCTCCCCGTCGCGACCGACGGCGTACCCCACGAGCTGCTTGCCGCCGTTGGGGTCGTCGGTGACCTTGACCGCCGCGTCGGCCACGGCGGGGTGGCCGCGCAACGCGGCCTCGATCTCGCCGAGTTCGATGCGGTGGCCGCGCACCTTGACCTGGTCGTCGCGGCGTTCCAGGAACGTCAGTTGGCCGTTCTCGTCCCAGCGGACGCGGTCGCCGGTGCGGTACATGCGGGAGCCCGGCGCGCCGAACGGGTCGGCGACGAAGGTCGCCGCCGTGCGGCCGGCGGCGCCCAGATAGCCCCGGCCCACCCCGGTCCCGGCGACGTACAGCTCGCCGGGCGTGCCGTGCGGGACGGGGCGCAGGTCGTCGCCGAGTACGTACAGGCGGGTGTTGCGGACCGGGATGCCGATCGGCACCGGGCGGTCCTGGGGCGGGGCCTGCGCGATGTGCGCGTGGGTCACGTCGTCGGAGCACTCGGTGGGGCCGTACGCGTTGACCAGCGGAGTACCCGGGTAGCGGGCGAGCCAGCGCGCGCACAGGTCGGCGGGGAGTGCCTCGCCGGTGACCATGAGGTGGCGCAGCCCCGGCAGGGGGATCTCGGTGCCGTCGAAGTCCCAGACGTCCAGGGCGGCGCGCAGCAGCGAGGGGACGACTTCGAGGACGGTGACGCCGTCGGCGGCGGCCAGCGGGAAAAGCAGGTCGGGGTCGGCGGCGGTGTACCGGTCGACGGCCCGCACCCGGCCGCCCACGACGAGCGGCGCGAGCATCTGCCAGACGGAGATGTCGAAGGTCACCGGGGCGTTCTGCACCAGCGTGTCGTGTTCCCCGAGGTCGAGGTCGTCGACCTTGGCGAGCAGGTGGTTGACCATGCCGGCCCGGTGCACCATGGCACCCTTCGGCTTGCCGGTGGAGCCGGAGGTGAAGATGACGTACGCCAGGTCCTGTGGGTCTCCCGCGAGCGGGGCGAGGGCGTCGGCCCGGTCCTCGGAGCCGTCGGGGGTGACCAGGCGCACGGGCCGGCCCACGGCGGAGGCGGCCCGTTCGGCGAGGGCGCGGTGTTCGGCGTCGGCCAGCAGATGGTCGATGCCGTTGTCGGCGAGCAGCGCCGTGGTGCGGGCGACGGGGGCGTGCGGGTCCAGGGGTACGTAGGCGGCCCCTGCGCCCATGACGGCGAGCACCGCGGTCACGAACCCGGCGCCGGGCGCCGCGAGAACGCCGACCAGACCGGTGCGGGGAAGCGTGCGCGACAGGGCGCTGGCCCGGCCCACGAGGGCGGCGTAGGTGAGGCGCTCGCCGTCCTCCTCGACGGCGATCGCCTCGGGCCGCCGGGCGGCCTGGGCGCGGACACGCTCCACGACGCAGGCGAAGTCCGCGGCGCGCACCGGGCCGGTGCCGGTCCGCAGCCAGGCCTCCTCGGTGTCCCCGGCCGTGCCCACCCGTCCGATCGGCTCGTCGTCGGCGGCGGCCGCGAACTCCTCGGTGAGGGCGGCGAGTTGGTCGAGGTGGGCGCGCGCCTCCTCGGGCGTGTAGCGGTCGGGGTTGGCGTTGAGGTGGAGTTCGATGCCGTCGTCGGCACGCTCCACGACGGTGATCATCAGGTCGTCGACGAGCCCGGTGGACAGGTTGTTCACCTCGGCGGTGCAGGGGCCGAGCGCCAAGGAGGCCTGCTGGGGCAGGAGGTTGACGAAGGGGCCGAACGGTCTGCGGTCCTCCGCGCGCAGCCCCATGTCGCGGCGGATCGCGCTCACCCGGTGCCGTTGGTGCTTGAGCACCTGGGCCAGTTCCCGGGAGGCCCGGCGCAGCAGTTCGGCCTTGGTCAGGGTGGGGCGTACGGGCACCCGCAGCGGCAGGTAGTTGGCCATCATGCCGGGCACGGCCCGCTGCCGGGCGCTCATCCGGGCGGAGGCGGCCAACGTCAGCAGGACCTCCTCGGTGCCCGCGGTGCGCTGGGTGTGCACGGCCACCGCGGCCACGGCCGCGGTGGGCAGCGTGACGTCGGCGCGGCGTGCGCTGTCGCGCAGCCGGCGCGCGGCCCCGGCGGACAGCGCGGCGGAGACGCGCAGGAAGCCGGTCGGCAGCCCGTGGGACTCCGGCCGGCGGGACAGGGTGACGAGTTCGGGCGGCTCGGGGAAGCGGCCCCGCCAGAACGCCTGGTCGCGCCGGGCGCCGGTGGACTCCCGGTAGGCGCTCTCGGCGTCGGTCAGCTCGCTCAGCGGGGGCAGCGCCCGGCCCGGCACGGCGCCGTCCGGGTCCGCCTCGTACAGCTCGGCGAGCCGGCGCCACAGGACGGTCTGACTGAAACCGTCGCACAGCAGGTGGTGGACGCAGAGATAGAAGTAGGAGCGTTCGTCGCCGACGGTCAGGAGCGCGGTGCGCATCAGCGGGAAGTCGTCGAGGCCGAAGGGCACGTCCAGGTCCGCGGACATCCAGGCGAGCGCGGCGCCCCGCGGGTCCTCGGAACGCCTCAAGTCCTGTTCGTACAAGGGGAGTTCGTCGAGCTGCTCGATGTGCTGGCGCGGCTCACCGTCGATGTCGGTGAAGCGGGCCCGCAGGCACTGGGCCTCCTCGAACAGGCGCCGCAGCGCGGCGCGCAAGCGCCTGCGGTCCAGGGGGCCGCGCAGATCGAGGTAACCGGCGGAGTTGTACGCGTTGTTGCGCCCGGCGCCCTGTGCGTCGAGCCAGATCTCCACCTGGCCCGCGGTCAGCGGCAGCACGGTGCCATGAGTCGAAGTCATCACAGGCTCCCAGGAGAGGTCGGGCCGGCGGTCACCATCGGGCAGGGGGTGCGGGGCCGGGCCGGGTGCGGGCCGTAAACGATGGGTTCATCCTGGTCGGGCGGCCTGACGACGGACTGACTCACCGCTGACGCGCGCAAGGAGCGGACGGCTCAGGCGTCGGCCGGGACGCGGCGGCGGTCGCGGTCGACCTTTCCGCCGAGCAGCCCCTGGAAGAGGTTGAGCCGCTGCATGTTGCCGGTGCCTTCGAGGAACTCCATCGCCCGGGCGTCGCGGGCCAGCTTGTCCAGGAAGGGGTGGGACAGGCGCGCCCCGGGCCCGAAGAACGCGGCGGCCGCGAGGGTGACGTCCTCGGCGAGCCGGGCGGCCCGCAGTTTGGCGGCCGAGGCCAGATGGCCGTCGGTGCCGCGGGCGTCCACGGCGGCCGCCGCGTGGTGCACCAGGTGGCGGGTGGCGTCCACGCGCCGGACCAACTCCTCGTAGCGCTCGCGCTCGGCGCCGCTCAGCGTGGAGCGGTGCTCGGCGACGTATTCGAGGGCGGCGCGGGCGATGCCGACGGCGATGGCCGCGACACCGGGTCGCAGCACGTTGAAGGTCTGCACGAACGCCCACACCCCGCGCCGGGTCGCGGTGAGATGGCGGCCGAGGAAGCGGTCCTCGGGGATCGGCATCCGGTCCATGACGACCGAGCTGATCCGGGCGCCGCGCAGCCCGATCATGTCGAGCGGCCGGGCGTCGAAGCCGGGCTCGGCGGTGTCGACGAGCACGGCCGTGATGCCGAGCGGCCCGGGCCTGGCCCGCGCGAACACCACGCCCAGCTGGGCGCGGCAGGCGTTGCCGACGTAGCGCTTCTCGCCGCTCAGCAGGGCGCCCCCGTCCGGTGTGGAGGTCAGCGAGGTGCGCATCGCCGCCGCGTCCGAGCCGCCCTCCGGTTCGGTCAGGGCGAAGCAGGTCCACAGCGGCTCGGCGAGCACCCGCCCGTAGAACCAGCGTTTTTGCCGGTCGTCGGCGCACAGGCCGACGGCTACGCCGGCCAGCAGCGGCCCGGGCGAGGCGACCAGGGTGCCGACGTCGGCGCAGGCCAACTCCTCCATGACGACGGCCCGTTCGAGGGCGGAGACCCCGTAGAAGCGGTGGCCGCCGATCTTCTCGGGTTCGTGGCCGTACTCCTCGGGGACGCCCATCGTGGCGAGGTGGCGCACGGCGGGCAGCGCGAAGTGGTGGCGGACGGCCTCCGGGTCGCGGTCGATCTCCAGGGCGAGCGGACGCACCTGGGCGCCCCATTCGCGGATCTGGCCGCGCAGGATGAGGAGACGGTCGTCGAGGTGGGTCACGGTGCCTCCTTCGCCGCGGCGTACGCCTCGGCCAGCAGCTCCGACACATAGGCGGTCAGACCGGGGCTGTCGGTGAGATAGCCCGCCGCGCCCAGCAGCCGCACCTGCTCCCGGTCGGCGGCGGTGATCCGCCCGTGCAGATGGTCGAGCATCCCGGGCGAAAGGTCCCCGGGGCGCGCCCCGCTCAACACGGCCTGGATCTCCAGGTGTTCGGCCAGAACGTCGGCGACCGTGCCCTTCACCAGTTGCTGCTGGAGCAGGGTGGAGTCCCCGACGCGCCGGTGCGCGAGGCGGGTGAAGCAGGCGGCGCGCAGCGCCTGGGCGAGCCCGAGGCGCAGCCATACGAGCCCCAGGCCGTACACCTCCCGTGGTTCGGCGCCGGCGCCCGCGTCGCGGTCCGCCGGCGCCGCGTGCCCGGTGTCGAGCAGGACCACGCGGCCGCCCGGCAGGTCGAGTTCGGCCCGTATCTTCGTACGCGCCGGGTCCAGGGGCCGCCGCGCGCCGTCCAGCCAGAGCGCGTGGGCCCCGGCGTGGGTCGGCGCGGCGACGACGGCGTGCCCGCCGGGCCCGCACGGCAGCAGACCGGGCAGGACGCCGTCGGCCAGCGCGGCGAGCGCGGGGGCCGGGCCCTCGTGCCGGGCCGCGTCGTGACAGCGCTCCAGGAGTGCGGCGGTGTCGGACACCAGGGTGGTCATGGCGCTCCCCGGTCGAGCAGGCAGACGCTCAGCTCCGCCGAGTCCGGGTCGTGGTCCACCAGGACGCGCCGGGCGTCACGCCCCTCGGCCGGCGTGACGCAGCCGACCTCCGCGGCCAGCGCGCCGAACACGCCCGAGGCCGGGAACCCGTCCGGGGCGGAGACCGTGAGCCCGGTGTGCCCGGGCAGATCGCGCGCGGCCCGAAGGCCGGGGCTGAGGACGGCCGGCACCTCCGGATCGCACTCCAACTCGTCCAGGGCGGTGCGCACCGCGGCCGGAACGTCCTCCGCGGCCACCCCCGACATCCGGCGCATCGCCAGCGAGCCGGCCCGTCCGGCGGCCGTGAACAGCAGCGCCGCCCCCGCGTCGCCCGCGAGGTGGCGCCCGGTCTCGTACGGCAGCCGCGCCTGGTCCAGGACGAAGACCGCGGCGGTGCGGTGCCCGTGGCGCCGGATGTAGGCGTCCGCGAGCTCCAGGGCGGCGAACGGCGCCGCCGAGCCGCAGTCCGCGACGGTGAACACCAGGGGCCGGCCGGGGATGATCTCGGAGAGACAGGTGACCGCGGCGCGTCGGCAGTCCAGGTCCGGGGTGGCGTGGGCGACGACGGCGAGGCCGATGTCGGCGGGCTCCGGCGTGAGGTCGGCGAGGAGGGCGGCGGACATGGCGGCGAAGGTGTTGCCCGCCGCGTCCGCCACCTCGGGCCGGGGTTCGACGCCGTACAGGGCACTCAGATCGGCGAAGTGCCTTCGCGAGAACGGGTCGTCGATCCGCGTGGTCCCGGCGGAGAAGCTCCGGTGCACGATCCTGTCGAGCCGCAGCGGGAACCTGACCGGTGCCCGCCGCGCGGGCGAGGCCCCGGCGGGGTGTGCGGCCATCGTCAGGAGCCCATTTCCGCGGCGATGAAGTCGGCGAGCGTCCGCACGCTGGTGAAGTGCGCCATCTCCAGGGAGTCCGTGTCGAACTCGATGTCCAGCGCCTCTTCGAGCCGCATCAGCATCTCGAAGACGCCCGTCGAGTCGAGCCCGAGCTCGTCGAACAGGCGGGAATCCTCGGTGAGTTGGGGCAGCTCGTAGTCGAGTACCTCCGAGAGCGCGGCGGAGATCGCGGAGACGATCACGTCGCGGTCGGTGGCGGTCAGTCCGGCCATGGCGGTGGTCCTTTCGAAGGGGGCACGGGGGACAGAAGGGCACCGGGGTCGTGCGGTGGGCCCGGTCAGTGGGTGGCGGCCCGGCGGAACGCGGCCGCGGCCGGCAGGTGCTGTTTGCGCAGCAGGTCGTCGGGCCGGTCCGCCTCGCGGATCAGATGCGCCCGGCCGTCGGCGACGAGCACTTCGGCGGGGTAGCCGTGGCTGAGGAAGTGCACGGGTGAGGCGGTCGGCCCGTACGCGCCGGAGCGCTCCACGCCGAGCAGGTCCCCGGGCCGCAGCGGCGGCAGCTGGGCCTTCTTGGCCAGCGTGTCGTTGGGGGTGCACAGCGGCCCCGTCACGTTCCAGGCCTCCGTCGGCTCGGGCCCCGTACCGTCGAGGCTGCCGCTGAGCAGGCGCAGGGGGAAGTTCCGCTTCACGAAGGAGCCGATGCCGACGGCCGCCATGTGGTGGTGGGTGCCGCCGTCGGTGACCGCGAACCGCTCGCCGAGCGAGGTCTTCACATAGCGCACGCGCACCACGTACGTGCCGGACTCGGCGGTCAGATAGCGGCCGAGCTCCATGACCAGACGGGTGCCGGGGTGGGCGTCGGCGAACCGGGCGATCACCGGGTTGAGGTCCCCGGCCAGGGCGGTCAGGTCGAGGTCGTGTTCGCCGTCGAAGTAGGCGACGCCGAGGCCGCCGCCGATGTCCACGAGCTCCAGTGCGAAACCGAGCGTGGCCGACAGGCGCTCGGCGAGCTCGAAGATCTGCTCGGTGTTGCGCACGATGGTGGCCTCGGTCAGGATCCGGGTGCCCATGTAGACCTGGACACCCCTGATGTGTACGTGCTCATAGCGCTCCACCAGGCCCTTCTCCGCCAGGAGTTGGGCCTCGTCCATGCCGAACTGGCGGGGTTTGCCGCCCATGGTGAGGCCCGAGCCCTTGATGGAGAAGGCCGGGTTGACGCGCAGCACGACCGGGGCGCGCACCCCGCGTTCGCGGGCCAGCTCGTCGATCCACGCCAGCTCCTGGAGCGACTCGCACACGACGGCGGCGATGTTCTCGTCGAGACAGGCGGCCAGCTCGGCGCGGCTCTTGCCGGGCCCGAGGAAGAGGATGTCCTCGGGGGCGACGCCCGCGCGGCGCGCGGTGAGCAGCTCCGTCATCGAGGAGACCTCGGCGCGCGCGCCGTGCGCGTGCAGCAGGGCGCAGACGGCGATGTTGGGGTTGGCCTTGAGGGAGTAGAAGATCTGCAACCGTTCGTCGAACGCCTCGCGCAGCGCCCGCATCCGGCCCGCGAGCGCGTCCCCGTCGTACACGAACAGCGGGGTGCCGTAGGTCCGGGCGAGTTCGGCGACGGGGATGCCCTGCACGGTGGCCGGGCCCTCCCGCACGTCTGCTCCCGTGGTGATGGTCATGCGACGGTGTCCCTTCCGGCCGCGAGACGGGCCGCTATCCGGGTGTCGAGGGCTTCGACGGCGTCGTCGGAGTCCGCCACCAGCACGCCGTAGAGGCGGCCCGCGACAGGGCCCTCGGGCGCCCGGCCGCCGGTGGGGAAGCCCGCGTTGACGGTGGCGTAGTTGTTGACGAGCAGGCCCGTGCCGCGCGCGCGGTCGAAGAGGAGCCCGTCCAGGAGCCGGTGGGCGGCCGCGAACGGCAGGGGCGCGGCCAGCCGCAGCGGGTAGTGGCGGGCGACGGCGATCTGCCGGTCGGCGACGAACTGTTCCTGGAGGCGCACCTGGTACGTGGACATGTTGTTGCGGGCGTTGATCTCCACGACGGGGTAGAGCTCGCCGTCGGGGTCCACCATGGCGTCCACGCCGACCACGCCGAAGTAGCCGTCGGCGGCGAGCCGTTTGCCGAGCCGTTCGGCGGTGCCGCGCACCTCGTCGAGCTGGGCCGCGGTGAGCCGGGCGGGCATCCGGTGGCCCTTGTGCACACCGCCCTCGGTGAGCTGTTCCTTCACGAAGTCGAAGTGTGTGGTGCCGTCGCGGGCGACGGTGAACTGGTAGTTCAGATCGCCCTGTTTGGCCACCCACTCCTCGACGACGAAGCTGACCGCGTCGTGGCCCGTGCGCTCGGCCTGGCGGGTGACCATCGCGAGGATCCGCTCGCCGCGTCGCCTGCTCTCCAGGACGGCGATGCCCTTGCCGGAGACGCCGAACGCCTCCTTGACCACATACCGCCGCCCCTCGTCGCCGGCCGCGGCCGCGAAGGCGGCGCCCAGTTCGGCGAGGGTGGCACAGGCCCAGCCGCGGGGCTGGCGCAGTCCGAGCTCGTCGGCGACGCGCCGGCTGTAGACCTTGCTGTTGACCGCCTTGCAGGTGACGGCGGAGGGGGCGGCGACGCCGAGGCCGGTCGCCGCGGCCAGCACCTCCTCCTGTGCGGAGACGCCGTGGGCGGCGATGCGGCAGCCCTGGGCGGCCAGGCCCGACAGGTCGGCGAGCAGCGCGGGGTCGGCGAGCGCGTCCTCGGTGACGGTGCGGGCCGGGTCCTGCGCGGTGGCCACGTGGAGGTGCGGCAGCCGCACCCCGAGCTCCGCGAGGAAGGCGAGGTGGTCGTCGTCCGGGCGGGACTTGAGGACCACGTGGTCTGCCGCGTCGCCGAGCAGCAGCGCGAACTCGTCCATGTGGTTGACCACCGCGTCGGCCGCCGGGGCCGACAGGCGGGGCAGGGTGTGTTCGCCGCGCGCCCACTGCTGTTCCACCTCGAAGTTGCCGAGGAAGACCAGGGGGTCTCGGGCGTCCCGGTGAGTGCCGTCGCGAGTCGCTCGCGGAAGCCGGGCGAAGTGCCGGTCATGTGCCGTCCTCTCGGGGTCTGGGGAGCTCGCGGGCGGCGGGCCGCGCGAGGCTCGGTGCCGTGGCCGTCAGTGCTGGAGCACCATCGCCGCGAAGGACTGGCCGAGGCCCGCGGAGGTCATCACATAGGTGGCTCCGGGCCGCAGCAGGCCCAGTTCGCGGGCGGACTGGTAGTTGATGAAGGGGTCCGCGCAGAAGCAGTGGCCGGTGCGCGCGATGTTGTCGAGGAAGATGCGCTCGGCGGGGATGCCCAGTTCTTTGGCGGCGACCGTCCACGAGACGCGGTTGACGTTGTGCGGCAGGATCAGGTCGACGTCGGCGATGGTGAGCTCGGCGTCGGCGAGCGCGCTGTGGACGACGTCGGACATGACGTCCTGGTAGATGCGCTTGGCTTCCCTGGCGCCCTCGGGGTCCAGGTCGATGACGCCGTCCTCGCGGCCGACGATGCGCGCGTGGTAGCCGAGCACCCGGTCGCGTGGGCCGTCGGCGCTGACGAGCAGGGCCGTCATGCCCTCGCCCATGATGGAGACGTCCGCGACCCACTGCGAGAACGGGGTGAAGGTCTTGTCCCCGGCCAGCACCAGGGCCAGTGCGTCGGGGTCGTCGTCGCCGGCCAGCAGGGTGCCCGCCACGTCGACGGCGAGAAGGCCGGTCGCACAGCCGTGGTCGGCCACCGAGAAGACGTTGGCGTTGCGCAGTCCGAGCACCTCGCGCACCTGCTGCAAGGGGCTGACCGGGTAGGGCGCCGTGGTCCGCAGGCCCTTGGCCCGGATCACATGGCGCACCCGGTCCTCCTGGCCGGCCAGGGCGTCCAGTTTGCCGACCGCCGCGAGCAGCATCTCGGCCTCGGACTGGTCGGGGGCCTGGCAGATCTGGTCGAGGCCGTAGAGCCGGGTGAACCTGCGCACCTGCTGGTCGTCGAGGCCCAGCGGTTCCCGCAGGTCGGCCACGGAGATGGTGGGCGGCAGGTAACTCGACACCGCTTCCAGTGAGGTCATGCGCCGGGCCCTCCTTGAGTGGTTTGCAGCCACTCAAGACTTGCCGGGCCCGCTGACGAGCGGCTGACGCGCAGCTGACCGGGCCGGGCATGCCGATGCCCCAACCCCCCGTGCCGACACGGGGGTTGGGACCCGGGGGGGGTGTTCAGGAGCCCTTGACGCTGACGTCCCCGCTGCCGGTCTTCAGACCGATCTCGTACTTGCCCGAGGGGTCGTTGGGGATCTTGATGTCCTTGTCGCCGTTGCCCGTCTTGACGGTCACCTTGTAGGTGGCCGGCGGCACGGTGAGGCTGACGTCGCCGCTGCCTGCGGTCACCTGGACGTTCTGCGGGGCGCTGGGGGTGAGGTGGATGTCGCCGGAGCCGGTGCGGGTGTCGATGCCGCCGCCCGCAAGGCCCCGTCCGGAGATCTCGCCGCTGGTGGTCTTCACCTTGACCGCGCCGCTGATGTCCTCAAGGGTGATGTCGCCGGAGGACGCCGACACGTTCACCGCGCCCACCTTGTGCAGGCCGATCTCCCCGGAGGAGACGTCGCCGCTGACGGGGATCCCGGCGGGCACCTGCACGGTGTACTTGACCGAGCAGGAGCCGGAGCAGCCGCCGAGGATCAGGACGCCGTCCTCGATCCGGTGGGTGGCGCCGGACGGCTTGGTGTCGCCGTTGTTGTACTGGACCTTGCGGTGTAAGGACGCCGAGCCGCCGTCGGTGCCGTTGACGGTGACACCGCCCGAGCCGTTCTCGAGGCGCACGGCGGTGATCTTTCCGGAGAGCGCGCTGTCGTCCTCGAAGGACTGCTGGTTGATCGAGCCGCACGCGGCCAGTGCGCCGGCCGCGATGCCGATCGAGGTGAGAATGCCCAGGGCGCGGAGCTGCTGACGCATGAAATGTCTCCCAGTTCTGGAGAAGCGGCTGGGCCCGTGCGGGCGTGGCGCCCGCTCGGGCGTGGGGAAAACCGTGGCCCGGTTTCGCCCCGGGACCTCGCGTGTCACGACGCTAACGCAGAGTGTCGGGACACGAACATGGGGCAGGCCCCCGGATACCCCCTGAGGACTGCCCCCCGTCCGAACTCACCGCCGTACGACGGTCCTGCGTCCGGTCATCCGCAGCCTCCCGCGTGCCCGTCGTCGACGGCTCTTCGGCCGAGTCCGACCGCGCCGACGGGCTGCGGCAGGGCGGGAGCGGTGAGCTCGCGCTCGCGCAGGTGGCGGACGAAGTCCGGCAGCCGGTCCAGGCCCCAGAAGCGGGTGAAGCCGTGCACGAAGAAGGGCACGCCGAACACCCCGTCCGCGCAGACGTCGAGCAGGACGCGCACCCCTTCCGCCCGCAGTGCCGGGTCGTCGCTCGCCCCGGCCAACTCGGCCGGATCGAGACCCAGTTGGGCGCCGATGTCGGCGACGACGCGGCGGTCGCAGATGTCGCGGCCCTCCTCCCAGCGCGCACGGTAGGCGGCGGCGACGTACTGCGGGCCGCGCCCTTCGCGCCGGGCCACCAGATAGGCCAGATGCGGGATCTCCCACACCGGGTCGCGGTCGACCGGCCAACTCAACGCGATCTCACGGGACTTGGCGAGCCGGTTCACGTCCTGGAGCACATAGAGGTGCTTGGCGCGCGACATGGCGGTGTACGGGAAGGTGCCGCCGGCCTCGGTCAACAGGCGCTCGCTGACCGCGTCCGGCTCGAAGAAGGGCCGCCACTCGACGGCGGCCGCCACCTCCGGGTAGCGGGCCATCAGGTCGCGGTGGGCGAGCCAGGAGTAGGGGCTGCGCAGCGAGAAGTAGAACCTCGGGGTCTTCGGGTCGGCTCTCACATCAGATCACCAGGCCTCCGTCGACCCCGAGCACCTGGCCCGTGATGTACGAGGCCCGCTCCGACACCAGGAAGGACACCAGGTCGGCGACCTCGTCGGGGCGGCCGAAGCGGCCCAGCGGGATGCGTTCGGCGAGCTTGTCGGCGCTGTCCTCGCCCAGGGCCGCCGTCATGTCGGTCTCGATGAAGCCCGGCGCCACCGTGTTGACACGGATGCCGCGCGGCGCCACCTCCTTGGCCAGGGCCTTGGAGAAGCCGATGATCCCGGCCTTGGACGCCGAGTAGTTGGTCTGGGTGGCGTTGCCGTACACCCCGGCGACGGAGGACATGGTGACCACGGTGCCGGCCCGGCGCTTCAGCATCCCGAAGACCGCCGCACGGCAGATGTGGTACGTCCCGTCGAGGTTGACCCGCAACACGTCCTGCCACGCCTGGTCGTTGAGCATGATCAGCGGGTTGTCCCGGACGATCCCGGCCGAGGAGACCAGCGCGTGGACGGGCCCGAGCTCCCGCTCGGTCGCGCGGACGAACTCCTGGGCCTGGGCCCCGTCCGCCACGTCCACGCGTCGGGCGAACACCCTCGCGCCCGCCTCCTCGGCCTCCTTGGCGACGGCCTGGGCCTCCTCGTCGCGCGAGCGGTAGCAGAACGCCACGGCGAAGCCGTCGGCGGCGAGCCGGCGCACCACGCTGCGACCGATCCCCCGGGAGCCCCCGGTGACCAGTGCGACGCGGGGTTTGTCTGCGGACATCATGACCTCTCGTGGGTTGTCTTCACGGGCTCGCGAGGACGGCGGCCTCGGCGAGCGACTCCAGCTCCGCGGCCGGGCGCAGCGCGAACGTGAGCTGTTCGACCTCCAGGACCCGCCGTCCGTCCACGGAGCTGGAGCCGCGGGTGACGACGGTGTCGCCGAGGTCGCGGACCAGGGTGACCTCGTGCACCAGGACCGACCCCGGGTAGACGGACCCCAGGACGCGGGCGTCGCGCACCCCGGCGCCCAGCGTGACCTGCCCGGTGCGCACATCGGGGTTGGGCCGCTCCCAGCACGCCAGCAGCAGCGCGGCCTGCGCCCAGGACTCCAGCATCATGCTCGCCGGGTACGCGTACTCCTGCGCCGCTCCCTGGGCCAGGCCCCGGTAGGCGGGTTCGGCGACGCTGACCGCCTTGTACGCGGTCAGATGCTTGCCCGGTTCCACCTCCCCGAGCCGGTCCACCAGCAGCGCCGGGTGGCGGTGCGGGATGACGGAGGTGATGCGGAATTCGGGGTTCACTCGTCCTCCTGGTCGGGGCGGTCCTGCGGGAAGTGCAGGGCGATGCGGGCGGCGGGCCGGGCGTCCGCGCTCACGGAGGCGGTGGCCCGCACCCCGTGGTCACCGCGTTCGATCCGGGCCTCGATGACGAGTTCCTCGCCCGGCCGCACCGGGCTCAGAAAACGCGCCTTCTTGAGCACGAACCCCCCTCCGTCGCCGACGCCGTGGGCGCGGACCAGGTCGTGGACGTACTGCACCAGGGCGAATCCCGGCACCAGCGGGAAGCCGGGGCAGTGGCCCTGGAGGAAGGGGGCGCCGTGGGCCACGGTGACGCTGCCGCGCACGGTCTCCTCGGCGGGCCGCGGGGCGGTGGGTTCGTGGGGCCACGAGGGCTCCAACTCGGCGATGGTGAGGGCCTCTTCGAGCATCATGGACGTGTCCTCCTCATCCGCCCAGCAGGGCGCAACCGACGGTGCCGTCCCGGTCGATCCCGGTGACCAGGGCCGTCGCACCGGGGGGCAGCCCGCCCTCTTCGGCGAGGGCCAGGACCGCCCCCGTCTGGAAGGCGGTGGCCGCCGCCGAGGCGTCCCCGAGCAGCGGGCGGCACCGGATCAGGCGGGGGTCGGCGCCCTCGGGCAGGGCCCGCAGGACGGCGTCCTCCTCGCCCTCGGCGCCGAGTGGCGCGACGACGCGTACGCTCGCCGCGTCCACTCCGGCGTCGTCCAGGACGGCGCGTACACAGGTGGTGAGGGCGTCGGCCGCCGCAGCGGGACGATGGTAGGCGCGGAAGCGGGTGCCCAGGAGCCGGGCGAGCGGGGTGCGGCCCGCGGCCGAGGCGCTCGCGGCCGGCTCCAGGAGCCAGACCACCGCGCCCTCGCCGAGCGGGGGCCGCTCGGCTTCGGCGGCGGCGTGCCACTCCAGCCAGGCGCGCTGCGTCGAGTACTCCTCCGCCGCTCCGCACAGGACGCGGTCGCAGTGGCCGCCCCGGTGGAGGCGGGCGGCGTAGCCGAGGGCGAGCAGACCGGTCAGCCAGCCGCCCGCGACGGTGGTGTTGGGGCCCTTGATGCCGTGCCAGATGGCGCTCTGGCCGGCCATCCGGTTCATCACGGTGTTGGGGAAGCGCGCCGGGTCGACGAGGTAGGGGCGCTCCCCGGTCAGCGAGTCCCGGGTGAAGTCCATGATGCTCTGGACGCTGCCGTGGCCGGTGCCGAGCACCAGGGCGAGCCGTTCGGGGTGCTCGACGACGTCGGGCCCGCACTCCTGGAGCAGCTGTCCGTACGCCGCGACGGCGAGCGCGGTCAGCCGGTCCATGGTGCGGGTGCCCTTCTTGCCGAGCGCGCCGGCGGGGCTGAACTCCCGTACCAGGGCGGCCTGTTGGTAGGGACCGGGATGGTGCGAGGGGTCGAGCGGGGCCTGGGCGTTCGCGCCGGCGGCGAGGCCCGCGCGGTAGGCCTCGCGGCCCGCGCCGTAGGGAGAGAGCGCGGACCAGGCGGAGAAGACGAGGTCGCCCGCGGGTGCGGGCCGGACCGTGGGGCCCGGGTCGTCGAGGGTGGCGGCGCCGGTCATGCCGTGGTCCCGCGGGCCGCCGTCTGCCCCGGCTTGCCGTTGAGGGCGTTGAGCAGCCGGTCGTCGAAGTTGACCAGGCTCCAGTCGCGGCGGTTCTCGATCACGGCCCAGCCGTGGGTGATGCGGCCGGTGGTGGTGGGCACGAGGACGCCGTCGCGCAGGACGTAGGTGTCCATGCGGGCGGTGTAGGTGAAGCGCTTGAAGACGTTCTCGACGGTGAAGACGGTGTAGAGCGTCTCCTCCATCCGGGCCTCGTCCAGGACGGTGATCCGCGAGTGCGGGACGACCGGGATCCAGTCCTGCTCGTCGAGCAGGGTCTTGATGGAGACGCCCCGGTCGGCCAGGAACAGGTCGACGACCTCCTCCATCTGCCGCAGATAGCCGGACATCTGCACGCGCTCGGTGAAGTGGCAGTAGAAGTACGGCATCCGCCAGGCCCAGCCGAAGGCGTTGCGGCCCTCGGTGAGCTGCTCCAGGGGGTCCGCGCCGGGCCGCAGCGCGATGGGCTCCGCGCCCGCGCCGAGGCGGTCCACGACCGCGCCTTCCAGGGCGGCGGGCGGCTGCTCCGCCTCGTGGCCGCGCGGGTCGAACCGGAACTGCACGGCGACCTTGGACACGACGGCCCGCTGTATCTCGCCGTCGCGCCGCACCGTCATCTCGACGGTGAGCCGCATCCCGTCGCCCTTGTCCGGCGCGGGGGCGACGACGGCGCTCGCCACGTCGTCGATGTGGAACGCGGTGAGGATCTTGGTGTCGATGTCGGTGATGTCCACGCCGAGGCCGTACCGCTCGTACAACTGCCCCGCAGGGAAGCCGAGTTGGCGCAGGTGGTCGTAGACGGCCTCCTCCACCATGTAGTTGACGTGCTTGAAGCCGATCCAGGTGCAGATGTTGGACCCCTCGTAGCGGGGGCGTATCTCCACGCGGGTGGTGCCGTCCGTCGCGGCGGTGCTGACGCTCATGGCTTCTCCAGGAGGGAAACGGGGGCCGCGGCGGCGTGCCGCGCCGGGCAGGGGTCGGCGGCGAGGAAGTCGCACACCAGGCGGGTGACGCGATCGGCGGCCTCCACCATCGGAAAGTGGCCGCACTCTTCGAGGAGTTCGAACCGGGCGCCGCGGACGGCGCCTGCCAGCGCGCGGCCGTCCTCGGCGCGGGCGGCGATGTCCTGCGCGCCGGACAGGACGAGCAGCTCGGTGCGTACCGCCGTCAGATCGAGGAAAGGGGTGCGCAGATACGACTCGAAGAACCGCATCCAGCCGTAGGGGCCGATCCGGTCGCGCAGCCGGCGCGCCATCCAGTCCCGGTGGGCCCGGGCGAACCGGGCGGTCTCTCCGACCGCGAGCGCCTCCTCGAAGGCGCGGTGGAAGTCGTTGAGGTAGTAGGAGATCACCGACCAGTCGAAGTCCTCGGGGTTCGGCCGGTAGAACGGGCTGATCAGTACGGTGCGGCGGGGCGCCGGTTGTCCGGCCGCGAGGGCCTCGGTGATCAGGTTGGCAGCGTAGGAGTGGGCGACGACCGCGTCGTACCCCTCGTCCACCAGGTCCCTCACGCAGCGGCCCGGGTCGGGCAGCGCGCCCCAGTCGGCGCCGTCGGTCATGGCCCGCCAGGGCAGGTGCGCGTCCCACAGCTCCAGGCGCCCGTCCGAGCGGGCCACCAGCGGATCCCAGACGGAGGGCTTGCCGCCGAGGCCGTGCAGCAGCAGGACCCGGACCGGCTCACCGGACTCGGCGGGCCTGCGCAGCCGGGCGGTGACCCGGCTCATGCGGCCGGCTCCCCCTCGTATCTGCCGAGGATCACCACCGCGTTGTTCCCGGCGAAGGCCAGCGCGTTGTTCTGCACGATGCGCACATCGGCCTGGCGCGCCTCGTTGGGTACGGGGTCGAGCGCGCACTCCGGGTCGGTCGCCCGGTGGTTGATGGTGGGCGGGATGAAGCCCTCGGTGATGGCCAGGGCGCAGGCCGCCGAGGCGAGCGCGCTGGCGGCGCCCATGGTGTGGCCGAGCATGGACTTGATGGAGATGGTGGGCGGCGGCTCCGCGAACACCTGGCGGATCGCTCCGGCCTCGGTGACGTCGTTGGCCTTGGTGCCGGTGCCGTGCGCCGAGATGAAGTCGATGTCCTCGGGCTTGACCCCGGCGTTGCGGTGCGCCAGTTCGATACAGGCGGCGAGGCTGTCCTGGTCGGGGGCGACCGGGTGGTGGGCGTCGCAGTTGAGGCCGTAGCCGAGCACCTCGGCGTAGATGCGGGCGCCGCGGGCGAGGGCGGACTCCAGGCTCTCCATGAACAGGATGCCCGCCCCCTCGCCGGTGAGGATGCCCTTGCGGTCTACGTCGAAGGGCTGGCACACCTCGGGGGCGATGGTGCCCAGGCGGTAGAACCCGGTGAACGTCTTGCGGCACACCGCGTCGGCCCCGCCCGCCAGGGCGATGTCCACCTCGCCGGAGCGGATCGCGTCGAAGCCGGAGCCGATGGCGTAGTTGCCGGCGGCGCAGGCGGTCGGAATGGTGACCGCCTCCACGTCCTCCAGCTCCAGCTCCCTCACGACGCTGCTGGACAGCAGCCCGGCGGTGGAGCGCCGTGCGGCGACGGGGTCCAAGCTTTCGGGCCCGTCCCACAGTTGACGTTCCATCAGGACGTCGAGGTCGTGCGATTCGCCGTCGGTGGTGCCGACGGACACCAGGACGCGGCGGGCCCGCAGGGCCGTGAGCTCCAGGTGCGCGTCGTCCACGGCCATTCTCGCCGCCGCGACACAGAACTGGCTGGCCCGGCCGAGCTCGCCGGGATCGATGTGCTCGATCCACCGCGCCGCGTCGAAGCCCTCGATCTCGCACCCGTTGGCGTGGGCGTAGCCGGTGGTGTCGAACGAGGTGATCGGCTTGACGCCGCTGCGGCCGGTCCTGAGCCCGGCCAGGAATTCGGCCGGCCCGGTGCCGATGCTGGTGACCGTGCCCAGGCCCGTGACCACGACCCGGTGTGGCTGCCGGCGCTCACTGCTCACCGGTGTCTCCTCTCTCTCGGCATCCGAGCGGCCGGGCCTACTTGGACAGGCTCTCCCTGACCACGTCGACCACGCCGTCGAGGTTGACCATGCGGACGAGTTCGGCCTGGTCGATCTCGATCTGGAAGGTGCGCTCCAGGGACGAGAGGATCTCGATCGCCCCGAGCGAGTCCGCGTTGTGGTCCTCCTTGAACAGGCTCGTGTCGGTGACCTCGGCGGGCTCGATCTCCAGGATCTCGCAGACGATGTCCCGGATCTGAGCGCGCTGTTCGTCGGTGATGGCAACCGTGCTGGGCATTGCGCCTCCCATGGGAATGCGGTGGTGGGGTACCGGCTGGATGGCGAGAAGTCTTGTCGCCGACGCTGACGCGAACCTGACGGACGGCTGACTCCCGGAGCCGTCCCCCGACCCCCCGTCCCCGCGCGGGTGACCGGCGTTGTTCAGGCCTGACTGAAACACCTGGTCCCCGGCGCCGGGCGGCGTCATCGTGGGCGCCCGGACGCCCACGCGTCACCCGGGCCGACGCGGTCTCACCCGAAAGTGGATTCCTCGCCACCACCGTCAACCTGTTCATGAGCGACGGCGTCAGTGTGGTCGGGTACGCGGCGACGCTCGCCGCACCAGAACCCGGGCCGGCCAACTATCCATCGCCACAGCGGAGTTGACCTCTTCGGCGTCGCTCGGAGCGCCGCCCGCGGTCCTCACGACCCGCAGTACTCACCCCGACCAGGGAGTCGATCTGATGAACCGCACAGGGCCCCACGGCCCGGACGACGTCGTCGTGCTGAGCGAGGTCCGCCGCGCCTACGGCACCGAACGCGCCCGCACCGTCGCCCTCGACGGCGTCTCGGTCGTCTTCCGCCGCGGCACCTTCACCGCCGTGATGGGCCCCTCCGGCTCCGGCAAGACCACGCTGCTCCAGTGCGCGGCGGGCCTGGACCGGCCGACGTCCGGCACCGTCACCCTCGACGGCCTCGACCTGTCCGGGCTCGGCGAACGCGCGCTCACCAAGCTGCGCCGCGACCGCATCGGCTTCATCTTCCAGGCCTTCAACCTGCTGCCCGCGCTCACCGTCGAGGACAACGTGACCCTGCCGCTGCGGCTGGCGGGGCGCACACCCGCGCACGGGGCGGTGGCCCACGCCCTGGAGCGGGTGGGCCTCGCCGACCGGGCGCGGCACCGGCCCGGCGAGCTCTCCGGCGGCCAGCAGCAGCGCGTCGCCATCGCGCGCGCCCTGATCACCGACCCCGCCGTCATCTTCGGCGACGAGCCCACCGGCGCCCTGGACACCCGCACCGCGCTCGAAGTGCTGCGGCTGCTGCGCTCGGCCGTGCGCGACGGCGGCCAGACGGCCATCGTGGTCACCCACGACCCGGTGGCCGCCTCCCACGCCGACCGCGTCGTCTTCCTCGCCGACGGCCTGGTCGTCGACGAGCTGCACGGCGCCGGTGCCGACACGATCGCCGAACGCATGACCCACCTCGGCGCCTGGGGCGACCTGCCCGACGCCGGCAGCCGCTCGCTCAAGGGAGCCCTGTGATGTTCCACCTGGCTCTGGCAACCCTCAGGTTCCGCAAGGGCGGCTTCCTCGCCTCCTTCGTCGCCCTGTTCTTCGGCGCGTTGATCCTCGCGGCCTGCGGCGGCCTCATGGAGACCGGGGTACGCGCCGACGTGCCGCCCCAGCGGTTCGCCGCCGCGCCCGTGGTGGTCGCCCGCGGCCGGTCCTACGACGGCGAGCTCGTCCTCGCCTACGACCGTCTCGACGCCTCGCTCGTCACCCGGATCGCGGCCACGCCCGGCGTCCGGCGGGCGCTGGGCGATGTGTCGTTCCCGGCCACCGCACTCGACGAGGGCCGGGGCACGGACCCCGGCGCCGACCTCGTCGGCCACGGCTGGTCCTCCGCCGTACTGGCGGCCGCCCCGCTCGCCCGGGGCACCGAGCCGCGCGCGGCCGGGCAGGCCGCCCTGGACGCGCGGCTCGCCACCCGGCTCGGCGTGGACGTCGGCGACCGGCTGCGGATGACGGTCTCCGGGGCGTCGCTGTCCGTGCGGGTGAGCGGCCTGGTGCGCCCCGCGACCGGGACCGACACCGCCCTGTACGTCACCGACGCACAGGCGCGCCAGGTGCGCGGCGCCCCGGACCGGGTGGACGCCATCGCGGTGCAGCCCCAACCGGGCGTGTCCGCCGAGGAGTTGAAGCAGAGCCTGGCTCCGGCGCTGCGCGGCCTGGACGTGACGGCGGTGACCGGCGAGGACCGGGGCACCGTCGAGTTCCCCGACTCCGAGGGCGGGGCGTCCCCGCTGATCTCGATGTCCGCCGTGTTCGGCGGGATCGCCGCCATGGTCGCCGTGTTCGTCGTGGGCTCCACCCTGGCCGTCCTCATCCAGCAGCGGATGCGGGAAATGGCCCTGCTGCGGGCGATCGGAGCGCTGCCCGGGCAGATCCGCCGCATGGTGGTGGGCGAGACGCTGGTCGTAGGGCTGGGGGCGACGCTGCTCGCCCTCGTCCCGGGGCGCGCGGCGGGCGAATTGATGATGCGTCAACTCGCCGAGGCCGGTGTGGTGGACGACCACATCGTCTACCGGGCCGGATGGATTCCGCTGGCGACCGCCGCCGGTACGGCGCTCCTTGCGGCGGTGGCCGCCGCCTTCATCGCCTCGCGCCGGGCCGCACTCGCCCCGCCCACCGCCGCCCTCACCGAGTCCACCCTGGCGAGCCGCTGGCTGAGCGCGCCCCGGCTGGTGTGTGCGCTGCTCTGCTTCGGCGGGGCCGCGGCCCTCGCGTTCGTCACCGCCACCGTCATGGACGGCTCGGTCGCCTCCAGCACCGCGGGGCCCGCGGCCATGCTGTGGACCGGCGGTGTCGCGCTGATCGCCCCCGGCGTGACCCGGGTGCTGCTCGCCGTGGTGCGCCCGCCGCTGCGGCTGCTTCCGGGCCTCGCCGGCCGGCTGGCCTCGGACAACGCCCGCGCCCGCAGGATCCGTACGGCCGGCGCGGTCACCCCTGTCGTCCTTGCCACCGGACTCGCCACCGCGCTGATCTACCTCCAGCTCAGCGCGGACGCGGGCGGCGGGGGCGAGGCGACCAGCGCGTGGATCAACTATCTGCTCGCCGGGACCATCATCGGCTACGCGGTGATCTCCCTGGTCAACACCTTGGTGGTGGCCGCCGCCGAACGGCGGGCCGAGTTCGCGCTGCAACGCCTCGTCGGCGCGACGCCGGGGCAGATCCTGCGCATGGTGACCGTCGAGGCGCTCCTCGTCGCGGTGATGGGCATCGCGCTCGGCTCGTTCGTCGCCCTCGCCACGCTCGTGCCGTTCAGCCTCGCCCTCGACGGCTCGTGGCTGCCGGGCGGCGGCCTGACGGTCTACGGCGCGATCGTGGGGTGTGTCGCCGCGCTGACGCTGCTGGCCACCCTGCTCCCGGCCCGCCTCGCCCTGCGCACCCGGCCCGCCGAGGTACTGGCGATGCCGTGACCGCGCCGGGCGGGGCTCAGGCGGTCTCGGCCGTCTCGGCGGTCCCGGCCGCCTCGGCGAGGTAGGGCCTCAACTCCGCGAAGGATTCGGGGTGTTGGGCGATCCACGACCAGTAGCGCGGGATCGTACGGGCGTACTCGCAGTAGTAGCGGCGGACCGTGCCCACCAGGCTGCGCAGGGTGCCGCGGGCGAGCGAGTCGGTGCGCCACACCAGCAGCATCTCGGTGCTCGCGGTGCCGCTCAACGGCACGAGCGCGACCTCCTTGGTCGCTCCGGTCGGCGTGGTCAGGGCGGCCGCGCCGGCGTCCCGTACCCAGTTCATCGCCTCGTGGTGGCCGTCCACGTAGTGCAGGACCTCGGGGTCGGCGTGGTCGAACTTGGCGAACAGGTGCTTCTCGATGGGGTGGAACCAGTGGTCGCGCGCGTAGCGGACCCAGGTGAGAC
The DNA here is from genome assembly GCF_003627815.1 of Streptomyces hundungensis. Lineage (NCBI taxonomy): Bacteria > Bacillati > Actinomycetota > Actinomycetes > Kitasatosporales > Streptomycetaceae > Streptomyces > Streptomyces hundungensis. The sequence continues at coordinate 3,210,587 of NZ_CP032698.1, forward strand.
CGGCGAGGTCGGCCACGCCCACCCCGGTCCGTTCGGCCAGCGGATGGCCGCGCGGAACGGCGAGCCACACCGGCTCGCGCACGATGACGGTCTTGGCCAGGGCGGGCTCCAGCACATCGGCCGGCGCCACCAGCGCCATGCTGGGCACCAGGGCCGCGTTGAGGGCGCCGCCCCGCACCGCCGCCACGGCCGCCGCGGGCGCGAGGGTCTCGCTGCGCACCTCGCCGACGGGCAGCGCCTCCTGGAGCACCGTGCGCAACGACGGCGGGGTCCACTCGGCGTTCCCGAACCGGAACACCTCGGAGGAGTACGCGCTGGCTTCGGCGATCACCAGATCGGCCTGGTGGACGAGGTCGGCGAGGAGCGGCAGCAGCCGTTCCCCGCGGGAGGTGGGGAGCACGCCCGATCGGCTGCGCACGAAGAGTTCGCCGCCTATCGCCTTTTCAATCCGATGTAATTGCGCGGTAAGGCTGGACTGCGGAAGATTCAGTTCCACAGCGGCCTTGGATATGCTTCCGGCGCAGTCGATGGCCATCACGATTCTGGCATGACGCAACTCGACGTTCACTTATCCCCCGTTCGCGACCGACACCCGCGGACGTCCATCCGGGGACAGGCCCGGACCGACCGCACGCTAACAGGACGCACAGGTTCAGTCCATATCGTCGCCAGGCGAAGGCGCGGGCCGCCGGACGGCTTCGGGGAAATGCAGCGGGAATCGGTCAGCCGACGGCCGTAACGGCGTGGGCCAGCACGCAGCGGGGTTCGCCGAGCGTTTCGTCCTGGCGGAGAATCGCCTCATAGGCGCGGTGCAGCGCCCGGCCGGGTTCGAGCCCGAGATCGACGGCGAGCCGGCGGCGGGCGCCGTGGAAGATCTCCAGCGCCTCGGCCTGCCGGCCGTCCCGGTACAGGGCGAGCATCAAGAGCTCGCTCAGCCGCTCCCTGCCGCTGTGCTCGACGGCCAGTTGCCGCAGTTCGGAGACGGGCACCCGGGCCGCGTCCACGGACAGCTTGGCCGCCGTGAGGTCCTCGTAGGCGGTGATGCGGCGCTCTTCGAGATGGTCGGCCTGGATCCGGCAGCGCATCCCGTCACGGGCGTCCATCAGCGCGGGCCCGCGCCACAGCGCCAGTGCGGACTCCAGGGTGACGATGGCCCGGTGCGGGTCCCGGTCGACCAGTTCGGCGCCGGTGTCCGCCAGCTCCAGGAAGCGGTGTGCGTCCACGCTGGCGACCGGCACGTCGAGGAGATACCCGCTGCTGACGGTGTGCAGCGGCTCGGTCGTGCCGGTGACCGACTGCAATAGTTTGCGCAGTCTTCGCACATTGGCTTGAAGTGCGTTGCGGGCGTTCGCCATCGGCTGCTCGGCCCACAGCTCGTCGACCATCCGGTCGGAGCTCACCGGCACCCCGGGAGAGAGAGCCAGCATCGTGAGCACCACGCTCGCCCGCTTCGAGGACATCGTGTACCGCTTGCTTCCGTGCGCGAGGTAAAGCGGACCAAGAACGTTGATTTCCATAGCAGGACCCCCATGTCAACTCGCGGACTTCGCACATGATGCCCAGGCGCATTCGGTCGGGGGAAATACCATCTCGCCGTGAATGCGAGCGCCATCAGTATGGCTTCGCGTCGTCGCTCATCAAGGGGCTCATGCTTCTGACACGTGCCACGGTGACGGCCGTTCTTTCCCCCAGATATCCGTCCTGCCCCCTTTCGATCCCCTTTCGCTCGTGCGGTGCACCCGGCGGCCGCCACCCCGCGAGCACCGGACCGGGGCCAGGCCGGGCCCGGCCCCCTCTTCAGCGGCCCGGCGGCCCCGGGAGCGGCGCCCCCGACGTCGGGTTCACCGGGGCCCGGCCATACCAAAGGGTCTTGAATTGCCGTGCGCGGCGGCCGAGTTCACAGAAAGCGCTTAAACTCCTGGCGACGGCGCGGTGGTGTGGGGTGTTGTACGTCGCTCGGCGACCGCGTCCTGTCGGTTCGGGATCCTGCCGCGCGGTGTCGGCCAGCCCCCGCCGGGCTGTCAGCTTCGCGTCAGCGATCCCCGCGAGCATGAGGGCTCGGGCCGTACGGCCCGCGTCTTCCCACGACTCGGATACCGGAGTTGGCGACGTGTCGAACCCCTTTGACGACCAGGACGGAACCCTTCTCGTAGTGGTGAACGACGCCGGCCGGCACTCGCTGTGGCCCGCGTTCGCGCCGTGTCCCGACGGCTGGAAGGCCGTGCTCGGCGCGGCTCCGCGCGAGGCCGTCGCCCCAGCGGCTTCCTGAGCACTCCCCGGTTCGCCCGCACCCGCACGATGCGCCCGGTCGCCACCACGCCCGGTGACGCACGACGACGTCCTGGTGACGCTCACCGGCCAGTCGGCCCGACCGCTCCTTTCGCGAACGAGCCCATAAACGGGGGCAGTTATGCAGAGAATCCACTTCACGGCCGCCGATATAGCCAAGACCCGGCTGAGGACGACCGCCGGGCCGCTGATCGAGACGGCCTTCGCCTACGGGCTGCTCGGCCGGGGCGTCACACCCGCCTACGCCCGCTGGCGCAAACAGGTCGCCACCCGGCTGCCTGCCTGGCCGCGGTTACGTTCCGGCGGGGTCGGCGTCGTCAGTGACCCCGAGGTGCTGTTGCGGCTGATCGAGCAGAGCGGATCCGAGGACCGCGCCTCGCACGACGTGGCCCAACAGGACGCCCTGACCGCCCAGTTGTCCGCCTACCGGGAAGCCGCCGGCCTCCCGGAGGTGTGGCAGGCGGCGATCGCGCCGTACTGGGACCACATCGAGGCGTATCTGGAGGTCGAGTGCGAGGCGCGCGGCCGGGTGGTGATGGCGGGCGGGGTGGGTTCGCTGCTCGCCACGCTGCATCCGAGGATCACGTGGCGCTCGCAGATCCTGGAGATCCCCGGCGGGCCCGACGAGGACATCTACCTCGACCGTCGCGGCCTCGCGCTCACCCCGTCGGTCTTCCTCAACCACCGCCCGGCCCAGCTCACAGGCGGCCGCAGCGAGGGCGGTGAGCTGGTGCTGGCCTTCGCCGCGCCGCCGGACGCCCAGCGGGCGGCGAGCCTGTGGGACGCGCCCGACGACGACGCGCAGTCGCTGGGCGCGCTGGTCGGCCAGACCCGCGCCGCCGCGCTGCGGGTGCTGCGGGCCACCTGCACGACCAGCCAGCTCGCGCACCGGCTCGGCATCTCGGCGGCGGGCGCCAGCCAGCACACCACGGTGCTGCGCCAGACCGGTCTGATCACCACCCGCCGCATCCGCAACACCGTCCTGCACACGGTGACCCCGCTGGGACTCGCCCTGCTCGACGGTCTGCCCACGCGCTCCGCGCCGGACCGGCGCTCCCCGGCGGCCTCCGTACCCGAGACGTGGCGCCACACCCTGGACGGCATTCCGCGCCCGGCCGTCCAGCACGCCTCCTGACGGGACCCGTCCTCTTTCACCCGGCCCACGTCCGTCGAGGCCGAAGCCCAATCCCCCACACGCGAAGGTCCGGCCCCGGCGGGGTCGGACCTCTGGGCGTGGCGCGATCGGTGGCGGCCCGGGTTCAGAGCCGGGACCAGGTGCGGAACTGCCGCAGGCCGTACAACAGCGGGGGCAGGGCGTGCCGTTGGGTGATCAGGCGGGCTTCGCCGAAGACGGTGACGTGGTCGCCGGTGCGGTGCAGGGCGCTCACATCGCAGTCGGCGACGGTGTGCGCGTCCTGGACCAGATGGGGGCCGCCCGAGTCCGCCCCCTGTTCCCACGGCACCAGGTGGAAGCGCTCGGGGTTGCCGGAGGCGAACAACTCGGCCGTCCCCTGGGCCCCTTCGTGCAGCAGGTTCACCGCGAAGGTGCCCCGCTCCAGGATGGCCTCCAGGGTGGGGCTGCCGTGCCGCAGGCAGACGAGCAGCGTCGGCGGCTTCAGCGTGACGCTGCACACCGAGGAGCAGGTCATGCCGCGCGGCGCCCCGTCGTGACCGGTGGTGGTGACCACGCCCACGCCGGTGGGGAAGCCGCTCATCATGGCGCGGAAGCGGTCGGGCGTGGTCCGGTCGGCCACCGCTTCGACATGGACGGTGTGTTCGGTCATCGGACCCTGCTTTCTGTGGCTACGGCGTACGCCGCGGTCGTGGGGCGGCGCTCGGCCCGGTCGAGGAGGGTGAGGAGCGGTCCCGTCATGGCCGTCGTCGTCAGCGCCATGACGATCAGGGCGAGGACGATCGGGCCGGTGAGGATCCCAGAGCTCAACCCGGCCTGGAGGACGATGAGTTCGGTGAGCCCACGGGTGTTCATCAGGACGGCGACCCTGCGTGCCGTCCTGGGGGGCCGGCCGCCCCGGCGGGCCCCGAGATATCCGCCGAGCCCCTTGCCGAGGCAGCCGAGGACCACGGCCGCGGCGATCAGCCGCCAGGAGGTGTCGGTGAACGAGCCGGTGAGCACGGTGACCCCGGTGACCACGAAGAAGGCGGGCGCCAGCGCGCCGCCCGCCCGCGAGACGGCGGTGACCGCGCGTTCCCAGGGGGCGTTGGTGCCCCGCGGGATCGCCAGGCCGACCAGGGCGGCGCCGAGGACGGCCGTCATGCCGAGGTGTTCCATGGCGAGCGCGACGGCGAGGGCCACCGCGCCAAGCAGCACCGCCGCGGTGCGCGGCAGCCGGGCGCAGAGGCTCCGGGCGGCCCGGGTGCGCAGTCCGTGGCGGACGGCGAGCGCGCACACCGCGCCGAACGCGAGCGCCCCGACCGAGTGGAGCACCCCGTCCAGGCTTCCCGCGCCGAGGCTGATGGCGAGGGTGAGCAGCAGCCAGCCGACGGCGTCGATGACCAGGGCCGCGGCGAGCGCCGTCTGCCCGGCCGCCGAGCGCGTCATGCCCCGGTCGGCGAGGATCCGGGCCATGACGGGGACGGCGGTGATGGACATCGACACCGCGACCATCAGGACGAAGGCGGGCAGCGGGGCGTCGCCGCGTGCCGCGGTGTCGTCGCTCGCCAGCACCAGGCCGGCGAGGAGCAGCCCCGTCAGGAGCGGCGGGACCAGCGCTCCGGTCGCCACCCACAGGGTGCCGCCGCGCCGGGGGCCGCCGGAGTCGGCCGCCCCCAGGGTGTGGGCGAGGCCCACCAGGAACAGGACGAGGCCGGCCTGGGCGATCAGTTTGACCACGTCGAACACGGGCCCCGGCAGGGCCGCGTCCAGGGTGTCGCGGCCGAACAGGGCGATCACGGCGGGCCCGGAGAGGAGGCCCACCACGATCTCCCCGATGACCACGGGCTGGCGCAGCACCCGGGCGAGGGACCGCCCCGCGAACGCGATGAGCAGGATGGCGGCGAGCGCCGCCAGGACATGGGCGACGCGTGGAGCGTCGCCGAGGAGCCTGAGCGATTCCATGACGCGGTCCCCCGTCGGCCGCTCAGCGATGCTGGGCGAAGTATTCGTACGCCTTGGGAAGCGTCTGCGTCAGGCGCCGCGTCTTGTCGCGGATCGCCTCGAATTCCCGCTCGGCGGCGGAAGGGTCGGACAGGGCGAGTGCGGGTGAAGGCTTCAGCTCGATTCCGCCCATGCCGAGCAGGACGCACATGTACGAGTAGGCGGGCAGACCGTGGTAGTACGGGAAAATGCTCTCGGAGTCGGGGACCTGGGTCTTCCACATCTCCAGGCGCTCGGCGAGCGAGTCGGGAATCGCGCGGGTCTTGGTGTCGCGCCAGTACTGGGTGTCCTGTCGTTTGGCGGCGACATAGTGCAGGACCAGGAATTCCCGTATTCCGTCCATGACATGGGAGACGGAACGGTTGTAGAGCATGCGCTGGTTCGGGTTCCAGTCCTCGTTGGGGAAGTTCTTGGCGATCTGCTCGATGGCGTGGTGGATGAAGAAGATGCCGGTGGATTCGAGCGGCTCGACGAACCCGCTGGAAAGGCCGACGGCCACGCAGTTGTTGACCCAGGAATTCCTGCTGCGCCCGATGCGCATCTTGATGTGGTTGGCGTTGACGTCGGCGGCCGCGGGGCCGACGAACTCGCGCAGGGTGCGCTCGGCGTCCTCGGGCGAGAGGTAGTCCTTCGCGTAGACGTATCCGGTACCGACCCGGCCCATCAGCGGGATCGTCCAGATCCAGCCGGCGTCCTGGGCGGTGGCGGTGGTGCACGGCAGGATGCCGCGCTTCTCCATGTCCATCGGGACCTGGAGGGCCACCGCGCTGTCGTTGGGCAGCGTGTCCTGGTAGGAGATGAACGGTTCGTTGAGCGCCTTGTTGATGAGCAGCGCGCGGAAGCCGGTGCAGTCGATGTAGAGGTCGCCGGTGAGGTCGCCGTGCTCGGCGGTGGTGACCCCGCTGATCCAGCCGCGCTCGTCCAGGTTGACCTGCTTGACGTCGTCGACGATGTGCCGCACACCGCGTTCCACCGCGTAGGTGGTGAGGTATTTGGCGAGCAGTGCGGCCTCGAACTGGTAGGCGTAGGGGAATTGGGTCTTGCCCTGGTGCTCGGACATCGTGAGGCCGTGCATCTCGTCCGCGCCCTCGTCGAAGGGCTGGTCGATGAGGGCGCCGTCCAGGCGGCGCGGGCTCAGTCCGGCGTCGATGACCGAGGCCATGACGAAGCAGTCCTTGTCGAACCGGTCGGTCGGCCCCTGCTGGAGCCACCAGTCGGTCAGCGGGAAGCCGTTGACCGAACGCATCTGCTCGAAGGGGTGGTAGAAGTAGTGGCCCCTTTCCCGCCAGTTCTCGAACCGGACGGCCAGTTTGTACGTGGCGTTGCAGGCCGGCATCCAGTCCTTCTCCTTGAGTCCGAGGAACTCGAAGAAGTGCCGGATGTCGCTGAAGGTGGCCTCGCCGACGCCCACCGCGCCGATGTTCCCGGATTCCACGAGGGTCACGTTTATTCGCTCCCCGAAAGCGGCCTTGAGGTACGAGGCCGTCATCCATCCGGCTGTTCCGCCACCCACGATCACGACTTTGTTGAGCACTGGTGACTCCTGTTCGGTAGTCCACGAGATTCGCCAGTGGCTCCGGCCCCCTGTGTCCGATTTTCCTGGGTGGCGCCACCGATAAAGGAGACTAGGGGTGGCTGAACTCGGCGCCCAGATCCTTAAGTGATGGCCGAAAGGCGCAGGTGGGGCTGGCCGGATGGACAGATGGCCCCCGGTCGGCTACGGGCCCTCTTTGCGGCGTCAGCCCACTGTCAGCGGCGTTCGGGAACATGAAAGGCGGGGTTACCGGGTGGGAATCGCTCCGCCCGCCCGCTGCAATGGAGATTTGGATGACAAAGGAAGAATCCGTCCCGCCGTTCGCCGTGATCCCCGGCTCCCAGGTCCACGCCGTTCTGACCGGCCACGAGCAGCGCACCATGGAGCTGGTGGAGGCCGCCTACCGGCTGCACGGCGAGGGCGACACGGTCAACCCACCGTCGTATTTCCTGCGCTTTCCGGACCGCCCCTCCGCCCGGATCATCGCGCTGCCCGCCTCCATCGGCGGCGAGAACCGGGTCGACGGGCTGAAGTGGATCTCCAGTTTCCCGGAGAACGTGGCCTCGGGCATCCCCCGCGCCTCCGCGGTACTGGTGCTCAACGACCATGCCACGGGGTATCCCCTGGCGTGCCTGGAGAGCTCGATCATCAGCGCCGCGCGCACGGCGGCGTCCGCCGCGCTCGGCGCCGAGCTGCTCTCGCGCGGCCGGCCGCGCCCGCGCAGGATCGGCTTCATCGGCACGGGGTTCATCGCCCGGCACATCCACACCTACCTCGCCGGCACCGGCTGGACCTTCGACGAGGTGGGGGTGCACGACCTGGCGGCGGCGTACGCGGGCGGCTTCCGCTCGTATCTGGAGGGTTCGGGCGAGCGGGGCCGGATCACCGTGCACGACAGCGCCGAGGAGTTGATCCGCTCTTCGGACCTGGTGGTCTTCGCGACGGTCGCGGCGGCTCCGCACGTCCACGAGCCCGCCTGGTTCGCGCACAATCCGGTGGTCCTGAACATCTCACTGCGCGATCTGGCGCCCGAGATCCTGCTCGCCTCGACCAATGTGGTCGACGACGTCGAGCACTGCCTGAAGGCGGACACCTCGCCCCATCTGACCGAACAGCTCACCGGGTCACGGAAGTTCATTGCCGGGACGCTGGCCGAGGTGATGGCGCGGAAGGTGGTGATACCCGGTGACCGCCCGGTGGTGTTCTCGCCGTTCGGGCTCGGCGTACTGGATCTGGCGGTCGGCAAGTTCGTGTACGACGAGGTGGCCGCCCGGGGCGAACTCCGCGTCGTGGACGGCTTCTTCCACGAGGTGGACAGGTATGGGCGGACCGCGACGGACAGCCGTTCCTGAGGTGAGGGGGCCCAAGTGCCGGTGATCTCCGTACCCGAGGACTTCCACACGGACGACCTCTATGTGGACCTGCGGTCCGTCCTGGACGCTCCGCTGTATCTGAAGTGCGAAGGCTTCAACTTCGCCGGGTCGATCAAACTCAAGGCGGCGCGGTCGATGATCGCCGACGCCGAACGCAACGGGCTGCTGACTGCGGACTCGGTCATCGTCGAGTCGTCGTCGGGGAACCTCGGTGTCGCCCTGAGCATGATCGCGGCGAGTCGGGGCTATCAGTTCCTGTGCGTCACGGACACCCGCTGCAACCTGAACACCCGACGGTTGATGGAAGCGATGGGCGCCCGGGTGCACACCATCACCGAGCCCGACCCCGAGGCGGGTTTCCTCGGGGCCAGACTCGACCACGTACGGCAGTTGTGCGCCTCCGACAACCGCCATCTGTGGCTCAACCAGTACGCCAACCCATGCAACTGGCAGGCCCACTACCGCAGTACGGCGCCGTCCATCGCCGAGCGCTTCCCGGACCTCGACGTCCTGTTCGTCGGGGCGGGCACCACGGGGACGCTGATGGGGTGCGCCCGGTACTTCAAGGATTCGGGGCGCCCGGTCACCGTGGTCGCCGTCGACTCCGTCGGCTCGGTGACCTTCGGCGGCCCCCCGGCGCCCCGGATGATTCCGGGCCTCGGCTCCGGCGTACGACCGCCGCTGCTCGACCGGTCGTTCGTGGACGAGGTGGTGCTCGTGCCGGAGATCGACACGATCCGGGTCGCGCACCGGCTGGCCGCGGGCGGCTTCCTGTTCGGCGGCTCCACCGGGACGGTGGTGTCCGGGGCGCTCGGCTGGCTGGCCGAGCACCGGGGCGGCGGCCGTTGTACGGCGGTGGCGATCTCCCCGGACCTGGGCGAGCGCTATCTCGATTCGATCTACCAGAGCAACTGGGTGAGCGACATCTACGGAGCCCACGCACTGGAACTCGGCCCCCTCCGTACGGGCTGAAAGGACCCGGCGACTCACACGTGACGGAGCGTCAGGTCCTGTGTGGGCGAAGCCGGTTGACACGGCTCCCACCACCCCTCCCCCCGGTGGTGGGGGCCGTGTCATTGCCGTCACGCCCCGAGCGCTGGATGCTGGACGCCGGACCGGAACCCCGCCGGGCCGTCAGCTCCCCGTCAGGGCCCGGCGGCACCATCGGCACAGGGTCGCCGCGGGCAGCGGAAGGCGGCTCGACCCCGGCGCATTCCCGAGCGGCGACAGCCGAGAGGAGCCCACCCATGGACCGGACCCTCGCGCCGAGCGCGCTCTCGCCCACTCGACTGCCACGCCCCCAACTCCCTTACCCGACAACCCTGGTGGAGGCGCTCCTTTTGCGCTCCTCGGGCCCTGACGCGGCCCGCCCCGTGTTCACCGCGCTCGACGCCGAAGGCCGGCGGCTCGAACGGCTCAACGCCGTCGAACTCCTCGGCCGGGTCCGCGCCACGGCCGCCGCGCTGGGCGCGGTGGGGTCGGCGGGAGACCGGGTCGTCGTCCCGGCGCTGCCCGGCACCGACTTCGCGGTCGCCTTCCTGGCCTGTCTGTACGCGGGGCGGATCGCCGTACCCGTACCGCCGCCGAGGCCCGCCACCCGGCGGCGCACGACGGACGGCGCGGACCGGCTCGGGGCGATCCGGCGGAACTGCGCGCCGGTCGCGTCGCTGGTGGCTTCGGCGGCGGACGCCGTAGGCGGCGAGGAGGGGGCCGGGCTCGCGTGGATCCCGGTGGCGCGGGCGCCGGGTCATCCGGATCTGCTCCCCGACCCGGCGGCCCTCGACCCCCGGGCGGTGGCGCTCCTCCAGTACACCTCGGGGTCCACCAGCCGGCCCCGGGGGGTGGTCGTCGGCCAGGACAACCTGATGGCCAATCAGCTCGCGGTGCGCGACCGCTGCGACGTCGACTCCGGTACCACGGTGGTGAGTTGGCTGCCGTTCTTCCACGACATGGGGCTCTGCACCGGTGTGGTCCTGCCCCTGGTCTCGGGGGCGGCGGCGGTCACGATGGAACCCGCCACCTTCGTCCGCGACCCCCTGGTGTGGCTGCGCGCGATCGAGGCGGAGGAGGACGTCTTCGCCGCGGCGCCCGACTTCGCGTACGAGCTGTGCGTGCGGCGGATCGGCTCCGCGGTGCGACGGCGTGTCGACCTGTCCACCTGGCGGGTGGCCGTCAACGGGTCCGAGCCGGTGCGGGCGGGAACGCTCCGCGCCTTCGCGGACGCCTTCCGGCCCTCCTTCTTCCGCCCGGAGGTGTTCTCGCCCGGTTACGGCCTCGCCGAATGCACCCTGGGCGTCACGCTCGGCCGCCCCCTGTACGAGGCGCCGGTCCGCCGCTACGACCGGGACGCCCTGGCGCGCGGCGCCGCCGTACCGGCCGTCTCCCCCGACACCGCCGTCGAACTAGTCGGCTGCGGGCCACCCCTGCCCGGCGTACGGATCGAGGTCGTGGACCCGGCGACCCGGCGCGCCCTTCCGGACGGCGCCGTGGGCGAGATCTGGGTGGACGCCCCGGGGAACGGCCGGGGCTACTGGGGCCGGGACGCCGAATCGGCGAGGACGTTCGGGGCGCGGCCGACCGGACCCTCCGGGGGCGGGCCGTATGTACGCACCGGGGACCTGGGCTGTCTCGACGGCGGCGAGCTGTTCGTCACGGGCCGCCTCAAGGACGTTCTGGTCGTGCACGGCGAGAACTACTTCCCGCAGGACGTCGAAGCGGTGGCCGGCGCCGCGCACGAGGCCTTCGCACACCAGCGGGCCGCCGCATGGCCGCTGGAGGAGGAGGGGCCGGGGGTCGCGGTGGTCGTCGAGACGGCCGAGCGGGACCCCGAGGTGCTCGCCCGCGCCGTACGCGCCGCGGGCCTCGCCGTCGCCCGGGCGCTGCCCGCCCCGGTGAGCGTCTTCGCGGTCGCCCGCCATCAGGTGCCGCGCACGACCAGCGGCAAGACCCGCCGCCGGGACTGCGCGGACGACGTGCGGGCGGGGCGGCTGCCCCTGCTCGCCCAGTGGTCCAGCCGGCCGGCCCGATCGGCCGGCCCATCAGAGAGGAGCCCGTCCGCATGAGCATCCCCACGAGCGGCCCGGAGACCGCGTCGACCGCCACGGCCACCGCCCCCGCCGCCACCACCGCCGTCACCGAACGCCAGGTGGCCGACCACCTCACCCAACTGCTCGCCGAACACCTGGAGTTGGAGCTCGACCTCATCGACCAGGACGTACCGCTCAGCGCGTACGGCATCGACTCGATGACCAGCACCTGGCTGACCCGGCGCCTCGGCGAGCGCTGCGGGGTGAGCATCGACCGGGCGCTCCTGGTCGACCGGCCGAGCGTGGCGGAGGTGGCGCAGGACGTGGTCGCCGCCCTGGCCGCGCGGGGCGCTCGCGACCTCGCGGATGGGACGGGCACCCCCGGCCCGCAGGGCACCCCGTGATCGAGACGCTGTTCCCCCTTCCCGTCACCGCCGCCTCGGAACTCTTCGGGGACGTTCCCGAAGGGAGCGGTCTCCACCCCGAGGAGCGGGCGCTGGTGGCGGGGGTCGGCGCCGGGCGGCGGCGCGAGTTCACCACGGTGCGGCACTGCGCCCGCGCGGCCCTCAAGTCACTGGGCGCGGCTCCGGGCCCGCTGCTCCCGGACGAGTGGGGCGCCCCGCGCTGGCCGCCCGGGATCGTGGGCAGCATGACGCACTGCCGCGGTTATCGGGCGGCGGTGGTCGCGCGGCACGGGGACGTACGGGCCCTGGGCATCGACGCGGAGCCGCACCGCCCACTGCGCGACGGCGTCCTCACGGCCGTGGCCCTCTCGGACGAACAGGACGAGGTGGCCGCCCTCCTCCACCGCGCCCCCGCCGTCCGCTGGGACCGTCTGCTGTTCTGCGCGAAGGAGGCGGCGTTCAAGGCGTGGTTCCCCCAAGGGGTACGGCGCGGCGGGGCCAGACCGAACGGCTTCCATGACATCAAGGTCACCTTCGGCGGGTCCGGCGGGACGTTCCGGGCGGTGGTGCTGCCCGGCCTGCCCGAGGCAACCAGCCTCGAAGGCCGCTGGCTGGCCTCGCCCGAGCTCCTCCTGGCGGCGGCGGTGCGGCCCGGCCGGCCCGTCGGGTGACCCTCACTCCCCCACGCGCTCGGCCCGCTTCCGTACCCAACTCGGCCTGATCACCTCGGCGTTGCCGTCCAGCGCGGCGGCCGCCCGGGTCAGGGCTTCGGCGGCGGCGCGCGGGGACGAAGAAAGGTCACGGGCGGCCCGGGAGAGCGCGCGGGCGGCGTCGGCCTGGGCGGCTCCGGCGATGTCGAGGGCGGCGGAGGCGCGGTCGGCGGTGGCGGCCGATTCCTCGGTACGGCCGTCGCACCAGTACGCCCAGGCCAGGTTGAGCAGACAGACGCCCTCGGCCCGGGGGTTCTCCATCAGGGAGGCCTCGTGGCGGGCCTCCTCCAGGACGGTGGCGGCGCGGGCCGGGGCGTCGAGGGCCAGCAGGGCGAGGCCCTGGGCGTTGAGGGCGTAGGCGATCGCCTCCTGGCTTGCGGCGGCGCGGTAGGCGCGGGCCGTCGCGGCGCCCGCTTCGGCGGTCTCCTGCCAGCGGCCGAGGGTGAGCAGGGCGATGGTGCGGGCATTGCCGGCCCGCGCGATGGTGAGCAAGTCACCTTCCGTGTCGGCGAGTTGGGTGAGGCGGTCGGCCACGGTCAGGGCGCTCTCGCCGTCGCCGAGATAGCTGTGGGCGAGACTGAGGGAGAGCAGCGCGTGCACCTCCCGCTCGGGGTCGCCGAGTTCGCGGGCCAGTTCGGCGGCGCGGGTGAGCGGGGCGACCGTGGCCCCCTGGTCGCCGAGCTGACGGTGGGCGTCGCCGAGGCCGAACAGCGCGTTCTGCAACGCGGGCCGGTCACCGAGGCGTTCGGCCAGGGACACCGCCTCGGCGAACAGGTGGACCGCCTGCTCGATGGGGCCCGCGCTGAGCCGGGCGTGTCCGTAGGCCACCGTGTGGGCGAGGCGCACCCGCTCGTCCTGGATGTGTTCCTCGACGGCCAGGTGCATCGTGACCGCGGCAAGCACCGAGCCGTGCCAGACCAGCCATTCGCTGATCTCGCACAGGGCCCGCGCGGCGTCGTCGTGGTCGCCGGCGCGCAGGAGGTGGTGGAAGCGGCGCCGGTTCGGCTCGATGTCCTCCAGGGTGCGCCACTCGCCGCGCGGCCGGGTCCGGCGCTCGTACCAGGACGCGATCTGCCGTTCCACTGCCTGCCTCCTGTGGGGTCCGTTGCGGGGCATGCGTCCGTAGGCGATCTCCGCGTCCAGCGGGTGCAGCGCGAAGGTGCGGTGCGCGCGGTCCACGGAGACCAGGTGTCTGCGGACGAGGGAGATGAGGACGGGGGCCGCGGGCAGCTCCGGGTCGAGCCCGGCCAGGATCTCCTCGACGTCGTGCTGGCCGACCGGTGTGCGCAGTGCGGCGAGCACGCCGAGGACGGCGTGCGCCCGCGCGTCGAGCCGTTTGTAGCGATCCTGTGCGAGGTCGGCGACGACGTCGTGGCGCCGTGTGAAGTCCTTGAGCACGTCTTGGAGGCTGGGCAGCAGCACCGTGTCGTCGGCGAGCGCGCCGATGAGCAGTTCCAGGGCGCGGGGAACGCCGTGCACATGGACGGCGGCGTGCAGCAGTTCGTCGTCGGACAGTTGCGCCATGCCGAGGCTGCCGTCCCGGTCGAGTTCGCGCAGCAGGGCCGCCGCCTCGGCGGGGCCGAGTCCCTCGGAGAGTTCGACGTGGGCGGCGAAGCGCCGCAGTTCGGGCGCGAGGCGCACGGGCACCTGGCTGGTGACCAGGAGCCGCGGGGTGGAGCGGACCCGGAAGAGCCAGTCGAGGATGACGGCCAGTTCCTCGTCGGCGATGCTGCCGTCGTCGTCGAGCAGGTCCTCCAGGTTGTCCATGAGGACGACGACCAGACGCTCGCCGAGGGCCGCATGCAGTTCGGCGAGCCGGTCCTGCGCCGTCCCGCCCGCCGTCCAGACGTCCCGCAGCCGCGCCAGGCACTCGGGGCCGAGCAGCCGGGCACAGTCGAAGTAGAGCCGTTCCAGGGAGATCCCGGAGGTCCGGGTGGAGAGGTTGACCAGGCCGGACGGCACCGGGCCCTGGACGGTGCCCGGCCATGAGCCCCGGTCGAGGAGGTCCATGACCTTCGCCGCCAGGGCGCTCTTGCCTATGCCGCGCGGGCCGGTGATGGTGACCATCCGGATCGCGGGGTCGCTCAAGTGGCGTGCGACGGCGTCGCGTTCACTGGTGCGGTTCTTGAACAGCTCGATCCCGTACGCGACCGGCACGCCCACCACCCGCAGGTCGGGGGCGCGTGCACCGGGGACGCGTGCACCGGGCGGCTCCCCCGGCCCCTCGAGCGGCAGCGGCCCGGGGCCGGGGAGGCGGAGGAGCCGGGCCAGTTCCCCGCGCTCGTCGGCGCCGAGCCCGCGCAGCGCGTGGTCCAGGCGTACCGCGGTGAGCCGGCCCGGGCCCTCCGAGCGGTGGTGCTCGGCGACGACACCGATGATGAGGTGACCGGCCCACACCGCCGCACCGGACATCCCCGCCCAGGGCGAGGCCCCGGGGTCGGGGTCCGCGCCGGCCGGGGCGACCGTCATCTCCAGGGTGCCGGTGCGCAGGTTGGACAGGGCGGCCACGGTCCCGTCCGCCTGGTGCAGTTCGCGGAAGGTGCCCTCGCGGCGGGTGCGGCGCTTCCACAGCGGGAACCCGGCGGCATACACGTCGATCACCCCGTGCCGGTCGTCGGCGATCCGTCCGAAGCGGGCCGGCTCGACCACCGCCGGGGCGTCCGGCGGCGGCACGACGCTCAGGACGGCGAGGTCGCTGTGCCGGTCCGCCCAGGTCACGGTCGCGGGAGCCGACCATTCGCCGTCCCGGTCGGCGTCGCACCGTACGACCACGGCGGTCGCGTCGGCGACCACATGGGCTGCGGTCAGGACGGCGCGGGCACAGACGCGGTAGCCGGAACCGCGTCTGCGGCCGCTGCCGGTCTCGACGATGATCTCGGCGATCCGGTGCGGGTCGAGCCCTGGCCCGTCGGCCACGGGCTCATCTCTCATCGAGCAGTTCGTCCCCGGAGATCAGCGCGGGCCGGTCGGCGTCGTCCGCCCCGACGGGTCTGAGCGTGAGCATGATGCGCTGGGTGACCGACTGGGCGGTGCGCGCCGAGTGGTGCACGTCGAAGACCCAGAACCGCACCTTGGCGCCCGGCTCCCGGCTCCGCTCCACGCCCACGGTCAGTTCGAGGTCGAGCTTCTCGGCCTGGAACCGCAGCCCCTGGCCTTCGCCGTCGGCCATGGCCCGGCTCAGCTCGGACCTCAACTGGGCGATCATGTCGGCCAGTTCCACCGCGTCGTCCACCCTGAACCCCCGCGCCTCGCCCGACACCGCCCGGTCCGCCTCGCCCGTCGAGCATACCGAGGGCTCGCCAACTGGACCTGTGTCCGATCGACTTCGAGCCAGGGCACCCTCAGGCCTATCACATCGGTACGCCGACCGTCGATGGCCCGGGGCCCCCGGCCGAGGTCGGTACCGGGCGAGCACGTCCCGACCCGGGAAAATCCGCAGGTCGACGGGGTGTGCGGCCGCAACTCCTCCCGTTTGAGGGGCGGTTGGGGCGCCTTCCTGTGTTGCCGGTGTATTGCAATTATGTTGCTTGACAACTCCGCGGGAGACCGTGCAAGGTCGAAAGCCGGAAGATCGCGACGGGGGGTTCGTGGTGCGACGGGGGAAGTCGGAAGATGTCAGCGCGCCTGAATTGCGGCGCATCGCCTCGCTGGTCTCGCCCTACGGCCTGGTGTCCCGCACGACCGCGGTTCCGGCCACCGAGGGCGACCCCGCGTTCGCCGTCCACGTCTCCAGCATCGGCGACCCGTCACAGGTACTGACCAGCCTGCGCGGCTGGCGCAACAGCGGCGACATGGGCAACGTCAACGGCGTCGGCAGCGCGCTCGACGGTGAACGCGCCCGCTTGGTCTCCATCGCCGAGGCCCTTGAACGGTACTCGGTCTGCTCCTGGCACGACGACGACCTCGTGGTGGCCGCCGAGGCGGAGCTCACCGAGGAGTGCGTGTCGCCCCAGCGGTGGCCGCGGTGCTCCGAGAGCGAGTTCGCCCGCGACGACTGCGGCCTCGTGCCCTACGACCCGTCCGTCCCCATCCGGTGGGCCCGGGCCTGGTCACTGACGCGCAGACGCAGCGTCCTGGTGCCGGCCGTCGCCGTCCATCTGCACATGACGCCCCAGTCGCCGTCGGAGCTGTTCACCCGCGGGGTCACCACCGGCGCGGCCGTCCACTCCGACCTCCGCAGCGCCGTCCTCGGCGGCCTCCTGGAAGTCGTCGAGCGGGACGCGCTCTCGCTGTCCTGGCTCCAGCGCCTGCCGCTGCCGGAGCTGTCGATCGACCCCGAAGCCCTCGACGCGGACACCCGCGCCCACTACGAGACCGGGAGCTCCGGCCACCTCTCGATCCGGGTCTTCGACGCGACGACCGACTTCGGCATCCCCGTCCTCTACGCGATCCAACTGGCCGACCACGAACCGTCGTTGGCGCAGATCGTGTGCGCCACCTGCGACCTCGACCCGCGGCGTGCGCTCGGCAAGCTCTACCGGGAACTGGCCGCGCTGCGCATCGCACTGCGCGACCATGTGCGGCGCGGCCCGGTGGACCGGCCCGACGACGGCACGGTCAGCGTGATCGGCTCGGCCGCCTACAACGCCTCCCGGGACCGCCGGCACGTCTTCGCCCATCTGCTGGAGGGCGAGCGCCCGCTGCGGAGCATCGACGCGCTGCCCGGCCTGCCGGCCGGCGCCGACCCGCTGGGCACCGCGGTGTCCCGGCTGGCCGAGCGGGGCGCCGAGGTCCTGGCGGTCGACATCACCACCGACGAGGCGCGCCAGGTCGGGATGCACGCGGTGAAGGTGCTGGTCCCGGAGGCCGTGCCGCTCTCCTTCATCCACAGCGAGCGCTACCTCGCCACGCCGAGGCTGTACGCCGCGCCCACCGCGATGGGCCATGAGAGACGCGCGGGAGAGTCGGTGAACCCGGAGCCCCAGCCCTTCGCGTAGAGAGGAACACACGACGTGTCACCCGAGGAACCGACGAACTGTCTGTATCTGGTGCGGGACGCGTTCGGGGAGCAGTACGCCGAGGCGTACGCGATCTCCCCCGTGGTCCGGGTCACCGGCGAAGAACTCCCCGACGACACCCGGCTCACCCGCGCCCGAGCGATCGTGGTGGTGCACTCCGGGCGCCTGGAGGAACTGCGGGACGCAGTCGACCGGTTCGGGTTCGAACGAGGCGTTCCGACGGTGGGCCTCGAACTGCTTCCCACCCGGATCGTGTGCGGTCCCGCCGTGATCCCCGGCGCCACCGCCTGCTACTCCTGCTATTCGCGGCGCATCGAGCAGCACCGCGATCCCGCACAGCCCTATGACGTGGGCCCGGCGACGCGGGGCCTGCCGGAAGGTTTCGGCCGCCCGCACCTCGCGATCGCCCACGGTCTGCTGACCCTCGCCCTGGCCGAGCTGCGCACCGGCCCCGCCGGACTCGGCGGCACGGTCCGCACCTTCGACCTCGTCGCCGGGACGTTGTCCAGCGCGTCGACGGTGGCGGTGGACCGCTGTGCCCGGTGCGGCGAGCGGCTGCGCGAGCCCGCGCCGGACGCCGATCGTGTGGTCGGGCTGCCCTAGCCGTCGCGCTTCGTAGTGATCGGGCTGCCCCAGCTTTCGAGCTTCGTAGTGAGGAGTGCAACTCATGGCCGCTGAGGTCAAGGCGGAGACGATCGGCCGGGCCGCGCACCGCGACCGGCAGATCGCGGTGCCCGTGCGTCCCGCGGTGCGCCGGGGCGTCCGGCTGCGTCAGTCCGGCGACGCGGTGATGCTCGACGGCGCGGACAAACGGCAGGTCTTCACCGGTCGCTTCGCCCGGGACAGCCTGAGCCGGCTGGTCGCCGCGTGCGACGGCACCGCCACCCACGCCCAGCTCGCCGAGGTGACCGGCCTCCAGGAGCCGGTCGTCTACAAGTCCCTGGCCCTGCTGTGGGCGTCGGGCGTGGTGGAGGAGGGCGCCCCGGACGGTGAACTGCCGCCGGTGGCACCGGAGTTGGCGTGCTTCCTGTCGCGCCTGGGCAACTCCACCGGTGTGAACCCGTCCTGGACGCGGGGCGCCGAGCGGCTGGGCCGTGCCACGGTCCGGCTGGCCGGGGACCGCGCCCTCGTCGAGGCGGCGACGCGCTGTCTGACCGGCGTGTGCACGGTGGTGGCCGACGGCGACGGGCCACCGGCGGCGACGGACACCCTCGTCGTGTTCTTCGAGACGCCGCGGTCCCGGCCGGAACTCGCCGCGCTGCACGACCGGTGCCGGCGCGAGGGCCGCCCCCTGCTGCGGGTCCGGGCGGGCACGGACTCGATGGTCGTCGGACCCTATGTGGACCCCGGGTTCACACCGTGTCTGGGGTGCGCCACCTCGGGCGAGGACGACCTGGACGGCGCCCCCGATGAGCACGCGTACGACCTGATCGCCGGTCTGGTCACCCACCATGTCCTGGCGCTGGTCGCACGGTCGACGATGACCCATCTGCCGCTCGACGCGGCCGTCGTCGACCTGACGACCCTGACCACGAAGT
Source organism: Streptomyces hundungensis (assembly GCF_003627815.1). Lineage (NCBI taxonomy): Bacteria > Bacillati > Actinomycetota > Actinomycetes > Kitasatosporales > Streptomycetaceae > Streptomyces > Streptomyces hundungensis. The sequence continues at coordinate 3,229,534 of NZ_CP032698.1, forward strand.
ACCGCGCGAGCGCGAGCCGTCCCGGCTGCCCCGACTGCTCGTTCAGTCAGGGTCCGACCGCCGCCGTGCCGCCGGCCGGCGCCCTGTACGAGGCGGCGGTGGCGATCCCGCCGCGCCAATTCCTCGACCCCAAGGGCCACTTGGCGCACTACCAGTCCTCGAACATCAAGCTCCAGTCGGAGTTCCGGTCCTGGCCCACCTGCCCACGGCTGCCGCTGCCCCCGGCCGAGGTGTCGCGCCTCGCCGGCGCCCCGGCCGGGGACCGGGCGAAGCTCGGCGACACCGATGTGTCGCTGCTGCTCGCGGTGGCCTTCGGCATCCGCGAGCAGTCCGCCGACGGCTGGGTGAAGCGGTGGACCGCGGCGGCCGGGAACATCGGCTCGGCCGGCGCGTATCTGGTGAGCCGGGACGCGTCCGTGCTGCCGGTCGGCGGGTACGCCTACGTCGAACCGGACCACGCGCTCGCCCACCTCACCACGGGCGGCGCCCCGCCGCCGGGAGAGCGGCCCCTGCTGCTCGTCGTCACCGCCAACCTCAAGAAGGTGGTGCGCAAGTACGGCACGTTCGGCCTGCGGCTCGCCCTGCTCGACGCGGGCTGCGCGCTGACCGCGGCCCGCAGGGTCGCCGGCCACCTCGCGCTCGGCTTCTCGCTCGCCACCGACTGGGACGACGAAGCCCTCGGCGACTACCTGGGGATCTCACCGAACGAAGAGCCCATAGCGGCCGTCATGGAACTGGGGTAACCGTGCGCTCCGACCTGTCCACGATGCGTCCCCTTCTCGACGGCTTTGCCTCCCGCGCCGTCACGAGCGACGGCCTCGCGGCGCGCCGCTCGCCCGCCCCCTTCCCCGACGCCACCCCGGTCGAGCTGCCGGACGAGGACGCCGGTACCGGCCGCGACTTCCACCGAACGCTGCTCGAACGGCGCTCGTCGCTGCGGTACGCGGACGCGCCGGTCCGCACCGAGCTGGTGCTGCGGCTGCTGACCGGCGCCCTCGAGCGCGACAGCCGCGACTGGGGCCTCGACGAACAGGCCGGCCCGCTGGAGGCGTTCGTGTTCGCGCTGCGCAGCGAGGGGATGCCCGCCGGGGTGTACCGGGTCACCGCCCGCGAGGCGTCCCTCATCGCGCCCGCCTCGGCGCTCGGCGACCCCGAAAACCTGGGCGTACAGCGCGAGTTCGCCGGGGCGGGCGGGATCGTCAGCATGTACGCGGCACTCGACCGGGCCGATTCCTGGGCGGGTGCGCACGGCTACCGCATCGGTGTGACGCGGGCGTCGATGGCGCTGTACGACTTCCACCTGGAGTGCCAGTCCCACGGTCTCGTCGGCACGTTGTTCGGCGGGTTCATCGGCACGGCGGTCCGCACCCTCGTCCAGAGCGACGGTGTGACCCGCCACCCTCTGCTCTCCGCGACGTACGCGCTGCCGGAAGCGGGCCAGTGAGATGGCCGCCGAGCGGAACACCGGTGTCGTCCTCGCCCGCCCCGACGTCAGCGTGGTGCGGACCGTGGAGGGCGTGTGGGTCGGGGTCGGCGCCGCGTCCTTGACGGTGAAGGGCGGCGCCGCGTTCGAGCTGGTCTCGACGCTGGTGGACCGCGCGGACGGCAGCCTCACGGACGCCGCGTTGCTGGACGGGCTGCCGCAGGCGGCGCGTCCGGCGGCCGAGCGCCTGCTCGGGGCGCTGGTCGCCCACGGCTGCGTCGTCCTGCTGGACGATCCGATGAGCCGGCACGAGGACGAGCGGGGGGCGGCGGCGCACCAACTGGTCCCGCACTTCTCCCAGCTCACGAAGGACCCGGCGGCGGCCCTTGACCGTCTGGTGCGCACCACTCTGGTCCTGTACGGCCGCCCCGCCTGGCTCGACGGGCTGCGTACGGTCCTCGACGCCGCGCCGCCGCGAGGAGCGCGGATCGTGTACCGCTCGACCTGGCAGAAACGTCCCGCCGGGCGACAGGACGCCGAACTGGTCGTCGTGGACGCGGACGGCCGGCCGCACGAGGAGACGGTGCGGATCCAGGACGAGCTGCTCGCAGGAGGAGTGCCGCACGGCGTCGCGGGCACGGTGGGCGGACGGTACTGGATCCTGTGGTCCGACGACGACACGACCGGCTGCTGGGACTGTCTGCACCGGTACGCCCGCACCTGGCCGCACAACGGGGCCACTCCACCGGTGCCGGGCGGGTGGGCCGCGGCCACGCTCGCGCACGCGGCCCAGTCGCGCCTCGCCGGCCTGCCCACCGGCGCCGCCCTCTCCCTCGACCCCGGGACGCTCGCCGTCAAACAGCATCCGGTGTGGCCGTTCGCGGGGTGCCGGTGCGGCCGGGTGAAGCAGTCACCGGCCGCGGTGGACACCCGAGACGAGCGGGCGGAGCCGCTGGTGCGCCGGAACATCGCGAGCCCGCACGACGACCCGCGCCGACAGGACGAGGACGACCGCATCGTCGCCACCCTGGGCCGCTGGACGGACGAGCTGATCGGCCCCTTCCTCGGCCTGGACGGCGAGGACGCCCCGCAGGTCCCCTTCGGGCGCGCCCTGGCCACCGTCCTCGTCGACACCGACGGCGCCTCCCGGATCCATCGCGTCTCCACCGCCACGCTCTCGACCCGGGAAGCCGTGTACCAGGCCGCACTCAACGCGATCGAACGCTGCGCGACCCGGCCCGGCGAGAGCGGCGGTCCCGGCCTCGGCGCCGGCTGGACCGAGGACGAGGCCCTCTACCGCGCCTTGCTGCGCCGCACCTCGCAACTCCCTTACGTGAAGGGCAAGTTGACGGAGTTCACCCTCGACGGGCTCGGCGACGACGCGTGCGCCCGCGCCGCCCGCTACCTCCAACCGGCGGTCGCCCGGGCCACGGGCCGGGACCCCGTGCGATGGACCGCGACCCGCCTGCCGAACGGCCTGCACCTGGCCCGCGCGCACGGCGCCGACGCGGTGGCCACCGAGGGCCTGGGCGCCTGTCGCGCCGAAGCGGTCTGCGCGGCCCTGCTGCGGCTGGTCAACGACGACGACGTCCTGGTGCCCCTCAACCCGCACTTCCGCACCTGGCCGGAGGTGTGGCGGCACATCACCAAGCCGCACGGCGTCCCGGCGCGGCACACGGTTCCCTTCCTGGGCGACCAGGTCCGACTGGTGGAGGTGGCATGAGCACCGTGGCGCAGGAGCCGCCGGTCGCGGACCCGCTGCTCGCCCTGCTCGCCGACGCGGGTGCGCCGGCGCCCGCCGAGGTGCTGCTGGGGGCGCTGACCGACCCGGCGCGGCTGGCCGTCCCCGACGACGCCCCGCACGGGTCGGGACGCGGGGTGGCCGTGCTGTTCTGGCGCGGAAGCGTCCATGTCCTCGGCTACGACCGCCGGGACGGCCGCCGGGACGGCGGATGCCCCCGATGTCTGTGCTGGTTCCTCACCCGCCAGGTCGTGCCGCGCCCCGCCGCCCCGTACGGCGAGCCGTCCGACAGTGCGCGGGCCAGGGCCGGCGCCGAAACGCTGTGGCTCGGGCTCACCCCCGCGCTGCGGGCCGTCGTCGTCCAGCTCGCGGCCCTGCTCCTGAGCGAGGACCGACCGGGCGGCTCCCTCGTCACGGTCGACCGGGCGAGCGGCACGGTCAAGCCCGGCAGGATCCCGCCGAGGGCCGGGTGCCCGGGCTGCCCGCCGTCGACGGCCACCACCGCGGTCGCCTTCGACACCGATCCCGCGTCCCTGGTGAAGGCCGAGGGCACGCTGCGCACCCGCACCCCGCTGCCCGCGACGCTGGCATCCGACTTCGTGGGTCCACATGCGCTGTTCCAGTCACCGCTGGTGGACCTCGACGGGCCCGTACCGGCCGCGCAGGTCCATCTGCCGCTCGGCAACGGCGACTTGGAGCCCGGCATCGGCCGCTCCCTCACCTTCGCCGCGAGCAGGCGGACCGCGGTCCTCGAAGGCCTGGAGCGCTACACCGGCTTCCACTACCGGCCCTCCCGGGGGATCGTCGAGGCCACCCTCGGCGAACTCGGCGCGCGGGCCATCGACCCCCGCACGCTCGGCTACCACGCCGACGAGAGCTATGCCCGCGACGACTTCCCCTTCTCGCCGCTCGCCACGGACGAGACGGTGCGGTGGGTCCCGGTCACCCCGCTCGGCGAAGGGCCGGCCCGCTATCTGCCCGAGCCGGCCCTGACATGGGTGCGGCCGCCCGGTGCGCGCGCGCCGTTCTTCTACGACACCTCGAACGGCTTCGCCCTCGGGCAGAGCACCGAGGAGGCGACCCTGCACGGCATCCTGGAGGTGGTCGAGCGGGACGCGTTCCTGCTCACCTGGTACCGCAGGCTCGTCCTGCCCGAGCTCGTGATCGGCCCGGCCGACCGTGCGCTGCGCGATCTGGTGGAACGCGTCGACATGGTCACGGGCTTCCGCGTCCGGCTGTTCTGGGCGGCGCTGGACACCGGAATCCCCGTCGTGCTCGCCCTCGCCCAGCGCGAGTCGGCGTCGGGGCCCTGCACCTTCGTGTCGACCGGGGCCGGTCTCCACCCGCGCAAGGCCGCGGAGTCGGCGATCTTCGAAGTGGCCGCGATCCTGTCCGCCGTCACCCACTCCTTCGAGGAGAACCTCCCTCACGCCGCGCGCCTGGCCGACGACTTCCACCTGGTGCGCACCATGTCCGACCACAGCCTGCTGGGCGCGCTGCCCGGCTCCCGGCCGTGGTTCGACTTCCTGTCCACCCCGGACCGGCCCACGCTGAGCTTCGCGGACGCCGCGGCGACGGTCCCGGTCTTCGCCACGCTCGGCGAGGACCTCGATCACGTACGGACGAGGATCGAGGCGGTCGGCGCGCACATCTACGTCGCCGACGTGACCACCCCCGAGCTGCGCTGGCGCGGCCTGGAGTGCACCCGCACCTTCGTTCCCGGCTTCCTGCCGATGACCTTCGGGCACGACACCCGGCGCCTGGTGGGCCTGCCGAGACTCGACCGGGCGCCCCTGCCGTACGCCTCGCTCCTGCCACCCGGCCACAGCGCGGCCGATGTCCCGCCGCACCCGTTCCCATAGGCCGCCAGTCAGCCAGCCAGTCCGTCAGTCCCCCAGTTCAGTTAGTCCGCCGGTTAACGAGAGGAGATCGTGCTCGTGCGATCGGATGAACGCCCGAAGCGCCCCACCGTGCCCACCGCGAAGGTGAGCCCCTATGTCGTCTTCCGGCGCGGCCGACTGCCCGTCGCCGAGTTGGAGGGCCTTCGCTTCGAGGGCACTTGGGCGCGGGTCGACGAGTTCCGCCGACTCCGCGAGGCGTGCGATCAGCGGGCGAGCGAGGTGTCCGACGTCCTGGCGGCGCTCGTGCCGCGGGTCGAGGAGTCGTTGCGGGCCGACGTGGTGAAGCTGCGCCGCGATGTGTTCAACCAGCGCGCCGACCCGGCCCGCGCCCGCCTCGACGTCCTGGAGTCGCACCTGGACGAGGTGACGCTCCGTCAGGTACGGGAGTGGCATGCGCTCGTCGGGCGGCTGCGCGACTGCGAGAGCGCCTCCCGGGCGCTGTTCGACGAGGAGATGGACGCGGCCCGGGACACCCTGCGCCGGCTCTTCCACCACGACGCGATGGTGAAGAGCATCCAGCTCTCCGGCGACCAGCTCTACCAGAGCCTGCTGCGGTACGCCTCGGGCGAGGGCGGCCCGGTGAAGCCGAGCCGGCTGCGGGTCATCGAGTCCTCGCTGGTGAACTTCGCCTATCGCGCGGCCCTGAAGCCGTCGCCGTTCGGCCGGTTCACCGAGGTCGGCGCCTTCCCGCCGGACCTGCCCGACGCCGAGGGCCCCGAACCGGAGGCCGAGACGCACTCGGCCACCACCTTGAACCGGGTGCTCCTGAACTGGATGGTCGGCGGGGTCCAACGGGTGCCCGGCGGCTTCGAGTTGGGCACGCTGCTGCTGAACTCCTCGCTGCACGCGGGCGACGGCGTGATCGAGTTCATCGGGATCAAGGCCGACGGGCGGGCCACCGAATACGGCGGCTCGGAGGGGGTGGTCCGGCTCAAGCGCGACAAGGTCGTCGACACGGTGCTGGCCGCGACGGCGGAAGGCTCGGCCCGCGTTCCGGCCGTGCTGGCCGCCCTCACCGCGGTGACCGGCGACGACGCCGTCAGCCGCAAGGTGGTCAACGCCCTGATGCGGACCGGCCTCCTGTCGTTCCGGCCCGGCATCGACGAACAGGACCCCGGCTACTCGGCGAAGCTCGGCGAGCTGCTGGGCTCCGGTACGAGCGAGCCGCTGAAGGTCCTGACCCGTGACCTCGCCACCCTGCGGGAACTGGAGACGACCTTCCCCGACGCCTCGGCGGAGGAACGCCGGCACCTGCTGCACTCGGCGGGCCGGGCCATCACCGAGGTGGCACAGGTCTGCGCGGTCGGGTCGCCGCCCGACGCGATCGTACGGTCGCCGGTGTACGAGGACGCGTGGACGCGCGCCCGGCCGACGACCTGGAGCAAGCCGTCGCTCGACGCGGGGCTGCCCGCCCTGGAGAGCCTGTGGCGGTTCTCCTCGATGCTGGACTACGGCCAGGTGAAGCGGCTGGGCCTGTACTCGTTCGCGGTGGCCGAGTTCGGCGACCGCGACACGGTGCCGTTCCTGACCTTCTTCGACCGGCTGATCCGTCTCTCCGATGCCGAGCAGGACGCGGTGTTCGGGGGCCGCGCCTCCAAGGAGGCGGAGACCTTCGCGGCGCAGCGCACGGCGGCGCTGCGCGAGATCGGCGCCAAGATCGCCTGGGACGGCGACGTCCTGCGGCTGAGCCCGGAGGCGATCACCGACGCGTGCGCGGGCGTGAAGGACTGCGTCGACCCGGACTCGATCACCTTCCGCCTCCAGTTCACCGGCGGCGCCCCGTCGCCCGGCATCGTGGTCAACGGCGTCCTGACCGGATACGGCGTCTACTTCTCCCGCTTCGGCGCGTTCATCGAGGGATCCGCCGCCGAGAACTGGACGCTGCGCTCCGCGCTCCGCGACCACCTGCGCCAGGCGTTCCCCGGTCAGACGGACCTCAACGCCGTGCTCGGCTTCAACTTCAACCTGCATCCCCCGCTGACCGACCGGGTCCTCGACTACCCCGGCTCCTGGCCCACCACGCCGGACATGAAGGCGTACGGGGTGGGCGCGTTGGCGGTCCGCGTCGACCACGCCAACCGCTCGCTCGTCCTGTGGGATCCGGCGGCCGGCGAGGCGATCGACCTGATGCCGATGAACTTCCTGATCCCGGTGGGCGTGCCGGTCCTCTACCAGTTGCTCGAAGCGCTCAGCCCGACCACCCGCTACCCCTGGCAGCCGCTGGAGGACATCTCCCACGCCATGGATCCGGGCGCCTTCCCCGGCTCGTCGCGCCGCCTGATGGTCGACGACGTCGTGGTCAACAGGCGGACGTGGACCGTGCCGGCCAAGGACGTCCCCGGGCTTTCGGAGGTGAGCAAGGACTCCTATCCGGCGCTCCTCGCGTTCGACCAGTGGCGCCAGGCCCAGGGCCTGCCCCGGCACGCGTTCGTGCTGTGCCAGACCTCGGCGGAGTACAACGTGCTCTCCGGACGCACCCGGGGGCTGCCCCGCAACTGGTCGGACTTCGAGCATCTGCACCGGGCGAGCGTCCACAAGCCCATGTACGTCGACTTCCGCAACCCCTATCTGGTGCGCAGCTTCGCGAAGTCCGCGTTGTCGCGCGACGACGTCTTCGTGTCGATTCGAGAGTGCATGCCGGCCACCGAGGAGTACGACGGCGACCGGGGACCGACAGCGGCAGAGGAGTTTTTCGTTGAGCTCTACAGGAACTAGCCGAGCCGACGGATGGCGTGCGCTCCACGTCCATCTGCCGCACTCCCTCCAGACCGCGTACCTGCGCGACGTGATCCGTCCCGTGGTACGCGCCGGCGCGCAGGGCGAGCGCTTCTTCTTCCTGCGGTACTGGCAGGGCGGCCCGCACATCCGGCTACGGATCGGCGGGGCCGACCAGGACAGGATCGACGCGGTCCGCACCGCGCTGCTCGCGGGGATGCCCGCGATGACGGACGAGCTGAGCGCCGAGTACGACTACGAGGTCTCCCTCCAGTCCGATCTGGCCCGCCTGGAAAGCGAGTCCACGCTGGCCATCAGGCCCCCGGGCACCGTGGAGCCGATGGCGTACGCGCCCGAGTACGCCAAGTACGGCGGCGCCGAAGGCGTCCGCATCGCCGAGGAACTCTTCAGCCGCACCTCGGTCGCCGTGCTCGACCTGGCCGCCGCCCGGCCGACCCCGGAGCCGAAGGCGCCGGTGGGCGAGGCGATCCGGATCATGGCGATGTCCCTCAGGGGTTCGGGCCTGGACCTCGACCAGAGCCGTCGATTCCTCGGCGGCTACGAGGAGTTCTGGCGCCGTTACGTACCGGACGGCTACGACCGGGCCTGGGCCGGCCTGTACGAGAGAACACGGCCGAAGGTCCTTGAGCTGTGCGAGGCCGTCTGGCGGGACGGCAGCACCGACGTGTTCCACGACGTCTACGCGAACGCGCTGACCGCCGCGCGCGAGGCGGGCACCACCTCGGGCGAGGACCTCGGTGATCTCGTTCTGGGCGGGACCCCGTACACCCGCTGTCTCTCGAACTATCTCCACACCACCAACAACCGCTTGGGGATCATTCCCGCGGGCGAGGCTTTTGTAGCGCATGTGATGAACCGGGCCCTCTCCGAAATTGGGACCCGTACCGCGATTTAGGCAAACCCTCCGCCAGGCACATACAAAGAATTCGCAAGCGAAGCGGATTTCCGGCATGCCCAAAAAGGGACGAGAATGAGCGGAACAGACCCTTAGGTAAGCACGTTCTCCCAGGTCAGAGCGGGTGCGACCGGCTGATGTCAATTCCGGTCGACGCAACCGCTCCCTTTGGCATGCCCGGAAATAGAATGCACAGGTCGACGGCAAAATTCGCGCACTGTAGCGCGCAGATTTTTTAAATTCAAGGGGTGAAAACCCGGCTTCCGAGTGCTAGCTTTATTGCACCAACCACGGGGAGGTGAATGACAATGAACAACATCGAAGAGCTCGACCTGAACGCCCTGGAGATCTCGGACCTGATCGAGGATTCGGGCAACAACGACGAGTCGCTGTCGCAGATCATGGCGGCGTCGTGCACCACGAGCGGCTGCGCGTGCAGCTCGTCCTCGTCGTCCTCGTCCTGACCGTAGTGACGAGACGGGCCCCCGCCGGAGGCGCCTCTTCCTGAGGGCGCGCCCCCGGCGGGGCTTGCCATGAGCGAACCGCCCACGCCCGCGCAGGGCGGGGGTGACATCTGGAGGTACGCGTGCACGTCTTCGTGACGATCCCCCTCAACAAGCAGGACGTGTCGGTGCCGCAGCGCACTCGGGGTCTCGTCACGGACCTGTTCGCGTCCGGCCCCAGCGCCTGGCCCGGCGCCTACTTCTTCGTCCGCACCTGGGACCGTGAGACCGGCCTCGACTACTTCCAACTCAGCCTCGAATCAACCGAGTTCGACGCCGACGAGGCGCGGGAGCGGGTCGAGCGGGCCGCGAGCGCCCAGGGCCTGCGCGCCACCGTCGCGGAGATCCCGTTCGAGGAGATCCCCTCGCCGCTGTGGAACTGCGGGTTCGGCGGCCCCGACTTCGACGCCGTCGCCAAGCGTCTCTACCGTGCCGCGTCGCCGGTGCTCGCCCGGATCGCGCCGTCGCTCGACGGCGACACGACCGGGTCCTATCTGCTCGCGCTGCGCCTGATGGTCGCGCACGCCGGCGCCACCCTGCTCGAATCCGAACAGCGGCAGCTGCCCTCGCACTCCTTCGAGGAACTGCTCAGCCTGCGACTCCTCAGCTTCCGCTCGCACTACGAAGGCGTCTTCGCGCGGGCGAGCGACCCGGAGTCCTTCGAGCGGCGCTACGCCGCGTACTACGACCAACTCGGCGCCCGCGCACGGGACTTGGTCCGCGCCTGCGCCGAGTCACCCGAGTCGGCCGTCGCCGACGCCCGGGTCGGCGACTGGGCGGACCTGGTCCACCAGCACTTCGACGCGCTGCGGGTAGCCGTCGCGGCCGGCCTGATCGTCGACGAGGGCCTCACCCTCGACGACCTCAACCGGGGCCGCGAGGTGCCCCTGCCGCCGACCCGCTTCCACTCGTTCATGTCGGACGAGATGGCCCAACTGCTGCACCACAACCCGGACTTCCTGTCCTTCCGCGTCCTGACCAGCCTGCTGTACAGCTGCCTGCACACGCTCGGGTTCAACCTCGTGGAGCGGTACCTCTTCTGCTACGTACTGGCCCGCGCCAACGAGGACGTCTCGGGGCGGGCGACCGCGGAGTTGCAGAGCGGGCTTGGCGCCCTCGCGCGGAAGCTCGCGCACCGATGACCGCACGCGGTGCCACGGTCGTCCAGCCGAAACCGATCTACCCTGAGGGGCGTCATGCGTGTCGTGCTCGCTAGTGTTCCGTGGAGTCCGATCGAGATGCCGTCCTTGGCGCTCGGCCTGCTCAAGAGTCTGACGTTGAAGGAGTTCCCGGAAGCCGAGGTCGAAGTGGTCTACGGCAACCTGGAGTTCGTGGACTGGGTCACCTCCCGGCGCGCGTTCCGGTACGAGGACTACAAGTACTACGACCGGGAGAGCTGCTACCTCGGCCACGGCGACTGGGTCTTCTCCTCCGCCCTGTACCAGGACCCGTCCTGGAAGATGGACGAGTTCCTGGAGGCCTTCGGCCCCCGGCCCGCGGGATCCGACGGCGCGAGCGCGCCCGCCCCGTGGCTGGAGGCCACGCTGTGGCTGCACGAGCACGCCCAGGAATTCACCGACCAGCTGGCCGAGCGCATCGCCGCCGGCCGGCCCGACGTCGTCGGCTTCACCACCACCTTCCAGACCGTCACCGCCTCCCTCGCGGTCGCGCGCAAGCTCAAGGAGCTGTCACCCGACACCGTCACGGTGTTCGGCGGCGCCAACTGCGAGGGCTCGCAGGGCGAGGCGCTGCACCGCAACTTCGACTTCGTCGACTACGTGGTGCGCGGCGAGGGCGAGCTCGCCTTCCCCGGTCTGCTGCGGTCGCTGCGCGAGGACGGGCCGGCCGTCTCCACCATCAACGGCGTGTGCTGGCGCGACGAGAACGGCACGTCCGTCTTCAACCGGCCGGCCATGAAGCCGCTTCCGCCGGACGCGATGGTCCTGCCGCACTACGACGAGTACTTCACCCGGTTCGCGAAGTCCGAGGCCCGGCGCTGGGTGGAGCCCCGGCTGGTCATCGAGGGAGCGCGCGGCTGCTGGTGGGGCGAGAAGCACCACTGCACCTTCTGCGGTCTCAACGGCGCCAGCATGATGTTCCGCAGCAAGCGCCCGTCGCAGTTCTTCGACGACATCGTGACGCTGGCCGAGCGCCACCGCGTCCTGGACATGCTCGTGGTCGACAACATCCTGGACATGGCCTACCTGGACTCGCTCCTGCCGCAGCTAACCGAGGCCGGCGTCGACCTGCGCATGATGTACGAGATCAAGGCCAACCTGCGCTACGAACAGCTCCAGGTGCTCGCGAAGGCCGGCGTGGTCTGCGTACAGCCCGGTGTGGAGAGCCTGAACGCCAACGTCCTCAAGCTCATGGACAAGGGCGTCACCGGCTGCCAGAACGTCCGCATGCTGCGCGACGCCGAATCGCTGGGCCTGACCGTCATCTGGAACTACCTCTACGGGTTCCCGGGCGAGCGGGACGAGGACTACACCTCGGTCATCGAGCAGTTCCCCAAGCTGCACCACCTGTGCCCGGCGGGCGCGGACGACCGGCTCGGCATCCAGCGCTTCAGCCCGTACTTCGAAAAGCCCGAACTCGGCTTCACCGAACGGCGCCCGGCCCGCCAGTACGAGCTCTGCTTCGACCTGCCGGAGCCCGAACTCTTCGACCTGGCCTACCTGTTCGAGGCGCCGGCACGCGGCATCGGCGACGAGCTGGCCGCGCGGCTGACGGCCGGGCTCAACGAGTGGCGCGGCGAGCACTCCCACAGCCGGCTGTCCTACTTCGAGACCGACGACGGCATCACCATCACCAACAGCCGGCCGCACTTCGACTGGGACGTCGTGCGCCTCACCACGCCCCTGGAGCGCACCCTGTTCCAGCTGCTCGACGACCCGAGGTCGACGGAGTACCTGGAGCGGGAGGCCGCGCGGCGCGCGGAGGCCGAGGTCGAAGAGGTCCGCGCCGTGCTCGCGCGCTGGTCGGAGCTGGGCCTGGTCTTCAGCGACGCCGGCCGGATGATCCACATCGTCACCAAGGACCACAACCAGCATCTGATGCGGATCCTCGTCGGCCGGGAGCTGGCGACGACCCAGCACCAGTCCGTGGCGCCGGTCGCCGTCTGAACAGGAGCGCGCAATGACACTGGACGTCGACGTGGCGACCATCCCCGAGGTTTCGTCCGGCTCCCGCTTCGGCCTGTGGCGCCACCGCGACGCGGCGGTACGGGCCCTGCCGGACGTGTACCTCGGCCACCGCCCGCTCGGGGGCGACGCGGTGGAAGAGGCGCGACGGGCCTACGAACTCGGCGCACGGTTCGTGTCGATCGAGCCGCTCGCGGTCCTCGGCCCGGACGGCGACGCGGAGCGCACCACCCAGGTGCTGTCCCTCGTCCGCGAACTCAGCAGCCGCGGCGTGGAGGTCGACTGGCGGGCCCGGCTCGTTCCCGGCGGCCCCGAGTGGTGGGTCTTCGGCCACCTGTTCCCGCCCGCGGTCCTCGAAGGCCCGGGCGGTGACGAGGCGCTGGCGTCCTGGCGTTCGCGGTACCACGTCGGCCGGTGCTTCCTGCGCCGCGGCCCCGGCTTCGTCCAGATCCGCGACCGCCGCCACGGCGGCTTCCGCCGCCTCACCATCTCCGACGCCGCCTACCTCACCGCGATCGACGCCCTCCTGGCGGGCCGCGGCGCGGACGCCGTCCCGGCCCCGATCGTGGCCGCCTTCGAGAAGCAGCACCTGGCGGTGCGCTTCGGAAGCGAGATCTGGTGGGCCCCGTACCGCTTGCAGCGGTGGCCGCTGCCGTCGTGGGAGGTCTGAGGGGGGTGGGGAGTGCGGGCGGGCCGTGCTGCCGGCCCGCACCGAAGCGGGCTCGGCCCGCTATCCCTTGGGGAGGTTGTGCTCGGCCCGCTCGTGGAGCGCGATCCCGGCGGTGACGGAGACGTTGAGGGACTCGGCCGCGGGGTTCATCGGGATCGACACCTTGCCGACCGAGAGCCCCTCGAAGTCGTTGGACGTACCGATCTTCTCGCTGCCGAAGACGAGCGCGAGCCGCTCGTCGATGCCGCGCAGATCCCGGGTGCTGAGCTCCCCCTCCGCGTCGAAGGCGACCAGCCGGATGCCGCTCTCCCGGAAGTAGCCGGTGGCCTCCTCGCGGGTGGCGAGCACGATCGGGAGCGAGAAGACATAGCCCCGGCTCGCCCGGACCAGACGCCGGTCCGCGATGCTGACGAGGTCACTGTCCACGAGCACGATGCCGGCGGCCCCGAGCGCGAAGGACGTCCGCAGGATCGCGCCGATGTTGCCGACGATCTTCACGCCGTCGAGGACGACGAGGTCCCCGCTGGTGGCGGCCAGATCGGCGAAGCGGCACGGCTTCGGTACGCGGACGATGCCGAAGGCCTTGGGCCGCTTCTCGGTCTTGAACACGTGGTTGGCGATCGAGGACTCGATCAGCCGCACCGGAATCTTCCGCTGCTCACACGCCGCGAGCAGCTCGGCGGGGAGCGGGCTGGTCTCGAGCCCGTAGACCTCGATGAAGTCCAGCCCCGCGCCGATGCACTGCATCAGGGGCTCGATGTCCTCGATGAGCGCCGTCTTGACCACGGATCTCGACGGCTTCGTCACGTCGATGATGCGTTGTACAGCGGGATCGGACTTCTCAGTGATGACGGCCAGACTGTTCACCGGGGGATCCTATCGCAGGGGGTTGATCATGGGGCTGGGCCTGGGGGCGGGCTCGGGGGCGGGCCTGGGCCTTGGCCGACTTCGGGGTCGGGGCCTGGGGCGAAGGCCGGGGGTTCTAGGAGCTGGCAGGGCAGGATCTCTGGCTCCGGGAATCGGCGTACGTCACGACCTCCGTCGCTAGGGTGGTCTCTATGACCGCTCTGCCCGACTGGATGCGCCCGCCGCGCGAGGAAGGCTGGTTCGCGGAGGACCTGGACCGCCTCCCCGAGGCGCCTCGCCACACCGAACTCATCGACGGAGCGCTCGTCTTCATGATGTCGCCACAGCGGTCCTGGCACGGCCGCCTCGTCACTGCCTTGACCACCACGCTCACGGCACAGGCGCCGGCCGGCTTCGAGGTCGAGCGGGAGATGACGATCCGCCTCGACGCCCGCAACCGCCCCGAGCCGGACCTCCTGCTGACGGATCTGCCCTACGACCCGGACCGCACCTGGTACTCGCCGGAGCATGTGAAGCTCGTCGTCGAGGCCGTATCCCCCGAGTCGGCCCACCGCGACCGGACGGTGAAACTCCGCAAGTACGCGGAGGCGGGCATCCCGCACTATTGGTGCGTCGAGGACGAGAACGGCGCACCAGTCGTCCACGTCTACGAACTAGACGGACCAACCAGCACCTACGCGCCCGCCGGCATCTTCCGAGGCACCCTGCAACGCCCCGTGCCCTTCGAGATCACCCTGAACCTCAACAGCCTCACACCGCCCCGACGGGGTTGAGAGGCGGCACCGAGCAGAGACAGGAAGCCGGAGGGGACGGGCTCACCGCAGAGCCTCGTCCCTTCCGGGACACCCCGTCCCGCTGTGTCCCCGGGGGGGACGCGACGACTGCACGTTGAAGCGGACTCCACCACAACTCCCTCTGACCTGCGGTTATATGGGCGCATCCCAGCACCATCCAGCACGGGATTCACTGCAAAGTACAAAAAAACGGAAGCGCTAAGACTACGCATCACCGCCCGCCAGACAGACCGCGCAGCACTCCAGACGCTGTAATAGTTTCTGTACTAGACTTGCGCCCATGAAGTCACCCCGCCCCGGCGGCACGGAGAACATCTCCGTCTCGATGCCCTCGGAACTCCTCGGTGCTCTGCGCACACGCACCGGCAAGCGCGGCGTGTCCGCATATGTGACGGCAGCGGTGCGGCATCAGCTCGCCATGGACGGCCTCGCCGAGATCGTGGCCGCCTACGAAGCCGATCACGAGCCGCTGAGCGACGCCGAAGTCCAGGCCGCGCAGAGCGAACTGTTCGGTGACGCACCGGCGCCCTACGCGTCGAACGACAGCGCCGCATGAAGGAGCCTGCGGCCAGGTCCCTGGTGCTCGACTCCCAGGCACTGTCGCTGCTGCTGCGCAACGACCGCCAGATGATCACTCGAATCGAGGCTGCTCGTCGCGTAGGCGTGCCCGTCCTTGTGTCGGCCCTGACCGTGGTGGAGGCCGTCTACGGCAAGACGGACATCGCCCAGCTGCGCTGGCTGCTCTCCCGCCTTCAGGTCCAGGACGTCACCCAGGCGGACAGCCTCACCGCAGTGCAGCTACTGAGCGACGCGGGCGGCCTGCACGGTCACAAGTACGCCATCGACGCCCTCGTCGCCGCGATGGCGCTCCGCTCCCCGGCACCCGTCCTCGTGCTGACCTCGGACCGCGACGACTGGTCGAAGCTGTGCGGCGACCACGTACAGATCAAGGACGTCTGACCTCTCGGCGCTTACTCAGGTTGAATCCACCTACTGATCGACTGCCGCTTCGTAGAAGGCATCCGCGAGAGCGACGATGATCGCGTTGATGGCCGGCCCATCGGTGAAGAAGTAGTCAGCCATCGTGTTGTGGGCGTCCTGGTTGTCTGCGACCGCCTCCGTGACGGCAGCTTGGAAGTCCTGTGACTCCAGGAACTGCTTCTTGGAGTTCACCTTGGTCTGCTGGACCAGGTTTGGGTCAGCCAGCAGCCGCTGCACGAGGCACTGTACGAACTCCCTGATCTGGGAAACAGCGAACGTTTCGGCGCCGAAGAGGTCGTTCATCTTGTCTATGACGATCTGAAGCGCGACGTACTTCGGATCCTTCTTCGCGCCCGTGCCGGCGGCGCTGATGCCCTTCAGCTGCCCGTCGCCCACGAGCGAGATGTCGACCGAGATCGCCTTGTTGTGCTTGACCCCGACCAGCACCACGTCGGAGAGGTCCACGTCGGCCGCCCAAGCGGACTCGGCAATCACCTTCTCCAGCAGGCGCAGGAAGATCGAGAGCGACTCCATGTAGGTATCGCCGTAGTTGACGATCTGGGACATGAAGTCGTAGAGCCGTACGTAGGTGGAGACGTCCTTGCGGAACAGGTCGAGCTCCTGGAGCTTTACTTTGTCTTCCTCCTCGATCGCCCGCGCATAGCGGCGGCGGAAGTCGTACTGCGCCGGGCTGATCGCCGCCGAGAGAGCGTTGTTGCCCTTCCGCGTCACCCACAGTTCGGCGACCTTGCGGACATCGTCCTCGGTGTAGATTCCGGCCTGGGCGAGCTTGTTGGCCAGGTGGACGACGACATACGGGTCGGTCTCGGTCTCCAGAGTCGCGTTCTTGAAGTAGGGCTCGAAGGCCGTCTTGATGTCCTCGGGCTTGTTGGCGAAGTCGATGACGAACGTCTTGCGCTTCTGCTCTCCACCAGCGGTGCGGTGGGTGCGGTTGAGGCGCGAGAGCGTCTGCACGGCGGTGACGCCCGACAGCTTCTTGTCGACGTACATAGCCGTGAGTAAGGGCTGGTCGAACCCGGTCTGGAACTTGTTGGCGACCAGCATGATCTTGTACGTGTCGCCTTTGAACGACTCCGCCAGATCAGCCCCGGCGCCGGGGTTCATATTGGCCTCGGTGAACTCGTCGTCCTTCGACGGCTGCGGACCCCAGTCGCTGTGCCACGTCTCGTCCTCGAGCATCGTCACCCCGCCCGAAAAGGCCACCAGGGTGCGGAAGTTATAGGAGGCGTCCTCGGTGCGGCGCTTACCGATGTAGGCGTCTATCGCCAGCTTGTACTTCACCGCGGACTTGCGGGAGTCGGTCACCACCATGGCCTTCGCCTTGCCTTCGAGGAGGTGGGCGACATTGGCGTGGAAGTGCTCGACGATGATCTGCACCTTCTGGCTGACGTTCGTCGGGTGGAGCTGAACCCACCTCATCAGCCCCTTGCGGGCGGCGACCTCCTCGACCTCTCCCCCGTCACCGCTCTCGGCCCTGCCGGCGATCTTCAGCGCGGTGTCGTAGGACTGATAGCCCTTGAGCACGTCGAGGATGTAGCCCTCCTCGATTGCCTGCTTCATCGAGTACAGGTGGAACTCGCGCGGCTTCCCGTCGAGCCCCTTGCGGCCGAACAGCTCGAGGGTCTTGTTCTTCGGCGTCGCGGTGAAGGCGAAGTAAGAGATATTCTCCGATTCGGCCCGCTCGGTCATCTCCGAAGCCAGCACCGACTCCACATCGACATCCCCGCCCTCCTCGATCTCCTTGAGCTCCTCGGCCGTCAGTGCCTGCTTCAGCTTCGAGGAGATCTGCCCCGACTGGGAGGAGTGCGCCTCATCAGCGATCACGGCGAATCGCTTGCCCTTCAGGCTGGCGTCGGTCCGGATCTCTTCCAGCGCATACGGGAAGGTCTGCACCGTCACCGCGATGATGAGCTCGCCGCTCTTCAACGCCTGCGCCAGCAGACCTGACTTCGACTTCGCGCCGGCCTTGCGGACGTCCTCGGGACTGATCGTCGCGACAATCTTCTTGTTCCCGTCGATCTGCCGGATCGCATCCTGCAACTGGGAATCGAGCACGGTACGGTCCACGACCACGATGACGGAGTCGAAGACCTTCCTGTCGTGGGCATCATGCAGTCGGGCCAACCCATGGGCGGTCCAGGCGATGGTGTTCGTCTTTCCTGACCCGGCCGAGTGCTCGATCAAGTACCGGTGCCCGACACCCTCCTCCTTCACTGCGGCGACGATGTTCGTGACGGCCTCCCACTGGTGGAAGCGCGGGAAGAGCATGCTCGTACGCCGCACCGAGGTGCCGGTGGTGACGTCCCACTCCTCCTTGGTCTGCACGATCATCAGCCGCCCGATGACGTTCAACCAAGCGTGCTTCTCCCAGACGCGTTTCCATAGGTACGCCGTCGCCGACCCATCGTCCGCGCCAGGCGGGTTGCCGGCACCGCTGTCGAAGCCGATGTTGAACGGAAGGAAGTGGGTCTTGTCCCCCTCCAGCTTCGTGGTCATGGCCGCTAGACCGTTGGAGACCGCGAAGTGCACCAGTGCCCGGTGCCCGAATGACAGCAGCGGCTCCGAGCGCCCATTCGTCAGCGGGTTGCGGTCGTGCTTGTACTGATTGATCGCCTCGTCCAGCGACTGGGTGAAGTCGGTTTTCAGCTCCACCGTCGCCACCGGGAGCCCGTTGATGAAGAACACCAGATCGATGGTGCGCTGGTCGGCCGTCGAGAAGTGCACCTGCCGCACCACCCGGACCCGCATCGCCTCGTAGTGCGACACAGTGGTCGCATTGAGCGAGGTATCGGGGCGGAACTGTGCCATCTTTAACCGGCCGCCGCCGATGTATTGCACCCCGTTACGCAGGATGTTCAGCGTCCCGCCGCCGTGCTCCAACGGTTTGTCCAGCGCCGCGGTCAGCACGTCGAGGAATTTCGCCTGCGACCCCGCCGCCTTCAGCGCCTTCTCGTACGCCAGCTTCTGCGTTGACTCCAGCCACGCGAACAGATCCGCCGGGAACAGCGCCCGCTCGCGGTCGTACTCACCACCATCACGGTCATTCTTTGAGTACAGCCAGCCGTGATCCCGCAGGTACTCACAGATCTCCGTCTCGAAGACCACCTCATTGTGGGCAGCCATCACGCCACCCCTCGTACGTCGATCTGCCCCGTCACAGCCGCTGTGATCAGCGCCGATCGACGCTCACGAGCGAGCTCGATGAACCGCTCCGACTCGGCGATGAGCGTGTCGGTTTTCGCGTTCTGCTCGTCGAGATGCGCCACGATGCGGCGCTGCTCTTCGACTGGCGGCAGCGCAAGAGGCAACCGACCGAACATCGCCCAGTTGCGGAAGTCGACACTTCGTTCGCGTACGTTCGGAGCTTGGGTGGCAAGGAAGCCGTTGAGTCCTAGATATCGGAGCAAGCGCGCGACGTATGCCAGATCGTCTCCAGCGGTTGCTTCGCACACGTGATAGACCGGCGTTGCATTCCCGTGGCTATCGGACACTCCCACCGCCCCCGCAAATCCGTCGAGAGCGTGGAACACCAGGTCCCCCGGACGAATTTCTTGGTATCCATGCTCGGTGTTGGAGAAGGTGTAGCCGCCCTCCCGGCGATTGCTTCGAAGGGTCACGACGCCATCGCGAAAGGCAGTAACGACGCCGAGGCCCGCGACCGAGGGACGCGAGAGAGGTCGGAGCGCCCGCTTGACCGTGGTGTGCCGAGCCTGTACTGGCGAGCCCAAGAGGGCATCAGCTTCTGCATCGCGCCGCTCGCGGAGCATCGCGATTAGCCGTTGCTGCTCTTCGACGAGCGTGTCGATGCGGGACGTCTCACGGTCCAGGTATCCGGCGATGGCCCGCTGCTCGGCGCGGTCGGGAATGTAGGCATCGATCGTCTTCAAGACCGAGAACGGCACCTCCGTGGTCCGAACGTTGGCCTGGTCGCCGGCGCCGATTCCCCGCTCGCGCTTGATGAGTTCTTTGGTGAACCACGAAGACTTCATCAGGTACGCGATGAAGTGTGGATCCGTCCCTTCACGTGGTCGCATGACCTCGTAGTGGTAGGTGACCAGCCCGTCCTCTGCCGCGACGCCCATAGCGCCAGAACGGATGCTCATCTTGTTGAAGACAATGTCGTCGGCTCGACACACCTTGTAGTTGTCGAGAGACTCAGCCCGCTGAGGAGCGTCCGTCAACTCGCTCCGCCGGATGACCCCTCGTGACTGGGACACCGACATTAGTGGAAGGTCGACACCCGGGATCCGCTCGTCGATCTTCTCCATTGCGTGGCCGAAGCGCGTCACTGTTCCACCTCTCGCAACAGCTCAAGGATCTTGGAGACCTGCTTCTCCAGGTCTGCATCAATATCGGCGAGCGAACGGGGCGGAACGTACTTGTAGAAGTGCCGCGTGAAGGGGATTTCGTACCCCGTCTTGGTCTTGGCCCAGTCGATCCATGCGTCGGGAACGTGCGGCTTCACTTCCGCGTCGAAGTACGCCTGGATAACTTCGCGCTCCGCTGCCGCGCCGGCTGTCGAGCCGCCGTAGGTGAAGGGCACGTTCTCGGTGTCACGCTTCTTCGAATCGGGCTTCGGCTCACCCTTGCGGTTGACGACAGGGTTCCCGATTTCGTCCAGCAGGGGGCGCTCGACAGCGACCGTCCAATAGCCAAACTCGTCGTTGCGTAGCACCTTGGAGAGCTCGGGATCGGCATCCTCGAAGTCGACGTAAAGCCGCACGACGTCGGCGCGGTCGGCGTCGCTGATCTCGCGTCCCTTAGCTCCGAGGTCTTGCGCATCTTGGACCAGAACGACGTACCGTCGATCAGTTGCACCTTGCCCTGGCGGTCGGGGTGCTTGGTGTTGTCCAGGATCCAGATGTAGGTGGCGATGCCGGTGTTGAAGAACATGTTGGTCGGCAGGGCGACGATCGCTTCGACTAGGTCGTTCTCCAGCAGCCACCGGCGGATGTTGGAGGGGCCGGATTCGGCGGCGCCGTTGAAGAGCGGAGAGCCGTTCATGACGATGCCGACACGGCCGCCGCCGTCCTCGGGTGCTCGCATCTTGTGGGCCAGGTGAAGCAGGAAGAGCATCTGCCCGTCGGAGGTCGCGGGGAGGCCCGGTGCGAAGCGGCCGTAAGGGCCAGCGGAGTCTCGCTCCTCCTTGACCGCTTTGGCGTACTGCTTCCAGTCCACGCCGTAGGGCGGGTTGGACATGCAGTAGTCGAACTGCCGGCCCTTGAAGGCGTCGTCGGTGAGCGTGTTACCGAAGGCGATGTTGGTTGCGTCGTGGCCCTTGGCGAGCAGGTCGGACTTGCAGATGGCGTACGACTGCGGGTTGTACTCCTGGCCGTACAGGCCCAGCTTCGCGTCGGGGTTCCCGGCGAGCAGGTGCTCCTCTGCCAGGGAGAGCATGCCACCGGTGCCCGCGGTGGGGTCGTACAGCGATCGGATGATGCCGCCCTCGGTGAGGTCGACGTCCTTCTCCGCGAAGAGCAGGTCGACCAGCAGCCGGATCGCATCGCGCGGCGTGTAGTGGTCGCCGGAGGTCTCGTTCGCTGCCTCGTTGAACTTGCGGATGATGTATTCGAAGGCGTCGCCCATGTCGGAGTTCGACACCACATCTGGGTGAAGGTCGACCTTGCTGAAGGACTTGACGATCTCGCGCAGGAGCCCGGCCTTCTCCAGGGCCAGGATCTCCTTCTTAAAGTCGAAGTACTCGAACACGTCCACGTCGGCGGAGAACCGGTCGATGTAGTCGGCCAGGTTGTCCGCCAGCCCGTCCGCGTCGGCCAGCAAGTTCGCGAACGAGTAGTTGGAGGTGTTGAAGAAGGTCCGCCCTGTGGCCTTCTTGACCTCGACCTTGAGCCGGTTCGGGTTCTCGAACTTCGTTGCCAGCTCTCGCACCGTCGGACGATCGGGCTCAAGGATGCAGTCGAGTCGCCGCAGGATCGTGAACGGGAGGACAACTGTCCCGTACTGGTTGGGGCGATAGGGCCCCCGAAGCTGGTCAGCGATCGACCAGATGAAGCTACCGAGCGTGCTCACAAGTTCCTCACGAGAATCGTCTAGCAGTGTCGATCACTTTGCCAGAGCCAGCAGCCGCCGTCCCACGGTTCAGCCACCCACCGAGCAGAACCCAGCACCGGCACCGCATCCACGTCCCAGCACGAGCCCAGCACGGTACTGATGACCAGGGATGGCAACAGGTGACGATGGGTCAGCCAACCCAGCACCATCCCAGCACGGGAAGAACTAAGGGCCCGACCCCGAAGGGGCGGGCCCTCTCTGACCTGCATGTTTGCCAGATCAGCGACGTGGTGCGATGTCACCCACTACATGTGGAAGCGGAACGTTCAGCGCAGCGCTCCGACCTGCGAAAACGCGATTCTGAAAGTGGTCACCAGCACCGATCCAGCACGGCGCGAGTCCATCCAGCACATCCAGCACGCCCAACCGCGACGAGGGGAGCCTGGCCACCGCCACGGCATCTATTGTGTACACACGAGACACTCGGTACGCTTGGGCGCATGACGCAGCCGCTGCCCATAGAGTCCATCCGCGACGTGCGCGCACATTTGGCGGAGGTCGTGGAGCGCGCCGACCGCGACGACGTACCCACGGTGATCACGCGCCGGGGCAAGGAAGTCGCCGCCGTGGTGTCCATTGAGGTGCTGCGCAAGTACCAGGAATGGGAAGAGCACGAGATCAACCGGATCATCGACGAGCGCATGGCCAACTCGGCGCCCGGCATCCCGATCGAGGACATCATGAGGGAGACGCTGGCGCGCAGTGAGTGAGTACCGGACCGTCTTCCGACCCGAGGCCCAGGCCGAGCTCCGGAAGATCCCTCGCGACATGGCGCTGCGCATCCTGGCCAAGCTGACCGAGTTGGAAGCCGATCCTCTCGGCTTCAACACCACCGCACTCGTCTCCCAGCCCGAACGTCGCCGCCTCCGCGTCGGCGACTACCGCGTCGTCTACACGATCGACAACGGGAAACTGGTGATTTGGGTTGTGCACGTCGGACACCGGTCCACTGTTTACGAGACCTGATTGCCACTGACTCCACGTCAGAATATCCAGCACCTATCCAGCACGGGGACGACGAAGGGGTCGGGCTCACCGAAGCCCGACCCCTCCTGACCTGCATGCTTGACGAACTACCTAACATGCGGCAACGACGCGACTACACGTTGAACCGAAACTCCACCACGTCCCCGTCCTGCATCACATAGTCCTTGCCCTCCATGCGCGCCTTGCCGCGCGCACGCGCTTCCGCCACGGAGCCCGCTTCGATCAGGTCGGCGAAGGAGACGACCTCCGCCTTGATGAAGCCCTTCTGGAAGTCGGTGTGGATGACACCGGCCGCCTCGGGGGCCGTGGCGCCCTGGGGGATGGTCCAGGCCCTGGTTTCCTTGGGGCCGGCCGTCAGGTAGGTCTGGAGGCCCAGGGTGGCGAAGCCGACGCGGCCCAGGGTGGCGAGGCCGGGCTCCTCCTGGCCCATGGACTGGAGGAGTTCGAGCGCCTCGTCGTCGTCCAGCTCGATCAGCTCGGACTCGATCTTCGCGTTCAGGAAGATCGCCTCCGCGGGGGCGACCAGCGCGCGCTGCTCGTTCTTGAAGTCCTCGTCGACCAGCTCGTCCTCGTCCACGTTGAAGACGTACAGGAAGGGCTTGGTGGTCAGCAGGTGCAGCTCGTGCAGCAGGTCGCCCTGCTCGGTGCCCTTGGTGATGCCGTGCGAGAAGAGGGTGTCGCCCGCCTCGAGGATCTTCTGCGCCTTCTCGACCGCCGCCAGGACCGCGACCTTCTCCTTCTGGAGGCGGGACTCCTTCGTCAGGCGCGGCACCGCCTTCTCGACGGACTGGAGGTCGGCGAGGATCAGCTCGGTGTTGATCGTCTCGATGTCGTCCTTCGGGGACACCTTGCCGTCGACGTGGACGACGTTCTCGTCCTTGAAGGCGCGGATGACCTGGCAGATCGCGTCCGACTCGCGGATGTTGGCGAGGAACTTGTTGCCCAGGCCCTCGCCCTCGCTCGCGCCGCGCACGATGCCGGCGATGTCGACGAAGTCGACCGTGGCGGGCAGGATCCGCTGGGAGTTGAAGACCTCGGCGAGCTGGGCCAGGCGGGGGTCGGGGACGCCGACGACGCCGACGTTCGGCTCGATGGTGGCGAACGGGTAGTTGGCCGCCAGTACGTCGTTCTTGGTCAGGGCGTTGAACAGGGTCGACTTGCCGACATTCGGCAGACCGACGATTCCGATCGTGAGCGACACGTGGCGACTTCCCGGTACGAGGGCGGTGGACGGTCCTGAGAGTGGACCGTCCACCAGTTTACGGGCGCGCGATCCCGGCCGTGACGGCCCGGGTTCCCGGACGCGCGAGGGCGCCCAGGACGGCCCCGGACCCTCGAACGCACGGGCAAGCTCGACCAAAGGGCACGGGCAATGGGCGTGTCCAATGGATGGTTACTACCCCGTCGCGACCTACGTTGGTCCGGTGGAGCAATACAGGACGCGCACCCCCCAGCCCGGACAGCGAGCACGGACATCGGCACCGGGAGCCTCCCGGGCGCCACTCGGCGTGCCCGGGGCGGCGGCGAGCGGCGCGGCGGCGACCGGTGAGAGTGCCGCCGTCTACCGCGCGGCCGGCCGCACCCGCCCGGTGCCGCCCCTCGTCCTCGCGCTGCGCAGACTGCCCTCCCCCCGGCTCACCGGGCTCGGCGGCGGGCTGTTCGCCGCCGCCCTGATGTTCGCGCTCGGCACCCTGGACTGGCTGCTCTTCGACGGTTCGCCGGCGGTGTACGGGGTGCTGTTCCTGCCGGTCTGCGCGGTGACCGCGCTCTGGGTGCGGGCCGCCGACCTGGTGACGGCCCCGATCTGCGTCCCCATCGCCTTCGCGGTGGGGATCGTCCCGGTCGCGGGCGGCACCGGCGGCTTCGGCGGGCAGGCGATGGCCGTGGTCACCGCCCTCGCCCTGCACGCGGGCTGGCTCTACGCGGGAACCCTGGTCGCCGGAGTGATCGCCAGTGTGCGGAAGCTGCGGCTCATGGGTCGCCGACGCGCCCTGGCCAAGCCCGCGGGCCCGGCCCGGCGCTGACCCTGCCACGGTCCACCCCGGCCACACCGCGAGCCCAGCCCGGCGCTGACCCTGCCACGGTCCCCGTTATGTTTTTCGCGGTCCTGCAAGAGGGCCGCTGGCCTCCGGGCCCGGTATGACTGTGTCCCCCTGTCGAAGGCATGACCTGGGGGGTGGTGTCACCGGGTCCGGGGGTGTTCGTCGGAGACGCTGATGAGAGGTCCGGCCACCGTCCGGTCCGGCGCAATGCCGGACAGTTCGCGGGCGGCAGGTCTGCATAACGTGGATGCGCGAGCACGACACCCGAGCCGAGGCCGGCACCGTCAACTCCCCCGGAAGGGCGCGATGTTCGAGATCGAAGACGTGGGCGTGTTCCTCGGCCTGGACGTCGGCAAGTCCACCCATCACGGACACGGGCTCACCCCGACCGGGAAGAAGATCTGCGATAAGCCGCTGCCCAACAGCGAGCCGAAGCTGCGGACCGTGTTCGACAAGCTGACCGCGAAGTTCGGCACCGTCCTGGTCATCGTGGACCAGCCCGCCTCCATCGGCGCGCTGCCCCTGGCCGTCGCCCGCGACGCCGGCTGCCGCGTCGCCTACCTGCCCGGCCTGGCAATGCGACGGATCGCCGACCTTTACCCCGGCGAGGCCAAGACCGACGCCAAGGACGCGGCCGTCATTGCCGACGCCGCACGAACCATGCCCCACACCCTGCGCTCGCTCGAACTGACCGACGAGATCACCGCCGAGCTGACCGTCCTGACCGGCTTCGACCAGGATCTGGCCGCCGAGGCCACCCGCACCAGCAACCGGATACGCGGCCTGCTCACCCAGTTCCACCCGTCGCTGGAACGGGTCCTGGGACCCCGCCTGGACCACCAGGCCGTGACCTGGCTCCTGGAACGTCACGGATCCCCGGCCGCTCTGCGCAAAGCCGGCCGACGCCGCCTCGTCGAGCTGATCCGGCCCAAGGCCCCGCGCATGGCCGCACGGCTGATCGACGACGTCTTCGACGCCCTGGACGAGCAGACCGTGATCGTTCCCGGCACCGGCACCCTCGACATCGTGGTCCCGTCCCTGGCCCGCTCGCTCGCCGCCGTCCACGAACAGCGCCGGGCCCTGGAAGCCCAGATCAACACCCTGCTGGAGGCCCACCCTCTTTCCCAGGTCCTGACCTCGATGCCCGGCGTCGGCGTCAGGACCGCCGCAGTCCTGCTGACCACCGTCGGCGACGGCACCAACTTCCCCACCGCCGCCCACCTCGCCTCCTACGCCGGCCTCGCTCCGGCCACCCGGCAATCCGGAACCTCAATCCACGGCGAACACGCACCCCGAGGCGGCAACCGGCAGCTCAAACGCGCAATGTTCCTGTCCGCCTTCGCCTGCATGAACGCCGACCCCGCCTCCCGGACCTACTACGACAAGCAACGCGCCCGCGGCAAGACCCACACACAAGCCCTCCTCCGCCTCGCCCGCCAACGCATCAGCGTCCTGTTCGCCATGCTCCGCGACGGCACCTTCTACGAGTCCCGGACAACGAATCACGTCGAACTCGCCGCATAACCCACCACCCGAACCACCCCAAACCCGACAGGAATGCCTTGACGAACGACATAGAGGCACCCCCCCCTAGCCACACCGCGGGCCCGGCCCGGCGCTGACCCCAGCGCGCACCCTGCCCGAAGGCCCGGCCCGGCGCTGACCCTGCCACGGCCCACCCCCGCTCAGCGGCCCCCGCCGCCATCCCCGCCCCCACGATCCCCGCGTCGTTCTGGAGCTGCGCCGGGACGATCTCCGCCTCGATGCCCTCGATCAGGGGGAGGAACTTGGCGGCCTTGCGGCTGACCCCGCCGCCGATGATGAACAGGTCGGGCGAGAAGAGCATCTCCACATGGGCCAGGTACTTCTGGACCCGGCGTGCCCAGTGCGGCCAGCTCAGGTCCTCGTCCTCCTTGACCTTCGTCGAGGCGTGCTTCTCCGCGTCGTGGCCGTGCAGCTCCAGATGGCCGAGCTCGGTGTTGGGGACGAGGTGGCCGTCGGTGAAGACCGCGCTGCCGATGCCCGTACCGAAGGTCAGCAGGATCACCGTGCCCGTGCGGCCCCGGCCCGCGCCGACGCGCATCTCGGCGACGCCGGCCGCGTCCGCGTCGTTCAGGACGGTGACTGGCACACCCGCCAGGCGTTCGCCGAGCAGCCGGGCCGCGTCCACGCCCACCCACTCCTTGGAGACGTTCGCGGCCGTACGCACGGTGTTCGCGGTGACCACCCCGGGGAAGGTGACGCCCACCGGGCCGGACCAGCCGAAGTGCGCCACGACCTCCGCGACGCCGTCCGCGACCGCTTCCGGGGTCGCGGGGTGGGGGGTCAGTACTTTGTGGCGCTCCTGCGCGAGCGTGCCCCGCTCCAGGTCGACCGGGGCACCCTTGATGCCGGTTCCGCCGATGTCCACTCCGAACACGTTCCTCATGGCGTTCATGAGATCCACCGTACGGGCGGTCGCGCGGCGGGACGTACTGGGCGCTACTCGCCCGCGAGCTGGGCGGCCTCGGCGCGCAGGTCGCGGCGGAGCTCCTTGGGCAGCGAGAAGGTGATCGACTCGTCCGCCGTCTTCACCGTCTCGACGTCGCCGTAGCCGCGCTGGGCCAGCCACTCCAGTACGCCGTCGACCAGGACGTCCGGCACGGAGGCGCCGGAGGTGAGGCCGACCGTGGTGACGCCCTCCAGCCAGGCCTCGTCGATCTCGTCCGCGAAGTCCACCAGGTGGGCGGCGGGGGCGCCCGCGTCCAGGGCGACCTCGACCATGCGGATCGAGTTGGAGGAGTTCTTGGAGCCGACGACGATGACCAGCTCGGCGTCCTCGGCGAGCTTCTTCACGGCGACCTGGCGGTTCTGCGTGGCGTAGCAGATGTCGTCGCTGGGCGGCGAGAGCAGGTTGGGGAACTTGTTCTTGAGGGCGCCGACCGTCTCCATCGTCTCGTCGACGGAGAGCGTGGTCTGGGAGAGCCAGACGACCTTCGACTCGTCACGGACCTCGACGTTCGCCACGTCGTCCGGGCCGTCGACCAGGGTGATGTGGTCCGGGGCCTCGCCGGAGGTGCCGATGACCTCCTCGTGGCCCTCGTGGCCGATCAGGAGGATGTCGTAGTCCTCCTTCGCGTACCGCACGGCCTCCTTGTGGACCTTGGTGACCAGCGGGCACGTCGCGTCGATGGTGGCCAGCTTGCGCTCGGCGGCCTCCGCGTGGACGGTCGGGGCCACGCCGTGGGCGGAGAACATCACGATGGAGCCCTCGGGCACCTCCGCGGTCCGCTCGACGAAGATCGCGCCCTTCTTCTCCAGGGTCTGCACGACGTACTTGTTGTGGACGATCTCGTGCCGGACGTAGATCGGCGCCCCGTACTGCTCCAGGGCCTTCTCCACGGCGATCACGGCTCGGTCCACGCCCGCGCAGTAGCCACGGGGAGCGGCGAGCAGGACGCGGCGGGAAGCAGCAGTAGTCATGTCGTCCATGGTAGGGGCTGGCGCCGACAGCCCCGCCGACCCGCACGCCGGACGCCCCGCGCCCGACCGGCGTGCCCACGGGGACGCCCCGCGCCCGACCGGCGACCCACGGCAGCGCCCCGCCCGACCGGCGTGCCCCGCGGGCCAAAGATCGCCCGGCCGGTGAGACTGGCCGCATGAGTGGCGTACGCGAGGAGCACGAGGACCCGGGCCGCCCCCGCCGCACGGACGGCGCCGGCCCGGACGACGGGGTCGCGGGGACCGGGCAGCTACGGCGGAGCCTCGGCTTCCGTGATCTGGTGGTGTACGGGCTGCTGTTCATCGCCCCCATGGCCCCGGTCGGCATCTTCGGCACCCTGGACGCCAAGTCGCACGGCGCCGTGGCGCTGGTCTACCTGGTGGCCACGGTCGCGATGGGGTTCACCGCGTTCAGCTACGCCCAGATGGTGCGGGTCGTCCCGCTGGCCGGGTCGGTGTTCGCGTACGCGCGCACGGCGCTCGGCGAGGGGCCGGGCTTCATCGCCGGGTGGATGGCGATGCTCGACTATCTGCTCATCCCGGCCGTCGCCTATCTCTTCTCCGGCATCGCGATGAACTCCCTCGTGCCGTCCGTGTCGCGCTGGGTGTGGACGGCGATCGCGGTGGTGATCACGACCCTGCTCAACCTGTGGGGCGTACGGGCCGCGGCCCGGGTCGGCTTCGCGGTGCTCGCCATGGAGATCGTGGTGCTGCTCGTCTTCGTGGTGTCGGCGGTGGTGGTGCTCGTACGCGACGGCGCGCAGCGCGGCTGGCTGACGCCGCTGACCGGGGACGCCGGGTTCACGCTCGGCGCGGTGCTCGGCGCGGTGTCCGTCGCGGTCCTTTCCTATCTGGGCTTCGACGCGATCGCCACGTTCGCCGAGGAGGTGACCGGGGGCTCGGCGAAGGTGGCGCGGGCGGTGCTGTTCTGCCTGGTGCTCGCCGGGTCCCTGTTCGTCGTGCAGTCGTATCTGGCGGCGCTGCTCGAACCGATGTCGTCGGCGCAGCTCGCGGCCGATCCGGTCAAGCAGGGCTCGGCGTTCTACGACACGGTCGAGACCTCGGTCGGCGGCTGGCTGCACACCCTGGTCGCGGTGAGCAAGGCGATCGGGGCGGCGTTCGCGGCGCTCGCCGGACAGGCCGCGGCGGGCCGGCTCGTCTTCGCCATGGCCCGCGACCGACGCCTTCCGCGCGTGCTGGCGCGGACCGATTCGGGGGTGCCGCGCGCGGCGCTGCTGCTCGCCGCGGCGGTCACGCTGATCGCCGCGGTGTGGGCGGCCCGGCGCGACGACGGCATGGACCATCTCGTCTCCGTGGTCGACATGGGGGCGCTGACCGCGTTCTTCCTGCTGCACGTCTCCGTCGTCGCCTGGTACGCGGTGCGCCGCATGGAGGGCGCCCCCGACTGGCTGAGCCATGTGGTGGTTCCGGTGCTCGGCGCGGCCGTCATCGTCGCGGTGGTCTGGGAGGCGACGGCCACCGCCCAGCTCGTCGGGCTCGGCTGGCTGGCGGTGGGGCTCGTGGTCCTCGCCATGCAGTGGGGCCGCCGCTCCGGCCCGGACCCGCGGCCGCCGGCGCGGGGCGGGAGTGTCGGTGGCGCGGGCTAGCCTGCGTACATGGCTCTGAATACGAGTGCGGACGCGCCGCTCCCCGTCGGCGAGGTGTCCCGCCTCATCGGGGGGTGGATCAACCGCCTCGGGGCGGTCTGGGTGGAGGGGCAGATCACCCAGCTCTCGCGGCGGCCCGGCGCGGGCGTGGTGTTCCTGACCCTGCGCGATCCCTCGCACGACATCTCGGTGGGCGTCACCTGCTACCGCCAGGTCTTCGACGCCGTCGCGGACGTCGTGTCCGAGGGCGCGCGCGTCGTCGTGCACGCCAAGCCCGAGTGGTACGCGCCGCGCGGTCAGCTCTCGCTGCGGGCGGTGGAGATACGGCCGGTCGGCATCGGTGAACTGCTCGCCAGACTGGAGCAGTTGAAGCGCACGCTGGCCTCCGAGGGCCTGTTCGCCCTGGACCGCAAGCGCCAACTGCCGTTCCTGCCGCAGCTCGTGGGTCTTGTGGTGGGCCGGGCCTCGGCGGCCGAGCGGGACGTCCTGGAGAACGCCCGGCGGCGCTGGCCCGCGGTGCGCTTCGAGGTGCGCAACGTGGCGGTGCAGGGGGTGCACGCGGTGCCCCAGGTGGTGCGGGCCGTGCGCGAGCTCGACGAGCTGCCGGACGTGGACGTGATCATCGTGGCGCGCGGCGGCGGCAGCGTGGAGGACCTGCTGCCCTTCTCCGACGAGGAGCTCGTACGGGCGGTCGCCCAGTGCCGTACGCCCGTGGTGTCCGCGATCGGCCACGAGCCGGACGCGCCGCTGCTCGACCTGGTCGCGGACGTGCGCGCCTCCACCCCCACCGACGCGGCCAAGAAGGTCGTGCCGGACGTCGGCGAGGAGCTCGACCGGGTCCGGATGCTGCGGGACCGGGCGCGCCGTCATGTCCGGGGCCTGGTCGACCGCGAGGAGCGGGGCCTGGCGGGGATGCTGGCCCGGCCCTGGATGGAGCGTCCGCACCGCATGGTGGACGACCGGGCCGACGAGGTGGACGCGCTGCTGCACCGCTCGCGCCGGGTGCTCGGCCATCTCCTCGACCGGGCCGACTCGGAGCTCTCGCACACCCACGCCCGGGTGGTGGCGCTGTCCCCCGCGGCCACCCTGGAGCGGGGGTACGCGGTGCTCCAGCGGGCCGGCGGCGAGGTGGTCCGCTCCCCCGGCGAGGTGGCCCCCGGCGAGGAGTTGCGCGCCCGGGTGGCCGAGGGCGAACTGCACGTCACTGTCGTACCGCGGACATAGGGTGGATCGCATGGCCAAGACGGACGAGGCCGCGTCGGGTGACGCGGCACTGGGGTACGAGCAGGCGCGGGACGAGCTGATCGACGTCGTACGGCGGCTCGAAGCCGGGGGCACCACCCTGGAGGAGTCCCTCGCGCTGTGGGAGCGGGGCGAGGAGCTGGCGAAGGTGTGCCACCGCTGGCTGGAGGGCGCCCGGGCCCGCCTCGACGCGGCGCTGGCGGAGCCGGCCGAGCAGGAGTGACACCCCGGGCCCGGCGGCCCCGGGCCCATGGGGGAGCATGGGGGCACCGACTCACAGTTCTCGCTGTGAGGCTGGTCACCCTGAAGATAGCTTAGTTGAAAGCTAATACAAATCGGCGTACGGTCGAGTCATCGCTTGATCAGCCGCCCGGAAGGTGTTTCTCAGATGTCCCTCGTTCTTGACCCCGCCGCCCAGGACCTCCTCTTCCGCGAGGCCCGCACCGCCAACACGTTCACGGACGAGCCGGTGACCGACGAGCAGGTCCAGGCCATCTACGACCTGGTCAAGTACGGCCCGACCGCCTTCAACCAGTCGCCGCTGCGCGTCACCCTGGTCCGCTCCCCCGAGGCCCGCGAGCGCCTGGTGCAGCACATGGCCGAGGGCAACCGCCCGAAGACCGCCACCGCGCCGCTCGTGGCGATCCTCTCCGCGGACAACGAGTTCCACGAGGAGCTCCCGGCCCTCTTCCCGCACTTCCCCGCCGCCAAGGACGCCTTCTTCTCGGAGCGCTCGGTCCGCGAGGGTGCCGCCCTGCTCAACAGCGCGCTCCAGGCCGCGTACTTCATCGTCGGCGTCCGCGCCGCCGGCCTGGCCGCGGGCCCGATGACCGGGTTCGACTTCGCCGGTGTGCAGAAGGAGTTCCTGGACGACGACCACACCCCGCTGATGATCGTCAACATCGGCAAGCCGGGCGACGACGCGTGGTTCCCGCGCAGCCCGCGCCTGGCGTACGAGGACGTCGTCACCACCGTCTGACGACAACCCCCCTCGGCCGGGGGTCCGGGGGTTGCCCCCGGGAAGACACAGTCCGCGCAGCCCGCGCCTGGCGTACGAGGACGTCGTCACCACCGTCTGAGCCTGTGTACGGAAGCTCGGCGGCACCGCCGCCCGAGCCGCCTGCCAACACCAAGGGCCCCGCACCTTCCCGGTGCGGGGCCCTCGGCGTGCGCGGTGGCAGGCGGGGTGTCGTCGCGGTCAGCCCGTCGCGGTCTTCGGCTCCTTCTTCGACTCCAGGGATCCGGCCATCGTCACCAGCTGCTCATACGGTGCCGTGCCGGTCACCACGGTCGTGGAGCCCTGGTCCTGGCGGACGAGGGCGTCGTACTTGGGGCCGTCCCAGAAGGTCCAGGTCGCGCCCCCGATCTTCTGGGACTTCTCGGTCCTGGTCGCCTTCTTGCTGACCTCGGCGACGTACTTCTCGAAGGGCGCGGTCGACTGCTCGACGGCCACGTACTGGTTCTGCGGGTCGAGGAAGCCCAGGTGCCAGGCGTTGTTCTTGGCGCCGTCGTACGACACCGAGGTCGCCCGCCACTTCTCCTGGTCGGGCAGGCCGACCGGGGCCGCCACCGGGTAGGGCGCGGCCCTGCGCACGGTCGACAGCTCGACCTTGTAGTCGACCGGCTTGAGCGGAGGGGCATCCGATTCGTCGTGCGGGATGAACACATAGGCCACAGCCGCCGCGATGCCGATCACCGCCAGCGACTGAAGCATGTTCCGGACTGTCTGCTTGCTGCTGCGCGTTCCTGCCACGAACCCATGGTCTCAGGTCATGTCGCCGCTCATACGTGGGCCCCTCTGCTCAATTTGTCGACGTACGGATAGAGTCCTAGCACCCTCTTTATCCTGCGGCCGTCGCCGTACAGAAAGGTGCGCTCCGATGACCGAGCATCATCTGCCGTCCGAACTCGAGGTCTCCCCCGAGGCTCCGGACCGCAACCTGGCCCTTGAGCTCGTCCGGGTCACCGAGGCGGCCGCCATGGCCGCCGGCCGCTGGGTCGGCCGCGGGGACAAGATCGGCGCGGACGGCGCCGCGGTCAACGCCATGCGGACCCTCGTCTCCACCGTGTCGATGAACGGCATCGTCGTCATCGGTGAGGGCGAGAAGGACGAAGCCCCCATGCTCTACAACGGGGAGCGCATCGGCGACGGCACCGGACCCGAGGTCGACATCGCGGTCGACCCGATCGACGGCACCACCCTGAACGCCAAGGGCATGCCCAACGCGATCGCCGTGCTGGCGGCCGCGGACCGGGGCGCCATGTTCGACCCGTCCGCCGTCTTCTACATGGACAAGCTGGTCACGGGCCCCGAGGCGGCCGACTTCGTCGACATCAACGCCCCGGTGTCGGTGAACATCCGCCGGGTGGCCAAGGCCAAGAAGTCCTCGCCCGAGGACGTCACCGTGGTCATCCTCGACCGCCCCCGCCACGAGGGCATCGTCAAGGAGATCCGGGAGACCGGCGCACGCATCAAGTTCATCTCGGACGGCGACGTCGCCGGTTCGATCATGGCCGTGCGCGAGGGCACCGGCGTCGACCTGCTCATGGGCATCGGCGGCACCCCCGAAGGCATCATCTCGGCCTGCGCGATCAAGTGCCTGGGCGGTGTGATCCAGGGCAAGCTGTGGCCCAAGGACGAGGCCGAGCGTCAGCGCGCGATCGACGCCGGGCACGACCTGGACCGTACGCTCTCCACGAACGACCTGGTCAGCGGCGACAACGTGTTCTTCGTCGCCACCGGCATCACCGACGGCGAGCTGCTGCGCGGGGTCCGCTACCGCGCGGAGACCGCGACGACCCAGTCGCTCGTGATGCGCTCGAAGTCGGGCACGATCCGCCAGATCGACTCGACGCACCGCCTGTCCAAGCTGCGCGCGTACAGCCAGATCGACTTCGACCGGGCCAAGTAGCCCTGGAAGTACGGCAGTTCGTACGTAGGTGAAGGGGCGTCCCCGTTGTGCGGCGGGGGCACCCCTTCACGCACGCAGAGCTATGCGGCGGACGCGGACTTCTTCAGCTCGATCTCGCGACGACGGCGGCGGGCGATCACCACCCGGCGTTCGGCGGCGGTCAGGCCGCCCCACACCCCGTACGGCTCGGGCATCAGCAGGGCGTGCTCGCGGCACTCCACCATCACCGGACACCGGGCGCAGACCCGCTTGGCGGCCTCCTCGCGGGAGAGCCGGGCGGCCGTCGGTTCCTTGGAGGGGGCGAAGAACAGGCCCGCCTCGTCCCGGCGGCAGACCGCCTCCGCGTGCCACGGGCCCGCCTGGTCCTCCCGGGCTGGACCACGCTGCGGCGGAACGGCGGCGACCTGCAAGGAATGATGCGGCGGATGCAGCACGGCCTACTCCTGACGACGGCTTCGCGAGCGAGCGACGATGGAAAAGTCCCTACCCGCTGTACGCGGGCCTATGCACTGAGTTCCGGAGGCCGGAACTGCGCTCGGTTGCGCGATGGCCTGAACTCGGCGCCGCCGCGCGCCGATTCGGGGTCAGGAGCCCAGGTGCTTGCGGAGCCGGCCGTGGAGATCGGCGATGAGCTTGCCCCGCTTCGGCTTCGCCTCGATGTTGCCGAAGACGGAATAACCATTGACGACGACGACCGGGGCCTCGGGATCGCCGGCCTCCAGGGTGTGCACCTCGAAGTTGCCGAAGATTCCGGTGCCGCTGCCGCGCAGGCTCAGATTCTCCGGGACCCGCACCTCCACATTTCCGAAAATCGCGGTGGCGTTGATGACCGTCAGACGCTGTTCGAAGAGCGCTTCGGTGAGGTCGATCTCCACATTCCCGAACAGGGCGAAGGCATTGGTGCGCCGGCCGACCCGCCAGCGGCCCTTGCGGGTGGAGCTGGAGAACACCGCGATCATGTTCTCGGCGTCGACGGGCGTGTCCGTCTCCAGCGTCTCGCGCGGCCCGGCGGCGGCCGCCGGGCGGGGCCGGTCCCCGTGCACGGGCAAGTCCTTGACCAGGGGCTCCAGTTCGGCGACGGTCTTGGCCCGGTAGACCGCGTCGATGCGCTCGGAGTGCTCCGTGGCGTCGAGCCGGCCCTCGGCCAGCGCGTCGCGCAGGATGTCGGCGATCCGGTCCCGGTCGGCGTCGGAGGCCCGCAGCGCGGGGAGCTCGGCGGGCGGGGCGGGAGCGGCCTTGGCGGGCTCCGCGGGGGCCGGCTGAGCGTGCTTTTCGAGGTCCACGGAGGCAGCGTACCCAAACGCGATAGATCGCGACTAGCCGCGGGACGGTACGAGCCGACCGGACGGGGACGGACCGGAGAGGGGCGACTGAGCCCTACCTCACAGCTTCGCCGTCCGGGCGGCGGCATACGCTGGTGGGCGCTGTGCCAATGGAGGTACAGCAGCGTCTGCCGAGTGAGGAATGGCCGCAATGTCCCTTGTCCCCCGCCCGCCCAGCCCGGCGTTTCAGTACTCCGACCTTCTCCCCCTAGGAAAGGACACCACGCCGTACCGCCTGGTGACCGCCGAGGGCGTCTCCACCTTCGAGGCCGACGGTCGTACGTTCCTCAAGGTCGACCCGCAGGCGCTGCGCACGCTGGCCGCCGAGGCGATCCACGACATCCAGCACTACCTCCGCCCGGCCCACCTGGCCCAGCTCCGGAAGATCATCGACGACCCGGAGGCCTCGGGCAACGACAAGTTCGTCGCGCTCGACCTCCTGAAGAACGCGAACATCGCCGCGGCGGGCGTCCTGCCGATGTGCCAGGACACCGGCACCGCGATCGTCATGGGCAAGCGCGGGCAGAACGTGCTCACCGAGGGCGGCGACGAGGAAGCGCTCTCGCGCGGCATCTACGACGCGTACACCAAGCTGAACCTGCGGTACTCGCAGATGGCGCCCCTGACCATGTGGGACGAGAAGAACACCGGCTCGAACCTGCCCGCGCAGATCGAGCTGTACGCGACCGACGGCGGCGCCTATAAGTTCCTCTTCATGGCCAAGGGCGGCGGCTCGGCCAACAAGTCGTTCCTCTACCAGGAGACCAAGGCGGTCCTCAACGAGGCCTCCATGATGAAGTTCCTGGAGGAGAAGATCCGCTCGCTCGGCACCGCCGCGTGCCCGCCGTACCACCTCGCGATCGTGGTGGGCGGCACCAGCGCCGAGTTCGCGCTCAAGACCGCGAAGTACGCCTCCGCGCACTACCTGGACGAACTCCCCTCCGAGGGCTCGGAGTTGGGCCACGGCTTCCGCGACGAGGAGCTGGAGAAGAAGGTCTTCGAGCTCACCCAGAAGATCGGCATCGGCGCCCAGTTCGGCGGCAAGTACTTCTGCCACGACGTGCGCGTGGTCCGTCTGCCGCGGCACGGCGCCTCGCTGCCCGTCGCGATCGCCGTGTCCTGCTCGGCCGACCGTCAGGCCGTCGCGAAGATCACCGCCGAGGGCGTCTTCCTGGAGCAGCTGGAGACCGACCCGGCTCGCTTCCTGCCGGAGACGACGGACGAGCACCTCTCCACCGAAGGCGATGTCGTGCGCATCGACCTCAACCAGCCGATGGACGCGATCCTCGCCGAGCTCACCAAGCACCCGGTCAAGACCCGGCTCTCGCTGACCGGCCCGCTGGTCGTGGCCCGCGACATCGCGCACGCCAAGATCAAGGAGCGGCTCGACGCGGGCGAGGAGATGCCGCAGTACTTGAAGGACCACCCGGTGTACTACGCGGGCCCGGCCAAGACCCCCGAGGGGTACGCGTCCGGTTCGTTCGGCCCGACCACGGCCGGCCGGATGGACTCCTACGTCGAGCAGTTCCAGGCGGCCGGCGGCTCCAAGGTGATGCTGGCCAAGGGCAACCGCAGCAAGCAGGTCACCGACGCCTGTGACGCGCACGGCGGGTTCTACCTCGGCTCGATCGGTGGTCCGGCCGCGCGGCTCGCGCAGGACTGCATCAAGAAGGTCGAGGTCGTCGAGTACGAGGAGCTCGGCATGGAGGCGGTGTGGAAGATCGAGGTCGAGGACTTCCCGGCGTTCGTCGTCGTCGACGACAAGGGCAATGACTTCTTCCAGGCTCCCGCCGAGCCGCCGACGTTCCTGAACATCCCCGTGCGGGGCGCCGGACAGGCCTGATCCGCTACGGGCGCCCGCGCACGGCACCACCACCCCCGCCGGACAACCGGAGCGCGAATAGGGCCCAAAGTCCCTAAGAATCCGGTGAATTGGCCGCCTATCCTGGCATGTGTCCGCAATCACCCCGGCCGCCGCATCGGCCGGGGAGGTTCAACCACCGGGAGGGGTGGCGCAGTTGGGGTGGTTCAGGGGGCCCGGCGGTTTACTGACGGGGTTCGGCCGGTCGTTGCTCAGACGTCGCGCGAAGGCGTCGCCGACGGCCGACGCGATGGTCGGTGCGGCGGGGCACGTGGTGACGCCGATTCCCAGGGGCGGCTACGGCGAAGTGCTGTTCTCCGTGGGCGGCCGGCCGCTCAAGTACGCGGCGCGGGCGCACACTCCGCTCGCCCTGGGCGCCCGCGTCCGGGTGTCGTCGGCGCTGTCGCCCTCGGCCATCGAGGTGGCCCGCCTCGGCCCCGCCGCGGACGGCTGTCCGTGACGGGGCCGGGCGGCGGGTCTCAGGCGAAGCGCTGGCTCGCGGTGCCGTCGCAGGGCCGCAGGGTGAGCGGGTCCTTGGCGGCGCCGAGCGTGGCGCACAGACCGGTCGCCGCGGCCGGGCGCAGACCGCCCGACTGGCGCACCCACTCCTGGTTGGCGGCGCCCGAGCAGTTCCAGATGATCAGCTTGGCGCCGGCGGTGTAGTTCGCCCCCGGCACGTCCAGACAGCGGTCCTGGGTGAGCTGGGTGTGCACGGACTTGCGGTCGGCGTCGTACCACCAGCCCTGGTTGCGCCCGCCGTGGCAGTCCCAGCCGATGACGGCCGTGCCGTTGGCGCTGGTCGAGGCGGTGACGTCGAGACAGCTGCCGGTCGCCTCGTTCTTCAGCGGCCGGTAGGCGTCGTCCCAGGCCAGGGTCTGGAGCGTCGGGGTGCCGGTGGAGGCGGGGTCGGCACAACTGCCTTCCGTGGCACCGGAGTCGTAGAGCTGAGTGAGGCAGGAGGCGAAGGCGCCGTGGCCCCGGTAGTTGGGGTGGAAGGACTGGCGGACCGAGTTCTCGTCCGGCAGTCCGGGCTTGGAGAGGTCGATGTAGAGGCCCCGGGCCCAGGCGTCCTCCATGCACACCTCGTGGCCGTTGAAGAGGCGCGAGTTGTCGAGGTAGGTCACTCCGGTGTCCTTGGCCACCTTGCGCATGCCGACCTCGAAGGCGGGCACCGCGGTGTTGCGCCCCCACACGGTGTCGGAGTCGTAGCCGAGGCCGCCGCACACCAGCTTGCCGGGGAAGTTCGGGTCGTCGTGGAAGTCGGGGCCGATCGGGCTCGGGTAGCCCATCACGACGAGCTTGTACGAGCCGTCGGCGTAACCCGCGTCGCGCATCACGGTCTTGAGGTCGTTCACGGTCCCCTCGACCTTGGGCACCAGCGCGTCGACGCGGCCCTGCCAGCCGGGCTCGTACTTCGACTGGCACGCGCCCTGGAGCAGCAGATAGCGCTCGACGCAGTCGGTCATGACCGGGCCGAACTGGAGGTCGTCGTTGGCTCCGGCGACCAGGAGCACCATCTTGATGCGGGTGTTGCGCGCCTTGATGGCGAGGCTGTCGCTCTGCACGAGTTCGTCGGCGTACTGCTTGGACCCGCCGATCCTGATGTTTCCGGTGTACGCGCCCGAACAGGCCACGTTGTACGTCTCGTCGGCCGGGATGCCGGTGCGGTGGATGGCGGAGTCGGGCGAGCGGTGGCACCAGTTGTCGGGGCCGTTGGTGCCGGCCTCGTAGCTGCCGACGCCCTCGCCGGAGATCTCGCTGTCGCCCAGCGAGATCAGGCCGGTCCTGCGGTCGGCCATGGCGCGCTCGGCGGGGTCGCCGTAGAGCCGGGTGGCCTCGGCCGCGCGGATCTTCTCCAGTTCGGGCGGGAGCGGAGTGGACCGGACGGACGGGGCGGACGCGGCGTGCGCGCCGCTCGCGCCGGCCGCCATGCCCGCGAACGCGGCCGCCGCGGCGACGGTGGCCGCGAACGTACAGCGAAGTCTGTGCCTCTTGCGCGTCATTACGCCTCCCTGGTGGGCTCCCCGGGAGTACGGGGTCGTCCCCCGGGAAAATGCAGCCCCCCGGTATTTACTGGCCGGTAAGGCATGTTGGGAATAGGTAGAACAAGACAACTGCTCAACTTTTGCGGGAGGTTCAACCCCATGAACGACAGCGAGTTCCGGACCGAGCACGACTCGATGGGCGAGGTACGGGTCCCCGCGCACGCCAAGTGGCGGGCGCAGACGCAGCGGGCGGTGGAGAACTTCCCCATCTCCGGCCAGCGCCTGGAGCGCGCCCACATCGAGGCGCTGGCCCGGGTCAAGGCGGCCGCCGCCAAGGTCAACGCCGAGCTCGGGGTGGTCGACAAGGACATCGCGGCCGCCGTCGAGGAGGCGGCCGATGAGGTCGCCGAGGGCCGTTGGGACGAGCACTTTCCGGTCGATGTCTTCCAGACCGGATCCGGCACCTCCTCGAACATGAACATGAACGAGGTGGTGGCGACGCTGGCCACCGAACGGCTGGGACGGGACGTCCACCCCAACGACCACGTGAACGCCTCGCAGTCCTCCAACGACGTCTTCCCCTCCTCCATCCACATCGCCGCGACGGCCGCCGTCACCGCCGATCTGATCCCCGCCCTCGACCATCTGGCGAGCGCCCTCGAACGCAAGTCCGCCGAGTTCGCGGACGTGGTCAAGTCGGGGCGTACGCACCTGATGGACGCCACCCCGGTGACGCTGGGCCAGGAGTTCGGCGGGTATGCGGCCCAGGTGCGCTACGGCATCGAGCGGCTGCGCTCCGCCCTGCCCCGCCTGGCCGAACTCCCCCTGGGCGGCACGGCGGTCGGCACCGGGATCAACACCCCGCACGGCTTCTCGGCGGCCGTGATCGCCGAGGTCGCCCGCGTCACCGGCCTGCCGCTGACCGAGGCCCGGGACCACTTCGAGGCGCAGGGCGCGCGCGACGGCCTGGTGGAGACGAGCGGGCAGCTGCGCACCATCGCCGTCTCCCTCACGAAGATCTCCAACGACCTGCGCTGGATGGCCTCGGGTCCGCGCACGGGATTGGCCGAGATCAGCCTTCCCGACCTCCAGCCGGGCTCCTCGATCATGCCCGGAAAGGTCAATCCGGTCATTCCGGAGGCCGTCCTCATGGTCGCGGCGCAGGTCGTCGGCAACGACGCGACCGTGGCGACGGCGGGCGCGGCCGGCAACTTCGAGCTCAATGTGATGCTCCCGGTGATCGCCAAGAACCTCCTGGAGTCGATCCGGCTGCTCACCCGTGTCTCCCGGCTGCTCGCCGACCGCACCGTCGACGGCATCACCGCGCATGTGGAGCGGGCCCGCGAGTACGCCGAGTCCTCGCCGTCCGTCGTCACCCCGCTCAACAAGTACATCGGGTACGAGGAGGCGGCCAAGGTCGCCAAGAAGTCCCTGGCCGAACGCAAAACCATCCGCGAGGTGGTGCTCGAAGGGGGGTATGTGGAGCGCGGCGACCTGACGGTCGAGCAACTCGACGAGGCCCTCGACGTGTTGCGGATGACCAGGCCCTGAGGGACGGGGTGATCCGTATCGCTGCGTGGTCTTGACCGGATTCCGTAATATCTGCACATGACAGGTACAGGAGGCGGCACCCCCCACTGGGCGCCGGGGGACCAGATCCTCTGGCGCTACCGCGACCACGCCCTGGGCCTGGAGGGCGGCCGCAAAGGGCCGTTCCACATCTGCCGCCCGGTGACGGTCGTCCAGGACACCGATGATCTGCTGGCTGTGTGGATGGCCCCCGGCACCGAGTGCGTACGCCCGGTGCTCACCGACGGCCGCCCGCTGTACCAGGAGCCCCTGGCCACCCGGTACACCACCCCGCGCACCACGGAGCGCTCCCAGTGGTTCGGCAGCGGCGTGCTCAAGCTGGCGCGCCCCGGCGAGCCCTGGTCGGTGTGGCTTTTCTGGGAACGGGGCTGGCGCTTCAAGAACTGGTACGTGAACCTGGAGGAGCCGCGCGCCCGCTGGTCGGGCGGCATCGACTCCACGGACCACTTCCTGGACATCTCCGTGTCCACGGAACGCAGTTGGCGCTGGCTGGACGAGGACGAGTTCGCCCAGGCCCAGCGGGTCGGCCTGATGGACGACGACCTCGCGGGCCGGGTCCGGGCGGCCGGGCACGCCGCGGTCGAGGTCATCACGGCGTGGGGACGGCCGTTCTCGGACGGGTGGGAGGCGTGGCGGCCCGATCCGCGCTGGCCCGTTCCCGCGCTCCCGGCGGACTGGGATCGCACCCCGGCGCACATGACGTCGTGAGACCCTTGATGCGCCCCGGGGGTTCAAACGTAGGATCGTCCTCCGCGGGGCCGCGCGGGGCCACCAGCACCGATCGGCGGTCCCGGTGCGAGAATTGACCGTATGTCACCACAGGGGGGTGGAACATGCCCGGTGTCGCCGCCCGGACGGTGCCTCCCCCGCGCCCAGAGAACGTGGGGGAGGGTGTACCGCGTGACGCGCCGGCCTCACGCATCCTTACCCTGTCGCTGTCACTGCCGCCGCACGCGGCAGGGCGGATGTCTCACCCCGGACGGACGGAACCCGACGCGTGACGGAGCCCCAGCCCACCTCGCACGAGAGCCGGCGCAAGGAACTCGCCCGGCCCACCGAGCAGACCCTTGCCCACGCCGTTGAGGAGCAGGGGAGGCCCCATGCCGACACACCGGCCGCACCGGAACCGGGCGGCACGGCCCGCCGTAGCCCGCTGGGCGCCCGCTCAAGCGACCGGAGCGGCGGCGTGACCGCCTCCGTGCCCGGCCAGCCCGAGCGGGCGGGCCGGGACGTCGCGGCCGCCTCCGCCGTGCCCCGGGTGGGCGCGCCGGACGACGGCGGCGCCGGCACCCCCGACCCCGGCGAGGGCGCCGCGGCGGTGGCCCGGCGCGAGGGCGACCGGCTGCGTTTCGTGGGCGCCGCGACCCGCCGGATCGCCCGGGGCATAGACCTCGACGAGATCGTGCTCGGCCTGTGCCGGGCCACCGTGCCCACGTTCTCCGACGCGATCCTGGTCCATCTGCGCGACCCGCTGCCGGTCGGCGACGAGCGCCCGGCCACCCCGTTCGTGCTGCGCCTGCGCCGCACCGACCGGCTTCGTTTAGTGGACGAGGCGCTGAGCGAGAGCGCGGAGGCGGAAGGCCTCACGGTGCTGGGCGGGGCGGGCCCCGACCTGACGCCCGCGTCCGAGCTGTGCGAGGTGCGCACCGGCGGCGAGCTGAACGAGGTGCTGCGCGGGGTGCGCCCGGTCTTCGCGGAGTCCCCTGCGGCCCGCGCGGCCCTCGCCGAACTCCTCGGCCCCGACCGTACGGTGCCCGGCGGCCGGCGGGCGATACTGGCGCCGCTGCGCGGCCGGCGCCGGGTGATCGGCGCCGCCGTCTTCGTGCGCGGCCCCGAGCGGCCCGCCTTCGAGGCCAACGACCTCCTGGTGGCGGCCCAGTTGGCCACCCACACCGCCCTCGGCATCGACAAGGCCGTCCTGTACGGGCGCGAGGCGTACATCGCCGACGAGCTCCAGCGCACCATGCTGCCCGACAGCCTCCCCCAGCCCACCGGGGTACGGCTCGCCTCGCGCTACCTTCCGGCGGCCGAGACCGCCCGGGTCGGCGGCGATTGGTACGACGCGATCCCGCTGCCCGGCAGCCGGGTCGCCCTGGTCGTCGGCGACGTCATGGGCCACTCCATGACCTCCGCCGCCATCATGGGTCAACTCCGCACCACCGCGCAGACGTTGGCGGGTCTGGACCTGCCGCCCGCCGAGGTGCTGCACCACCTCGACGAGCAGGCCCAGCGGCTCGGCACCGACCGCATGGCGACCTGCCTGTACGCGGTGTACGACCCGGTCGCGCACCGCATCACCATCGCCAACGCCGGCCATCCGCCACCGGTCCTGCTGCACCTGGGTGGCCGCGCCGAGGTGCTGCGGGTGCCGCCGGGCGCCCCGATCGGGGTCGGCGGGGTCGACTTCGAGGCGGTCGAGCTGGACGCCCCGGCGGGCGCCACGCTGCTCCTGTACACCGACGGCCTGGTCGAGTCCCGCCTTCGCGACGTGTGGACCGGCATCGAGCAGCTGCGTGAACGGCTCGCCGCCACCGCCCAGTTGACCGGTCCCGACCACTCGCCGCCCCTTGAGGCGCTCTGCGACGACGTGCTCGACATGCTCGGCCCCGGCGACCGGGACGACGACATCGCGCTGCTCGCCGCCCGCTTCGACGGGATCGCGCCG
The DNA here is from genome assembly GCF_003627815.1 of Streptomyces hundungensis. Taxonomy (NCBI): domain Bacteria; kingdom Bacillati; phylum Actinomycetota; class Actinomycetes; order Kitasatosporales; family Streptomycetaceae; genus Streptomyces; species Streptomyces hundungensis. The sequence goes on from NZ_CP032698.1 coordinate 3,272,974, forward strand.
AGCGATGTGGCGTACTGGTTCCTCGACCCGGAGGAGACCGCACCCGGCCGGGCCCGCAGACTGGCCCGCAGGGCCCTGGAGCGCTGGGGCCTGGAGGAGCTGACCGACTCGGTGGAGCTGCTCGTCAGCGAGGTCGTCACCAACGCGGTGCGCTACGCCGAGCGGCCGGTCACGCTGCGGCTGCTCAAGACCGACGTACTGCGCTGCGAGGTCGGCGACGACTCCCCGCAACTCCCCCGCCAGCGCCGGGCCCGCGACACCGACGAGGGCGGGCGCGGCCTGTTCCTGGTGAACCGGCTCGCCAGACGCTGGGGCGCGACCCGGCTCTCCGGCGGCAAGGTCGTCTGGTTCGAGCTGCCGACCCGACCGTGAACTCCCGTACCGGACACGGGACTTGACGCGAAACGGCCCCCACTCCCCGCTCGGGGGTGGGGGCCGTTTCGCCGGGTCGGATGTACCGGGTCGGTTCCGCCGGGTCAGTTCGGCAGGAGCGGGTCGTCGGGAAGGCCCGTGCCCGTGGGGTGCGTAGGCGGCGTCGTGGGCGGCTTCGGCTTGTGCGAGGCGGTGCCCGACGGCGTCTTCGACGGGTCGACCGGGGTCTTGGACGGCGTACTCGACGGCGTCTTTGACGGCGTGCCGGACGGCGTCTTGGAGGGCGTGCCCGACGGCGTCTTCGACGGGGTGCCCGACGGCTTCTTGGACGGCGTGTACGCCGGCTCCTTGGCCGCGCCCTGGTCGGTTTCCAGGTCGAACTTGTCGGCGCCGCCCTTGACCGCGTCGAAGGTGTACGCGGCCCAGATGCGGGCCGGTATGGAGCCACCGTTGATGCGGCCGGGCTCACCGGCGCCGTCCGTCATCGAGACCTGGCCGCCCTTGGGGACGGTCACGGTCTTGCCGTCGTCGCCCTTCACGGTGCGCGGCTCGGCGGCCTCGCCCCACAGCCCGACCGAGGTGACCAGGTCCGGGGTGTAGCCGGTGAACCAGGCCGACTTGTTGTCGTCGGAGGTGCCGGTCTTGCCCGCGACCTGCTTGCCGTCACGGTTGTCGGCGGAGGCCACCGAGCCCTGGGCCGTACCGTCGTCGACGACGCCGGTGAGCACGGAGGTGACGGAGTCCGCCGCGTCCCTGCTGATGACCTGGCTGCCGATGGGGTCGGGCTTGTCGTACTTGTGGTCCTTGTGCTCGGCGGTCTTCACGATCGACGGCGTGACTTCCTTGCCGTGGTTGTCGAGCGTGGCGTACACGGCGGCCATCTGGAGCGGGCTCGCGCCATAGGAACCGAGGGTCATGGCAGGCACCGGGGCCTTGCCCTTGAGCGACGCCATGCCCATGGCCACGGCGGTGTCGCGCACTTTGTCGAGGTGGGCGTCGACGCCCATCTGCGCGAAGACGGAGTTGACCGACTTGTTCATCGCGTCCTGGACGCTGATGGGGCCGTAGTCGCGGTCGTCCTCGTTCGGCGGGGCGAAGGCGATGTCGCTGCCCTTGACCGGCCGTTTGCTGTCGCCGTCGTAGACGGTGTTCGCCTTGATCGGCTTGCCGTCCTGCGTCTCGGCGCCCTGGTTGAAGGCGGCCGCCAGGATCACCGGCTTGAACGTCGAGGCGGGCTGGTAGGTGGTGTTGGTGGCGTTGCTGAGCTGGTGCTTGATGAAGTCCTGGCCGCCGTAGAGGGCGACCACCGAGCCGGTCTTCGGGTCCACCGAGGCGGCGCCCGCCTGGAGGTCGGCGTCGACCTTGCGCTTCTTGGGGTCGAGCTTGTCGGTCAGGTCCTTCTTGACCGCCGACTCCAGGAGCTTCTGCTTGGCGGGGTCGATGTTGAGCGTGATCGTCCAGCCACCGCGGTCCAGGAGCGCCGAGTCGACCCCGTTGTGGATCAGCTCGGCCTTGGCGGCGGCGACCAGATAGCCGGTCTGGCCCTCCATGCCGGGGGCGACCTTGGCGTCGTGCGGGGGCTCGAAGGTCACCTTCTTGCGCTCGTCCGGCGTCAGCTTCTTCATCTCGACCATGTTGTCGAGGGCCTTGTTCCAGCGCCCCTGCACCAGGTCCCTGCCGACCGGTCCCGCCGTCTGCCAGTCGTACTGACTGGGGGCCTGGAGCAGCGCCGCGAGGTAGGTGCCCTCCGACAGCGTCAGCTTGGAGACGTCCTTGCCGTAGTACGCCTGCGCGGCGGCCTGGATGCCGTAGGCGCCCCGGCCGTAGTAGCTGGTGTTCATGTACCCGGCGAGGATCTCGTCCTTGGTGTAGCGCTGGTCCACCTTGAGGGAGATGACGATCTCCTTCAGCTTGCGGGTGACCGTCTGCTCCTGCGTCAGGTAGTTGTTCTTGACGTACTGCTGGGTGATGGTCGAGCCGCCCTGGGCGCCCTTGCCCATGAGGGTCTTGAGGATGCCTCGGGTGGTGCCCTTGAAGTCGACGCCCTTGTCGTCGTAGAAGGTCTTGTTCTCCAGCGCGACGAAGCTCTCCCGGATCGGTACGGGGACCTTCTCGAGTGCGACGGTCTCGCGGTTGAGGACGCCGGTGCGGGCGAGCACCTGCCCGTTGGAGAGCTTGTAGACGTTGCTCTCCAGCTTGGCCTCGGCGTTGTCGCTGGGGATCGGCACCATCAGGTAAATGACGTAGAACGCGCCCATCGCGAGAAGGCAGAGCCCGAAGAACGTGCCGAGCACCTTCTTCCAGGTGAAGAACCGGCGTATGCCCTTCTTCTTCACCTTCTGCTTGCCCCGGCGCGTCCCGCCCTGTCGGGCGCGCCGCTCTTCCGCTCGGCCCATAACCTCAGTCGCTCGCCTTCATATGACTCACCAGACTCGCCAGATCAGCTCAGAAAACTAACACCGCACCTATGGACAAAGCGGATTCGATCACGTCTTTTCCGTACGTGAGAATCAGCACCTGCCCCATGGGAACCGACGATCGAATCGTGTCAAGGGTTGCGAGACTCCCGGATGCTGCCCGGGTATGCCCCGCAATGGGCACACTGGAGAGAGCTATACACCCCGGGTATACACAGTGGGTATACCTAGTGCGTATAGTGCTCTTCCATGAAGCGACGCCTCCACGATCTCGGCCTCGGCATACGGTTCGCCCTCGGTGGCGGCCGGGAGGGCTGGGCCCGCACCCTGCTCACCGCGCTCGGTGTCGGCCTCGGGGTCGCCCTGCTCCTGAGCGCGGCGTCGGTGCCCGGCCTCGTGGACCACCGGGCGGACCGCATCCACGACCGCCAGCCGTTCTCGGCCGGCTCGGACAAGAACACCAAGGGCCTCAAGGCCTCGCTTCTGTACGCGGGCGCCGACACCGAGTACCGGGATGCGACCATCGGCGGGAAACTGCTGCGGGCGGCGAACGCGGACCCCGTCCTTCCGCCGGGTCTGACCACCCTGCCCGCCCCCGGCACCATGGCCGTGTCCCCCGCGCTGCGCGAACTGCTCGACTCCCCCGAAGGCGCCCTGCTGCGCACCCGGCTCCCGTACGAGATCACCGCGACCCTCGGTGACGCGGGGCTCGTCCAGCCCTCGGAGCTGTACTACTACGCGGGCAGCGCCGCCCTCTCCACCGACAGCGGCGCCTCCATGGCGGCCGGCTTCGGCAACATCGTCGAGGACCGGCCGCTCGATCCGATGCTGGTCGTCCTCGTCATCCTGATCTGCGTCGTGCTGCTGATGCCCGTCGCCATCTTCATCGCCACCGCCGTACGGTTCGGCGGCGAGCGGCGCGACCGTCGGCTCGCGGCGCTGCGCCTGGTCGGCGCGGACACCCGCACCACCCGCTGGATCGCCGGCGGCGAGGCACTTGCCGGATCGGCGCTCGGGCTCGCCACCGGCACCCTGCTCTTCCTCGGCGGCGCCCAACTCGTCGGCCCCCTCGGCCTGTGGAGCTTCGGCTTCTTCCCCGGCGACCTGCGGCCCCTGCCCTGGCTCGCACTGATCGTCGCCGTCACCGTGCCGGCCCTGGCGGTGGTGGTGACCCTGGCCGCGCTGCGCTCGGTGGTCATCGAACCCCTCGGCGTCGTCCGGGGCGGCCGCACCCGCACGCGCAGGCTGTGGTGGCGGCTCGCGATGCCCGGCGTCGGCGTGGCGCTGCTCCTCGTGTCCCAGAACCCGGGCCTTCGCACGGCGTCGCTGTCGGTGGCGCCCCCGGCCATCGGGGTCCAGCTCATGGACGCCGTGGCCCCGCTCTCCATCGCCACCGGCGCCACCCTGGTCCTGGCCGGGCTCGTCTCCCTGCTGCCCTGGCTGGTCGAGGCGGTGGTGGGCCGGCTGCGCGGCGGCTCGCTCTCCTGGCAACTGGCCGTCCGCAGGCTCCAGTTGAGCAGCGGCGCCGCCTCGCGGGCGGTCAGCGGGATCACGGTGGCGGTCGCCGGTTCGGTGGCGCTCCAGATGTTCTCCGTCGGCATCCACGACGACTTCAACAAGGTGACGGGGGCCGACGCGAGCCGCGCCCAGTACACCGTGCTCGCCGAATACCCGGACACCCGGCTCGCCGAGCGCATGATCGAGGCGTTCCGCGCGACGCCCGGCGTGCACCAGGTCATCGGCTCGGTCACCAGCTATGTGACCTGGCCGGGCCCGGTCCCGGACGACGACATCCGGCCCACCACCACGCTGACCCTCGGCGACTGCGCGACCCTGCGCGAGCTGGCCCACATCGACTCCTGCCAGGACGGCGACACCTTTGTGGTGCACCCCTCGGACGACCGGGAGCAGGCCGCCTGGGTGGACCGCACGGCCCGGCTGGGCAAGCCGGTCAACACCGCGTCGAGCGAGTCCGGCGAAGCGCAGCGGCTGTGGACGCTGCCCGCCTCCGCCCGGACCGTCATCGGCCGCCCGGACCCCACGGGCGAGGTGCGGTACGGCATCTTCGTCACGCCCTCGGCGATCGACACCTCGCTCCTGACGTCGCTGGCCCGCACCTCCGCCATGCTCACCGTCGACCAGAGCGTGCCGGACGCCGCCGAGTACATCCGCAACACCGCGGCCCGGCTCTCCCCCACCTTGCGCGTCCACACCGTACGGACCATCGAGCGCGACCAGCAGTACGCCGGGATCCGGACCGGTCTTGGGGCCGCCGCCCTCGCGACGCTCGGCCTGATCGCGGTCGGCATGCTGATCTCGCAGGTGGAGCAATTGCGCGAGCGGCGGCGCCTGTTGGCGGCCCTGGTGGCCTTCGGCACCCGGCGCACGACGCTCGCCCGTTCGGTCCTGTGGCAGACCGCGGTGCCGGTGGCCCTCGGGATGGCCCTCGCGGTGGTGGGCGGCACCGCGCTCGGCGCCCTGATGCTGCGGATCATCGGCAAGACGGTCACCCAGTGGTGGCTGTTCCTGCCGCTGGCCGGGGCGGGCGCCGCCGTGATCCTCGCGGTGACCCTGCTGAGCCTGCCGGCCCTGTGGCGCCTGATGCGCCCGGACGGCCTCCGTACCGAATGACCCCCCGGAACACCCCTACCAGTCACGGCAGTTGAGAGAAAGGAACGCCCCATGTCCATCGGCCACACCCTCCTCGGGCTCCTCGAGTCGGGCCCGCGCCACGGGTACGACCTGAAGCGCGCCTTCGACGAGAAGTTCGGGCACGACCGTCCGCTGCACTACGGACAGGTCTACTCGACGATGTCCCGGCTCCTGAAGAACGGCCTCGTCGAGGTCGACGGCGTGGAAGCGGGCGGGGGACCCGAGCGCAAGCGGTACGCCATCACCGAAGCCGGCGTCACCGACGTCGAGACGTGGATCAGGCAGCCCGAGAAGCCCGAGCCCTACCTCCAGTCGACCCTCTACACCAAGGTCGTCCTCGCCCTGCTCACCGGCCGTGACGCCGGGGACGTCCTGGACACCCAGCGCGCCGAACACCTGCGCCTGATGCGGGTGCTCACCGACCGCAAACGCCACGGCGACCTCACCGACCAACTGATCTGCGACCACGCCCTGTTCCACCTGGAAGCCGACCTGCGGTGGCTGGAACTGACCGCCGCACGTCTCGTCCAGCTCGCCTCGGAGGTACGCGCATGACGCCCGCCGGCTCCCTTCTCGTCGCCCACGACCTGCACAAGGCCTATGGCCCCACACCCGCCCTCGACGGCGCCGGGTTCTCCATCCACCCCGGCGAGGTCGTCGCCGTGATGGGCCCCTCCGGCTCCGGCAAGTCGACGCTTCTGCACTGCCTCGCCGGGATCGTCACCCCGGACTCCGGCACGATCACCTACGACGGCCGCGAGCTGTCCGCGATGTCGGACGCCGAGCGCAGCGCCCTGCGCCGCACCGAGTTCGGCTTCGTCTTCCAATTCGGCCAGCTGGTACCCGAGTTGACGTGTGTGGAGAACGTGGCGCTGCCGCTGCGCCTGGCCGGCGTCAAGCGCAAGGAGGCCGAGCGCAGGTCGCTGGAGTGGATGGAGCGCCTGGAGGTCGCCGACCTCGGCGCCAAGCGTCCCGGCGAGGTCTCCGGCGGTCAGGGCCAGCGCGTCGCGGTGGCCCGCTCGCTGGTGACCCAGCCCCGCGTCGTCTTCGCCGACGAGCCCACCGGCGCCCTCGACTCCCTCAACGGCGAGCGCGTCATGCAGCTCCTCACCGAGGCGGCCCGCTCCACCAACGCGGCCGTCGTCCTGGTCACCCATGAGGCGCGGGTCGCCGCCTACTCGGACCGCGAGATCGTCGTACGTGACGGAAAGTCCCGCGACATGATGCTGGAGCACTCCGTATGAGCCTGCTGCGCGACCTCGCGCTGGGTGCCCGGTTCGCCCTTTCCGGAGGCCGAGAAGGCTGGACGCGTACGCTGCTGACCGCCGTCGGGGTGGGCCTGGGCGTCGCCCTCCTGCTCGGCACCACCGCACTGCCGGGTGCGCTCAACGCCCGCCAGGCACGCGACAACGCCCGTAGCGACTACGGGGCTTCGGTCGACAGCGGCCCCGCGCGGGACACCCTTCTGCTCGGCCGGGCGGACACCCAGTACCAGGGCAAGGACGTGCGGGGCCGGCTGCTCCAGCCGGAGGGCCCCGAGGCGCCGCTGCCACCGGGCGTCTCGGCGCTCCCGGCGCCCGGCACCATGGCCGCCTCGCCCGCCCTGCGCGAGCTGCTCGCCTCCTCGCAGGGCAGCCTGCTGCGCGAACGTCTCCCGTATACGATCACCTCGACCATCGCCGACCAGGGCCTGTTGGGGCCGCACGAGCTCGCCTACTACGCGGGCAGCGACGCCCTCAAGCCGCGCAAGGAGGTCAACGACGCGGTCGAGGTGATCCGGGTCAAGGCCTTCGTGAACAACACGCCCCAGGAGAAGCTCGACCCGATCCTGGCGCTGCTCATCGTCATCATCTTCGTGGTGCTGCTCATGCCGGTCGGCGTGTTCATCGCGGCCGCCGTACGCTTCGGCGGCGACCGGCGCGACCGGCGGCTCGCGGCGCTGCGCCTAGCGGGCGCCGACCGGCGGATGACCCGCTGGATGGCGGCCGGCGAAGCGCTGGCCGGGGCCGTGGTCGGCGTCGTGATCGGCGCGCTGTTCTTCGTGATCGGCCGTCAGTACGTGGGTGACATCACGATCGCCGGGCTCAACGTCTTCCCGGCGGACGTCGACCCGAGCCCGCTGCTCGCGGCGGGCGTGGCCGTGGCGGTGCCCGCTTCGGCGGTCGCGGTGACCCTGTTCGCGATGCGCTCGGTGGTGGTCGAACCCCTCGGCGTCGTCCGCACCTCCATGCCGCGCCGACGGCGCATGTGGTGGCGGGTGCTGCCGCCGCTCGCCGGGGTCGGCCTGCTGGCGCCGATGATGGGCCGGGGCCGCGACAGCGGGATGTTCAACCAGGCCCAGGTCATCGGCGGCACCGTCCTGCTGCTCATCGGTGTGACCGCGTTGCTGCCCTGGCTGGTGGAGGCGGTCGTACGACGCCTCGGCGGCGGCACGCTCGGCTGGCAACTCGCCGTGCGCAGGCTCCAGTTGACCTCCGGTTCGGCGGCCCGCATGGTGAACGGCATCGCCGTCGCGGTGGCCGGCGCGATCGCGCTGCAAATGCTCTTCGGGGCCGTCGCGGTCGACTACGTGAAGTCGAGCGGCGAGGACACCAGCCGCGCCCAGTTGATGGTTCCGCTCGTCGACCCCTCGCCTGACACGCAGGCCCGCGCGATCAGTGCCCTGAAGGCCACCACCGGGGTGACCGGCGCGGTGGTGCTGGGCTCGCTGGACGGCGGCGAGAAGGCCAAGGAGCCGCAGCACTTCACGCCGGTCACGATCGGCACCTGCGCGGACCTGAGCGAGGCCGCCACCCTGCCGTCCTGCAAGGACGGCGACGCCTTCGTCGCGACCGGCGGCGCCTGGGAGCCCGAACGCGCCCTCGCCCCGGGCGACACGCTCTACCTCGACCCGACCAACGGCGGCTCCGGGGCCAAGGGCGCGGAGGTCCGCTGGACGGTTCCGGCCCATACCCGCAAGGCCGCGGCCCGGCCCGACCCGTCCGGCCAGCGCCGCCCGGGTCTCCTGGTCACCCCGGGCGCCCTCCCCCACGACGCGCGGCTCCCGCTGCACTCCACCGTGTTCGTCTCCACCAACCCCGGTGACGAGCTGGCCAAGGAGCGGGTCCTGAACGTGGCCGCGAAGGTCGACCCGCTCACCCCGGCCCGCACGCTGAGCGAGCAGCACACGTCCGCCCGGTTCGCGGGCGTCCGCAAGGGCCTCTACATCGGGGCCGCGGCGGTGCTGATGCTGATCGGCGCGAGTCTGCTCGTGTCGATGCTGGAGCAGTTGCGCGAGCGCAGGAAGCTGCTGTCCGCGCTGGTCGCCTTCGGCACCCGGCGCTCCACCCTGAGCTGGTCGGTCCTGTGGCAGACCGCCGTACCGGTGGCGCTCGGTCTCGCCCTCGCGGCGGGGGTGGGTCTGGGGCTCGGGTCCGTGCTGCTGCGGATGGTGGGGCGGCCGGTTACGGTCGACTGGATCCCGGTGGCGTCGATGGTCGGCATCGGCGCGGGCGTTGTTCTGCTGGTCACGGCGCTGTCCCTGCCGCCCCTATGGCGCCTGATGCGCCCGGACGGCCTCCGCACGGAGTAACCCCGGGTTTACCCCAGCCCCCTGGGGCTCCGCCCCAGACCCCGGGCATCTCGCCCACCCACCCACCCGTGCAGCGGGTTGAAAGGTTCGGCCCCTGGGGCTCCGCCCCAGACCCCGAGGCACCTCGCCCACCCGCCCGCCCGTAACGGGGTTTGGATAGCCCCGGGCCTCCTGGGGCTCCGCCCCAGACCCCGTTCGCGCCTAAAGGGCGCTCGTCCTCAATCGCCGGACAGGCTGAGGTGCCGGCCAGCACCGAGTAGCTAGGGGCGCGGGGAACTGCGCGACCAGCCCCGCACGGTCCGCAGACGAAAACGGGTTTCTTGGGGGCGCGAGGAACTGCGCGAGAAGCGACCACGGCCCGCAGGCCGAGAGCGGGTTTAGGGGCGCGAGGAACTGCGCGAGAAGCGACCACGGCCCGCAAGCCGAGAGCGGGTTTGGGGGCGCGGGGAACTGCGCGACCAGCCACGCACGGTGCGAGGTCGAAAGGGGGTTGGGGGCGCGGGGAACTGCGCGGTCGGAGGGTGACGGGTCACTTGGGGACCCGTACCGGAAGGTCGCGCAGCGCCCCCCGCAGCGCCCCCGCGAACTGCTCGAACTCGCCCTGGCGCGCAGCCCCCGCCCGCATCGCCAGGGCAATCGTGCGCGAGGGCGCCGGCTCCGCGAAGTACCCCGTGACCAGGCGGTCGTTGCGCCCGGTCTCGATCTCGACGGCGGTACGCGGCAGCAGCGTCACCCCGAGCCCGCCGGCCACCAACTGCACGAGCGTGGAGAGGCCGGCCGCCGTCGTCGTCACCGGCGCACCCTCGGTGCGCCCGGCCTCCCGGCAGATGTCGAGCGCCTGGTCGCGCAGGCAGTGGCCTTCGTCGAGGAGCAGCAGATGCAGCTCGCGCAGCGCCTCGCGGGGGATTTCGCTGCGCCCGCCGAGCCAGTGGTCCTGAGGGGTGACGAGCACGAAGTCCTCGTCGAACAGGGGGAGTTCGGTGACTCCCGGCACCCCGAGCGGCACCGCGAGCAGCAGCAGGTCGAGCCGGCCTGCGGTCAGCCCTTCTATCAGCGAGGAGGTCTGTTCCTCGTGGACCTGGAGGTCGAGCTCCGGGTAGCGCTCATGGACGAGCCGCAGCACGGCGGGCAGCAGATAGGGCGCCACCGTCGGGATCACGCCGAGCCGGAGCACCCCGGTGAACGGCGCCCGCACCGCCTCGGCCTCCTCCATCAGCGCACCGACCGCGTCCAGGACGGTCTTGGCCCGCACCGCGAGCCGCTCGCCCGCCGGCGAGAGCAGCACCTTGCGGGTGGTGCGCTCCAGGAGCTGGACGCCGAGCGCCTCCTCCAGCGCCGAGACCGCACCGGACAGCGCGGGCTGGCTCATGCCGATGGCCGCTGCGGCGTCCCGGAAGTGCAGATGCTCCGCGACCGCCGCGAACGCGCGCAGCTGCGCCAGGCTGGGCTGCTTGCCCTTGTTGCCCGTACCCCTATTACCCATGGCCACTGATAGGCACCTCCGATCGCGCTGACCCAGTCTAGCTATTTCCCTGATCAATGGCTCCTGTGTCAGGATCGTAATCCGTCCAACCCCCTGGGAAGCACTCGAATCCGCTCGATTCGGGCTTCCTCGTTCTGCAAGGAGAGCGCGTGCTCACTGTTGGTGACCAGTTCCCCACGTACGACCTGACTGCCTGTGTGTCGCTGGAGAGCGGCCAGGAGTTCCAGCAGATCGACCACAAGACCTACGAGGGCAAGTGGCGCGTGGTCTTCGCGTGGCCCAAGGACTTCACCTTCGTCTGCCCCACCGAGATCGCCGCCTTCGGCAAGCTGAACGACGAGTTCGCCGACCGTGACGCCCAGGTCCTCGGCTTCTCCGGTGACTCCGAGTTCGTGCACCACGCCTGGCGCAAGGACCACCCGGACCTGACCGACCTGCCGTTCCCGATGCTGGCCGACTCCAAGCACGAGCTCATGCGCGACCTCGGCATCGAGGGCGAGGACGGCTTCGCGCAGCGTGCCGTCTTCATCGTCGACCCGAACAACGAGATCCAGTTCACGATGGTGACCGCCGGTTCCGTGGGCCGTAACCCCAAGGAGGTCCTGCGGGTCCTCGACGCCCTCCAGACCGACGAGCTGTGCCCGTGCAACTGGACCAAGGGCGAGACCACCCTTGACCCGGTCGCGCTGCTGGCCGGTGAGTAACCCATGTCCCTCGACGCGCTGAAGTCCGCCGTACCGGACTACGCCAAGGACCTGAAGCTGAACCTCGGTTCGGTCATCGGTAACTCCGAGCTGCCGGCCCAGCAGCTGTGGGGCACGGTGCTCGCCACCGCCATCGCCTCGCGCAGCCCGATCGTGCTGCGTGAGCTGGAGCCGGAGGCCAAGGCCAACCTGTCGCCCGAGGCGTACTCGGCCGCCAAGTCGGCCGCCGCGGTCATGGCGATGAACAACGTCTTCTACCGCACCCGCCACCTGCTCTCCGACCCGGAGTACGGCACGCTGCGGGCCGGTCTGCGGATGAATGTCATCGGCAACCCGGGCGTGGAGAAGGTCGACTTCGAGCTGTGGTCGCTCGCCGTCTCCGCGGTCAACGGCTGCGGCCAGTGCCTCGACTCGCACGAGCAGGTGCTGCGCAAGGCCGGCGTCGACCGCGAGACGATCCAGGAAGCCTTCAAGATCGCCGCCGTGATCACGGCCGTGGGCGTCACCCTCGACTCCGAGGCCGCGCTCGCCCAGTAGGTCGCGTACGCACCACCGAAGGGCCCCACCGGTAGCACACCGGTGGGGCCCTTCGGCATGGGTACGGGGCGGGCTACTCCCGGTCGCCCGCGGAGACCGGCGCCGCGGCCGGGGGCGGGGCGTGTTCGACGGCCCGGGCGCTGCGCAGGGCGTTCTCGCGGGAGTACTTGCGCAGATAGCCGACCACGGTGTTGGTGACGGCGACCAGCGGCACCGCGACCACCGCACCGCCGATGCCGCCCACCAGACCGCCCGCGGCCACCGAGAGGACCACCGCGAGCGGGTGCACCCGCACCGCGCGGCCCAGGATGAAGGGCTGGAGGACATGGCCCTCGATCTGCTGGACGGCGAGCACCACGAGCAGCACCATCAGCGCGTTGAAGACGCCGTCGGTGACCAGCGCGACGACCACGGCGAGCGCGCCCGACACGACCGCGCCGACCAGCGGGATGAACGCGAACAGGAAGATGAACACGGCGAGTGGCACCGCCATGGGCACGCCCAGGAAGTAGATGCCGATGCCGATGCAGACCGCGTCGATCAGGGCGACGAGCACCGTGCCGCGCACATAGGCGGTGAGGGTGCGCCAGGCCTTGGGCCCCGCGCCCGCCACTCCCGGCCGGGCGGCCTCCGGCACCAGGTTGAGGACCCACTGCCAGATCTTCGGGCCGTCGTACAGCAGGAACAGCGTCGAGAACATCGCGAGCAGTATCCCGGTGAGCACCTCCACCAGGACCGTCACGCCCTGGAGCCCCGCCGAGGTGATCTCGTTGGTGTTGGCCCCGATGGTGTCGCTGAGGTTCTTGGCGATCTGGTTGATCTGGTCCTCGGTGACGTGGAAGGGGCTGTTCAGCGCCCAGTGCTTGAGCTCCTCGATACCGGCCCGCACCTTGCTGGAGAGGTCGTCGAGGTTGTCCATGACCTGCCAGACCACGAACCAGCCGACGAGCCCCATGATGACGAACCCGGAGATCGCGGTGACCGCGGTGGCGAGACCGCGCGGCAGCCCCATCCGCTTCAGCCGGGCGACGGTCGGCTGGAGCAGCGCGGTGATCAGCAGCGCCGCCACGAACGCGAGGACCACCAGGCTGACCGCGCTGATGATCTGGGTCAGGACGTAGATGGACCCGGCCAGCACGAGCAGGCGCCAGCCCACCGCGGCCGCCACCCGCATGCTCCAGGGCACGGCGTCGACCGGATCGGGCCGCGCGGAGACCGCGGGCGCGTACGCGGGCGGCGGGGGTACGTGTTCGGGGAGGTGGTCGTCGACGGGCTCGGTCTCGTCCGAGGAGTCGGCCGCGGGGGAGGTCCTGGCGGCGGCGGTGTGCGCCGCGGCGGAGGGCACGGGAACGGCGCTCACCGGATCGAGCTCGGCGTCGGCTTCCGCCGCGGCCCGGCGCTCGTCCAGACGCTCTCCCATCCGGGTCAGCCCGGCACCGAGCCGTTCGAGCAAATTGGGCACTTTCGCCATGATCCCGCCGTTTCCCTTGTCCCCGCCGCTGAGTCTCCCCACCGTCTACCCCCGAACCGTCCGGACCTGACCGTACACGGGCGAAGCCCCGCACCGAAGGACGGTGCGGGGCTCCGAAAGGTTGAGCGACGCCGGGCGTTTTCCTCCCGCCGCGCCGACCTGCCGGCCGGTCTAGTACCAGCTGTGGGCCTGCCAGTACGACCAGGCGCCGCAGGGGCTGCCGTAGCGCTCGTTCATGTAGTTGAGGCCCCACTTGATCTGCGTGGCCGGGTTGGTCTGCCAGTCGGATCCTGCCGAGCTCATCTTGGAGGCCGGCAGCGCCTGCACGAGGCCGTAGGCACCGGAACCGGCGTTGGTGGCCTGGTAGTTCCAGCTCGACTCGTTGTTCACGATGTGGCTGAAGCACTGGAACTGGCCCGCGGGGACGATCTGCCGGGCGATCGACTGGATCTCGTCGATCGTGTAGGAGCTCTTGACCGCGAAGTCGGCACGGCTCGCCGAACGGCTGGCGGCCTGGGTCTCCAGGTCGCGGGCCTTGGCGTCCTTGTCGGCCTTCTCCTTGTCGGCGGCGTCCTTCTTGTCCTTGGCGGCCTGCGCGGCCTGGACGCGCGCGGCCTCCTCGGCTGACTTCTTCGCCGCGGCGCTGGCCTGCGCGGCCTGGGCGTCCGCCTGCTGCGTAAGGGACGCGGTCTGCACCTGGGCCTGCTGGCCTGCGGGGATGTCCGCGAGAAGCGTGGTGTCGGCTGCGGTGGCCTCGAAGTTGTCGTTCGAAGCGGCAGCGGGGCTTCCTGCGGCAACGCCGACAACGGCGCCAACGGTGGTGACCGCAGTGGCAGATGCCACCGCGAACCCCCGGACCGAGATCCGGCTCACACGGTTTCCTTCCAGCAGCATCCGCACGGGTGACCTCGCGGACGCAATCGTGCCCCTGGCTCTCTCCTCCCAACTACTGGGTCACGGGAGGAACTGACCCGATGGGCAACTCCCCTGCGGGAAGCGCCGCGTGAAGCGCGGGCGGCATACGGCTCAGCTATGGAGTTGCGTGGGTACGGGGGTACCCGGGTACAGGGGTGCCGTATGCGGGGCCTGACGGATCCAAGACTCTGCCGGAAGCGGACGCCGCGAAGCAATTCCCCGTTGCGTGTGAAACCTCACACCTCGTTCACCCCAATGGTTTCTGGCAATCACGCCCACATGAAGGAGCCGCCCGGCTAAGCTGCTGCGCTCGCCGGACGGCGCCAACTCGTGCTTACCGCCTCAGATCGAGACGTCCTCCAGCATTTCGGTCACCAGGGCGGCGATCTGCGAACGCTCGGAGCGGGTCAGGGTGACGTGCGCGAACAGCGGGTGCCCCTTCAGCTTTTCGACGACGGCCACGACGCCGTCGTACCGACCGACCCTCAAGTTGTCGCGCTGGGCCACGTCATGGGTGAGCACCACCCTCGAATTGGCCCCGATCCGGGACAGAACGGTCAGCAGGACGTTCCGTTCCAGTGACTGCGCCTCGTCCACGATCACATACGCGTCGTGCAGCGAGCGGCCCCGGATGTGCGTCAGCGGCAGGACTTCGAGCATGCCGCGCGAGGTGACCTCCTCGATGACCTCACGGCTCGTCACCGCCGACAGCGTGTCGAAGACGGCCTGGGCCCAGGGGCCCATCTTCTCGGCCTCGGAGCCCGGCAGATAGCCCAGTTCCTGCCCGCCCACCGCGTACAGCGGCCGGAAGACCATCACCTTCTTGTGCTGCCTGCGCTCCAGGACGGCTTCCAGGCCCGCGCAGAGGGCGAGCGCCGACTTGCCCGTGCCGGCCCGGCCGCCCATCGAGATGATCCCGATGTCGGGGTCGAGCAGCAGGTCGAGCGCGATGCGCTGCTCGGCGCTGCGGCCGTGGATGCCGAACACCTCGCGGTCGCCCCGCACCAGCTTCACGTTCCCGTCCGGCGAGACCCGCCCGAGCGCCTTGCCGCGCTCGGAGAGCAGCACGAGCCCGGTGTGGACGGGAAGCTCGGCGGCCTCCGGAACGTGGAGCGTCTCCTCCTCGAAGAGCAGGTCCACCTGCTCGCCGCTGAGCGGCAGTTCGGCCATGCCGGTCCAGCCGGAGTCGGTGATGGCCAGCTCGGCGCGGTACTCCTCGGCGAGCAGACCCACCGACGACGCCTTGATCCGCAGCGGCAGGTCCTTCGACACGACGGTGACGTCGTATCCCTCCGCTTGGAGATTGCGGGCGACGGCGAGGATCCGGGAGTCGTTGTCCCCCAACCTGTAGCCGGCGGGCAGGACGCCGGGATCGGAATGGTTCAGCTCGACACGGAGGGTGCCGCCGAGCTCCCCCATCGGGATGGGGGCGTCGAGACGTCCGTAGCGGACCCGGAAGTCGTCGAGCAGGCGCAGCGCCTGCCGGGCGAAGTAACCGAGCTCCGGATGGTGCCTCTTGGCCTCCAGCTCCGTGACCACGACGATGGGGAGCACCACTTCGTGCTCCTCGAACCGGGTCATCGCGTTGGGGTCGGCCAGCAGGACGCTGGTGTCGAGAACGTAGGTGCGCCGGTCGGGCATGCGGCGCTTTGTGCTGGTCACCACGGAAGGACGTACCCCCTCGTAAGAGGCGCATGAGATCGGGGTGCGACGGCGTCGCGGAAACGGGGACCGGGCTTCGACCGCGCTGCGCGGGCCGAGCTCCGGCCCTCCACGTCGCCCGCGCGCGGTGCGCGGTCGTCCTGGTGCAAAGGGCCTCCCGGGCGGGTGGCGTTGGTGCCGCCCACTGAGATACGACGTCCGTGGACCGGTCGTCGACCTGGGGGGGTTATGCCCTCGAACAAGCGAAGCCATGCCCCGTCATATGCCCCGACTTCCCCCCTGGGGCCTCCGCCCCAGACCCCGCCCATGCCTTCGAGGCACCCGTCGCCAATCGTCGGACGCCCTTACGCACCCCATGCGGGCCGGCACCAGCGCCGCCAGAGGCGCGAGGAACTGCGCGCCCAGCCACCCACGACCCGCACCATCGGCACCTCCCTGGGGCTCCGCCCCAGACCCCGATCGCGCCTGAACGGCGCTCGTCCTCAAACGCCGGACAGGCTGAGGTGGCCTGCGCTGCCCAGCACCGAGTAGCTAGGGGCGCGGGGAACTGCGCGAGCAAGCGGGCACGGTCCGCACGTGACCGGGGGTTTCAGGGGCGCGGGGAACTGCGCGCCCAGCAACCCACGACCCGCGGCCAAAAGCCCCTGGGGCTCCGCCCCAGACCCCGATCGCGCCTGAACGGCGCTCGTCCTCAAACGCCGGACGGGCTGAGGTGGCCTGCGCTGCCCAGCACCGAGTAGCTAGGGGCGCGAGGAACTGCGCGAGAAGCGAGCACGGCCCGCACACGACCGAGGGTCTTGGGGGCGCGGGGAACTGCGCGAGCAAGCGGGCACGGTCCGCACACGAGCGGGGTTTCAGGGGCGCGGGGAACCGCGCGGGCATGGTTCGCAGGGACGGCCGGGGCGGGCGAGTGGTGGCGGGCCGGACGGGGGGTGGGTTGAGCCCGTCCGGCTAGGGCAGAAAGGGGGGTTAGAAAGAGGACCCAGAGCTCACGTGCCGTACCTCCGATGCCGCGCCGCGTAATCCCGCAACGCCCGCAGGAAGTCGACCTTGCGGAAGGCCGGCCAGAACACTTCGCAGAAGTAGTACTCGGAGTGCGCGGACTGCCAGAGCATGAACCCGGACAGCCGCTGCTCACCACTGGTGCGGATCACCAGGTCGGGGTCGGGCTGCCCCCGCGTGTACAGGTGCTCCGAGATGTGCTCGACGTCGACGATCTCCGCGAGCTCCTCGAAGGACGTGCCCTTCGCCGCGTGCTCCAGCAGCAGGGAGCGGACCGCGTCCGCGATCTCCTGGCGCCCGCCGTAGCCGACGGCGACGTTGACGAGTATCCCGTCGATGTCGTGCGTGGCCTGCTCGGCCTCCTTGAGCACGGACTGGGTGTGCCCCGGCAGCAGATCCGCGTTGCCGACGTGGTGGACCCGCCAGCGCCCGTCCGCCGCCAAGTCCCGCACCGCGTCCTCGATGATGCCGAGCAGCGGGATCAACTGGTCTTCGGGGCGGTCCAGGTTGTCGGTGGAGAGCAGCCAGAGGGTGACGACCTCGACGTCCGTCTCGGCGCACCAGCCGAGCAGCTCCTGGATCTTGCTGGCGCCGGCCTGGTGACCCTGCTCGGGGCTGCGGGCCGATGCCTTGGCCCAGCGCCGGTTGCCGTCCAGGATGACGCCGATGTGCTTGGGCACCTGGTCATGGTCGAGGCGGCCTTCCACCCGGCGCGCATAGAGCCTGTACACCAGGTCGCGCAAACTCACCGATTTCACCCTCTCGTTGCCTTCCCGGGGGCCCGCCGCCGCCCCGCACACCGGCCGCCCCAGGGAAAGCACAGTACTGCGGACGGGTCTTGGCGGCCCAACTCGGTCTGTCACAAGTCCGTGATAAGCAGAGAAACGTGACTGAATCCCTCCGCTTCCTCGCCGCCCCGGACCGCTACGACTCCATGGAGTACCGCCGTACCGGCCGCAGCGGCCTCAAACTCCCCGCCGTCTCCCTCGGCCTGTGGCACAACTTCGGCGACGACCGCGCCCTCGACACCCAGCGTGCGATCCTGCGCCGCGCCTTCGACCTGGGGGTCACCCACTTCGACCTGGCCAACAACTACGGCCCGCCGGCCGGCTCCGCCGAGCTGAACTTTGGGAAGATTTTCGGCCAGGACTTCGCCGCGTACCGTGACGAGCTCGTCATCTCCACCAAGGCCGGCTATCTGATGCACCCCGGCCCGTACGGCGAGTGGGGCTCGCGCAAGTACCTGCTGTCCTCGCTCGATGCCTCGCTGAGCCGGATGGGCCTCGACTACGTCGACATCTTCTACTCGCACCGCTTCGACCCGGAGACCCCCCTGGAGGAGACGATGGGTGCGCTCGCGTCCGCCGTCCAGCAGGGCAAGGCGCTGTACGTGGGCGTCTCCTCCTACACCAGCGAGCAGACCGCCGAGGCCGCCCGGATCCTCAAGGAGATGGGCGTCCCGGCCCTGATCCACCAGCCCTCGTACTCGATGATCAACCGCTGGACCGAGAGGAGCGAAGCGAGGTGGGGGTCCCCCCGGACGGAGTCTGGGGGAGGGCTGCTGGACACCCTGGAGGCGGCCGGCATGGGCTGCATCTCCTTCGCGCCGCTCGCCCAGGGCCTGCTCACCGACAAGTACCTCCAGGGCATCCCGGAGGGCTCGCGCGCGACCCAGGGCAAGTCCCTCGACCCGGGTCTGCTGTCGGACGAGGTGGTGCGCCGGCTGCGGGGCCTGAACGACATCGCCTCGCGGCGCGGTCAGTCGCTCGCGCAGTTGGCGCTGGCCTGGGTGCTGCGTGACCCGCGCATGACGTCGGCGCTCATCGGGGCGTCCAGCGTGCGACAGCTTGAGCAGAACGTGGCGGCGCTGGCCGGACCGCCGCTCACGGATGGGGAGTTGAAGGAGATCGACGCCTTCGCCGTGGACACCGAGGGCACCAACATCTGGGCCGGGCGCGGCTGATGGGGAAAGGGGTCCGGGTCGGCGGTCCCGCGTGACGCGGGACCCGGCCGGGCTCCGGGAAAGAAAAAACGGGCCGGTCCGTGGGGGGATACGGACCGGCCCGAGGGGGGGTTTCCACCATAACCCTTCGTAAGTGATGCTGGGCGCCACGGCGCTCCAGAACTACGCTCCGGAACCGGGCGAGTACGGGTTCGCGGTCCCTCGCAGGGGTGATGCCGACTCGGGGCGCGTGCTTGACTGCGCAGGTCAGATGGGGTGCGGCAGGGTCGACACACGGTCGGCGGCCGGGGCCGGGACGCGAAAATCCGCTCCGGCCGTGCTTCACCCCTCTGGCGCAAGGGCGGCGGCGCGGTGTGACCGTGTGACACCAGCGCGTACACGCGAGCGCCCGTCCGGGCGACCCCGCCCCGATACGCGCCCGAGGACGCCGGCGCCTCAGCCCCGGCGGTGCAGCAGCGAGACGCCGTCCGCCTCGGCCACCCGCACATAGCCGTACCGCGCGAGCGCGAGGGCGTACTCCCGCTCCTGCCGGGGGGCCGGATAGGGCCAGGGGCCCGGCGGGTAGGGCCAGGACTCCGGCGGGACGCGGTCGTAGACGATCCACTGGGCGGTGGGGCGCGGGATCGGGCCGTCCGTCGCGTACAGCTTCCAGTGCACCGGGAAGGTCGGGAACAGGGCGACCGTGGTGCGTGAAGTCAGCTGGGGGACAAGGCGGTTGGAGGCCGCCACGCTCGCGCCGTCGGGGATGCGGCGCAGCAGGGCGTGGACGGCCGCGATGTGCGGGGTGGTGCGCCAGGTGGAGCGGTGGGCGATCTGGGCGAGCGGGAAGGACGGCAGGAGGACCAGGGTGACCGCCGCGACCGTCGCCAGTGAGGCCCGTACGTGGCGCCGGGCGAGCGGGTCGCCGGCGGCGGCGTACGGCCGCAGCGCGTCGGTGAGGGCGGCGAACACCACGGGCATCAGGACCGCCGTGTAGTGGAACGCGGTCCCCCAGTGGAAGGCGTTGGTGGACAGCATCCGCCAGCCGAGGGTGGGCAGCGCGATCAGGGCGAGCGGGGAGCGCAGGGCGATGAGCGCGGCCGGCGCGAAGACGAGGACGAGGGTGGTCGCCTTCACCTCGGGGCGTACCGCGTCCAGCGGCGCCAGGGCGAGGGTGGTGAGCCACGAGTGGTGGGCGGGCGCGAGGTTCGCGGCGTGCGCGTAGGTGCCCGCCGGGTTGAAGTACGGCATGAGGACCTTGAATTCGAGCGCGCTGCCCACCAGGCCGAGCAGGGCGGTCGCGACGCCCAGCCGGCGCGGCCCCCGCCAGGCGGTGTACGCCCCGATCGCGGCCAGCGTGAGACCGAGGTCCTCCTTGACCAGGAGCAGCGGCACGGCGAGGGCGACCGCGCGCCGCCAGCGTCCTCGGGCGAGCGCTTCGAGGGCGTAGGACACCAGCGGGACGGCGAAGCACACCTCGTGGAAGTCGAAGCCGACCGCGGAGGCGATGCCCCAGCTCAGCCCGTATCCGCAGGCGATGACGTGGGCGGGGCGGCGGCCGAGGACCCGGGCGGCCTGCCGGGCGAGCGGCACCACGGCGAGCGCGAGCAGTGCGGCCTGCGCGACGAGCAGGGTGCCCGGGGAGGGGAAGAGGCGGTAGAGCGGGGCGAGGGCGGCGAGCACCGGGTGGAAGTGGTCGCCGAGGAGGTTGAAGCCGTCGCCGCGCAGCGGTGCGACGGGCGCCCGCAGGTGGGCGTAGGCGCGGACGGCCTGCTCGAAGATGCCGAGGTCGTAGCCGGTGGTGCGGACCAGCGCCTGGCGGCGGGTCGAGACGGTCGCGTACAGGAGGAAGAGCGCGGCGGCCCACCCCCACCACAGGAGGGCGGGCCGGCCGATGCGTACGCGCGGGAGACGGGCGAGGGCGGGCACGGGCAGGCTCGGCGACTGCGGGCGCCGCCCTGCCCTTTGGTCTGCAATTGTCCGCATGTGTCCCGATGTTAGGCCCCGGTGGCCGCTGTCCGGCCCAGGCGGTGCGGTGGGGTCCCGGGCGGTGCGGTGGGGGCCCGGGCCCGGTGCGGGCCCAGGTGGTGCGGCCGGGCGGTGGGGCCCGGGCGGCCGGTGCGGGCTTAGCTGGTGCGGCCGGGACGCAGCGGCTTCCGGGCCTCGATCAGGAAGCGTGTCGTGTGCGCGACGAAGGGGCCCTCGGTGCGGATCTGCTCGTCGAGCGCCTTCAACCGGTCGCGGTACTCCTCGACCGTGAAGCCGGGCACCATCCAGATCACCTTGCGCAGGAAGTAGACGACGGCGCCGATGTCCAGGAACTCCGTACGCAGCTTCTCAAGCCGCAGATCGACCACTTCGAGCCCCGCGCTCTCCGCCTCCTTGCGCGCCTTGCCGGGGTCGCGGCCGCCGCGCACCTCCGGGGGCTGCGGCCCCAGGAAGTACTCGACGAGCTCGAACACGCTGGCCGGGCCCACCTGTTGGGAGAAGTAGGTGCCGCCGGGCGACAGGACGCGGGCGATCTCCGACCACCAGGTGGTGACCGGGTGCCGGCTGACGACCAGGTCGAAGGCGCCGTCGGCGAACGGCAGCGGAGGCTTGTCCTCGTCGGCGACGACGGCCACTCCGCGCGGGTGCAGCAGGCCCGTGGCCCGGGCGACGTTCGGGGGCCAGCCCTCCGTCGCGACGGCGAGCGGCGGCAGCTGGGGCACGGCGGCCAGAACTTCGCCGCCGCCGGTCTGGATGTCGAGGGCGGCGGTGGCCTTCGCCATCCGCCCGGCCATCGAACGGGCGTATCCCCAGGACGGCCGCTCTTCGGTGGCCCGGCCGTCGAGCCAGGAGAAGTCCCAGCCGTCGACGGAGACGGACGCGGCCTCGTCGATCAGTTCTTCGAAGGGGCGGTTGTTGTGGTTCCTGATGTTTCGGCCCATGTTGCGGACCCTACGCGGCGGCCCCGTGAGCCACTACCGTTTATCCATGGGCCGATGGAGGGACGGAACGGGCGAGTTGAGCGTGCTCGACGGCGCCCACGCACCGGTACCGCTGGAGATCGCCGCGTCCTACCGGGCCCGTACGCGGGGCCTGCTGGGCCGTGACGGAATCGAGGGGGCGCTCCTGCTGACCCCGGCGAGCAGCGTGCACACCTTCCGGATGCGCTTCGCGATCGACGTGGCCCATCTGGACCGCCGGCTAAGGGTGATCGCGGTCCGCACGATGCGCCCGGGCCGCCTCGGCGCGATCCGGCCGCGCGCGCGGCACGTCCTGGAGGCGGAGGCGGGCGCGATGGCCGCGTGGGGCCTGCGGCCGGGCTGCCAGGTCGTCATCGCGGCGGGACAGGATCTCAGGACTTGAGCTTGGCCGCCTGTGCAACGGAGAGCTCGTCGGGAATGTGGGGCGTGTCGTCGCCGGCGACGTCGACGGCGTAGAACGTCACCACCGTCGTCCCGGTCCGCACCACCTGGAAGACCATCGGCACGGGGTCGCCCTGGGCCTGGCCCATCAGCTCGTACGCGAGGGCCTCGTCGCCCGCTTTCGGCGCGGGCACCTCCTTGACCTCGGTGAACGACGACGGCTCCAGGTCGCCGCCCTTGGTGGAGAACCCGTCGGCGCACGCCTCGATGGCGCTGCGGAGCCGGGGCAGCACCTCGGTCGCGCCGGAGGGATGGGCGCCGAGCACCTCGGTGACGACCATCTGGTCGGCCTGCCCCTCCTCGGTCGCGTTCACCAGGCGTCTGAAGACGGTCGCCGAGGGGGCCGGGTCGGGGGTGCCGTTGATGACGGACACGAAGGGCATGCACGCGGCCTTGTTGGTCCGGGAGCTGCCGGTGGGGGTGCCGCCTTCCAGCGGTTCGGCCGCGAAGTCCTTCACGTCGCCGGTCACCAGCGCGGCCGCCGCGAGCTGGTCCCCGGTGAGCGCCCCGGCGGCCGCCTTCACCGGCGCGGTACCACTGGCGCCGGGCGCGGCCGCGGTGTCCCGCACCGACCCCTGCGCCCCCGCACCCTCCGTACCGCTCGGCCCGCACGCCGCCGCCGCGGCGAGGGCGACGAGACACACCCCAGCCGTCGCCGTACGACTCCGTACCAGCCTTGGCTTCATACCCAGCACCGTAACAACCACTCCTGTGGATTGACTGGGTCCCGACCCACCCGTTACCGACCGACAGCGACCCACCCCGGCCACGCTCCCTCGGCTACCCAGCGACGAGCGGGACTAACGGGGGCTCATGACGGACGGACGGCGGTGCACGGACGGGCGGCGATGCCCGTCTCCGAGTGGGAAGGCCACGACCCGCTGCCCCTCACCCTTGAGGAATTCGAAGAGGTCTGGAAGGCCGCCCGCCGGCAGAGGGAGGCCGCTGCGACGGGGGTCAGCCCGGGCCCTTCGAGCTCGATCTGCCGGATCACCCAGCCCGTGGCATCGACCTCGAAGTAGAACCAGGTGTCTTCCTCGTCCCAGTAGCAGCGCATGGCGGCGGCTCGGAATGCGTGGGCATGAGTGCTTGGCCCTCGATGGGTAGTGGCACTGAGCGGGGGCGCGTCCGAACCATGCTGGACGATGGGGGCGTGCTGCCCTACGTCTATCGCGTCACCAAGTACGACCCCGCCGACCGTGATGAACACGGCCACTACACCGGCGCCGAGGACACGGTCAGCGACCACGGCCAGGTCGAGGGTGCCTACCTTCGAGCCATCGCGGCGTTCGCCGCGGACACCGGCATCGAGCGCCTGGCGGTGCGCGAGCCCCAACTCCCGGCGCCCTGCCTGAACTTCGGGCTGGAGCCACCGATGGACGGCTTCGGGCTGGACGGTGTCTTCCCAACCGGGCCGGACGGTTTCCACGACGGTGCCGAGGTCTCGGTCGACACCGCGCTGGATCTCGTACGGGTCATGCTGCGCGACGGTGGCGCCTGGTGTCGGCTGGAAGTGGAGGACACCTTCGCCGTGCACGTGGGCTGGGACCAGTACATGTACATAGGCAGCAGTCGGCCCTGTGAAACCGCCGTGGTCAAAGCCCGCGCGCTCGGGTTGTTCCCGGAGCGGATCGAGGCCTCTCCGTACGACTTCGAACCCGAGGACGAGGGCCCCCAGCGGCCGGCCGACGACGAGTTCTGGGACCATCTGCGCTGGTCGATGCAGTGGGGCAACTCCAGAGTCCTGGAAGAGCAGTACGCCCACAACTCCGCGCGATGGCACCGCCTAACCCCCGACACCATCGACACGGTCCGCGCCGGGCTCGCTCCCCGAGCCCGGCTGGGTGTCTGGCCGGACCTGTCCTGCGACATCGACGCGGTCCTCGCCACTCTCCCGGCCGAGGGCCACGTCGAGTGTGTCTGGCAGGACAGGGAGGGGCGGATGCACAGCGTCGGCGCCGACGAGGACGAGTTCCCGGAGCTGTCCGCCCGTCTCTGCGACGCTTCCGCCGCGATGATCCTGCCCATGTACGCCGACGACCGCGTCCCGCTGCTCGCCGCGGTCATGCCCGACAGCGATGGAGTGGTACGCGCCCGCTGGGAGATCGACTCCACCCCGAGCACCCGGAAGTGGGCCCTCCTCAAGACCCTTCAGCGAGGTGGGATCATCACCGGCCGGGTGACCCGGATCGCCGATTTCTGGGTCACGTTCGTGCACATCGGCGGCGTCGAAGCGATGATCAACATCCCCGAGCTGTCATGGCGCCCCTTCAACCATCCCTCCGAGGTCGTTGCCGTCGGCCAGGAGATCAGCGCCGAAATCCTCGACGTCGACCCGATCCGCGAACGCGTGTCACTGTCGCTCAAAACCCTGCACGAAGACCCGATGCCACTGCTGACTGGGCTGATCGGCCAGACCGTCCTCGGCCGCGTCACCAAGCTCGTGCCGTTCGGCGTCTTCGTACGCATCGAGGAGAAGGAGAACGGCTTCGAGGGGCTGGTGCACAACACCGAACTGGGCGACGGACACCCAGACCATCCGCGGCTGGGCGTCCAGGTCGGCGACGCACTCCCCGTGAAGATCCTGGACATCGACCCGGCCCGGCGCCGCATCACCCTCTCGCACCGGCAAGCGATCTCCCCCGGCCAGGACGAACCCGGCGCCTGATCCGCGAGCCCGGCACCGGGACGGCACGGAGCGTCGTCATCCGCTGTTTCCCGCGTTCCCGGCCCCCACACCGCGCACCCGACACAGAACCAGAGGGGACGGAAGACCCCACTCCGAGAGTGACGAGAGTGGGCCCGCTGACGCTCATGTCCCGGGCCCTACAGAACCGCGCCCGTGCCTCCGGTTAGCCGCCGCTGCCGCGGGTGAAGCTGACTTCCACTCGGCGGTTCTTCTTGCGGCCGTCCTCCGTCGCGTTGTCCGAGATCGGATAGTCCTCGGCATATCCGCGGATCTCGAAGGTCACCTCGGGTCCCAGGGACAGCGAGAGCGCCTTCTGGACGGCGTCGGCGCGCTCCTTGGACAGGATCACGCCGTGCTCGTGGGTGCCCAGGTTGTCGGTGAAGCCGAAGACGCGGACGCTGGTCTCCCTCTGCTTCTTGATCTCGGCGGCGATGCCCTGGATGCGGTCGTTTGCGTCGGACGACAGGGCCGCGCTGTCCATGGCGAACAGGACCTCCGCCTGGAGCGCGAACGTCACGTTGGTGTTGGTGTCCGAGCGCCGCTCCTCGCCGCCCTGGTCCTCCACGATCGCCTTGATGTCGAGCACCTTGGGCGCGGCCAGCGTGCCGCCCTCGGCGAGCTTCAGGTTCGGCGAGGTCCCGTCGACCTTCACCGACGGATCCGTCGTCGCCTCGGTGCCGGGCAGTGGGGGGCTGCTCGGCGTCCCGTCGGCGTACGAGGTGGTGGCGCCGGCCGTCAGGACGAGGGCGGCGACGATCGTCACGGCTGCGTGCCGGGTTCTGTTCATGGCGTGATCACCCGGAGACGGGGACGGTCATGGTGGGGAAGGTCGGGAGCTGGAAGTCGACCTCCTTGCTGGTGGCGGGAGGGGCGGGGAACTGGGCGAAGAAGGGGACGGTCTGGCCCGCCTTCACCCCCACGATGCCCATCGTGCACAGGCACTTCCCGCCCGTGTCGCGCAGCACGTAATAGCGCTTCTTCCCGACCTTGTCGACGAGGGTCGCCCCGGCCACCGAGTCCCCGCTGGCCAGGACGTCCTTCTCGGTGCCGACCCAGCCGGAGGTGTCCACGAAGTTCTCGGTGCCGGGGTTCTTCAACTGGCCGGCCACCGTGACGAACCCGCCCGCGTCACGGCCCACGCTGTTGATGGTGAGGACGATTCCCCCCTGGCCCGTGGCTTCGGCGAGTTTCGTCGTCGGGCCCGGCTTCGGTGTCGAGGAACCCGGCTGCCCGCCGCCCGACGAGGTCGTTTTCGACTGCGAGTCACCGCCGGCCGTGTTCGACTTGTCATCCTTGCTGTCGCCGCCGCATCCGCCGACAGCCAACGCCAGGGCGACTGTCACAGCTGCCGCCACCGCGCCCCTACGGGCCCTCAACGTGCGCGGAACGCTCATCGGTGCCTTTCCTCTGTTCGTCACTTGATGTCAGTCGACCAGTTTCACGCTGAAGATCTTCTCCAGATCCGGCATGGGCTCCACGGGCATGTCCTTGCCGTCGCACGTGATCGTGACGGGAGGAGGCGTCGTGGCCGTCGGGGCCGGAGTCGGTGCGGCCGTCGCGGACGGCGTGGGCGTCGGCGTCGGACTGCCGCCGCCCCCCGTGCTCGGCGGAAGGGCGCACCGCAGCTCGATGAGCGCCGTCGCATCGGCGGTGCCGTGCTCCTCCTCGGTCCCCGGGATCACCGACTTGCCCACGGTGTATTGGGTTTTGACGCCCACGGTGAACTTGTACTGGCCCACCCGCCCGGGGTGGGGCTCGAACGCCGAAAGGTCGGCGTGGTTCGCCGCCGCGAAGTCGACCGCCTCGGCGTGGGCCTCGGCGACGAAGGCGCCGTCCTTGAAGATGTCGTCGACACCGCCGGGTGCGGTGAGCGCCGCCAGCACCTTCGGGCCCAGCTCCTCACGGGCGCGCTGCGCCGCCGCGAGGGCCGCCGCGTCGGCCGCCCCCTGGGCGCCGTTGCGCGTCGCGGACGCCTGGCCGACCGCGAAGAAGGCGAAAGCGAGAAAGAGCAGGCCCGCCACCATCACGACATAGATGGGGAAGGCCTGCCCTCGGTCCTGGCGCAGGTTCGCGATCAGCCACCGGCCTTGATCTTGTCGATCTGTTCTTTGATCTTGTTCGTGATGGACGTGCCGATCCCCGTCGCCATGATCCCGCCGATGATCGCCACCACCACCAGAATGATCCCCAGGTACTCGAACGACGTCTGCCCCCGGTCGCTCCCCCCGGCCCGCCCCCGCGGCGCGTACCGGGCGCGGGCCCGGGCGACGGTCGTGTCCCGCCAGGCGTTGGCTCGCAGTTGTGCGGCGACGGCGGTCCTCAGCAGCGTGTCCTGCGGCATCTCGCGGGTCTCCTCCGGTTGCGGCATCGCGTACGTCACCGGGAACATAGGCCGGGGGCGCGGTGGCCGGGGAGGGTCCAGGGGCCCAAAGGCGGGCCCAAAGGGGGGAGTTACGCATGGCGGGTCACCCCCAGCCAGCGGGCGATCGCTTCGCTCCGGGTGGTGGTGCCCAGCTTGGCGAAGATGCGGTTGATGTGGTTCTTGACGGTCTTCTCGCTGATGAAGCACGTGGCCGCGATGTGCTGGTTGTTCATGCCCGCCGCGATCAACTCCATCACCTCGACCTCCCGCGAACTCAGCCTGAACTCTTCCCTGTTGCGCATGGACAGCCCCCGTTGCCCAGTTGAAGACTGTGCCACAACCGGTTGCAGTTGCGAAAGGGATTCCGCGGAAATGGCCGGCTCCGGGTCCGGTTGGCCGCGTACGTGGGCCAGCAGGGCGTTCGTCGCCGTGGTGGTGAAGGCGGCCCGGCCCTCTCTCATTCCCCTTACGGCCGCGGCCAGTTCGTCCGCCGTGAACTCGCCGTGGACCAGATAGCCGCCCGCACCGAGCCGCAACGCCTCCCGTACGATCTCGCTCTCGCGGCTGTACGTCAGCATCATTACGGATGCAAGGCGCGCCAGGTGCGGCAGTGCGGTGAGGCCGTCGACGTCCGGCATCCGCACGTCCAGCAGGATCACGTCCGGGCGGTGGCGCACCGCGGCCTCGTACGCCGCGCGGCCGTCGGCCGCCTGTGCGGCCACCTCGATGTCGTGCCGGCCGTGCAGCAGCGCGACGAGGCCGGCCCGGACGACCGGGTTGTCGTCCGCGACGACGATCCGCAGCGGACGGTGCGGGCGCACCGGGCCACCGCACGCCCCGGCGTCCGGATCCCGGCCGCCGTCCCCGATCCAGCCCGCCTCCGGGCCACCCTCCCGGCCGCCGTCCCGGCCCCCGTCCCGGTCGCGGACCGAACCGCTCCACTGCCGGTCCGGCCCGTACGCGAAGTCGTCCTGCATGACGCCTCCCTTCCAGCCGTTTCACGAGGGTCGCACGGACGCGTCACGGGCGTCGCGGAACGTGGGGGTCTTTCAACTGATCGTTGGGTAACGGGAGTTCGACGCGGACCTCCGTCCCCGAGGCCGCGTCGCCCCGGCCCACCCTGATGCGCGCGCCCATCGAGGCGGCCCGTTCCACCATGCCCACCAGGCCGAAGTGGCCCGTACGCCGGAGGTCGTCCAGGGTGGTGCCCGGCGGCAGGCCGCGGCCGTCGTCCCGGACGGTGAGGCGGAGCAGGGCGCCCTCGACGCCGGCCGTCACCTCGACCCGGGCCGGGCCAGCGTGCCGGTGGGCGTTGTCCAGCGCCTCGCTCGCGATCGTCAGGAGCTGGCGTGCCACCCCGGCCGGGAGCATCGGGGCCGGACCGTCACCGAGCGGCGTCCACCGCGCCCGGACGCCGGTTCGGCGGGTGAAGTCGCGTACCGCGGCCGACAGTTCGGCCAGGACGTCCACCTCGCCCCGGGCCCGTCGCAGGTCCCCGAGGAGTTCGCGGGATTCCGCGGCCGCTCGTCGCGCGGCCCGCGCCACCAGGTCGGCCTGGGCGCGGAGGGTGAGCGGGTCCATGCGGTCGGCGGACGCGGCCAGGCCGTCGGCGGCAAGGGCCAGGCCGTACAGGGTCTTGGCCACCGAGTCGTGCAGGTCACGGGCGAGCCGCGCCCGCTCCTCCTCCACCGCGTCGTGCACGGCGAGCCGGGCCCGGGTCTCGGTGAGGGCCTGGCTCGCGGCGCCGAACCGGAACAGGAGGTTGCGGATCGTCACCCCGACCGCCCCCGCGATCACACAGAAGCCGGGCAGCAACAGGGCGGAGGCGTCGGCCGGTCCGGGGTGGGAGCCGGTCGCGTACACCAGGGTGAGGATCGCGACCTGGAGGCCCGCGAAGAGGCCCGCGCCGCGCCAGCCGTAGACCAGACCGGCCAGGAGCGGGGTGCAGATGGTGACATAGCCGAGGGGGGACTCCGGGGTCGCCGTGATCAGGAGCAGCGCGCCGAACACGGCGTCGACGGCGAGCAGCCAGGGGTGGCGCAGGAGCAGCGGGCCGAAGCGCTCCCAGTCGCGGAACAGGACGTAGGAGCCCATGAAGGTGACCAGGACCGCGGCCCCCACCAGCAGGCCCGGCGCCCCCGGGGCGGCGCCCGCGAGCGAGAAGGGGGCGCCTATCGCGATCATCGCCAGACGGAAGCCGAACACCTGGCGGCACATCGCCTGGAGCGCGTTGATCTGGAGGGCGAGGGTGGGGGGCGCCGCCGCTTCCCTCGCTCGGCGGCGCATCGGCATGGGCATCAACCCCGCACCCCTATGGTCAGTTGAAGGCTCACTTCGGGCCTCCGAGGAAGCCGCCGAAGTCGAGGTCGGCGCCGTACACGAAGCCCACGGTGAGCAGGATCAGCGTGCCCGGCAGCAGGAAGGTCGTCACGGCGAAGGTGGCCTTGGGGACCGCGCGGGCCGCCTTGCGGCGGGCGTTCTGCGCGTCGGTGCGGCGCATGTCGGCGGCGATCGCTATCAGCGTCTCCACGATGGGCGCGCCGAGTTCCTCGCCCTGCTGGAGCGCGGTGACGAACATCGCGACCTGCTCGGAGTCGTTGCGCTTGCGCAGCTCCTCGAAGGCCTGCCGACGGCTGACGCCCAGGTCCATCTGGCGCAGCGTGATGCGCAGTTCGTCCGCCCAGGGCCCCTGGTACTTGTCGGCGACGCGTTCCAGGGCCTGGCGGAAGCCGAGTCCCGCGCTGACCACGACGGCGAGTACGTCGAGGAAGTCGGGCAGGGTGCGTTCGATGTGGTCGCGGCGCACCCGGACGGCCGACCAGATGCCGACCTCGACCCAGAACAGGGCGAAGCCCACCATCGCCAGGGCGATGATCCAGTGCCCTTCCAGCAGCATGATCAGTGCGGCCGCCGCGCCGAGCAGCCCGTACACCGCGCGCCGGGCCGCGTAGCGGTCGACGGTGAGCCCGCCCGGGTTGCCCGCGAGGTCGATCTGGCGGCGCTTCCTGCCGACCCGCGCGGGGCCCATCATCCGCAGCACCGCGGGCGCCCAGCGCATGCCGAGCCGGTCCACGGCGGAGCCGACGGCCGTGGTGCGCGTCGCGCCGATCTCCAGGGCCACCGAGAGGTCGCTCGGGAGCTTCACCTCGGCCCGGTACATGCGGATGCCGTGGAACATCCCGTACACGCTCAGGCCCATCAGGGCCGCGTAGAGCAGTCCCAGTCCCAGTCCCATAAGTCGCTCACTCCCCTCTCTTCGATCGGCCGCTCGGGCCCGTACGTCGACGTGCGCGCCGGTGCCGCCGGGTCATACGTCGATGCGGGAGAGCCGGCGGACCACGATGAAGCCCAGGGCGTACAGGGCGATCGAGATCAGCACGGCCGCCTGGCCGAGGAAGGCGCCCGTCATGCGGTCGAGCGCGCCGGGCATCACCGCGTTGAGCATGAGCAGCGCGGCCACGCCGAAGCCGGGCACGGCGTACGCGGTGACCGTCACCTGGGCCAGGGTGGTGCGCACCTCGCGCCGGGTCTCCTTGCGTTCCTCCAGGGTGGTGGTGAGGTTGCGCAGCGAGCTGACGACGGTGCCGCCCGCCCGGTTGGCGAGCACCAACGTCGTGACCAGGACGCCCAGTTCGCGCGAGGGCAGCCGCTCGGCGATCTCGCCCAGGGCGTCGTCGAGGGACTCCCCCACGGCGAGCCGGTCGGTGACCCGGCTCAGTTCCTCGCTCGCCGGCGCCTCCATCTCCTCGGCCGCCATGGCGATGGCGGTGCGCAGCGCGAGGCCGGCCTGGGTGGCGTTGGCGAGGATGCGGGACAGTTCGGGCAGTTGGTTGATGAAGCGTTCGATGCGTTTCTGGCGCTGCCAGTCGAGGAAGGAGTTGGCGCTCCACAGTCCGGCGAGGCCCGCGAGCGGTCCGAAGAACGACGCGAGGACGGACGCGGCGATCAGCCACAGGGCGGCCACCCCGGCCACCATGTACACGAAGAACTCGCCGGGGGTGAGGTCGAGGCCGGTGGCGGCCAGTTTGTGTTCGATGCGCCGGCCCAGTGACGTGCCGCGCAGTCGGCGGTCCACGCCGCGGAACGGGCGCTGACGGCCCGTCGGGACGGAGGCGCCGGGGTTGCTGAGCCGGTCGATGAGCGCTGCGCGCTGGGCGCGGCCCGCCCCGTAGGAGCGCAGCCCCAGGACGGCCAGCACCCCGGCGAGCAGGGTGACGCCGAGCGTGAGGAAGGAGAGGTTCATCTGCGCGTTCCCTGTCAGTTGGCGGGCTCGATGAGCGGGGCGGGCGGTGGACGGAATGGGGCCGAACCGGTGGGTGGGCGGGCTCAGTTGGCGTGGCGGACGGCGAGCTGTTCGGTGTCCGTGGAGACGCCGTAGGCCTGGGGCACGGGCTGATTGGCGAGGTAGAGGCGGTCGGCGACCCTGCGCGGCAGCGGGAAGTACTGGAAGTGGCCGTGGATGCGGCCGTCGGCGGACATCGGCCGGGCGTCGAAGCGGCAGACGGTGGTGATGCGGTACGGGTCGCGGCCGTGCGACTCCAGCAGGGCGATCTCGGTGATCTTGCGGGCGCCGTCGGCGTGCCGGGTGAGCTGGACCAGGACGTCGACGGCCGAGTTGATCTGGTCGTGCAGCGCCTCGAAGGGCACCTCCACCTCGGACATCGAGGCGAGCGTCTGGAGGCGCATCAGCGCGTCCTCGGCGCTGTTGGCGTGGACGGTGGCGAGCGAGCCGTCGTGACCGGTGGACATCGCCTGGAGCATGTCGAGGGACTCCCCGCCGCGGACCTCGCCGACGACGATCCGGTCGGGGCGCATGCGCAGCGAGTTGCGGACGAGGTCGCGGATGGAGATGTGCCCCTTGCCCTCGACGTTGGGGGGCCGCGCCTCCAGACGGATGACGTGGGCCTGCTGGAGCTGGAGTTCCGCGGAGTCCTCGATGGTGATGATGCGCTCGTGCGGCGGGATGAGGCCGGACAGGGCGTTGAGCAGGGTGGTCTTCCCGGTGCCGGTGGCGCCGGACACGATGATGTTGAAGCGGGCCTGGACGAGCCCGGCGAGCAGCAGCAGCATGGGCTCGTCGAGCGAGCCGAAGGTGATCATCTCCTGGAGCGTGAACGACCTCGGGAAGCGGCGGATGGTGAGCGTCGCGCCGGTCAGCGACAGCGGCGGGATGATCACGTTGACGCGCTCGCCGGACGGCAGCCGGGCGTCCACCATCGGGTTCGACTCGTCCACCCGGCGGTTCACGGTCGACACGATCCGCTCGATCGTCTGCATCAGCTGCTCGTGCGAGGCGAACCGGAGCGGCAGTTGCTCCACCCGGCCGCCGCGCTCCACGAAGATCTGGTCGGGCCCGTTGACCATGATCTCGGTGATGGAGGCGTCTTCGAGGAGCGGTTCGAGGATGCCGAGGCCGAGCGCCTCGTCGACCACCCGGCGGATGAGCTGGGCCCGTTCGGCGGTGGAGAGGACCGGCCCCTCGCGGCTGATGATGTGCCCGAGCACCCGTTCCAGGCGGGCCCGGCGTTCGGCGGCGGCCAGCGACGACATCTCCGCGAGGTCGATCTCCTCCAGGAGCTTGGCCCGGTAGGAAGCGACCAGATGGCCGTCCTCCCGCCCCGCGCCGCTCTCCTCGGGTGCGGCGATCCGTGCCCGCAGACTCATGTGTCTCTCCAGTCGTCTCGGGTCAGCTTCGGTGCTGAAGCTTCGGCATGGTGGAGGTGCGGGTGGCGGAGCCGAAGAAGCCGTCGCCGAGGCCCGGGATGACGCTGGGGATCTTGATGGTCACCGTGTACGCCGCCCCGTCCCCGCCGCCCCCGGCCGCCGTGACCCGGGGCGTGAGCCAGCCGCTGACCGCGGCCGTGCCGGCGGCCACCGGGTCCGGGCTCGGCTCGCCGTTCCTCGGCGCGTCCAGGCTGGCCGCCCGGGCCGCGGCCCGCGCCCCGGTGCCCGCCTGGTTCGCGGCGTACGCGGCGACGCCGAGCTGGATCGCGGCGAGCCCGACGAGCAGCAGCAGCGCCACGAATCCGATGTATTCCAGGGCGACTTGACCTTCGTCGCCCCGATGGCGGGTGGGGATGCGCACGGCTCAGCGCTCCTTCACATGGGCGGCGGTGCCGTCGACCGGGAAGCCGTTGAGGACGCCCGGGATCAGGACGGGGATCTTGAGCGTGACGGTGGCGCGGTACATGCCGCTTCCGTCCTCGCCGCAGGCCGTGTCGCCCTGGAAGGAGGACGGCACCTGACCGAGGGCCGCCGTGCGGCACGCTCCCGCGGCACCGCCCTCGGCCGCGGCCCCCGCCCGCGCCCCCTCGTCCGCCGCGTTGCCCGCGAGCACGAAGGTGTAGCCGACCAGGGCGCACTGCCACAGCGCGACGAGCAGCAGCAGGATCAGCGGGACCACGCCGATGAACTCGATGGCGGTCTGCCCCCGGTCCCGCTCCCGCTCCCGCCCCCGGACCCGCACCCCCACCCGGGCGCCGATCCTCACCCGGCGCATCAGCCGCCCCTGCGCCTGAGCACCAGGCCGCTGCCCCGGGAAGCCCGCGCCTTCGCCCTGCCCTCCGGCGCCTTGAGCAGGCCGAGCTCTCCGGCCAGCGCCCACACGGCCTGACGGATCGTGCTGCGGCCGTCGAGGTCGTGGAGGCGGCCCGCGTCCACGACGGACTGGAGCTCCTTGAAGTGGGCCGGCACCGCGGCCTGGGCGACCCGGGTCCCGGTGATCTTCTGGACGAGCGGGGGCTGGATCTCGGTGGCGCGGGTGTGCCGGTTCACCACGGTGGTGGTCTCCTCGGCCTTGCGGATCTGGAGCCGGTCCCACATCCGTACGGTCCGCTTGGCACCCCGTACGGACACGACGTCGGGGGTGGTGACGAGGAGCGCCGTGTCGGCCATCTCGACGACGGCGGCGTTGGCGGCGGTGAGCTGGCTTCCGCAGTCCACGACGACGGTCTCGTAGCGGGTGCGCAGGGCGCCGATGATCTGGCGGGCGGCCCGGTCGGTGACCTCCTCGCCGCGTTCGCCCTCGCCGGGGGCGAGCAGCAGGGCGAGCCCGCTCTCGTGGGTGAAGACGGCGTCGGCGAGAACCCGGGGCGAGATGTCGGTGATGGCGGCGAGGTCGGCGATGGAGCGCCGGAACTGGACGTCGAGGTAGGAGGCGACGTCGCCGGCCTGGAGGTCCATGTCGAGCAGGACCGTGGTGTGCCCCGACGCCCGTGCGGCGAGGGCGAGTTGGACGGCGACGAGGGTGGTGCCGACACCCCCCTTGGCGCCGGTGACGGTGGTGACGGTGCCGCCGGGCCCGGCGAAGACGTCGAGGCTCGCGCCCAGGTGGCGGCGTACGCCCGCGGACCACTGGGCCGCCGCCTGGACCCGGACCGCGAGCTCCTCGTAGGACAGCGGCAGCGCGACCAGGCCGCGGGCGCCGGAGTCCATCGCGGCGGAGAAGACGGCGGGCCCCGCGTCGGAGGAGATCAGCACGACGCCGATCGCGGGGAAGCGCAGGGCGACCTCGCGGATCAGTTCCAGGGCGGGGGTGGGGCCGATGCGTTCGTGGACGAGGACGACTTCGGGGAGCTCGTCGAGGGACTCCCCGGCGAGCCGGGCCAGGGTGTCGAGCAGGTGGGTGGAGTCGCCGACCGGCACCGCGGGTTCGGCGTCGGGGAGTTGGCTGAGCAGGGTGGTGACGGACCGGGCGGCGTCCGCGTCGGCGACGGCGGGCAGGATTCGGGTGGTCATCCGCACCTCACTGGTCCTTTTCGAGGCGGTACGTACGGTCACCGGGCGGGATCGCGCCGTCGCCGTTGCCGCGGCCGACCAGCGCGAGCCGGACGTGGGTGGCGAACGACTCGGCGTAGGCGACCCGTTGGGCGTCGAGGGTGCTGAGGGCGAAGGTGATCGGGACGGCCTGGGTGGTCTGGTTCTTGTCGGCGGCCGAGGGGTTGAGTGCTTGGACCGCGCCCACCTGAATGACCCGGGCGTTGGCGACGATGAGTTTGGAGACGGGGGTCTCGCCCTGTTTGGTGGCGGCGAAGGTGGCGAAGATGTTGACGCTGTCGTTGCCGTTGATCTTCCCCGCGACTCCGGTGGAGGCGTCGATCATGATGGCGATCTCCTGTTCGCCCGGCTTGAGTTGGGGCCGGTCGGTGAACATGCCGTCCTGGAGCAGGGACCCCTTGGTGAGGTGGGTGGCGGCCATCTTGCCGACGACGTCCGTGAGGTCGGTGACCGCGCCCTGCGAGAGCCAGCGTTTGGGCATGCTCGTCTTGGCGAACTGGTCGGCCTTGAGCGGGGCGTAGGCGTCGATGTCGTCCTTGAGTCTGTACGCCGTCACCTCCGGGCCCACCTTGGAGTCCACGTCGCTGATCACCGTGAGCACCCCGGCGAACGCGCCCAGGGCGCACAGGACCGAGAGGAGGAGAAGGATGATGCCGCGGCGCTGGCGGGAGTTCATTGACCGTACGACCTCGTTCGCTGACGTGGGGCAGAGCGGGCAAGTGGCGTGCTGCTGGCGCGGGTTGGGGTGGCGACCGGTCGGGGCGGCGCCGTCCACACCGGGGTCCGGGCGGCGTCGTCCGGACCGGGGTCCGGGCGGGCCCGGTCACCGGCGCTTACGGGCCCGGTGCGATGGCGCGGCGGCGTTCGGCCCGGGTGAGGGGGCGGGCGCGGTAGGCGGAGGCGGGCACGGGCCCGAGGGCGGCGGCGCCGTGCGGGACGTCCGGCTCCTCCTCACCGGGCTGCCGTGAGGCGCAGAACCCGCAGCGGTCGCCGATCAGCTCCATGGCACACCAGCGGCACTGTTCGCGCCGCACGGAGGCGACGAGTTGGTAGAGCACCGCGATGTCGGGCAGGTAGGCCGCGAATTCGGTCACCTTGCCGGTGCCCCACCAGGCGGCCGATTCGGATGGCAGCGCGGCCTCCTGCACGGCTCTGACCCCCCACGCGGGGGCCAGTGAGCCGGTGACCCAGTCGGCTCCCGCACCGCCTTGGGCCAGCAGCATGTCGCAGGCGAAGTCCGGTCCGGCGGGCGTGGCCGCGGCGCCGATCTTGACGAGCTGGGGCCGCGGGTTGGCGAGGACGGCGAACTGACTGCCCGGCATCCACGACCTGGCGTGCGCGGTGAGGCCGACCGGGACGCGTTCCAGCCGGGTCACGGAGTTGAGGACGGCGCCCGCGTGGATGTAGTGCGAGAGCAACCGGGCCGCCGATGCGATCACGCCGGGGCTGAAGTCACAGACCGAGAGCTGCCTCAACTGCCGTACCAGGATGGCGAGTCCGAGCGGCGGAAGATCGGATTTGATCAGGGTGATCCGGTCGGTTTCCAGAAGCGACCGTACGGTATGCAGTCGCTGTTCATGGGCGGCGGAAAGGGAGGCGGGACAGAAGGCGATCACATAGCCGTGCTGTTCCAGGAGGCGGTGCATGTCGACGAGCGCCGCGTCGAGCGGCTGGGCGTCGGGGGACTGGAGCAGCGCCGCGAGCGGCGTCTGCGGATCGGTCGGCGGCAGCACCAGGTCGGGGCTGGTGACGGCTATCGCGGTCGGCACGTCTCGGGCCCCCGTTCGCTGATCGCGGTCGCCACCCAGGGCCCCCGTTCGCTTCGGTCCCGGAGCCTGTGCGAGCCCCCGCGACCGCGACTGATTGCTGCGATTCCCACCTGCCTCAGCACTTTATCCACGACTTACCGAGCGGAGAACCGTCTTCTCCTTTCCTGTGTGCTTCCGCGGCTGGTTTTGGTACGCGTGGGACGAATGAGGCGCCGAAAGTCGGCCACTTCACGGCCGGAATCGACTCTCCGCTTTCCGTGACCGAGGGCGGGACCCGGGCGCGCGCGACGCGGCCCGCGAGGCGCCGGCGGCCGCCCACCGCGAGCGGGGCGGGTCGGTGCCGGAGGTCTTGACAACCCCATTGGTCTGGACCATGTTGTCCGACCAGGACGCCCACCCCCACTTCCCCGTCCTCCTCCCTTCCCCCTGTTTCTCTCCGCCCGCCCTCCCCACTCCCCTCCCGGAGGCAGCAAGTGAACCGCGCGAGACATGCAAGGCTCGCCCTGGCCGTGGCCGCGGCCGGCGCCCTGTCGATAGCCGGCCTCTCCGGCACCGCCCAGGCGGCCGACGTCAACAACGCCAAGAACGCCGGGTTCGAGTCGGGCCTCGGCAACTGGACCTGCACGGCCGGCAGCGGTGCCACGGTCTCCTCCCCCGTGCACGGCGGAACCGCCGCGCTCAAGGCCACCCCGTCGGGCTCCGACACCGCCCAGTGCGCGCAGACCGTCGCCGTGAAGCCCAACTCCACGTACACGCTGAGCGCTTGGGTGCAGGGCAGCTACGTCTACCTCGGCGCGAGCGGCACCGGCACCAGCGACGTGTCGACCTGGACGCCCGGCACCGGTAGTGGCTACGGCCAGCTCTCCACCACCTTCAAGACCGGCGCCTCCACCACCTCGGTGCAGATCTACACGCACGGCTGGTACGGCCAGGCGGCGTACTACGCCGACGACATCTCGGTGTACGGCCCCGACGGCGGCGGGGGCGGCGACCCGGCCCCGACGGTTCCGGCGGCGCCCGGCGGCCTCGCGGCCGGCTCGGTGAGCTCCTCCTCGGTGAACCTGTCCTGGGGCGCGGTGTCGGGCGCGACCGGGTACAACGTCTACCAGGGCGGCGCCAAGGTGCAGTCGGTGACGGGCAGTTCGGCGACCGTGACCGGGCTGAGCGCCTCGACCTCGTACCAGTTCCAGGTGACCGCCACCAACAGCGCGGGCGAGTCCCCGAAGTCGCAGGCGGTGACCGCGACGACCTCGGCGAGCGGTGGCAACCCGGGCGGCGGCGCCGTCCCCAAGCACGCGGTGACGGGCTACTGGCAGAACTTCAACAACGGCGCGACCGTCCAGAAGATCAGTGATGTGCCGGCCAACTACGACATCATCGCGGTCGCCTTCGCGGACGCCACGACGACGCCCGGCGCGGTGAGCTTCACGCTCGACACCAACGGGCTCGGCGGGTACACCGTCGACCAGTTCAAGGCGGACATCGCGGCCAAGCACGCGGCGGGCAAGTCGGTGATCATCTCGATCGGCGGCCAGAACGGCACGATCTCGGTCAGCGACTCCACCTCGGCGAACAACTTCGCCACCTCGGTCTACTCGCTGATGCAGACCTACGGCTTCGACGGCGTCGACATCGACCTGGAGAACGGCCTCAACTCCACCTATATGACCCAGGCGTTGAAGTCGCTGTCATCCAAGGCGGGCAGCAAGCTCGTCATCACGATGGCTCCGCAGACCATCGACATGCAGTCCCCGTCGAACGAATACTTCCGCACGGCGCTCAACATCAAGGACATCCTGACCGTCGTCAACATGCAGTACTACAACAGCGGTTCGATGAACGGCTGCGACGGCAACGTCTACTCCCAGGGCACGGTCGACTTCCTGACCGCGCTCGCCTGCATCCAGCTCCAGGGCGGCCTCGACCCCTCGCAGGTCGGGCTCGGCGTGCCGGCCTCGACGTCCGGCGCGGGCAGCGGCTATGTGTCGCCGTCCGTGGTCAACGCGGCGCTCGACTGTCTGACCAAGGGCACGGGCTGCGGCACCTTCAAGCCCTCGAAGACCTATCCGACCCTGCGCGGCGCGATGACCTGGTCCACCAACTGGGACGCCAAGTCGGGCAACGCCTGGTCGAACGCGGTCGGCCCGCACGTCCACGCCCTGCCGTAACCCCGACGACGTACGACGACAGCAGCGCCCCCGTCCTTCGGGTGGCGCTGCTGCCGCGTGGTCCTAGGTGGTCACGGCTTGGGCAGGGTGCAGCCCGCGCGGCTGAGGTCGATCTTGTTGCCGGCGCCCACGCAGGGGACGATGATGTACGTCTCCTGGGCGTAGTTGATGCCCTGGCGCACGGTGACGTTGCCGTTCTGGTCGACCTCGCACGGGTTGTTCTCCGTGCAGCGCTCGCCGTCCTCGTTGCCGGTGTTGTTGACGGCGACGACCTTGCCGGTCGTCGTGTCGATCACCGGGGAGCCGGAGGTGCCGCCGATGGTGTTGCAGGACGAGGTGTAGCGGACCGAGTCCTTCCAGGTCCAGTCGCCCTCCTTCAGCCGGTAGACGAAGCCGTCCACGTTGCAGCTGTAGGTGCGCTTCCAGTACCCGGAGACGACCTTGATCGCCGAACCCTGCGTCGGGTGCGCGTCGTTGAGGGTGAGCGCGCTGATCCCGTAGCCGCTCTGGATCTGGGCGTAGGTCTTGGTGAGCTGGTAGATCGAGATGTCCGTGTCGGTCATCGTGGCGTACGCGACCTTGCTGGCGCGCAGCGTCGTGACCTTCGTGCCCGAGGCGTTGAGCAGCGAGAAGGAGCGGGTCGAGGGCTGGTCGACGATGACCTCGCCGGGGCCGGGGAAGCCGCTTTCGAGGCAGTGGCCGTTGGAGAGCACGAGGGCGGGGTCGTTCGGCTGCGAGTTGGGCGTGCGGATCACGGAGCCCGAGCAGTTGCTGAGCGCCACCGTGCCGGCGAAGTTGACCGCCTTGACGGGGGCCGCCTTGGCCGGGGTGGTGGCCGGGGCGTCGGAGGTCTGCGCGGCGACGGCGGGCGCCGCGCCCGCGGCCGCGAGCAGCAGGGCACTGACGGCGCCGAGTGCGCCGACGAAGGACTTCTTCATGTGGGGGTTCCCTTTTTGAGGGTGCTGGGATGATGAAGAGGTGCGGTTTTGTCATGCGCATTGTTGATGCAGCGGCGCTCAACGGGCAAGTGGACAAACCGAGTTGTCCGGGGGTGACCGAAGCAGCCGGTGGAAGGCGAACCCCCGTCGGACACCCCCGGGCCCGCCCTAGATCACCAGGCTGAGCAGCGCCGCCACCGCGAAGCCCGTCACCGAAAGGACCGATTCCAGGACCGTCCAGGACTTCAGGGTGTCGCGTTCGGAAATGCCGAAGTACTTGGCGACCATCCAGAAGCCGCCGTCGTTGACGTGCGAGGCGAAGATCGAGCCCGCCGAGATCGCCATGATGATCAGGGCCAGATGGGCCTGCGAGTAACCGGCGCCCTCCACCAGGGGCACCACGATGCCGGCCGTGGTGACGATCGCCACCGTCGCCGAACCCTGGGCGACGCGCAGCACGACCGAGATCAGCCAGGCGAGCACGATCACCGGCAGGCCCACGTCGTTGAAGGTGGTGGCCAGCGCGTTCGCGATGCCGGAGGCCTTCAGGACGGCGCCGAAGATGCCGCCCGCGCCCACCACCAGCAGGATGTTGCCGACCGGCTTCAGGGAGGCGGTGGACACCCGCTCCAGGGACGTGCGGGACCAGCCGCGCCGGATGCCGAGCAGGTAGTAGGCGAGCACGAGGGCGAGGGTGAGGGCGACGAACGGGTTGCCGAAGAACTCCAGGACCGAGCGTACGGCGGAGGGGTCGAGCGCGATCGAGGAGAACGTGGCGGCGAGGATCAGGATCAGCGGGGTGCCGATGATGGCGAGCACCGCGCCCAGCGAGACCGGCTCCTCGCGCGGGGTCACCCCGGCGGCCGCCTGCTCGGCGGCGACCGCGGCCTTCGCCTCCTCGGCGGCCTCGACCATGTCCTGCGGCACCTCGACGAAGAGGCGCTTGCCGATCCAGGCCGCGTACCCCCAGGCGGCGAGGACGGAGGGAATCCCGACGACGGCGCCCATCAGGATGACCCAGCCGAGCGAGACGTGGAAGAGACCGGCCGCGGCGACCGGGCCGGGGTGCGGCGGCAGGAAGGCGTGGGTCATGGAGAGACCCGCCAGCAGCGGCATGCAGTACAGCAGGATCGACTTGCCGGACCGCTTGGCGGCGGCGTAGACGATCGGTGCGAGGACGAAGATGCCGACGTCGAAGAAGACCGGGATGCCGAAGATCAGACCGGTCAGGCCCATCGCGAGGGGGGCGCGCTCCTCGCCGAAGAGGGTGAGCAGCCGGGTGCTCAACACCTGGGCGCCGCCGCTGACTTCGAGGATGGCGCCGAGCATCGTGCCGAGCCCGATGATGATCGCGACATGGCCGAGGATGCCGCCCATGCCGGACTCGACGACCGAGACGGCGGCCGACTTCTGCACGGTGCCGAAGAGCTCGGTGACCGAGAGCCCGGCGCCGAGGCCGACGGCTATGGAGACCGCGAGCAGGGCCACGAACGGCTGGAGTCTGACCTTGATGATCAGGAAGAGCAGCAGGGCGATGCCGAGGACGGCGACGGTCAGCAGACCGGCTGTGCCGCCGATGAGCGGGAGGATGCCGCCCGTGTGCACGGGGGGTGGTGGGGTGGCGGCCGCGACAGCGTGGAACAACATGTGCCAACTCCGTTGTACAGCAGGGGGGTTCCAGGGCAGGGGGGACCGCGGCACGGCACCCCGGCGGTCCGGGGCGCCGCACCGTGCGGCGGGTCGAGCGGTGTGACTAAGGCGGGCAAGGGCTTACGCGTCCAGGACGGCGAGGGCGTCGATCTCGATGAGCAGGCCCGCGGGGAGTCCGACGTACACGGTGGTGCGGGCGGAGGCGGGGGCCTTGAGGCCCTGCTCCTCGAAGTAGGCGTTGTAGATCTCGTTCATCTCCGCGAAGTGGTCCACGTCCGTGAGGTAGACGCGCATCATCATCACGTCGTCCCAGCTCGCGCCGCCCTCCTCCAGGATCGCCTTGACGTTGGCGAAGGTCTGGAGGGTCTGCTCGCGCAGGGTGGGGCCGGCCGGGGTGGGCGCCTGGCCCTCGACCGCCGGCAGGAAGCCGACCTGGCCCGCGACCTGGAGGATGTTCCCCTTCTTCACCCCGTGCGAGAACTTGGCGGGCGGGGTGGTGTGCGTGGCGGGGGTGAGGGCGGTCTTCTCAGTCATCGGAACGTCCTTGTGCGGATGGGGTGTTGGGGGTGGTGCCGGAGTATTCGCGGCTGATGGCCTCCGCGGTGCGGCGCACCTGGGGAAGCAGGCTGAGGAGTTCCTCGGCGGTGACGACGACGTTCGGTGCGGAGACCGACATGGCGGCGACGACCCGGCCGTCCGCGCCGTGGATGGGCGCCCCGACACAGTTGATGGACTCCTCGTGGCCACCGAGGTCGGTGGCCCAGCCCTGTTCGCGCACGGTCGCCAACTCCTTGAGGAAGGCGGCCGCGTTGGGTGTCGAACGGGACGTATAGGTGGGGTAGTCGAGCTTCTCCGCGACGGCGCGGCGCTCGGCCTCCGGCAGATCGGCGAGCAGCAGCTTGGCCACGGCGGCCACCGTGATGGCGACGGGCTTGCCGATCCGGGAGTACATCCGCACCGGGTAGCGGCTCTCGACCTTGTCGATGTAGAGGACCTCGCCCTCCTCGTGCACGGCGAGGTGCACGGTGTGCCCGATCCGCTCGTTGAGCGCGACCAGGTGCGGGTGGGCGATCTCGCGCACGTCGAGGTTCTCGACGGCCTCCTGCGCGAGGGCGAAGAGGCGGGCGCCGAGCCGGTAGCGCTGGTCCTCCTGGCGGTAGACGAGCCCGTGCTCGTGCAGGGTGCGAAGCAGCCGCAGCGCGGTGGACTTGTGCACCCCGAGCCGGTCGGCGACCTGCCCGAGGTCGGCGGGGCCCTGCGCGAGCAGCGGCAGGATGCTCAGCGCCCGGTCGACGGTCTGGCTCATCTCGTACGTACCTCCTGGTCGTCCCCCGTCCAGCCGGGGCCGAGACGAAGTCTCCCCCAGGCGGTGTCGTCCAGGGCCACGAGCCGGTCGGCGTGTGCGCGTGCCGGTGGCTGGGTGAGGTCGCCGGGGACGGTGAGCACGGCGGCGGCCATGAGGTGGCCGTGCCGGATGCGGTCGCGTACGGCCAGGCCCCGCAGGGTGGCGGAGAGGAACCCGGCGGCGAACGCGTCGCCCGCGCCGACGGGGGCGACGACGTCGACCCGCGGGGACGGCGCGTGGCACCCGGCACCCATGGCGCCGGCGGCCCCGTCCTCGCGGGCGAAGACCGTCGCACCGGCTGCGCCGCGCTTGACCACGAGCACCTCCGGCTCGGGCAGGGCCGCGCGGATCGCGTCGGCTCCGCGCAGCCCCCAGGCGGCCTCCGCCTCGTCCTCGCCCACGAAGACGAGGTCCGCCCCGCGCGCCAGCTCCAGCAGGACCCGCGGACCGACCGCGTCCCGCCACAGCCCGGGACGGTGGTTGACGTCGAAGGAGACGAGGGGGCGGCCGGGGCCACCAAGAAGGGGCGCCGCGGAACGGCTCGGTGAGGGGCGGTGGTCGGGCGACGGGCGGGCCATGAGGTCGCTCATCAGGGCGAGGCAGTCCTCGGAGAGCGCGGCGGTGATACCGGAGAGGTGCAGGATGCGCCCCGCCCACAGATCGCGCCGGGGCACGTTCGCCGGCGCCATCGCGGAGGCGGCCGAACCGGCGCGGTAGTAGAGGACCTCGTGCCCGTCGGCCGCACGGTCGTCGGCGGTGCGGAAGTAGACCCCGGTGGGCCGCTCCGGGTCGCGGCGCACCGCGCGGACGTCCACGCCGTACGAGCCGATCGCCTCGATGAGATGGTCGCCGAAGCCGTCCGCGCCGACCCGGCTGACCCAGCGCGTACGGTGCCCGGCGGCGGCGAGCGCGCAGGCCACATTGGACTCGGCGCCGCCGATCGTCCGGGCGAAGGCGGGAACATCGGCGAGGCGGCCCGGCCGGGTGGGCACAAAGGTGACCATGGACTCGCCGAGGCACACGACGTCGACCGGGGCGTCGGCGTCGTGCGCGGCGGCTGGGGATCCGGTGGTCACTGCTGGCTCCTCGCTGCTGGCGGTCGGGGCCGGTCAT
Organism: Streptomyces hundungensis; assembly: GCF_003627815.1. NCBI lineage: Bacteria > Bacillati > Actinomycetota > Actinomycetes > Kitasatosporales > Streptomycetaceae > Streptomyces > Streptomyces hundungensis. The sequence goes on from NZ_CP032698.1 coordinate 3,316,922, forward strand.
TGACCCGGCGTTGGGCCGGATGTTAGACAGCATCAAGCGATACGCGCAATGGGTGTTGCACATGATGCAACACCCTTGAGGAGGGTGAGGTTTCCGTGGCAGGCACCGATCGCACAGCCAATCTCGCGGCACTGGGCGCCGAACGCGTCGACCACCGTTTCAAGGGGCTGCCGCCGGACGCGGAGGGGCTGACCGTCGCCGAGCTCGCCGCCGAGCGCCGCAACCTGTTCACGGGCGGCTTCACCACGCCGGTCCTCGCGCTGTCCGCCGAGGCCGTCGAGCACAACCTCGCTCTCCTGGAGACGTACGCGCAACGCCACGGGCTGGCCTTCGCGCCGCACGGCAAGACCTCGATGGCGCCCCAGCTCTTCGCCCGCCAGATCGAGCGCGGCGCCTGGGGGATCACCCTCGCCGTGCCCCACCAGGTGCGGGTGGCGCGGGCGTTCGGGACCGAGCGGATCTTCCTCGCCAACGAACTCGTCGACGCGGCGGCGCTGCGCTGGATCGCCGGGGAGCTGGAGCGGGACGAGGCGTTCGAGTTCATCTGCTACGTCGACTCGGTGCGCGGCGTCGAGCTGATGGACCAGGCGCTGCGGGGCTCCGCGCGACGGCTGGACGTCGTGGTCGAGCTCGCCGCGGGCGAGGACGCGCGGACCGGGGTGCGCACGGAGGCCGAGTGCGCGCGGGTCGCCGACGCGGTGGCGGCCACCGGCACGCTGCGGCTCGTCGGCGTCGCGGGGTACGAGGGCGAGGTGCCGCGGGCCGATCCCGAGCGGGTACGCGCCTATCTCGACCGCCTGGTCGCGCTCGCGGTCGCCTTCGACCGGGCGGGGCGGTTCGCGGGGCTCGGGGTCGAGGAGATCGTGCTCAGCGCGGGGGGCTCCGCGTGGTTCGACACGGTGGCGTCGGCCTTCGCCGATGTGCCCCAACTCTCGCTCCCCGTACTGAAGTTGCTCCGTTCCGGGGCGTACGTCTCGCACGACGACGGGCACTACCGAAGGCTCACGCCGTTCAACCGGGTCCCCTCCGAGGGGGCCCTGCGGCCCGCCTTCCAGCTCTGGGCGCAGGTCGTCTCCCGTCCCTCGCCGGAGCAGGCGTTCGTCAACGCGGGCAAGCGGGACGCGGCGTACGACCTCGACCTGCCGGTCGCGCAGGTGGTGCGGGACGCGGTGACGGGGGTGGTACGGGAGGCCTCCGGGATCACGGTGACGGGGCTTTCCGATCAGCACGGGTGGTTGCGGACGGAGGGGGATGTGTCGTTGGCCGTCGGGGACTGGGTGGGGTTCGGGCTTTCGCATCCGTGCACGGTGTTCGACAAGTGGGTCCTGCTTCCGCTGACCGAGCGGGACGGAACGGTGGCGGACTACATCCGCACATACTTCTAACCCGGCCCGGCCCCAACCCCCTGGGGCTCCGCCCCAGACCCCGTTCGCGCCTTAAGGGCGCTCGTCCTCAATCGCCGGACAGGCTGAGGTGCCCGATGCGGGCCAGCACCGAGTAGTTAGGGGCGCGGGGAACTGCGCGACCAGCCCCGCACGGTCCGCAGACGACAACGGGTTTCTCGGGGGCGCGAGGAACTGCGCGAGAAGCGACCACGGTCCGCACATGACCGGGGGTTTTAGGGGCGCGGGGAACTGCGCGACCAGCCCGCACGGTCTGCGGACGAAGACGGGTTCAGGGGCGCGGGGAACTGCGCGAGAAGTGAGCGCGGCCCGCGCGGAAGTGGGCCCGTACCGACAGGAGAGCCGTATGGACCTCGTCATCCGGAACGCCCACGTCATCGACGGCACAGCCACCCCCTCCTACCCCGCCGACCTCGGCCTCACGGACGGCCGGATCAGCGCGATCGCCCACCCCGGTGAGCCCAGGCTCACCGCAAACCGCACCCTCGACGCCCACGGCCTCGCCGTCGCCCCGGGGTTCATCGACATGCACGCCCACTCCGACCTCGCCCTGCTGCGCGACCCGGACCACAGCGCGAAGGCCGCGCAGGGCGTCACCCTGGAGGTGCTGGGGCAGGACGGGCTGTCGTACGCGCCCGTCGACGACCGCACGCTGGACGAGGTCCGCCGCGCCATCACCGGCTGGAACGGCGACGGCGCGGACATCGACTTCGACTGGCGCACCGTCGGGGAGTACCTCGACCGCCTGGACCGGGGCATCGCCGTCAACGCGGCCTATCTGATCCCGCAGGGCACCGTGCGGATGTACGCCGTAGGGTGGGACGACCGGCCCGCGACGCCCCAACAGATGGACCACATGCGGCAGTTGGTGGCCGAGGGCATGGAAGACGGCGCCGTCGGGATGTCGTCGGGGCTCACCTACACCCCCGGCATGTACGCCCCCGACTCCGAGCTCACCGAGCTCTGCCGGGTCGTCGCCCGCTACGACGGCTACTACTGCCCGCACCACCGCTCGTACGGCGCCGGCGCCCTGGAGGCGTACGAGGAGATGGTGCGGCTCACCGGGGACGCGGGGTGCGCCCTGCACCTTGCCCACGCCACCATGAACTTCGGCGTGAACAAGGGCCGCGCGCCCGAGCTGCTCGCCCTGCTCGACCGCGCCCTCGCCGGCGGCGCGGACATCACCCTCGACACGTATCCCTACACCCCGGGGTGCACGACTCTCGTCGCCCTGCTGCCCAGTTGGGCCAGTGAGGGCGGCCCGGAGGCGATCCTGGCGCGGCTGCGCGACGACGACACCGCCGAGCGCATCCGCCACCACCTGGAGGTCGTCGGCGCGGACGGCTGTCACGGCGTGCCCGTCGACTGGGCCACCATCGAGATCTCGGGGGTGAGCGACCCGGGGCTCGCCGGGTGCGTCGGCAAGACCGTCGCGGGGGCCGCCGCCCAGCGCGGCGAGGCGCCCTGGGTCACCGCGCGCCGGCTCCTCATCGAGGACGGGCTCGGGTCGACGATCCTTCAGCACGTCGGCCACGAGGAGAACGTACGGGCCATCATGCGGCACCCGGCGCACACGGGCGGCAGCGACGGAATCCTCCAGGGCCACAAGCCGCACCCGCGCGCGTACGGCACCTTTCCGCACTATCTCGGGCGCTACGCACGGGAGTTGGGCGTGCTGTCGCTGGAGGAGGCCGTCGCCCACCTCACCTCACGGCCCGCGGCCCGCCTCCGGCTGCCCGACCGGGGCCTGATCCGCGAGGGCTACCGGGCGGACCTCGTCCTGTTCGACCCGGACACCGTCGCGGCGGGCGCCACCTTCGACGCCCCGCGCACGCTGCCCGTCGGCATTCCCCATGTCCTGATCGACGGGAAGTTCGTCATCGAGGACGGCAGACGGACCGGCGTGCTGGCGGGCCGTTCCGTGCGGCGGACGCGCGGGGCGCGCTGAGCGGGCCCGTGGTCAGTCCGCGCGCCGCCGTGAGGTAGACGGTGCGCAGCGGGCCGTACTCGGCCGAGTAGGCGAGCTGGGTCAGGGCGAGGGCCTGAAGGGCCTTGGCGCTGCGCAGCGCCGCGACCGGCACGGCGGCCCCCACCACCTGGTCGAGCAGCTCGATGACCACGTCGTAGCGGGGGGCCGGGGCGTCGTACTCCCGCTGGGCGGCGGCCAGCAGCCCCCGCCAGCCCAGCCGCGCACGGGACCGGTCGGTCACGGTCATGGCCACTGCCTCCTGTCGCGCCGGAGCGAGGGTCGTATCGACGCGTACGGGACGCTAGGAACACCCCGCACCCGGCACAACCGCGCCCGCCCGTACATGGCTCAATCCCTCCCCGCGCGGAGCTCGGCGCCTCACTCCCGTGGACGGATCCGAGCGGAGACCTCCCCCGTGTCCGGCGTCCCCGCAGCGATGTGCAGGATGCGGGTCCTGGGGTCCCAGGCCCCGGCGGTGGCGCCCGTGACCTCGCCTCCGTGCGGGAAAAAGCGGGCGGGCAGATACACCTCGGTGTCGCCGCGCACGCCCTCCTTCGGCCGCCAGCTCACCGCCAGGGTGCGCAGCGGCTCGTCCCAGGCGTAGGCGATCGGGTCGCCGGCGACGGCTCTCGGGGCGGGCCGGTCCAGGACCGGCAGGAGCGGGGTGGCTTTGAGGTTCTGGTCCCAAGGCGCCCAGGATCCGGGGTCGTTGGACCAGTAGGCGGTGCCCGCGCCCATGGCGTCGGCGAGGGCCCGCACCTTGGCGACGTACTCCAGGGCGCCGGGCAGCGTCACGTCGAGTCCGTACTCGCCGATGAGCACGGGGGCGCCGAGCCGGCGGGCGGTCTTCTCGGTCTGCTCGCGCCAGGAGGCGAGCGTGCGGTCCACCCACCGTCCGGTGTTGGCGGTGTAGCCGCCGCCGAGGTCCATGGGCAGGGGGTAGAGGTGCGGCGCGTACGCGATGCGGGCCGCGTCTGCGTCACCGCGCGGGTCGGCCAGGTGGGGAAGTCCGCTGGGCAGGCCCCAGTTGGCGCTGACCGCTTCGGGTTCGACGAAGATCCAGGAGTCGTGGTCGACCGCCCGGATCGCGGTGATGGTACGGCGGTAGAGGGCGGCGAGCGGGCCCGCCTCGAAGGCGGGGCCCTGGACGCTGCCGCCGAAGGGCTCGTTCATCAGGTCGTAGCCGACGACCGCGGTCTCGTGGGCGAACCGCGCGGCGATGTGCGCCCAGGCGGCCGCGTAGTGCGCGCGCAGATCGCGGCTCGCCTCGCGCGTGCCCCAGAAGTTGTCGAAGGCCCGCACGGTTCCCGGCTCGATGTACTTGAGCTCCCACTGGTCCTGTTCGGCGACCGGCAGCCCCTCCGCCTCGGTCGCCCACACGGGTGCGCCGTTTCCCTTGACGGCGGGGCCGTAGACATCCTGGTGCAGATCGAGCATGACGCGGTAGCCGCGCGCCCCGTACCAGCGCACCCGCTCGGCGACCCGGTCGAGGTAGCCGTCGTCATAGGTGCCCGGCGACGGCTCCACGGTGCGCCACTGGATGAGGAAGCGGACGAAATTGGAGCCGAGCGCGTCCGATTCGCGTTGCACATCGGCCTCCTTGATCCAAGGGAGGCCGTCCGGTGGGGACTTGGCGCTGCTCGCGGTGTTCAGGCCGGTCAGGACGAGCGCACGCCCCTGGTCGTCGGTGATCCAGCGATGACCGGTGGCCGTGCGCGGTGGGCCCGCCTGGGCCGGGCCCACCGCCACCAGGAGGGCGGCGGCCACCGCCGCCGTCGCGCCCGCCGCCGCCCACCGGATCCCCCGTATCCCCATGGCCGGACTTTAGGGGCTCCGCACGGCGTTCAACACCCCTGCTCACAGCCATAGTTGAGATTTGTTCAGCATCTTCTCATCGGTCGCCGGGTGCCCTAGGGTCCGGCCATGCGTCTGCCCAGAATCGAACCGGCGGTGGTGGCCGTCACCGGGCTCTGCCTCCTGCTCGCGCTGCTCCTGGGCCTCACCCCGGTACTGACCGCGTTCACCGCGCACGGCGGGGCGGTCCTCGTGCCGAGCGCCCTCGGGGTGCCGCTCGCCCTGCCCCCGCTGCGCGCGGTGCCGCTCGGCGACACGGGGTGGACGCTCCTGCTCTGCGAGGACTTCGCGGTGGTGGTCCTGACGGCGGTGGCCGGGCTGCGCATGCGCCGTCATCTGCGGCTGCGCCCGGCCGCGTCCCGCCCGCGCCGGCTGCTCGCGGGCTGGAGCGCCCTGATCGCCGGCGCGGCGGCCGCCGGGGTGTGGCGGGGCCTGGTCACCGCGCGCCTGGTCGACGCGGGCCCGCTCGGCTGGCTCCTGTACGCGGCGGCGGGAGCGCTGTTCGGGGCGGTGTGGGGCGCGGGGCTCGGCTGGCTCACGGCCGTGGCCGCCCTGGCGCGCCCGCGGGGCCCCGGAAGGACCGGGGTGGGGAAGATCTCACCGCCCCCGGACCACAGCCCGTTCCAAGCCGGATTCCAAGCCGGTCCCCGGCCGGCGCCCCGCATTCCCCCGGGCCGCCCCACCCCGCCGCATTGCGATGGAAGCCGGCCTTGACGGGCGCACGCCCGAGCGGACCGTAATCACAGGGCACCCCGCGAAACACGGCCGTAAGGTGGCCGTCATGCAGGTGATCCAGTCGACCAAGCTCGCCAATGTCTGTTACGAGATCCGGGGCCCGGTGCTCGAGGAGGCCATGCGCCTGGAGGCGGCGGGCCACCGCATCCTCAAGCTGAACACGGGCAACCCGGCGGCCTTCGGCTTCGAGTGCCCGCCCGAGATCCTGGAGGACATCCTCCGCAATCTGTCGGGCGCGCACGGCTACGGCGACGCGAAGGGCCTGCTGTCCGCGCGGCGCGCGGTGATGCAGCACTACCAGACCAAGGGCATCGAGCTCGACGTCGAGGACGTCTACCTCGGCAACGGCGTCTCGGAGCTCATCCAGATGTCGATGCAGGCGCTGCTCGACGACGGCGACGAGGTGCTGGTCCCCGCGCCCGACTACCCGCTGTGGACGGCCTCCGTCTCACTCGCGGGCGGCACCGCCGTGCACTACCGCTGCGACGAGCAGTCCGACTGGATGCCGGACCTCGCCGACATCGAGCGCAAGGTCACCGACCGCACCAAGGCCATCGTCATCATCAACCCGAACAACCCGACGGGTGCGGTGTACGACGACGAGATGCTGCGCGGCCTCACCGAGATCGCCCGCCGCCACAACCTGGTCGTCTGCTCGGACGAGATCTACGACCGCATCCTGTACGACGGCGCCACCCACACCCCGACCGCCGTGATCGCCCCCGACCTGATGGTCCTCACCTTCAACGGCCTCTCGAAGAACTACCGGGTGGCGGGCTACCGCTCCGGCTGGCTCGCGGTGTGCGGGCCGAAGGCCCACGCCTCCTCGTACATCGAGGGCCTGACCATCCTCGCCAACATGCGCCTGTGCGCGAACATGCCGTCCCAGCACGCGGTGGCCACCGCGCTCGGCGGCCGGCAGTCGATCGAACAGCTCGTGCTTCCGGGCGGCCGGCTCCTGGAGCAGCGCGACACGGCGTACGAGCTGCTGACGCGGATCCCCGGCGTCACCTGTGTGAAGCCGAAGGGCGCGCTCTATCTGTTCCCGCGTCTGGACCCGAACGTCTACAAGGTGAAGGACGACCGGCAGATGGTCCTCGACCTGCTGCGCGCCGAGAAGATCATGGTGGTGCACGGGACCGGGTTCAATTGGCCGGAGCCCGACCACTTCCGGATCGTGACGCTGCCGTCCACCAAGGACCTGGCGGACGCGGTGACGCGGATCGGGACCTTCCTGGACGGCTACAGCCAGATGTAATGGCCGCCGGAGGGGCGGCGGCCGCTCGCCGATCCACGGCTGGCCCCGGCTCAACTTTAGACAGAATCTAAGCTAGGATGGCCTCCTGAAACACTCAGGAGGCCATGCGCATGTACGAGCCGATCCGCACCAAGTCGGTCCACAGCACGGTGGCCGCCGACGACACCCGCATCCCGCACCGCTCCCGCGAGGAGGAGCTGGACATCCAGCTCGCCGGACACCTCTCCGCGCTGCTCGCCGTCACCGACGAACTCGGGCTCACCGAGGCCGGGGACGCCATCGCACGGCAGATCGCCCGGCTGCGCGGCGGACTGCCGCCGGTGCGCCACGCCGGGCTCAGCGGCGCCGACCCCAAGGCCCTGCACACCCGTGCCCACGCGCTCGCGGGCCGCGCCCTCCTCGTCGCCGCCTCCCGCGCCGACACCGCCGCGGCGATCCTCGCGGCCGAGCGCATGGACGCCCACGCGGCGGCCGACGCGCTGCCCACCGCCGCCTGAGGCGGCCCCTGTTCGGCCCCGGTCCGCGAGCCGCGGAGGTCTGCGGACCGGGTGCCACACATCCCCAAGTACCGGGCGCGGAGCCGGAGTTGGCGTACGCGCTCGTCGGCGTACGCGAAAAAAGGGCCGGCCCCCGGAGCCGTGAGGGGACTCCGGGGGCCGGCCTTCGCGCGGCGGGTCACGAGTGACCCCACAGGTCAGGGCGGATGTCGAACCGACCCGCCGCGAGCACCTCCGGCCGGGCCAGGACAGGCGGCCGTGACCGGAGGGGGTTTTCGGGGCGGTCAGCCCAGGCGGGAGACCAGCGCGCGGTACTCGTCCCACAGCTCCTTGGGCGCGTGGTCGCCGAAGGTGTTGAGGTGCTCGGGGACCAGCGCCGCCTCCTCGCGCCAGACCTCGGTGTCGACCTTGAGCAGGAAGTCGAGGTCGGCCTCCGGCAGGTCAAGGCCGTCGGTGTCCAGGGACTCCTTGGTCGGCAGGATGCCGATCGGGGTCTCGACGCCCTCGGCCTTGCCTTCGAGACGCTCCACGATCCACTTCAGGACGCGGCTGTTCTCACCGAAGCCGGGCCACACGAACTTGCCCGCGTCGTTCTTGCGGAACCAGTTGACGTAGTAGATCTTCGGCAGCTTGGCGGCGTCCGCCTGCGCGCCGACCTTGACCCAGTGGGCCATGTAGTCGCCCATGTTGTAGCCGCAGAACGGGAGCATGGCGAACGGGTCGCGGCGCAGCTCGCCGACCTTGCCCTCGGCGGCGGCGGTCTTCTCGGAGGCGACGTTCGCGCCGAGGAAGACGCCGTGGTTCCAGTCGAAGGACTCGGTCACCAGCGGCACCGCGGAGGCGCGGCGGCCGCCGAAGAGGATCGCCGAGATCGGCACGCCCTTGGGGTCCTCCCACTCCGGCGCGATGGTCGGGCACTGCCCGGCCGGCACGGTGAAGCGGGCGTTGGGGTGGGCGGCCGGGGTGTCGGACGCGGGCGTCCACTCCTCGCCCTTCCAGTCCGTGAGGTGCGCGGGCGCCGTCTCGGTCATGCCCTCCCACCACACGTCGCCGTCGTCGGTGAGCGCGACGTTGGTGAAGACCGAGTTGCCCCACAGCGTCTTCATGGCGTTGGCGTTGGTGTGCTCGCCGGTGCCGGGCGCGACGCCGAAGAACCCGGCCTCGGGGTTGATCGCGTACAGCTGACCGTCCTCGCCGAAGCGCATCCAGGCGATGTCGTCGCCGATCGTCTCGACCTTCCAGCCGGGGATCGTCGGCTCCAGCATGGCCAGGTTGGTCTTGCCGCAGGCGCTCGGGAAGGCCGCGGTGACGTACTTGGCCTCGCCGTTCGGCGGGGTCAGCTTCAGGACGAGCATGTGCTCGGCGAGCCAGCCCTCGTCCCGCGCCATGACGGAGGCGATGCGCAGCGCGTAGCACTTCTTGCCGAGCAGGGCGTTGCCGCCGTAGCCCGAGCCGTAGGACCAGATCTCGCGCGACTCGGGGAAGTGCGAGATGTACTTGGTGGTGTTGCACGGCCACGGCACGTCGGCCTCGCCCTCGGCGAGCGGCGCCCCCAGGGTGTGGACGGCCTTCACGAAGAAGCCGTCGGTGCCGAGCTCGTCCAGGACGCGCTGTCCCATCCGGGTCATGGTGCGCATCGAGACGGCGACGTACGCGGAGTCGGTGATCTCGACGCCGATCGCGGAGAGCGGCGAGCCGACGGGGCCCATGCAGAACGGCACGACGTACATCGTGCGCCCGCGCATCGAGCCGCGGAAGATGCCCTTCTCCCCCGCGAAGAGGTCCTTCATCTCGGCCGGGGCCTTCCAGTGGTTGGTCGGGCCCGCGTCCTCCTCCTTCTCGGAGCAGATGAAGGTACGGTCCTCGACCCGGGCGACGTCACGGGGGTCGGAGGCGGCGTAGTACGAGTTGGGGCGCTTGGCCTCGTCCAGCTTCTTGAACGTGCCCTTGGCGACGAGCTCCCCGCACAGGCGCTCGTACTCGGCCTCGGATCCGTCGCACCAGACCACACTGTCGGGCTGGGTCAGTTCCGCGATCTCGTTGACCCACGAGATCAGTTCCTGGTGCTTGGTGGGGACAGAGAGGGGAGCCGCGATATCGCGCGCCACGATCGCTCCTTGATGAGGGTCTGGAGGGTTTGACGTCGGGTTGACGTACTACTTCATTGCCGCCCCGTGGGGGCTGCGACCCGGATGCTTGACCCCGTGGATCCCTCTGGCGCTCATCCGGTGCCGACCGCACTCATCTGATCTTCCGCGTCGTTCGCCCATATGTCCAGGGGGCCTCTCACGTGAGCATCACCACTTACCGCCTTCTTAACTGCCATTTGCCGTTCACTTACCCGCCGGTCGCCGGACGCTCGGTAACACCCCGTACCTATGCGTAACTTACGGAGCCGTAGGTAGCATTCGGACCATGACTGATCAGGTGACGGCCCGCGCGATCGACCCGGTGACACAGATGGTGAAGCCCAAGATGCGCGGCTGGCTGCACGCCGGGATGTTCCCGGCCGTACTGATCTCGGGCCTGGCGCTGATCGCGTTCGCGGACTCCCCCACGGCCCGGATCTCCTGCGGGATCTTCGTCCTGACCGCCTGTCTCCTCTTCGGGACCAGCGGCATCTACCACCGGGGCACCTGGGGCCCGCGCGGCGAGGCGATCCTGCGCCGCCTGGACCACGCCAACATCTTCCTCATCATCGCGGGCACCTACACCCCGCTCACCCTGCTCCTGCTGCCCGGCTCCACCGGCCAGGTCCTGCTGTGGGCGATCTGGGGGGCCGCCCTGGCCGGCATCGCCTTCCGCGTCTTCTGGATCAACGCCCCCCGCTGGCTCTACACCCCCTGCTACCTGGCGATGGGCTGGGCCGCGGTCTTCTTCCTGCCCGACTTCGCGCGCACCGGCGGCATAGCCGTCCTGGTCCTGATCATCGTCGGGGGCCTGCTGTACAGCGCGGGCGGCGTGATCTACGGCCTCAAGCGCCCCAACCCCTCACCGGCGTTCTTCGGCTTCCACGAGGTCTTCCACTCCCTGACGCTGGCGGCGTACGTCGCCCACTACGTGGGGATCTCCCTAGCAGTCCACCAACACGGCTAACCCTGCGCCCCGCTCCCACCCAGCCCCCTCCGGCCGGCGCGCACGCCTCGCGCAGTTCCTCGCGCCCCTGAACCCGCTCTCGGCCTGCGGGCCGTGGTCGCTTCTCGCGCAGTTCCTCGCGCCCCCGGAAACCCGTTTTCGGCTGCGGGCCGTGCGTGACTGGTCGCGCAGTTCCCCGCGCCCCTAACTGCTCGGTGCGGGGGCAGCTACAGCCTGTCCGGCGATTGAGGACGAGCGCCGTTCAGGCGCGAACGGGGGTGCAGGGGGCGGAGCCCCCGCAGGGGTCTGGGGCGCAGCCCCAGGGCTCAGCCCGTTCAACCCGCCGCACGGGCGGGTGGGTGGGCAAACCCGCGGGGTCTGGGGCGGAGCCCCAGGGGCCGGAGCCAACCAACCCGCCGCACGGGCGGGCGGGTGGGCAAACGGGGCGAGGGCGTCAGGAGAGGGTGTCCGCCAAGGACTCCGGCGTTGTCACCGGCGCCGCACAAACAAACCGCCGACACACATACGCCGCCGGCCCCCCACCCACCAACGGCCGATCCACGAGCAGCGGAAACTCCTCACCCCCCGGCACCCCCACCGCCACCACCGCCCCCGGCGCGGCAGACAGCAGCGCCGTACGGTGCAACGCCCCCGTGCGAGGGTCCGTGGGCGCGCCCACGACGGCGATCTCCCGGGGCCCGTCGAGCAGCGCCTCGGCCGCCGCGAGCCCCCACCCGATGAACCGCGGCGCCCGCGGCCCGAGCGCCCGGACCACCCCGAGCGCCGACTCCGCCGCCTCCCGGTGCGCCGAGGACCCGGTGTGCGCCGCGTAGGACAGCAGGGCCGACGCCGCGGCCGTCCACCCCGAGGGCGTCGCGTTGTCCGTGGGGTCCTGGGGCCGGCGGATGAGCCGCTCCGCGTCGTGCGCGGTGTCGTACAGCACGCCCCCTTCGCCCACGAACTGGTCCAGGACGATGTCGAGCAGGAAGCCCGCGAACTCCAGCCAGACCCCCTCCCCGGTGACCCCCGCGAGCGCGAGGAAGCCTTCGGCGACGTCGGCGTAGTCCTCCAACACACCCCGGTTGGCGCCGACTTGACCGTCCTTGGAGGTCCTGGCGAGCCGGGCGTGGGCGTCCATGTGGACCCGTACCAGCACGTCCGCCGCCTCGGTCGCGCGCTCGACGAGGTCCGGGCGGTCGAAGAGCGCGCCGACCTCGCAGATCGCGGCGATCGCCAGTCCGTTCCAGGCCGCGACCAGCTTGTCGTCGCGCCCGGGACGCTCCCGCAGCTCGCGCGCCGCGAGCAGCCGGCTCTGGGCGTCGGCCGACAACTCCCCTCCTTCGACCGGGAGTTGGAGGACGGAGGCGCCCTCCTCGAAGGTGCCCTCCGCCGTCACCCCGAAGTGCCGGGCCGCCGCGAGGCCGTCCTGCTCACCCAGGACCTCGGTGAGCTGCGCGGGCGTCCACACATAGAAGGCGCCCTCGACATGGCGTCCCGTACCGTCGTCGCTGTCGGCGTCGAGCGCGGAAGCGTAGCCGCCCTCGTTGGTGCGCAGCTCGCGCACCATGAAGTCGGCGGTCTCCAGGGCGACCCGGCGCGCCAGTTCCGAGCCGGTGACCCGCCACAGGTGCGCGTACACCCGGCACAGCAGGGCGTTGTCGTACAGCATCTTCTCGAAGTGCGGGACGAGGGTCGCCCCCGGCCGAGGGCGCAGCACGTAGCGGTGGAAGCCGCCGCCGAGCTGGTCGTAGAGGCTGGAGCGGGCCATGGTCTCGCACATGCCCTCGGCCATCTCCAGGGCCGCCTCGGACCCGGTCCGCGCGTGGTGGCGCAGCAGGAACTCGATGACCATGCCCGGCGGGAACTTGGTGTCGCCGCCGCCCAGCCAGCCGCTGGCCGGGTCGTACTCCCGGGTGATCCCGAGCCGCGCCTGGGCCAGCTCCTCCTCGCCGGGCAGCCCGCCCGCGCCGTGGTCGAGTTCGCGGGCCGCCAGATCGCGGGTGATCTTCTCGGCGACCTCGGTCACCTCCTCGCGCCGGTCGGCCCACGCACCCCGGACGCCTTCGAGGACCTGCCGGAAGGACGGCATGCCGTGCCGGGGCTCGGGCGGGAAGTACGTACCGAAGTAGAAGGGCTCGCCGTCCGGGGTCATGAACACGGACATGGGCCAGCCGCCCTGCCCGGTCGCGGCCTGCACGGCCTCCATGTAGACGGCGTCCACGTCGGGCCGCTCCTCGCGGTCCACCTTGATGTTCACGAAGTGCTCGTTCATGAACGCCGCCGTGACCTCGTCCTCGAACGACTCGTGCGCTAGGACATGGCACCAGTGGCAGCTGCTGTAACCGACGCTGAGCAGCACCGGAACCCCGCGTTCGCGGGCCTCCTCGAAGGCCTCGGGCGACCAGGGCCACCAGTCGACGGGGTTGTCGGCGTGCTGGAGGAGATAGGGGGACGTCTCATGGGCCAGGCGGTTCGGCATGACCCCATACTCCCCCACCGGGGAGATGATCCGCCGACTCCCTCGCGCCGACGCGCGTCACCCACGACACTTGGGGGCGCAGGACGGACGACGGGGCTCTCGGAGGGGGACGCACATGCGGGACAGCCATCGGGCCGAGGCCGAGCGGCTGTTGGTACGCGCCGTGGAGGAAGAGGTACGGCGCTCCGGCGGACGATCCGACGCGAACACGCTGCTCTCCCGGGGCCGGGGCGCGCTCGACGCGCTGGCCCGGAGCGCCGCGGAGGAGTACGACGCCTATACGCGGGCGCTGGACGAGGCGGCGGCCGGACAGCTCTCCTTCGGGGAGCGCTTCACGCGGGATGGAGGGCCAACTGCCCTGCTGGCGACGGGAGTTGGGGCCTTGGCGGCGCTGGTCGCCGACCTGGGGCTGGGGCTCGGCGCGGGCGGCGCGGTGGGCGCGGGGGCGGCCGTGCTGGTGGCGGGGGCCGCGGCGACCGTCGCCAAGGTGACGGCCTCGCACGTGCCGGCCGCCCACCGCAGGGCCGGGGCGCTGGGCCAGCCGGGCGGCCCGGAGCAGCTGCGCCTGGCGTGGCTGACCGCCCTGGAGGTGCGGGGCATCCGGCCGTTCCTTGACCAGCAGCGGGCGGTGAGCCCCAAGGCGCCGCAGAAGAAGGTGCCCACGCAGTTGCGCGGCACGGACAAGAGCGCGGCGGCCCGGCGGCGCTCCGTCCTGGAGCAGTCCTTCGGCCATCTGCCCGACCCCCGGGGCCCGTTCGCGGGACGGCGGGTCGAGCTGGCGCGGATCGGGCAGTGGGTGCAGGCGGCCCGCGCGTCCACCGAGACCCGCCCCGTGGTCGTGGTCCTGCACGGACCGCCCGGTTCGGGCCGCAGCACCCTCGCGGTCCGCGCCGCGCACGCCCTGCGCGACCAGTTCCGCGGCGCCTGCCTGGTCGACATGCGCGGCGGCACCCTGGCGGGCGAGGGCCCGCTGCCCACCCGCGACGCACTGCTGCACCTGCTCAACCGCCTCGGCGCGCCGCGCGAGCAGCTCCTGTTCCGGGGCGGGGTCTCCCCCGACCGGGCGGAGTCCGGTCCCCGGGGAAGGTCCTCCTCCGAGCAGCAGGTGCGCCGCCTCGCCGAGCTCTACCACCAGCATCTGACGGGCCTGCCGGTCACCGTCGTCCTGGACGACACCGACGACGTCGAGCAGGTGCGCACCCTGGTGCCGCAGCGCTCCGAGGGCCTGGTCCTGGTCACCTCCTCCCGGCCGCTCGACCTGCCCGCCGACTTCCCCGCCTGGGTGCACCAGTTGGCGGTCGAGCCGCTGGACGCGGCGGGCGCGGAAGAGCTCCTGCGGGAGTCCGCCGAGGAGAAGGAGACGGGCCCCTACGACGCCGAATCCACCGAGCTGGTACGCCAGTTGTGCGGCGGACTGCCGTTGGCGCTGCGCATCGCCGGGTCCTCGCTCGGGCCCCGCTCGGCGCGTGCGCTGGCTACGGACCTAGGGGCGTACGGCCCGGTGGCGCCCACCGAACGCGCCCTGTGGCTGCGCTACACCGACCAGTCCGAACCGGCCCGCCGGCTCCTGCGCCGGCTGGCGCTCGCCGGGCGGGCCTCGCTCGGCGCCGCGGCTGCCGCGGCCCTGCTCGCGGCCGATGAGCAGGAGGCCGAGCGCCAGCTCACCGCGCTCGCCACGGCCGGGCTCATCGACCACGTGCGCGGCAGCCGCTACCGGCTGCACGACGTCGTACGGTCCTTCGCCCAGGCGCGCCTCGCCGACGAGGAGGAACCGGCCGAGCGGGCCGCCGCGCAGGAGCGGCTGATCCGTAACTACGCGGAGCTCGCGGACGCGGTGGGCCGCATGGTCGACGGCAAGATGTCGACACGGGCGGGTCAGTTCGGCGGGCACGGCTTCCCGTCCCTGGACGCGGCGCTGCGCTGGCTGGACGACGAGTCCAGCTTCATCACCGCCGCGCTGCGCCAGGCGGAGGGCGTCGACCAGGAGGCCGTGCTCAGTCTGCTCGGCGCGCTGTGCGACTACTGCCTGCTGCGCGGCGACCTCTACCGCCTGGGCGAGATCAGCGAGCTGACCCAGGCCGTGGACCAGGGCCTGCTCGTGCGGTCGGTGCAGTGGCGCACCGGCATCGCCGCCCGCCAGCTCGGCGAGCTCGACACGGCCCGTACGACGCTGTCCTCGGTGGTCAGCCTCTACCGCGAGGCCCACCACGACGCGGGCCAGGCCCTGGCGCTGTGCTCCCTCGGCATCACCCTGCACCACCAGGGCAACCTCGCCGAGGCGGCGGCCCGGCTGCGCGAGGCGATCGACCTCCAGTCGGGCGAGGAGCTGTCCGGGGACCGGGCCTGGTCGCTGCACGCGCTCGCCGCCGTGGAGCGCGACCGCGCGAACCTGTCGGGCGCGCTGGCCCTCCTGGACGCCGCCCTCGCCCTGCACCGCGAGAACGAATCGCTGCACGGCGAGGCCTGGACCCACTTCCAGCTCGGCCAGCTGTATCTGCGGACCGGTGAAGTGGCGCGCGCGGAGGGCGAGTTGGACACCGCGCTCGAACTGTACGGGCGTACTCGCGACGGCCGCGGCGAGGCCTGGGCGCTGACCCAGCGGGCCCGGGCCCGGCTCGTCGACGGCGACGCGCAGACGGCCGTCGACGGTCTGAACCAGGCCCTGTCGCGCCACCGCGAGCAGGAGGACGCGCGCGGCGAGGCGTGGACGCTGTACTACCTGGGCCAGGCCCTGGAGGAGCGCGGCGACCGCGACCGGGCGGTGCGCGAACTGGAGCGGGCCCGCACGATGTTCTCGCGCATGAGGGACGTGTACGGGCTCGCCTGCGCCCGCCACCACTCGGGCCGGGTCACCCGCGACCAGCGCGCCGCCCAGACCGGCAACCTGCGCAACTCCGGCTTCGCCCGACAGCTCCTGGTCGACGCGCGCGCCGACTTCCACCGCATCGGGGTGGCGCACGGCGAGGCCTGGACGTGTCTGGAGCTCGCGTTGATCGACGCGGGCAACAGCCGTCCGGGCCCGGCCCTCGCCCTGTGCGACGAGGCGACCGCGCTGTTCGCCTCGTACGACGACCGGCGCGGTGGCGACTGGTCCCGCTTCCTGCGCTGCACGCTGCTGCCGTACGCGGGCGCGGGCGGGGTGGAGGTGGGCACGGCGGTGGCCCAGGAGGAGGTGGCCCAGCTGCTGCGCGCCGGGCACGGCGCCCGCGACGCCAAGCTGGAGGACTGCGCGCAGGCGTACGCGCTCATGCTGGAGCGCGGCATCTCCCTGGAGGCGGGGTGGCAGGCCTGGCAGCTCGGCATGGTCCCGGACCGGCACGCCCGGGAGGTCATGGGAGTGCCGGTGGAGGCGGGACGCTGAGGGCCGCCGTCGCGAACCGGCCGGTGCAGGCGGCATCCGCCCGGGTCCGCCTGGCGGCCGCCCTGCCGCCCCCACGCGGACAAGGGCCGTCCTGCGCACGATGACACGCGGCAGGCCGGCCGCTCCGACGGGCGGAGACGGCCGGTCCCGACAGGCGGAGACGGCCGGTCCCGACGGGCAGGGGCGGCCGCTCCCGACCCGCGGGGGCGGCCGGGCCGCGTCAGACCTTGTTCGGCGCGCCCTTGGCCCCGGTGGTCGCCGGGGTCGCCTCGGACGGGTCCGGGCTCTCCTCGAAGTCGACCTTCCCCATGTGCCGGTTCATCGACTTCATCAGCATCCACACGCCCAGGGCGAGGGCCGCGAAGACGATGAAGCCGAGAACACCCGGCGTCACCTTGTCGTTGTTGATCTCCTCGGCCAGCGGGGCGGCCAAGTGCGTCATTGCGAGGCTTGCGCTCATATCAGGCATTGTCGCGCACGCCCGCGAAGAGGTCGTCCTCGGGGAGGGAAGTGTCCACGAGCGACTTCGCCAGCTCGTACTCCTCGGTCGGCCAGACCTCCTTCTGGAGGTCGAGCGGCACCCGGAACCAACCGCCGTCGGGGTCGATCTGCGTGGCGTGCGCGATCAGCGCCTTGTCCCGGATCTCGAAGAACTCAGCGCACGGAACGTGCGTGGTCAGCGTGCGTTCGGCGCGCTCGAACTCCTTCCAGCGCTCCAGCCACTCGCCGTAGGGGGACTCCATGCCGCGCGCGAGCAGCGCCTCGTGCAGGGCGAGCGTGCGCGGCTTGTTGAAGCCCTGGTTGTAGTAGAGCTTCTGCGGCTGGAAGGCCGGGCCGAACTCGGCCTCGGGGTACTTCTCGGTATCGGCCGCGCCCTCGAAGGCCACCATCGTGATCTTGTGGGTCATGATGTGGTCGGGGTGCGGATAGCCGCCGTTCTCGTCGTACGTCGTGATGACCTGCGGACGGAAGTGGCGGATGGAGCGCACCAGGGGGCCGGCCGCGAGGCCCACGTCCTCCAGGGCGAAGCAGCCCTCGGGCAGCGGCGGCAGCGGGTCGCCCTCGGGCAGCCCCGAGTCGACGAAGCCGAGCCACTCCTGGCGGACGCCGAGGATCTCGCGCGCCTCGTCCATCTCTCTCTTGCGGACCTCGTGGATGTGCTCCTCGATGTACTTGTCGCCCTGGAGCTTCGGGTTGAGGATGGAGCCGCGCTCGCCTCCCGTGCAGGTCACGACCAGCACGTCCACCCCCTCGGACACATACTTCGCCATGGTCGCCGCGCCCTTGCTCGACTCGTCGTCGGGGTGGGCGTGGACGGCCATCAGTCGCAGCTGCTCAGTCAAGACTCGATCCTCGGTGACTCAGTAAGTGAATTCGGCGCCCTCTGTGATCGGCGCAATGGGCGGCTTCTATAGTGACCGAATCGGGGGACGGAAAATTCCGGTGACCCCCACCAGCAGGAGGACGACTCATGGCCGCTGTGCGCGAGCAGCTTCCCCAGGGGCGCTACGGGCGTTCGGCGGACCAGCGCGCGGACCGCAAGCTGAAGATCGTCGGCGCGGCCCTCGCGGCCGTGCTGATCGCGGTGGTCGCCTGGATCGGCTTCGACTACGTGGGCGGGCAGTCGCTCTCCGCGCAGGTGATCAAGTTCAAGGTGGTCTCGGACACCTCGGTCGAGGTCCACCTCGAAGTCGTCAAGGACAAGAACGCCAAGGGCACCTGCACCCTGCGCGCCCAGCAGACCAGCGGCGACGACGTGGGCCGGGCGGACTTCCGCTTCGACGAGCCGGTCAAGCAGATCGACCGGGTCGTCACGATCACCACGACCTCGCGGGCCACCGCCGCCGACCTGGTCAGCTGCCAGTCCGACTGAGCCCCGCCGGGCCGTCGCGGCCCCCCGCGCGGCCACGTACTGCTCACGCCGCTGATCAACGTTGACAACGCACGGTTGTGACCTGCGCCGATGAAGTTCTAGCGGTTTATGTCCTCCCCCTACGGCGCCTGAATTGTTAGGCTCGTGGTTTCGCCCACCCAACAAGGCACATGCTTCTGGGTAGGGCGATGCTTGTTATTCCCAGTACCGACGAGGAGCACCTGTGACCCAGACCAGCGACAACGTCACCTGGCTGACCCAGGAGGCGTACAACCAGCTCAAGGCCGAGCTGGAGTACCTGTCTGGTCCCGCGCGCACGGAGATCGCCGTAAAGATCGCGGCGGCCCGTGAGGAGGGTGACCTCCGGGAGAACGGCGGGTACCACGCGGCCAAGGAGGAGCAGGGCAAGATGGAGCTCCGGGTGCGCCAGCTCACCCAGCTCCTGGAGCACGCCAAGGTGGGCGAGGCCCCCGCCGCGGACGGCGTGGTCGCTCCCGGCATGCTCGTCACGATCGCCTTCGACGGCGACCCGGACGACACCCTGGAGTTCTTGATGGCCTCCCGCGAGTACGCCTCCACGGAGATCGAGACGTACTCGCCGCAGTCGCCGCTCGGCTCCGGCGTGAACGGCAAGAAGGTCGGCGAGGACGCCGAGTACGAACTGCCCAACGGCAAGAAGGCCTCGGTGAAGATCCTGGCCGCCGTCCCGTTCACCGGCTGACCCCGCCCCCCGCACAGAAGAGCCCCCGACCGCCGCGAGCGGCCGGGGGCTTCGTGTCGCCCGGGTTCAGGCCGTGGCCGAGCGGTACTTGCGGACCGCCAGGGTGCGGAAGACCACGATGATCAGCAGCGACCAGGCGAGCGAGGCCCAGACCGGGTGCTGCATGGGCCAGGCGCCGGAGTCGACCACGCCGGGGTTGCCGAACAGCTTGCGGCAGGCCTGGACGGTGGCGCTGAACGGGTTCCACTCGGCGATGTGCCGCAGCCACGGCGTCATCCCCGAGGTGTTCACGAACGCATTGGAGATGAACGTCACCGGGAAGAGCCAGATCAGCCCGCCGGAGGTGGCCGCCTCGGGGGTGCGTACGGTCAGGCCGATCAGCGCGCCGATCCAGGAGAACGCGTACCCGAGCAGGAGCAGCAGGGCGAACGCGCCCAGCATCTTGGGCAGGCCGTTGTGGATGCGCCAGCCCACCAGGAGGGCCACGATCGCGAGGACGACCACGGTCAGGGTGGTCTGCACGAGGTCGGCGAGGGTGCGGCCGGTCAGGACCGCGCCGCGCGCCATGGGCAGCGACCGGAAGCGGTCGATGAGTCCCTTGTGCATGTCGTCGGCGATGCCCGCGCCGGCCCCCGCCGTGGCGAAGGTGACGGTCTGCGCGAAGATGCCGGCCATCAGGAATTCGCGGTAGGCGCCCGCGTCGGTGGTGCCGCCGATGTTGACCGAGCCGCCGAAGACGTAGCTGAACAGCACCACGAACATGATCGGCTGAATGAGCCCGAAAATGACCATCTCGGGAATTCGGGTCATACGGATCAGATTCCGCTTGGCGACCACCAGCGAGTCCCGTACGGATCCGCCGATGCCACCGCCGGCCCGGGGTGCGGGCGCGGCGTCGGTGAGGGTGCTCACTTGGTGTCCTCCTTGCGTCCCTTGGAGGGGGTCCGGCCCTCGGCGGCCTCGGTGTCCTCGTCCTTCGCGGTCTCGGCGGCGTGGCCGGTCAGCGAGATGAAGACGTCGTCGAGGGTGGGGCGGCGCAGCCCGATGTCGTCGATCTCGACGCCCTGGGCGTCGAGTTCACGGATGACCTCGGCGAGCAGCTTGGCGCCGCCGGTGACCGGGACGGTGAGCTGGCGGGTGTGCGTCTCGATCTTGACCTCTCCCTTGCCGAACCCGGCGAGGACGTCGCGGGCCGGGGTGATCTGGTCGGCCTGGTGGACGACGACCTCGACGCGCTCGCCGCCGGTGCGGGCCTTCAGCTGGTCGGAGCTGCCGCGCGCGATGACCTTGCCGTGGTCGACGACGGCGATGTCGTGCGCGAGGCGGTCGGCCTCTTCGAGGTACTGGGTGGTGAGCAGCAGGGTGGTGCCACCGGCGACCAACTCCTGGATGACTTCCCACAGTTGCTGCCTGTTGCGCGGGTCGAGGCCGGTGGTCGGCTCGTCCATGAACATGACGGGCGGCGAGACGACGAGGGCGGCCGCGAGGTCCAGGCGGCGGCGCATGCCGCCCGAGTACGTCTTGGCGGGGCGGTCGGCCGCGTCCGCGAGGTGGAAGCGGTCGAGCAGTTCGCCCGCGCGCACCTTCGCGGCCTTGGCGTTCATCTGGTAGAGCCGGCCGACCATGTGGAGGTTCTCGCGGCCGGTCAGGTATTCGTCGACGGCCGCGAACTGGCCGGAGAGCCCTATGGAGCGGCGGACTTCGTTGGGATGCTTCAGGACGTCGATGCCCGCGACGACCGCCTTGCCCCGGTCGGGCTGGAGCAGGGTGGTCAGGACGCGCACGGTGGTGGTCTTGCCGGCGCCGTTGGGGCCGAGCAGGCCGAGGACCGTGCCCTCAGGGACATCGAGGTCCACGCCGTCCAGAGCCGTTACGTTGCCGAATGTCTTCACCAGGCCTTCGGCGTAGATGGCGCCTGGCATGTGAGTACCCCCAGTGGTGGGTGTGACTTCCTGGACAAATCGTAGATTTCCCGGGCGGCGGGCGCCCGGTGGAGCTGTGTTCGGACCACACCATAACGCGATACATCGCGTTCTGTCAGCGGTTTGCGCGCGGTCTTCCCCGCTCTCCCTTCCGTGCCCGATCCTCCCCGGCGGGGCGTCAGTCCAGCACGGTGTAACCCGCCTCCCGGAGCGCGGAGGCGACCTCGGCGCAGTGCTCCGGCCCCTTGGTCTCCAGATGCACCTCGACCTCCACCTCCGTGAGTCCGAGCCGGGGATCGGTCCGTACGTGGCTCACGTCCAACACATTGGCATCCAGCACTGACAATTCCGCCAGCAGCGAGGCCAGCGCCCCCGGCCGGTCGGTGAGGCGCAGCCGCAGCGACAGATAGCGGCCCGCCGCCGACATGCCGTGCCGCAGGATGCGCTGCATCAGGAGCGGGTCCACATTGCCGCCCGAGAGCACCGCGACGACCGGGCCCCGAAAGCCGTGCGGGTCGCTGAGGAGCGCGGCCACCGGGCTCGCCCCTGCCGGTTCCACGACCAGCTTCGCGCGCTCCAGACAGAGCAGCAGCGCGCTGGACAGCTCGTCCTCCGTGACCGTACGCACCTCATCCACCAACTCGCTGACCAGCGAGAACGGGATGTCGCCGGGCCTGCCCACCTTGATGCCGTCGGCCATCGTCGGCGCCGTCTCGATGGCGACGGGATGCCCGACGGCCAGCGAGGGCGGATAGGCCGCGGCGGCCGCCGCCTGCACCCCGACGATGCGGACGTCCGGCCGCAGCGCCTTCACCGCGACCGCGATCCCCGCCGCGAGGCCGCCGCCCCCGATGCCCACCACGATGGTGCGCACCTCGGGGCACTGCTCCAGGATCTCCAGGCCGACCGTGCCCTGCCCGGCGATGATGTCCTGGTGGTCGAAGGGGTGGATGAGCACCGCCCCGGTCTCGGCCGCGTACGCCTCGGCGGCGGCCAGCGTCTCGTCGACGACCGTGCCGCGCAGGATCACCTCCGCGCCGTAACTGCGGGTCGCCGCGACCTTGGGCAGCGGGGCGCCGATCGGCATGAACACCGTGGAACGCACCCCGAGCAGCGAGGAGGCGAGCGCCACGCCCTGCGCGTGGTTGCCGGCGCTCGCCGCGACCACCCCGGCCGCCCGCTCCTCGGGACGCAGGCCCGCGATCCGCACGTACGCGCCGCGCAACTTGAAGGAGCCGGTGCGCTGAAGGTTCTCGCACTTGAGGTGGACGGGGGCTCCCACCAGCGACGAAAGGTGACGGGACCCCTCCATCGCGGTGGCCCTTGCCACTCCCGACAGCATCTTCTGCGCGCCTCGGACGTCGTCGAGGATGAGGTGGTGCAAGGGGCCTGACGTACTGAAGCTCATGACCTCAAGTCTCGCAGCTCACGCCCGTCGAGGTCGTGGGGATACCGAGGGGTGGGCACTTGTCCACAGGTTTGCGCACCGCCGGTACGCAGGGGGGCCGGGCCGCGTACTCTGTCCCCCACCACACCGACACCCGCACGAGAGAGCCCCGGCCATGCCCCCAGTTCAGGACATGACTCCCCCGCTCGACCCCGGCCTCCTCGATGCCCTCCAGCACCAGGTGGCCGTGTTCGCCCGCCGCGCCGAGCAGACCCGGCTCGGCGGCGTCGGACAGGTCCGCAACTCGATGGACCGGGCCGCGTATCTGCTGCTCAACCGGCTCGACCGGGAGGGCCCGATGGGCGTCAAGGCGCTCGCCGCGGGGATGGGGATCGACTCCTCGACCGTGACCCGTCAGGTCGCGCCGCTCGTCGACACCGGCCTGGTGAAGCGGACTTCGCACCCCGAGGACGGCCGGGCGGTCGTGCTCCAGCTCTCCCCGCGCGGCCAGTCCCGCCTCGAAGAGGTGCGTTCCTCGCGCCGCGAGCTGATGGCGCAGGTCACCGACGGGTGGACGGAGGACGAGCGGGAGTCGTTCTGCACCCTGCTCACCCGCTTCAACTCGGCGCTCTCCGCCCGCCAGTCGGCCGCTCACGAGCCGTCGGCGCCGACCTCTTGACCCGGGGCTCGCGCCTGCCCTCATATGAGGC
Organism: Streptomyces hundungensis; assembly: GCF_003627815.1. Lineage (NCBI taxonomy): Bacteria > Bacillati > Actinomycetota > Actinomycetes > Kitasatosporales > Streptomycetaceae > Streptomyces > Streptomyces hundungensis. Next base: position 3,340,166 of record NZ_CP032698.1, read on the forward strand.
TCATGCGCGAGCGGTACTCCACCCGACACCGCCGCCGCACCCGGGAGTTCGAGGCATTCGTGGCGGGCGCGGGAGGCCGGTTGCTGCATGCCGCCACCCTGCTGACCGCCGAGCCCTTCGACGACAACCCACGCGCCCGGCGCCTGTTGACCGCCGCCCTCGCCGAGACGTACGCCCGCTGGCACCGGCTGCGCGGTGAGGACCCCTACGACCGCACACGCCAGGAGCTCGCCGGCCGCTTCGCCCGCGCCGCCTGGCGCCACCACCGGCCCGCCGTCCCCGGGCTGCCCCGGCCCCCCGCCGACGAGGGGCTCCTGGCGCGGCTGAGTGCGCAGGAACGGCTCATCCTCGTGCTGCGTCTGTACGAGGGCGTCGCCGAGGAGCAGACGGCGGCGCTCATGGGGCTGCCGACGGACCGGGTCCGCGCGATCTGCACCCGGGCGGTCACCACGATGCGCAGCGCCCCACCCTCGCCCGCCCCAACCCCGGGCGCCGCCACATGAACGGGCCGAGGGATCCGCTCGCGGGACGGCCTCCGCGTCAGCTCAAGCATGGGCCGGGGAGCACAGCGGCGGAGGCCGTCCGGTGAGCGCGCCCGACCGCAAGACCGCCGAGGTGCGCCGCATGCTGGAGGGCGCCACCCACCCGACCGTCCCGGCCGAACTGGCCGACCGGGCAGCCGAGTTGGGCCTTCGTATGCTGCACCGCCGACGCATCGCGCGCCGCCTGCTGTGGCTGCTGCTCACCGCGGCGGTGATCGCGTTCCTCGTATGGGCCTCGGTGGCGCAGCCCTGGGTGGCGCCGCCGTCCACGGTGACGCCACCCGTCGACGGGCTCTAGGGCCCGCCGGTGCGCGGGACCTAGCCGAGCGCCTGCCGGAGGTCGGCGAGCAGGTCGTCCGCGTTCTCGATGCCCACCGAGACCCTGACCAGGTCCGCCGGGACCTCCAGGGCGGAGCCCGCGACGCTGGCGTGCGTCATGCGGCCCGGGTGCTCGATCAGCGACTCGACGCCGCCGAGGGACTCGCCGAGCGTGAACAGCTTCGTACGGTTGCAGACCTCGACCGCCGCCTGCTCGCCGCCCTCGACACGGAAGGAGACCATGCCGCCGAACGCCCGCATCTGCTTGGCCGCCACGTCGTGGCCCGGGTGCTCGGGCAGCCCCGGGTACAGGACCTGGGTGACCTTGGCGTGCCGCGTCAGCATCTCGGCGACCTTGCCCGCGTTCTCGCTGTGCCGGTCCATGCGCACCGGGAGCGTCTTGATGCCGCGCAGCACCAGCCACGAGTCGAAGGGCCCGGCGACGGCGCCCATCGCGTTCTGGTGGTACGCCAACTCCTCGCCGATCTCGGCCGAGTTGGTGATCAGCGCGCCGCCCACGACGTCGGAGTGGCCGCCCATGTACTTCGTCAGGGAGTGCACCACGATGTCCGCGCCCAGCGACAGGGGCTGCTGGAGGTAGGGGCTGGCGAAGGTGTTGTCGACGACGAGCTTGGCGCCGGCGGCCGAGGCGACCTCGGCGACGGCCGCGATGTCGGTGATGCCGAGGAGCGGGTTGGAGGGCGTCTCGACCCAGACGACCTTGGTGCGGTCGGTGATCGCGTCCCGTACCGAGGCCGGGTCGGAGGTGTCGGCGACCGACCATTCGACGCCCCAGCGCGAGACGACCTTCGCGAACAGGCGGAACGTGCCGCCGTAGGCGTCGTTCGGGATCACGACGTGGTCGCCGGGCGCGAGCAGCGCGCGCAGCAGGCAGTCCTCGGCGGCGAGGCCGGAGGCGAAGGCGAGACCGCGCCGGCCGCCTTCGAGGGCCGCCAGGTTCTCTTCGAGGGCGGTCCGTGTCGGGTTCGCGCTGCGGCTGTACTCATAGCCGCCGCGCAGGCCGCCGACGCCGTCCTGCTTGTACGTGGAGACCTGGTAGATCGGGGGTACGACCGCACCGGTCAGCGGATCCGCGGTGTTTCCGGCGTGGATCGCGATCGTCTCGAAGCTCTTGTCGAGGTGCTCGTGGCTCATGGGTCCAGAGCCTAGTTCGTCCACTCGCCGGGTTCGTCATATCCGGGCGCGGTCTGGTTCGCTGGTGGACATGGAGATTCTGTGGACCCTGCTCGCGCTGTGCATCCTCTTCGCGATCATCGGCCGGTTGGTGTTCCGCCGCGGCGGAAGCGGCATCCAGCTGTCGCGGCCCGGAGCGCCCGACGCCGCGGACCCGGCGGCGTACGGCTTCGCGTTCCAGGAGGAGCTCGACGTCCGCCTGCCGGGGCCCGACCAGGACCTCCTCGACGTCCTCGCGGTGGTGCAGGGGACCCAGGACTTCAAGCCGGCCCAGCGCCTCCTGGCCGGGACGCCGAAGGAGGGCGAGCGGCGCTGGCAGCGCGTCCAGGCCTTCGCGGGCGCGGCCTCCCTCGAACTCGCCGAGCGCCCGGGCGTCGGCGGGGCCTGGCTGCGCGCCTGGCGTTCCGAGGCGCCCAAGGACGCGGGGGGTGCGCAGGTGCACGCGGAGTTCCTGGTCCAGCAGGCCTGGCGGTCCTCGTCGGCCGGCCGTGACGACTTCCGCATCATCCTGGAGGAGGCCCGCACGATCTGCGGCGAGGCGGCGCTGCTCGCCCCCGGCGACCCGGTCCCGTACATCGTCGAACTCGCGGTGGCCCGCGGACTTGCCTACCCGCGCCCGGAGTTGGACCACCTCTGGGCCAAGGTGATGGACCGCGCCCCGCACCACATGGGCGCGCACCTCGCGGCCCTGCACTACCACTGCGAGAAGTGGCACGGCTCGCGCGCCCAGGCCGACGAGTTCGCGACGGCGGCCGCGGCTCGCGCCCCGCGCGGCTCCCTGCTCTCCGCGCTCCCCCTCTTCGCCGTCCACGAGCACGTTCCGGACGTCGTCCTGGTCAGCGACTTCTACCGCACGGCGGTGGTGAGCCGCGCCATGGAGGGCGCGCTGCACGCGGTGCACCAGGCCCGCCACGACGACCCGGCGCTGCCCCAGGTCCGCCACCTGCTCGCCTTCTTCCTGGTGGGCGCCGAACGCTGGTCGGAGGCGATGGACCAGTTCGCGGCCCTGGACGGCTTCGTGGGCGCCGTCCCCTGGACACTCTCCGAGGACCCGGCGGCCACCTACGCCGTATGCCGGGCCCTCGCGGTGGCAGGCTACGAGGCGAACGGGGGCAGCCCGGCGACCCTGCGCAGGCCCTGAGGGGGCGCTCGGGGTACGGGGTGGGCGCGCTCGCCGGGGGCGCGCTGGGGGTGAACCGGTGCCGGGTCTGTTCGGGCCTCGGGTGCCGAATCGGGCGCCGGACCTCCCCCGGGCCCCGGGTGCCGAATTAGCGCCGGGCCTTCCCGGGCCCCGGGTGCCTAATCGGCGACGGGTCTTCCCGGGCCTCGGGTGCCGAATCGGTGCCGGATCTCCCCGGGCCCCGGGTGCCTGAACGGTGCCGGGTCTTCCCGGGCCCCGGGTGCCGAATCAGCGCCGGGTCTTCCCGGGCCCCGGGTGCCTAACCGGCGCCAAATCTCCTCGGGCCCCGGGTGCCTGACCGGCGCCGGATCCTTCCGGGCCCCCTGGCGCCGAACCGCGCGCCGGATCTCCCCCGGCCCCCGGGCCGCGCCCGGAATCTCCGGCCCCGCCCCCGCGTTCCTCCTACGCACCCACCCTTCCTTTCCGAGGAGCCCCGATGATCTTCGGCCGCCGCACCCCCGAGCTGCCCACCCCCGAGCAGGCCCTCAAGGGACGCCCGGAACCCGAATTCACCCTGCCCTCCCGGCACACGGTCCTGGGCAACCCGCTGGCCGGGCCGTACCCCGAGGGTCTCGACGTCGCGGACTTCGGGATGGGCTGCTTCTGGGGCGCCGAGCGCAAGTTCTGGCAGACCCCGGGCGTCTGGACGACGCTCGCCGGCTACCAGGGCGGCAGCACGGTGAACCCCGCGTACGAGGAGGTGTGCTCGGGCCTGACCGGCCACACCGAGGCGGTCCGGGTGGTGTACGACCCGGCCGTCGTCTCCTACGAGCAGCTCCTGAAGGTGTTCTGGGAGAACCACGACCCGACGCAGGGCTTCCGCCAGGGCAACGACGTGGGCACCCAGTACCGCTCGGCGATCTACACCCACACCCCCGCCCAGGAAGCCACCGCCCGGGCCTCCCGCGAGGCTTACCAGAAGGTCCTGACGGCCTCGGGCCACGGCACCATCACCACGGAACTGCTCCCGGCCGAGGGCCGCCCGTTCTACCCGGCCGAGCCGTACCACCAGCAGTACCTGGACAAGAACCCGGCGGGGTACTGCGGGATCGGCGGCACGGGCGTCAAGCTTGGCGACCCGTTCGAGACGAACTGGGGGGCGTCTTGCCCTACGGGGATCGCACCGACTGACGACTGACCTGGCCAAGGGGCCGCCAAGCCGTTATCGGCTCGTCGCTGCACCAATCTGGAGGCGAGCCGTACAACACGGCCTGGCTGGTCCTACGGTGTGCATATGGCCGAGAACTCACAGTGGCACCTCTTACCAGGCTGGGACCCACCGCTCCGCGAGCTGGGTGAGAACCCTGCCGACTGGGAGCACCGCAGCTGGAAGTACACGCGCCCGTCCGGCCACGGCTTCGGAGGTGATAAACACGACTACTACCGCGCATGGAAGCGCGGAGAGAAGCCAACCGTCCTGACCAGTAAAGGCAAGCCCACTTACTCAACCAGCAACGGCGCCCACCAGTGGGCGCACGCTTCTCCCGCCCGCGGATGGATGGAGCCTCCGCCGGACATGCCGTTCGCTCTGTGGTCAGTGACCCTGAGACACGTTGAACACCCTTCAGGCAAGCGAGCTCAGTCGCATTGGCAACAGGACATCCATCTTCGCGTCCCCGCCTGGTGGTGCTTCGGACCTCAAGGTATCCGGGCTCTCGCCCTCTTCGAGCGTCTGCGCCACCTCACGGCTGACGAGATCAAGCAACTTGGCTCGTCCTTCACCAAGCCTGGGCGCCTCACAAGGAAAATGACCCAGGTTGGTACGACGCCCGGACTCTCTGTACGACAAGGCGCCGAACACTGCTGCGCAGCAACCTTTCTGACACGGCGCAGAACCTTCTCGTAGCCCGTGCCGCCAGCGTCGGTCTCACGGTCGAGCCCTATGAAAACGCCTGGAAAAGCGCTGGTTTCGCCGCGACTGCACTCGCCGTAGCAGATCTTGACCGAGGCATGGCCCACAAACTCCTGGGACCGATCACCTTGGCTCTGGGATCGTCGGAGGAGTGGGCAGCACCAGGCTGGGCAACGCTCGTCGACTGACGTTTCTGATCGACAATGACCCAACGGGCGATGTGGGGGCCATCAACGTTGACTACCTGACTGCCAAAAACATCGTCACCAAGGCCAATTGGTCAGAACGGACGCTCGGGCGTGGCCGTACCTCGCGTGATGCTCAGGATCCGTTCGTGGAAATCACGCGAGGCGGCCTCGCGCGGGTAGCGGGAGCGAAGTTCCTTATCCAGCTCGTTGGCGACTAAAAGCAGCGAGGGGAGCGACTTGCGATCGGCGGCAAGGGCCGTGGTTCCCAGGCCTACGGCTTCTTCTATGTCTCCCGTGCGGGCGGCGGCGACTCCCAGCGTGAGGCGAGCCTCTGCCGCGCGCATGGGAGAGGTCTCGGTCGCGTCCGGGCCGGCGCTGATGCGGATCACGGACCGGGCGTGGGCGGCGGCGCGCTCGTCGTCTCCGAGCAGACGGTAGGCGTCCATCTCGTAGAAGTCCCACTTGTCCGGGTCGATGATGAAGTGGTGTTCGGGGTGATCCGGGCGCGGCAGACGGTCCAGTCGTGCGCGCCCGGCATCCAGGGAGTCGCGAACCAAGCGGGCATCTCCCATCCGGGCGGCGGCTCGGGCCTTGTGCGCGTACAACTGCACGCCGACGGAGTGCGTCTGGTCGGCGACGTGCCCGGCATCCACGGCGTCGAGCATGTCCTGCCATCGGCACTGGGTGAGAGCGAACCACGCCTCGATCTCCCACGCCCACGCCTTTATCTCCCCGTGCCCGGCCTCCTCGCCGATCCGGAGAGCAGCGGCCTTACTGAGATTGGCGGCTTCGCGCTGCCCCCGGTCGTACTGGACGCACGCGTTGAGCAGGAACAACCATCCGGTGTCGACGAGAAGCTCTCGGTGCTGGCGCAGCGTCATGCGGCCTTCGAGCTGCTTGGTGACGTATTGCAAGCCGTTCCGGGTGCGCTGGTGGAGGTGGTCGGCGTCGGCGTATGGATAGGCCCGAGCCAATTGGTCGATGCCCTGCTCGATCGACTCGAGAGCCGCGCTGTTGATGCTGGACATCTCCGTCCGCCGCAGCAACTCTGCGACGTCCCAGAGTCCCGCACCACCCTGGGCGAGAAGGGCGCTCGGGTCCTCCGGCACGTAGACCGTCGCTGATCGCTCCAGCTCCCATGGGCGTGGTGCCAATCCCGCGAGATGGCCCGGGATGCGTAGCCCATCCACCACTTCCAGAATCTTGCGGTGCTGCGTGATCCGGGGACGATCGCCCTTGCCGTCGAGCTCCGGCCGAGCCATCTTGCCGATGTGCTCTCGCTTGTAGCCGATGGCCTCGGCGATCTTGGCGTAGCTGACTTTTCCATGGAGCCGGGCGAGTCTGAAGACTTCGCCGAAGTCATGACTGGCGATCGCTGAGCGCACGTCCGCGCGTTCCAGCACGTTCGGCGGCAGCGCGGCCGGTGTCGGAGGAGCTTCGGTCATCTCACTTCCCCATCGTGACTGACCTGACCTGATGTTTCCTCTGTACCTGCGTCGCGAGTGTACCCACGAGGGGGGTCCCCAAGAGGGGGGAGCGACAGCCGGTACAGCAGGTGCACCCTCTGTCCATCCTGCCGGGATCGCCCTGGCAGACGTGACCAGAGACGGTGGCTTTGTGGCATGGATGCGAGAAACGCGGAGCGGCACAAGCGCGTGATGAGCAAACGCGCAGCGAGCGCACCGGCGGTGTGGGGACCCCGTCGCTCGATCTACGACCCGGCGAATGGGCACTTCCGTTCTCTGACGGTCTACGCAGAATCGCCGGACTGTGCCAGAGCCGCGCGGGACATGGTCGGTTCCTACCTCCGGGCCTGGGGACTGCCGCGCGCGGTCGATGACGCGCAACTCGTTGTGTCGGAACTGGTCGGCAATGTCGTGCACCACGCGGTACCGGACGACTGCCCGACGCGGCCCGGTGGCGCACGGAAGATCGACGTGCTCGTGAAGGCCTGGCCCGGATGGCTGTTCATCGGTGTCACCGATGAGGACTCGTCCCCGCCTGACCTACCTGCGGGTGAACTCGTTTCGTCGGAGTTGGCGGGCGACTTCGCAGAAGCGTTGTTGCCGGACCGTGGGCGCGGGTTGCTGCTCGTTCAGCGGCTGGCCGACGCGGTGTGGTGGTCGCCGAACGGTCCGAGTGGCAAGACGATCTGGTGCCGCTTCGACCTCGATGGCACGGCCTAGCGGTCTGCCCGGCGTTTCCCCTGCCTGGTACACGCGATCGGCTGTGGAAGGCGACCCGGACGCTCGCCGGAGTCAGACACCAGTCCTGCCCGATCAGGGTGGCCAGGGCCGAGGGCTGAGCTCGGGGGCGCCGTTCGGGGTAGTCCGGGCCGTTCCGGGAGTACCGGAGCCCGGGTTCGGGTCCATTGCTGAGGACATCAGCGATCGACCCGACAGGCGGTGGCGTGGCCATGACCGACCCGAGAACGACGATGGGTGACCCCGTACACCTGGCGCTGCCGCACGCACCGCCGAAGCCCGCGCGGGGATGTGCGGTGTGCGCCGAGATGGTGGCGCGGCGGCGGGCCGCGCAGCGCAGGGGCGACCTTTCGGCGGCCACGGACGCCGACGTGGAAATCCGCCACCACCCCCACCGGGGCCGGCCCCGCCACCGCTGACCCGGCCCGACCCGTCCCGGTGCGGAACGGGTCGGGCCGGGGCAGGTCGGGGCGGATCCCGGCGTCCGCTCCGCGATATTCGCTGGCCGCCCCCGCCCCGCCGCGTCACGCTTGCCCCCATGGAAGACCGTGCCACGCCCCAGCGTCAGATCCGCGCCCTGCACACGCAGTCCACCGTCACCGTCTATCAGGCGTACGACCCGGCGCTCGGACTTCCGGCCGCACGCGACGGGCGGTTTCCGGCGGGGTGGAAACGGGAGCGGATGACGTGGGTCAAGCCGTCGTTCCTGTGGATGATGTACCGCTCGGGGTGGGGGACCAAGGAGGGCCAGCGGACCGTGCTCGCCGTCGAGATACGGCGGGACGGGTTCGACTGGGCGTTGGCGCACGCCTGTCTGTCGCACTACGAGCGGGCCACCCACGGTGAACAGGCCGCCTGGAAGCGGGAGTTGAGGCGGGCGCCCGCCCGGGTGCAGTGGGACCCCGAGCGGGATCTGCGGCTCCAGGCACTGCCGTACCGCTCGTTGCAGCTCGGCCTCGCCGGCGAGGCGGTGCGGCGGTACGCGGACGAGTGGGTCGTCGACATCCGCGATGTGACCCCGCTCGCCCACCGCGTCCACGCGCTCGTGGGGGACGGCCGGCTCGACGCCGCCCGCGCCCTGCTACCCGCCGAGCGGGTCTATGCCGGGCCGCCGGTCAATGCGTGACTCCCCGGCCCGCGCCCCGCGGCACCCTTCGGGCGCCTACGCCGACGCCCGCAGCGCCGCGGCCGTCCGTGCCGGGTCGTACCCCGGGGCGACCCCGTCCACCAGGATCAGGTCGCCGGGGATGTGGTCGGCGCGCAGGGGGATCAGGGCCTGGTAGGCCGGTGAGTCGTACCAGGCGCGGGCCTCCTCGATCGCCGGGAACTCGATGATCACCAGCGCGTGGGGCCACTCGCCCTCGCGGACCTCCAGCGGCGCGTTGTGGACCAGGAAACGGCCCCCGAACGGGTCCAGCGTGGCCTGGATGCGCTCCATGTACACGAAGACGTCCTCGTGCGGCGGACGGCCGCCGGCCGGGCGGAGGTTGGCGATGGCGTAGGCGGTCATGGGGTCCTCCAGAGTGGGGTGCCGTGCTCCCTTGCGAACGGTTCGATCCTGCCGACCGCGCCCGGCCCGGTCGATTACCTCGGAGGTAGGCGGGGCGGCCCCGGCAAGGGAACGGCCCCGGAGGCGGGGGTTCCTCCGGGGCCGTTCGGTCGGGGCGGGCCGTACAGCAGGTGGGCCGGCCGGTGCGTCAGATCGTCGCCGTGTCGATCACGAAGCGGTAGCGGACGTCGCTGTCCAGCACCCGCGCGTACGCCTCGTTGATCTGGTCGGCGCGGATCAACTCGATCTCGGCGCCCAGGGAGTGCTCGGCGCAGAAGTCCAGCATCTCCTGGGTCTCCGCGATGCCGCCGATCATCGAACCGGCGAGGATCTTGTTGCCGCCTATGAGGCCGAACATGTTGAGCGAGTTCGGCTCCTCGGGGGCGCCCACGTTCACGAAGGCGCCGCCCGTCTTGAGGAGGGCGAGGTAGGCGCCCAGGTCGAGCGGGGCGGACACGGTGGAGACGATGAGGTCGAAGGAGCCCGCGAGCCGCTCGAAGGTGGTCTCGTCGCTGGTCGCGTAGTAGTGGTCTGCGCCCAGCTTGAGGCCGTCGTCCTTCTTGCGCAGCGACTGGCTGAGCACCGTCACCTCGGCGCCGAGCGCGTGCGCGATCTTCACGCCCATGTGGCCGAGGCCGCCGAGCCCGAGGATGGCGACCTTCTTGCCGGGGCCCGCCTGCCAGCGCTTGAGCGGCGAGTACAGGGTGATGCCGGCGCACAGCAGCGGGGCGGCGACGTCCAGCGCGATGCCCTCGGGGATGCGCAGGGTGTGGTCGGCGTCCACGACGATGTGCGTGGAGTAGCCGCCGTAGGCGGGCTTGCCGTCCCGGCCGATCGCGTTGTACGTCGAGACGCCGTCCGAGCAGAACTGGTTCTGGCCCGACCGGCAGGCCTCACACTTCCCGCAGGAGTCGACGAAGCAGCCGACGCCCGCGCGGTCGCCGACCTGGAAGGCGGTGACGGCCGAGCCGACCTCGGTGATCACGCCGGCGATCTCGTGGCCCGGCACCATCGGGAAGATGGCCTCGCCCCAGCCCTCGTTCACCTGATGGATGTCGGAGTGGCAGATACCGGCGTACTTGATCTCGATAGCCACGTCGTTCGGCCCGACCGGACGGCGCTCGATGGTGGTGCGCTCCAGCGGAGCCTTGGCGGCGGGGGCGGCGTAGGCGGCGACGGTGGTCATTGCCGTTCTCCTCAGATCTTTGGGGTACGCCGTCCACCCTGCCCCAGTTCCCGGACGTCACCCAGGCCCCTGTTCTGCCTACGTCCAGCGTGCGTACTACTGACAGGGTCAGGCTCCTGGGCGTACGTCCAGGAGCGCGAGCGCGGATACTGGGGTGTCATGGACCAGCGCGCCGAACTCAGCGAATTCCTCCGCTCCCGCCGGGCCCGGCTGAAGCCGGAAGACGTGGGGCTGCCCGACCACGGGCGGCGCCGCAGGGTGCCGGGCCTGCGCCGGGAGGAGCTGGCGCAGCTGGCCGGGGTCTCGGTGGCGTACTACACACGGCTTGAGCAGGGCAACGCGCAGAACGTGTCCGTGGAGGTCCTGGAGGCGATCGGGCGGGCGCTGCGTCTGAACGACATCGAGCACGACCACCTCAGCCATCTCGCCAAGGGCAAGACGAAGAAGAAGCGCGCCTCGGCCTGTCGGCCCCAGCAGGTGCGTCCGGCGCTTCAGCAGCTGATCGACGCGATGGAGGGCGTGCCCGCGTACATCATCGGGCGGCGCCTCGACATCCTCGGCTGGAACCGGATGGCTGCGGCCCTCTTCGGCGACATGGGTCAACTGCCGTCCCGGGAGCGGAACATGGCGCGCCATGTCTTCCTCGACCCGGCGGCGCGCTCGCTGTACGCGGACTGGCACAGCAAGGCCGTCGACGTGGTGAGCGTGCTGCGGCTGTGCGCGGGCTGCTACCCCGACGATCCCCAACTGACCGCGCTGGTGGGTGAGTTGTCGGTCAAGAGCGAGGAGTTCCGGGCCCTGTGGGCGGCACACACCGTCGCCGACAAGGGTCATGGCGTCAAGCGGCTGCACCATCCGGTGGTGGGCGAGCTGACGCTCGCGTACGAGACCCTGAAGCTTCCCGACGCGCACGACCTGTCGCTGGTCACCTTCCACGCGGAGCCGGGCTCGACGTCCGAGGAGTCGCTGCGGCTGCTCGGCAGTTGGAGTGCCGAGCAGCCGGTGCGTACCTGAAGGACCGCGGAGGTCAGACGGCGGAGCCGGCCTTCCACTGGTCCCAGCTCATGTTCCAGCCGTTGAGGCCGTTGTCGGGCTGGACCGTCTTGTCGTGGGAGTTCTTGATGACGACCACGTCACCGGTGATCGAGTTGTTGTAGAACCAGGCGGCCATGGTGCCGTCGTCGCCCGCGCCCTTGGTGTCGGACAGGCCGACGCAGCCGTGGCTGGTGTTGGCGCTGCCGAAGATGGACTTGGCGCCCCAGTAGTTGCCGTGGATGAAGGTGCCGGACGCGGACAGGCGCATGGCGTGCGGCACGTCCTTGATGTCGTACTCGCCCTTGCCGTCGTCGTCCGTGAACCCGACCGTCGCACCGTTCATCCGGGTCTCCTTGTACTTCTCGGAGATCACCATCTGACCGTTGTACGTGGGGTGTTCGGGGGATCCCGCGGAGATCGGGATGGTCTTCACGACCTTGCCGTCCTGGGTGACGGTCATGGTGTGGGTGTTCGCGTCCACGGTGGAGACCTGGTTGCGGCCGATCTTGAAGGTGACCGTCTTCTCCTGGACGCCGGTGATCCCGTTGGAGGCCTCGACGCCGTCCAGGTCCATCTTCATGGTGACGGTCGAGTTCTCCTTCCAGTACTCCTGCGGGCGGAAGTCGAGGCGCTGCGCGCCGAACCAGTGCCCGACGACCTCCTGGCCGCTGCTGGAGGAGACGGAGATCTTGGCCTGGACGCCCTTCTTGTTGGTGATCGCCTTGTCGAAGTTGATCGACACCGGCATGCCGACGCCGACGGTGGAACCGTCCTCGGGCGTGAAGCTGCCTATGAAGCTGTTCTTCGGGGAGACGGTGGTGAAGGAGGCGTTCTCGTGCGCCTGGCGCCCCTTGGCGTCCGCCGCGGTCGCGGTGATCTGGTACTTCACGGAGCGCTTGAGGGCCTTGTCGGGCGCCCAGCTGAGGCCGTCGGCGGATATCTTCCCGGCCACCTTGACGCCGTCGGCGGAGGTCAGCGTCACATCGGTCAGCTTGCCGTCGGCGACGGTGACCTTGGTGTCGCTGTTGATGCCGACGTTGTCGGCGCCGTTCTTCGGCGTGATGGTGATCTTGGCGTCCGAGGTGTCCTTCTCGGCGGCCTTGTCCGCCGCCGCCTGCGACGACGACGAGCTGTCGGCCTTGGCGCCCTTGTCGCCGTCGCCGTTGCAGGCAGAAAGGACCAGTACGCCGCCGAGCACCGCGCACGCCGCCGCGAGACCCTGCTTGCGCCGCTTACTCTCCGTCTTCACACGCTTCTCCATCGTCGCCGTCCCCCCACGTCATCACGTCTAGAACATCAGACTGCTCGATACGGTTCCGCAGCGGGGGTGAATGTGGGGCACACCACGCGTCCGAGGACGGGTCGGGGCGGGACGGTACAAGATCGCCGAAAGGCTGTCCCGCCGTCCCACCTCGACCTCCGTTCGCCCGGCGCGCCTGTTCGGTCGTCGCCCTCGTCAGTCCTCGTCAGTCCCTGTCAGTACTGATCAGTCCTCGTCGCGGCTGCCGCTACCGGCTCTCGACGAGACCGCTCCCGGTCCTCGTCGCCGCCGTGCGTCAGTCGCTGCCGTGCGTCAGTCGTCGTCGCCGTCCTCGTCGAGGTCCCACTCCTCGTCGTCGGGGTCGTAACCGACCCGCTCGCTGCTCCAGGAGGCCTGGACCAGCTCCGCGCCGGGCAGCGCCGCCACCAGGTCGACCGGGTCCACGAGGTAGGCGAGGGCCTCCGCTCCGTCTTCCCGCACCGCGGCCTCGGCATGCGTACGTTCCTCGGTACGCATCGCGGAGTCCTGGGCGATGCGGTCGACGGCGGCGCCGGCGAGCCGGTCGGCGTCGGCGATCTCCAGGACCAAATCGATGCGCAGGCGCACATATCGTGATGTCTCTTCTTCGCTCATGCGAGGGAGCGTAGGGCTCGAGTCGGCCGCGACTTTCCCGCGACCCGCTGCTTTCACTAGCATCAGCGCATCCCGCCAATTCGCCGTACTCGCAAAGGGATCGCTCACTTGTCCGTCGCTCGTCGTCCCCTGCTCACCGCCACCGCGGCGGGGACTCTGCTCTGCGCCCTGTGGTTCGTGCCGTCCGCCAACGCCACGGACGAACAGCATCCTTCGGCGGCCCCCGCGCACTCCGCGTACCGGGCCGCCCCCACCCCGGCCGAAGGCCCCCTCGCACTCGCCGACACCGGCGGCCCGGACACCTCCCCCTACCTGGTCGGCGGCACGCTGTTCCTGGGGCTCGGGGCGGGGTTCGTGACGTACTCGGTCCGCAGATCGCGCACCTGCTGACCGGCTCGCGCGCCTCGACCACCGTGGCGCGCACGGCAGTTGCCCCAACGCCGAGGGCCGCCCGGGACGCGATGTCCCGGGCGGCCCTTTCGCATGGCGGGGCGGGTCAGGCGAGCGGACCCGTCACCGGCTCCACCGCGGCGACCAGCTTTCCTTCGCGTACGAAGGCGTCGGCGGCGGCCAGGTCCGGGGCGAGGAAGCGGTCCGGCCCGGGGCCCTGGACGCCGGCGGCGCGGGCCGCGGCGATGACGGCCTGCGAGGCGGGCGCGGGGGTGAGGCCCTTGCGCAGCTCGATGCCACGGGTCGCCGCGTACAGCTCGACGGCGATGACGCGGGTCAGGTTATCGACGGCGGTACGCAGCTTGCGCGCGGCCGACCAGCCCATGGAGACGTGGTCCTCCTGCATGGCGGAGGACGGAATGGAGTCGGCGGAGGCGGGCACCGCGAGCCGCTTCATCTCGCTGACCAGGGCGGCCTGGGTGTACTGGGCGATCATCAGGCCCGAGTCCACACCGGCGTCGTCGGCGAGGAACGGCGGCAGGCCGTGGCTGCGGTTCTTGTCGAGGAGGCGGTCGGTGCGGCGCTCGGCGATCGAGGCGAGGTCGGCGGCGACGATGGCGAGGAAGTCCAGGACGTACGCGACCGGGGCGCCGTGGAAGTTGCCGTTGGACTCGACGCGGCCGTCGGGCAGCACGACCGGGTTGTCGACGGCGGAGGCCAGCTCGCGCTCGGCGACGGTCAGGGCGTACGCGATCGTGTCGCGGCCCGCGCCGTTGACCTGCGGTGCGCAGCGCACCGAGTACGCGTCCTGGACGCGGGGCGCCTCTTCCTCCTGGAAGTGGCCGGTCAGACCCGAGTCCTTCAGGACGGCCAGCATGTTGGCGGCGGAGGCGCCCTGGCCGGGGTGGGGGCGGATGGCGTGCAGCTCGGGGGCGAGCACCTTCTCGGTGCCGAGCAGCGCTTCGAGGGTGAGCGCGGCGGTGATGTCGGCGGAGGTGTAGAGCTTCTTCAGGTCGGCGATGGCCATGCACAGCATGCCGAGCATACCGTCGGTGCCGTTGAGGAGGGCGAGGCCCTCCTTCTCGCGCAGCTCGACGGGGGTGATGCCGGCCGCGGCGAGCAGCTCGCCGGCGGGCTTCACCACGCCGTCGGGGCCCTCGGCGTCGCCCTCGCCCATCAGGGTCAGGGCGCAGTGCGAGAGCGGCGCGAGGTCGCCGGAGCAGCCGAGCGAGCCGTACTCGTGGACGACGGGGGTGATGCCCGCGTTGAGCACGTCGGCCATGGTCTGGGCGACGGAGGGGCGGACGCCGGTGTGTCCGGAGGCGACGGTCTTCAGGCGCAGGAACATCAGGGCGCGCACGACCTCGCGCTCCACGCGCGGGCCCATGCCGGCGGCGTGCGAGCGCACGATGTTGCGCTGGAGCTGGGCGCGGAGTTCGGGGCTGATGTGCCGGGAGGCGAGCGCGCCGAAGCCGGTGGAGACGCCGTACACCGGCTCCGGCTTGGCGGCCAGGGCGTCGACGATCTCGCGGGCGCGGGCCAGGGCGGCGAGGGCCTCTGCGGAGAGCTCTACCTTCGCGTTGTGGCGGGCCACGGCGATGACGTCCTCGGGGGTGGTCCCGGAGGTCCCCACCACGACAGTGTGCATATCCATATTCAGCACCCTACGGATTGAATCGCCGGGTGTCACTAGCGATGGCTCACCCGTGCAGCGGGTTGAACCGGCGACCCCCTGGGGCTCCGCCCCAGACCCCGTATCGCGCCTAAAGGGCGCTCGTCCTCAATCGCCGGACGGGCTGAGATGCCGGCCAGCACCGAGTAGCTAGGGGCGCGAGGAACTGCGCGACCAGCCACGCACGGCCCGCAGACGAGGCCCCTGGGGCTCCGCCCCAGACCCCGTTCGCGCCTGAAGGGCGCTCGTCCTCAATCGCCGGACGGGCTGAGGTGGCCTGCACTGTCCAGCACCGAGCACTTAAGGGGCGCGGGGAACTGCGCGACCAGCCACGCACGGTGTGAGGCCGAAAGGGGGTTAGGGGCGCGGGGAACTGCGCGAGACGCGGGCACGGTCCGCACACGAAGGCGGGTTCAGGGGCGCGGGGAACTGCGCGACCAGGCACCTGCGGCCCGCCGGGGGCCCTAGCCGCGTCCCCGGAACCGTCGGCGGTCGTGGGGCGGGCGTGGGGGGTTTTCCGCGAGGCGCAGGACCGCCCCGTCCCGCCCCGCCACCACCGGCCTCGCCGAGCGCGCCGCCTTCGCTCGGTACTGCGCCGCGTCCGCGAGGCGGAACAGGCGGCGCGCCGAGACGACCGGGCCGATGGGGTCACCCGTCGAGGCCACCCCGCACGCGACCCCCTCCCCGAGCTCCAACTCCCCCGCGCGCAGGCAGAGTTCCTCGCCCACGGCGACGACCTCGTCCGCCCCGGGCCCGACCGACAGGAGGCAGAACTCGTCGCCGCCGAGCCGCGCGGACAGCGCGCCCGGCAGCTTGGCCCCGCAGAGGGAGAGGACCGATCCGAAGCGTTCGAGGAGGCGGTCGCCCACCGCGTGGCCCAGGGTGTCGTTGACCCGCTTGAGTCCGTTCAGGTCGCACACGACGAGGCTGACCACCGAGTCGTCGGCGCGGTGGCGTTCGACCGCCTCGTCGAGGCGCATGTCGACCGCGCGGCGGTTGGCGAGCCCGGTCAGCGGATCGGTGAAGGCGAGGCGGCGTACCTCTTCGAGGCGCTCGGTCTGGGCGATCCCTGCCGCCGCGACCGAGGCGAGGACGGTCGCGAAGTCCGCGTCGGCCGCGTCGAAGACGGGCACCCCGACGGGCCGGGCCACATAGAGCTCGCCCCAGGCCCGCCCGTGGAGCACGATCGGGGCGACCACGCAGCAGCCCCGGCCGCGACGGCGCAGCGCGGTGACCCGTTCGTGGCAGTACCCGACGTCACCCTCGGGCGGCGCGGCGGCCGTCTCGACCCAGGCGTTGGGTTCGCCGCCGCCCGCCCAGCGCTCGTGCAGGAACTCGGTGATCTCGGGGAACTGGTGCACCGGATACGTCTCGTCCTCGGGGAACTCCTCCTCCCCGTGGGCCCGTTCGCCCGCGTTGACCAGCACCCTCAGGCGCCCCAGCTCGCGCTCCCACACCGACAGCGCGGCGAAGTTCCCGCCGAGCGCGCAGCGCGCCCCGAGGGCGGCGGCGCGCCAGGACTCGCGCGGCGTATGCGCCGCGGCCATGGCCTGCGCCAGCGAAACCACGGCCCGCAGCCGGGCATCCTCTCCACCCATTCCTCCAGCTTAGGGAGGTTTTGGGTGTTTTGACCCGGGGGCCGCCACGGAGGCCTCCCGGGGATGCCGCGCGGGACCCCGGGGCGCCCGGGGTCACTCCCCGGGCCAGGCCGGCTTCCGCTTCTCGTTGAACGCCGCCACACCCTCCGCCCGGTCCCCGGAGAACGCCACCGACCGCCACGCCGCGTCCTCGACCTCCAGGCCGGCCCGCAGGTCGAGGCCGTGGCCGAGCCGCATCGCCCGCTTGGCCGCGCGCAGCCCGACGGGCGAGTTGGCCGCCATGCGCCCGGCCAGCGCGAGCGCCTCGGTGCGGGCGTCCTCGGCCAGGACGTCGACGAGCCCCAACTCCCTTGCCTCGACGGCCTCGACGCGCCGCGCGGTGAAGACCAGCTCGGCGGCGCGGGCGGCGCCGACCCGGCGCGGCAGGAGCTGCGTACCGCCGCCGCCGGGGATGACGCCGACCGACACCTCGGGCAGGCCGACCACGGCGGTGGCGTCCGCCACGATCACATCGCAGGCGAGCGCGAGCTCGAAGCCGCCGCCGAGCGCGAAGCCGTGCACGGCGGCCACCGTCGGCATGGGCAGTTCGAGCACGCCGGTGTAGGCGGCGCGGGCGGTCGGGCGCTGGCGTACGAGCTCGGCGTCGCTGAAGGAGTTGCGCTCCTTCAGGTCCGCGCCGACACAGAAGGCCCGCTCGTTCGTCGAGCTCACCACGGTCACCCGGGCGTCGCGGTCGGCGCCGAGCGCCTCGCAGGCGGCGGCGATGGAGCGGGCCATCTCCGTGGACACGGCGTTCATGGCCTTGGGCCGGTCGAGCACCAGCTCGGCGACATACCCCTCGCGCCGTACGACGACGAACTCCCCGAACCGCTGCTCGGCCATGGCCAACCCCTCCGTTAACGAACGTTACGTCGGGGGTGATCCTAGGCCGCGGCCCGCGGAGTCCTCTAGGAGAGGTTCGGGACCTCGCGCCGGCGCAGGAGCCAGGGCTCCACCACCCCGAGGCCGCGCACCGGGCGCTGCCACATGGGCTGGAGCGCGAAGCGGTACTTCGCTGGGGGCGGGAAGTCCTCGCCCTCCTTCTCGGCGGCCAGCGCGTCCTGCGCGGCCTGCGCCTCGGAGACGGGTGCGTCCCCGGTGCGGGCCAGCTCCTCCGCGAACGCCCCGTCGACCAGGACGGCGTCCTTCGGGGCTATGGAGGTGAGGCGGCTGGCCAGGTTGACGGTGGTGCCGAACACGTCGCCCATGCGGGTCGTGACGGTGCCGAACGCGATGCCCACCCGCAGGGCGGGCATCGTCTCGTCGCCGGCCATGGTCTCGATCAGCCGCAGCGAGATCTCGGCGGCCGTGCCCGCGTCGTCCGCGGCGAACAGGACCTCGTCGCCCAGCGTCTTGATCAGCCGCCCGCCGTGCGCCGCGACCAGGTCGGCGGCGGTCGTCTCGAAAGCCTCGACGAGCTCGCCGAGCTCCTCCTCCTCCAGGCGCCGGGTGAGCCGGGTGAAGCCGACGAGGTCGGCGAAGCCCACCGCGAGACGGCGGTCCACCATCTCCTCGTCGTCGGCGGCCTGCACCACGCGCCCGGTGGCGGCGGCCAGCTGGCGCCGCCACACGTAGACGAGGAACTCCTCCAGCTCGGGCAGGAGCAGCTCGACCAGGGGGTAGGTGACCTCGGTGCGGGTCATGCCCGGCTCGGGGGGCTCGGTCAGGCCCTCCAGAAAAGAATCGATCTGCCATTCGGCCAGCCGGGCGGTGGTCTGCCCGGTGGAGCGCGCGACCTGCACCGCCATCGGCTCGCTGAGCAGCCCCGCCTCGACGAGTCCGGCGAGCCGGCGCAGGGCCAGCACGTCGGCCTCGGTGAGCGCCTTGGCCTGCCCGATGTCGGCGAACCCCATGGCCCGCCAGAACCGGGACGCCAGCTCCATGGAGACGCCCGCGGTACGGGCCGCCTGGAAGGGCGTGTAGCGCCGGTCGGCGCCGAGGATGAGCTGCTCCAGGCGGATGGCGAGCGGGTCGTCGGTGGGCTCGGCGGTGTGGTCGACGGCGTGGTGCGGCGTCGGGTACGCGGAGGGCGCGGCCTGTGCCGGGGTGCCGGAGCCGCCCGGGGTGTCGCCGGGGCCGCTTCCGGCGTCCGCACCGGACCGTGTCTCGTCGACGGTCACCGGCCGCCTCCTGCCCGTTGCCTGCGCACTGCCCTGCCGATCTGTCGCTGGATCGGGCTCAACGATACGGCAGGTGTGCCGTAGCTCACGTCCCGGGAGCGCCCGTCCGGCCGCTTCAGGACGCGGCCGGGCGCAGGTGCACGATGTCCCCCGCGGCCACCGGCCGCTGGACACCTTCCCCGGTGGCCAGGACCAAACGCCCGTCCCCGTCCACCGCGACCGCCTCGCCCTCCACCGACTGGCCTCCGGGCAGCTCGGCCCGTACGGTGCGGCCCAGCGTCGCGCAGGCCGCCGCGTACGCCTCGTGCAGCCCGCAGGCGGCCGGGTCTCCCGACGCCGTACGCCACGAGGCGTACCACTCCTCGATCGAGCGCAGCACCGCCCGCAGCAGGGTGTCGCGGTCGGTGGAGACCGCTCCCGCGAGGGCGAGGGAGCCCGCGCCGGGCACGGGCAGTTCGTCGGCGCGCAGCGTCACATTGAGGCCGATGCCGACGACGACGCCGTCCGCGCCGGCCCGCTCGGCGAGGATCCCGCCCGCCTTGCGCTCCGCCCCGTCCACCGTGACCAGGAGGTCGTTGGGCCATTTCAGTGCCGTCTCGACGCCCGCGGCCCGCGCGAGACCGCCCGCGACCGCGACCCCGGTGAGCAGCGGCAGCCAGCCCCACCGCTCCACCGGCACCGAGGCGCCGGGCTTCAGCAGGACGGAGAAGAAGAGCCCGGAGCGGGCCGGCGCGGACCAGCGGCGGTCCAGGCGCCCGCGCCCCGCGGTCTGCTCCTCGGCGACCAGGACCGCGCCCTCGGCGAGCCCGTCCGCCTTCGCCGCGAGGTCGGAGTTGGTGGAGCCGGTCGCCGTGACCACGTCCAGGGAGGTCCACAGCGCGTCCGGGCGCAGCAGGGCGCGGCGCAGCGCGGTGGCGTTCAGGGGCGGCCGGTCCAGGTCGGACCAGCGGCTGTCGGAAGCGTCCGGGGGTGTCATGCAGCCAGGTTAGGCCGCAATTGCAAGGCGCCCCGGGTGTGGCAAACGCCGCACTGCCGAACCGTATCGGCGCCACTACCCTACGAGTCAGTAGCCAGCCTACGAGTCAGCAGCCAGCCACCCCCGTGACCAGGCAGGGAGCCGCATCCCGATGTCCGAGCCGGAAAACGCCCAGAGCGACGCCACCGTCGACCTCCACACCACCGCCGGAAAGCTGGCGGATCTTCAGCGCCGCATCGACGAGGCGACCCACGCCGGCTCCGCGCGAGCGATCGAAAAGCAGCACGCCAAGGGCAAGTTGACGGCCCGTGAGCGGGTCGAGCTGCTCCTTGACGAGGGCTCGTTCGTCGAACTGGACGAGTTCGCCCGGCACCGCTCGACCAACTTCGGGATCGAGAAGAACCGCCCCTACGGCGACGGCGTGGTCACCGGATACGGAACGGTCGACGGCCGTCCGGTGTGCGTGTACTCGCAGGACTTCACCATCTTCGGCGGCTCGCTCGGCGAGGTGTACGGCGAGAAGATCGTGAAGGTCATGGACTTCGCCCTCAAGACGGGCTGTCCGGTCATCGGCATCAACGACGGCGGTGGCGCCCGCATCCAGGAGGGCGTCGTCGCACTCGGCCTGTTCGCCGAGATCTTCCGCCGCAATGTGCACGCCTCGGGCGTCGTTCCGCAGATCTCCCTGATCGTCGGCCCGTGCGCGGGCGGCGCGGTGTACTCCCCCGCGATCACCGACTTCACGGTGATGGTCGACCAGACCTCGCACATGTTCATCACCGGGCCCGACGTCATCAAGACCGTCACCGGTGAGGACGTGGGCTTCGAGGAGCTCGGCGGCGCGCGCACGCACAACACCACGTCGGGTGTGGCGCACCACATGGCGGGCGACGAGAAGGACGCGATCGAATACGTCAAGTCCCTTCTCTCGTACCTCCCTTCGAACAACCTGAGCGAGCCGCCGGCCTTCCCCGAGGAGGCCGATCTGGAGACCTCGGACGAGGACCGCGAGCTGGACGCCCTCATCCCGGACTCCGCGAACCAGCCGTACGACATGCACACCGCCATCGAACACGTCCTGGACGAGGGCGAGTTCCTGGAGACGCAGGCCCTGTTCGCGCCGAACATCATCACCGGCTTCGGCCGCGTGGAGGGCTACCCGGTGGGCATCGTCGCCAACCAGCCCATGCAGTTCGCCGGTTGCCTGGACATCAACGCCTCCGAGAAGGCCGCGCGCTTCGTGCGCACCTGCGACGCCTTCAACGTGCCGGTGCTGACCTTCGTCGACGTCCCCGGCTTCCTTCCCGGGGTCGACCAGGAGTACGGCGGCATCATCCGCCGCGGCGCCAAGCTGATCTACGCCTACGCGGAGGCGACGGTCCCGCTCATCACCGTCATCACCCGCAAGGCGTTCGGCGGCGCGTACGACGTCATGGGCTCCAAGCACCTGGGCGCCGACCTCAACCTGGCGTGGCCGACGGCGCAGATCGCTGTCATGGGCGCGCAGGGCGCGGTCAACATCCTGCACCGGCGCACGATCGCGGCGGCCGCCCCCGAGGACCAGGAGGCGACCCGGGCCGAGCTGATCGCGGACTACGAGGACACGCTCCTCAACCCGTACATCGCGGCGGAGCGGGGGTACGTGGACGCGGTGATCATGCCGTCGGAGACCCGGGCCCACATCGTGCGGGGCCTGCGTCAGCTGCGCACGAAGCGGGAATCCCTCCCTCCGAAGAAGCACGGCAACATCCCTCTCTAGCCCGCACCCCGCACTCTGCAAGGAGCCGCTGTGATCAAGGTCGTACGGGGCAATCCGACTCCGGAGGAGCTGGCCGCCGCACTGGCGGTGGTTCAGGCGCGCGCCGCGGCGACGGCTTCGGCCGCGTCCGGTGCGCCGGAGCCGCCGGAGGGCTGGTCCGACCCGTCCCGCATCGCCCGTCACGCCCTGCCGCGGCCGGGCGCCCACGCCTGGTCCCGCACGTACTGGCCCGCGTAGCCCAACCCCGCCCCCTCCCTGGGGGGCGGGCCGCGGGTGCCCCCCCCCTCGCGCAGTTCCCCGCGCCCCTGAAAACCCGCTTTCGGCTGCGGACCGCAGGTGGCTGGTCGCGCAGTTCCCCGCGCCCCCAAGAAACCCCGTTTTCGTCTGCGGACCGCAGGTGGCTGGTCGCGCAGTTCCCCGCGCCCCTAGCTACTCGGTGCGGGGGCACCTTCAGCCTGTCCGGCGATTGAGGACGAGCGCCGTTCAGGCGCGATCGGGGTCTGGGGCGGAGCCCCAGGTTCTTTGGCTGCGGGCCGTGCGGGGCTGGGCGCGCAGTTCCCCGCGCCCTTAACTACTCGGTCCCGGCCCGCATCGGCCACCTCAGCCCGTCCGGCGATTGAGGACGAGCGCCCTTTAGGCGCGAACGGGGTCTGGGGCGGAGCCCCAGGTTCTTTGGCTGCGGGCCGTGCGGGGCTGGGGCGCCTTCAGCCTGTCCGGCGCCCGGAGGCTGAGTATTCGTACTCAGGCGCGTGAAGCGGCCGCGTCGCACTATCGGTTGCATGCTGTGGTCAGACCCCGATGACAAGCCCCCGAAGGAACTCCGCGACGCCCAGGCGATGATGCGCCGCGCGGGCCTGTTCCTCGCCCTCGCCATGGTGGTGGCGATGATCGTGGTCAACATCCGCTGAGCGGGCCGGGGCGGGCCCGGTCCACCACCCGGCGCCTACGATGGCGCACATGACTGCTCCGCGCCGCCTCGTCCTCGCCTCCCAATCCCCCGCCCGGCTCGGGCTGCTCCGCCAGGCGGGGCTCGCGCCCGAGGTGATCGTCAGCGGCGTCGACGAGGACGCCCTGAGCGCGCCGACCCCGTCCGAGCTCGCCCTGGTCCTCGCCGAGGCGAAGGCGGACGCGGTGGCCGCCCGCCCCGAGGCGTCGGGCGCGCTCGTCATCGGCTGCGACTCCGTGCTGGAGCTGGACGGCCTGGCGCTCGGCAAGCCCGCCGACGCCGAGGACGCGACGGCCCGCTGGAAGTCGATGCGCGGCCGCTCGGGCGTACTGCGGACCGGGCACTGCGTGATCGACACGGCGACCGGCGGGCGTACCTCGGCGACCGCGTCGACGGTCGTCCATTTCGGCGAGCCCACGGACGCGGAGCTCGCGGCGTACGTGGCGAGCGGTGAACCCCTGTACGTGGCAGGGGCGTTCACCCTCGACGGCCGCTCGGCACCCTTCATCGACTCCATCGAGGGCGACCCCGGCAACGTCATCGGGCTCAGCCTGCCCCTGCTGCGCACCCTCCTCGCCGAGCTGGGCGTCCCGATCACCGAGCTGTGGGTCTAGGCGGCCATCAGGCGGCCGCCGGCGCCCCGTTGGGGGCAGGAGGGGTGCCGTCCTCGGGGGCGGGCCCGGCCTTGGCGACGGGACGCTCCCTCGCGTACGCCAGGAGTACGAGGACGAGCAGCGCGAGCACGACCATCAGATACGCGAAGGCGCCCCAGCCGACCAGGCCGACGGTGAACGCGGCAAGGACCGCGTGCACCACCGCGCAGGCGATCAGCGTGATGCGGGCGATGCGGCCCGGCGCGCGGTCACGGATGCCGACGATCAGCAGAAGCACCCCGCAGACGGCGAGGAAGAGTCCGAAGAGGCCGCCCGCGACCCAGGCTCCCACCGAGATGGCGTGGGGATCGATCCCGGCGAGCGACATGTTCTGGTTGTGGGCGACCAGGCCGAGCACCCAGTTGACCAGCACGATCCCGCAGGCCTCGGCGAAGAGAATGAGCGCGGCCACGATGGCGATCGGTCGGCGCAGCACGCGCGACACCCCCTGTTACCCCTAGTACGGCTGTGCCGCGCACGCTACTAACCGGTAATGGTTCGTACAAGGGTCCGGACAACACCGGTGGGCCTCCCGTGGGCATCCCGTGGGCGGCCCGCTTCGGCGCGCGGGGGCCGCACCGCAAAGAATCACTCGGCCATTCGTAGGTACTCCACAAAGAAATCCCCGGACGTGCTGGCCCCCGGGACAGAGACCTTGCCCACACCCGGCCGCTACTGTGCGGTACGGGAGCCCGGCGTACCGTGGTGCGACAAGGGATTTCGCGACTTGAGCGTGGCTCGAATCACACTCCGTGTGGGCAAGCTCACCATTGGGGATGGGTCGTAAGCCAGTGTGCGGCTTCCCTAAACTCAGCTTGTTTCAAGGAGGGAGCCATCGTGCGCAAGGTGCTCATCGCCAACCGAGGCGAAATCGCTGTCCGCGTTGCCCGGGCCTGCCGGGATGCCGGAATCGCGAGCGTAGCCGTCTACGCCGATCCGGACCGGGATGCACTGCATGTCCGGACAGCGGACGAGGCATTCGCCCTGGGCGGTGACACCCCGGCGGCCAGCTATCTGGACATCGCCAAGGTGCTCGCGGCAGCGGCCGACTCCGGAGCGGACGCGGTCCACCCGGGCTACGGATTCCTCTCCGAGAACGCCGAGTTCGCCCAGGCCGTACTGGACGCGGGCCTGACCTGGATCGGTCCGCCCCCGCAGGCCATCCGCGACCTCGGCGACAAGGTGGCGGCCCGTCACATCGCCCAGCGCGCGGGCGCCCCGCTCGTCGCCGGCACCCCGGACCCGGTCTCGGGCGCCGACGAGGTCGTCGCGTTCGCCCGCGAACACGGCCTGCCCATCGCCATCAAGGCGGCCTTCGGCGGCGGCGGCCGCGGCCTCAAGGTCGCCCGCACCCTCGAAGAGGTCCCCGAGCTCTACGACTCGGCGGTGCGCGAGGCCGTCGCGGCGTTCGGCCGGGGCGAGTGCTTCGTCGAGCGCTACCTCGACAAGCCGCGTCACGTCGAGACCCAGTGCCTCGCCGACACCCACGGCAACGTCGTCGTGGTCTCGACCCGTGACTGCTCGCTCCAGCGCCGCCATCAGAAGCTGGTCGAGGAGGCCCCGGCGCCGTTCCTGACGGAGGCTCAGAACGCGGAGCTGTACGCCGCGTCCAAGGCCATCCTCAAGGAGGCCGGCTACGTCGGCGCGGGCACCGTCGAGTTCCTCGTCGGCGCCGACGGCACCATCTCCTTCCTGGAGGTCAACACCCGCCTCCAGGTCGAGCACCCGGTCACCGAAGAGGTCACCGGCATCGACCTGGTCCGCGAGATGTTCCGCATCGCCGACGGCGAGGAACTGGGGTACGGCGACCCGGTCATGCGCGGCCACTCCATCGAGTTCCGCATCAACGGCGAGGACCCGGGCCGCGGCTTCCTGCCCGCCCCCGGCACGGTCACCCTGTTCTCGCCGCCGACCGGCCCGGGCGTCCGCCTGGACGCCGGCGTCGAGTCCGGCTCGGTCATCGGCCCCGCCTGGGACTCCCTGCTCGCCAAGCTCATCGTTACCGGTGCCACCCGTGAGCAGGCGCTCCAGCGGGCGGCGCGTGCGCTGGCCGAGTTCACCGTCGAGGGCATGGCGACGGCCATCCCCTTCCACCGCGCGGTCGTCGCCGACCCCGCCTTCACCGCCGACCCGTTCCGCATCCACACCCGCTGGATCGAGACCGAGTTCGTCAACGAGATCCCGGCGTTCACGGCCCCGGCCGACGCGGAGTCGGACGAGGAGCCCGGCCGCGAGACGGTCGTGGTCGAGGTGGGTGGCAAGCGCCTTGAGGTCTCCCTGCCGTCCTCGCTCGGCATGACGCTGGCGCGTACGGCCGCGGCGGGCGGCGCCAAGCCCAAGCGGCGTGCCGCCAAGAAGACCGGCTCCGCCGCTTCCGGCGACACCCTTGCCTCGCCCATGCAGGGCACGATCGTGAAGGTGGCGGTCGAGGAGGGCCAGGAGGTCAAGGAGGGCGACCTCGTCGTGGTCCTGGAGGCCATGAAGATGGAGCAGCCGCTCAACGCGCATCGCGCGGGGACGGTTAAGGGGCTTGCGGCGGAGGTGGGGGCGTCGGTGTCGTCCGGCGCGATGATCTGCGAGATCAAGGACTGACTTCCCGCAGCCCCCCGAGCCCCGGCCCCCCTGCACCGGCCGGGGCTCACCCGTACCCCCTGGGGCTCCGCCCCAGACCCCAACGTGTTCGCCCACCCACCCGCCCGTGACGGGGATCGAAGGGTCCGGCCCTGGGGCTCCGCCCCAGACCCCGATCGCGCCTAAAGGGCGCTCGTCCTCAAACGCCGGACAGGCTGAGGTGGCCGATGCTGGCCCGCCCCGAGCACTTAAGGGGCGCGGGGAACTGCGCAACCAGCCCAGCACGGTCCGCAGACGAAAGCGGGTTTTAAGGGGCGCGAGGAACTGCGCGAGAAGCGAGCACGGCCCGCAGACCGAAGGGCTTTTAGGGGCGCGGGGAACTGCGCGAGAAGCGAGCACGGCCCGCACACGATCAGGGGGTTAGGGGCGCGGGGAACTGCGCGGGAAGCGGGCACGGTCCGCATATGACCAGGGGGTTGGGGGCGCGGGGAACTGCGCAAGCGGCCGCGCACGGGCCGGGGCGGGGCCGGGGGCCGAGGGGGCTGGCATGCTGGGGGATGGATGGGAACACGGGGTCGCCACCCCGCCCCCGGCGGGCGGACGCGCGGCGCAACCACGACCGTCTGCTGGCAACCGCCCGCACCGCCTTCGCGGAACACGGCACGGACACCTCCCTGGAGGACGTGGCCCGCAGGGCAGGCGTGGGCATCGGCACCCTCTACCGCCACTTCCCCACCCGCCACGCCCTGCTGAGCGCGGTGTTCCAGAGCGAGGTGGAGATACTGCTCGCCCGGTCACGGGAGTTGCTGGACGCCGAGCAGCCCTGCACCGCGCTGATCGAGTGGCTGCGCGCCATCATCACGCACGCGGGCCTGTACCGGGGCCTGGCCCGTGCCCTCATGTCGGCCTCGGGGGACGCCAGTTCGGCCCTGGCCCGGTGCAGCGAACCGATGCGGGAGGCGGGCGACGCCCTGCTCGTACGGGCCCGGGAAGCCGGTTCCGTACGCGCCGACGTCACCATCGCCGACCTCATGCAGCTCACCAACGCCATCGCGCTGGCGGCCGAACAGTCCCCGGACGACCTGGAGTTGGCCGACCGGCTGCTGGCCCTGACCTATCGGGGCCTGAAGGGCCAGCCACGCCCGACCGGCCGCGCCTAGCGGCGCCGCAGATCCGCGACCCGGGCCCGCTCGCCCGGCCCCTGCGGCTCCCCCATCCCCGAAGCACTGCGCAACTGCGGGCCCGCGCCGGGGCCGTGGGTGCGGCGCTGACCCGGGAGCGGCACGTCGCGGCGGGGCGGCCGGCCCGGGGCGGTCTCGCCGGACGGGGCACCCGAGGGGCCCGCCACGGCGATCTGCACCCCCTGGTCGGCGAGGGCCTGCAACTCGGTGGCGGCCCGGTCGTCGTGGCCCGGCGGCTCGTCGGTGACCAGGCGGGTGATCACGTCGGTCGGCACCGTCTGGAACATGGTGTCGGTGCCCAGCTTGGTGTGGTCGGCGAGGACCACGACCTCGGCCGCGGCCTGCACCAGCGCGCGGTCCACGCTCGCCGAGAGCATGTTGGAGGTGGACAGACCGCGCTCGGCGGTGAGACCGCTCCCGGACAGGAAGGCGCGGGAGACCCGCAGCCCCTGGAGGGACTGCTCGGCACCACTGCCCACCAGGGCGTAGTTGGAGCCGCGCAGGGTGCCCCCGGTCATGACGACCTCCACCCGGTTGGCATGGGCCAACGCCTGGGCCACCAGCAGGGAGTTGGTGACGACGGTCAGGCCGGGGACCCGCGCGAGCCGGCGGGCCAGCTCCTGCGTGGTCGTCCCCGCGCCGACCACGATGGCCTCGCCCTCTTCGACGAGACCCGCGGCGAGGTCGGCGATGGCCGTCTTCTCCGCGGTGGCTAGATGGGATTTCTGCGGGAAGCCGGACTCACGGGTGAATCCGCCCGGCAGTACCGCACCGCCGTGGCGGCGGTCGAGGAGTCCTTCGGCCTCCAGCGCCCGCACGTCCCGCCGTACGGTCACTTCGGAGGTCTGGACGACACGGGCGAGCTCCCGGAGCGATACCGCCCCGTTGGCACGCACCATTTCGAGGATCAATTGGCGACGTTCTGCTGCGAACACGAAACTGACAGTAACCTGGGCGGCCGAATATTCTCAGCAGTTTGCGCCGAATAACAGAAGGTGCACCCAAAGGGGGTTGTCGAGTGGTATACGTCCCGTTGTGGCCTCTCGGGCCCCGGGCCGCACTCGCCAACCCCCCCGTCCCAGCAGGGGAGTTACGCCTCTCCGGCCTTCTTGCGGGTGTGCAGCTGGCGGGCCACCTCGGCGATCGAGCCGGACAGCGACGGGTACACGGTGAAGGCGTTGGCGATCTGCTCCACCGTCAGGTTGTTGTCGACCGCGATCGAGATGGGGTGGATCAGTTCACTCGCGCGCGGGGCGACCACACAGCCGCCGACGATGATGCCGGTGCCAGGACGGCAGAAGATCTTGACGAAGCCGTCCCGGATGCCCTGCATCTTGGCGCGCGGGTTGCGCAGGAGCGGCAGCTTCACGACCCGAGCGTCGATCTTGCCGGCGTCCACGTCGGCCTGGGTGTAGCCGACGGTGGCGATCTCGGGGTCGGTGAAGACGTTGGAGGAGACCGTCTTCAGGTTCAGGGGGGCCACCGCGTCGCCCAGGAAGTGGTACATCGCGATGCGGCCCTGCATGGCGGCGACCGACGCCAGGGCGAAGATGCCGGTCACGTCGCCGGCCGCGTACACGCCGGGGGCGGAGGTGCGCGAGACCTTGTCGGTCCAGATGTGGCCGGACTCCTTGAGGCGTACGCCCGACTCCTCCAGGCCCATGTTCGCGGTGTTGGGGATCGCGCCGACGGCCATCAGGCAGTGGCTGCCGCTGATGACGCGGCCGTCGGAGAGGGTGACCTCGACGCGGTCGCCGACGCGCTTGGCGGACTCGGCGCGCGAGCGGGCCATGACGTTCATGCCGCGGCGGCGGAACACGTCCTCCAGGACCGCGGCCGCGTCCGGGTCCTCACCGGGCAGCACCCGGTCGCGGGACGAGACGAGGGTGACCTTGGAGCCGAGCGCCTGGTAGGCGCCCGCGAACTCGGCGCCGGTGACGCCGGAGCCGACCACGATGAGCTCCTCGGGCAGCTCGTCCAGGTCGTACACCTGCGTCCAGTTGAGGATGCGCTCGCCGTCGGGCTGCGCGTCGGGCAGCTCGCGCGGGCTTCCGCCGGTGGCGATGAGCACGGCCTCGCAGGTGAGCATCTCCTCGGTGCCGTCGGCGGCCGTGACGATCACGTCCCGGGTGCCGTCGATGCCCTGCGGCCCGGCGAGCCGGCCGCGGCCGCGCATGACGCGGGCGCCGGCCCGGGTCACGGAGGCGGTGATGTCGTGGGACTGGGCGAGCGCGAGGCGCTTCACACGGCGGTTGACCTTGCCGAGGTCCACGCCGACGACCCGCGCGGACTGCTCCTCGGGCGGGGTGTCGTCGGCGACGAGGATGCCCAACTCCTCGTACGAAGAGTCGAAGGTGGTCATCACCTCGGCCGTCGCGATCAGGGTCTTCGACGGCACGCAGTCGGTGAGCACCGACGCCCCGCCCAGACCGTCGCAGTCCACGACGGTCACCTCCGCACCGAGCTGGGCGCCCACCAGGGCCGCCTCGTATCCGCCCGGTCCGCCACCGATGATCACGATCCGCGTCACGAAAAAGTCCGCCTCGTAGTGTCGATCCCGGCCTGCCTGCCCGCCCGGCCGGGGGTCCGGGGCGGGGCCCCGGGGGAACGCAGTACGTACTTCATTGTCCCGCACGCTTCCCGTGTCCTCGCCCCGGGGGCGCCATTCGGCCGCCATGGCGGGATCCGGCGGGATCCCGCGGGGCCCCGGTGGTGGCGGGCGGCGCGAACGGCCCCCGCGGGTCACTGTCGTACCCTCGACACCATGTCGCTCTACGCCGCGTACGCCGGCAACCTGGATCCGCGGCTGATGACCCGCCGCGCCCCGCACTCTCCGCTGCGCGGCACCGGCTGGCTCAACGGCTGGCGCCTGACGTTCGGCGGAGAGCAGATGGGCTGGGAGGGCGCCCTCGCGACGATCGTCGAGGCCCCCCGCTCCCAGGTCTTCGTCGCCCTGTACGACATCGCGCCGCTCGACGAGGAGTCGATGGACCGGTGGGAGGGCGTCGGCCTCGACATCTACCGCCGGATGCGGGTGCGGGTGCACACGCTGGACGGGGAGGACGCGGCGTGGCTGTACGTCCTGAACGGGTATGAGGGCGGCCTGCCCTCGGCCCGTTACCTGGGCGAGCTGGCCGACGCGGCGGAGTCCGCGGGCGCGCCCCACGACTACGTAATGGAACTCCGCAAACGCCCCTGCTGAGCCCCCGCCCAGCTCGGGCCGAACGCTCGGCCCGGGGCGCACCACCAGCCCCCTGGGGGCGCGGGGAACTGCGCGACCAGCCACGCACGGTCCGCAGCCGAAAAGTCGCCCCCTCCCCGGGGCACCGGACGCTCAAGACGACTTTCACCTGCGGCCCGGTGGGGGCCGTTCGCGCAGTTCCCCGCGCCCCTGACAGGGCTGGTGGCGGGCCCGGCGACCCTCGCTGAGGGCGGGCCTTCGTGTGAAGCCACAAACGGATTCGGCAGGTCCGTTATCCTGGACATCTACGCGCGTAGGACTTCAGCGGTTACGCTCGTGCGCGTACTTCTTCTTTACCGGGGGAAAACCCCCCGGACCCGGCCGGACAGTCACCGGGCGGGACGACGTTCCTTCGCGAGGCGAGAGACCCAGTGAACGCATCTGCCATCCCGGACCTGCTCCAGGACGACCCCCACGCCGCCGCCGACGCCGCCGCCGCGCGCCTGCGCGAGCTCACCGGCGCCGAGACCCACGACGTCGCCCTGGTGATGGGCTCCGGCTGGGCGCCGGCCGTCGACGCGCTCGGCGCCCCCGAGGCCGAGTTCCCCGTGACCGAGCTGCCG
Source organism: Streptomyces hundungensis (assembly GCF_003627815.1). NCBI lineage: Bacteria > Bacillati > Actinomycetota > Actinomycetes > Kitasatosporales > Streptomycetaceae > Streptomyces > Streptomyces hundungensis. The sequence goes on from NZ_CP032698.1 coordinate 3,371,017, forward strand.
GGCTTCCCGGCGCCGGCCGTCGAGGGCCACGGCGGCAAGATCCGCTCGTACAAGATCGGCACCAAGCGCGTCCTGGTCTTCCTCGGCCGTACGCACTTCTACGAGGGCCGCGGCGTCGCCTCCGTCTCGCACGGCGTGCGCACCGCCGTCGCCGCCGGCTGCAAGACCGTCGTCCTGACCAACGGCTGCGGCGGCCTGCGCGACGGCATGCGCCCGGGCCAGCCGGTCCTCATCAGCGACCACATCAACCTGACGGCCACCTCGCCGATCATCGGCGCCAACTTCGTGGACCTCACCGACCTGTACTCGCCGCGCCTGCGCGCGCTGTGCAAGGAGGTCGACGAGACGCTGGAAGAGGGCGTCTACGTCCAGTTCCCCGGCCCGCACTACGAGACCCCGGCCGAGATCAACATGGTCCGCGTGCTCGGCGGCGACCTGGTCGGCATGTCGACCGTGCTGGAGGCCATCGCGGCCCGCGAGGCCGGCGCGGAGGTCCTCGGGATCTCGCTCGTCACCAACCTCGCCGCCGGTCTGACCGGTGAGCCGCTCAACCACGAAGAGGTGCTCCAGGCCGGCCGCGACTCGGCGGCGCGCATGGGCGAGCTGCTCACGCGGGTACTCGACCGCATCTGAGCCTTGCCCACCAGCACTTCCAAGCCCTTCCGAAAGCTCCTCCCGAAAGGCTGACAACGTGACGCAGGACCTGATCGCGCGGGCCCGGGCCTGGCTCGCCGAGGACCCCGACAGCGAGACGCGCGACGAGCTGGCCAAGCTCATCGAGAGTTCGGCGGACGCCGAGCACGCGGCGGAGTTGGCCGCGCGGTTCAGCGGCACGCTCCAGTTCGGCACCGCCGGGCTGCGCGGCGAGCTGGGCGCCGGGCCGATGCGGATGAACCGCTCGGTCGTCATCCGGGCCGCCGCCGGGCTCGCCGCGTACCTCAAGGCGAAGGGGCAGGGCGACGGGCTCGTCGTCATCGGCTACGACGCGCGCTACAAGTCCGCCGACTTCGCGCGGGACACCGCGGCCGTCATGGTCGGCGCCGGACTGCGCGCGACGGTGCTCCCCCGGCCGCTGCCCACGCCCGTACTGGCGTACGCCATAAGGCACTTGGGCGCCGTCGCCGGCGTCGAGGTGACCGCGAGCCACAACCCGCCGCGGGACAACGGCTACAAGGTGTATCTGGGCGACGGCTCGCAGATCGTGCCGCCGGCCGACGCGGAGATCGCCGCCGAGATCGCGGCCGTCGCCTCGCTGCACGACGTGCCGCGCCCCGAGTCCGGCTGGGAGGTGCTCGGGGACGAGGTCCTGGACGCCTATCTGGCGCGTACGGACGCGGTGTTGACCGCCGGCTCGCCGCGCACCGCGAACGTCGTCTACACGGCGATGCACGGCGTCGGCAAGGACGTGCTGCTCGCCGCGTTCGCGCGGGCCGGGTTCCCCGAGCCGGTGCTCGTGGCCGAACAGGCCGAGCCCGACCCGGCGTTCCCCACGGTCGCCTTCCCCAACCCGGAGGAGCCGGGCGCGATGGACCTGGCGTTCGCCACGGCCCGTCGCGTCGATCCCGACGTCGTGCTCGCCAACGACCCGGACGCCGACCGCTGCGCGGCCGCGGTCAAGGACCGCGACGGCCAGTGGCGGATGCTGCGCGGTGACGAGGTCGGCGCGCTGCTCGCCGCCCACCTGGTCGCCAAGGGCGTCACCGGCGTGTTCGCCGAGTCGATCGTGTCGTCCTCGCTGCTCGGCCGCATCGCCGAGGCGGCGGGGCTCGGGTACGAGGAGACGCTGACCGGGTTCAAGTGGATCGCCCGCGTCGAGGACCTGCGCTACGGCTACGAGGAGGCGCTGGGCTACTGCGTCGACCCCGAGGGCGTGCGCGACAAGGACGGCATCACGGCCGCCCTGGTCCTCGCCGAGCTGGTCTCCGTCCTCAAGGAGCAGGGCCGCACGGTTCTGGACCTGCTCGACGAACTGGCCCTGGCGCACGGTCTGCACGCCACCGACCAGCTCTCGGTCCGGGTGGAGGACCTGACGGTGATCTCGAACGCGATGGCGCGGCTGCGCGAGCAGCCGCCGACCGCGCTCGCGGGGCTCGCCGTCACGAAGGCGGAGGACCTGACGGAGGGCACCGAGGAGCTGCCGCCCACCGACGGTCTGCGCTACTACCTGGAGGGCGCCCGGGTGATCGTGCGCCCGAGCGGCACCGAGCCGAAGCTCAAGTGCTACCTGGAGGTCGTCGTCCCGGTCGGCTCGGCCGACGAGCTGGACGCGGCCCGCGCCCGGGGCGCCGAGCTGCTCGCCGGCATCAAGAAGGACCTCGCGGCGGCCGCCGGCATCTGAGCGGCGGGGCAGAAGGAACGCACCGGGGCGGTGGTCAAGAGACCACCGCCCCGGTCCTGCTTTCGGGTGATTTCGTACGGCAGTTGACGCAGCGGTGCCGCATCGGGCGGGCCCGCGCGCGACAGGGTGGCCCGTACCTCGGGCCGTTCCCGGTGCGGCACTTCTCGCCGTACCCGGTGGCGTACCCGTGGCCGTACCCCTCGCCGTGCCCGAGCCAAGGAGCCGTCGCAGTGTCCCCGACCGCGCCTCCCCCAGCGACGACCACGGTCCGTCGCGGACCCGTTCCCGGCGCCCGCCGGTACCCGGCCGAGCGCGTCCCGGGCGGCCGCCCACCCGTTGGGGAGCGGGCGCGCACCGCCCTGCGGTACGCGGGGCCCGCGCTGCTCGGCCATCTCGCGGTGCGCCTGCTGGGGGTGATCGTCCTCGCCCGCTGGACGCATCTGCGCCACCACGGCCTGTGGCCGGTGCTCGCCAAGTCCTGGGACTCCAACTGGTACCTCGGCATCGCGGCGCACGGCTACGAGCTCACCCCGCCCGGCACCGAGGAACCCAGCAACCTGGCCTTCTTTCCGCTGTACCCGGTCCTGGTGAAGGCGGTCGCCGCCGTCACGCCCGGCTCGCGGGCCAGTGTCGCGCTGGTGCTCGCGGTCGTGTTCTCGCTGGTCGCCGCGGGCGGGGTGTTCGCGGTCGGCGACCGCCTCCACGGCCGGCGCACCGCCACCGTCCTGACGGTGTTGTGGGCCGCGCTGCCGGTCGGCGTGGTCCAGTGGATGGGTTACACCGAGTCCCTGTTCACGGCGCTGACGGCCTGGGCGCTGTACTGCGCGCTGACCGGACGCTGGGTCTGGGCCGGCTCGCTCGCGGCGCTCGCGGGGCTGACCCGCCCGACCGGCGTCGCGATCGCGGCCGCCGTCTCACTGACCGCCCTGGCCGCCCTCGTACGCGCCCGCCGCCTCGCGTGGCGGCCGGTGCTCGGCGGCCTGCTCGCCCCGCTCGGCTGGTGCTCCTATGTGGCCTGGGTGGGGCTGCGGGTCGGCCGCTGGGACGGCTACTTCGCCGTGCAGAAGCTGTGGGCCAACGAGTGGGACGGCGGCGCCGGCACCCTGCGCGAGATGCGGGACCTGCTGGTGTACGCGAACCGGCCTCCGCTGTTCCTGGTCGTGGTCACGCTGGTCCTGCTCGTGTCCGGGGCGCTGTACGTGCTCTCGCTCGCCGACCGCCAGCCGCTGGTCCTGCTGGTCTTCACCGGCGCGCTGCTGCTGGTCGTCCTCGGCAGCGGCGGCGTCTACTTCCCGCGGGCCCGCTTCCTGCTCCCCGGATTCCCGCTGCTGCTCCCCGTCGCGCTCGCCCTGTCACGGGCCCGCCGCACGGTGACGGCCCTCGTGCTGGGGGCGGCCGCCGTCTCGTCGGCGTGGCTGGGCGCGTACATGCTCATGGTGTGGCCGGGGCCGCCGTGACGGGGGCTTGACGCGGCCGGGGCGCGCCGGGGGTGCCTCAGCCGATGGCGAGCAGGACCACGAACAGGACCGCCCCGGCGACCGCGGGCGCGATGACCTCGTACGCCCAGCGGATGCTGACCGGTCCCTGCGCGCCCTCGCGCGAGGCGCCCTGCTCGGCGAGTTCGCGCAGGGTCAGGACGGACTGGTCGGTGGGCGCCATCCGCGCCTTGGTGTCGGTGACGTCGGCGGTCACCGAGGTTCCGATCTGCCCGTCGACCGTGGCGTCCCGCACCTGGCGGCGCGCGGCCCGCTTGCGCTGGCGCAGCGAGACCGGGATCGCCCACAGCTGGTACTTGCCGCCCGACTGGTCGAAGACCTCGCTGGAGTAGCCGGCCCGTACGTCCGCGACGGACGCCCAGGGCAGGGTGATCGTGCGGAACGGGTTGCGCACGATCAACCGGTCGGCGCCCGCGAAGACCGCCGGGCGGAAGCTGAACGCGACGATCAGGGGCACCGCGCACAGCAGCACGGCGAGCGACAGCCAGGGCGCGTTGCCGTGGCCCTGGATCACGGCGTCGACGCCGAGCCAGAGGCCGATCGCGAGCAGCAGCGCGCCGCCGGCGATACCGGCGGCTGAGCGGTAGGTCCGGTCGGCGTAGGCCGGCTCGGCGGGCGGCGTGGGGCTCGTCATGGCCCGATTCTGCCTCACGCCCCCCGGGCGGGTTTCCCTCAGGCCACCAGATCCGCGTACACGATGATGTTGTCGGGCCGGTGGCCGCCGGTGAGCTCGCCGCCGCAGGTGATGATCCGCAGCTCGGGGCGGTCGGTGTTGCCGTACACCTTCTGCGTCGGGAAGGTCTTCTTGTCGACCTGCTCCAGGGCGCGGACCGCGAAGCGCGCGGGCTTCCCGTCGGCGCGGTCGACGGTGACGAGGTCGCCGACCTTGACCTTGGAGACGTTTTTGAGGACCGCGGGGCCCTTGACCGTGTCGAAGTGCCCGATGAGCACGGCGGGCCCGGTCTGGCCCGGGGTGACCCCCTTGTCGTACCAGCCGATCCGGTCGGCGTCGGCGACGGAGGGCACCTCGACGGTCCCGTCGGCAGCGAGCCCGAGGTCGAGGATCGGCCCGGTGTCCACCCCGGCCGCCGGGATCCGCACCCGCACCGGCTTGGAGGCGGGCAGCGCGGTCGCCGCCTTCGGGGTGGCCGGGGCAGCGCTGGCGGGGCTGATGTTCGGCGGCGGGGTGGCGGGCTTCGCCGCGCCGGAGCCGCAGCCGGCGGCAGAGGCGCCGAGGGCGAGCAGGACCAGGGCGGTGGCGGCCGAACGGGCCGCGCGGGTGCGGGACATGGGGCGCTCCGGGCCGGGGGAAGGGAGGGCGGACCTCCTGAGGAGATCCGCCCGGGTGGGCTGTGACCGACGGCGGGGGCTCGTGCGGCCCGGCCCGCCGGTTGATCGTCCGGGCGAGGACCTTCTCAAGTCCCCGCCCGGTGGCGTCAGTTGGTGGAGCCGGCGCGGCGGCGCAGGACGAAGACACCGGCACCGGCGGCCACCACGGCACCGGCCGCGCCCGCGATCATCAGGCCCTTGCCCTCGCCGCCCTGCTTGAACTCGGCGCCGGCCGCGACCGCGCCCTTGGGCACGACGGTGGTCTGACCGCCGTTCTGGACCGGCGTGTTGACCACGGTGGCCGGGGTCGTGGCGGGGTTCTTGGCGGGCGCGGTGTTGGCGCAGCCCGCCGGGAGCTTCGGGAAGGCGGTGTACCGGTACGGCATGGTGCCGCCCTGGGTGCGCTGGCCGAGCTTGGGGGTGGCGGTGTTGGCGCCATCGATCCGGACCCCGTAGCGACCGTCCACGGGGTGGGCGCGGTCGGCCGTGGCGAGCGCCTTCAAGGAGGCGTCACGCAGCACCGCCTTCGGGCCCTGGACGCTGTTGGTGAGCTTCACCGACATCCCCGCGCCGAAGACGCTGGGCACGACCTTGGTCACGGTGCAGCCGGCGCGGCCGTCGGTGAACTCCGAGGTCACCTTGCCGGTGGTGGCGTTCAGCACCACGTGCATGCCGTGGACGTACCCGTCCACGTCCTCACCCCCGGTCGTCAGGATCAGGACGACCTTCCCGTTGGTCACGAACTCGGCGCGGTAGTGGCCCGTCCCCAGCTTGCCGACGGCGACCGTCTCGCCGTTGACCAGCTTGTACGTGACCACGCCGGGGGTGGCGGCGCACTCCTTCGGCAGCGCCGGGAAGGGCTGGGACTTCCAGGCGGTGTCGCCGCCCTGCGAGCGCTGGAAGAACACGGCCTTGCCGCCGGTCGCCGCCTCCAGCTTGATGCCGGCGCTCAGGTCGGTGGGGTGGGCCCGGTCCACGGTGGCGACGACCTTGCCGTTGCCGTCCTTGAGCTCGGCCTTCGGGCCGTCCGCCAGGTCGTTGGTGAGCGTGACGGTCATGCCGAGCCGCTCCGAGGCGACGCTCTTGGTGACGTGGCAGGAAGTAGTGGCCGGCGCCTGCCCGGGGGTGGCCGCGAAGGCCGCCGCCGGGGCGAGGAGGGCTCCGGCGAGGGCGGCGGTGGCGATCGCGGCGCGGAGCGGGGTGCGGGCGTAGGTCGACATGAACGACTCCATGGAGCAGGGCGGCCGAGTGGCCGGAGAAGGAAAGAAGTGGAGGTCGCATGCCGCCTCCTCTGCCGGGTGGGGCCGTTGAGGCTGGGCGGGGCTGCTGAAGAGAAATCTATGGATCACCTGTACGAGAAGGGTCCGCTCCGTGTCACAGGCGCGTGACAGAGCTCACCCCCGCTCACCTGAGCCTCGGGGGCTGTACAGGCAGCTACGCGCGTAGATATGCTCATCTGGTGACCATGCCCACCAATGCACCATCCCCCGAGCTCTCGACTTCGCTCGACCAGGGAGGTACCCCCATCGCCTTCGCCGACGCGACCGCGTCCGACGGCTCGCTGCGCCGCTTCCTCCACGGGCTCCCCGGCATCGACCCGGTGGGCCTGGAAGCGCGCGCCGCGTCCCTCGGCACCCGTTCGATCAAGACCTCGGCCAAGGCCTACGCCATCGACCTGGCCATTTCGATGATCGACCTGACGACGCTGGAAGGCGCGGACACCCCGGGCAAGGTCCGGGCGCTCGCCGCCAAGGCCGTCCACCCCGATCCGACCGACCGCACCACCCCCCACACCGCCGCTGTCTGTGTCTATCCGGACATGGTGGCGAGCGCCAAGGAGGTGCTGAAGGGCTCGGACGTCAAGGTCGCGTCCGTCGCCACCGCCTTCCCGGCGGGCCGCGCGGCGCTGCCGGTGAAGCTCGCGGACGTGCGGGACGCGGTGGCGGACGGTGCCGACGAGATCGACATGGTGATCGACCGGGGCGCGTTCCTCGCCGGCCACTACCTGAAGGTGTACGAGGAGATCGCGGCCGTCCGCGCCGAGTGCGGCGACAAGGCCCGTCTCAAGGTCATCTTCGAGACCGGTGAGCTGTCGACGTACGACAACATCCGCCGCGCCAGCTGGCTCGGCATGATGGGCGGCGCCGACTTCATCAAGACGTCGACGGGCAAGGTCGCGGTCAACGCCACCCCCGCCAACACCCTCGTCCTGCTGGAAGCCGTACGGGACTTCCGTGCCCAGACCGGGATCCAGGTCGGCGTGAAGCCGGCCGGCGGCATCCGCTCCACCAAGGACGCGGTGAAGTTCCTGGTCCTGGTCAACGAGACCGTGGGCGAGGACTGGCTGGACAACCACTGGTTCCGCTTCGGTGCCTCCTCGCTGCTCAACGACCTGCTGATGCAGCGTCAGAAGCTGGCGACCGGCCGCTACTCCGGCCCCGACTACGTGACGGTGGACTGAGATCATGGACATGAACAAGCAGACATCCGCATTCGCGTACGCACCGGCTCCCGAGTCGCGCTCGGTCGTCGACATCGCCCCCTCCTACGGCCTGTTCATCGACGGTGAGTTCACCGAGGCCGCCGACGGCAAGGTCTTCAAGACCGTCTCGCCGTCCACCGAGGAGGTCCTGTCCGAGGTGGCCCGCGCGGGCGCCGAGGACGTCGACCGCGCCGTGAAGGCCGCGCGCAGGGCGTTCGAGAAGTGGTCGGCGCTGCCCGGCTCCGAGCGCGCCAAGTACCTGTTCCGGATCGCCCGGATCATCCAGGAGCGCAGCCGCGAGCTGGCCGTCCTGGAGACCCTGGACAACGGCAAGCCGATCAAGGAGACCCGCGACGCGGACCTCCCCCTGGTCGCCGCGCACTTCTTCTACTACGCGGGCTGGGCCGACAAGCTCGACCACGCCGGGTTCGGCAACAACCCGCGTCCGCTGGGCGTGGCCGGTCAGGTCATCCCGTGGAACTTCCCGCTCCTGATGCTGGCGTGGAAGATCGCCCCGGCGCTCGCCACCGGCAACACGGTCGTCCTGAAGCCCGCCGAGACCACGCCGCTCTCGGCGCTGTTCTTCGCGGACATCTGCCGCCAGGCGGGCCTGCCCAGGGGCGTCGTCAACATCCTTCCCGGGTACGGTGACGCGGGCGCGGCCCTGGTCGAGCACGAGGACGTCAACAAGGTCGCCTTCACCGGCTCGACCAACGTCGGCAAGGCCATCGCGCGTTCCGTCGCGGGCACCGACAAGAAGGTCACCCTGGAGCTGGGCGGCAAGGGCGCCAACATCGTCTTCGACGACGCCCCCATCGACCAGGCCGTCGAGGGCATCGTCACCGGCATCTTCTTCAACCAGGGCCAGGTCTGCTGCGCGGGCTCGCGCCTGCTGGTCCAGGAGTCGATCCAGGACGAGCTGCTCGACTCGCTCAAGCGCCGCCTGTCCACGCTGCGCCTCGGCGACCCGCTGGACAAGAACACCGACATCGGCGCCATCAACTCGGCCGAGCAGCTGGCCCGGATCACCGCGCTCACCGAGACCGGCGAGGCGGAGGGCGCCGAGCGCTGGTCCGCCCCGTGCGAACTGCCGTCGGCGGGTTACTGGTTCGCGCCCACGCTGTTCACGGGCGTCACCCAGGCCCACACCATCGCCCGCGACGAGATCTTCGGCCCGGTCCTGTCGGTGCTGAGCTTCCGCACCCCCGACGAGGCCGTCGCCAAGGCCAACAACAGCCAGTACGGCCTGTCCGCCGGCATCTGGACGGAGAAGGGTTCGCGGATCCTCGCCGTCGCGGGCAAGCTGCGCGCCGGTGTCGTCTGGGCCAACACGTTCAACAAGTTCGACCCGACCTCGCCGTTCGGCGGCTACAAGGAGTCGGGCTTCGGCCGCGAGGGCGGCCGGCACGGCCTGGAGGGCTACCTCGATGTCTGAGACTTCGACGCGTCTGAGTGTCTTCAAGACCTACAAGCTGTACGTGGGCGGGAAGTTCCCGCGTTCCGAGAGCGGCCGGGTGTACGAAGTGGTCGACAGCAAGGGCAAGTGGCTGGCCAACGCGCCGCTCTCCTCCCGCAAGGACGCGCGGGACGCGGTCGTCGCGGCCCGCAAGGCCTTCGGCGGCTGGTCGGGCGCGACCGCGTACAACCGCGGCCAGGTCCTCTACCGCGTCGCGGAGATGCTGGAGGGGCGCAAGGACCAGTTCGTGCGCGAGGTCGCCGAGGCCGAGGGGCTGTCCAAGTCCAAGGCCGCGGCGGTCGTGGACGCGGCCATCGACCGCTGGGTCTGGTACGCGGGCTGGACCGACAAGATCGGCCAGGTCGTGGGCGGGGCCAACCCGGTCGCGGGCCCGTTCTTCAACCTCTCCACCCCCGAGCCGACCGGCGTCGTGACGGTCCTGGCCCCCCAGGACTCGTCCTTCCTCGGCCTGGTCTCGGTCGTCGCACCCGTCATCGCCACCGGCAACACGGCGGTCGTCATCGCCTCCGAGAAGGCGCCGCTCCCGGCGCTCTCGCTCGGCGAGGTGCTCGCCACCTCCGATCTGCCGGGCGGTGTCGTCAACATCCTGTCCGGGAAGACCGCCGAGATCGCGGCGCCGCTCGCCGCGCACCAGGACGTCAACGCGATCGATCTGACGGGCGCCGACGCCGAGTTGGCGCGCGAGCTGGAGATCGCGGCGGCGGACAACCTCAAGCGGGTGCTGCGCGCCAAGGCCGTGGACTTCACCGCGGACCCGGGCACCGAGCGTCTCACCGCGTTCCTGGAGACCAAGACGGTCTGGCACCCCACGGGGTCCCTGGGCGCCTCCGGCTCCGCGTACTGAGCTTCCGCCTACCGAGCCGTGCGCCGCGCGTACTGAGCCGCGCGAAGGGCCCCGCCGTCCACGGACGGCGGGGCCCTTCGCCTGCCCGTCAGCCGGGCAGCAGACCAGGGGCTTGGTCCATGAGCGGCAGGTCCTTGAGGGCGGAGCCGCTCGTCAGCACACCGGTCGCGGCCGTCGTGGACACCGGCTTGAAGTCGGCGACCTGGGTACGGACCCCGTTGGTCAGCGGATCGACCCCGGTGTTGGCGAGCGGGTCGAGCCGCAGCCCGAGCACGGGCCCCACGGCATGGCCGAACGAGCCGGTCACTCCGTGCGCGGCCGCCGTGAGGTCGGTGACGGTCGCGTTCTGGCCGGCCGTGGGGGCGGGCGCGGCCTGGGCGGTGGCGCCCCCCGCGGCCAGGGCCGCGCCGGCCGCGGTGACGGTGAGCCCGGCACTGAGCAGCGTCCGGTAACGCAGGCCGCTGGCGGGCCTGGGGGCCTCGTGTCGTCCCATGGGATCCCACTCACTCTCGGAAGTAGTCGTGTGTCATCACGCGATCACGAAGCGTAGTTGAGACGTGACGCCGGTTACCAGTTGAGATGTGACTTGGGATACCAACGGCCTCCCCGGGGGGTCCTACTTGCGCGCGCATGGCCCACACTGGTGTCCCGTGAGTTCATCTGCCATCGCGACGCGCGTCGTCCTGCTCTCGGGGCCCTCCGGCTCCGGCAAGTCGTCCCTGGCCGCCCGTACGGATCTGCCCGTGCTGCGCCTGGACGACTTCTACAAAGAAGGTGACGACCCGACCCTGCCGTTGGTGGCGGGCAGCACGGACATCGACTGGGACTCCCCGCAGTCCTGGGACGCGGACGCCGCCATCGTCGCCATCACCAAGCTGTGCCGCACGGGGCGTACCTCCGTGCCGGTCTACTCGATCGCCACGAGTTCCATCACCGGCACCACCTCGCTCGGCATCGGCCGCACCCCGCTGTTCATCGCGGAGGGCATCTTCGCCGCCGACATCGTGGACCGCTGCCAGGAGCTCGGGGTGCTCGCGGACGCGATCTGTCTGCGCGGCCGGCCCTCGACGACCTTCCGCCGCAGGCTGCTGCGCGACCTGAAGGAGGGCCGCAAGTCGGTGCCGTTCCTGCTGCGCCGCGGCTGGCGCCTGATGCGCGCCGAACGCGCGATCGTGGCCCGGCAGTCGGCGCTCGGCGCCCACCCCTGCGCGAAGGACGAGGCCCTGGGACGCATCGCGAGCGCCGCGGCGGGCCGCAGCCGTACGGGAGTCGCCGCCTAGCTAGGGCCTGTCCGGCGGATCTGGTCGCCGTCGGGGTGCCTTGGCCTTGTGGTGCTGGTGAGCGGGGGGCTGGTGCGTCCAGCCGCAAGGCGGAGGAGGGCGGCGACGCGGAGCGTCGGCAACCGACGACAACGCCGCAGATGGGCGTGGCGGCCCCCCGCGTCCCAGACAAGATCCGCCGGACAGGCCCTAGCCGCTCCGAGCGGAGCCGAGCGCCGGCGGCGCGTGCGAGGGCGCGCGCACAATGAAGCGGCGGGGCCCGAAGGCCCCGCCGCTTCCCCCGTTCCCCCCGTGGATGGTCCCCGTGTCCCCCGTGGACCACCCGCGCCCCTCCCCCGGACCTTCAGGCCACCAGCTCGCCGAAGGACTCCTCCTCGTCACGGCCGAAGCTGAGGACGTCGTCCTCGCGCAGCCGGCGCAGCGAGCGCCAGATGCTGGACTTCACCGTGCCGACACTGATGTCGAGTATGTCCGCGATCTCCGGGTCCGTACGGCCCTCGTAGTAGCGCAGGACCAGCATCGTGCGCTGTAGTTCGGGCAGCCGGGCCAGCGCCTGCCAGAGCACGGCGCGCAGTTCGGTGCCGCGCATCGCGTCCGTGTCGCCGGCCGTCTCCGGCAGCTCCTCGGTCGGGTACTCGTTGAGCTTGCGCCGCCGCCAGGCGCTGATGTGCAGATTGGTCATCGTGCGGCGCAGATAACCGCCGACCGCCGCCTTGTCGCTGATGCGGTCCCAGGCGCGGTAGGTGGAGAACAGCGCGCTCTGGAGCAGGTCCTCCGCCTCGAAGCGGTCGCCGGTCAGGTGGTAGGCGGTGGCGTACAGGGAGGCGCGGCGTGCCTGGACGTAAGCGGTGAACTCCGTCTCCGACAGGCTGCTCCGCTCCCCCGAGCCCTCCCGGTACGCCGCTTCCCCGCCCCCCTGCGACTTCTTCCCCGCGGCCGGAACCGCGGGGTTGTCCAGCACCGTCATGTAGGGCGAAGGCCCCTGCTGTACCGATGACGTGTGCTGGCGTCCGGCGCCCCGAGCGCACCCCCGCATGCTCGGGACACCGGACTTCTCGGCACTCCGCACGACGTCGTGGAGACGCGTCACAACTGCGCTGGAGTTGGTGCTGTGCAGTGCGTTCATCTCGCGCCCCCCGTCGGTGGAGTCTGTTTCGTGGCCGTGCTGGCTTACGAGGAAGAGCCTGCCCGGGCAGTTTCATGGGGTTGTCCGTCGACTGTCACAGGGGCGTCACAGCGCGCGCCACAGCGGGCGTTGTCCCCTGCCGGGGGTCCGGGGGTCGCCCCCCGGGAAGACACAGCATGGGGTTGTCCGTCGACTGTCACAGGGGCGTCACAGCGCGCGCCGCAGCGGGCGTTGTCCCCTGCCGGGGGTCCGGGGGTCGCCCCCCGGGAAGACACAGCATGGGGTTGTCCGTCGACTGTCACAGGGGCGTCACAGCGCGCGTCACAGCGCGCGCCACAGCGGGCGCCGCAGCGCCCGTTGCGCCCTGCCGGGCGTCCTGGTGTTGCCCGGTCGCGGCGGCCCCTGCGCGTGGAGTCGCGGGGTCCAGGACCGGACGGGGGTCGTACTCCTTCCGCCCATGGGCCAGAATGACCTCCGTGCCTTTCCTGTTGCTGATCGAGGACGATGACGCCATCCGCACGGCCCTCGAACTCTCCCTGTCCCGCCAGGGCCACCGTGTGGCCACCGCGGCGACGGGCGAGGACGGTCTGAAACTGCTGCGCGAGCAGCGGCCGGACCTGATCGTGCTGGACGTGATGCTGCCCGGGATCGACGGTTTCGAGGTGTGCCGCCGCATCCGGCGCACCGACCAACTGCCGATCATCCTGCTGACCGCGCGCAATGACGACATCGACGTGGTGGTGGGCCTGGAGTCCGGCGCCGACGACTATGTGGTCAAGCCGGTCCAGGGGCGGGTCCTCGACGCCCGGATCCGGGCCGTGCTGCGCCGTGGCGAGCGGGAGGCCACCGACTCGGCGGCGTTCGGCAACGTGGTGATCGACCGGGCCGCGATGACCGTCACCAAGAACGGCGAGGACCTCCAACTCACCCCCACCGAGCTGCGGTTGCTGCTCGAACTGAGCCGCCGCCCCGGTCAGGCGCTCTCCCGCCAGCAGTTGCTGCGGCTCGTCTGGGAGCACGACTACCTCGGCGACTCACGGCTCGTCGACGCCTGTGTGCAGCGGCTGCGCGCCAAGGTCGAGGACGTGCCGTCCTCGCCGACGCTGATCCGTACGGTCCGTGGTGTGGGCTACCGCCTGGACACCCCCTCGTGAAGCTGACGCACCGCCCCCGCACCCCCCACGAGCCCGGCCGGTGAAGCGGGCCGTACTCGCCGGGCTGCGCTGGACCAGTCTGCGGCTGCGTCTGGTCGTCGTGTTCGCGCTCGTCGCGCTGACCGCGGCGGTCTCCGCGTCCGGCATCGCGTACTGGCTCAACCGCGAGGCCGTCCTGGTCCGTACGCAGGACTCGGCGCTCAACGACTTCCGTCAGGGCATGCAGAACCGCGCCGCCTCGCTGCCGCTCCAGCCGACCGAGCACGACCTCCAGGTGTCCGCCAAGCAGATGGCGGACAGCAGCAACTCCCGTTACAACGTGCTGCTCGTGGCGGAACGCGCGCCCGGCAAGCCGATCGTGGGCGCCTCCGACGTGGACGGCTTCACGCTGGAGGACGTGCCCGCCTCCCTCCAGGAGGCCGTCACCAAGAAGCAGAAGGTCACGGGGAGCAACGCCTACCCGTACCACCTGTTCTGGCAGCGGATCACGCTGCACGGGCGCCCGTATCTGGTCGGCGGCACGAAGATCATCGGGGCCGGTCCGACCGGCTACATGCTGGCCCCGCTCGACCAGGAGCGGCGTGACCTCAACTCCCTTGCCTGGTCGCTCGGCATCGCCACCTTCCTCGCGCTGCTCGCCTCCGCGCTGCTGGCGCAGGCGGCCGCCACCACCGTGCTGCGGCCGGTGCAGCGCCTCGGGGACGCGGCGCGCAGGCTCGGCGAGGGCAAGCTCGACACCCGGCTGAGGGTGTCCGGCACCGATGAACTCGCCGATCTCTCAAGGACGTTCAACCGGACGGCCGAGGCGCTGGAGAAGAAGGTCACCGACATGAGCGCGCGCGAGGAGGCGAGCCGCCGCTTCGTCGCCGACATGTCGCACGAGCTGCGCACACCACTGACCGCACTGACCGCCGTGGCGGAGGTCCTCGACGAGGAGGAGGACAGCCTCGACCCGATGATCGCGCCCGCGGTGCGGCTCGTGGTCTCCGAGACGAGGCGGCTGAACATCCTGGTCGAGAACCTCATGGAGGTCACCCGCTTCGACGCGGGCACCGCCCGGCTGGTCCTGGACGACGTGGACATCGCAGACCAGATCACCGCCTGCATCGACACCCGGGCCTGGCTGGACGCCGTCGAACTCGACGCCGAGCGCGGCATCATGGCCCGGCTCGACCCGCGCCGCCTGGACGTGATCCTCGCCAACCTGATCGGCAACGCCCTCAAGCACGGCGGCTCCCCGGTGCGGGTCTCGGTCCGCGTCGAGGGCGAGGAGCTGGTGATCGCGGTACGCGACCACGGGCCCGGCATCCCCGAGGACGTACTGCCGCACGTCTTCGACCGGTTCTACAAGGCCAGCGCCTCGCGGCCGCGTTCGGAGGGCAGCGGGCTCGGCCTGTCCATCGCGATGGAGAACGCGCACATCCACGGCGGTGACATCACCGCCACCAACTCCCCCGAAGGCGGCGCCGTGTTCGTGCTGCGGCTGCCGCTGGACGCCACCGAGCCGGCCACCCCCGAGACGCCGGAAGGAGACGCGGCGCAGTGAGAGGACTCCGTCGCCGGGCAGCCGTCGCGCTGGCCGGTCTGCTGACGCTGGCCACCGCCGCCACCGGCTGCGGCATCCGGCCCACCTCGGTCCCCGTCGACGCGGGCCCGGCGCCCTCCCGGGTGCCGTGCGAGGTGCCGGACAACGCGATCGCCCCGCAGTTCGAGGGCGTCACCATCCAGGTCCAACTGGTGTGCGGGGCGCAGCTCGTCACGGCCCAGCGGTCGGTACGCATCGCGGAGAACAGGGGCGCCCAGGACCGGCTCCGCTTCGCGCAGACGCTGCTCGACGAACTCATCGCCCAGCCGTCGGGCGACGAGAAGGACGCCGGGTTCACCACCGAGGTCAAGGGCCCGCTCACCGTCACCGCGGCCCGGTCGAACGACCCGGCGGGCACGCTGCGCCTCAGCCGCGCCCCGGAGTCCCTGTCCGCGCTCGCGCTGTCGCAGCTGGTGTGCACCTACGCGGAGAACATGCCGTCGGCGCCCGGCACCCAGCAGGTGGTGCTCGGCGGCCCCGGCGAGGATCCGGCCCGCGGCTACACCTGCACCGCGGAGATGAAGTCCCGCCCGGACAGCGCGGCCACCCTCGGCGAGATTCCCCGCCCCAGCCGCACCTAGCGCACGGCCCGGACCGAATCACCCGGCCCGGGCGGAACCGTTCCCACCGCACGCCGCGTCTTGGGGGGCGTGCAGCAGCGTCATGGTCAGGACGGCAGCGCCGTCATCCGGTTCCGCGCGGTGGGGTGGGTCCTCCTCCTCGCGCATCTGCTGCTCGTGGCGTGGATCTCGCTGAGACCCCGGGACGTGATGTGGGTGACGGCCACCAATCTGACGCCGTTCGCCGGCATCAGGGCCGACCTCGCGCTCGGCCCGCTCCAGGCCGCCCACCGGATCGGCGAGGGCCTACTGCTGCTCGCCCCGCTGGGGGTGCTGCTCCCGATGGCGGGCGGCCGGCTGCACGTCTCCCCGCTGGCTTCCCTGGTACGCACCGTCCTGTCCGGCGCGCTGATCTCGCTCGGCATCACCCTGATGCAGACGGCCGTGCCCGGCCAGGTCCCCGATGTGGACGCGCTGCTCCTGAACACCGCGGGCGTGGCGCTGGCCCATCTCGCGGTGGTGCCGGCGGGTCGGCGGGGCCTGCGCCGCAGGAACGAGGGCGAGCACCGCGCGCCCCTCCTTGCGGAGGAGCCTCCTCAGGGACGTACCCCGACAAATCCCAGGGTCGCCACAGCCCCCTGGGCCGACGCCGGGGCGACGGCCCGGCGGGAGTATGGAGGCATCGCGAGGGAGCCCGACCGAAGCGGCTCCCCCCTCCAGCTCCGAAGGAGCCTGCCATGAGCGCCCCTCTTGTCCGCCCGACCGAAGGCCGCCGGATCGGCGGGGTGTGCGCAGCGCTGGCCCGGCGCTTCGGCACCTCCGCCACCACGATGCGGATCATCTTCCTCGTCTCGTGCCTGCTGCCGGGACCGCAGTTCCTGGTCTATCTGGCGATGTGGGCGCTGATCCCGGGTGAGAAGTCGCCGCGCGCCGCCTGGTAGTTCACTCCCCGAGGGCCGCCTCGTAGTTCAATTCCCCGAGGGCCGCCGGTAGTTCACTCCCCGAGGGTTCGGGCGAGCTTGTCGAGCTGGCGGTCTGCGATGTCGTGTGGCACGGCGACCGTCGTCGGCGCCCGCCCGGACAGGTCGATCGCCATGAACCGCACGATGGTGGCGCCCCGGCGCACCACGACGAGGTGCACGGGGGCGGGCGCGCCCTGGCCGGTCGCGGTCGCCGTCCAGCTCACCGACTCCTCGCCGCGCACCGCGTAGGGCGCCGCGCGCACGTCCTGGTAGGCGGCCCGGTGGCCGTCGAGGAGTGTGCCGAAGGCCGTGCCGCAGCGGGCCAGTGCCGTTTTCAGCCGCGCGATCAGGCGCCGGGCGTCCGGCGGGGCGTAGGCGGACAGGGAGGCCGACACCGCGAGACCGGGGTGCCGGCGCGCGCCGAGGCCCCGGCTCACGGTCGCGCGGGCCCGGTCGTCGGGAGCCCCGCCCATCACCTCGGCGAGCGGCGCGCAGGCGGCGCGGTCGGCCCGCGGCACGCCCTCGGCGTCGGGCGCGGGTGCGCCGGAGAGCTCGTAACCCGGCACGTCACCCGCCGCGAGGACGGCCCGTTCCAGGCCGGTCGGCGCCGGGGCGGACGAGGCCCGAACGCCCGGCGCCCGGGCGGTGTCCGGACCGGCGGGGCCGTCCGGCGCGGGAACGCAGGCCACGGCCGCGAGCAGCGCGGCGAGGGTGAGCACGGTCGTCCGGATGAACATCGACGCCCGGTTGAACACCGACGCCCGGATGAACACCGTCGTCCGGTTGGGCACGGTCGCCCGGGCGGACACCGTCGCTCGGGCGCACGCCTTCGGACGCATGATCAGGACCCTACTCAGACACCGTCGGGGCGCACACCCGGCTCACGGGTGTGCGCCCCGACGGGGGTGCGCGGCGGTCAGCCGGTGAGGCCGCCGCCGGGCAGGCCCGCGCCGCTCGTGAGGTTGCTCGCCACGGGGCCGGTCGGCAGTCCGCCGAGCAGGCTGCCCACCGGGTCCGTGGGCGCCTTCTTCTGCTGCTGGCCGGTCAGCGCCTCGGGGGAGGCCGCGGGCACCACCTTGGAGACGGTGCCGAGCGGGGTGCCGGCGGCCACGGTCGACAGCGCACCCAGGGCCGGGAGCGCGGGTGCGGCGGACGCCGTTCCGGCGGCAGCGGCGGCGAAGGCGGCACCGAGGGCAACGACACCGAGCGTCTTGGGGGACTGCTTCATCAGAAATTCGTCCTTGGGGTGGGAAAGGTGAGCGGCTCGCCAAGGTAGTCAGCGGACCACCCGGGCCGCAAACATGCGAAAACGGCCGGGCGTTCACACGCCCGGCCGTTTTCCTATACCTAAGATCAGCCGCCCGCGGCCGCAGAACCGCTGGTCGTGGCGGTCTGCTGGAACAGCCATTCGGACTTCAACTCGGCGTATCCGGGCTTGATCACGTCATTGATCATGGCCAGTCGTTCATCGAAAGGAATGAATGCTGATTTCATCGCATTGACTGTGAACCACTGCATGTCTTCGAGCGTGTAGCCGAACGCATTCGTCAGGTGCTCGAATTCCTGGCTCATGCTGGTGCCCGACATCAGCCGGTTGTCCGTGTTCACGGTCGCCCGGAAGTGCAGCTTGCGCAGCAGCCCGATGGGGTGCTCGGCGTAGGAGGTCGCGGCCCCCGTCTGGAGGTTGGACGTGGGGCACATCTCCAGCGGGATCCGCTTGTCCCGTACGTACGAGGCGAGCCGGCCCAGCTTCACCGTACCGTCCTCGGCGACCTCGATGTCGTCGATGATGCGCACCCCGTGGCCGAGCCGGTCGGCGCCGCACCACTGGAGCGCCTGCCAGATCGACGGCAGACCGAAGGCCTCGCCCGCGTGGATGGTGAAGTGGTTGTTCTCGCGCTTGAGGTACTCGAAGGCGTCGAGGTGGCGGGTGGGCGGGAAGCCGGCCTCGGCGCCCGCGATGTCGAAGCCGACGACGCCCGAGTCCCGGTAGGAGTTGGCCAGTTCGGCGATCTCCAGGGCGCGGGCCGCGTGCCGCATCGCGGTGAGCAGCGCGCCGACCCGGATGCGGTGGCCATTGGCGCGGGCCCGCCGTTCGCCTTCTCGGAAGCCCTCGTTGACGGCCTCGACGACCTCTTCGAGGGTGAGGCCCTGTTCCAGGTGCTGCTCGGGCGCGTAGCGCACCTCGGCGTAGACGACGCCGTCCTCGGCGAGGTCCTCGGCGCACTCGGCGGCGACCCGGAAGAGCGCGTCGCGGGTCTGCATGACGGCGCAGGTGTGCGCGAAGGTCTCCAAGTACCGTTCCAGGGAGCCCGAGTCGGCGGCTTCACGGAACCAGATGCCGAGCTTGTCGGCCTCGGTCTCGGGCAGTGAGGTGTATCCGGTCGCTCGGGCGATGTCGATGATGGTCCCGGGACGCAGACCCCCGTCGAGGTGGTCGTGGAGCAGCACCTTCGGGGCACGGCTGATCTGATCCGGGCTGGGTACGGATGCGGTCTGGCTCGTCATCTGCGCACTCTAATCCCTACGCGCGTAGATCGCCCGGCGTACGGACGCCGTCGATACGTAACAGTGACCGCGCGGACGGGTGGCGTACACCTCCACTTCTGAGACTGTTCTGCCATGGCACAGCATGCGATTCCCCTGCCTGCTGCCCGGCTGGGACGGGCCGTCGGCGCGACCGGCGCCGGCGCGACGGTCAGCGGCGTGGTCCTCGTGCTCCCCGACGGCGACCCCGTCTCGGCACGCCGGCCCTCCCCCCTCGCGTACGCGGCCGCGCTGCCGCTGGCCCGCCGGTTGGCGCGGGACGGCGGCCCGGAGGGTCTCGTGGCGCACGCGGTGCACTACCGCGGCCGGGGCTGGAACGGCGGCGACGCCCGGCTCGCCACGGACGCCGAATGGGCCGCGGACGAGGTCGTACGGCGCTACGGGGACGTGCCGGTGTGTCTGGCCGGGCACGGCATGGGCGGCCGGGCCGCGCTGCGGGCGGCGGGCCATCCGGCGGTCAACTCCGTTCTGGCGCTCGCCCCTTGGATCCCCGACGACGACGTGGCCGCCGACCCCGAGCCGGTGAAACAGCTGGTGGGCCGGCGGGTGATGATCGTGCACGGGACCAATGACGCGCGCACCGACCCCGAGCTGTCCTACCGGCTCGCCGAGCGCGCCAAGAAGGCCAACCGGGACACCTGCCGCTTCGAGGTCCACTCCGACGGCCACTCGATGCGCCAGCACCGGCTCGAAGTCCACGCGCTCGCCGTCGACTTCGTCTTCGGCACCCTGTTCTCGCGCCCGTACGCCCGCCCGGTCACGGACGCGTTCGCCGCGCCGCCGCCCCTGGGGCTCCGCATGCCGCTGGCTTCCGGTTTCGGCAAGTCCCTTCAGCGATAGGCGAGTTACTCGGGGATCAGCTTTCCCCGGCGGGACAGCAGAAAGGCCTTGAAGGCGGCCACCGGCGGGGTGTCCGGGTGGCCGTCCAGCCAGGCCACCCCGATCTCGCGCACCGCGCGCGGGGCGGTGACGGTCAGCTCGACCACGCCCGGCCGGGCCACCGCGGGCGGCGGGAGCAGCGCCACGCCGAGCCCGGCCGCGACCAGGCCGCGCAACGTCTCGGCCTCCTCGCCCTCGAAGGCGATGCGCGGCGCGAACCCGGCTTCGGCGCACAGGTCGTCGGTGATGCGGCGCAGTCCGTAGCCCGGCTCCAGGGTCACGAAGGTCTCGTCGGCGGCCTCCGCCAGCCGCACCCGCTTGCGGCTCGCGAGCCGGTGGTCGTCGGGGACCACCAGACGCAGCCGCTGTTCGTCCAGGCGCCGGGCCGCGAGGTCCGGCGCGTCGGGCACGGGCGAGGTCAGACAGAGATCGAGCTCCCCCGCGCGCAGCCGCTCGATCATCGCCTCGCCGTAGTTCTGTACGAGGGTGAAGCGGACGCGGGGGTGGTCGACGCGGAAGGCGCGGATGAGGCCCGGCACGGTCTCCGAACCCATGGTGTGCAGAAACCCGAAGGCGACCTTGCCGGTGCCCGGGTCGGCGTCCGCGCGCACCGATTCCGCGGCCCGGCCCACCTCGGCGAGGGCCCGCTCGGCGGAGCCGAGGAAGGTGCGGCCCGCGGCGGTCAGCGCGACGGTGCGGCCCTTGCGTGCGAACAGGGCGACGCCCAGGTCCTCTTCGAGGCGGACCATGGCGCGCGACAGGGTCGACTGAGGCACGCCCAGTTCATGGGCGGCGCGGGTCACATGCTCGTGGCGGGCCACCCCGGCGAAGTAGGCGAGGCGCGGCGCGAGCGCCATCGCGGCGTCCTCCATGGATTCTTCGTAACTGTTCGATGACACGCGCGCCTCTGACCTCGACTGATGCAGCAGTGGATCGATTGTCGCCCATCTGTGCATTGGACGCATAAACGCAGGCAGGCCTACGGTTTCGACATGCCTCCCGCCAGTACCGGGGCGTCCACCACCGTGGGCGCCTCCACCTCGTCGTCCCCGCTCCAGCTCACTCCCGGCGCCGCCGGCTACCGCCGGATGAGCTTCGCGCTCTTCGCCGCCGGTGTCGCCACCTTCGCCCTGCTCTACTCCACCCAGGCCCTGCTGCCGCTGATCTCCGCGGACCTCGGCGCCACGGCGAGCGCGGCGAGCTGGACGGTGTCGGCGGCGACGGGCGCGCTCGCCCTGTGCGTGCTGCCCCTGAGCGCGCTGTCCGAGCGGTTCGGGCGGACCCGGACGATGACGGTGTCCCTGGCCGTCGCGGTGGCGGTCGGCCTGCTCGTCCCCTTCGCCCCGAACGTCGGCTGGCTGGTGGCGCTGCGCGCGGTGCAGGGCGCGGCGATCGCGGGGCTGCCCGCCTCGGCGATGGCGTATCTGGCGGAGGAAGTGAAGCCCAAGGCGCTGGTCGGGGCGATCGGCCTGTTCGTCGCGGGCAATTCGATCGGCGGCATGAGCGGGCGCATCCTGACCGGCTGGGTCGCCCAGGCCTGGGGCTGGCGCGCGGCGCTGCTCGCGGTGGGCGCGCTGGCCGCGGTGTGCGCGGTGGTCTTCCGCGTCCTGCTTCCCAAGGCCCGCCATTTCACCCCGGGTTCGCTGAACCCGCGCGCCCTGGCCCGCACCGTGCGCGGCCACCTCGCCGACCCGCTCCTGGTCCGCCTGTACATGATCGGCGCGCTGTTCATGACGGTGTTCGGCGCGGTCTACACGGTGATCGGCTACCGCCTCACGGCGGCGCCCTTCAACCTGCCGCAGGGCCTGATCGGCTCGATCTTCCTGGTCTATCTGGTCGGCACGGTCTCCTCGGCGGCCGCCGGGCGGCTGGTGGCGCGGGTGGGCCGCCGGGGCGCCCTGTACCTGGCGGTCTCGACGACCGCGGCGGGCCTGCTCCTTTCACTCGCCTCCTCGCTCCCCGCGATCCTGGCGGGGCTCGTCCTCATCACGGCGGGCTTCTTCGCGGGCCACGCGGTGGCCTCCTCCTCGGTGAGCCACACCGCGAAGCGGGGCCGCGCCCAGGCGTCGGCGCTGTACCAGTCCGCGTACTACCTGGGCTCCAGCGCGGGCGGCACGCTCGGCGCGGTCGCCTTCCACGCGGGGGGCTGGCCGGCCACGGTGCTGCTCGGCATCGTGGCGGTGCTCGGCGTCGTCTCGGTCACCCTGTACGGCTCGCACGCGGCCCGCGCCGAGCGCCGCACCCACCGTCTGCACCTGACGCACGCCTGACTCGCGCCTGTCCCCTACGCGTCGCTGACCTGCGCCTTTCTCCATAGCCGCGCGATTGTCAGTGGGGTCCGGTAGCTTCCGAAGTGCTGGCATTACACGGCACGACACGGGGTGGACCGATGAGTGATCTGGCAGCGGCGGCGGACCTGGACGTACGCCTCGAAGAGCACCGCAGAGAGCTGACGGGGTACTGCTACCGGATGCTCGGCTCGGCCTTCGAGGCGGAGGACGCGGTGCAGGACACGCTGGTGCGGGCGTGGCGCAGCATCGACAAGTTCGAGGGCCGCTCCTCGCTGCGCTCCTGGCTGTACCGGATCGCCACCAACGTCTGTCTGGACATGCTGAACGCGGGCAACAAGCGGGCCCGCCCGATGGATCTGACGGCGGCCACCCCGGTGGCCAACGCCCAGCTCAACTCCCGCCCGGAGGTGACCTGGTTGGAGCCGGTGCCGGACGGGCGGGTGCTGCCCACCATCGAGGACCCGGCCGAGGCGGCGCTGGCCCGCGAGTCGGTGCGGCTCGCCTTCGTCGCCGCGCTCCAGCACCTGCCGCCCAAGCAGCGCGCGGTGCTGATCCTGCGCGAGGTCCTGGCGTGGAAGGCGAGCGAGGTCGCCGAGCTGCTCGGCACGACGGTCGCGTCGGTCAACTCCGCGCTCCAGCGCGCCCGTTCGACGCTCGCGGAGTCCGAGCCGAAGCAGACGGACGCGGCGAACCCGCTCGACGAGGAGCAGCGCAAGCTCCTGGACCGCTATGTGGCGGCCTTCGAGGGGTACGACATGACGGCCCTGACCGCCCTGCTCCACGAGGACGCGACGCTGTCGATGCCGCCGTACGACCTGTGGCTGCGGGGCCACGACGACATCGTGGGCTGGATGCTGGGCGTGGGCGAGGTCTGCCGCGGCTCCCGCCTCCTGCCGACGGTGGCCAACGGCACACCCGCCTTCGCCCACTACCACCCGGACCCCGCGGGCGGCTTCACCCCCTGGGCCCTGATGGTCATCGAAACGACCGGGGGCAAGATCTCAGGCATCACCTCCTTCCTGGACACCCCCCGCTGGTTCCCCCTCTTCAACCTCCCGGAGCGCCTGGACGAGGAGGGGGTCGCGGTTGGGGCGCGGTGAAACGCGGGCCGCTCGA
Organism: Streptomyces hundungensis; assembly: GCF_003627815.1. Taxonomy (NCBI): domain Bacteria; kingdom Bacillati; phylum Actinomycetota; class Actinomycetes; order Kitasatosporales; family Streptomycetaceae; genus Streptomyces; species Streptomyces hundungensis. The sequence continues at coordinate 3,394,483 of NZ_CP032698.1, forward strand.
CACGGGGCGCGCCGACATCGAGGAGCCCCTCCGCTGCGAAGGGGGCTGGGGCGAGGGCTCTCCCCCTCACCGCTGAATCTCGCGCATGAGCATGCGCAGAGTGAGGCTGTGCTTCTCGGGAGGCAGTGCGTCCATGGCCGCCTGCGCGTAGGCGGCGCCGCCCTCCCGATCACCGGCACGCGTCAGCATCAAGCCTCGGTGGAGTTCCAGGTGTGTGGCGAACCGCGGTAGTTCCGGGGGAGTTCCGCGCGTGCCGCATCCTGCGCAGTAACCGCTCCGCGTTCGTCCCCGAGCCGGGCCAGGAGCAACGAGCGGAACACGTTCAACCTCCAGTAAGGGACCGCGTAGTCCGAGGTCTGCGCGTGCGAGCCCGCCTCGTCGAAGATGCGCCGCCCCTGCGCGTCCAGCCGGAGCGCCGTTTCACGGTCGCCGCGAAGCGCCGCCGCGTGCGCCTTGCCGTAGACCGCGTTCAGGAGTCCCAGCGAGGGTTTGTCGCTGATGTTCAGCGCCTGTTGCGCGACCACGTCCGCGACGCCCAACGAAGCGCCTTCGTATCCCAGGGCGATGGCCGCGCGACCTCTCACCCATACGCGGGCCGCGTCGTCCCCCGACTGGTCGGCGGCTCTCGCGGCCATGCGATACCAGTGAACGGCTTTGGACCCGTCCGCCCCGGGGAAGGTCTTGGCGTAGAGCGTCATGAGACGTGAGGCCACCGACCACAGGTGCGGGGTGTCGAGTTGCTGCTGCACCACGACCAGCTCGCCGGAGATCCGGCGCTGGATGTCCGCGGCACCGAGTGACATGTACTCGGTGCCATACGTGGCCAACTTGCTTTCCCAAGCGTCTGCCGAGGGACCCCCGTTCAGCCGCGCGGCGAACCCCGCGGTGAGCAGGTCGGAGGCGATCACAGGGGCTATGGCGGCTCCGGCCGCGTCCGTCAGGAACGTGCGTCGATTCACTTCACCCTCGAGAACGGCTAGGGGCACGTCGAGAACAGCCGACAGTTTGGCAAGGTAAAAGCCCCGGGGCGTGACCTTGCCGCGCCACCATTTGCTGACGTACTCACGGGTCAGGTTCGTGCCATACCGCTCGTTGATCTCGTCCGCCAAGCGCGCCTGACTCCAGCCTCGTGCCTGGCACAGCTCCCTGATCAAGTCACCGATAGCCATGGGGTCATCTTGGCCCTCGACGCGCCTCCCCGTCGCACAACTTCCGCCGGAACAAACGCACTTGCCCCTGGATGTGCCCCTAGTGGCCCCCTCCCCACAACCGCGACAGTGCTAGGAGTACAGGCACCTTGACTGCGCCGCCGAGGATGCGCGGGTGGAGGCATCAGGGACTACCGCGCGATCGAGGAGACACCCATGAGCACCACACTGACCCGCGGCGGCGACAAACTGCCGGGCGAGCCCTACCCCGGGCCCCATCAGCCGCCCACTCCCGACGGCGGCCCCGGGGTGCCCAACCCGCCGAAGGCCGCGTAGCCGATGACCGCCCCCGCACACGACGCGCACAACGCCCGCCAGGAACGCCCCAGCCGCACAGCGCTGGGGCGCGCTCTCCTGTCCGCGGGCGTGCTCACCCCGGACTGGGCATCGGCATTCGCCGCTGTTCCGCGTTCCGGCTTCCTCCCCGACCTCATCTGGCCGTGGGACATGGAGACGGGACAGAGCGTTCCCGTGTCACAGACGGACGCCCCGGAAGCGTGGTACGGATACGCGGACGCGGACGTTCCCGTGGTGACGCAATGGGACGACGGCAGGCACACCGGCACCGACCCCGGAAACGTGTCCGCCTCGTCGGCGTCGATGCCCTCCGTCGTCTTCGGGATGCTCGCCGACCTGGACGTGAAGCCGGGCCACCGCGTCCTGGAAGTCGGGACCGGGACCGGCTGGAACGCCGCGCTGCTCGCCCACCGACTGGGGGCCGAGAACGTCGTCAGCGTCGAACTCGATCCCACCGTCGCGGCACAGGCTCGGACGGCACTCGACCGGTTCGGGCTTCCGGTTCACGTGGTGACGGGCGATGGACTCCAGGGCTGCCGCGAGCGGGCCCCGTTCGACCGGATCATCGCGACCTGTGGCCTGCGGTCCATCCCCCGCGCGTGGGTTGAGCAGTCCCGACCCGGCGGAGTCGTCGTGGCTCCGTGGGGAACCCACTACAGCAATGGCGACGCCGTAGCCCGGTTGGTCGTCGCCGACGACGGCGAGAGCGCGTCGGGGCTTTTCACCGGGCCCGTGGAGTTCATGAAGGCGCGGACCCAACGTCGCCCGCTCGTGCCGCATGCCGAGTACGTGACGGGCAGCGTTGCCGACGGCGACGCATCGTCGAGCACTGTCACGGAGGAGCACTTCCTCGGTGGCCGCTTCAGCTCCCAAGACTTCGTGCTGGGGCTGTGCGTCCCGGACTGCGTACGCGTCATGGCCGAGCGGGATGAGGGAACGCACGCCGTCTGGCTCTACGGACTGACGGACCGCTCCTGGGCCTGCGCGCAATTCCGGGACCATGCCGCTACTCGCGTGTGGCAGTCGGGACCGCGCCGACTGTGGGACGAGGTGCACGCCGGGCTCGCATGGTGGACCGCACAGGGGCGCCCCGCCGTCGAGCGCTTCGGCTTGACCGTGGACACGGCCGGCGACCATGTCTGGCTGGGCGAGCCGGGCAACCCCGTACCGGGGGGTGCGGCCGCGTAAGCAGCGGAGACGGCGGCCTTACGCGAGGTCCGACCCCAGCCCCGCCAGGTCGAGCAGCGCCACAAGCCCCGCCCCCGCCCCCCGCATCCGCACCCGGCGCCCCGCCCGCCGGGCGGTGAGGCGGAGGCGGGCGACCGCCTCGACCGCGGCCAGGTCGGCCCGGCTCAGCGCGGTGAGGTCGCACACCACGACATCCGCCCCCGCCCCGTACAGTCCGCGCAGCCGCTCGCACAGGAGCGGGACGTCGGCGAACGTGAGGGGGTCGGGGACGACGAGGACAGGGGGCTGCTGGGCGGGATCGGTGGCTTCCACACCGATGAGACCCCGCCGAGGCGCGGAATTCATCGGTAGGACCCGCACCCGGTCAGCGAACCGGGAAGCTCCCCGTGTCGATCTCCAGGCCGAAGGGGGCGGGCAACCTTAGCTTCCCTCCGTATTCGACTGTGCCGAGGAGAAGACGCTGCAACAGCTCAGCCACGACGTTGTGGTCATTGGACAGCCTTGGCGCCACGGTGATGATCCCCTCGACGATCTCCACCTTGCATCCCTCGGGTGCGTCCGTCTCCTCCCAGATCCGGACGAGGTCGTCCCACTCGCGGCCGGTGCCGGAGTGGTCGACGGTGAGTGCGCTCACGGCGGTCTCCCTACGCCGGTTCGTCACGTAGTCCAGCACGCCGAGCGGGGCGAGGGAGGGTCCGCCGGTTGCGTTCACTCACTCGTGGTCGCGCTGTCCGTTCCACCAGGAACTGAGCAGCCGTCAACTCTCCGTCCACAAGCGGGGCTTGCTGCTAGTCAAACGGAAAAAACCCCGTGTCCAGCGCCAGGCCGAACGGTTCCGGGAGCCGGATGACCTCACCGAACTTGACCGTCTGGAGGACCCGGTAGACATCGCCCTTCGGCTCGCCGTAAAGCGTGGCCGCAGGGCCGGCCGGGGCCCAGCGGTCGATGAGGAGGTAGAGCGGAATGCCTGCCGCGGCATACCCCGCGGCCTTCGTCACGCGGTCGTGGACCGCGTTGGCCTTGGAAGTGATCTCCACGACGAGTTCCGCCGCGGAGGCCGGGACGAAGTTGCCCGGCTCGCCTTCGACCACCGCGTCCGGCACGACGACGAGGTCGGGGATGTACAGGCCGAGCCGGGAGGGGGCCGCCAAACCCAGGGTCTGGTGCGGGTTCCAGTCCTCGGGGATGACACCGAGGAGAGCTCGATGAACCTTGGCCGCGATGCTGTTGTGCCGGTTGGCTGGAGCTGGTGACACGGTGACGATCCCCTCGATGATCTCCACCTTGCAGCCCTCGGGCCAGTTCGACTCCTCCCAGAGACGGACCAGGTCGTCCCAGCCCTGACCGGGGTCGTAGTCGACGGTGAGTGCGCTCACGGCGGTCTCCTCGCGTTGGTACGCCACCGACTCCAGCATGCCGAACGGGACCGGCGATGGTCCACCGGTCCCGTTCACCCATACGAGGGCACAAACCCAGGAAGCCCTGGTCAGGCGATGCGTTCCCGGACGATCGGGGTCGCCGAGAAGGCCGTGCCGGCCGGGGCCACGTCGTACGAGGACGCCAGGGACTCCAGCGCGTACGCGAACTTCTCCGGGGTGTCCGTGTGCAGGGTCAGCAGGGGCTGGCCCGCGGTGACCGTGTCGCCGGGCTTGGCGTGGAGTTCGACGCCCGCGCCGGCCTGGACCGGGTCCTCCTTGCGGGCGCGGCCCGCGCCCAGGCGCCAGGCCGCCACGCCGATGTCGTACGCGTCGAGGCGGGTCAGGACGCCCGAGGAGGGGGCGGTGACGACGTGCTGCTCGCGGGCGACCGGGAGCGCCGCGTCCGGGTCGCCGCCCTGGGCCGCGATCATCCGGCGCCACACGTCCATCGCGGAGCCGTCGGCGAGGGCCTTCGCCGGGTCGGCGTCCTTGATGCCCGCCGCGTCCAGCATTTCGCGGGCGAGCGCGATGGTGAGCTCGACGACGTCGGAGGGGCCGCCGCCCGCCAACACCTCGACGGATTCGCGGACTTCGAGGGCGTTGCCCGCGGTCAGGCCGAGCGGAGTGGACATGTCGGTGAGCAGCGCGACCGTCTTGACGCCGCTGTCGGTGCCCAACGCGACCATCGTGGAGGCCAGTTCACGCGCGTCCTCGATGGTCTTCATGAACGCGCCGGTGCCGACCTTCACGTCCAGGACCAGCGAGCCGGTGCCCTCCGCGATCTTCTTCGACATGATGGAGGAGGCGATCAGGGGGATCGCCTCGACCGTGCCCGTCACGTCACGCAGCGCGTACAGCTTCTTGTCGGCGGGGGCCAGGCCGTCGCCGGCCGCGCAGATGACCGCGCCCGTGGTGTCCAGGACGTTCAGCATCTCCTCGTTGGAGAGCAGGGCGCGCCAGCCGGGGATCGACTCCAGCTTGTCCAGGGTGCCGCCGGTGTGGCCGAGGCCCCGGCCGGAGAGCTGCGGCACGGCCGCGCCGCACGCGGCGACCAGCGGGGCGAGCGGCAGGGTGATCTTGTCGCCGACGCCGCCGGTGGAGTGCTTGTCGGCGGTGGGGCGCGAGAGCGAGTCGAAGTTCATGCGCTCGCCGGAGGCGATCATCGCCGCCGTCCAGCGGGCGATCTCGGTGCGGTTCATGCCGTTGAGGAGGATCGCCATGGCGAGGGCGGACATCTGCTCGTCGGCGACGACGCCGCGCGTGTAGGCGTCGATGACCCAGTCGATCTGCTCGGGAGACAGCTCGCCCCGGTCTCGCTTGGTGCGGATGACGGAGATGACGTCCATGGCATTCCTTCCGGCTTGGTGCACGTTGGTACCTGCGCGACTCTACGCGCATAGAGGAGAGTGGAAAGTGCGGCCCCCGCACGGGCAGTGCGGGGGCCGCGACGTTACTTCAGGTGGTCCGGGCCGAAGGCCTGGGGGAGCATCTCGGCCAGCGTGAGGATGCCGTCCGGGGTCTCCAACAGGAGCTCGGGGCCGCCGAATTCGAAGAGGAGCTGACGGCAGCGGCCGCACGGGACCAGCACCTCGCCGTGCCCGTCGACGCAGGTGAAGTGCGTCAACCGGCCGCCGCCGGAGAGCTGGAGCGCCGAGACGAGCCCACACTCGGCGCAGAGCCCGATGCCGTACGAGGCGTTCTCGACGTTGCAGCCGGTGACGGTGCGCCCGTCGTCGACCAGGGCGGCCGCGCCGACCGGGTAGCCCGAGTACGGCGCGTACGCGTGGGACATGGCCTCGCGCGCGGCCGTGCGCAGCGCCTCCCAGTCGGGCGCCGGCGTCACTTGCCCTGGCCCTTCCGGTAGCGCATGCCGTCCGCCTTGGGCATCCGCAGACGCTGGGCGGAGAGCGAGAGGACCAGCAGCGTCACGACGTACGGGGTCGCGCCGACGAAGTCGCTCGGCACGTCGTCGGTCAGCAGGTACCAGACGAGGATCAGGACGCCGGTGACGGCGCAGATCGCGGCCTGGAGCATCGCCTTCTTGTACGCCTTCCAGCCCGCGAGCACCGCGAGCAGCACGACGAGCAGAAGCAGCAGGGCGTGCACGGTGGTGCCGCCGTTGCGCAGCTGGAGCGCGTCGGAGAAGCCGAACAGGCCCGCGCCCATGGCGAGTCCGCCGGGCCGCCAGTTGCCGAAGATCATCGCGGCGAGACCGATGTAGCCGCGGCCGCCGGTCTGGCCCTCCAGGTAGATGTGCGAGGTGACCAGGGCGAGGAAGGCGCCGCCGAGACCGGCGAGGCCGCCCGAGACGGCGACCGCCGCGTACTTGTAGGAGTACACGTTGACACCGAGCGACTCGGCCGCGATCGGGTTCTCACCACAGGAGCGAAGGCGCAGGCCGAAGGCCGTCTTCCACAGCAGCCACCAGGTGCCGACGAAGAGCGCCACGGCGATGACGGTGACCCAGGAGACCTCGGTGACCAGGCCGCCGAGGATGCCGCAGACGTCGGAGACGAGGAACCAGTGGTGCTTCTGGACCGATTCGAGGCCGGAGGAGAGCCCCGGGATGGTGAAGCTGGGCAGGGCGTCGGCGGGCGGCGACTGCTTGGGGTTGCCGCCCTTGACCTGGGCGTCGCCGTCGTTGAAGAACAGCTTGGCCAGGTACTGCGTCACACCGAGGGCGAGCAGGTTGACCGCGACACCGGAGACGATGTGGTCGACGCCGAAGGTGATGGTGGCGACCGCGTGGATCAGACCGCCGAGCACGCCGAAGCCGATGCCCGCGATCAGGCCGAGCCAGGGGCTGGACTGCCAGCCGACCCAGCCCGCGCCGAAGGTGCCGAGGATCATCATGCCTTCGAGGCCGATGTTGACCACGCCGGCCCGCTCGGACCACAGGCCGGCCAGGCCCGCGAGCCCGATCGGCACGGCGAGGCCGAGCGCGGCGCTGATCTGGCCCTCGCTGGTGAGCTGGTCGGCGCCGGTGATGATGCGGACGGCGGAGATGAGGATCAGCGCACCCGCGATGATCATCAGGACCTGCGCGAGGGAGAACTTGCGCTTGGCGTTGCCCCGCTTGACCCCGGCCGGAGGCGGTGGAGTCGTGGTCGTTCCGGTCGTGACGCTCATGCCGTCACCTCCGTATCGGTCTTGGCGGCCTGGGCCGCGAGCTCGGCGCCGACGCGCTGCTGCTGGCGCTTGAGGCCGTAACGGCGGACGAGTTCGTAGGCGATCACGACGCACAGGACGATGACGCCCTGGATCACGCCGAGGATCTCCTTGTCGTAACCGATCACTTCGAAGTGGCCGGTGGTGCGCTCCAGATAGCCCCAGAGCAGGGCGGCGAGCGCGACGCCCACCGGGTGGTTGCGGCCGAGCAGGGCGATGGCGATGCCCGTGAAGCCCAGTCCGAGCGGGAAGCTGTTGTCGAACTGGTGGCTGTCGTTGAGCAGCGTCGGCATGCCGACGAGGCCGGCCACCGCACCCGAGATGATCATGCTGGTGACGATCATCTTCTTGACGTTGGCGCCGCTGGCCGCGGCCGCGGACTCGGACTGGCCGACCGCCCGCAGATCGAAGCCGAAGCGGGTGCGGCCGAGCGTGAACCAGTACGCCACGCCGACCACGACGGCGACGACGATGAAGCCCCACAGCTGTCCGGCCGGGCCCATGTCGAGGGTGAAGAACCAGGACGACTCGGGCAGCGGCTTGGTCGAGACGAGCGTGCCCGCCTCGTCGAGCTGGCCGAGGCGTTCGGGCTGGAGCAGATAGGCGATGATCGCGGTCGCGATGGCGTTCAGCATGATGGTCGAGATGACCTCGCTGACGCCCCGGGTCACCTTCAGGATGCCCGCGATCGCCGACCACACCGCGCCGACCAGCATGGCGACGAGGATGATGACCGGGATCTGCACGATGCCGGGCAGGCTCAGCGCGCCGCCGACCACGGCGGCCAGGAAGGCCGCCAGACGGTACTGGCCGTCGACGCCGATGTTGAACAGGTTCATCCGGAAGCCGATGGCCACCGCGATGCCCGCCAGGTAGTACGTCGTCGCCTTGTTGAGGATGTAGACCTGGCTGTCGCTCGCGGAGCCGTACGACAGCATGTCGTTGAAGGCCGGGAACGGGTTCTTGCCGGTGGCGAGGATGACCAGGGCGGTGACGACAAGGGCCGCGACGAGCGCGAGCAGGGGGGCCGCGACCGCGAGGAGCAGCTTCTCCTTGTCGATGCGGGAGGTGAGCTTCTTCATCGGTCCTCTCCCCCAGTGTTGTGCTGGTGCTCCAGGTGGCCGGTGGCGGCACCGGTCATGGCGGAGCCCAGTTCCTCGGGGGTGATCGTGGCGGGGTCGGCGTCGGCGACCAGGCGGCCGCGGTACATCACCCGCAGGGTGTCGGACAGGCCGATCAGCTCGTCCAGGTCGGCGGAGATCAGCAGCACGGCGAGGCCCTCACGGCGGGCCTCGCGGATCTGGTCCCAGATCTGCGCCTGGGCGCCGACGTCCACGCCCCGGGTGGGGTGCGCGGCGATCAGCAGCTTGGGGTTGTGGCTCATCTCGCGGCCGACGATCAGCTTCTGCTGGTTGCCGCCGGACAGCGAGGCCGCGGTCACCTCGATGCCGGGGGTGCGCACGTCGTACTCGCGCACGATCCGCTCGGTGTCGCTGCGGGCGGCCTTGTTGTCGAGGAGGGGGCCCTTGGAGTTGGGCTTCTCGGTGACGTGGCCGAGGATGCGGTTCTCCCACAGCGGCGCTTCCAGGAGCAGGCCGTGGCGGTGGCGGTCCTCGGGGATGTAACCGACGCCGCTCTCGCGCCGCACGCGGGTCGGGGCCGTCGAGATGTCGGTGGAGTCGAGCGTGATGACACCGCCGTCGGGGATGCGCATGCCCATGATGGCCTCGACGAGCTCGGCCTGGCCGTTGCCCTCGACACCGGCGATGCCGAGCACCTCACCCTTGTGGATGGTGAAGGAGACCGACGACAGCACCTCGCGCACCACCCCGTCGGGGTCGGTGGCGGCAAGGCGCAGGTCCTCGACCTTGAGCATCTCCACGGTGGTGACGGTCGACTCGCGGGTCTCGGGAGACGGCAGCTCGCTGCCCACCATCAGCTCGGCGAGCTGCTTGGTGGTGGTCGTACGGGGGTCGGCGGTGCCCACCGTGGTGCCGCGCCGGATCACCGTGATCTCGTCGGCGACCGAGAGCACCTCGCCCAGCTTGTGCGAGATGAAGATGACGGTCAGGCCCTCGGCCTTGAGCTCGCGCAGGTTGTCGAAGAGCGCCTCGACCTCCTGCGGGACCAGGACGGCGGTCGGCTCGTCGAGGATGAGGGTGCGCGCGCCGCGGTAGAGGACCTTGAGGATCTCCACGCGCTGGCGGTCGGCGACGCCGAGGTCCTCGACCAGGGCGTCCGGGCGGACCCCGAGGCCGTACGCGTCCGAGATCTCCTTGATCTTGTTGCGCGCCCTGGAACCGATGCCGTACAGCTTCTCGCCGCCGAGGACGACGTTCTCCAGGACGGTCAGGTTGTCCGCCAGCATGAAGTGCTGGTGGACCATGCCGATGCCGAGCGCGATGGCGTCGGCCGGGCTGGAGAAGGAGGCCTGGGCGCCGTCGATGGTGATGGTGCCCTCGTCCGGCTTCTGCATGCCGTAGAGGATCTTCATCAGGGTCGACTTGCCGGCGCCGTTCTCACCGCACAGCGCGTGCACGGTGCCCTTGCGGACGGTGATGTCGATGTCCTTGTTGGCGACGACACCGGGGAATCGTTTGGTGATGCCGCGCAGTTCGACGGCGGGAGGGCTGGACGCGTTGATGGCGCACTCTCCTCGTGGGCAGGAGCAGGGGGGCGGGGAGCTTCCGGGGAAGCCGGAAAGCGCACTGATGTGCCACGCCGGGCTCCCGGCGTAGTAGTTCAGCACACTCACGGCGCGCCAACTCCGGCCTACGCGCGTAGAGTTGACACTTCGTTACGGCCCGGTGAGCAGGGTGGTCCCTGCTCACCGGGCCGATGTGTGACGGGGGCGGTCAGCGACCGCCACGGGTCACGGGGTGGTCTTGACCTTGATGGTGCCGTCGACGATCTTCTTCTGGGCCGCGTCGAGCTGCGACTTCAGGTCGTCGATGAAGCCACCGCTCGTGGCGAGCGAGACGCCGCCCTTGGCCAGCGGGTAGCTGTTGGTGCCGACCAGCGGCTTGCCGTCCTTGATGGACTTGATCAGGTCGTAGACGCCGATGTCGACGTTCTTGACCACCGAGGTCAGGATCGCGTTCTTGTACTTGGAGAGCGAGGCCTGCTGGTACTGGTCGGAGTCGACACCGATCGCCCAGGCGCCCTTCTTGCCCGAGACGGCCTCGATCGCACCGGTGCCGGAGGAGCCGGCCGCGGTGTAGATGACGTCGGCGCCGTTGTCGAGCATGCCCTGCGCGGCCTGCTTGCCCTTGTCGGGGCTGGCGAAGCCGGAGGTGTCCGAGCCGTGCGACAGGTACTGGTTGTCGACCTTGACGTCCGGCTTGGTGTCCTTGACGCCCTGGTTGAAGCCCGCCTCGAACTTCTTGATGAGGGGGACGTCGACGCCGCCGATGAAGCCGACGTGGTTCGTCTTGGTCTTCAGCGCCGCGGCGACACCCGCGAGGTAGGAGCCCTGCTCCTCGGTGAAGACGATGTTGTCGATGTTCTTCGGACCCTCGACGACGGAGTCGACGATGCCGAAGGTGACGTTCGGGTACTTGACCGCGACCTTCTTCATCGAGTTCGCGTAGGCGTACCCGATGCCGATGACCGGGTTGAAGCCCGCGCCCGCGAGGTCGGTCAGACGCTGTTCGCGGTCCGCCTCGGTGTCGGTGGTCTTGGCGGTCAGCTCCTTGACGTCGCCACCGAACTCGGCCTTGGCCTTGTCGATGCCGCGCGCGGCGGAGTCGTTGAACGAGTGGTCGCCACGGCCGCCGACGTCGTACGCGACACCGATCTTGACGCCCTTGCCGCCCGCGGAGGACGAGGACGAGGTGCCCGAGTCCTTCTGGGAGGACGTGGAGCCACAGGCGGTGGCGGAAAGCGCGAGCGCGGCGGTGGCGATACCGGCCGCAGCGATCTTGGATACCCGGCGCAAGAGGAGGTCCCTTCAAACCTGAACCGAGGCGCCCCTACCGGCGCTGGTTTCGCGTCGGATCGTAACGCGCGTAGATGTCGCGTAAAGCCCTGTTCGGAAGCCGTTATCGGATCGTCGCGAACAGGGGATGAAGTGTCCGGTTACGAGCGGTTGCCGTCGAGCAGCGCCGCGGCGGTGAAGAGTTCCACCCCCACCTTGATGGCGGCCTCATCCGCGTCGAAATCACCCCGATGGAGGTCAAGCCGGGCGTTCGAGCCGGGTGTGCGCACGCCGAGCCGGGCCATCGCCCCAGGTACGTGCTCCAGGTACCACGAAAAGTCCTCGCCACCCAGTGACTGCTCCGTGTCCTCGATCGCATACGGTCCCCGGCGCGCCGCCATGGCGTCGTGGAGCAGCTCCGTGACGACCGGATCGTTGACGACGGGCGGCACGCCCCGGACGTAGTTGATCTCCGATTTGGCGCCGTGCAGGGTGGCCACTTCGTCGATCGCGGCGTGTACGAGGTCGGGCGCGTCGCGCCACGCCGCGAGGTCCAGACAGCGCACCGTGCCGGCCAGCTCGGCGTGCATCGGGATCACGTTGCAGGCGTGGCCGGCCTCGATGCGGCCCCAGGTCAGCGCGAGACCGGCCCGCGCGTCGACCCGGCGGGCGAGCAGCGCGGGCACATCGGCGGCGACCCGGGCCGCGGCGGTCACCAGGTCGGTGGTCAGATGCGGGCGCGCGGTGTGGCCGCCGGGGCCGTCGAGGGCGACCTCCAGGCGGTCGCAGGCGGAGGTGATGGCTCCGTGGCGCAGCCCGATCCGGCCGGCGTCCACCCGGGGGTCGCAGTGCACCGCGATGATGCGGCCCACGCCGTCCAGGGCGCCCGCCACGATGGCGTCGGCGGCGCCGCCGGGCAGCACCTCCTCGGCCGGCTGGAACAGCAGCCGTACGGGAGCGGGCAGCAGGCCCTGGCGGTGCAGCTCGGCGAGGACCAGGCCGGCGCCGAGGACGGTGGTGGTGTGCACGTCGTGGCCGCAGGCGTGGGCGCGGTCCGGCACGGTGGAGCGGTAGGGGACGCCCGTCTTGGCGTCGGGGATGGGCAGGGCGTCGATGTCCGCGCGCAGGGCGAGCATCAGGGGCGCGTCGGCGCCGCGCCCGCCGGAGCCCTTGCCCCTCGCCTTCGGGAGACGCCGATGTCACAGATGAGCCCGGTGCCGGAGGGCAGGACGCGCGGTTCCAGGCCGGCCGCCCTGAGGCGGTCTCTGATCGCGGCGGTGGTCCTGAACTCCTGGTTGCCCAGCTCGGGGTGCATGTGCAAGTCCCGGCGGAACGAGATGAGTTCGGCACACAGGGCCTCGCTCAGCTCGCCGGGCAGCGGTGCTTCGCCGGGCTGGTCGGCTTCGGACGACTCACGGGACATCAACTGGTTCACTCGTTGAGGGTAGGCCTCCGGCGGCGTCAACTCACCCGCGATCAACAAAAGTTCAGCCGCATAGGGGAAAGAAAGCTGGTCACAAGGCGCATGTCGATCGTGTGAACTGGGTAAAGTATTTCGTCCTTCTGACCGATGTCCTGGCACTGGCGTTCCCCCCACGAGAGGAGAGGGCCGTACTTCGGGCGGTTTCCGGGGCTTTTCCGTTCGCGCGGCTTCCGCGGCCTTCGGGCCCCTGCCCGCCCCTAGGCGCCACCGTCGCGAGCCCGTGGACCTCGCGCGCCGTCCCCGTCACCCCGTCCAGGAAGCCCCGGGCGCGGGGCGAGGCCCGGTCGGTGAGCCAGCGCGGGTCGATGTCGCAGACCACGACCCGCACCCCGGTGCCCGCGAGCGCGAGCGGCAGGGTGTGGATCACGGTGGAGGGGAAGCTCAGGATGGTGCGGCCCACCGGCCCCCGGCGCGCTATGAGTTCGAGCGGCAGATCGGGGCGGACGATCTCCAGACCGGTCCTGGCGTGCAGCGCGCGCAGCTTGTCCGGGGACTCGCGGCGGTGCGCGAAGTAGCGGGTCACGCCGTGGGTGCGGGCGAGGAGCGCGACGGCGTCCAGATAGCTCGCGGGGTCCACGATGCCGGTCTCCACCAGCGACGTCCCCACCAGGTCGGCGCCCTTGGTCAGGCGCGGGGGTCCGAAGTGGGCGCGGGTCCAGCCGAAGGTGTGCGGGGTGACCGTGACCCCGTCGGGCGCCTCCACGGGCAGCGCGCTGAACACCTCGACGCTCCGGCCGTGCGCCGGGGTGAGCCGGCGGCGGGCGACCGCGGCGACCGGCGCGAACAACAGGTCGCGCACGCCGGCCCGGCTGCCCCGCCGGTGCCAGCGCACCAGGCGTTCCCCGCAGGCGAGTTGGGAGACGAACTCCATGGTGGCCGTCCCGTCGTCGACGACCACCACGTCACGGGCGCGGGCGACGGTGAGCAGCAGGTGTACGTAGCGGGAGAACGGGTCGCCCAGGACGATCCGTTCGGCCCGCCGCAGCATCGGGGCGAGCCCGCCGATGGTGTGCAGCGGGGCCGTGAGCCCGCCCCTGGCCTCCTCCCAGCGCACCGTGGTGCCCGCGTCGCGGGCGAGTTCGGCCATCCGGCGCAGCTGGCCGCGCGACATGGGGTCGGTCGGCGAGAGCACCACCACGGTGAGGCCCGACAGGTCGGGCGCGCCCGGGCCCGGCTGGGCGGGTACGCCGCCGAGCAGCGGGCCGGGCGAGTGCGCCCACTCCAGGACGTTGAGCAACTGGACCGGGCTCTCCACGAAGGCGAGGGTGGCCACGGTGGACCGGGGCACGGCGGGCCCGCCCCCTCAGACCGCGGCCGGAGCGCGGCCCCCGGCGCTCTCGGCCTGGGCGACCGCGCCGGCGACGCGGCGCAGCTTCTTCATCGGGGCGAGCTCGGAGTCGTACACCTTCTTGACGCCGTCGCCGAGGGCCGCCTCGATGGTGCGGATGTCGCGGACGAGACGGGTGAGGCCGCCGGGCTCGACGGAGGCCGCCTGGTCGGAGCCCCACATGGCGCGGTCGAGGGTGATGTGGCGCTCGACGAAGGCGGCGCCGAGCGCGACCGCGGCGAGCGTGGTCTGAAGGCCCGTCTCGTGGCCGCTGTAGCCGATCGGCACGTTGGGGTACTCGGCCATCAGGCTGTTGATCACGCGCAGGTTGAGCTCCTCGGCCTTGGCCGGGTAGGTCGAAGTGGCGTGGCAGAGAAGGATGTTGTCGCTGCCGAGCACCTCCACCGCGTGCCGGATCTGCTTCGGGGTGGACATGCCGGTGGAGAGGATGACGGTGCGGCCGGTGGCCCGCAGGGCGCGCAGCAGCTCGTCGTCGGTGAGGGAGGCGGAGGCCACCTTGTGGGCGGGCACGTCGAACTTCTCCAGGAAGGCGACGGCCTCGGTGTCCCACGGGGAGGCGAACCAGTCGATGCCGCGCCGCGCGCAGTGCGCGTCGATGGCGCGGTACTCGTCCTCGCCGAACTCCACCCGGTGGCGGTAGTCGATGTACGTCATCCGGCCCCAGGGGGTGTCCCGCTCGATGTCCCACTGGTCGCGCGGGGTGCAGATCTCGGGGGTGCGCTTTTGGAACTTGACCGCGTCGCAGCCGGCGTCGGCGGCCGCGTCGATCAGGGCGAGCGCGTTGTCGAGGTCGCCGTTGTGGTTGATGCCGATCTCGCCGGTGATGTACACGGGACGGCCCGGGCCTGCGGTGCGGCTGCCGAGGGTGCGCAGACGGTTGCTCATGAGGGCGCTTCCTTTATCTGTACGGGGGCGTGGTGGGGGAGTCGGGCTGGTCAGGGGGTGTGGTCGAGCTCGGGTCCGAGGAGCCAGGCGGCGATCTCGCGGATCGCTCCTTCGCCGCCGGGGGTGCGGGTGACGGTGCGCGCGGCGGCGCGCACCGCGTCATGGGCGTCGGCAACGGCCACGGGCCAGCCGGCGAGCGCGAAGCAGGGCAGGTCGTTGACGTCGTTGCCGGCGTAGAGCACCCGCTCCGGATCGACGCCCTGCTCCTCGCACCACTGCTTGAGGGCGAGGTCCTTGCGGTCGATGCCGTGCAGGACCGGGACCTTGAGCTTGTGGGCGCGGGCGGCGACGACGGGGTTCTGCTCGGTGGACAGGATCAGCAGCTTCAGTCCGGCCCGGCGCAGGGCGGCGATGCCGAGCCCGTCGCCCCGGTGCACGGCGACGAGTTCGCGGCCGTCGGAGTCGACGAGCACCTTGTCGTCGGTCTGGGTGCCGTCGAAGTCGAGGACGACCGCGTCGACGTCGTCGAGGGTGGGGCCGGGCAGCCGGTCGAGGAGGGGGGCGAGCGCGCGGGCCCGGTCCAGGTCGTGCGGCTCGTCGATCTCCAGGACCCGGGCGGGGTCGGTGCGGACGAGCGCGGTGCGGCCGAAGAAGCGGTGCTGGTGCCTGCGGAAACCCGCGGCGTCCATGGCGTAGGCGGCGCCGGTCTCCAGGAAGTCCTGGGGGCGGTCCTGGCGGCGCGGCCGGAACGCCTTGTCGTGGCCCATGCCCTGGCCGCCGCCGAGTTCGTCCTCGCGCCACAGGAAGCCGTGGAAGGGGGCGACGGTGACGGCGGTCTCGGCGCCGTCCTCGACGACCGCGGCCGCCACGCCCTCGACGTCCTCGCGGGTCAGGAAGGGGCTGGTGCACTGCACGAGCAGCACCACGTCGGCGTCCGGGTGCGCCTCCAGGGCGTGCAGCACGGCCGCCTCGCTCCCCGCGGTGTCGCCCGAGATGCCGGCCGGGCGGTCCACCACGTCGGCGCCGGCCGAGCGGGCGGCGGCCGCGATCCCCGGGTCGTCGGTGGAGACGACCACATCGGTGACATGGCGGGCGGCGCGGCAGGCGAGCACGGCCCGCACGACCAGCGGGACCCCGCCGACGGGAGCGAGGTTCTTGCCGGGCACCCCCTTGGAGCCGCCCCGTGCGGGGATGACGGCGAGGACTTTGGGGTGGGTGCTCCCGGAGGCGTTCGGGGGTATCACAGTTCTCCCATCCGGCGGATGACGGGCGCGACCCGCTGCACACCGTGGCGGTAGGCGCCGCGCGCCGCGTCGCGCACGGCGTCCCTGATGACCCGGCGCACCCCGGTCGGCTCGGCCGCCGGAGCCGCGCCCGGCAGGGGGGTGCCGTCGGGGGCGAGGTGGTGGCGGGCGAGGATGCCGGGCAGATAGCCGGGCGCGGTGGTGGCGGTGTAGTAGGGAGCGATCGGCGGCAGGCTTTCCTTCGAAAGCAACTCGCTCATTCGCTCGCGTACGTGATCGAAGGCGTGGTGGCACGCGTCTCCCGGGGCGACCCCCTGGGCGGCGAGCCACCCGGGGTCGGGCGTGGGCCGGTGTCCGGCGTCGAGCCGGTCCCAGGAGGTCAGACAGCCCGAGCCGAGGAAGTGGTGGTTGCCGAGGACCTCGCGCACGCCGAGGTCGGTGAGCACGGCCGTCGGGACCGATCGGTGCAGGGCCTCAAGGGCGGCGGTCGAGGAGACGGTCACCAGGAGGTCGGCGCGGTCCAGGACCTCGCCCATGTTCCCGTACGCGAGCGAGAAGTTGGGCGGCGGGTCCATGCCCCGGGCGAGCTTCTGGAAGGGGTGTTCCTCCAGGTGCGTGGTGTGCTCGCCGGGCTTGGAGCGGAGCTTGAGAACGACCTCGCGCCCGGGGTGACGGCGGGCGTGCCCGACCAGCCGCTCCAGCAGATAGCGGCGGTCGGCGCGGCTCTCGGGGACGGAGGGCTGGGCGGCGAAGACGACCGTGTCGCGGCCGTCCCTGGCCCGGTACGGGGCGCCGCCGAGGAAGGGCAGGGCGGCTTCGGTGACCGCTGCGGGGTCCGCGCCCACGCCCCGGTACACCGCGCGGAAGCGGTCCGCGTCGTGCCGGGAGTTGGCGAGCACGACGTCCGCGCCGTGGCGCAGGAGCAGGCCGTCGGCGAGCTTCTCGTAGACGACGCCCACGTAGCCGGTGGCGACCACGGGCCGCCGGGCTTGCCCTCGCCATCGGGCGGCGAGCCCGTGCAGCGCGGCCTGGACGGCCCCGCCGACGAGCGCGAGCACGATGACGTCATAGCGGGGCCTGCCGTCACGGTCGGAGCCGCCCGGGGCCCCCAACGCGCCCATCAGGTGCAGGAATTGAGCCATCGTCACTTCCCGCGGGGCGGCGTCGGCGACCCCCACCTCGTCGAGCTGGCGAGGTGTGGGGGTGGCGCGGCCCCGGAGCAGGAAGCCGTCGAGTTCGGGGGCGGAGGGATCGGGCACGGCGCATTCGGCTCCGGAGGCCCGTTCGGCGAGGCGGCGCGCGGTGAGGGCGCCCCATTTCCACCGGGTGTCCGAATCCGCGAGAACCGCGATCCGCAGCCTTGAATCGGTACGTGATGGCACGCCGTAGAAACTAGGAAGCCGCGCGGATTCGCGGCCCAACTCGACTGCAACAACGGGTTAACAGCGTGACTATTCGCGGCGTGCGCGGCACCGGAACGGGCCGGTTGGCGTCCTTGCCATGCGTCGTTCATCCGGCATCTGTCTGCCGGACAGCACGCATGACGGGCGGCGCCCTAGCGTCACCGCCGTGGTCAAGCTCTCCGTCATCGTGCCGTTCTACAACGTGCGCGCCTACGCACCCGACACCCTGCGAAGTCTGCGCGCCAACGCCCGCGACGACTTCGAGTTCCTGCTCGTCGACGACTGCTCGTCGGACGGCACGATCGAGCTGCTCGAACGCGCGGAGCGCGAGCTGCCGGGGGCGGTGCTGCTGAGACACGCCCGCAACGGGGGCCTCGCCACGGCGCGCAACACGGGCCTGGACGCGGCACGCGGCGAGTATCTGGCCTACCTGGACGGCGACGACTGGCTCGCCCCCGGCCACTTCAGTCAACTCCTGTCCTCCATAGAGGAGTTGGGGTGTGACTTCATACGCACCGACCACGTCCAGGTGACCGGCCAGGAGCGTACGGTGCACCGGGTGCCGCACGGCCGGCGCGGCGAGGTGCTGTCGCCCCGGGACGCGATCCTGCCCGCCACCCGCTCCACCTCGGTGGACTACGCGTTCGCCTGGGCCGGGATCTACCACCGCAGGCTCGCCGACCGCGGCCTTCTGTACTTCACCGACGGGCTGCGCACGGCCGAGGACCGGCCGTGGATCTGGCGGCTGCACCGCGAGGCCGAGTCGTTCGCGGTGACCGGGCACCTCGGCGTCTTCTACCGGCGCGGCATCGCCTCCTCGCTGACCCAGATCGGCGATGCCCGTCAGCTCGATTTCATTCGCGCTTTCGACCAGGTAATAGAAGAAACGGCAAAGGACCGAGATGCGGCCGAATTGCTCCCGAAAGCCGTGCGGACGTACTGCGCGATCATTTCCCACCATATGAGCGGCATCGAAAGGTTCGAACCCGCCGTGGCGAGAAAACTGCGGGCGCTGAGCGCGGGAGCATTGCGCCGCATGCCGCAGGACCACCTCAAGGACGCCCTCAACTCGATGGACTCCCGCCGCGCCGCCCGGCTGCGCCGCCTGCGCCACCGTCCGGCCGCGTCCCCGGCGGGGGCTGCCGTCTGATGCGTACGACTCAGATCTTCGCGGCGTCCACACTATACGGGGTGGCCACCCTGGTCGCCGCGCTGGACAGCGACTGCTTCGCCCCGGCGGACCGGAGGTTGCTGCTGCTCAGCAACAACGCACCCGTTCCCGAGACGTCGGCTCCGCTGGACACCCTGCCAGGCTTCGCGGCGCTGCGGGGCCGCTTCGACGGGGTGCTGTCCTGGAACGACACGATCGCCCCCTTCCATCCGGGCGGCTGGAGCCCCCGCCCCGACGACGTCCCCTTGTGGGAACGGCAGTTGAGGGCGGTGTGGGGCCTCGGGGACGACCGGATCGAGCTCGCCCTGGAGTCCATCCAGGTGAACCCGGCCCAGGCGGTGGCCCAGCTGTTCCCCGACGCGCCGCTGACCGTGTACGCGGACGGTCTGATGACGTACGGGCCCACCCGCAACAAACTGGACCCGCTGATCGGCTCACGGGTCCGGCGCGTGCTCCATCTGGATCTGGTCCCGGGCCTGCGTCCGCTGCTCCTCGGCGAGTTCGGGGTGCCGAGCGAGACGGTACCGACGGCGGCGTTCGTACGATCGGTGAGCGAACTCGCGGAAGTGGAAGAGGAGTTGAACGACCTCGTCCCGCCGAATCCGTCGGCGCACGACGAGCCGGTGGCGCTGCTCCTGGGCCAGTACCTCTCGGCGCTGGCCATCCTGACCGCCGCCGAGGAGGAGGAGCTGCATCTGCGCATGGTGCGGGGGGCGGCGGCGCGGGGTCACCGCAGGATCGTCTTCAAGCCGCACCCCTCGGCGCCCCCCGCCTCGGCGCACGCGCTGGCCGAGGCGGCGGCCGACCTGGGCGTCCAACTGACCGTCCTGGAGCGGCCGTTGCTGGCCGAGGTCCTGTACGAGCGGCTCGCCCCGGCGCTGGTCGTCGGCTGCTTCTCGACGGCGCTGCTGACCGCGTCGGCGTTCTACAAGATCCCGGTCGCCCGGGTCGGCACCGAGCTGCTCCTCGACCGGCTCGCCCCCTACCAGAACAGCAACCGGGTTCCGGTGACGATCGCGGACGCCCTGCTGCCGCCCCTGGAGCCGCCCTTGGAGGCCGACCCGTCCCCGGCGGGCGACCTGGCGGAGCTCCTCGACGCCGTGGGCTACGCGATGCAGCCGGAGCTGCGACCGGAGCTGCGGGGCGCGGCCGAGCGGTACCTCTCCACCTCCCTGGACGCCCGCACCTGGCGCTACTTCAAGCGGCGGCGCCTGACGGCGCTGGCGCTGCCGGGGGCGCTTCCCGCGCAGTTGGGCTTCATCCCGCGCAACGCGACGGTACGGCGCATGGCCCGCCGGGCCCGGTCCCTGACCCGCCGCACCCGATAGCGGGGGCGGGGCGAGAGGGCGGGGCTACGGCGCCGGGGGCGCGGCGAGGGCGCCGGGGGCGCGGCGGTCACTTCCGCAGCGCGTACGTCGCCTCGATGCCGGCGATCAGCACGTCGAGGCCCTCCTCGAACCGCTCGTCGTAGCTCCCGAACATCTCCGGCCCCGCCGCCGCGGCCAGCGGGAACGCGGCGAGCCGTTGGGCGCGCTCCGCCGTGTCCACCCCCGGGCCCGTCTCCCCCGGGCGGGCGTCCGTGCCCTGCTCCTCCGCGACGAAGCCCATGGTGTAGGCGTACGACGCCGTCGCGGCGCGGGTCGCGTCCCGCAGGTCGAACCCGGCCTCGATCAGGACCCCGAGGTAGAACTCCAGGGACTCCGCGTGGTCGTTGCCGGTGAAGCGCGCGCCCCCGTACACCTTGGCGCCGTCGCGATGGCTGAGCAGCATCGAGCGCAGAGCGCGGTTGACCGCGCGGAGCAGGCCCTGCCAGCTGTCCGCGTCCGCCCCGGGCAGGCCGTCCGCGATCATCCGCCGGTACATGACCGTCGCCATCTCGTCGAGCAGGGCTTCCTTGTTCTTGAAGTGCCAGTAGAGCGCGGGCGCCTGGACGCCGAGGTCCTTGGCGATGGCGCGCAGCGTGAGCCCTTCGAGGCCCGTGTCGTTCAGGAGCCGCAGCGCGGTGTCGGCGACCTGCCTCCGGTCGATCTTCGTCGTAGCCACCTTGACAATTTAACACTGTTAAGCGCACCCTTGCGAACATGGAACTTAACGACGTTAAGGAAGCTGCCCCTCCGGTCCTCCCGGTCCTTCCGGACACCACCGACGTCCTCGTCGTCGGCGCCGGCCCCACCGGCCTCGCACTCGCCATCGACCTGGCGCGGCGCGGCGTCCCCACCCTGCTCGTGGAGAAGTCCGACCGCCTCTTCCCTGGCTCGCGCGGCAAGGGCGTCCAGCCCCGCACCCTGGAGGTCTTCGACGACCTCGGCCTCATCGACGCCGTGCGAGGGGCGGGCCGCGACTACCCGCGGATGCTGAGCTGGGAGGGGCCCGGCGGCACGGAGCGCGGCCAGGAGTGGGACATGATCGAGCGCTCCGAGCCCACCGAGCAGGAGCCCTACGCCAACGCACTGCTCATCGGCCAGTCCCGCCTCCAGGAGGTGCTCCACACCCATCTGCGCGCGCTCGGCGGCGAGGTCGCCTTCGGGCGCGAGGTGACCGGGCTCGTCCAGGACGACGAGGGCGTCACGGCCTCCTTCGCCGACGGCAGCGCCGTCCGGGCCCGCCACGTGGTCGCCGCGGACGGTGGCCGCTCCGGCATCCGGCGCGCGCTCGGCATCGCGATGGAGGGTGAGGACGTCGACCCCAAGCCGATGCTCGTCGCGGACCTCCTGCTCACACCGGACGCGATCGTCGACGACCGCAACTGGCATGTGTGGCGCGGCAGTTCGGAAGGCGGCGCGGTGCTCTGCCCGCTGCCCGGAGAGCCCGGCCTCTTCCAGCTCATCATCCAGTTCGCCGACGAGCACGCGGTCCCCGACATCAGCGAGGAGGGGGTCGTGGCCCACCTCACCGCGCTCACCCCGATCACCGCGCACCAGGTCACCAAGGTCGTCTGGGCCTCCGACTTCCGGCCCCGCGCCGCCCTGGCCACCCGCTACCGCGACGGCCGGGTCCTCCTCGCGGGCGACGCCGCGCACATCCACTCCCCGGCCGGCGGCCAGGGGCTCAACACGGGCGTGCAGGACGCCTACAACCTCGGCTGGAAGCTGGCTCAGGTGCTCCGCCACGGCGCCCCCGCCACGCTCCTCGACAGCTACGAACAGGAGCGGCGCCCGGTCGCTGCCGCGGTGCTCGGCCTGAGCACCCGGCTGCACCGCCACGCCATCCTCGCCAGGAACAGCCAGCGCGGCAGCGAGACCCGCCAGCTCGCCCTCGGCTACCGGGGCGGCCCGCTCGCCACCGGCCGGGCGGGCGCCCTGGAGGCCGGCGACCGCGCCCCGGACGGCCCGCTGCCCGAGGGCAGGATCTTCGACCTGCTGCGAGGCCCGCACTTCACCCTGCTCGCCGTCGACACCCCCGCCCCGCCGCTCGCCTCCGCGCAGGTCCACGTCCACGAGCTGGGCGCGTACGAGGCGTACGGGCGCGGCCTCTTCCTGATCCGCCCCGACGGCTACGTGGGGTGGGCCGGCGAGGACACCGCCGGCCTCCACGCGTACCTGGCCTCACTCGGCTCCCTCCAACTCGACTGATCTACAAGGCCGTTCACGGCGCGCCGACGACCGGACCGCGCACCCCCACGGCTCCCGCGCCCCGGCGAAATCGACGTCCGGGCAAACCCGTTTCGGCGCGAGATGAACGCCCCGCGTCGGGCAGGGGAACTCCGGTGCCGGGGCCCGCTTTCCGGGGCGCGGCGGTCCTACGCTGTCGACGCCGAGGCCCGCCCGGGCCGCGGGGAACACCGGGTAAGAGGAGAGCCGTGACCAACACCCTGCCGCGGGTACGCGCCGACGGCGGCGGCCGGCCGGCGACCGAACACACCCCGGTGGTGGCCCCGGTCTCCCGGCTCCGCGCGCTCGACGGGCTGCGCCTGATCGCCGCCCTGATGGTGGCGCTCTACCACTACGGCGGCCGCTCGGGCGACATCAGCAAGGGCTGGGGCACCTCTCCCAAGAAGCTCTTCCCCGACGCCCACACGTGGTTCTCCTACGGCTGCCTCGGGGTGCAGATCTTCTTCGTGATCAGCGGGTTCGTCATCTGCATGAGCGGCTGGGGCCGCCCGCTGCGCTCGTTCTTCGCCTCCCGCGTCTCCCGGCTCTACCCGGCGTACTGGACGGCGGTCCTGCTCGTCACCGCGGTGTTCGCGCTGCCCTGGGTGATCTACCAGGCGGTCACGCCCAGCGCGTTCCTGGTGAACCTGACCATGCTCCAGATGCCGCTCGGGGTGCCCCGGGTGCTGGGGGTGTGCTGGACGCTCTGGGCCGAGCTCCGCTTCTACGCGCTGTTCGCCCTCTGCGTCGTCCTGCCCGGGGCGACACGGCGCCGGGTGGTGCTGTTCTGCGCGGGCTGGACCCTGGCCGCGGCCCTCGCCACGACGGCCCACCAGCCGTTCCTGGACGCTGTGTTCATGCCCGAGTACGCGCCCTTCTTCATCGGCGGCATGGGCCTGTACCTGCTGCACCGCGACCGGCGTGACATCACCGCCTGGGGCATCGTCGCCGTCAGCTGGGCCATCGGCCAGCACGAGGCGGTGGCCGGGCTGTGGCACAGGCCGAATCCGGCGGCCTTCTCCAACCGGCACGCCTGGGTGATCATCGCCATCATCACGCTGGGGTTCGCGCTGGTCGGTGCGATCGCGCTCGGACGCCTGCGGTGGGCGGACTGGCGTTGGCTCACGGTGGCGGGGGCCCTGACCTACCCGTTCTATCTGGTGCACGAGCACCTGGGCTGGGTCGTGGTCGGCGTCCTGCACCGCGGCCTCTGCGTGCCCGCCCCCGCCACCTTCGCCCTGACCCTCGCGGCGATGCTGGGGCTCGCCTGGCTGATGAACCGCTCCGTGGAGCGCTGGGCGACACCGATGCTGCGCGCGGCGCTGATCAGGCCCCCGGCGCCGTCCGGTCGGACCTGAACGGTCAGTCGCCGTCCCCGTCGAGCAGAACGTCGACGGGAAGCTCCAGGGTGACGCCCACGGACGAGGGCAGGACCACGGTCGCACCCCGTTCGTAGCGGGAGCGGGTGCGGTAGGTGTCCCCCACCGGATCCGTGAGCACCAGGACCTCGCCGTGCTTGCGGTCGGCGACGACGTACACCGGGATCCGCGCCTCCGCGTATGTCTCGGCCTTGGTGACCAGGTCGTTGCCCCAGTTGGACGACGTCACCTCCAGGACGAGCCGGAAGACGTTCGCCGCGTAGCAGTTCTTCGTGACCAGGGCGTCCTTGTAGTCGGCGTCGACGATGGCCCAGTCCGGCTCGGCGTAGTCGTCGGGGCCGGTACCGAGCCAGACGCCGATGCCGGGGAGCGACTTGAGCCCGGACTCCCTGCCTCCGGCTTGCCGGAACTGATAGACCAGCTCAGCCACGGTCTCCTGGTGCGGGCCGTCAGGCGGTGGTGTCACGACGATGCTCCCCTTGAGGACCTCCACGCGATGTCCGGGCAGCGCCTCCGAGAGGCGGTCGGCGGCTTCGCCGATCGTCATCTCGCTCAGTATTACGGCCACGGCATCCTCCATTCGGGAGACCACTCTCCACCGAGAGTAACCGGAGGCGTCCCGCTTCCGCCTCCGGTCACTCGTAGGAGGGACGCGCCCTCGGGCCCCGGCCTAGAACGCGTCCGTCGGCACGTACGTGCCCCACACCTCGCGCAGCGCGTTGCAGACCTCGCCGACCGTGGCACGGGCCCGCAGGGCGTCCTTCATCGGGTACAGGACGTTGTCCTCCCCCTCCGCCGCCTTCTTCAGCTCCGCCAGCGCCGCGTCCACCGCCGCCTGGTCGCGCTCGGCGCGCAGCGTGGCGAGGCGGGCCGCCTGCTGGGCCTCGATCGCCGGGTCGACGCGCAGCGGCTCGTACGGGTCCTCGGTCTCGACCTGGAAGCGGTTGACGCCGACCACGACGCGCTCACCGGAGTCGGTCTCCTGGGCGATGCGGTAGGCGGAGCGCTCGATCTCGCCCTTCTGGAAGCCGTGCTCGATCGCGTTGACCGCGCCGCCCAACTCCTCGACCTTCGCCATGAGTTCGACCGCCGCCGCCTCCACCTCGTCGGTCATCCGCTCGATGACGTACGACCCGGCGAAGGGGTCGACGGTGGCGGTCACGTCGGTCTCGTAGGCGAGGACCTGCTGGGTGCGCAGGGCCAGCCGCGCGCTCTTGTCCGTCGGCAGGGCGATCGCCTCGTCGAAGGAGTTGGTGTGCAGCGACTGGGTGCCGCCGAGCACCGCGGCCAGGCCCTGGACGGCGACGCGTACCAGGTTGACCTCGGGCTGCTGGGCGGTGAGCTGCACGCCCGCGGTCTGCGTGTGGAAGCGCAGCATCAGCGACTTGGGGTTCTTCGCGCCGAACTCCTCACGCATCACCTTGGCCCAAATGCGGCGCGCGGCACGGAACTTGGCGACCTCTTCGAGGATCGTGGTGCGCGAGACGAAGAAGAACGAGAGCCGCGGGGCGAAGTCGTCGACGTCCATGCCGGCCGCGACCGCGGTGCGTACGTACTCGATGCCGTCGGCCAGCGTGAACGCGATCTCCTGCGCGGGCGAGGCGCCGGCCTCGGCCATGTGGTAGCCGGAGATCGAGATGGTGTTCCACTTGGGGATCTCGGCCTTGCAGTACTTGAAGATGTCCGCGATCAGACGCAGCGAGGGCTTCGGCGGGAAGATGTACGTGCCGCGCGCGATGTACTCCTTGAGCACGTCGTTCTGGATGGTGCCGGTGAGCTGGTCGGCGGCGACGCCCTGCTCCTCGCCCACCAGTTGGTACATCAGGAGCAGCAGCGCGGCGGGCGCGTTGATGGTCATCGACGTCGACACCTTGTCGAGCGGGATGCCGCCGAACAGGATGCGCATGTCGTCGATCGAGTCGATGGCGACGCCCACCTTGCCGACCTCACCCGAGGCGATCGCCGCGTCCGAGTCGTGGCCCATCTGGGTCGGCAGGTCGAAGGCGACCGACAGACCCATGGTGCCGTTGGCGATGAGCTGCTTGTAGCGGGCGTTGGACTCGACGGCGGTGCCGAAGCCGGCGTACTGCCGCATGGTCCAGGGCCGGCCCGTGTACATCGACGGGTACACCCCGCGGGTGAACGGGTACGCGCCGGGCTCGCCCAGCTTCTCGGCGGGATCCCATCCGGCGAGGGTGTCCGGTCCGTAGACCGGCTCGATGGGCAACCCGGATTCCGACTCGCGCGCCATGTGCTGTGCCTCCCGCTAGAGCTCTACTACTCACTGGTACCCAACCCTCGCGACGGACTGTAGCGGCGGGCGTGCGGCGGGTGGAGAGGCGCACGCTGGGAGCTTGCTCACAGCTTCCGCGATACGGCCCGCTGCTTTTGCAACCGTTCGGCGCGGGAAGTTGTCTCTGGGGACACAAGAGGAATCAAGGGGGGCGACCGATGCGCCGGAACCACCGCACCACTCTCATAGCCACAACCCTCACGTCGACCGCCGTCATCGCGGCGGCGGCCGTCGGATGCGGCCCGCAGGCGGCCAAGGGCGGCGCGGGCGCGCCCTCGTCCCCCGGTTCGCCCTCGGCGTCGGCGTCGTCGCCGAGCTCGCCCTCCGCGCCGGCGTCCCCCGCCGCCTCGCCGACCTCCTCCGCCGACGACAAGCCGGCCGGTACGCCCGCCGCTCCCAGGGCGTCGGCCACCACCGCCGCCAAGCCGGCCCCCAAGGTGCTGATGTCGAACGGCTCCAAGGGCTCCCAGGTCAAGGAGCTCCAGGCCAGGCTCGCCCAGATCGGCTGGTTCGACGACACTCCGACGGGCACGTACGGCGCCGCCACCACCGCGGCCGTCAAGGGTTTCCAGGGCAAGCGCGGTCTTCCCGAGACGGGGGCCACGGACAGCGCGACCTGGGACAAGCTGCTCGGCATGACCACGGCGCCGACGGCCCAGGAGCTGGCGGGCCGGGCGGTGAACAAGCCGGTCGCCAAACTCGACGCGCGCTGTATGACGGGCCGCGCGCTGTGCATCAGCAAGACCAGCCGCACCCTGTCGTGGGTGATCGACGGCAAGGTGCAGTCGACGATGGACGTGCGCTTCGGCTCGCAGTACACGCCGACCCGCGAGGGCGTCTTCAAGGTCTTCGAGAAGAGCCGCAACCACGTCTCGACGATCTACCACACGGCCATGCCGTACGCGATGTTCTTCAGCGGCGGCCAGGCGGTGCACTACTCGTCGGACTTCGCGGCGCGCGGCTACAACGGCGCCTCGCACGGCTGCGTCAACGTCCGGGACAAGGCCAAGATCGCGGCGCTCTTCGACCAGGTCCACACCGGCGACAAGGTCGTCGTGTACTGGTAGTCGCCTGCGGGGGCAAGGCCCCGAGGAGGGAAAGAGGGAGGGCGCGGGCGGGACCGGGGGAACGTGTCCCGCCCGCGCCATTCGCGCGGAGCCATGGGTACGGGGGGAACCCCGGCTCATCTGCGCAGCCGATGACCAGTCGGCTCACTCTCTACTGCGCCGCCGGTTCGAAAAACGTTACTGCGGGTTCCCGCCCGCGTTTTCGGGCGCGCCGGGCGGGCCTGCGCCGAGGTCCCAGTGCACCCCGGGCGGCCCTCAATGCGCGGCGGACGGGCCTCAGTGCGCGGCGGCCGGGCCGAGCGTCTGGCCGGTGAGCAGGTCGAGGAGCTTGCCGGGGTGGGGTGCGACGGAGCTGTGCTTGCCGCCGCCCCCGCCGCCGTTCTTGTTCCCGGAACCGTCGCCCTTGCCCCGGCCCTTGTCCCCGCCGGAGCCCTGACCGCCGCCGCCCCCGGAGTCGCCGGTGCCGCCGGTGGCGTCGGACTTGCCGTCGAGGAGCAGGTCGCAGAAGGCCTTGACCGCGCCCGCGCCGTGGGCCGCGGACTCCAGGTTGCGGCGCTTGTCCGTGTCGAGCTTGCCCGAGCGGTAGGCCCGGCAGTCGTCGGCGGTCCTGGCGAGCCACTGGCCGTCCTCGCCGTCATCGCTTCCGGGCCCGGTGCCGTCCTTGTCGCCGGGGTCGGCGCCGGGGCCCGAGGACGCGGCCCCCGGGCTCGCGGAGTGCGAGGGATCGCCGGGCGTGGGCGCGCCCGAGGACGTCCCCCGCCGCTCGGGCGTCGGGGAGGCGGAGGGCAGCGACGGTGAGGGGGAGTCGGCGGTGGGACCCGGACTCGCCGCGGCCGAGACGGAGGAGGCGGGCGTGGGGTCCCGCTCGTCGGAGGCGAAGGGCCCCGGCAGCACGCCGGTGCCCGCGGCGACCGCGACCCCGCCGAGCGCGCAGCAGGCCAGCGCCGCCGCGAGACCGAGGCGCACCGGCGCGAAGCGCCTGCGCCGAGGCGCCCGGGGTGAGGGGGCCACGCGTCCGACCCGTACGACACCGAGGGCTTCGCGGTCGCCGGGGGCGTGGTCGGGGCGGGCCTTGCGGAAGGCGGCCAGGGCGGCCTCCTCGCCGGGAAGTTCGGTGGTGGCCGGCTCGGCGGGGGCGAGGGAGGAGAGCAGGGCGGACAGTCGGGCGGCCTCGGCCCGGGCCCGCTCGTCGCCGGGCTTGATCCCTTCTCCGCGCAGCAGTCGCTCGGCGGCATCCCGGTCAAGCCACTCGTGCCGCTCGTCAGCCATCACATGTCCTTCTGCGTCCGGGCGCGCGATTGCGTCACACCGCGTTCCGGCGCACGCTGCGACGGCACGGCACCCAGCTCCTCCACATCCTGGGCCACGTCCCCCGCGGAGCCGTCCGCGCCGAGCAGTTCAGCCAGCCGCTTCAGACCCCGGTGTGCGGCGGTCCGCACCGCACCGGGCCGTTTGCCCAGGGTCTGCGCCGCACTCTTCGCGTCCAGACCGACCACCACGCGCAACACCACGGCCTCGGCCTGGTCCTGCGGGAGCTGGGCAATGAGCGCCATCGTACGTCCGGTACCGAGCGCCTCCATAGCCTCGTCCGCGGTGTCCGAGGCCCCGGCCCGCGCCGTCAGCTCGCTCTCGTCGCCGCCGACGGCGGGGCGGCGGCCACGCATCCGGATGTGGTCCAGGGCCCGGTTGCGGGCGATGCGCGCGGCCCAGCCGCGGAAGCGGTCGGCGTCGCCCTCGAAGCGTTCGAGGTCACGGGCGATCTGGAGCCAGGACTCGGAGGCCACGTCCTCGGCGTCCGGCTCGCCGACCAGGGTGCGGACATAGCCCAGCAGGCGCGGGTGGACAGCGCGATAGACAGCACGGAAGGCCTCTTCGTCCCCGTCCTGCGCCCTGAGCACCGCGGCGGTCAGCTCCGCGTCGTCCCCCAGCAATCCCTGCACCCTGTCTTGACTGACTGTCTCGATGTCACCGCTGGTCATCCCTGTTCGCGTCCCCGAACGCGAATCTGCACGCTACGGCCTCGGTGCCCCATAAGTCCACGGCTTGTACAACCTGCAACAACTTGGCGACACAGCGGGGTGTGACACAAAACGCACGCGCGGCGCTGAAGAAGATACGGGGTCGCCACAACGACCCCGCCGGAAGACGGCCGGGGCCTCTCCTGTGGGGGGTGGCGGCCCCGGTCGTCCTCCGCACCCACCGCGTCCCCGCGGCTCGGGCCGGCCGAGCCGGTCGGCGCCCCGGGCCTCGCGGCGGACGGGCTCAACCCAGGCGGTCCGCAAGGGACTTGAACTCCTCCCAGTCCATCGCCGGGTTCCGCGCGTCCCACAGCTTCTGGGCCGTCGCGCGCAGCGGCAGCCTGATGCCGCGCGCCACCTGCTCCTCGGTCGCCGCGCCCGGGACGTCCGACCAGAGGGCGAACCGGCCGCCCAGGATCTGCCCGGCGTACTTGGCGTCCACGGGCTTGGTCCCGCGCAGCACCAGCGGCGTCCACTCCTCGTAGATCCGCTTGCCCGTCGGGTACTTGAAGTCGTTCGGCTCGCCCAGGACGTAGTACAGGTACTCGTCGTTGAGGTTGACCAGATCGCGCCCCTCGGCCAGGAGCTCCTCGGGCGCCCGCTGACCGTTCTCCTTGCCGGTCCAGTACTCGACCTCGCGCCCCTGGTCGGCGGCCACCTTGCCGCCGGCGAAGAAGCCGTCGTTCCAGGCCTTCACGGTGCGCCCGGCGTTGACCGAACGGACCACCGCGGCACGGTCGTTGAGCCATCCCGTCGCCAGGTCCTCGATGTCCGCCTTGGGGCCGTACGCGGCGCGGGCAGCCGTCGCGAGCGCCGGATAGGCGGTTTCGGGGGTGGCCGGGGCCTTCACCACCAGGGCCTGGTACTCGTCGCCGCCCAGGTGCCAGTAGGCCCCCGGGAACAGGTCGGCGTACTCGCGCAGCAGGTCGTCGACGATGCGCCCGGACTCGGGGTTGGCGATGTCGATGGTGCCCTGGACCGCCTTGCCGTCCTTGTCGCGCAGCTGGAGGTCGGGGTGGGCGGCGATGACCGCGCCGAGGTGGCCCGGGGAGTCGATCTCGGGGACGACCGTGATGTGCAGCTTGGTGGCGAGCGCCACGATGCGCTGCACGTCGCGCTTGCTCAGGTGGTCGCGCGAGACGATCTCGGGGTGGCTGGCCGACTCGACGCGAAAGCCCTGGTCGTCGGAGAAGTGCAGCCCGAGCTGGTTGAGCTTGAGGTCGGCCATCTGCCGGAGCTGGTCCTCGATCCACGCCTCGGTGTACGGCTTGCGCGCGATGTCGAGGTTGAGGCCGCGCTGCGGCTTGTCGGGGCGGTCCTCGACCACGCCCTCGGGCATCACCCCGCCGCCCTTGAGGGCCTGCTTGAGGGTGCGGGTGCCGTAGAACACCCCGGCGTCGTCGGACCCGGAGATCCGCACCCGGCGATCGCGGGTGGTCAGCGTGTACGACTCGGGCACGGCCTTCTCGCCCGTGGGCGGCGGGGTCAGCGCCAGCTGGATGTCGCCCTCGCGCGGCTGCCCGCCGAGCGCGTAGTCGGCGCCGAGCTCCTGCGCGAGCAGCTTGCCCTCGTCGGCGAGGCTGCCGCTGCCGGCGTCCACGATCACCCGGGTCGAGTCGACCGGCCGGTAGCCGGGTCCGCGGGCGGGCCGGTGTTCCCGTACGGAGGGGATGGTGCGGGGCGGCGAGGAGATCGGGTAGATCGGCGACGGGGAGGGCAGCGCGGAGGAGGCGGCCTTGTTGTCGGCGGGTCCGCCGTGCCCGCCGTGGGTGTCGTCGTCGGGCCACACCGCGATGATCAGCGCCAGCACCGCGGCGCCCGCGAGGGCCACCTTCAGCATCAGCGCACGCCGGCCGCGGGGCCGGTGCAGCCAGGCGGGGCGGGGCCTCGGCGCGCGGGCCTGGGCGGCGCCCGCCCGGGACGACGGCGAGGGCGACCGCTTCGGGTCCCCGGATCGCGGCGTCCGGGCCCGTGACATCCTGAAACGCGACATCACTCAGAAACCTCCCGTCCAACAACAGTATGGGCGGATCCGGTGACCCCGGATACCGGACGACAGCTGGGGCGAAGGTACGCCGAGGCGCCCGGGGGGCCGTCCACCGCGCGCGACCCGATGCGCACATCCGGGTGAAATTCGCGCAACAGTCGGGCGCCTCCCCCTCCACGTGGATAGCGTGGCGGCACTCCCACCTCCCTTGCCACTCCAGTCTCCGTGCTCCGCAGCCCGTCCCGTTCCGTACGACCGCGTCCCGCGCGGTGTTCGAGGAGCCCACGCTGTCCAGCGAATCCCACGCCGGCCCCCGGAAGCGACCGCCGACACTCCATCACACTCCTCGTGCCCAGGGGCGGGCGGCCATACCGAATCAGGTCCGGGGCACATCCGTTCCGCAGGGCCCGCCGACGCCCGACGGTCTCGACCTCTTCAACCGCGCCTCGAAGGACGCGGCGGAAGCCGCCCTGCGCGCCTGCTGCGCCAGCCACCGCTGGGCGCTGCGGATCGCGGCCCACCGCCCCTATCCGGATCTGGAGGCGCTGCTCGCCGCCGCCGACGAGGCCAGCTACGACCTGAGCGCCGCCGACCTCACCGAGGCGCTGGCCCAGGAGCCGTCGCCGGGTCTGCACGAGAGCGCGCCGCAGGCGGCCCACATGGCGCTGGGCGCCGCGCACGCGCTGTACGAGAGCAGTTTCGGGCACGCCTTCGTGATCTGTCTCGACGGCTTCAGCCCGGGCGAGCGGCTCGACCAGGTGCTGAGCGGGATCCGGCTGCGGATGAACAACGACTGGGACGAGGAGCGGTCGATCGCCGCCGACGAACTGCGCCGGATCGCCCGCGGCCGACTCGCCCAACTCGTGGCGAACCACCCCGAACCAGACATTTCCAGCGCCGGGCACCGCGTTCTCTAGGCCGTACGAGGCTGTTTGATTGCCTGTTTGATCACACCTATGGACCCCGCGCGAGGGAACCGACATCACGTCGCTACGATGACCGGGGCCGGTGGACCGTACCCGGCCGGGTCAGACCGACACTGAAGCCGGCCGGCCCTACACACCGCTCCCGGAGGGTTCTTCCGTGCCGGCTGGAACGCTGTACCGCGGCCGGGAAGGAATGTGGTCCTGGGTGGCTCATCGAGTCACCGGCGTCCTCATCTTCTTCTTCCTGTTCGTCCACGTCCTCGACACCGCTCTCGTGCGTGTCTCCCCCGAGGCGTACGACAAAGTCGTGGCGACCTACAAGACGCCCATCGTCGCGTGTCTGGAGTACGGCCTGGTGGCCGCCATCCTGTTCCACGCGCTCAACGGCCTGCGCATCATCGCGGTCGACTTCTGGGCCAAGGGCCCGCGCTACCAGAAGCAGATGCTCTGGACCGTCGTGGGCGTCTGGGTCGTGCTGATGGTGGGCGCGCTCTACCCGGTGCTCGGCCACGCCGTCCGTGAACTGTTCGGGAGCTGAGGACTGAGATGTCTGCCGAAACCTCTTCCGCCGCCGGGATCGGGGAAGTCGAGGGCGCGAGCCTGTACGACACCGACCACCCGGCCCCGCTCATCGAGGCCCCGCGCAAGCGCACCAGGAAGACCCCCAAGTCGACCCGTACGAACTTCGAGCTGTACGGCTGGATGTTCATGCGGCTGTCCGGCATCGTGCTGGTCGTCCTGGTCCTCGGCCACCTGCTGATCCAGCTCGTCCTGGACGGCGGCGTCTCCAAGATCGGCTTCGCCTTCGTGGCGGGCCGCTGGGCGTCCCCGTTCTGGCAGGTCTGGGACCTGACCATGCTGTGGCTGGCTATGCTGCACGGCGCCAACGGCCTGCGCACCGTCATCAACGACTACGCGCAGCGGGACAACACCCGCTTCTGGCTGAAGATGCTTCTCTACACCGCCACGGTGTTCACCGTCCTGCTGGGCACGCTGGTGATCTTCACCTTCGACCCGAACATGCGCTAGGCCACGGGCTGAGGGACTGAGGAATTCAACGATGAAGATCCACAAGTACGACACCGTCATCGTCGGCGCCGGCGGCGCCGGTATGCGCGCGGCCATCGAGTCGACCAAGCGCAGCCGCACCGCCGTGCTGACCAAGCTGTACCCCACCCGCTCCCACACCGGTGCGGCGCAGGGCGGCATGGCCGCCGCGCTCGCCAACGTGGAGGAGGACAACTGGGAGTGGCACACCTTCGACACGATCAAGGGCGGCGACTACCTGGTCGACCAGGACGCCGCCGAGATCCTGGCGAAGGAGGCCATCGACGCCGTCCTCGACCTGGAGAAGATGGGCCTGCCGTTCGGCCGCACGCCCGCCGGTGAGATCGACCAGCGCCGCTTCGGCGGTCACTCCCGCAACCACGGCGAGGCTCCGGTCCGCCGTGCCTGCTACTCGGGCGACCGCACCGGCCACATGATCCTCCAGACGCTCTACCAGAACTGCATCAAGGAGGGCGTGGAGTTCTTCAACGAGTTCTACGTCCTCGATCAGCTCCTGGTGGAGGAGGACGGCGTCAAGAAGTCCGCCGGCGTCGTCGCGTACGAGCTGGCGACCGGCGAGATCCACGTCTTCCAGTCGAAGTCGGTCATCTACGCCTCCGGCGGCACCGGCAAGTTCTTCAAGGTGACGTCCAACGCGCACACCCTGACCGGTGACGGCCAGGCCGCGTGCTACCGCCGCGGGCTGCCCCTGGAGGACATGGAGTTCTTCCAGTTCCACCCGACGGGCATCTGGCGCATGGGCATCCTGCTCACGGAGGGCGCCCGCGGTGAGGGCGGCATCCTGCGCAACAAGGACGGCGAGCGCTTCATGGAGAAGTACGCGCCGGTCATGAAGGACCTCGCCTCCCGTGACGTCGTCTCGCGCTCCATCTACACGGAGATCCGCGAGGGCCGCGGCTGCGGTCCCGAGGGCGACCACGTCTACCTGGACCTGACGCACCTCCCGCCGGAGCAGCTCGACGCCAAGCTCCCGGACATCACGGAGTTCGCCCGCACCTACCTGGGCATCGAGCCGTACACGGACCCGATCCCGATCCAGCCCACCGCGCACTACGCCATGGGCGGCATCCCCACCAACGTCCAGGGTGAGGTCCTCAGCGACAACACCACGGTCGTCCCGGGTCTGTACGCGGCCGGCGAGGTGGCCTGTGTGTCGGTGCACGGCGCCAACCGCCTGGGCACCAACTCGCTCCTGGACATCAACGTGTTCGGCAAGCGCGCGGGCATCGCCGCCGCCGAGTACGCGCACACCACGGACTTCACCGAGCTGCCCGAGAACCCGGCGGCGATGGTCGAGGCCCAGGTCGCGAACCTGCTGTCGGCGACCGGCACCGAGCGCGTCTCGGTCATCCGCAAGGAGCTCCAGGAGACCATGGACGCCAACGTCATGGTCTTCCGCACCGAGCAGACGATCAAGACGGCGGTCGAGAAGATCGCCGAGCTGCGCGAGCGGTACAAGAACGTGTCCGTCCAGGACAAGGGCAAGCGGTTCAACACCGACCTCCTGGAGGCCATCGAGCTGGGCAACCTGCTCGACCTGGCCGAGGTCATGGCCGTCTCCGCCCTGGCGCGCAAGGAGTCCCGCGGCGGTCACTACCGCGAGGACTACCCCAACCGCGACGACGTCAACTTCATGCGCCACACCATGGCGTACCGCGAGGTCGCGGACGGCGGCAAGGACTCGATCCGACTCGACTACAAGCCCGTCGTCCAGACCCGCTACCAGCCGATGGAGCGTAAGTACTGATGGCAACCCCGACCCTCAGCAAGGACGACAAGGCCGCCGCGCCGGAGCCCGGCTTCGCCGACTCGCCCTACATCACGGTCACCTTCCGCGTCCGCCGCTTCAACCCGGAGATCTCGGACGAGGCGACGTGGGAGGACTTCCAGTTCGAGATCGACCCGAAGGAGCGCGTGCTCGACGGTCTCCACAAGATCAAGTGGGACATCGACGGGTCGCTGACCTTCCGTCGTTCGTGCGCCCACGGCATCTGCGGCTCCGACGCCATGCGCATCAACGGCAAGAACCGTCTCGCCTGCAAGACGCTGATCAAGGACATCAACCCCTCCAAGCCCATCACCATCGAGGCCATCAAGGGCCTCACGGTCCAGAAGGACCTGGTCGTGGACATGGAGCCGTTCTTCCAGGCGTACCGCGACGTGATGCCCTTCCTCATCACCAAGGGCAACGAGCCGACGCGCGAGCGTCTCCAGTCGCCCGAGGACCGCGAGCGCTTCGACGACACGACCAAGTGCATCCTGTGCGCGGCGTGCACGTCCTCGTGCCCGGTCTTCTGGAACGACGGCCAGTACTTCGGCCCGGCCGCGATCGTGAACGCGCACCGCTTCATCTTCGACAGCCGTGACGAGGCGGGCGAGCAGCGCCTGGAGATCCTCAACGACAAGGACGGCGTGTGGCGTTGCCGCACCACGTTCAACTGCACCGACGCGTGCCCCCGTGGCATCGAGGTCACCAAGGCCATCCAGGAAGTGAAGCGCGCCCTGATCACCCGCCGCTTCTGATCCTGTACGAGTCCGACGAGGGCCCCGCACCTGGAACTTCGTTTCCGGGGGCGGGGCCCTCTCGCACGTACGGGTGAACGCGCGGTGATCCCCACCGGGGGCACCGGCCGTCCTACGATGATGGCCTCGACCAGCAGCCACGGGAGGCACGTGATGTCCGCAGCACCCGCCGAGCGTCCCCACAGCGCCGAGGACTCCGACCGCGAGGAGTCTCTGCTCGACGAGGCCAACCTGCTCATGGAGCGCAACCCTGGCTATCGCATCGAGATCATCGAGGGGCAGATCCGAGTGACGCCACCAGCAGACGGTGCCCATGGGCGCGGGCTAACCGACCTCATGCTGCCCTTCATCCTCGCGGGTCTCCACGGCGAGCAGGCCAACGTGGTCCAGGCCATCGGCATCTGGCTCCCGACGGGCCCCGAGGACTACGCGATCCCTGACCTCGCCCTCGTGGACGCCGACTTCGAGGACCACTACGTCGAGAACAACTGCTACGACCCCGTCGCCTTCCGTCTGGTCCTGGAAGTGACGTCCAGCAACTACCAGAGTGATCTGCGCACCAAGGTCGGCGCCTACGCCCGGGCCGGCGTGCCGGTGTACGTGATCGTGGACCGCAAGCACAACCGCGTCCACGTCCTCACCGAACCGGCCGAGAACGAGTACGCCACCCACCGCGTCCACGCACCGGGCGAGCTCATCACCCTGCCCGACTCGCTCGGCGCCAAGGTCACCCTCGACGTGACGGCCATCCTGACGGCCGCCCGGGCGAAGCCCCGCAAGAAGAGCTGATCCGCTCCGTCGGCGGCCGGAACCCTCGCGCAGGCCGCTGCGGCCTGGCCGATTAGGCTCTTGCCGTGCCAGCAGAGAACGCGCCTGAAGAGACAGACCCCGGTACGGCCGGGGCCCGCCCCGCCAAAGGGGAGCAGACCCGTTCGCTCATCCTGGAGACCGCGATGCGGCTCTTCCAGGAGCGGGGGTACGACAAGACCACGATGCGGGCCATCGCGCAGGAGGCCGGGGTCTCGGTCGGGAACGCGTACTACTACTTCGCCGGCAAGGAGCACCTGATCCAGGGCTTCTACGACCGGATCGCGGCCGAGCACCAGGCGGCGGTGCGGGAGGTGCTGGACACCGAGACCGATCTGGAGGCGCGGCTCGCCGGGGTGCTGCGGGTCTGGCTCGACATCGCCTCGCCCTACCACGAGTTCGCCGCGCAGTTCTTCAAGAACGCGGCCGATCCGGACAGTCCGCTCAGCCCGTTCTCCAAGGAGTCGGAGCACGCCCGCCAAGCCGCGATCTCGGTGCACCGTGAGGTGCTGGCCGGCACGAAGACCAAGGTGCCGGCCGAACTCGTCGACGTACTGCCCGAGTTGATGTGGCTCTCCCAGATGGGGCTCGTCCTGTACTGGGTGTTCGACCGTTCGCCCGACCGCGAGCGCAGCTACCGTCTCGCGGGCCGGGGGGCCAAGCTCACCACGCGGGGGGTGGCGCTGGCCCGGTTCCGGGTGCTGCGACCGCTCGTCCACGAGGTGCACGAGCTGTTCACCGACTTCCTGCCGGGGATGGCGCAGGCCGCGTCCTCGCGCAGGAAGCCGTCCGGGAAGGGCTAGTTCACAGGCCGAGGGCCGCCCGCACTTCCCGTGCCACCTTCACGATGTCGCCCTTGGGTTCCGTCCGGTACACCGGATGCGTACGCACCCAGGTGTCCTCCAGGGCGTACCAGTCGACCGGGGCCGGGGGCCGGCCCGTGGTCAGGGCGGTCGTCAGGGTGGCGAAGCAGGTGCGCCAGCGCAGCGTGTAGAGGCCGCCCACCAGGCCCGACCACTCGCGGTTGGCGTAGTCGTGCAGGGTGCCGCCGTCGGCCGCCGCACGCGGGCCCCACACCGTGAGCAGCGAGAGCGCGTCCTGGGCGAGGCGGTCCCGCTCGGAGGCGGTCGCGCCCCAGGAGCGCGCGTCCGCGATCCAGCGGCCCAGGAGGTGGCGCCGGTCGGTGGCGACCACCCGCTCAAGGAGGGCCAGATCGCGCATCCACTCCCCCGTGAGCCGCGCGAACCCCTCCTCGTCCCGCGCCTCGAAGGCGGCCCGGATGCCCGGGAGCAGCCGCCGGGACTCGTTGGAGAGGGTCTGGCGGGTGACGTCCAGCAGGTCGTAGCGGTACGCGCTGCTCCTGCGCAGGGCCGGGGAGACGGCCAGGAGGGCGGGCAGCGCCCGGGCGAACTCAGCGGCGTCGTACCGCAGTTGGGGCGGTGACCAGAAGGCCGCATGGGTCGTCGACAGATCGGGGCGGGCACCGAAGAGACCGTCCGCGGCCTCGCTCCAGGAGTCGTCCCGGGTGGTGCCGTAGGCGGTGCGGCGCAGGATGTCCCACGCCTCGGCGGCCCCTTCGTCCGGGGCGCCGTAGCGGTGGACCGGCCACTGCTCGAACCACTCCTCCAGGTCGACGGCTTCGTCGGTCCAGGCAAGGTCCGAGAAGAGGGCGAAGGCGGCCGGGTTGTTGTCCGCGCCCTCCGGCATGAGCGCGATGCCGTCGAGCGCGCTGTCCGGCTTGGTGCGCCAACTGTCGTACAGGGACGCCCAGTCGGGGGCGTTGGCGCCCATCGCGGTGTGGCCGCCGAAGTTCCAGATGGAACCGAAGGCGTACGGCGTGCCCTGCCAGGACTCCTCGCGGTCGGTGACCGAGGGGTAGTGGTCGGAGAGGCCGTCGACGACGAACAGCCTGCTCTTGTCGACCGCTTCGATGATCTCCCGGTGGGGGTTGTGCTGCCAGCCGAGCAGGGTCCAGATCGCCTCCGGGTGCGCGGTGCGCAGCGCCTTCTCGACGGCGCGTGCGGCCTCCCCGATCGGCACGTCGCCCGGGGTGCCGCCCTCGTGCAGCAGATCCATCTTGTACAGGGAGGTGGCGCCGAGCAGTTCGGCCTGTACGCGGTAGAAGGTGGCCGCGACCCGGGCGAAGTGGTCGGAGCGCGGGTCCAGCCAATCGGGGCGGGGAAAGCCTCCCCACACCCCCTGCGGCACCACGCGCGCTCCCGGGTTGCGGGCGGCGAAGCCGGGCGGCAGCGTACCGAAGTAGCCGGGGAGCACCGGTGTCATGCCGAGCTCCCGCAAACGGTCGACGACGCGGACCGCCAACTCGGCGCGCTGGTCGAGGAGTTGGGTGGAGACCGGGCCGCCGAAGCCGGACATGTTCTGGAGCAGCCACCAGGGCTGGTGCGCCGGGCCCGGGATCCAGGTGCGCAACTCGGCGTCGCGGTAGCCGTGGTGGAGGAAGGTGCGGTGGTAGACGGTGTCGGCGCCGAGGTAGACGAGGACCTCGTTGTAGCCGTGCAGCGCCAGGACGTCGAGCTCGCGCTCCCAGTAGGACCAGTCGTGGTAGGGCCCGGTGTAGCCGTCGTTGGTGTCGTTGAAGGCGAACCGGTGGGTGACGTTGGCGGTCCGCCCGATGGGCGAGGGCACCCCGGGGAGCAGGCGTGGCAGCCGGGTCTGTTCGCCGGCCCAAGAGATGTGGGCGTGCGCGACCTGCCTCAAGTACTGGTGGAATCCGGTGAGTTGGACGGCCGGGCTGGTGCCCTCGACGAGGATCTCGCCGGGGTCGCCCGAGACGCGGAAGCGGTCGTGGCCACCGTCGCGCGCCACCGTGCGGAAGGTGACCTGATCGCGATGGTCGGGCAGCAGCCGGGCCAGTGCCCGCGCGGCGGGCCCCCGGGCGGTCAGGGCCGCCGCCCCGGCGGCGGGTCCGGCGGCGTGTCCGGCCTCGGGGCCCGCGCCGACGGCGAGGGCCGATCCGGCGAGCGAGCTCAGGAGCGTACGACGGGAGAGGCGCATCCCTCGACGGAAGCAGCGTGCCCGGGCGCGGTCAATGGAGCAGAACCGGTGGCCCCCCGGACAGAAGCCCTTTGGGTCAACGTCATCCCGCCCCGGCGGCCGTCCCGGGCCCGGCCGGGGCTCAGATCCAGCCCAGCTCCCAGAGGCGCCACACGCCCGTGCCGTCCGACAGGTACTGCGAGCCGCTGACGTCCTTGTTGCCGAGGACGTAGTTCTTGCCCTGCCACAGCGGGATCAGCGGGACGTCCTGGGCGACCTTCTCCTGGAGCGACTTGAAGTCGTCGGCGGCCCGGCCGCGGTCGGTGAACTCCTGGGTGCGCCGGATGATGTCGTCGGTCTCCTTGTCGGAGTAGCCGTTGTGGAGACTGTTGCCGGTGCCGACGAGCGGCTGGGCGAAGTTGTCCGGGTCGGGGAAGTCGGCGAGCCAGCCGGCGGTGTACGCGTCGTACTTGCCCTCGGCGTAGTTCTGCTGCATCTTCGGCCAGTCCGGCTCGGCGATCAGGGTCACCTTGAAGAGGCCGTCGCGCTCCAGCTGCTGCTTGAGCTGATCGGCCTCCGCGCCGTTCGCGCCGAGCTTGCGGTAGGCCAGGTCGAAGCGGACCGGGAGCTGCTCGCCCGCGGCCTTCAAAAGCCCCTTCGCCTTGACCGGGTCGGGCTTGGGGTAGGCGTCGAAGAACGCGGTGCTGTGGCCGGTGAAGCCCTGCGGGATCACCGAGAAGAGCGGGTCGACGGTGCCGCTGTAGACGGCGGAGGCGAGCGCCGCGCGGTCGACGAGGGCGGCCGCGGCCTCGCGGACCTTGGTCTTGGAGACCGGGCTCGACGACTTCAGGTTGAAGTTGAGCTGGCGGGTGTCGTAGCCGGGCGAGGTGGAGATCCGCAGGTCCGGGCTGGGCGAGAGCTTGGCGAGCACCTCCGGCGGCATCTCGCGGTGGGCCACGTCGACCTGCTTGGCCTGCCAGGCGGCGCTGAGCTGGTCGGCCTCGGCGAAGTACCGGACCGTGATGGGCAGGCCCCGCTTGGTCACCGCGCCCTTGTAGTCGGGGTTGGGCTCCAGGCTGGCGCTGACCGGCCGCCCCGAGGAGTCCTTCTTGTACTCCTTGAGCAGATACGGGCCCGAGCCGACCACCGAGTTCTCGGTGCGCAGCGCGCCCGCCGGGTACTGGTCGCGGTCGACGATCGCGCCCGCGCCGGTGGCGAGCTTGGAGGGGAAGGTGGCGTCCTTGCTCTTCAGGTTGAAGGTGACCGTGTCGCCCTCGGCCTGGACCGAGCCGAGCATGGAGAACAGCGGGGCGGGGCCCAGCTTGTCGGAGATCTTCAGCATCCGGTCGAAGGAGTACTTCACGTCCTCGGCGGTCATCTTGCGTCCGCTGGAGAACGTGATGCCCTCGCGCATCACACACTGGTACGTCTGGAGCTTCTGCCCGACGAAGGTGCAGCTCTTGGCGGCGTCCGGGACCGGAGTGGTGCTGCCCTGACGGAAGGTCAGCAGCGACTGGTAGACGTTGTTGTAGATCGCCCAGGAACCGGCGTCGTAGGCGCCCGCCGGGTCGAGCGCGGTGATCACGTCGGTGGTGCCGACGACGATCGGGTCCTTCTTCGCCTGGTCCGACGGCAGCAGCTGCCAACCGGCGACTCCGGCGACCACCACTGCCGTGCCTATCCCCACCATGCGCATACGGATCGACCGCATTGCCGTGCTCTCCTCGGAACGCCCCACCCAGCCCCGGCGCGCGGAGTCCCCACGCTGCGCCTGTGATGACGCTCACCCAATCACACGACCTTCACATTGTGGAAGGGTCAACCTTCCACTCACAGCTACTCGTTAGCCGAGCGTGACGGAGCTCTCCGTAGCCGCTTGTTCACGCCGCAGATGGCGCAGCGAACGGAACCCGATGGCCCCCACGCCCGTCCCCAGAAGAAACGAGGTGACGGCGAGCAGCAGATGGACCCAGAAGTAGGCGGTCGGGTCCCCGGCGGCGTCGAAGGCGAGCCCGCTGCCGTCCTTCCACAGGTTCTTCACGAAAGTGGTCCAGATGACCCAGCTCCACGCGCCGAAGGCGAGCAGGAACCAGGAGAGGGGGCGGCTGAGTTTCATGCGTCCAGTATCGGACGCGGCCGGCCGACACCTCCGCCCGGGTGGGAGCTCCCGGCGGGTCATCCATACGATGATCGGTTCGATGGTCGCAGCCTGTACGTTCTCGAACGTGTCTGCCCTGAACGTGAAGAAGAGCGCCGCCCCCCGGCGCGCC
Organism: Streptomyces hundungensis; assembly: GCF_003627815.1. Classification (NCBI taxonomy): domain Bacteria; kingdom Bacillati; phylum Actinomycetota; class Actinomycetes; order Kitasatosporales; family Streptomycetaceae; genus Streptomyces; species Streptomyces hundungensis. Next base: position 3,436,134 of record NZ_CP032698.1, read on the forward strand.
CCGCGTCCGCGCCGCCCCGCCCGGCTCGCCCTGTCCGTCGCCTTGGCCGCCGCGGCCGTGCTGCCCGCACTCGCCCCGGCCGCCGCCGTGGCGCTGCCCCGGGACGACAAGCCGGCCGCCTCCGCCACGCCCGGCGCGCCGGGCAAGCGCAATGACGCGCCTCCCCCCGGCATGTCGACGGTCGGCGGCGCCCCGCTGGGCGAGGCCGGCACCCAGGTGCGGCTCGGCGCCGGCGCGCCCGTGCTGCCCCAGCAGGTGACGGGCCGGTCGTGGATCGTCGCGGACGCCGAGAGCGGCCAGGTGCTGGCCGCGCACAACGCGCACTGGCGGCTGCCGCCCGCCTCCACCCTCAAGATGCTCTTCGCCGACACCGTGCTGCCCAAGTTCCCCCGGGACCAGCAGCACACGGTCCTCGCCCAGGACCTGGCCGGGCTCGGCGCGGGCAGCAGCATGGTCGGGGTCAAGGAGAACCTGGCGTACTCGGTGCACGACCTGTGGCTCGGGGTCTTCCTGCGCTCGGGCAACGACGCCGTGCACGTGCTGTCCTCGATGAACGGCGGCGTGGCGAAGACGGTCCAGGACATGCAGGCCCGGGCCGATGAGCTCCAGGCCCTCGACACCCGGGTGGTCTCGCCGGACGGCTACGACATGCCGGGCCAGGTCTCCAGCGCCTACGACCTGACGCTGTTCGCCCGCTCGGGGCTCCAGAACAAGGACTTCCGCGAGTACTGCGCGACGGCGACCGCGAAGTTCCCCGGCGCCGAGGGCAAGGACAAGAAGCGGGAGATGTCCGAGATCCAGAACACCAACCGGCTGCTCACCGGCGATGTCGGGCTCAATCCGTACAAGGGCATCGCGGGCGTCAAGAACGGCAACACCACCAACGCGGGCGCCACCTTCACGGGCGTCGCCGAGCGGGGCGGCAAGGTGCTCCTTGTCACGGTGATGAACCCGGAGTCGACGGAGAGCCAGGCCGTCTACAAGGAGGCGGCCCGGCTGCTGGACTGGGGGTTCGCCGCCAGCGGCAAGGTCACCCCGGTCGGCGAGCTGGTACCGCCGAAGTCCGCGACGACCGGCAAAGGAACCGCCACGGGCGGCGCGCAGGAGGTGGTGAAGAAGCGTCTCGACAGCGCGGCCGCCGCCCAGGGCGAGAGCGGCGGCGTCGGGATCGCACTGGGCGTCGCGGGTGGGGCGTTGATCGTCGTGGCGGGCGCGGTCTTCCTGATCAATCGGCGCTGGCCTCTTCGGAGGCGATGAGGTCGGGGTCGTCCTCCTTGGACGGGGTGGCCGTCCAAGCGGCGCAGAACAGGAGCAGCTTCGCGGTGAAGTTGATCCACAACAGCAGCGCGATGGGCACCCCGAACGCGCCGTACATGCTCTTGGCGGCTACGCCCTTCATATAGCCGCCGAGCAGCATCTTCAGGAGTTCGAAGCCGACCGCGCCGAGCAGGGCGGCCACCATCAGGCGGCGGCGCTGCGGGCTCACGCCGGGCAGCAGCGTCAGGACGTACAGCAGGAGCAGGAAGTCGGCGAGGACGGCGACGGCGATCGCGGCGACGCGAAGGAGCACCCCGCCCGCGCCGCCCTCGTCGATGCCGAGCCGCTCGGCGGTCCAGCCGACCGCGGTGGAGCCGATGGAGGACGCGGCCCACGAGGCGAGCCCGGCGCCGCCGAGGCCGAGGAGCACCCCGCCGTCCTTGAGCTTGCGCAGGATCGGGTTCTCGCCCTCGTCGGCCTCCTCCATGTCCCACACCACCCGCAGACAGCCCCGCATCTGGCCGACCCAGCCGATGCCGGTGAACAGCAGCAGCGCTCCGGCGACGACGCCGACGGTACCCGCGTTGTCGATCAGCGCCTGGAGGTCGAGCTGGTCGGAGATGCCGGGGACCTGCTCGGCCAGGGTGTTCTGGAGCTTGTGCACCTGGTCGGTGGAGAGCAGCGCGGCCGCGACGGCGGCGCCGACGGTGAGCAGCGGGAAGAGCGCGAGGAAGCTGACGAAGGTGATGGCCGCGGCCAGCCTGGACCAGTAGACGCGGTCGAGCCGCTCGTACGAACGCCAGGCGTGGGTCCGCATGAGCCGGGTGATCCAGGGCCCGACGACGGGAAGTTTCTTCAGCCAGTCCATGACGTACGACTACCCTCTCCAGCTTGGCTGTGTCGGTCCTGGTGCGGGCCTCGCGGCGCGGGGCCGAAGACCAGTGTTCTCGTGCCCCAGAATCGCAGGCAGGTGGCGAGCGCCATGCCGAAGACGGCTCCGGACAGGGTGTCGGCGCGCGGCGAGGTGAAGCCGAGGCCGTAGTGCGAGAGGGCGATGCACAGCAACTGGACGAGCGCGCCCGCGATGTTGACGGCGAAGAAGACGGCGTACTCGCGCCGCCCGGCCCGGCGTCCGCGGTAGGTGCCGAAGGCGTTGCCGAGGTAGGCGACCGTACAACCGGCCACGAAGGAGAGGGACTTGGCGGCGATCGGATCCCAGTGAAGGCCCGAGCGCAGCCCCACGAACAGGACCAGATCGGCGGCGTACGCGCAGCTCCCGGCCAGCGCGAACCCGATGAGCTCGGCTTTGGCGACGCTCACAGGTCGGCCACCGCGAGCGCGTACAGCGCGACCCAGACGGCTCCGATGACAGCGAGCGCGCGGTCGTGCAGGACGACGTCCTCGGGCGCCCCCGCGCTCCCCCGGTCGGCGAAGACGGCGTACCGCAGGATCGCCCCGATGAACGGGACCATCGACAGCTGCCGCCAGGGCAGCAGCGATCCCCGCGCCACCCCGCCGGCCTCCAGCGCCCACAGGCAGTAGGCGAGGACCGCGACACCGGCGGCGAGTTGCCACACGAAGCGCAGATAGCCGGTGGTGTACGCGTCCAGGAGCGAGCGGGTGGCGGCCCCGCTCCCCTCCATGCGCAGGGCCTCCGAGTAGCGCTTGGCGGCGACCATGAACAGCGCGCCGAACCCGGCGGTGATCAGGAACCAGCGCGACAGCGGGATCCCGAGCGCGACCCCGCCGATCATCGCCCGCATGAGGAATCCGGTGGTGACCACCACCAGGTCGACGACGAGGACGTGCTTGAGCTTGACGCAGTAGGCCAGTTGCATCAGGACGTACGCGGTCAGCAGCGTGGCCGTCATCGCGTTGCAGGTCAGCGCGGCAAGGGGCGGGGTGAGGACGGCGAGGGCGGCGCCGGTCGCGTACGCGGCGCCCACCGGGACCCGCCCGGCGGCGACCGGCCGGTGCCGCTTGTCGGGGTGGGCGCGGTCGGCCTCGGCGTCCTGGGCGTCGTTGATGAGGTACACGGCCGCGGCCGAGGCCGTGAACAGGCAGAAGACCAGGGCGAGTTGGCCGATGTCGTGCGGGCTCAGCAGCCGGCCGGCGGCGGCGGGCGCGGCCAGCACGAGCACGTTCTTGATCCACTGGCGGGGGCGTGCGGTGCGCAGCAGGCCGCCGGGCAGGGCGAGCAGACGGTGGAGCGCCGGGGTTCTGGCTTCGTCGAGGAGTACCGTGCCGGGCTCGGTCATCGGCGCCCCGCTTCCAGCGGTTTGCGCATCCAGGCCGCCCCCGCCCGCGCGGTGACACCGCCGAGCAGCGCGCCCGCCGCGATGTCGCTCGGATAGTGCACCCCCGCCACCACGCGGGACACGCACACCGCGGCGGCCAGCGGCCCCACCAGGTGCGCCCCGGCCGGCCGCAGCGCGCCGTACGCCACGGCGGCGGCCGCCGCGGAGCTGGCGTGCGAGCTGGGGAAGGAGTGCCGCCCGGCGGTCCGCACCAGCGGCTCGGCCGCCGGGAGGTGCGGCCGGGGTCGGCGCACCACCCGCTTGACGCCCATGCTGGCCAGGTGGGCGGCGGCGACCAGGGCGGTGGCGCGCAGCCAGGCCCCGCGCCGGTCCCGGTCGGCGACGGCCCCGGCAAGACCGGCCGCGAGCCACAGCGCGCCGTGCTCACCGGCGAAGGACAGCGCCCGGGCGGCGGCGGCCACCCGTGGCTCGTTCGCGCAGTCGCGCAGTGCGGCCAGGAGCCGCTGGTCGGCGTCGGTGCATGACGGCTTCTGCATCTGCCACCCCTCTTCCGTGACGTCGGCCCGCCAACTGGCCGTAGGCCACGGGCGACTCTCCTGCGCGCGGGAAGACGAATACGGGACAAATGAGACTGACACCCATGTAATCACCCATTTCGGTGAGTGGTTTATCAGGGCGGGTGGCTAAGGGGAAGGGGACGAGATAGGCGATACCGTCGCATTCATGTCTGCCGAGACGACACCCGACGCCGCGCTAGCGCCCCTGGGCCCGCCGACGTCCGTGAGCGGCTGGGGCCGCACCGCCCCCAGCGCCGCCCGCCTGCTGCGCCCGCGAAGCTACGAGGAGGCGGCGGCCGCCGTCCTGGCGTGCGGGGCGCGCGGCACGATCGCCCGGGGTCTTGGCCGGGCCTACGGGGACGCCGCGCAGAACGCGGGCGGCGCGGTCCTCGACATGACCGGCCTCGACCGCATCCGCAGCGTCGACGCCGACGCGGGCGTCGTCGTCTGCGACGCGGGCGTCAGCCTGCACCGCCTGATGGAAGTCCTGCTGCCGCTCGGCTGGTTCGTACCGGTCACGCCCGGCACCCGCCAGGTCACCGTCGGCGGGGCGATCGGCGCCGACATCCACGGCAAGAACCACCACGTGTCCGGCTCCTTCGCCCGCCATGTGCGCGAGCTCGACCTGCTGACCGCCGACGGCACGGTCCGCACCCTCACCCCGGACAGCGAACTCTTCGACGCCACGACCGGCGGCATGGGCCTGACCGGCGTGATCCTGAGCGCCACCCTCCAACTCCTGCCCGTACGCACCTCGTTGATGACGGTCGACACCGAACGGGCCCTGGATCTGGACGACTTGATGACCCGGCTCGAATCCGGCGACCACCGCTACCGGTACTCGGTGGCGTGGGTCGACCTCCTCGCGCGGGGCGCGAAGACCGGCCGGTCGGTGCTGACCCGCGGAGAGCACGCGCCGCTGGACATGCTGCCGCCGCGCGCCCGCCGCGCCCCGCTCGACTTCCGGCCCCGCAGCCTGCCGGCCGCCCCCGCGTTCCTGCCCGAGGGGCTGCTGGGGCGCGGCTCCGTCTCGGCGTTCAACGCGCTCTGGTACCGCAGGGCGCCGCACCACCGCACGGGCGAGCTCCAGCGCATCTCGACGTTCTTCCACCCCCTCGACGGGGTGCCGCACTGGAACCGCGTCTACGGCAGGGGCGGCTTCGTGCAGTACCAGTTCGTCGTCGGGTACGGGCAGGAGGACACCCTGCGCGCCATCGTGCACCGCCTCTCCCGGCACCGCTGCCCCTCCTTCCTCGCCGTCCTGAAGCGTTTCGGCGACGCGGACGCGGGCTGGCTCTCCTTCCCGCTCCCCGGCTGGACCCTCGCCCTGGACATCCCCGCCCGGCTGCCCGGCCTCGCCGCGCTCCTCGACGAACTCGACGAGCGGGTGGCGGGCGCGGGCGGCCGCGTCTACCTCGCCAAGGACGCGCGGATGCGGCCGGAACTGGTGGAGCACATGTACCCGTGGCTGCCTCGATTCCGGGCGCTGCGCCGGGAGTTGGACCCGCGGGGCGTCTTCCGGTCGGACATGAGCAGACGCCTGGGCCTGTGAGCCGGCCGACCCCGCACAGCCGCCCGCCTCCCCCCGAGGCTGCCTCCCCCGAGGCTGCCTCCCCCGGGGCTGCCCGCCTCCCCCACCTCCTCACGCCCCCTCTTCAAGGAGCCCTGATGAAGGACGCATTCGGCATGCCGCAGTCGCTGCTCGTGCTCGGCGGCACCTCCGAGATCGGCCTCGCCACCGCCCGCCGTCTGGTGGCCCGCCGCACCCGCACGGTGTGGCTCGCGGGCCGGCCATCGGCCGCCCTGGACGCGGCGGCGGCCGAACTGAGGGCGCTGGGCCCCGACGTCCACACCGTCGCCTTCGACGCGCTCGACCCCGCCGCGCACGAGGTCGCGCTCGGCAAGGTGTTCGCGGAGGGCGACATCGACCTGGTGCTGCTCGCGTTCGGGGTGCTCGGCGACCAGGTCCACGACGAGAAGGAGCCGCTCGCGGCGGTACGGGTCGCGGGCACCAACTACACCGGCGCGGTCTCGGCGGGCCTGATCTGCGCGAAGGCCCTCCAGACCCAGGGCCACGGCTCGCTCGTCGTGCTGTCCTCGGTGGCCGGCGAACGCGCCCGCCGGGGCAACTTCATCTACGGGTCCAGCAAGGCCGGCCTCGACGCCTTCGCGCAGGGCCTCGGGGACGCGCTGCACGGCACTGGGGTGCACGTCATGGTCGTACGCCCCGGCTTCGTCCGGACGAGGATGACGGCCGGACTCCCCGAGGCACCGCTCGCCACCACCCCCGAGGCGGTGGCCCTCGCCATCGAGGCGGGGCTGCGGCGGCGGGCGGAGCTGGTGTGGGTGCCGGGGGCGCTGCGGATGGTGATGTCGGCGCTGCGGCACGTGCCGCGCGCCGTCTTCCGGCGACTCCCGGTGTAGCCGGCGCGGCCCGGCGACTCCCGGTGTGGCTAGCGCAGGGAGGGGTGGTCCAGGGACGCGCCCTGGGCGGGCACGCCGAGCGCGCCCACGCCGAAGGGGTACTCGCGCAGCTTGCGCCACACCCCGTCGGCGCCCTGCTCGTAGAGGGCGAACCCGCCGCACGTCCAGGACGCCGAGAACTGGGCGAGTGACTCGTGGGCCAGGTCCATCGCCTCCTCGGAGATGCCGTGCGCCACGGTGACGTGCGGGTGGTAGGGGAACTGGAGCTCGCGCACCAGCGGGCCCGCCTCGTCCCGCACCCGCTGCTGGAGCCAGGCGCAGTCGCCCGCGCCCCGGCGCACCTTGACGAAGACGACCGGGGACAGCGGACGGAAGGTGCCCGTGCCCTCCAGGCGCAGCTCGAACGCGCGGCCCGCCGCCGCGACCGAGGCCAGGTGCGCCTCGATCTCGGGCAGGCACTCGCGCTGGACCTCGTGCGGCGGCAGCAGGGTGATGTGCGTGGGGATGCCGTGCGCGGCGGGGTCACCGAAGCCCGCGCGCCGCTCCTGGAGCAGGCTGCCGTAGGGCTCCGGGACCGCGATCGAAACGCCGAGCGTTACGGTCCCCACGTCTTCTCCTCCGTGCTGTGGTGTCGATGGTGTGCGTCGTTGGTGTGCGTCGCTGGTGTGCAGTGTGACGGGCTTACCGGCGGCTGACCAGAGGCCGAGGTCGTGCTCCGGCCGCGCGGGGGCGGCCGGAAACCCGGTCAGTGCTTGGCGGGCAGCAGCCCGACCTTGTCGTAAGCCGTGGCCAGCGTCTCGGCGGCGACCGCGCGGGCCTTCTCGGCGCCCTTGGCGAGCAGCGAGTCCAGCGTCTCGGGATCGTCCAGGTACTGCTGCGTACGGGCCCGGAACGGGGTGACGAACTCCACCATCACCTCGGCGAGGTCGGTCTTGAGCGCGCCGTACATCTTGCCCTCGTACTCGGCCTCCAGCGCGGCGATCGTCCTGCCGGTCAGGGTCGAGTAGATGGTCAGCAGGTTGGAGACGCCCGGCTTGTTCTCGGTGTCGTACTTGATCACCGTGTCGGTGTCGGTGACCGCGCTCTTGACCTTCTTGGCCGTCGTCTTCGGCTCGTCGAGGAGGTTGATGAGGCCCTTCGGCGTCGACGCCGACTTGCTCATCTTGATCGACGGGTCCTGAAGGTCGTAGATCTTGGCCGTCTCCTTGAGGATGTACGGCGCCGGGACGGTGAACGTCTCGCCGAACCGGCCGTTGAAGCGCTCGGCGAGGTCCCGGGTGAGCTCGATGTGCTGACGCTGGTCCTCACCGACCGGGACCTGGTGGGCCTGGTAGAGCAGGATGTCGGCGACCTGGAGGATCGGATACGTGAACAGGCCGACGGTCGCGTTGCCCGCCCCCTGCTTGGCCGACTTGTCCTTGAACTGGGTCATCCGGCTGGCCTCGCCGAAACCGGCCAGGCAGTTCATGATCCAGGCGAGCTGGGCGTGCTCGGGGACGTGGCTCTGGACGAACAGCGTGCAGTGCTCCGGGTCGAGACCGGCCGCGAGCAGCTGGGCGGCGGCGAGCCGGGTGTTGGCACGCAGCTCCGCCGGGTCCTGCGGGACGGTGATCGCGTGGAGGTCCACCACCATGTAGAAGGCGTCGTGGGACTCCTGGAGGGCCACCCACTGGCGGACCGCGCCGAGGTAGTTGCCGAGGTGGAACGAGCCTGCGGTGGGCTGGATTCCGGAGAGCACACGCGGACGCTGCTGCATGGCGAAGCCATTCCCCTGGGGGTGGTGGTGGGCGACGGGCGGGCGAGTCGAGGCCATGCTCGCATTCTCTCAGGTACGCGAGCCGTCCCGGAAACCCCCCGATGGTGACCGCCCCCACAGCCCCCCTCTGGGCCGGGGCCCGGGGCCCCTAGCCCTCTCGATCCTGCGGACCGTGCCCGCTTGCTCGCGCAGTTCCCCGCGCCCCTGAAAACCCGTTTTCGTCTGCGGGCCGCAGGTGGCTGGTCGCGCAGTTCCCCGCGCCCCTTAAGTGCTCGGTGCTGGCCCACATCGGCCACCTCAGCCCGTCCGGCGATTGAGGACGAGCGCCCTTAAGGCGCGACACGGGGTCTGGGGCGGAGCCCCAGGGGGTCAGCTCTGGGGGAGGCCCGGGGCGGGGTGGGTGGTGAGGAGGGCCATGACCTCCTGGCGGATCGCGGAGAGGGCACCCTCGTCCCCGGCCCCCGCAGCCGCAACTCCCCGATCGATCCACTCCGCGACCATCGCCACGTGCTCGACCCCCAGCCCCCGAGACGTCAGCGCCGGCGTACCGATCCGAATCCCGGAGGGATCGAAAGGCTTGCGGGGGTCGTACGGCACGGTGTTGTAGTTGACGACGACCCCCGCCCGGTCGAGCCCCTTCGCCGCGACCTTGCCGGAGACGCCCCGCGAGGTGAGGTCCATCAGGATCAGGTGGTTGTCCGTGCCGCCGGACACCAGATCGAAGCCCCGCGCGAGCAGCGCCTCCGCCAGCGCCTTCGCGTTGGCCACCACCTGGTGCGCGTACGCGCAGAACGCCGGCTGCGCCGCCTCGTGCAGCGCGACCGCGATCGCCGCGGTGGTCTGGTTGTGCGGGCCGCCCTGGAGCCCGGGGAAGACCGCCTTGTCGATGGCCTTCGCATGCGACGCGCGGGACATCAGCATGGCCCCGCGCGGACCCCGCAGGGTCTTGTGCGTGGTGGTGGAGATGACGTCCGCGTACGGGGCGGGGGACGGGTGCGCACCGCCCGCGATGAGCCCCGCGATGTGCGCGACGTCCGCGACGAGCACCGCGTCCACCTCCCGCGCGATCTCCGCGAACGCCGCGAAGTCGATCGTGCGGGGCAGCGCCGTGCCGCCGCAGAAGATCAGCTTGGGGCGCTCCTTGAGGGCGAGGTCGCGCACCTCGTCGAGGTCGACCCGGCCCGTGTCGGCGCGTACGCCGTACTGCACGCCCCGGAACCACTTGCCGGTGGCCGAGACGCCCCAGCCGTGCGTGAGGTGCCCGCCCATCGGCAGCGCCATGCCCATCACGGTGTCGCCGGGCTCGGCGAAGGCGAGGTAGACGGCGAGGTTGGCGGGCGAGCCCGAGTAGGGCTGGACGTTGGCGTGCTCGACGCCGAACAGGGCCTTGGCGCGGTCGACGGCGAGCGCCTCGACCTTGTCGATGTTCTGCTGGCCCTCGTAGTAGCGCCGGCCCGGGTAGCCCTCGCTGTACTTGTTCTGGAGCACCGTCCCCGAGGCCTCCAGTACGGCCGTCGAGACGTAGTTCTCGCTGGGGATCAGGCGCAGGGTGTCCGACTGGAGCCGCTCTTCGGCGGCGACGAGCGCGGCCAGCTCGGGGTCGGCGGCCAGCAGGGCGGGGTGGGAAAGGGGAAGGCTCATGGCGTCCTCCGGGTCCGTTGACGGGTTCCCGGGGTGCCCAGGCGGGCGGCACCTCGTGCGGCAGGCCGCGCACGGCTCCCCCGGGGTCGTTTCCCCGCTCGCCAGTCGCCGCGCGTACCGAACACCCTACCGGTGACCCCGTACGGCAAGGTTTCCGCGTCCGGCATACGAGCGACGATAGAAAAGGGCACCACCGACGCCCCATGCCGCATGACGATCGGAGAACCCGTGTCGACACACGCAGCGACCGAAGACGCCATCCGTTCCGCCGAGGCCCACAGTGCGCACAACTACCATCCTCTGCCCGTCGTGGTCGCCTCCGCCGAGGGTGCCTGGATGACGGACGTCGAGGGCCGACGCTATCTCGACATGCTGGCCGGCTACTCGGCGTTGAACTTCGGCCACGGCAACCGCCGTCTCATCGACGCCGCCAAGGCCCAGTTGGAGCGGGTGACGCTGACGTCGCGGGCGTTCCACCACGACCGCTTCGCCGAATTCTGTACGCGGCTCGCCGAGTTGTGCGGCAAGGACATGGTGTTGCCCATGAACACCGGGGCGGAGGCGGTGGAGACCGCCGTGAAGACCGCCCGCAAGTGGGGGTACCGCGTCAAGGGCGTCCCGGACGGCACGGCGAAGATCGTCGTCGCCCGGGACAACTTCCACGGCCGTACGACCACGATCGTCAGCTTCTCCACCGACCCGGAGGCCCGCGCGGACTACGGCCCGTACACCCCGGGCTTCGAGATCGTGCCGTACGGCGACCTCGAAGCGATGCGCGCCGCGGTCACCGACAACACGGTGGCGGTGCTGCTCGAACCCATCCAGGGCGAGGCGGGTGTCCTGGTCCCACCGCCCGGATACCTCGCGGGCGTACGGGAGTTGACGCGCGAGCGGAACGTGCTGTTCATGGCGGACGAGATCCAGTCGGGGCTCGGCCGGACCGGGAAGACCTTCGCGTGCGAGCACGAGGGCGTGGTGCCGGACGTCTACATCCTGGGCAAGGCGCTGGGCGGCGGCGTGGTCCCGGTGTCGGCGGTCGCCGCCTCCTCCGAGGTGCTCGGCGTGTTCCGGCCGGGCGAGCACGGCTCGACGTTCGGCGGGAATCCGCTGGCCTGCGCGGTCGCCCTCGAAGTGATCGCGATGCTGCGCACCGGCGAGTACCAGCAGCGCGCCACCGAGCTCGGCGACCATCTGCACCGCGAGCTCGGCCTGCTGACCGGTACGGGCGCGGTCGAGGCGGTCCGCGGGCGCGGCCTGTGGGCGGGCGTCGACATCGACCCGTCGCACGGCACGGGCCGGCAGATCTCCGAACGGCTGATGGAGCGCGGGGTCCTGGTCAAGGACACCCACGGCTCGACGATCCGGATCGCCCCGCCCCTGGTGATCAGCAAGGAGGACCTGGACTGGGGCCTCGACCAGCTCCGCGCGGTCCTCGCCCAGGGCGCGTAATCCTCGTCAACCGGCCGACGGCGAGGGGCAGTCGGAGCCCTCGCAGAACCCGCTGAGCGCGGCCCTCAGGGTCTGCTCCTGCTCGGGCCACGCCGTCGCGGGGGCCGCGGACAGAACGGCGTAGTGCCGGCCGCCGGGCGTCAGGAACGCGTAGTCCACCACCTGGCGCCGGTGGCCGAGCGTCGTGTGGTCGTAGGCGTACACCAGCCGTGCGCCCTGGGTGGCCCCGGCGGGCACGGTGGCGTCGCGGCCCAGGCTGATCTCCCGGTACCCGGTGTGCGTGGTGGCCAGCGTGCCCGAGGTTCCCTTCAGCGCGTCATAGGGGCTCAGGCCCGCCTCGGAGACCAGGTACACCTGGATGAGCCGGGCGCCGTCCGGGGAGTTGTAGAAGACGCCCTTGTCGCCCTGGTCCTGACGGGTCCAGCCCTGGGGCACATAGAGCCTGAACCCCCTTGGATCCTGGGCGAGTTGGAACCCGGCGGGCACGGTGGCACTCGGCGAGGGGGAGGCGGAGGACGGCGAGGCGCTCGCGCCGCCCCTGCCGTCGCCCGTCCGCTCCGGGGCACCGGAGCGCGGGGTGGCGGCGGGCGAGGACACCGTGGCCGCCGGACGGTCCGGCCCGCCGCGGGCCAGCAGCCAGCCGCCGCCCGCACCGGCCGCGGCGACGACGAAGACCAGGCCCACCACGACGGCCACCGGCACCCGCCGGGACGGCGACGCCGGCGGCTCGGCGAGTTCGGGGGCCTGCGGGAAGCGCGGGAAGGGGCCACCGGTCCGGTACGGATCCTCGGGCCCGCCGGTCCGGTACGGATCCTCGGGCCCGCCGGTCCGGTACGGATCCTCGGGCCCGCCGGTCCGGTACGGATCCTCGGGCCCGCCGGTCCGGTACGGATCCTCCCCGCCGGTGTCGTACGGGTCGTACGGGTCGAGGGCGTCGAACCCCGGCGCGAGGGGCGGCACTCGCGGGCCCGGCGCGGGTGGCGCGGGTGGCGGGGGCGTGGTCGGCGCCGGGGGTACGGGGCCCGCGTCGGGCGTCTCGGGGGCCGGAGGTCCCGGGGGTGTGGGGGGCCGCGTGGAGCCACCCCGTACCGTCTCCCACTTCTGGGTCGCCGCGTTCCAGCGGACCTCGTCCGCACCGCCGGTCACCGCGGCCTCACATCCCGACCAGTTCGGTGACCCGCTCGACCAGGCCCTGGCCGGAGGCGAGCAGCCCGGTGAGGGCGGTCGCGCCCGCGAGCAGCTCGCCGAGGCGGGCAAGCCGGCCCGGGGTGGCCCGGCCCTGGTCACGGATCTCCTCCTCGGTGTCGGCGAGTTCGGCGTCCAGGGCGCGGGTCTGGTCGTTGCGTACGAGCTGGGCCAGGCCGGCCCTGAACTCCACGATGGATTGCAGGAGTTGACGGTGGGCCTCGTCGCCGGCGGCGCCCGCGCGGTAGACGCTGTGCACGGTGTTGTGGTCGCCGACCGAGACGGAGCCGGTGACCCCGCTGATGTGCACGGAGCGCTCCCCGGTGTCCCGCGGGGGGCGCGGCGGTGCGCTGTCGTCGCCCGGCATGGTCATCTCAGCCCTCGTTCCTGACGGTGTTGTGGTCGCCGACGCTGATCGCTCCTCGGGCGTTCTCGATCATGACGCCGCCCTGGGTGACATTGATGATCTTCTGCTCGAACTGCCCGGTGTCGTACCCGGCTTCGTACAGCGCGCTGCGCACGCCGCTGGTCACCCGGTCCTCGATGGACTTCACATAGCGCCGGTAGTCCATGGCCTGGAAGAGGGAGGCGTCGGGCGCGGCGGCCAGTTCGCGTATCGAGCGGGCCGGGCCGTCCGGCAGCGCCCGGGCGTATCCGCCGGTGAGGCGGTGCCAGAGGGAGACGAGCGCCCGGCCCACGACGACCAGGGCGCCGACCGGCGATCGCGGCGTCCGCGCCAGCGCCCAGGCGGCCTTGCCGAGCGGAGTGCGGCAGGCGAAGTTCTGGGCGGTCCGGTCGGCGCGCAGGAAGTCCTCGCGCAGCGGGGACAGGACGTGCGGGGCGATCTCCAGGACCAGCATGCCGCCCTGGGTGTGGACCCGTACGAACACGGTGGTGACGAGGTGTTCCTCCCAGCCGCCCACCCGGATCCGCAGGAAGTGCCTGCGGGCCTCGCCGCCCTCCTCCAGGGCGGCCGCGCGGTGCTGCTCCACGTCGCCCCCGCCGTAGGGCGCGTGCGTGCGCGAGGGAAGCCCGTCGACCGGCAGGAAGAGGTACTCGGTCACTTCGAGCTGGCGCAGCCGGTCGCGCACGGCGTGCGCCTCGGCGGGCGCGGCCGGCGCGGGGACGCGGAGCCGGGTGACGAGGGGTTCGACGATGCGCAGGATCTCGGCGTTGCTGACCCGCGCCGGACTCTTCTCGCCCAGCGAGGCGCGCGGCCGCAGCTGGATGGAGACCGACCAGGGCTCGAAGGCCTCGCCCGCGCCGCGGAAGGGGGCGTCCGAGCGGTAGACGGCGAGCGGGGCGTGCTGCTCGGCGCGGATCAGGGCCGCGAGCCGGTGGAGCCTGCCGTTGTCGACCCGTTGCGCGGGGTCGGCGGCGACGTCCTGGAAGCCCTGCGGAGACAGTTCGTTGGCCATGATCCGGGCGAACTGCACCCGCTGGAGGCAGACGCAGAGGGCGATCACGGCGAAGCACGCGACGATGCCCCAGGCGAGGCCAGGACCGAAGCCCCGGTCGGCCGCGTCGAAGGCGGCGCCGCCGAGCAGTCGGGCGGGACCGGCGACGAAACCGGGCACGGTGTTCCCGCCCTCGGAGAAACCCCCGAAGGCATCCACGCCGTCACCGTAACTCCCGTGTCTGGACGGTGAGTTGGTGACGCTCGGGTCCGAGCCCTGGAGGAGCGAGAGCAGCACCACGACGGCGAACATCGCCAGCAGCACGCGGGCCCACCAACGCAGCAGGAACGCGGGGATGGTGCGGTACCAGGGGGCGGTCGCGGCGCCGCCCCGGACGAAGCGGGCGATGCCGAGTTGCAGGCACGGCCCCAGGACCAGCAGGAAGGCGGAGCGGGTGACGACGGCGCCCAGCACCCAGAGGAACAGGATGCCGAGCGACCAGGCGAGTTCGAGGGTGCGGGCGCGCAGGGCGTGCGCGAGTACGCGGGCGGCGTCGAAGCCGAGCGAGGGCGCCACGACGCGCTCCTCGTGGACGTAGAGCTCGTCGATGACGGCGTCGCGGTACTCGGCGTCGAGATAGGTGCCCGCCGCCATCAGACGGGTCGCCTCGCTGCGCGAGGGGTGCACGGGCGGGAGCCCGCCCGGCTCCGGGCCCGGCGGCTGGGCCTGCTGCGGCACCTGCGCCTGTGTCATGACCAGCTCCCCCGCGACGGTGGGGCGTACGCCGGGCCCCTCAACTCGGCCGAGGGGAAGGGAAGTTCGAGGGCGTCGCCAGGGTGGCCCATGCTAGCGGCGCGCCGCCCGGATGACCGCCCTGTTCACACCCTCCCCACGGGTACGTCCGTGGCGCCGGGGAGGGGCACGGGGGCGTGAGGGGGCGCATGGCGCACCGTCCGGGGGCGGCCGGGCCCCGTCACCGGATCACATGCGGCAGGAACCGCGCGTACCCGTCCGTGACGAGCCCCGCCGACTCCCGGATGCCGAGGCCCGCCGCCTCGTCCTCCACCACCCACGCACCCAGCACCACCCGGTTCCCCTCGAAGTCGGGCAGCGGGGCCAACTCCTGGTAGCAGCACGCCTCTTCGGGCCGCTGGGCGGGCGCGGAGCCCGGCGGGTGCAGGGTGACGCCGGCGCCTTCGCGGCCGAGCAGGGGCTTGGCCACGTAGCCCGGCCCGTCCACCAGGTCGCGCGGCCCGTCCAGGTAGGCGGGGAGCAGGTTGGGGTGGCCCGGATACAGCTCCCACAGGACCGCGAGCAGCGCCTTGTTGGAGAGCAGCATCTTCCAGGCGGGCTCGATCCAGCACGTCGTGCCGGTGCCGCCCCCGTTGTCGAGGGTGTCGAGGACCTGCGGCCCGAACGCGTCGGAGGCCAGCCACTCCCACGGGTACAGCTTGAAGCAGGACCGTATGAAGCGGAGCTTCTCGTCGACGAAGCGGCCGGTGATGCTGTCCCAGCCGATGGACTCGACCGACAGGGCCTCGGTGTCGAGCCCCGCCTGCTCGGCGGTCTCGCGCAGATAGGCCACCGTCATGAGGTCCTCGCCCAGCTCGTCGCCGTCGGAGTGCGCGAAGTGCACGGGGCCGGGCGGCAGCATCCGGGCCTGGCGCCGCCAGGCCGCGACGAGCCGCTCGTGCAGGGAGTTCCACTGGTCGGCGCCGGGGAAGCGCTCCTCCATCCAGAACCACTGGGCGCTCGCCGCCTCGACGAGCGAGGTCGGGGTGTCGGCGTTGTACTCCAGCAGCTTGGCGGGGCCCGTACCGTCGTACCGCAGGTCGAACCGGCCGTACAGGGACGGGAGTTCGGCCCGTCGGCGCCAGGACTCCGCGACCAGGTCGGCGAGGCGGCCGTCCATGATGCCGAGGTCCGCGAAGCGCCCGCGTTCGACGATGTGGGCCGCCGCGGCCAGACACATGGCGTGCAGCTCCTCGACGGTCTCCTCCAGCGCCTCGACCTCGGGCAGCGTGAAGGAGTAGTACGCGCTCTCCTCCCAGTAGGGGCGCAGCGAGTCGTCGGGGTAGCGCGTGAGCGGATAGATCACGCCCTGTTCCTCGACGGTCCGCTGCCAGTCGGGGCGCGGCTGTATGTGATGGCGTTCCATGGTCGTGCCCTACGTCGTCTTCCTCGCGTTTCCTGCCGGCCCGAGCGGTGCGGCTCAGCCGCCGCCGCTCCCCTCGTGGCCGAATCCGCCGCGCGAGACGCCCGACTTGTCGAAGGAGCCGCCGGAGACCTTGCCGCCCCGGCTGGACCCGCCGTAGTAGTACTGACCGCTGCCGCCGCTCTTGCACTCGTACTTCGGCAGTTCCTTGTAGGTGACCGGGTTGACGCACCGCCGGTCCGGTTCGTCGCTGCACGCGGTGAGCGTCGCGGCCAGCACTCCCATGCCGCCGAGCACCACCGTCGTGGACCTGAACCTGCGCATCGTGGACCTCCCCCGTTCCCCTACTGGCTTCGCTGTGGGACGCGTTTCGGCCACACCCTAGTTCCCACCTCGCGGCGGCCCGCTCCCGGGCTTTCCCCCGGCCGCTCGGCCTGCGACTACAGTCCCCCTGTGTTCTTCGGGATGATCTGCGCGCTCGCCTCCGCGGTCTGCTTCGGTACGGCCACCGTCCTCCAGGCCGCCGCGACGCGCGCCGCCGAGCCGGGTTCGGGGGCGGGCGCCGGATCGGGTGTCGACGCGGCACTGCTGCTGCGGGCCGTGCGCCAGTGGCGCTATGTCGTGGGCCTAGCGCTCGACGGGCTCGGCTTCGTCTTCCAGGTCCTCGCCCTGCGCTCGGTGCCGATCTACGCGGTGGGCGCGGCGCTCGCCGCCTCGCTCGCGGTGACGGCGGTCGTCGCGGCCCGCGTCCTGAAGGTCAGGCTCTCCGGTACGGAGTGGGCGGCGGTCGCCGTGGTCTGCGCGGGCCTGGCCCTGCTCGCCCTGTCCTCCGGCGCCGAGGGCGACGACCGGGGCCCGGCCTCGCTGCCCTGGTGGCTGCTCGGGGTGGCCGGCGCGGTGCTGGCCGCGGGCGCGGCCGGCGGACGCCTGCCGGACCGCGCGCGGGCGCTGGTCCTGGGCCTCGGCGCGGGGTGCGGCTTCGGCGTGGTGGAGGTCGCGGTCCGCCTCATCGACGACCCCTTCGACCTGACGAACCCCGCCCTGTACGCCCTGCTGCTCGGCGGCGGCGCCGCGTTCCTGCTGCTGACCTCCGCCCTGTCGCGCGGCTCGGTCACCACGGCCACGGCGGGCATGGTCATCGGCGAGACCATCGGCCCGGCCCTGGTCGGGGTGGCCTGGCTCGGCGACCGCACCCGGGACGGCCTCGGCTGGCTGACGGTGACGGGCTTCGCGGTCGCGGTGGCGGGGGCGCTGGCCCTGGCCCGCTTCGGCGAGGCCCCGGCGGCGGCCGGGGCCGAACCCCCGCGCCAGGACGCCGAGGAGCACTGACCGGCCGCCGGGTGGCCCGGGACGCCCTAAATCCCGCCGCTCCGAAGGTGGTTGGGGTGGCGGGGCGTCCCATGCCGGTCAGCGTTCACACGGTGCCCGGGGTGCCGTGGCTGGGGGTCTACGTCACCGATCGCGCACACGAGTTGGGCCCCTCGAACACCTGGGCCCGCGCCGTGCTCGTGCCCTGCGGGCTCGCTGCCTGACAGCAGGAAGCCCCGCCGCTTCGGAGGGAGTGAAGGGGCGGGGCTTCGTGGGTGGTTACTGAGTTCGCTCAATCGCTTCAAAAATATCTGCGTCTGTCTGCTGCTGCCATTCCGGGAGTTCCGGCCAGTCTGCGACGTAGCTTGGTTTCGGGTCTTCAAAGTGCTTATGGATTTGAGCAATCCAACAGAGAGCGACGAACCTCCCCTTCTGCTCACGGGACAGCTTGGATGTGTTTCGGTGGCTCACTCCGACGAAGTTCGATACCTGGGCGGACACCGCAGCGGCTGCCTCCCGTTCCCACTCGGGGGTTTCTTCCCAGGGTGTAATGTACCCGGGCTTGGGCTCTCCGGGGTAATGCTTCTTTACGCCAGAGATCCACGCTTCACGGAAGATTCGTCCGTTCTCGTGCTGCAAGACAACTCCCAAACTTGTTAGGCGGTCACGGAGAGTGCGGCAATTTGGTCATCAAGTGCTGTCACGCGCCCATCGGACAGCAAGGCCATCCGCCGTTCTGGATTGGCCCGCTGAGTTCGCGCACTTCCTCGGCCCGATCCAGGGCGCGCTTACATGCGCACGCCCGGGCTGGGCAAGCCGGATGCGTGGGCCCGCAGTGTTCACGTCTGAACTCGTCACGGCGTGACGCAGGGGAGCCCTCGCGCAATGGCACAGGCAGGGCTTCCGTTACGCCGGAACCAGCTCGGGGCGTACGACTTCTCTGGCACGTTCGTAGAGGTTCTGCGCCGCATGGTTTCGCGTATGAGGGCGAACGAGGTGGAACATCTCGGCCATCCTCTTTTCGATGCGCCCCGAGTTGACCAATGGGTAGTCGTCCAACGCGAGACCCCACGTCTGACAAGCCGCTTCCAGATGCCCCACGGCCAATTGCCGCTCGGCGAGGATCATCCGTTCTTTGACTCGCGTACGCCGGTAGACGCTGGACCGGAGACGGTCCGATTCCTGCATAGCGGCTACGGCTCCATGTACGTCGCCCATCTCGAACCGCACCTGACTTGCGTGGTAGTTCAGCGCTGCCGGATCGTACGATCCGAACACCCTTCCCCGGGACTCTGCCTTGTCCATGGCCACTTCGGCTTCGTGCAAGTACGTGAGTGCGGATCGACGGTCTCCGACTTGCGCGGCTGCATGGGCCTGCTGGCCGGCGAGAAAAGCGCGCATTCGTGGTCCGGCCTGCGGGGAGGATGCCGCCGCAGCATCGGCGAGACGCTTGGCCATCTGACCTTGGTTGAGGTCTACCGCTTGGACGCTCATACCGCGGAGCGTGGTGCAGTACGTCAGGTGGTCCTCAGAAGCACCCGCAAGCTCCAGTGCCTTGAGGTAGTAGCGCTGGGCGAGGCCGTGCAGACCCTCGTCCACGGCCATGTACCCGGTGAGGTAACAGAGGTCAGACGCGGCAGACATCATCGCTTTACGCACGTCGTCGGGGCCGTCTGTCCGAAGAAATGGGGACACCGTATTGACCAGGAAAGCTGCGGCGAGGGGCCGAGCAGTGCGCCCGCCGAACTGATCGTCCATGGACGAAAGCTGTTCCGTCATGGCCGACACCGTGTGCACGTCGGACATGCCGAGGCGGGTCCGTGTCCCGGTCTGGGCGGCTTCTATGCGGCCCACCACGTCGGGCCAGTCGGGGACGGTCAGGGCGACAGAGAACAAGGCGGCGCTCAGTACGCCACGGCGGGAAGGGTCCATGTCCGTCCTTCCAAGATCAATGATCCCGTCAACTGTGGTGCACGGCGTCCCCTCAGTTCGGTTCTCAGGGCGTGGGAACCCGGCATCCGCCCACGTGATGGGTCGCCCAAGTCGCCGCGCGAATGCCTCCAAGATCAGCGGTTGTACGTCTGTGCGCGGCAGGCTCCCGCTCAACCATTGGTGAACGGAAGGTGGGCGGTACCTCTTTGGAGTACCGCGCTCGGTCCCCAACCTATTGATGGCCTGAGCACACTGCCGCAGCGTCCATCCGGCCTCTCGGAGCAGTCGTGTCAACGCTGTGTTCGGCTCGCTGGTGCCCACGGTCGTTCAACTCCCCATGCGCGGCGCTTAACGCTCTTAATCCTGGCGTGCTTCTCAACGGTACCGCCGTGCGTGGTCGTGCGGTTGCGTAGAGGCAGGAGAGGTCACCAAGGGAGGGAGCCGAGCCGTGGACTGCAACGGCGTCGCTTGCCGGGGCCTACCGGGCCGAGGTGTCCGCCGAGGGGCCGGCGAACGGCCAGACCGTTCGCATAGCGCTGGGATGGGAAATGACTGACGCACAACAACCGCTCCAGGGCGCCGCGTTGGGCCCGGGCTGTGTCATCTGTGCAGCCGCGAGGAAAGCACGGGCGCGGGCCCATGGGACGGGCGATCCCATGGGGGTCCGACAGGCAACAGAGATCATCCGCGAACACCTGTCGGGACACGGGCACGGGCACGGGCACGGGCAAGACGCAAGGAGCGCCGACGTATGACGCTGTGTCTCGCTGATCTCCAAGCCATGGACTTCCGTGCTCGCCGGCCCGGCAACGTGGACCCGGGGACGTGTCCCGCCTGCGCCATGGTCGTCGAGGTGCTGTACGCGGCGGTGGACGAGCACGACCCGCACCTCGTCGACTTCGCCGTGGAACTCGGGGCGCTGCACGCGCTGTTGGGCCACCCCGGGGACCACCGACCGGAGCGAAAGAACTTCCTCTCTCAGACTCTGGGGCATACCTAGCCGAGAGTGAACAACACCCCCGCGCGGCGTCACGATGGCGCGCGGCATGGCCGCTCATGATCCGGGGCGCCCCCGGTAGGCGGTACCAGCGGCAGGTACCCGGGACCGGCCCGGGTCGGGATCGCTCCCGGGTACCTGCTGTGACCCAGACTCCGCCCTTGCCGAGGAACCCACTCACCACGCACTCCCCCCGTAGTGGCTCGAACTCGGCAGGGGCGGACGCCACCCCGCTTCAGTGATGGAGCTGAAGTCGGCCGCAAGCGTAGTGGCCACCCCAACGAGGAGGTACCGCACCATGACAGCAGTACTGCCCGACCTGAAGACGGGCCGCACGCTCGTCTCAGACGAGCTGTTCGACAGCATCGTGCACTTCACCGTGACGCACTTCGGTCAGGACCGGGAGAGGGCCGAGCAGCAGACGGACCAGGCGCTTGCGTTTGCTGCTACCGGTTACACAGCAGAGCGCACCCCACGAACAAGCAGGGTTCCGATGCGGCGCCTACCTACCGCCGGAGCGTCCACCACTTCTGCGGTCACGTCCTCGAATCCGTACTCCTTGAGCATTGCGGCCCAAGTCTCTGGGGGGTAGTCCCACCGCTTCACGACAGCAGGGTCTTCCTCGGCTCCTCGGGGGATGTACGACGCCTGACAGCCGTAGCAGCCTTCAACGGCCGGATGCTGCGACATGGCGAACACCCCGCCAGGGGCGAGCCGACCGTGAACGGCGGGGAGCATCAGCCCGGGATCGGTGAAGTAGGCGGCCCCAAAAACGGAGTAGATGGCATCGAAGGTCACGGGTGAGTCTGCGAGGAAGGCCAGGGCCTCGCCCTGGTACAGCTCCATCCCGCCCACGTCGTGCCAGCGCTCCCGCGCTTTGCCGAGCTGCGCGGGCGACAAGTCCACCCCTACCGCGTGCATCCCCAGAGTTGCCACGTGGGCCAGGTTTCCGCCCGATCCGCACCCCAGGTCGAGCACGCGGCTACCAGGCTCCACGTCAAGCACCTCGGCGCCCGGCCCGTGGTCGGCATGCTGAGTCCAGTTGAACCACGTGGTCTCGCCCCTGGCGTTCGTCGTGCGCCGTTGGGGCTTGCTCTGCGAGTAGGTGTCCCACGCAGCACTACGGGTGTCTGACACTTTGTGCTCTCTCCGGTCTCGTTCACGGCGACAGCCGCCCGACACGTTCGCCGGGCGGCTGGCTCAGGGTGTTACTTGTTCACGGGGCTGTCGGTGCACCCAGCGTGGCACTGCGAGCAGTCCGCCGCGCCCATGCCGGGCCAGAACTCCGCGTCGACCTCGAAGCCGGCGGCTGTGATCGCGGCCGTCGTCGCCTCCATCGCGGCCCTGCCCGCCTCGGGGTCGGCGCCTCCCTCGGTGTCGTCCGGGACGTGGTGGATGTAGTCGACGCCGAGCGCCCGGGAGAACGCGAGGTACGGAACGCTCCGCTTGAGAAAGCGGTGCCAGAACCGATCCACGCGCAGCGAGGGCGTCATCGGCTGGCCGGTGACCGTGCTGGTGGCGAGGAAGGCCACCATCTGGTTCACGCCGCGCTCGCCCATGTCGTCGGTGAGGTCGGGCCAGTCCTTCCGGACGTCCTTGATGAGCAGCGCCCGGAGCTGAGGGCTGATGAGGTTCTGAACTTCGGCCGGGCGTTCGTGGGTGATCGTCACGTCTGTGCCTTCCTGGTCAAGGGACGACCGTGGCCGGTCCCTGCGGATGGTGCGTGATCGTTTCGAGGGCCACCCCTTAACGGTTAAGGGGTGGGGTCTGTGGGTCAGGGACCGACGTGTTCGACAAGGGCCACGTCCTCCTACGGGCACCGGTTCGAGAGTCACCCGCATCGGCAGCTCTACCCGCGCCGCCTGGTAGTCGGTCGGACTTGTCATGCTTGCTCGCCGTCCCCTCGCCGTGCTCCCTGTTGTGCGCCGATGTTCCCTCCCTGGGGCGCGTCGGAGCGACGACGGAACGGGCGTCACCCGGGCGTCACTCGGAGGGGCGTCAATGACGCCTCCAAGGGCGTCAATTGGGTGTCATTGGGTGGCACTTCGGTCTAGCTTTGACGTCATGACGACGACCGCCGTGGTGCCGAATGATGTGCTGCGGGCCGTGCGTATCGGCCTGCGTATGAGCCAAGACGACTTTGCCAAGGCCATCCGCCGGGCAGGGCAAGAACTGGGAGAGCCCAACGAGGCTTCGAAGCGTCTGGTACAGCGCTGGGAGTCGGGGACGAGTAAGACGCCCCGGGGTGTGTACTCCAGGGCGTTAGAGCGGGTCACGGGCCGTCCGGTGGAGGCCCTGGGTTTCACGCTGCCGGTACCGATGGCCAGAGTCCACACAGACGGCAAAGGAGGGCATGACATGGACGCAGGAACGGGCGGGGTCACCTCCGCCGCTGTAGCCGCGCAGACGGCCGTACAGGCGGCTGACGAGACGTTCTCGGGGGTGTGGTTCAGCCGGTACGAGTTCTACTCGTCCAGCCGGGGCGAGACGTACGAGGGCAGGCACTACATCGTGATCGTCCAGCACGGGAACCGGCTGACCGCTCAGAGCCTGCCCGGGGCGAGCAGCAACCCGGACAGCCCGCTCACGCTGGATCTGACCGTTGACCGCAACGTGGTCACGGGGTCGTGGGTCGAGCAGACCGCGTCGGATGGCTACTACAACGGCGCCCGGTACCACGGAGCCATTCAGCTCCTGGTCGAGCCGACCGGCCGACGGATGGCCGGGAAGTGGGTCGGGTTCGGGAAGGATTTCGACGTGAACACCGGGCCGTGGGAACTGCGGCTTGTCGACCGGTCCACGAGCAAGGCGACGTTGGAGCGGTACAGCAGCCCGCCTGAGTGAGGCGCCGCCTGCCCCTGCCCCGTCCGTGCGTTTCCGCGGCGCATGGGCGGGGCTTCCTACTGCTCTGAACTGGGCACTTTCCAAGGTGCCAGGGTGTAGGGTCCACCGGCTGGCGGTCGTAGTGGAACTCGCCGTCGTAGTCGTCCTCCAGGATCAGCCCGCCCGTGGCGCGCGCCCAGTCGACGGCCGCCGCGCGCCGGCCGGGCAGCAGCGGGAGCCCGATCGGGAACTGGGGCGCGGGCGTCATGAGCACCGCCCCCACCCCCTTGTCGCTCCCCAACTCGTCGGCGCGGGTGCCCTGTTCGTCGAAGGAGAGCGGCGTGGTGCGCAGCCCCGCGAACCCCGGGAGAGGAGTGGTCGTGCCCGGTGAGAATAGGACCGCCGAGGGCCCACGACGGCATAGGCGGGGAAGAATGACTAGCGCACAACCGCCGCTCCAGGGCGCGGTGTTGGGCCCGGACTGTGCCATCTGTGCAGCCGCGAGGAGTGCACGAGCTCGGGCTCATGGGACGGGCGATCCCGTGGGGGTGCAACAGGCAACAGAGATCATCCCTGAACACCTGTCAAGACATGGGCAGGGGCACGGGCACGGGCAGGGACGCGGGCACGGGCAGGGACGTGGACAAGGCGCAAGGAGCGCCGACGTATGACGCTGTGTCTCGCTGATCTCCAAGCCATGGACTTCAGTACTCGACGGTCCGACAACGTGGACCCGGGGACGTGTCCCGCCTGCGCCATGGTCGTCGAGGTGCTGTACGCGGCGGTGGACGAGCACGACCCGCACCTCGTCGACTTCGCCGTGGAACTCGGGGCGCTGCACGCGCTGTTGGGCCACCCCGGGGACCACCGACCGGAGCGAAAGAACTTCCTCTCTCAGACCCTGGGGCGCACCTGGTCGAGAGAGCACCACCCCCGCGACCCATCGTCCCGCGCGGCGGCTCGGACTCGACAGGGGTGGGCATAACCGCCGACATGTAATCGCGTGTCGGTTCGCTGATAAGTGGAGGTACGGAAATGCGCGCATGGTGGCTCACGATGATGGACGGCAACCCCCAGGACGACAGCGACAGCGGTAACAAGCACGGCGGGGGCGGCTCCGAGGAGGGCGGCAACACGAACGACGGCCAGCGTCCGGCTGACGGTAAGTGAGTCCGCGCCGATGATTGACCGCGTAGAGGAGGCGGGCCCTTCGGGGCTCGCCTCTGCGCTCATGAAAAAGGGAGCACTCACAAGCGATTGGTTGCCCGCATTCCATGCGGTGCCCCGGCATCTGTTCCTCCCGGATGCGATCTGGCCCGGCCGCGCCGGCATGAATCGCCAGACCGACCGCGTGCTCCGCAGCGAGGAACCCGAGGTTTGGTGGTCGGCGGTTTACCGCGATGCGCCGATCACGACGCAATGGGATGACGGCGCGCACACCGGCCCCGGAAAGGGCAAGGTTCCGTCTTCCTCCAACTCGATGCCGACCATGGTCTTCTCGATGCTCGATGCACTGAACGTCGGGACAGGACACAAGGTGTTGGAGATCGGCACCGGCACCGGCTGGAATGCCGCGCTGCTCTCCCATCGGGTCGGCGCTGAGAACGTCGTCACGGTGGAAGTGGACGAAGCCAGCGCGAGAGATGCGCGGGGTCGTCTGAAAGCGGCCGGATTCGAGCCGCTCACCGTCGTCGGCGACGGGGCCGATGGATACGCCGAGGGTGCCCCGTACGACCGCGTGATCGCCACCTGCTCCATCGGCAGCGTGCCCCGGCAATGGGTCGCGCAGACGAAACCGGGCGGGCTCATCGTTGCACCCTGGGGGCCGACCTACGGCGGGGAAGCGGTGGCGCGTCTCGCTGTGGCCGAGGACGGGACGGCTACCGGGTGGTTCCTCGGGTCGTCTGCGTTCATGCGGCTACGCGCACAGCGCACCGAACGGAAGCACGTCCGCGCATACCTCAAGGGCCGGAAGTGGCCGGCGGACGGACGGCAGAGCATGACCAGCGTCTCCCCGGATTCGGTGGGGGACTGGCCGGTCATGTTCGCCATCGGGGTGCAGGTGCCCGACGCATTCCCGTGGGCCGAGACGTACGACGACGGCTCTTACACGCTGTGGCTGCGGGACACGGCTGTTACGTCGTGGGCAACAGTCGACTTCGTGCCCCGCCGCAAGGAATTCGAGGTCTACCAGTCGGGGCCTCGTGATCTCTGGGACGAGGTGGTCGCGGCGTACCTCTGGTGGGACGAGCAGGGACGGCCCGGGTTCGAGCGGTTCGGCCTGACCGTGGACGGCGACGGCGAGCGGGCGTGGCTCGACCGTCCGGACAACCCCGTCCCGGTCGTCGCGGAACCCTGACAGCCTCTCGCCGGCCCCAAGGGCGGGCCCGGAACGACGACCCTCTACGCCTGCCCGGGCCTGCTCATAGCTCCCCTACAGGGAAGCCCCCTTCGCGAGCCCCCGGTCCGGGCTTCCTCACGCCCCCACCGCCGCCAGCACCCGCAGCAACGCGTCCAGCGTGCCCGGCCACGCCGAGTCGGAGGGTGTGCCGTAGCCGACGACGAGGCCGTTCCACTCCGCGGCGTTCGCGTCGGGGTGGCGGAACGCCCCGAGGCCCTGGATGGCGAGGCCCTGCCACGCGGCTGCTTGGACCACTCTGCGTTCATCGACACCCGGCGGCAGACTCAGCACGACGTGAAGTCCCGCCGCGAGCCCGGTCACTCCGATGTCGGGCGCGTGCTCGGCCAGCGCCGCGACCAGTTCGTCCCGCCGGCGCCGGTAGTGCAGCCGCATGCCGCGAACATGGCGGTCGTAGGCGCCGGAGTCGATGAACTCGGCGAGCGTGAGCTGGTCCAGCACCCCGCACGAGTCGCCGTGGCCCTTCGCCTCCGCCACGCTTCCGACGAGCGATTCGGGCAACACCATCCAGCCCAGCCGTAGACCGGGCGCCAGCGACTTGCTGGCCGTACCCATGTAGACGACCCGATCGGGGTCGAGTCCTTGCAGCGCGCCGACCGGCTGGCGGTCGTAGCGGAACTCGCCGTCGTAGTCGTCCTCCAGGATCAGTCCGCCGGTGGCGCGCGCCCAGTCGACGGCCGCCGCGCGCCGGTCGGGCAGCAGCGGGAGCCCGATCGGGAACTGGTGCGCCGGTGTCATGAGCACCGCCCCCACCCCTCTGTCGTTCCCCAACTCGTCGGCGCGGGTGCCCTGTTCGTCGATCGAGAGCGGCGTGGTGCGCAGCCCCGCGTCGCTGAGCAGCTTCCAGTGGAAGTCGAGTCCGTACGCCTCGACCGCCACCTGCCGGGCCCGGCGCGCCCGCAGCACCTGGCCCATCAGCATCAGGCCGTGCACGAAGCCGGAGCAGACGACGATGCGCTCCGGTGAGGCGTACACGCCGCGTGAGCGGGCCAGATAGTCCGCGAGGACCGTGCGCAGTTCGACGCGGCCGCGCGGATCGCCGAAGCCGAACGCCTCATGCGGGGCCGCCGCGAGCGCCCGGCGGGCCGCCTTGAGCCACTCGGCGCGCGGGAAGCGGGCGAGGTCGGGCGAGCCCGCCATCAGGCTGTAGGTGGGCTTGCGGCGGGTCGGCAGCCGGTGGACGCGGCCCCGGTCGGGGCGGGCCGCGGCGCGCTGGGCCACCCGCGTCCCCGACCCCTGGCGGGCGGTGAGCCAGCCTTCCGCGACCAGCTCGGCGTAGGCGTCGGCGACGGTGTTGCGGGCGATGCCGAGGTCCGCGGCGAGGGTGCGCGAGGAGGGCAGCCGGGTGCCGGGGGTGAGCCGTCCCCCGCGCACGGCCTCGCGCAGCGCGTCCATGAGCCCGGAGCGCAGGCCCGCGCCCTTCAGGTCGAGATGGAGATCGACACCGAGCGTTTCCGCCGAAGTGGCCCAGGATTTCACCATGGGAATGGACCATACCCGGGTGCCACACGAACCGTACGGTCGTCCCATGACCACCAACGAGAGCAAGACCTACGCACCCGAGCACGCCCCCCGCCTCCCCTGGGCCAAGGCCGCGCCCGAGGTCTACAAGGCCATGATCAAGCTGAACGCCGCCGCCGAGCAGGGCATCGATCCGGTGATCGCCGAGCTGGTCAAGATCCGCGCCTCCCAGCTCAACCACTGCGCCCTCTGCCTCGACATGCACACCAAGGACGCGCTCGCGGCCGGCGAGTCGGTGGAGCGAATCATCCAGCTCAGTGCCTGGGAGGAGTCGGCGCACTTCTACACCGAGAAGGAGCTCGCGGCGCTCGAACTGACCGAGGCGGTCACGGTGTTGACCGACGGCTTCGTCCCGGACGAGGTGTACGAGCGCGCCGCCAAGCACTTCGACGAGGCCGAGCTGGCCCACCTCATCGCGGCCATCACCGTCATCAACGCCTGGAACCGCTTCGGCGTGACCACCCGTGGGGTGCCGGGCCACTACACCCCCGGCATGTACAAGTGACCCTGCCGTCAGGGGAGTTACCGTTCGCAGGGCCGCCTCACGCGAGTCCTGCGGCACCGCACAGCACCAGGAGAGACACCATGGCACAGCCGAGTCCCGCCGCCGCCTTCCGCGCCCTGCACCAGGGGCGCGCATCGGGCGACCCGCTGGTCCTGCCGGGACCCTGGGACGCGGCCAGCGCCCGGGTCTTCGAGGATGCGGGGTTCCCCGCCCTGGCGACGCCGAGCGCGGGGGTCTCGGCGTCGTTGGGGTACGAGGACGGCTCGACCCCGGCGGAGGAGATGTTCGCCGCCGTCGCCCGGATCGTACGGTCCGTCTCGATCCCGGTCTCCGCGGACGTCGAGGGCGGCTACGGCCTCGCTCCCAAGGAGTTGGTGGCCCGCCTCCTGGAGACGGGCGCGGTCGGCTGCAACCTGGAGGACTCCGCCGAGGGCGTCCTCAAGGACCCGGCCCGGCACGCCGACTGGCTGGCCGAGGTGCGGGCGGAGGCGGGCGACGCGCTGTTCATCAACGCCCGGGTCGACACCTATCTGCGCGGCGTGCCCGAGCTCGACGCGGCGATCGCGCGGGCCCGGGCCTATGTGGCGGCGGGCGCGGACGGCGTGTACCCGTTCGGCGCGCCCCCGGAGCACCTGCCGAAGATCGCGGCGGCCGTCCCGGTGCCGGTCAACATGGCGGTCCTGCCGGACGCCCCCGGGCCGCGCCGGCTTGGCGAGTTGGGCGCGGGCCGCATCACCTTCGGGCCCGGCCTCCAGATCCGCGCGACGCAGGCGGTGCGGGACATCGCCCGCCAGGTGCGCGAGCTGTAGCGATGCATACGTGAACGAGGGTGCCCCGGCCGAAGCGGCCGGGGCACGCGCGCGTTCGCGTATCCGCTACTCGTCGTCCGGCTCGTCCTGGGCGCGCAGGCCCGCCACCCACATCGGCATCAGCCAGTGCGCGACCAGGGCGCCGAGCAGCACCGGAAGGACCACGCCCGTCAGGTCCCCGCCCGCCATCGCGTATCCCCCGACACCGAGCACGGTGACGAGCAGCAGCCCCGTGGTGAGGCGGTGGGCGCGGGCCAGCACCTCGCTGCGCTCGGCGCGCTGACGCTCGTCCAGGGCCCGGCGGCGCAGTTCGAGCAGGCCCCGGGTGGCGGCGTTGATGGCGCCGGTGGCCACGCACCACGGCAGCAGCAGGGCGAGCAGAACGAACGGGTGGCGCCCCCAGCTCGCCACGGACGCGGCGGTCAGCAGGACGTGGACCGCGACCACGGTCCGGCGCCGCGCCGCGGTCGCGTACAGCGGCGCCGCCTCCCGCCGGTTCATGATCGCCTGCATCCGGCGGTCGTAGCGCGTCAGTTGGGCGTTGCTCACTGGTTCCTCCCGTAGGCCTCGTCGGTGAGCGGGCGGAACGGTTCGAGGGAGAACAGCGCCTCGACCGGCAGGCCGAAGTACCGCGCGATCTTCAACGCCAGGTCGAGGCTCGGGTTGTACTGCCCGCGCTCGATGTAGCCGATGGTCTGGTAGTGGGCACCCACCGCCTCGGCCAGGCTCTGGCGCGACACCTTCCGTTCGGCACGCACCATCGCCAACCTGTTGTGCACCTGCTCGCTCATGTATAAGAAGTACTACATCGAGGAGCAGGAACACAACGAACGGGGAGTCCCATGTGGGGTCGCAAGGAGATGTCGGTCCTGGTGCTGCGGGACGCGGACGAGATCGCGGGGGCGCTGCGCGAGGCGCTGACGGACGCGGGTGAGGCCGAGCGGCCCGGCTTGGAGGCGGCCCTGGCCATCGTCGAGCGGGCGGCCGAGCGGCCGGAGCGCGAGCTGCGCGGGCGCTGGGTGCGCGAGCAGCGGGCCTCGGTCGGCTACGCGGGCCCCGACGACGAGTCGGTACGGGCCGTCAAGGCGCTGCGCCAGGCGCGGCCGGAGCTCAGCCTGCTCGCCGCCGTCCAGCTGACCCGGGACGCGGCGCGGGAGTAGGCGGGAACGGGCGAAGCCCCGGCAGTGGCTGCCGGGGCTTCGTCACGGGTGCTTCAACGGGCGTACCGCCGGGCCCGGTTGGGGCTGGGCGCCGGGCCCGGTTGCGGCCGGGCGCCGGGCCCGGTTGCGGCCGGGCGCCGGGCCCGGTTGCGGCCGGGCTCAGATGAGGCCGAGCTCGCGGACCGCGTCGCGCTCCTCGGCGAGCTCCTTGACGGAGGCGTCGATGCGCGCGCGGGAGAACTCGTTGATGTCCAGGCCCTGGACGATCGAGTACTGGCCGTCCTTGACGGTGACCGGGAAGGACGAGATGAGGCCCTCGGGGACGCCGTAGGAGCCGTCCGAGGGGATGCCCATCGAGGTCCAGTCGCCCTCGGCGGTGCCGTTGACCCAGGTGTGCACGTGGTCGATGGCGGCGTTGGCGGCCGAGGCGGCCGAGGACGCGCCACGGGCCTCGATGATCGCGGCGCCGCGCTTGGCGACGGTCGGGATGAACTCGTCGGCCAGCCACTGCTGGTCGTTCACGACCTCGGCGGCGTTCTTGCCGGCGATCTCCGCGTGGAAGATGTCGGGGTACTGGGTGGCCGAGTGGTTGCCCCAGATGGTCAGGCGCTTGATGTCGGAGACGGTGGTGCCGGTCTTCTTCGCCAGCTGCGTGAGCGCCCGGTTGTGGTCGAGACGGGTCATCGCGGTGAAGCGCTCGGCCGGTACGTCCGGGGCGGAGGCCTGCGCGATGAGCGCGTTGGTGTTGGCCGGGTTGCCGACGACGAGGACCTTGATGTCGTCCGCGGCGTTGTCGTTGATCGCCTTGCCCTGCGGCTTGAAGATGCCGCCGTTGGCGGCGAGCAGGTCGCCGCGCTCCATGCCCTTGGTGCGCGGGCGGGCGCCGACGAGCAGGGCCACGTTGGCGCCGTCGAAGGCGACGTTGGCGTCGTCGGTGATCTCGATGGAGCGCAGCAGCGGGAACGCGCAGTCGTCGAGCTCCATGGCGGTGCCCTCGGCGGCCTTCAGGGCCGGGGTGATCTCCAGGAGGCGCAGGTTGACCGGCACGTCCGGGCCGAGCAGGTGACCGGAGGCGATGCGGAAGAGCAGCGCGTAGCCGATCTGGCCGGCCGCGCCGGTGACGGTGACATTCACGGGAGTGCGGGTCATGGCGATCTCCGTAAGAAACAGCAGGTGGTGGGGGGTTGCCCCTGGCTTCCGGGCACCCCGTAAACGCCGGCAACCTGACGTGCGACCGTCTGAATCTTGACGTGAAGAGATGTCCAGCGGTCAGGCTATCCGACCCGGGGCGTCCCACACCCCCCAAGCCCTGTGGGACGTCTCACGCTGATCGATCATTGACCGGTAGTGGCGGCTCCCGGTTCACCTCAATGGCCCCTGGGCGGCCGCCGAGGGGGGCGGTTCGGCGGCCCCCTCCCACCTGGTGGGCTGGTCGCGCAGTTCCCCGCGCCCCTAGCGGGATCGGTGCCGGCCCGCATCGGCCACCTCAGCCCGTCCGGCGATTGAGGACGAGCGCCCTTAAGGCGCGAACGGGGTCTGGGGTGGAGCCCCAGGAAACCCCGGTTTCGGCTGCGGACCGTGCGTGGCTGGGCGCGCAGTTCCCCGCGCCCCCAGCGGGGTCGGTGCTGGCCAGCACAGGCATACCCAGCCTGTCCGGCGATTGAGGACGAGCGCCGTTCAGGCGCGAACGGGGTCTGGGGCGAAGCCCCAGGGGGGCGGCTGGGGGTCGTCAGCGGACCGTGAAGTGGACCGCGTCCTCCAGGAACGGGATGTTCAGCCAGGGCCGGGGCTGAGCCATGAGGGCGAGCAGCACGATGACCACGCCGAGCACCCCGTACGTGGTGATGTCGGTGAAGCGGGACCTGACGGCGAGCATGCCGACCGACGGCAGGGTCCAGCGCAGGGCCGCGCCCGCCATCAGGGCGGCGCCGATGATGACGAGCCCGACCCGGAAGGCCTGCCCGAACGGCTCGGTCGCCACCGTCAACAGGCCGAAGCCCACCGCGATCAGCACGGTGAGCAGCGGCCACTGACGGGCGGGTGCGGGCGCGTCACCGGGCGCGGCACGACCGCCGCCCTCGGGGCGCGCGGTGTCCCGTGTGACGGAGGGGAACCGGCGTGAGCCGCCCGCGCGGGCCCGCGCCGACGACGCGTCACCGGCGGGCTCGCCCCCGGCGGCCGACGGCTCCGCCTCCGTGGCCGGCTCATGACTCCTACCAGCACCCATGGCGTCAGGCCTTTCCGGTCAGCCCGCTTGGGCGGCGAGCTCGGCCGCCTCGACGACGTTGACGAGCAACTGGGCGCGGGTCATCGGGCCCACCCCGCCGGGGTTGGGCGACAGCCAGCCGGCCACCTCGGCGACACCGGGGTGCACATCGCCGAGGATCTTGCCGCTCTCGTCGCGGCTGACGCCGACGTCGAGGACGGCCGCTCCCGGCTTCACGTCCTCCGGCTTGATCAGGTGCGGGACACCGGCCGCGGCGATGATGATGTCCGCCTGCCGCAGGTGCGCCGACAGATCACGCGTGCCGGTGTGGCACTGGGTGACCGTCGCGTTCTCGGAGCGCCGGGTGAGCAGCAGCGGCATGGAACGCCCGATGGTGACACCGCGTCCGACCACGACGACCTCGGCCCCGTTGATCTCCACGCCGTGCTTGCGGAGCAACTGGATGATGCCGTACGGGGTGCAGGGCAGCGGGCCGGGCTCGTTGAGGACGAGCCGGCCCAGGCTCATCGGGTGCAGCCCGTCGGCGTCCTTCGCCGGGTCCATCAGCTCCAGGACGCGGTTCTCGTCGATGCCCTTGGGCAGCGGCAGCTGGACGATGTAGCCGGTGCACTCGGGGTTGTCGTTCAACTCCCGCACCACCGCCTCGATCTCCTCCTGCGTGGCGGTGGCGGGCAGCTCGCGCTGGATGGAGGCGATGCCGACCTGGGCACAGTCGCGGTGCTTGCCCGCGACGTACTTCTGGCTGCCGGGGTCCTCCCCGACGAGGACGGTTCCCAGGCCGGGTGTGATGCCCCGTTCCTTCAGGGCCGCCACGCGGACGGCCAGTTCGGACTTGATCGCTGCGGCGGTGGCCTTGCCATCGAGAATCTGGGCGGTCATGTTTCCCATTCTTTCAGGGCGACGCATGATCGCCCAAGTTGCACTTGCACAACACATCCAGCAACCGGCTGGACAAACTTATGTCTCGTTTAGAACGATGATCCGCGCAGTGCCGCGGGCAGTGCCGGGGGGCGATCCGCTCATAACAGCTATTCCTCCGCTCGGGCCGCGTCGTCCCCGCAACACCAACGGAGGAACACCCGTCATGAGCTTCGGCGACCCGAACAACCCCTACGGGCAGCAGCCCCAACAGCCGCCGCAGGGTGGCCCCTACGGTCAGCAGCAGGGCCAGCCCGGTTACGGCTACCCGCAGGGCCAGCAGGCCCCCCAGGGCGTCCCCCCGCAGCAGGGCTACGGCTACCCGCAGCAGCCCGGCCAGGCCCCCGGCCAGCCGCAGTACGGCGCCTACCCGCAGGCTCCGGGCACCCTCCAGGCCAACAACGGCATGATCAACGTGCCGGTGCTCGGCACCGTCGAGGTCGCCTCGATGGGCCGCCGGCTCGGCGCCCGCCTGATCGACGGCGCCGCGATCGGCATCATCCTCGGCATCCTCATGGCGGTCGGCCTGGCCGGCGCCGTCGGCATCGCCAAGGACTGCGACCCCAACTCGGTCGACTACACGTCCTGCATGAACGACGCCAGCGCCGGCTTCATCTCCGTGATGTTCACCTGGATCGCCGTCATCGGCGCGTTCACGCTGCTCTACGAGTGGCTGATGGTCTCCCTCGTCGGCGCGACCCTGGGCAAGATGGCCCTCGGCCTGCGCGTGGTGAAGGAGAACACGGGCCAGAACCCGGGTCTGGGCGCGGGCTTCATCCGCTACATCATCCCGATCGTCGGCGCGTTCCTGTGCTACATCGGCGCCATCCTGGTCTACCTGTCGCCGTTCTTCGACAACTCCGGCAAGCTCCAGGGCTGGCACGACCGTGCCGCCGGCACGCTGGTGATCAAGAAGCCGTAACCGTCACCGTACGGTCGCCGGGCCGCGCTCCCCTGGGGGCGCGGCCCTTCGCGCGTCGGGGGTCAGTGGAAGAAGTGCCGGGTGCCGGTGAAGTACATCGTCACGCCCGCCTTCTTCGCGGCCTCAACCACCAGCTCGTCACGGACCGAACCGCCGGGCTGGACCACGGCCTTGACCCCGGCGTTCGCCAGGATTTCGAAGCCGTCGGGGAACGGGAAGAACGCGTCCGACGCGGCGTAGGAGCCACGCGCCCGGTCCTCGCCGGCCCGCTCCACCGCGAGCTTCGCGGAGTCGACCCGGTTGACCTGGCCCATGCCGACGCCGACCGAGGCGCCGTCCTTGGCGAGCAGGATCGCGTTGGACTTGACGGCGCGACAGGCGATCCAGGCGAAGGCGAGTTCCTTCAACTCGGCCTCGGACAGGGCCTCTCCGCTCGCCAGCGTCCAGTTGGCGGGGTCGTCGCCCTCGGCCTGGAAGACGTCGGTGTGCTGGAGCACGGCGCCGCCGGAGACGGGCTTGAGGTCGCCGGGCTGGTGCGGGGTGCCGTCGACCTTGAGCACCCGGATGTTCTTCTTGCGGGCCAGCACCTCGACCGCGCCGTCCTCGTAGTCCGGGGCGGCGATGACCTCGGTGAAGATCTCGGCGACCTGCTCGGCCATCGCCACCGTCACCGGCCGGTTGACGGCGATGACCCCGCCGAACGCGGAGAGCGGGTCGCACTCGTGCGCCTTGCGGTGCGCGGTGGCGAGGTCGTCGGCGATCGCGATGCCGCACGGGTTGGCGTGCTTGATGATCGCGACGCAGGGCTCGTCGTGGTCGTAGGCGGCGCGGCGCGCGGCCTCGGTGTCCACGTAGTTGTTGAAGGACATCTCCTTGCCGTGCAGTTGCTCGGCGTTGGCGATGCCGCCCGGCTGTCCGTCGGTGTAGAGGGCCGCGGCCTGGTGCGGGTTCTCGCCGTAGCGCAGCGTCGACTTGCGCTCCCAGGTGCCGCCGAGGAACTCGGGGAGCTGGGCGCCGCCCTCCTCGGGCGCGTACACATTGGTCATCCAGGACGCCACGGCCACGTCGTACGCGGCGGTGTGCTGGAACGCTTCTGCCGCCAGGCGCTTGCGGGCGGTCAGGTCGAAGCCGCCGTTCTTGACCGCGTCGAGCACGGCCGCGTACCGCTGCGGGCTGGTGACCACGGCGACCGACGGGTGGTTCTTGGCGGCGGCGCGGACCATCGAGGGGCCGCCGATGTCGATCTGCTCCACGCACTCGTCGGGGCTCGCGCCGGAGGCGACGGTCTCCTTGAACGGGTACAGGTTGACCACGACGAGCTCGAAGGGGCGTACGCCGAGCTCGTCGAGCTGCGCGCGGTGCGCGTCGAGGCGCAGGTCGGCGAGGATGCCCGCGTGCACCTTGGGGTGCAGCGTCTTGACCCGGCCGTCGAGACACTCGGGGAACCCGGTGAGCTCCTCGACCTTGGTCACCGGCACCCCGGCGGCGGCGATCTTCGCGGCGGTCGACCCGGTGGACACCAGCTCGACCCCGGCCGCGTGGAGCCCTTGCGCCAGCTCCTCAAGGCCCGTCTTGTCATAGACGCTGACCAGCGCCCGCCGGATGGGCTTGACGGTGTCCGTACTAACCGAGTTCACCGATCTGAACCTTTCGTCCCTCAATGCGGTAGCCGTTACGGGCCAGGCGCCCCACGACATCGACGAGCAGCGCTCGCTCGACTTCCTTGATCCGCTCATGGAGAGCGGCTTCATCGTCCTCGTCCCGGATCTCGACCACGCCCTGGGCGATGATCGGGCCGGTGTCGACGCCGTCGTCGACGAAGTGGACGGTGCACCCGGTGACCCGCGCGCCGTACGCGAGCGCGTCGCGTACGCCGTGGGCTCCGGGGAAACTGGGCAGCAGCGCGGGGTGGGTGTTGACCACCCGGCCGCCGAACCGGGCGAGGAACTCCTTGCCCACGATCTTCATGAACCCGGCGGAGACCACCAGGTCCGGCGCGTACGCCTCGGTGGCCGCGGCGAGCGCCGCGTCCCACTCCTCGCGCGAGCCGTGGTCCTTGACCCGGCAGACGAAGGTGGGGAGGCCGGCCCGCTCGGCGCGCTCCAGGCCCGCGATGGCGTCCCGGTCGGCGCCCACGGCCACGATCTCGGCGCCGTAACCGTCCGGATCGGCGGCGATGGCGTCGAGCAGGGCCTGAAGGTTCGTGCCGGACCCGGACACCAGCACCACGAGCCGGGCGGGCCGGGTCGTTCCGGGCGGGACGCGATCGGGGGAGGCGGACGCGGAGGTGGGCGGGGAGGCCACGGCGGGGCTCTTTCTCGCGGTCGTACGTCTTTGTGTGGTCGTACGAACGAATCGTGCCCCTCGATACGGGGAACTCTACGAAAGCGCCGACCGTCAGCAACGATACCGGCACACCGGACGGCCCCCACGGGACGGGGGCCGGACCGCCAGGTAGCGTCTGGGAGGACGCCACGAGACGAGACCTGTCTCACTTACTTGTTTGCGAGATGTGACCCCCTGGCCCGACCGGCCGGCGGGGGTTCCGAGGGGAAGACGTTCACCAGATGCAGGACCGACCCCACCAGCTGTTCGCAGCCCGCCAGTCCTCCACCCCTGGCTCCCCTCATTCGACGGACCCGGGGAACGCGGGGCCCGAGGGCACGGGAAGCGGCACCGGAGCGGGCTCCGCCGACGACAACCCCTTCGCCCCGCCGCCCGAGGGCCGCCCCGACCAGCCGTGGCAGCCGCGCCGTCCGGCGGCGGGCGAGGACGAGGGGCAGAGCGGCCAGGGCGGCCAGGGCGGCCCGAACCAGGGTTCACCCTGGGGCAGCCAGTGGAGCGACCGCCAGCCGGGCCGCGCCCCCGGCGTCTTCGGCCGACGCCCCGAGCGTCCCGAGGACCGCCCGGGCCAGAACCCGCCGCCGCCCGGCGGCGGTCTGCGCTGGGACCCCACCGACCCGGCCCAGCGCCGCGCCCGCTACGCCCTGCTCTCCGGCATGTGGGCCTTCTTCTTCGCCCTGTTCGACATGCCGGAGATCGCACTGCTCCTGGGTGCGCTCGGCCTGTACTGGGCGATCAGCTCGCTGCGCGCCAAGCCGAAGCCGCCCTCCGCGCCGTCCGCGACCTCCCCCGCGCCCGCGCCCGCGGCCCAGCAGGCGCCGCAGCCCTCGTCCGCGGGCAAGCCGCAGGTGACGGCGGCGGTGACCGGCCTGGTCACGGCGGTCCTCGCGCTCACGGTGGTGGCGTCGAGCTTCACGATGCAGCTCGTCTACCGCGACTACTACACCTGCGTGGACGACGCGCTCACCAAGACGGGCCAGCTGGCCTGCAACGACCTGATCCCGGAGAAGCTGGTCCCGCTGTTCGGCGTCAAGGAGTAGCCCGGGGCCGCGTGGGTGTCAGTCGGCGCCCGGCCGCGCCCCGGGGGCGGGGGCGTCCGGGCCAGGCCGCGCCGCGTGGGCATCCGGGCCAGGGCCGGTCCCGGGCTCGGTCGTCGGAGCCGCCGGGGGCTCTTCGTCAGGCTGGGCCGCCGGGTCGAAGGCGGGCTCATGGGTCGGCCTGGGCGGGGAGCCCTGCGGCTGACTCAGGTGGGCCTGAGGTCCTGGACCGGGTGCGACCTCCCACCCAGGGCCGGATGCGGCCTCCGGTGCGCCCGGGCCCGCCGGTGTTGCCGGGTCCGCCCGGACGGCCGGGTCCGCCGATTCGCCCGGGCCCGCCCCCGCCCCCGGCATCGACTCCGGCCGCCCCGGCACGGGCCCCGGCACCGGCGGTGCGAGTGGTGCGCTCCCGGTCGGGGGGATGTCCGCCATGAGCCCGCCCGAGGCCTCCTTGAGCGCCGCCCAGCGGGCCTCCCGCGCGCCTTCCTCGTGCCAGAGGCCGGTCTCGCCGAGCGGCAGGAAGTCGTACGCCCCGTCGTCGGCCGGACCTCGCTCGACCACCGGCGCCGCGACCCCGCGGTTCCGCCGTGCGGGCCGCCACGCCAACGCCGCCGCCAGCCGGGCCCGCACCGGGCGCCGGGGCGCCGCCCGCCGCATCCGCCAGGCCCGCAGGACCAGGGCCCCCGGCATCCCGACCGCCGCCGCCCACCCCAGCGCCGCGCCCCCCGTACGCCACCACACCGGGCCGAGCGCGGCGAGGCTCCCGGTGCCGAGCGGGCCGCCGGCGACCGCCGCGAGGACCGCGAGGGCGCAGCCGCACAGGGCCGCCCCGAGCAGCGCGGCCCGCGCCGTCGCGCGCCGCCCCCACCCTTCGCTCACGGCCGCCCGCGCGGTGAAGCGGGCCAGGACGAGGCCGGCCAGCAGGGGCACCCCGCCGGCCGCCCAGGTCCACCAGGATCCGTGGCCCGCGGGCGGCACCGCGGCGAGCAGCGGGAAGTGCGGCAGGGTGGCGGTGCCCGCCGCGCCGAGGGGGCCGGCCGTCGCCCCCGTACCGACGGCGAAGCCGGGGCCCAGGCCGTACGAGGCGCCCCACACGGCGGCGTTCGGCACCAGGGCGACGGCGAGCAGCAGCACCGCGAACCGTCCCGACCAGTCCTCCGCGAGCCGCAGGAAGGCGTCCTCTGCGACCCCGATGTGCCAGGCCAGCCCGGCCCCCGCGAGCAGCGCGCCGCCGCCGAGCAACACCGCGGTGGCGGCCCCCGCGGCCCGTACCGCCGCGTGTGCGGGAGCGCCCAGGAGGGCGGCCCGCACCCGGGCCGGGACCACGTCCGGCAGCGGTCCGACCGGGCGGCCGTGCGCGGTCCAGACCCCGGCGGCGGTCGCCAGGGCCACGGTGAGCGGCACGTGCAGCGCCGCGCCGAGCAGATCGGCGGGCAGCGGCCCGGCATCCGCGTACAGCACGACCGCCGCCGCCACCGCCAGGTATCCGCAGGTCACCGCCCCGAACACGGCCGGGCCCGAGGGGAGCGGCCCGGCGTCGACCTCGTCGTACGCCTCGTCGTCGGGCATCAGCGCGTCGCGGGCCGCGCGGTGGGCGAGCCAGGCGGGCAGCGCCACCAGCAGGAGCGGGACCAGTCCGACCGGGGCGGGTGCGCCGGTCAGCGTCTCCGGCCTGACCAGCGGGGTTCCATGGGCGAGCAGCCACAGGGAGGCGGCCGTGCGCAGGGCGCCGCCGGGCCCGCTGTCGGGGTACGGGGAGCTGATCCACAGCACGATCACCACCACGGCCAGGACGCCGAGCCCGAGCCCCGCCGCGATCGCGCCGCGCAGCAAACAGGTGGCGAGCACGGAGGAGCGCGCCCTGGCGGTCGGCAACAACAGGCTGCGCTCGGTCACTTGGGTCACCCGGCCATGCTGCCAACGACACGCGCTTTCTACCGGTAACACGTGAATGACCGAAGTGTCGCTCAATATACGGTTATGTACTTTTTACCCGAGGCGGCGTATTCCGCCGCGCCACCCCGGGTGCGCAGTGCAACAGCCGTTACGGCCTTCGCGGGGAGCCCTGGGAGCCCTTCATGACACAGAGCACGGCCGACACCAAGGCCACCGACGCCATGTCCCCCCTGCCCACTCCCAAGGAGCGGCGCCGGCTGCGGGAGGCGAAGGATCTGAGCGAGGCGCAGGTCGCGGCGACGGTCGGCGTCACCCGCGCGACCGTGCGCTCGTGGGAGACGGGCCGCACCACACCGCGCGGACGCAAGGGCCAGATCTACGCCCGCTTCCTCGCCTCCATCGCGTCGGAACTGGCCGCCGCCGCCAACCCGGACGGCACTGCGCCCCCGTCCTCCCGCCCCGCTGGAAGCACGGCGACACCTCCGGCCACCCCAGGCACCCCGACCACCCCGGCCACCCCCCGTGACCCGTCCACACCCGGCCCCTCCCCCACCCCGTCAACCGCCGACGGGACTGCCAAGGGCGACAGCGGGTCGGAGCACGTGGGGGCCGGCGCGGAGGCATCCTGCGCGGTAGCCGCGGACCCGGCGCCGGGCGGCGACGCCACGACCCCGCCCGACACCCCGCAGGGCGACGAGCTCGCACCCACCGAACCGCACGCCCCCCGGACCGACACCCCACGGGGCGACGAGGCCGCGGCCACCGAACCGCACGCGCCCCCGCCCCGCACCCCACGAGCCGGCGAAGCCGAGGACGCCGAACCGGACGCGCTCACCCCCGCCCAGGCCTTCGACGCGCTGTATCTGGCCGCCGCGCCCGCCCTCGCCCAGCAGACCTATCTGCTGACCGGGCGGACCCGGCTCGCGCGGGAGTCCGTGGAGCGCGCGTTCCACCTGGCCTGGGAGCACTGGCCGCAGGTCGCCACCGACCGGGATCCGGTGGGGTGGGTGCGGGCCGCGGCGCACGAGTACGCGCTCTCCCCCTGGCACCGCTTCCGGCGCACCCACAAGCACCCCGACCAGCCGCCCGTGGAGCCCGAACGCCGGGCGCTGCTGGACACATTGCTCGATCTGCCGCCCGCCTACCGGCGCACCGCGCTGCTCTACGACGGGCTCGGGCTCGACCTGCCGGACGCGGCCGCCGAGATGGAGGCCAGCACCCCGGCCGCCGCGAGCCGGGTGCTGAACGCGCGGGCCGCGCTGGTGGACCGGGTTCCCGCGGCGCGGCGCGCCAAGACCCCCGAGGCCCTCTCGTCGGTCCTGCGCGAGCGCATCACCGACCTCGCGCTCGCCGGGCCCCCCGCCCTGACCCGGCTGCCGTCCGCACGGGTCGTACGCACCGGCGGCGAGCGGCGGCGCAGATTCTGGACGCGGTCCGCGATCGCCTTCACCACGCTGATCGTGAGCGCGACGAGCTTCACCGTGGTGACCGTGCCGCACCACCACGTCCGGCCGGTGCCGCTCGGCGTACGCGTCGGAGGCGTCCCCGTCAACAGCGGGCCGCAGCGGCTGACCAGCGAGGACCTCGAACTGCGCGACAAACTGCGCACGGAGCCGGCCCGTGGGCCGCACCGGCTGGTCCTCGACATCCGCTGACCGGCCGCGCCGCGCCCGGACACGCACGAGGGCCCGCACCCCTGCGAGGGGTGCGGGCCCTTGACGCGTACGCGGAGAGCTCAGCTCGGCGAGGCGGTGCTCAGCTGCCTAGGATGGCGCGCGCGAGCTTGGCGGTCTCGGTCGGCGTCTTGCCGACCTTGACTCCGGCGGCCTCCAGGGCCTCCTTCTTCGCCTGGGCGGTGCCGGAGGAACCGGAGACGATGGCGCCGGCGTGGCCCATGGTCTTGCCCTCGGGCGCGGTGAAGCCCGCGACGTAGCCGACGACCGGCTTGGTGACGTTGGCCTTGATGTAGTCGGCCGCACGCTCCTCGGCGTCGCCGCCGATCTCGCCGATCATCACGATCAGGTCGGTCTCGGGGTCGGCCTCGAACGCGGCGAGCGCGTCGATGTGCGTGGTGCCGATGACCGGGTCGCCACCGATGCCGACGGCGGACGAGAAGCCGATGTCGCGCAGCTCGTACATCATCTGGTACGTCAGCGTGCCGGACTTCGACACCAAGCCGATACGGCCCGGCTTGGTGATGTCGCCCGGGATGATGCCGGCGTTGGACTGGCCCGGCGTGATCAGACCGGGGCAGTTCGGGCCGATGATGCGGGTCTTGTTGCCCTTGGAGTTCGCGTACGCCCAGAAGGCGGCGGAGTCGTGCACCGCGATGCCCTCGGTGATGACGACGGCGAGACCGATCTCGGCGTCGATCGCCTCGACGACGGCGGCCTTGGCGTGGGCCGGCGGCACGAAGAGGACGGAGACGTCGGCGCCCGTCTTCTCCATCGCTTCCTTGACGGAACCGAAGACCGGGACGTCGGTGCCGTCGAAGTCGACGGAGGTGCCGGCCTTGCGCGGGTTCACGCCGCCGACGATGTTGGTGCCGTCGGCCAGCATGAGCTTGGTGTGCTTCATGCCCGTGGCGCCGGTCATGCCCTGGACGATGACCTTGCTGTCCTTGGTGAGGAAGATAGCCATGGTGGTGTCTTAACCTCTTCCCTTACTTCGCAGCCGCGAGCTCGGCGGCCTTGTCGGCCGCGCCGTCCATGGTGTCCACGCGCTGCACCAGCGGGTGGTTGGCGTCGCTGAGGATCTTGCGACCCAGCTCCGCGTTGTTGCCGTCGAGACGGACGACGAGCGGCTTGGTGACCTCTTCGCCCTTGTCGGCGAGGAGGGCCAGCGCCTGGATGATGCCGTTGGCGACCTCGTCGCAGGCGGTGATGCCGCCGAAGACGTTGACGAACACGGACTTGACGTCCTCGTCGCCGAGGATGATCTCCAGGCCGTTCGCCATCACCTGGGCGGACGCGCCGCCGCCGATGTCGAGGAAGTTGGCCGGCTTCACGCCGCCGTGGTTCTCACCGGCGTACGCGACGACGTCGAGGGTGCTCATGACGAGACCCGCGCCGTTGCCGATGATGCCGACCTCGCCGTCGAGCTTCACGTAGTTGAGGTTCTTGGCCTTGGCGGCCGCCTCGAGGGGGTTGGCCGCGGCCTTGTCCTCGAGAGCCTCGTGCTCGGGCTGCCGGAACTCGGCGTTCTCGTCGAGCGACACCTTGCCGTCGAGGGCGAGGATGCGGCCGTCCTTGGTCTTCACCAGCGGGTTGACCTCGACGAGGAGCGCGTCCTCGGCGACGAAGGTCTTCCACAGGGTCACCATGGCCTCGGCGACGCCCTCGGCCACGTCGGCCGGGAACTTCGCGAGGGCCACGATCTCGCGGGCCTTCTCGATGTCGACGCCCTCAACGGCGTTGACCGGGACCTTCGCGAGGGCCTCGGGGGTCTTCTCCGCGACCTCCTCGATGTCCATGCCGCCCTGCACCGACGCCATGGCGAGGAAGGTGCGGTTGGTGCGGTCGAGGAGGTACGAGACGTAGTACTCGGCCTCGATCTCGGGGGACAGCTCGGCGATCATCACCTTGTGGACCGTGTGGCCCTTGATGTCCATGCCGAGGATGTCGGTGGCGCGGGCGACGGCCTCGTCCGCGTTGGCGGCCAGCTTCACGCCGCCGGCCTTGCCGCGGCCACCGACCTTCACCTGCGCCTTGACGACCGACTTGCCGCCGAGACGCTCAGTGGCCTCGCGCGCCGCCTCAGGCGTGTCGATCACTTCACCGGCCAGCACCGGTACACCGTGCTTGGCGAAGAGGTCCCTCGCCTGGTACTCGAACAGGTCCACGCGCGTCCGTCCCTTTTCAGTGGTATCGCGGTTGCGTTGTCTGCTGGGCGTGCCGCGAAGGGCAACGTGACGGCGCTGTCACTGAGGGAGGCGTACACGGTCCGAGTACGCGGCATGTCCGTCTCGCAGGTTATCTCCGCGGGACCTGGCTCCCTAAATCGCAGATCACACCTGGGCGGTGATACCTGTCACAGATCACCTGGTCGGCGCGGGTCGGGGTATGACCTCCCTCACGCCTGGGGTATCGGCAGGGGCCTGCGCTCGATCGCCGCGGCCATCACCTCGGGGAACAGGTCGGGGGTGCAGGCGAAGGCCGGGGCGCCCAGCGCGGCCAGGGCCGCGGCGTGCTCGCGGTCGTAGGCGGGGGCGCCCTCGTCGGAGAGCGCGAGCAGGGCCACGAACTGCACCCCGGACGCCTTCATCGCGGCGACCCGTTTCAGCATCTCGTCCCGTATCCCGCCCTCGTAGAGATCACTGATCAGAACGACCACGGTGTCCGCGGGGCGGGTGATCTGCGACTGGCAGTACGCCAGCGCCCGGTTGATGTCGGTGCCGCCGCCGAGCTGGGTGCCGAACAGGACGTCGACGGGGTCGTCGAGCTGGTCGGTGAGGTCGACGACGGCGGTGTCGAAGACCACCAGGCGGGTCGCGATCGAGCGCATCGAGGCGAGCACCGCGCCGAACACGGAGGCGTAGACGACGGACGCCGCCATCGAGCCGGACTGGTCGATGCAGAGCACGACGTCCTTCTTCACGCCTCGCGCCGCCCGCCCGTGGCCGATCAGCCGCTCGGGCACGACGGTGCCGTGCTCGGGCAGATAGTTCTTGAGGTTGGCCCTGATGGTGCGGTCCCAGTCGATGTCGCGGTGGCGGGGCCGGCTGATGCGGGTGCTGCGGTCCAGGGCGCCGGTGAGGGTGGCCCGGGTGCGCGTGGCGAGGCGCTTCTCCAAGTCCGCGACGACCTTGCGGACCACGGCGCGGGCGGTCTCCCGGGTGGTCTCGGGCATCGCCTTGTTGAGGGAGAGCAGGGTGCCCACGAGATGGACGTCGGCCTCGACCGCCTCCAGCATCTCCGGCTCCAGGAGCAGCGTGGCGAGGCCGAGGCGTTCGATGGCGTCGCGCTGCATGATCTGCACCACGGAGCTCGGGAAGTACCCGCGGATGTCCCCCAGCCAGCGGGCGACGGAGGGCGCGGACGCGCCGAGCCCCGCGCCGCGGTCCTTGGCCGTGCCCTTGCCGCGGACATAGAGCGCGGCGAGCGCGCCGTCCATGGCGGCGTCCTGCCCGGTGAGCGCCCGGCCTGTGCCCTCGGCGCCGGGCTCCCCGCCGAGCACCAGCCGCCAGCGCCGCAGCCGCTCGTCAGTACTTGGTCGCGTGCTGGTCATCAACTCCCCACCTCCACAAGGCTGTTGGTGTCATCGAGGTCGTCGGGTCCGGCAGGAACGTCGCGGCGGGCGGGGTCGTTGCGTCGGGCAAGCGCGTCGGGTCCGTTCGGGTCGTCGGGTCTGTCGAGTTCGTCGAGTTCGTCGAGTTCGTCGGGGCCGTGCAGTCCGCCGGGGCCGGCGCGGCCGAGCAGCAGGGCCACCAGGGGCAGTACGGCGTCGGCGCGGGCCGCGTCGAGGCCGGCGCCGAATCCGGGGGCGGCGGCGTCACCGGGCCCGGGGCGTCCGGCGGGCCCGCGGCGCACCAGCTCCCCCAGGGTGCGCCGCACACCCGCCTCGTAAGCGGCGAACGTCCTGCGCAGCAGCGGCAGTACGTCGGTGAACGCCTCCGGGGTCACGCTCGTCAGCCAGCCGTCGACCAGGCCGCGCAGCCGCTCGTCGTGGACCAGGAGCATGCCGCCGCCCGACGCCCCGCCGACGAACCCCTCGATCCAGGCGGCCGCGTCGGCGGGGGCCGTGCCAGGGGAGAGCGCGAGACCCATGTGGCGGGCCGCGTCCTCGCTCTCGATACGGCCGTCGTCCAGCAGCAGCCGCACCGCACGGCCGCGCAGGACGCCGGGGACGGTGTCGCGGGCGGCGAGCCGGGAGAGCACCGACGACCAGCGCTCGCGGAGCCCGCCCGCGCCGGCGCCGGCCGGGTCCACCAGCAGGGCCGTCGCGGTGTGGACGGCGTCGAGGTGGGTGCGCATCTCGGCGGCGCCGTC
This sequence comes from Streptomyces hundungensis, assembly GCF_003627815.1. Lineage (NCBI taxonomy): Bacteria > Bacillati > Actinomycetota > Actinomycetes > Kitasatosporales > Streptomycetaceae > Streptomyces > Streptomyces hundungensis. The sequence continues at coordinate 3,481,017 of NZ_CP032698.1, forward strand.
CGCGTCGAGCCCGGCGCAGGCGGGCGGCAGGCCGACGCAGATCCGCTCGGCGAGGCCCGCCGCGACCTCGGCGAGGCCCGCGGTGGTGGTGCCCCGGACGTCTCCGTAGCGCAGGGTGCGGGCGAGCGCGGGCAGCGCCTGGGCGAGGTGGGCGACGTCCGTGTCGAGTGCGGCCCGGTCGGCGAGCGCGCGCATCACCACCGGCAGCGCGTCGGGCAGTTCGGCGAGGAGGCACCGCTCGGCGAGCGAGGTGATCTCGACGAGCGCCGTCGTCTCGGCCGCCACCGACTCCGCCTTCGCGGTGGCCGCGCCCAGGACGGTGGTGCCCCACACTCCCGCTTCGGCGACCCGCACCGACAGCTCGGGCTCCCAGCGCAGCCGCCAGCTCTCCCGGAAGGTGCCGGTGGAACGCGCCCGGACCGGCTCGCCCCAGTCGATGCCGAGCAGCCGCAACCGGTGCAGGAGTCTGCTGCGGCCCGCGTCGGTCTCCTTGCGCAGGTCGAGCTCCAGCTCCCGCTCCGGCGCCTCCGGTTTGAGCCGCAGGCCGCGCTGGGCCCGGGCGAGGTCGCGCTGGAGCGGGACGGCCGGCGCCGCATCAGGCACTTCGCCGAGCACATCGCCGACGATCAGCCGTTCCTGGATCAGGCCGAGCGGCACGTCGGAGCCCTCGCACAGCACGGCCCGTACGGCGTCGGTGGTCTCGGCGAGGCCGGGCAGCGGGCGCCCCCGCAGGGCGGCGAGCGTCGTGGCGAGCCGGACGGCCTCGATGACATGGGCCGGGGAGATCGCGTAGTCCTCCTCGCGCAGCAGCCCCGCCACCTTGGTCATCCACCGCTCGACCGGCCGGTCCCGGGCGCTGAACAGATGCCCGTACCAGCCCGGCGAGTCGATGCCCGCGCCGTAGCCGCTGCGACGGGCGAGCCTGCGGTGCGTCCAGGGCACCCAGGTCAGCTCGGCCTTGACCTTGGGCAGCCCCTTGAGCAGGGCGCGGTCGGCCGCGACGGTGAACTTCGCGGCCAGCGCGGGCACATGCCAGGCCCCGCAGACGACGGCCACCTCGTCCCCGAACTCCCTTGTGGCGGCGCGTAGTTGTTGCCGCATATGGGCCTCGCGGACCAGGTCGCGCGGGTGGCCCCCGTCGCCGTACGTCTCGCGCAGTACGGCCATGGCCTCGCCGAGCGCGGCGAACGGCGCCGCCGGGTCCGCCGCCGCGTCCCGGTGCTCGACGACGTCCTCCCACCAGCGCTCCGGGTCGTCGTACCCGGCGGTCTCGGCGAGCGCTCTGACGGGGTCGATGCGCGGGCCGCCGTCCTCCGGCTCCGCCTCCTCGCCCGCGGCGAGCGAGTGGGCGGCGGGCAGGTCGATGAAGCGGACCCGCGCGCCGTGCGCCAGGGCCCAGCGGATCGCCACCCACTCCGGGGAGAACTCGGCCATGGGCCAGAACGCGGCCCGGCCCGGGTCGTCGACGACATGGGCGAGCAGCGCGACGGGCAGCCGCATCGCCTCGTCGGCGGCGAGGTCGAGCAGGGCGTCGCCCTCGGGCGGCCCCTCGATGAGGACCGCGCGCGGCCGGGCGGCCTCCAGCGCGGCCAGCACCGCCCGGGCCGAGCCCGGCCCGTGATGACGCACCCCCAGCAGCAGGGGCCCTCGCGCGCAGGCACGCGCCGTCACGCGGACACCTCGCGGCAGGCGCGGTAGAAGTCCTTCCAGCCGTCCCGCTCACGGACCACGGTCTCCAGGTACTCCTGCCAGATGACCCGGTCGGCCGCCGGGTCGCGCACCACCGCGCCGAGGATGCCGGCGGCGACGTCACCCGCCCTGAGCACGCCGTCACCGAAGTGTGCGGCGAGCGCGAGGCCGCCGGTCACCACGGAGATCGCCTCGGCCGTGGAGAGCGTCCCGGATGGGGATTTGAGCTTGGTGCGCCCATCGGCGGTCACCCCGTCGCGCAGTTCGCGGAAGACGGTGACGACCCGGTGGATCTCCGTCATCCCGTCGGGCACGGCCGGCAGGTCGAGGGAGCGGCCGAGCTGGTCGACGCGGCGCGAGACGATGTCGACCTCGGCCTCCGCCGTCGCGGGCAGCGGCAGGACGACGGTGTTGAAGCGGCGCCGCAGCGCGCTGGACAGCTCGTTCACCCCACGGTCGCGGTCATTGGCCGTGGCGATGAGGTTGAAGCCCCGCACGGCCTGTGTCTCGGACCCCAACTCCGGGATGGGCAGCGTCTTTTCGGACAGGATCGTGATCAGGGTGTCCTGTACGTCGGCGGGGATGCGGGTGAGCTCCTCGACCCGGGCGGTCATGCCGTCGGCCATGGCCCGCATGATCGGGCTGGGCACGAGGGCGGCTCGGCTCGGGCCGTGCGCCAGCAGTTGGGCGTAGTTCCAGCCGTAGCGGACGGCCTCCTCGGGCGTGCCCGCGGTGCCCTGCACGAGCAGCGTGGAATCGCCGCTGACGGCCGCCGCGAGATGCTCCGACACCCATGTCTTCGCGGTGCCGGGGACGCCGAGCAGGAGCAGCGCGCGGTCGGTGGCCAAGGTGGTGACGGCGACCTCGACGATGCGCCGGGGTCCGACGTACTTCGGCGTGATCACGGTGCCGTCGGGCAGGGTGCCGCCGAGCAGATAGGTGGCGACCGCCCACGGCGAGAGCCGCCAACGGGCCGGGCGCGGACGGTCGTCGGCCGCGGCGAGCGCGGCCAGCTCGCCGGCGAAGGCCTGCTCGGCATGGGGCCGCAGGGCCTCTTCCACCGCGGCTTCGGCATGCGATCCGGTGGTCTCGGACTCGATTTCGGACACGGTCACGGCTCCCCCTCCAGGTCGTTCGACACGTTCGACCGGCTTGTGGTCTCCACCGTGCACCACGCCACTGACAATCACCCTCGCGCATGACATCACCGCAGGTCAGAGGCGATTGTCAGTGGTCGCCCGTACCTTCGGGGACATGACTCAGCAGGGGGTGCGCTGGACGGCGGAACAGGTGCTCGCACTGGCGCCTGACGATGCGTCACGCAAGGCGGGAAGCAGGCTCGGCACGGCCGGGCCGTGGTCGGAGAGCGGGTGCGACGGATCGGGGGCGGTGTGGAGCCTGTGCAAGGGCAGCGGCAGCCGGCCGTACCGAACGGTGCTCGACACCAGCGGCCCCGCGTACCAGTGCAGTTGCCCGAGCCGGAAGTTCCCGTGCAAGCACGCGGTGGGCCTGATGCTGCTCTGGTCCGCCGACGAACAGTCGGTGCCGGACGGGACGGCGCCCGACTGGGCGGAGCAGTGGCTGGCGGGCAGAAGGGCCCGCGCCCACCAGAAGCCATTGGGCCCAACGGGCGCCACCGCTAAGCCCGTTGACGCCGAAGCGGCCCGGCGCAGGGCCGAGAAACGCGCCGAGCGGATCACCGCCGGGACCACGGAGCTGGAGCAACGCCTCGCGGACCTGCTGCGCGGCGGCCTGGCGGCGGCCGAGCGCCCCGGCTACGGCCTGTGGGAGGAGACGGCGGCCCGCATGGTGGACGCGCAGGCCCCCGGACTGGCCGCGCGCGTAAGGGAGTTGGGAGCGATACCCGGCTCCGGCCCCGGCTGGCCGGCCCGGCTCCTGGAGGAGTGCGCACTGATGCACCTCCTCGACCGGGCCTGGCTCGGCCGGGACACCCTGCCGGAACCACTGACCGCGACGGTCCGCTCGCGCGTCGGGGTGCCCGCCGCCGCCCAGGGCCCGCCGGTCCGCGACCACTGGCAGGTCCTCGCCCAGTACGACACGGCCGACGCGAAGCTCACCACGCGCCGCGTCTGGCTGTACGGAAGGGACTCGGGCCGCTCGGCGCTGATCCTGGACTACGGCGCGGCGGGCCGCGCGCCGGAGCTGGCGCTCCCGGTCGGCCTGACGATCGACGCCGAGGTGACGCCCTACCCGGGTGGCGGCCAGTCACGAGCCGCCCTGGGCGAGCGGTACGGCACCCCGACGGCGACCGAGGGCCCCCCGCCGGGCGGCACGGTGACCGAGGCCGCCGAACGGTACGGCAGGGCGCTCCTGGACGACCCCTGGCTCGCGTCGTGCCCGGCGACGTTGGACGCGGTGATCCCGATCCCGCCGAAGGACGGCGACGACACCTGGCAACTGGCGGACCCCGCAGCGGAGTTGGCCCTACCCATAGCAACGACCACCACATCCCGCGCCGCCCTGTGGAAGCTGGCCGCCGTGTCCGGAGGCGCCCCGGTGACGGTCTTCGGCGAATGCGGCCACCGGGGTTTCACCCCCCTGACGGTGTGGCCCGCCGGGGGGAGGGAGGGGGTGGCGTTGACGTGAGGGGCCGGGCAGGACCCACCCCGGGGGATCGACGCGGATCGGGACGTACCGCTGCGGCGACCCGCGAATCAGGCGACAACACGGAGCAGAGCAGTACGACAGCAAGGGGGTTCGATGACGAGGGCGACCATCGAGGACGTGGGCGGCGGCCCGCACTCCTGGGAGGAGTTGGTGACCGCCGCGTTGCTCGGTACCGATCGGCGGCCCGCGGTCGGACCGCCCGGGGAGTTGCTCGATGCCGCAGCGACGCAGACCCTGCGCCGCAGGGCCGGGCTGGTTCCGGCGGTGGCGGCAGAACGTCCGTCCGCCGCTCCCCCGGACGAGCGCCCGGAGCTGCCGGACGCGGCTCGGCGGCGTTTGGCGTTGCTGCTCGCCGACCGGTCGGCACCCGCTCATGCCGGGGGCCGCCGAGGGAGCGCGCCCGATCTGGGCGAGCTGCTCCCGCAGTGGCTGGCCCTCGCCAATGAGCGGGGTCTGCGCGCGCCGGCCGCCCTGTTGCCCACGCTGCTCGACGCGGCGCGGGCCCGCACCGACGTGCGCCCCCAGGCCCTGGCCTTCGCGGGCCCGCGCGGAGTGTGGCTCGCCGGGCTCAACCCGGAGTGGCGCTTCGCGCTGCGCGGGGGCTCGGGGAGCGCCCTGCTGCCCGATCCGAAGGACACAGCCTCCGTACAACTCCTGTGGGACGAGGGTCTTTTCGCGGAACGGGTGGCGCTGCTCGGGGCGGTACGGGCGGACGACCCGGATGCGGCGCGTGCCCTGCTCGCCACCAGCTGGGCGACCGAACGCGCCGAGGACCGCCTCCTGTTCCTGGACTCGCTGCGCGCCGGGCTCTCGACCGCCGACGAGCCGTTCCTGGAACAGGCCCTGGCCGACCGGAGCCGCAACGTACGGGCGACGGCGGCCGAGTTGCTCTCCGCGCTGCCTGCTTCGGCGCTCGCGGGACGGATGGCCGCGCGCGCGGCATCCTGTGTGTCCCTGGACCGGACGGGCGACGAGGCGGTGATCTCGGTGGAGGCGCCGCACGAATGCGATGCGGCGATGCAACGGGACGGGGTGGTGCCGCGTCCGCCGACCGGCCGGGGTGAACGGTCTTGGTGGCTGGGCCAGTTGGTGGAGTCGGCGCCGCTCGGTACGTGGCCGCGACGGCTGGGCGGACGGACGGTCGCCGCCATCGTGGCGCTGCCCGTGGCCGACGACTGGGGCGACGAGCTGCACGCGGCGTGGTGTCGGGCGGCGGTGCGCCAGCGCGACCCGGAGTGGGCGCGGGCGCTGCTCGGCGCCCCTGCGGCTCCGCCCGGCGAGGGGGCGGGTACGGCGTCCCTCGCGGAGCGGGCCAAGCTCCTGTCCGTACTGGCCGAGCCCGAACGGGCCGACTGGGTGGCCCGGTTCATCTCCGCGCACGGCCTGTCGGAGGCGTTCCAACTGCTCGGGGTGTGTGTGGTGCCGTGGGCGGAGGCGCTGGGGCGGGCGGTGGTGGACGCGCTGGAGATCGCGCGGGACGCGGGCAGCTACCCGTGGAGCTTCAGCGGGGTCATGGGGCTGGCCGAGCGCTGCCTCGATCCTGCGGAGGCGGGGCGGCTGGAGGGGCTGACGGCTACGCCGCCGGAGGGGGAGGGGGCGTCGCCGGGGGCGGGGGGTTACTGGGCGGAGGCGTTCCAGAGACTGGTGGCCACGCTGAGGCTCCGCGAAACGATGCACACAGAACTAACCCCCTAGCCCCGACCCGCCCTCCCCGGGGGCGCATCCCACCCCAACGGATCGCGCAGTTCCCCGCGCCCCTGAAAACCCGTTCTCATCTGCGGACCGTGCGTGGCTGGTCGCGCAGTTCCCCGCGCCCCTTAAGTGCTCGGTGCTGGCCAGCACCTCAGCCTGTCATGGGGGTCCCCCCTGGCCCTTAAGGCCTTGGGGGAGATTGAGGACGAGCGCCCTCAAGGCGCGAACGGGGTCTGGGGCGGAGCCCCAGGGGCCGAACCCCTCACGCCCCCGCCGTCTGCCGGACATTCGCATTGACCCACGTAACAATCGACGCCGTAGTCGCCCCCGGCGTAAAGATCTCCGCCACCCCGAGCTCCTTCAGCGGCGGAATGTCCGCCTCGGGGATGATCCCCCCGCCGAAGACCTTGATGTCCTCCGCGTCCCGCTCCCGCAACAGCTCCAGCACCTTCGCGAACAGCGTGTTGTGCGCACCGGAGAGGATCGAGAGGCCGATCGCGTCGGCGTCCTCCTGGATCGCGGTGTCGACGATCTGCTCGGGCGTCTGGTGCAGCCCGGTGTAGATGACCTCCATGCCGGCGTCGCGCAGCGCCCGCGCGATGACCTTTGCGCCGCGATCGTGACCGTCGAGCCCCGGCTTGGCCACCACCACGCGGATCGGACCAGTTACACCCATCACTGCCTCCACATGTCCCACCTGCGCACCCCGCGCCAAAGAGCCGGGGAAGTGAACGAACGTTATCGACAGCATCCCGCAACCCGCCGTTTCACGGTGGAGAGGGAGGGGGAAATCACACGTGGGACACGTTCGTTTCGCACCGTACCCGCATCAGTCGGCCCCCGGCCCCGGTCGGAGAGCCCTGCGCCACCGTGTGGGCATGGACGCGAGGGGAGCCGCCACGAAGGTGCCGTACTGCCGTGCTGCGAGCCGTCCAGCAGGGTGGTCCGGCCCCTTGTCTTTCAGCGCCGGCTCGGGTCGCCCCGGGCCGGCCGAGGCCGGAGCCCGGCCGTGGCGGAACCCCATGAGGGCACGACGGGGGACGGAGCGGCCTCCCGTGTGCCATTCGGGAGGTCGCCGCCGTGCAGCTCTTCACGCTTCTGCCGCCGTGCCTGCGCCGCGCGTGGCTGTCGGCGGCCCTGGTCCGGGCCACCGCGCTCGACCTGGCCGTGCTGGCCGGGCACCTTCTGCTCTACCCCTCCGGCCTGACCCCCGAGCGGCGCCCCGCCTCCGATGCCGCCGCCCCGCAGCTCCCCACCGCCGGCCGGGCACATCCGCCGGTGGTGCTGCTGCACGGGTTCATCGACAACCGGTCCGTCTTCGTGCTGCTGCGCCGTTCGCTGGCCCGGCACGGCTGGCGCCATCTCGAATCGCTGAACTACTCGCCGCTGACCGTCGACGTCCGGGTCGCCGCCGAACTGCTGGGGCGCCATGTCGAGGAGGTCTGCGCCCGCACCGGCCATCACGAGGTGGACATCGTGGGGCACAGCCTGGGCGGTCTGATAGCCCGCTACTACGTGCAGCGGCTGGGCGGTGACGTCCGGGTCCGCACCCTGGTGACGCTGGCCACCCCCCATACGGGGACGCGCTCGGCGCGGCTCGCGCACGCTCACCCGATCGTGCGCCAGATGTGTCCGGGCTCGGATCTCGTGGAGGAGTTGCGTGGCCCGGCGCCCGGTATCCGCACCCGGTTCGTGAGCTTCTGGAGCGATCTGGACACGGTGATGATTCCCGTGGAGACCGCTCGGATCGACCACCCCGATCTGGTCGCGCGGAACGTCCGGGTCACCGGAATCGGCCATCTCGCCATGCCGGTCCATCCGGCGGTCGCGGCCGGGGTGCGTCAGGCGCTGACCGCCGGGGAGGCGGAGGCCACCGAACAGGACGCGTTCTCGGTGGCCTGAGCGGAACACGCCCGGGCTCCCGAGCCGGGCGACATCACGACAAACCGGGGCGATGTCCGGCCCGATGTCGATGCCCGGGGTCGGCTCCCGCACCGTATCCGCACGCGGCGGACGTCGAACGGGCCCCGAACGCAAGGCCAAAGCTCTGTCCGCACTCCGCCGAAAGACGGCCGATTGCCCGTTTCCCGGAACCGTAAACTCCGCCGAAGATTGTCGGCCCCGCGTACCGCCGGGTACAGTCACGCCACTGCTGCCCCCGGGACCCCGCCCCCATGGGGACCCCGGCCGCAGGTTCTGTTGCCGAGGCGAGAGAGAAGTTGGTGACTGACCAGCACGCCCACGCCGGGTACGTCGGACACGACGGTTACCTCAACGGCAGCAGTGGCCATGACGGCACCGGCCCCCACACCCAGAGCACCGGCAGTTTCGCCGTGGATCCGCTCTTCGGCGCGATGCAGGGTGCGCACGCCGACCAGAACGCCCACCCGGCCGGCGGGACCGGCCAGTTCGACACCGGCACGTTCGCCGCCCCGTACGAGGGCACCGGCCAGTGGACGGTTCCGGCCCAGGCGACGGCGTACGAACCGAACGGCGCCACCGGCACGTTGGACGGCGGCGCGCCCCGCACCGGCACCTTCGACACCGGTCGGCTCGACGAGAACCCGTTCAGCACCGGGCAGTTCGACACCCACACGTTCAGCGCCGGTCAGTTCGCCACGCACGCCTTCCCCTCCCAGGCTTCCGACACCGGCACGTTCGCGACGCACGCCTTCGCGGCCCACGGTGGCGACACCGGCGTCTTCCCCACGGCTCCCTTCGCGACGCCGAGCACCCACGACACGGGCAGCTTCGACACGGGCAGCTTCGACACCACCGGTCAGTGGGACGCCTCCGCCTGGCATCAGGCGCAGGACACCGGCCGGTACGACACCACCGCGTTCGCCTCCGCGCCCGACTCCACGGGCCAATGGTCCCTGCTCGGTACGCACTCCGAGACCGGCACCTATGACGCGACCGCGTGGAACTCGGCGGCGCCCGAGACGACGGCGACCGCGACCGCCGCCCTCCCGCTGCTCGACCTCCACCCGTCCGAGCCCGAGCCCCAACTCCCGTACGAGACGGCCGAGTTCGCTCAGGTGGAGCTTTCGGAGGAGACGGGCCCGACGTCCGGCCCCGCTACCGACGACGCCCCCGTGGACCTGCCCGGCGCGGCCGTTCCCGGTGCGCGCGCCGAGGCTCGGCGCGGGGCGAGTCGGCGGCGGCGTACGCCCGCCAAGCGTTCGGCGCTGTTGACCGTCGCGGTGCCGTCGGTGTGTGTGATGGGCGTCGCGGGGGTCGCGGTCGCGTCGGTGAGCGGACTGTCCGGCGGCAAGGACGAGGGCAGCACCGTGGCGGCCGCGTCCGACCCCGCGTCGGTCAAGCCTGTCGCCGCCAACAAGAACCTCGACACCCAGCTCGCCAATCTCAGCGCCGACGCGAGCAGCTTCGCCGACCGGGCCAGCCGGACGCAGGAACGCATCGACCTCAAGGCCCGTCAGGACGCGGACAGGAAGAAGAAGGCCGACGCGGCCGCCGCCAAGGAGGCCGCGCGCCCCAAGTTCCTTCTGCCGGTGACGCAGAAGGGGCTCAGCGCGTACTACGGCCAGGCCGGCGTCAACTGGATGTCGGTGCACACCGGCATCGACTTCCCGGTCTCGTACGGCACCCCCGTGATGTCGGCGATCGACGGCACGGTCCGCACGCAGTGGAACAGCGCCTACGGAAACATGGCCATAGTGACCGGCGCCGACGGCACCGAGACCTGGTACTGCCATCTGTCCAGCACCAAGATCCGCTCGGGTCCGGTGAAGGCCGGCGACGTCATCGCGTACTCCGGGAACTCCGGCAACTCCACCGGTCCGCACCTCCACTTCGAGGTGCGCCCGGGCGGCGGCTCGTCGATCGACCCGTTGCCGTGGCTGCGCAGCCACGGCCTGGATCCGACGTAAGCCGAAGGCCGACGACCCCGAAGCCCGTGGCCGCTGTGCGGTCACGGGCCCGGGCCCGTCCGGCCCGGCGGCTCGCTCAGAGCTTCTCCACCGGCGCGTACCGCAGCAGCAGCTTCTTCGGGCGCTCATCGCCGAAGTCGATGGTGGCCTGGGCCTCCGAGCCCGATCCGGTCACCGACATCACGGTGCCCAGGCCGAACTGGTCGTGGGTGACGCGGTCGCCGACCACGAGGGAGACGACCGGCTTCTCGTTGCCGCGCCGCGTCGCGAAGCCCGAGGCGCCCGCCTTGGAGCGCGACGACGACAGCGAATTGCCGATCCCGCCGCCGAGCGACTTGCCGGAGACCGGGCCCGCCGGGGCGGCCATCGGTCCCGTCCGCTTCCACTCCAGGTGCTTGACCGGGATCTCCTCCAGGAAGCGCGAGGCCGGGTTGTACGAGGGCTGGCCCCAGGCGCTGCGCATCGAGGAGCGGGTCAGATAGAGCCGCTCGCGGGCGCGGGTGATGCCGACATAGGCGAGCCGGCGCTCCTCCTCCAGCTCCTTGGGCTGGCCGAGCGCGCGCATGTGCGGGAAGACGCCGTCCTCCATGCCGGTGAGGAACACCACGGGGAATTCGAGGCCCTTGGCGGTGTGGAGCGTCATCAGGGTGATGACTCCCGAGCCGTCCTCCTCCTCGTCGGGGATCTGGTCGGAGTCGGCGACCAGGGCGACCTTCTCCAGGAACTCGGCGAGCGTGCCCGCCCCCTCCACGCCGTCGGCCTCGCTGCGCTCCTGCTCGAACTCCAGGGCCACGGCCGCGAGTTCCTGGAGGTTCTCGATGCGCGTCTCGTCCTGCGGGTCGGTGGAGGCCTGCAACTCGGCCAGATATCCGGTCCGTTCGAGGACGGCTTCGAGGACGACGGCGGGTCCGGCGCCGGAGTCGACGATCGTACGGAGCTCCTCCATCAGCGCGTTGAAGCGCTTGACGGCGTTGGCCGAGCGGGCCGCCATGCCGTACGCCTCGTCGACGCGGCGCAGGGCCTGCGGGAAGGTGATCTTCTCGCGCAGCGACAGGGCGTCGATCATGGCTTCGGCGCGCTCGCCGATGCCGCGCTTGGGGACGTTGAGGATGCGGCGCAGCGGGACGGTGTCCTCGCCGTTCGACAGCACGCGCAGATAGGCCAGGACGTCCCTGACCTCCTTGCGCTCGTAGAAGCGGACGCCGCCGACGACCTTGTAGGGCAGGCCGACCCGGATGAAGATCTCTTCGAAGACGCGGGACTGGGCGTTGGTGCGGTAGAAGACGGCGACGTCGCCCGCCTTGGCGTCGCCCCGGTCGGTGAGCCGGTCGATCTCGTCGGCGATGAACTGCGCCTCGTCGTGCTCGGTGTCGGCGACGTAGCCGGTGATCTGCGCGCCCGGCCCGGCGTCCGTCCACAGGTTCTTGGGGCGGCGGCTCGCGTTGCGCTCGATCACCGCGTTCGCGGCGGACAGGATCGTCTGGGTGGAGCGGTAGTTCTGCTCCAGGAGGATCGTCGTCGCGTTCGGATAGTCCTCCTCGAACTGGAGGATGTTGCGGATCGTCGCACCGCGGAAAGCGTAGATCGACTGGTCGGCGTCGCCCACCACGCACAGCTCGGCGGGGGCCTGCGCCTCGCCTGAGGGGCCCACGAGCTCCCGGACCAGCGTGTACTGGGCGTGGTTGGTGTCCTGGTACTCGTCCACCAGGACGTGCCGGAAGCGCAGCCGGTAGTGCTCGGCCACGTCCGGGAAGGCCTGGAGCAGGTGGACCGTGGTCATGATGATGTCGTCGAAGTCCAGCGCGTTGGCCTCGCGCAGCCTCGCCTGGTACATCGTGTAGGCCTGGGCGAGCGTCTTCTCGAAGCCTCCCCCAGAGCCGAAAGCCTGGGAGGTGCCCCCAGCCGCCTGTCCGGCGAAGGTCTCCTCGTCGATCAGCTCGTTCTTCAGGTTGGAGACCTTGGCGCTGAAGGCCTTCGGCGGGAACTTCTTCGGGTCCAGTTCCAGATCGCGGCAGACCAGCGCCATCAGGCGCTTGGAGTCGGCCGCGTCGTAGATCGAGAACGACGAGGTGAAGCCGAGCTTCTTCGATTCGCGGCGCAGGATCCGCACACAGGCGCTGTGGAAGGTCATGACCCACATCGCGTTGGCGCGCGGGCCCACCAGCTGCTCCACGCGCTCCTTCATCTCGCCCGCGGCCTTGTTGGTGAAGGTGATCGCGAGGATCTGGCCGGGGTGCACGCCACGGGTCGCCAGCAGGTGGGCGATGCGGTGGGTGAGCACCCGGGTCTTGCCGGAGCCGGCGCCGGCCACGATGAGCAGCGGCGAACCCGCGTGCACGACGGCGGCGCGCTGCTGTTCGTTCAGCCCCTCCAGGAGGGCGGCCGCGTCGATCGCCGGGCGCGGGGCGCCGCCGCGGTAGTGCGCGTCGCGGTCCACGGGCGCGTCGAAGCGGCCCCCGAACAGGTCGTCCGGCACCGCTTCGGGTGCGTGCGGCTCCTCGGGGGGCGGCGGGTGCTCCTCCTCTGAGGGCTGGAGGTCCGCCAGGAAGCTGTCGTCAAAGAGGCTGCTCATCGTCTCCCGAGTCTAGGCCGCCCCTCTGACACTCCGCCCCCGCCTTCGGAGAGATCGGCGGCGACTACCCACCGTGAAGGTCACGGGAATGTATCGGGCCTGTCGGACATCAACCTTCCCAGGGGGCACGGGAGTTGGCTAGCGTGCCGCAGCAGCCGGGGAACGCCCCCGTCCGGAACGATCCGGAAGGAGGTGTCGGCCTTGCCCTCACACCGCAAGCCGCGCACCCGAATGACCTCGTCCGGCCCTGCCGTGGGCGTGACGACGGCGGCGCTCGCGTCGGTGGGTCTGTTCGCGCAGGGCGCGGACGCCGCGCCCGTCGTGCCGGGGCAGCGGCCGAGCATCGAAGAGGTGCAGAAGAAGGTCGACGACCTCTACCGGCAGGCGGATCTGGCGACGCAGAAGTACGACGAGGCCAAGGAGGCCACGGCGACGCAGCGGGCCACGGTGGACGGGCTGCTCGACCAGGTGGCGGCCGGCACCGCGAAGCTGAACGAGACCCGGCGGATCATCGGCGGCTATGCCGCGGCCCAGTACCGCGACGGCGGGGTCTCCCCCACGATGACGCTGCTGTTCTCCCACGACCCGCAGGCCTTCTTCGACCAGCGCCGGCTCATGGGCCGCCTCTCCGACGAGCAGCAGCGGACCCTCACCACGTTCGAGGCGGAGCGCGCGGCCGGCGCGAAGAAGCGCGCCGAGGCGAGCCGCGGCCTGGCCGCGCTGACCACGTCGCAGCAGACGCTGCGCGCGGGCAAGCAGGAGGTGCAGGCAAAGCTGACGGCGGCGCGCACGCTGTTGTCCACGCTGACCGCGCAGGAGAAGGCGCGGCTCGCGGCGCTGGAGCAGAAGAAGCAGGACGACGCGAAGCGCAGGGCGGCCGAGCTGGCCGCGCGCCAGGAGGCCGCCGCACGGCAGGCGGCCGCCGCACACCCGAAGCCCGCCCCGCCGGCCGGCCACGCACCCTCGGCGCCGTCCACGCCGCCGGCCCCGTCCACGCCGCCGGCCCCGACGTCCAAGGCGGCGGAGGCGCTCGCCTTCGCGCGGGCCCAGCTGGGCAAGCCGTATGTGTGGGGCGCGACCGGCCCGGCCTCGTACGACTGCTCGGGCCTGACGCAGGCCGCGTGGAAGGCCGCCGGAGTGGACCTCCCCCGCACCACCTGGGACCAGGTGAAGACGGGATCCCGGGTCGCGACCGCCGATCTCGAACCCGGTGACCTGGTCTTCTTCTATGACGACATCAGCCATGTCGGCATGTACATCGGCAACGGCATGATGATCCACGCGCCGCACTCCGGGGCGTACGTCCGCGAGGAGTCGATCTACTACATGCCGATCTACGGGTCGGTCAGACCCGGCTAGAACCGCGGCGCCGGCTCAGTGCCACAGCAGCGCGATGAAGATGTTCACGACGGTGAGGCCGCCGACCGCCCCGAACACGCCCTTGTGGATCTTCTCGTCGTCGCGCTTCACATAGACCAGGCCGAGGATCACGATCAGGACCGCGAGCTTCACGCCGATCTTGAGGGTGTTGACGCTCATGTCGTCGGCCTGGTTGAGGCCGACCAGCGCGACGCCGGTGACGAGCATGGTCAGGGCGCCGTGCAGCATCGCGGGGACGAAGCGGGCGGTGCCCGCGCTCATCGCCTTCATCTGCGTCAGGAATCCGCCGAGCAGCGAAGCGATGCCGATGATGTGCAGGCCGACGAAGACATTGATGAGTACGTCCATGGGCGGGAGCCTAATTCCCGCTTAGCAGGCGCCGTGCGGCGGGTGGGGCCCAACCGGCACTTCGGTCACAGCAGGCGCGGACCGCGGGGGCCATCGTCCGGGGTTCGGTCGAAGTCGGTCACCAGGACGCCGGAAAGCGGCACTTTTCGTCATTACGTCGCCCAGCCGTGTCGCCCAGGTTTAGCGTCCTCCTCCAGGTGACCGACTCCCCACCGCCGCCGCTCCACCGGACGGCTGTCGGTCGCCCCGCCGAAAGGTCCGGCGGCGGGCCGCTCCCCCGTGCGGTCCGTCGCCGGAACGGCTCCTCCACCAGGAGCCGCAGCGCGGAAGCACTGCCGTACGGAAGGACGTGAAGGCCCTCGTGGCTGCGCACCGAAAGCCCAAGCAGCATCCGCTGGGCGGCCCCGCCGCCCGCACCGCCGCGACGCTCGCGCTGGCGTCCGCGGCCACTGCCACCCTCTTCGAGGGTTCCGGGCACGCCGAGCCGAAACTCACCCCGGCCCAGGTCAAGGCCAAGGTCGACCAGCTCTACCACGACGCGGAGGTGGCGACGGAGGCGTACGACGGGACCAAGGAGAAGGCGGACGCGACCGAGCGCTCGCTGGGCGAGCTGCGCGACGAGGCCGCCCGCAGGACCGAGCGGCTCAACTCCGCGCGCAATGCGCTGGGTTCGCTGGCGGCCGCCCAGTACCGCAGTGGTGGCGTCGCCCCCGAACTCCAGTTGATCCTGTCGTCCGACCCCAAGCGGTATCTGGACGACGCCGCGTTCGCCGAGCGCGCCGGGGACCGGACGGCGACCACGGTCGCGGGGGTACGCAAACAGCTCGCCGAGCTCGACCGGCTGCACGCCCGGGCCGAGGGGAAGCTCGCCCAGCTGCGCGGCCAGCAGTCCACGCTGCGCCGGCAGAAGAGCGACATCCAGTCGAAGATCACTGCGGCCGAGGCCCTGCTGGCCCAACTGACCGCGGCCGACCGGGTGTCCTACGAGAAGGCGGAGACGGCCGGGGCGGCCCCCGCCGACAGCCCACGGGTTACGCGCTCCGCCGAGGCCCCGCGCACACCGCCCGTGGCCGTCCCCGGATCCCGCGCCGCGGCGGCCGTCGCCTTCGCCTACAGCGCACTGGGCAAGCCCTACGTCTGGGGCGCGACGGGCCCCTCGTCCTTCGACTGCTCCGGCCTGACCCAGGCCGCCTGGCGCTCGGCCGGGGTGCAGTTGCCGCGCACCACGTACACCCAGATCAACGTGGGAAGCCGTGTCGCGCGTTCCCAACTCGCCCCCGGCGACCTGGTGTTCTTCTACTCCGGGATCAGCCATGTCGGGCTCTACATCGGCGGTGGCCAGATGATCCACGCGCCGCACCCGGGAGCGCCGGTGCGGATCGCGCCGATCGACCAGATGCCGTTCGCGGGCGCCGCCCGGCCCGCCTGAGCCCCACCCGAGCCGCGCCCGAGCCCCGCCCGGCTCGCGGCACCGCGGGCCGCGGCGACCCGCCGCCCGCGGTTCACCGAGTAGGTGACGGAGCGTCAGACTCCTTGCTTGTCCGCCGCCTTGGCCCCCGCGCCCATTTCCCTGGTCAGCCAGCGGAAGACCTCCGGGACCTGGGACTTCCACACCGCGCTCGCGTGGCCGCCGCCGTTGAGCTTGACCACCGTCACCGCGGTGGGCGGCTTGGCGGCGGCCTTCAGGGCGAGCCCGTCGTTGTAGCCGTCGGTGCGTTCACCGGAGACGTACAGCGAGATGTGCGGCGGGGTCTTGGCGTGCTTGAGGATCCACAGGGGGTTGGACTCCTGGCGCAGCTTCGGGTCCTTCGCGGTGATCGAGTCCTTCTCGGCGGCCGGGTCGTTGTAGCCCGACAGGTCGACGCCGGCCCGGTAGCGGTCGGGGTGCTCGATGGCGAGCTTGGCCGCGCAGTGGGCACCCGCGGAGTATCCGGCGACGGCCCAGCCGTCGGCGCCGGTGGCGGCCCGGAAGTTGTCGGTGACCATCTTGCGGACGTCCACGCTCAGCCAGGTGTCCGCGTTGACGACACCGGGCACGTTCGCGCAGCCCGTGTCCTTGCCGCCCAGCAGGGTGGTGCGCGGCGAGACCAGGATGAACGGCGCGACCTCGCCCCGCTCCATCATCGGCGTGAGCTGCTCCTGCGCCTTCAGCGTGCCGAACCAGGCGCCTATCGACCCCGGGTAGCCGGGCAGCAGCTCGACCACGGGGAAGGTCTTGTCCCGGTACTCCGGGTCGTCGTACTGCGGCGGCAGCCAGACGGCGACATCGCCCTCCACCCCCGAGACCTGCCCCTTGAGCACGGTCTTCACGACGCCCTTGCCGACCTTGTTGGTGTACGGCTCGAACTGCTGCTTCACCTTGGGCTCGGACGCCGCGTTCCTGCCGCCGGTGCCGTCGGGACCGAGGTCGGGGGCAGCGTTGACGTGGTCGCCGCCGCCCAGCAGGTCACCCCAGGTGTCGTACAGGCCGTTGGCGTTGTTGACCAGGAGGAAGACCACGAGGATCGCGGTGACCTGGGCGAAGCCGAGCATGAGGAGCCGCGAGAGCCCGCGTACGAACGCCGGCCCGCCGATCCTGGTCCACAGGACGAGCGGCAACAACAGGGCAGCCGCGGCCGCGAGGATCGCGATCACGAGCAAGGGGGTACCGGTCAGGCTCATCACGCCACGGAAGAGGGCCGGCCTCGGGGACGAGTTGCCCGCTTTGCCATCGTTTTACCAAAGGAAGACGGGCTGTGGCCTTTACTTCTCACCCTGTCGCGCCCGGCGCCGACCCCAACCGGCGCGGGCCTCAGACGAGCCGCCGGGCCGTCGCCCAGCGGGTCAGCTCATGGCGGTTGGACAGCTGGAGCTTGCGCAGCACCGCCGAGACATGGGACTCGACCGTCTTGACGGAGATGAACAGTTGCTTGGCGATCTCCTTGTAGGCATAGCCCCGGGCGATGAGCCGCAGCACCTCGCGCTCGCGCTGGGTGAGGCGGTCCATGTCCTCGTCGACCGGCGGCGCGTCGGTGGAGGCGAACGCGTCCAGGACGAAGCCCGCGAGGCGCGGCGAGAACACCGCGTCGCCGTCCTGCACCCGGAAGATCGAGTCGACCAGGTCGGTGCCGGTGATCGTCTTGGTGACATAGCCGCGGGCGCCCCCGCGGATCACCCCGATCACGTCCTCCGCGGCGTCCGAGACGGAGAGCGCGAGGAAACGCACCGGGTTCTCGGCGTCGCCCATCATCGCCGCCGAGCGGCGCAGCACCTCGACGCCGCCGCCTCCGGGCAGATGGACGTCGAGCAGCACCACCTCGGGGCGGGTCGCGGTGATGACCGTGATCGCCTGGTCCACGTCGGCGGCCTCGCCGACCACCTCGACTCCGGTGGTCTCGGTCCGGCCGATCTCCGCCTGGACTCCGGTGCGGAACATCCGGTGGTCGTCGACGAGGACCACCCTCACGTGGCGGTCGGTCGTTTCCTCGGTCATCCCTGTGCCCTCTCCATCTCCAGCTCGACCTCCGTGCCCCCACCGGGCACCGAACGCAGCCTGGCCGTACCGCCGTTGCGCTGCATCCGGCCGATGATTGATTCTCGTACGCCCATCCGGTCGGCGGGCACCGCGTCCGGATCGAAGCCGGGGCCCCGGTCCCGTACGGAGACGAAGACCGTGCGGCCCTCGACCTCGGCGTACACCTGGACGGCGCCGCCCTCGCCACCGTACTTGGCCGCGTTCACCATTGCCTCGCGTGCGGCCTGCATCTGTGCGGACAGGCCGTCGTCCAGCGGGCAGTCGCCGACGACGACCACCTCCAGAGGGACGCCGTGCTTGTCCTCGACCTCGGCCGCCGCCTTCTTCACGGCCTCGGCGAGCGTCTCGGGTTCCTCTTCTCTTCCCGTGCCCTCCGGTTTGTAGAGCCAGGCGCGCAGTTCGCGCTCCTGGGCGCGCGCGAGGCGCCGCACCTCGCCTGCGCTCTCCGCGTTGCGCTGGATCAGGGTCAGGGTGTGCAGCACCGAGTCGTGTACGTGGGCGGCGACTTCGGCGCGCTCCTGGGCCCGGATGCGCATCAGGCGTTCCTCGGAGAGGTCCTGCGTCATGCGCACCAGGTAGGGCCCGGCGAGCAGGGCTATGCCGGCCAGCACCGCGATCGCCGCCGTCAGGACGTTGCCGAGCTGGGCGGCGGAGCCGTTGACCACCACGAAGCCGGTGAGGCCGGTGCCGACCAGGGCGACCCCGGCCAGACCCCGGGCCACCGGGAGCCACCGGCTGCGGCGGGCCCCCTCGGTCCAGCGGGCCCGGCGGGTGTTGTCGGCCTGGCGCCACACCAGGACGACACCGACGCCGATCAGGACGCTGGGGAAGATGTACGGGTTGGCCCAGCCGCCGACATCCACCTTGGAGGCGAAGATGGCGGCGCCGAAGAGCAGCGCGATCAACGCGACGACCTGCCCCTTGTCGGGCTTGCGCAGCCTGCGCCGGCCGTCCGGGCTGAGCTCGAACGCGGAGCGCTGCCCGGTCGTGCCGCCGAGCCCCAGCGGCACGAAGAACCAGAACACCGCGTAGAGCAGCGCCCCCAGGCCGTTGATCGAGAGCAGCCCCAGGAAGACCACCCGCACCCACACCACCGGCAGCCCGAGGTGTCCGGCGAGCCCGCGCGCGACCCCGCCGAGCAGCCGCCCCTCGGCGGAGCGGTACAGCTTGCGGACCGGCGCTTCGTCGGCCTCGGGCGACGACAGGCGGGGGGAGACGACTGGCATGCACCGATCGTCACACGTGCGCCCGACCCCGGGCATCAGGGTTGGCCCCCAGGCTTCCCTGAGGCGGCCCCCCTCGCAGGAGGGAGAGGGCCTCCCCCGCGCGAGGCGCCCCGCTCGCGTCCGGGTGGCCGCCGCCCTCCCCCGAAAAGTGGCCGCTCGCGCCCCCTCGGGGACGAAATCAGGGTGAGGCCAGGGTCGGGACGGGTGCCGTGTGCCGCATGGGCCCGTCACCATGGACGTATGAGCACGCCGACCCAGGTGGACGTACAGGTGGACGTATGAGTACGCCTGCCGATACGCCCCTCGCACCGCCCGACCCCGCGCCCGATCCGGCCCCCGAGGCCCCGCGGCTGCGCCGCAGCGCCCGCAACAAGGTCATCGGCGGGGTCTGCGGAGGCCTCGGGCGGTACTGCGACGTCGACCCGGTGATCTTCCGGATCACCCTCGGCGTGCTCTCCGTGACCGGCGGCCTCGGCCTGGTCTTCTACGGGTTCGCCTGGCTGCTGCTTCCGCTGGAGGACGAGGACGAGAACGAGGCACGCCGGCTGCTCACGGGCCGCGTCGAGGGCGCGGCCCTGGTGGCCGTCCTGATGGCGCTGGCCGGGTGCGGGATCTTCCTCACCATGTTGAAGAACGGGCCGGTGATGACGTTCGCGGTGCTGCTCGCCCTGCTGCTCGGGGGCGCCGCCGTGTGGTCGCTGCGCCGCTCCACCACTCCGCTGGACGCCCCGCTCGATCCGGTCGCGGCCCAGGCCGTCGCGGACGCGCCGCCGGAGACGAAGGCGCCGCCCGCGCCGTCCCCGCCGTCGTGGTGGCGGGACCCGATCGTCAAGGACGGCACCACCGGGCCGGTCGCCACCGGCTATCTGTGGGGGCCGGCCGACGCGGAGGCGCCGCCCACCGACAGGGCGTCGCGCAAGGCCGCGAAGGTCGCGGTGCGCGAGAGCCGGGGCCCGCGCTCCCTCGGCGGCCTCCTCTTCCTCCTGGCGCTGCTCGCCTTCGCCGCCGGGCTCGGCGACGGCTGGGACCACCGGCCGCTCGGCACCGGCCTGGAGATCGGGTTCGCGGCGGCGCTCGCGGTGTTCGGGCTCGGCCTGATGGTGAGCTCGCTCCGGGGGCGTACGGGCTTCGGCACGCTCTTCCTCGCGGTGCTCACCGCGGCGCTCCTTGCGGGCTCGGCCGCGCTGCCCAAGACCATCGACTCCCATTGGCAGCGCACCAGTTGGACGCCCGCCTCGATCGCGGAGGTGCGGCCCGGCTACGACCTGGGCACGGGCGTCGCCACCCTCGACCTGAGCCGGGTCGCCGTGCCGCCGGGCCAGACCCTGACGACCCGCGCGGAGGTCGGCGCGGGCCGCGCCAAGGTCGTCGTACCGAAGGACGTGACCGTGCGGGTGAGTTTCGACATGGGCCTCGGCGACATCCAGCTGCCGGGCGAGAAACCGGACGACATCCGGGTCTCACCGGACCAGAAACGGACCGCGACGCTCGCGCCACCGGTGGGCGCCGAACCGGCCGGCACGCTCGATCTGCGGCTCACGGTCGGCGTCGGCCAGGCGGAGGTGGACCGTGCCGCGTCATGAGTTCCGTCCGGGCCGGCTCGTCGCCGGGCTCGCCCTCGCGGCGACGGCCGTCCTGTTCGCGGGGGACGCGGCCGGGCGCTGGGACACACCCTCCTTGGTGGTGATCCCGCTGATCTGCGGCGGTCTCGGGGTGGCCTCGCTGGTGAGCTGGATCGACTACGGGGTGCGCAGACGGCGCCGCCGGACCAGGAGCGCGTCCGCGGAGAGCAGCGGTGTGCCGGCGAGCACGAGCGGGAGCCAGGCCATCAAATAGGCCAGGTCGTTGCCGTAGTAGTACGGGGTGGTCGTCCAGCTCACCGTGAGCCACAGGGAGAGCGAGATCAGCGCTCCGCCCAGGGCCGCGAGGCGTCCGAACAGGCCGAGCAGCGTGGCGAGGCCGACGGCCAGCTCGCCGAACGCGATGGCGTACCCGAATCCCGAGGGGCTCTTGAGGGCGAGGTCGACGAGGGCGGGGATCGCGGCGCTGTCCCGCACGCCGTGCATCAGCTCGCCGATGGATCCGGCTCCGGAGGCGTGGAAGAACGCGCTGTCCGTGAGCTTGTCCAGGCCCGCGTAGACGAAGGTCACGCCGAGGAAGATCCGCAGCGGCACCAGCGCGTAGGCGCGGGCCGTGGCCCGCAGGCCACCTCGGTGGTCCACCCCGCCCCGCACTCCGGTCGCATGTCCATGTGCCATGGCTGATCCCGCCTCCATCCGATGGGCCTGTCACCAGACGATACGGATGAGGGGAACGCGTGTCTCAATCCGACCCGGGTGGCGGGCGCCCCCTTCAGTCGGCGACCTCCACCAGGACGCCGTTGGTCTCCACGCCCGCCGCCGTCACCACCCGGATCTCCACCCGCCCGGCCTCCACGTCCACCGGCACCGGCACCGTCAGGACCCCGTCCGTGGGGTTCGCGAAGCCGCCCGGGACCGGGACCAGCGGGACGTGGACGTACACCGCGCCGATCCGCACCACCACGCGGGCCAGGCAGTCGGGGGTGCCCGCGCCCGGCGGCACGAACCCCGCGCCGCGGATCTCGATGTCGTCCCCGGTACGGATCGGCGCGTCCAGGTCCCCCGCCTCCCGCGCCCGTACGACGGAGAGCACCACCGGACGGCAGCCCTCCGCGTGTTTGCCCGCGAAGTACGTCACGGTGGAGACGAGGACCAGGGCCGCCAACCCCCAGGGCAGATCGGGGAGTTGCTCGGGATGGCGGGTCAGGCGCACCGCCGCGAAGAGGACCGCGACCAGCGTCACCACCACGTACTGGGCGTCCGCGAAGCTGCCCCGGCCCGCGTCGTCGGTCAGGAGGTCGGCGCCGCGCGGCCGGTCGGCCCGCAGCTTCTGCAACCGCTGGCCGTGGATGCGTACCGTCACCACGCGGCGGACCGTCACCGCGATCGTCGAGGTGAGGAAGACAGCCGTCAACAGGCCCGCGCACCGCGTCAGTTCGAGGCCGCGCAGGATCGTCTCGCGCTCGGTGTGGCCGGAGGCGGCGGCGAGCCGCAGGGCCAGGAACAGGGCGGCGAAGGCCGCGAACAGGACCCAGGTCGCCGCGACGGCGCGCGAGGTGGAGAGCCGGTTGTCCTCGCCGAGCACCGGTGCGAGGACCCCGCCGTGCGCGCGGTGGCGGTGGGCCGTCGCCGTCAGCAGGGCCGCCACGACGAGCGCGGACAGCAGCCCGGCGGTGCGGGCGGGCGTCCACCCGGTGCCGATGGCGGTGGCGGCCTCGGCGAGCGAGAGCGCGAACACCCCGCCCCAGAGCGTCACCAGGGTGGCCCGCCAGACGCGTTCGGGACGGGCGAGGCCCGCCTCGCGACAGCGTTCGGCGACCATCCGCGCGGACTCGGTCAGCTCGTCGGAGACCCACTGGCGCGAGGCTCCCGCGGAGTGGGCCAGGGCGACGGGCAGCCCCTCGCCCGCGGCGAGACCGTCCCGCTTGGCGAGGAACGCCGCCACCGCGCGCCGGTGATCGTCGCGCGCACCGTGCGCGCAGTCACCTCCGCATTGCCGAGCCTCCTGCACCGCCACGGGAACTCCGTCCTTGCGTCATGTCCCTTGAACCGTCAGGGAATTGTCGCGCACCGAAACCGCCCGGCGGTCGGTGCGGCCCGGCCCCGGGGGTGATTGACGCACCATCAAATTGACGTACTACGACAGAAGTTCGGGCTCCGCGCGGCTGATCCGGCGCCACAGCGGCTGGTAGTTGATCCACGCGACTAGATCACTGCCGAGCTGGTCCCGGGTCGCCACCGCGTCCCGCCGGTCGATGAGCACGGGCTTGCCCGCCGCCCGCGCCGCGAGCTGCACCTCGGCGCACCGCTCCATCGAGAGGAACCACCAGGCGGCCGCGTCCACCGAGTCCCCCACCGTGAGCAGCCCGTGGTTGCGCAGCACGACCGCCTTGCAGGAGCCGAGCGCCGCCGCGATCCGCCGGCCCTCCTCGGCGTCGACGATCACCCCGGTGTAGGCGTCGTACACCGCGTGGTCCTCGAAGAAGGCGCACGCCTCCTGGGTGTACGGCTCGACGAACTCGCCGAGGGCCGCGAGCGCCCGCCCGTACGTGGAGTGGGTATGGACCACGGCCACCGCGTCGGGGCGGGCCCGGTGCACAGCCGCGTGCACGGTGAACGCGGCCTGGTTGACGTGGTGGCCGCCCCGCACGACCTGTCCTTCGCCGTTGACCAGGATCAGCTCGCCCGCGGTGACGTGCGCGAACGGCACCCCGAACGGGTTCACCCAGTAGCAGTCGGGCAACTCCGGGTCGCGCGCGGTGACATGGCCCGACACCCCCTCCTCGAAGCCGAACCGGGCGAAGAGGCGCAGCGCGCCGGCCAGCCGCTCCTTGCGGTGCTGCCGCTCCTCGGCGGGGTCGTCGTGCACGGGCGGCAGATCGAACCGCAGCTGGTCCACCGGTATCGGCTCGGGCATCTCAGTCATGGCCGGAAGCTACCGCGCGTTCCCGCAGGTGAACAGAGTCGTGCGGCCCCCGGTGACAACGGCGACGGCGCCGCCCCCCGGGTGCGGGGACGGCGCCGTCGAGCGCTGCGGGCGGGTGGGGACTACTCCCACTCGATGGTGCCCGGCGGCTTGCTCGTCACGTCGAGGACGACGCGGTTGACGTCGGCGACCTCGTTGGTGATGCGGGTGGAGATCTTCGCGAGCACGTCGTACGGCATCCGCGTCCAGTCCGCCGTCATGGCGTCCTCGGAGGAGACCGGGCGCAGCACGATCGGGTGGCCGTAGGTGCGGCCGTCGCCCTGGACGCCCACCGAGCGCACATCGGCGAGCAGCACGACGGGGCACTGCCAGATCTCGCGGTCGAGCCCGGCCGCGGTCAGCTCCTCGCGGGCGATCGCGTCGGCCTCGCGCAGCAGGTCGAGACGGTCCTTGGTGACCTCGCCGACGATGCGGATGCCGAGGCCGGGGCCGGGGAAGGGCTGGCGCTGGACGATCTCGTCGGGCAGGCCGAGCTCCTGGCCGACCATGCGGACCTCGTCCTTGAACAGCTTGCGCAGCGGCTCGACGAGCTCGAACTCGATGTCGTCGGGCAGACCGCCCACGTTGTGGTGGGACTTGATGTTGGCGGTGCCGGTGCCGCCGCCGGACTCGACGACGTCCGGGTACAGGGTGCCCTGGACGAGGAAGGCGACCTCGGGGCCGTCCTCCTGGAGGATCTCCAGCTGGGCCTGCTCGAAGACGCGGATGAACTCGCGGCCGATGATCTTCCGCTTGGTCTCCGGGTCGGAGACGCCGGCGAGGGCGGTGAGGAATCGCTCCTGCGCGTCGACGACCTTCAGCTGGACGCCGGTGGCGGCCACGAAGTCCTTCTCGACCTGCTCGGTCTCGCCCTTGCGCATCAGGCCGTGGTCGACGTACACGCAGGTCAGCTGGGAGCCGATGGCCTTCTGTACGAGGGCCGCGGCGACCGCGGAGTCGACGCCGCCGGACAGGCCGCAGATCGCGCGCTTGGTGCCGACCTGCTCACGGATGAGGGCGACCTGCTCCTCGACCACGTTGTGCGTCGTCCACGTGGGCTCGATGCCCGCGCCGCGGTACAGGAAGTGCTCCAGGATCTGCTGGCCGTGCGTGGAGTGCAGCACCTCGGGGTGGTACTGGACGCCGTACAGCTTCTTCTCGTCGTTCTCGAAGGCGGCGACGGGGACGACGTCGGTGGAGGCCGTCACCGTGAAGCCCTCGGGGGCGGCGGAGCAGGCGTCGCCGTGCGACATCCACACCGACTGCTCGGCCGGGGTGCCCTCGAAGAGGGTGGAGCCGAGCTTGGAGACGGTCAGCGGGGTGCGGCCGTACTCGCGGGCCCCGTTGTCGTCGACCGTGCCGCCGAGCGTCGTCGCCATCAGCTGGAAGCCGTAGCACATGCCGAAGACGGGCACCCCGGCCTCGAAGATCGCGCGGTCCAGGCGCGGGGCGCCCTCGGCGTACACGGAGGACGGGCCGCCGGAAAGGATGATCGCCTTGGGGTTCTTGGCCAGCATCTCGGCCACGGGCATGCTGCTCGGGACGATCTCGCTGTAGACCCGGGCCTCGCGGACGCGGCGGGCGATGAGCTGGGCGTACTGCGCGCCGAAGTCGACAACCAGGACGACGTCCGGGTTGTTGTCGGGCGCGGCTGCGGAGGGTGCTGCTGGCACGGGAGGCGGCCTTCCGGCGGTGGTGGAGGGGGTCGGTATTGTCGATTCTACCGGGGCGCGCGGTCCGGGGTTCGTCTCACCATCCGAACCCGGATTGGCCCGCCCCTGGGGCGTCGGTCCATACTGGCGCCATGCTCACGCACCAGACCTTCGTCTTTACCTATGGCACCCGGCCCGCCGGGCGCCGTGGGTACGTCGGTTGTGCTGTGAGCCACTAGCAGACGACTTCCACTGAGCGCCCCGGGCCGACAAGGCCCGGGGCGCTCAGTCGTTTCCGGCCTTGCCGGTCCGGGGCGCCCCACTCTCCCGAGGAGCCCGCCATGAGCACGACCGTCACCGAGAAGACCGGCGCCCGCACCGACGAGGCGGCGGCGGTGATCACCGGAGCGCGCGAGCGCATCGACGCGCTCGACGACCGCATCATCGGCCTCATCCAGGAACGCATGGCCGTCTCCGCCGTCATCCAGGAGTCCCGCATCGCCTCCGGCGGCCGCCGGGTGAACCTGAACCGCGAGATGGAGGTCCTGGCCCACTTCAGCGACGCGCTCGGCAAGCCCGGCACCGGGCTCGCGATGAAGGTCCTGGAGCTGTGCCGGGGCCGCATCTGAGTTCGGGCGCTCCTCACCCGTACGGCGCCGTGACCGCTCCGGGCCCGGCTTCGTTGGTGGGGTGTCCGTGCCAGCCAGGGGCGGGCCCGAAGAATCCACGCGTGGCTCCACTGGGGCGTGTGACGCACCGCAAGTGCGTCGTGGGACCTCGTCCCGGTGTGCGTGACCGGACGGCAGGGGACAGCAGCCCGGTCACCCCTTAAAGGCGGTCGGTTCCGGGGACGCCCGGGGCCGGCCGCGTCGGGCCGAACGGTTTCCCCCCGCGGGGCGTCCCGGTCCCACCGAGCGGGGCGACCGGGGTCCTTTCGTCAGTCCGCGAGATATCTGTCAGCGGGATGTCTGCCCGCGGGAACTCTGTCAGCGGGACAGGACGTAGCAGGTCGCCGCGGGTGGCGCGTCGCCCTTCCAGTCGTCCTCTCCGGGTGTGGTGTACCAGAACATCTTCTCGTCGACGTTTTCTCCGGTCCATGCGGAAGGCGCGTCACGGTATGCCGCTCGGCACTCCCTGGCCGCCTGCCTCTGCGCCGCCGCGTGGCCGGGGTAGCCGCCGTCCGGGAGCACGGGGCGGGCGAGGATGCGGCCGTCGTGGGGGCGTTCGCAGTCGGCCTTGACCACGAGGGCCGTGTCGGTCATCCCGGTATGGAAGTCGACGCAGGCCCCTGGCTTGGTCTCGCGGAGCCGGACGATGGCCCCGGTCGCCGGGAGCACCTTGTCCGAGGCCGGTACGGCGCCCGGTGCCGAGGTGCCGTATCCGTCGAGGGTCAGCTTGATGCGCAGGTTCTGCACGGGGGCGAGCACGCTGTCGTCCCCCTTGGCGATGGCCTGCGAGACGTCGGTCTCGGCGGAGGTGATGCGGCCGTCCCGATCCACGGTCATGGTGAGGGGGTGCCGCACGTTGTTGACAGTGCCGGCGAGCCCTCCGGCGGGAACGGTCCCCGCCAGGAAGCCGCTGATGGACGGCCCGACCAGGAAGGCCCGGTAGCGGTGGCCGCCGTCCGGCAGCGCCTCGTCCTTGACGTCGGCGGTGGCCGCGAGGACTTCGAGCAGCGTGCCGCTGAACGGCGCCTGGTTGCCGCGCAGGGCGTTGGCGGCGAGGAGCGCGTATCCGTGCGGGTCCGCGGCGAGCGGGGTGGTTCCGCTGTAGCGCAGCCAGTAGTCCGCCGTCGCGGAGCGGTAGTCGAGGTTCTGGGGATCGATCACCAGGCGCGCCGTTCGGCCGTCCTGCCGACGGTGGGCGTCCACCGTTCCCAGCGCCTTCGCGGCCCCGTCCGGGAACCCCTCCGCCACGCTCCACCCGAGCGAACCGTCCGCGCGCCCGGCCGCGAAGTCCAGCTTGCCGCTGGTCTTCAGGACCGCGTCGCCCTCCTTCGCCGAGAAGGTGACGGTCTGGGTGAACGTCACGTTCTTCGCCGCCTCGGTCTGGCCGAGCGCCGCATAGGGGCGGTCGTCCAGACGCTTGGAGAAGACGGGGTGCGTGGGCGAGGCGGCGGCCGGGGCCCGTTTCGCGGCCGGGGCGGACGGACCGCAGGCGGTCAGCAGCAGCGCCCCCGACACTGCTACGACAGCGGTCCACGCGGTACGGAGTCCCATGTCAACTCCCTTTGCTGTGAAGCGGGTTGCGGGCATGTACGTCCGCCCCAAGGGGCTCGGGGCCGGAGTGGTTCACGTGCGGCTCAACAGGCCGCAGTTCTCCTGGCCGTTCGCGCTCAGGGGCCGGCTGCGGTCGTAGGGGTCGCTGGCGGAGCCGCTCGGGCGCGGGCCGGTGGGGGTCTCGTCGGCGAACTCGGGGTGCAGATAGCCGTCGTGCGCGTCGCAGACGGTGTTGCCGATCTGGACGTCGTACGCGGCGATCCAGAGCTTGCCGTCGGTGGCCCGGTTGACCTTCGGGTTCAGCACGGCGACGTCGAGGGTCCGGCGCACGATCGTGCGGGCCACCTCCGTGGAGCCGGGCGCCGCCTTCACCAGCGGGTAGACGAAGGTGTAGTCGGCGTGCACGGTGGCCCCGCCCCCGGGCCGCTCGGCGAGGGTCATCATGCCGCGGGTCTTGACCACGTTCCCGACGGGCACGACCTTGCGGGGGTCGAACCGGCTGAACAGCGTCAGCGGGTCGTGCTCCTTGTCCGGCTTGGCCAGCGCGGTCGTGAAGCGGTCGACGACGTCCTGCTCCAACGGGTCGATGAGGCCGAGCCCGGCCTCGGGGCGCTCGCCGCGCAGGGTCGTCGGGGACAGGTTCGACTCGATCAAAAAGGTGCGGGTGGCGGCCAGGGCCGTGGCCACGCGCTCCTTGGAGAGGCCGCCGAGAGCGGTGGCATCGGGCGCTTCGATGCCGGCGGCGCCGTCCGCGTACCGCATGGCGGGCGAGCCGCGGAACGGCTCCTTCAGGGTGGGTCGTTCGGGGTCGAAGGAGGGCGGGGCGGCGGTGGGGGTCGCGGTCTCCGCGGGCAGTGGCGCCGTGGCCGTGGACTCGGAACCGTCGTCGCCGGTCAGCAGGGACAGCGCCCTGGACGGGTTCAGGGCGACCAGCAGGACGGCCGCGGCGACGAGGATGCCGAGCACGCCCCACATGCGGCGCCTGCGTCCGGCCCGGCCGTTCCGCTCCTGCCAGGCCGGTCCGGTCCGCCAGCCCTCCGGCTCGGCCGGGCGCCGCCTGCCCCCGCGGGCGCGGGCGGCGGACTCGGCGGCCTCCTGCTCCTTGCGCAGCCGGTCGGTCACCATGCGGGCCCGCGCCGAGGGTTCCTTGGGGGCGGAGGAGCGGATGTCCCGCTCGTTGTCGCGGACGAACTGCTCCCAGATCTCGTCCGGCAGCGCGTCGTCGCCCGACGACTCCCTCGGGGTCGGCGGCTTCTCGCTCACTTCGTGTGGCCCCTCTTGACATGTCACGTGCGGCATACGCCGCGCCAGTGCTTTTCGACCTGCGGCGATCGTCGATGGTTGCCGCACGGCGGGAGTGGCGTGGATCACATAAGGATTCCGTGAAGACGGGGCAACCCTTCACAGGAGTCACAGGTCATGCATGTGGAACCAACGGGTTCGCCCGCGTTCTGTCCACGCCGGCGGGACCCGACCAGGTCTCCGCACACGCGGGAGGCGCTGCGCTCGGAGGGGGGTGCAGCGCCTCTTGTCGTCTACGGACCCGCGTCCTCCCGCGCGTCAGTGCTTCCGATTCCCGGCGTCAGTCCTGCTGCTTCGGCGGGACGGTCGGCATACCGAGGAACGGCAGCTTCAAGGCGCCGAACGCCTCCGCGGGGACCGCCGGGGACTTGGGTTCGATCGGGGCGAGGCGGACATAGGGCGCGCCCTGCGCCGGGCGGAGGTCCCGCTCCCCCTTGTTGGGCCACAGCGACATCGCGCGCTCGGCCTGCGCGGTGATCGTCAGGGAGGGGTTCACCCCGAGGTTGGCCGAGACGGCCGCGCCGTCCACGACCGAGATCCCCGGGTGCCCGTACAGCCGGTGGTACGGGTCGATCACACCGGTCTCGGCCGAGTCGCCGATCGGGCAGCCGCCCAGGAAGTGGGCGGTGAGCGGGGTGCCCATGAGCTCCCCGACGTTCGAGCCCGCGAAGCCGTTGATCTCCGCGGCGATCGCCGTCGCCCCTTCGGTGGCCGCCCGGATCTGTTTGGGGTTGGGTGCGCCGTGGCCCTGTTCGGCGGTGAGCAGCCCCTTGCCGACGCCGTCCGGCTTGAGATGGGTGGTGAGCGAATTGTCGAGTGACTGCATGACCAGGCCGATGATCGTTCGCTCGGACCAGCGGTGGTTGCTGATCGAACGCGCAAGCAGCAGGGGGTGCTTGGCCGCGTTGCCCAGCCAGTTGCGCACCCGGTTGACGCCGTAGGGCACCTGGAGGATCGACATGCTGCCCATGGCGTTCGAGCCCTTGCCGTAGCGGACCGGCTCGATGTGGGTGTTCTCGTCCGGGTGGATCGAGGAGGTGATGGCGACACCCCGGGTGAAGTCGACCCTGGGCGTGCCGTGCCGCTTGCGGTAGCGCCGGCTGGTGGTCTGCGCACCCACCAAAGCCTCGGAGTTGGTACGGGTCAGCTCGCCCAACCGCTTGGAGATGTAAGGGAGTTGACCGCTCGCCTTCATACGGTGCAGCAGGGTCTGGGTGCCGTAGGTGCCGGCCGCGATGACGACCCGGCGGGCCGTGAAGAGCCGGCCCGGGCCGTCCTTGTCGTCGGTGGGCAGGGTCGCCACGGCGTGGCCGCCGCGCGAGTCGCCGGTCACCGAGACCACGGTCGTCATGGGGTGGACGACCGCGCCCGCCTTCTCGGCGAGGTAGAGGTAGTTCTCGTTCAGGGTGTTCTTCGCGCCGTGCCGGCAGCCCGTCATGCACTCGCCGCACTCGATGCACGCCCGGCGCGAGGGACCGGCGCCGCCGAAGTAGGGATCGTCGACGGACATCCCGCGCTTGGCCTTCGCCGTGCCGTCACCGTCCTGGCCGTCGCCGAAGAAGACGCCGACCGGCGCCAGATGGAAGGTGTCGCCGACCCCCATGCGCTGGGCCGCCGCCTTGAGGTGGACGTCGGACGGCGTCATCGTCGGGTTGAGCCGCACCCCGAGCATGCGCCGCGCCTGGTCGTAGTAGGGCGCCAGCTCGTCCTGCCAGTCGGTGATGTCCTTCCACTGCGGGTCCTCGAAGAACGGCCGCGGCGGCACATAGAGGGTGTTGGCGTAGTTGAGGGAGCCGCCGCCGACCCCGGCGCCGCCCAGCACCATCACATTGCCGAGCAGATGGATGCGCTGGATGCCGTAGAGGCCGAGCTTCGGCGCCCACAGGTAGTTCTTGAGGTCCCAGGAGTTCTTGGGCAGCGTGGCCGGCGAGAAGCGGCGGCCCGCCTCCAGGACGCCGACGCGGTAGCCCTTCTCGGTGAGCCGCAGCGCCGTCACCGAGCCGCCGAAGCCCGAGCCGACCACGACGACGTCGTAGTCGTACGCGCCGTCCTCGTCCGGGTTGTGGGCTGGGGGTACCTGGGACATGGCTCTCCTCGTGCGCAGGGGCGGACTGGGCGGACCGGCTTCGGGGGCTAGCGCAGGCGCAGGGCCTTCATCGCCTTCAGGCTCCGGGTCATGAAGGCCGCGTACTTCTCGTCGTCCATGCCGAAGGCGGGGGCCAGCGGGATGAGCCGCTGCTGGGCGATGGTCTGGGCCTCGGTGTACTTGAGGATGCCCTCCGAGCCGTGCCGTCGGCCGAGCCCCGAGTCCTTCATGCCGCCCATCGGCGACTGGACACTGCCGTAGGCGGGGGCGTACCCCTCGTTGATGTTGACCGTGCCGGTGTTCAGCTTCGCCGCCACCTCGTGGCCGCGGCGCGAATCCCTGGTCCACACCGAGGAGTTGAGGCCGTAGGGCGTGGCGTTGGCCTGCTCGATCACCGCGTCCTCGTCCGTGAAGCGGTAGACCGAGACGACCGGTCCGAAGGTCTCCTCGGTGCACACCGCCATGGGTGCCTCGACGCCTTCGAGGATGGTGGGCTCGTAGAAGAGCGGGCCGATGTCGGGGCGGGCGACGCCGCCCGCGAGGAGTTTGGCGCCCTTGGCGACGGCCTCCTCGACATGGCGGGTGACGGTCTCCAACTGGCGCTCGCCGACCAGGGAGCCCATGTCCGCTCCGTACGCCAGTGAGCGACCGAGCCGCATCGCCTTCGTACGTGCGGCAAATCGATCGAGGAAGGCGTCGGCGATCGATTCGTGAACGTACAGTCGCTCGATCGATATGCAGAGCTGTCCGGCCGAGGAGAAGCAGGCCCGGACCGCGCCCGCGGCCGCCTTCTCCACATCGGCGTCGGCCAGGACCAGCATGGCGTTCTTGCCGCCCAACTCCAGGGAGACGCCCACCAGTCGGGCCGCCGCTCCTTGCGCGACCTCGCGGCCGGTGCGGGTCGAGCCGGTGAAGGAGACGTAGTCGGCGTGCTTGACGACCTCGGGGCCGACGACCGGTCCCTCACCCAGGACGACCTGGAAGACCTCGGCCGGAAGGCCCGCCTCGATCAGCAGGTCGCGCGCCCACAGGGCGGTCAGCGCGGTCTCGGTGTCGGGCTTCATCACGACGGCGTTGCCGGAGACGAACGCGGGCAGCGCGTCGCCCACCGACAGTTCGAGGGGGTAGTTCCAGGGCGCGATCTGCCCGACCACCCCGCGCGGCTGGCGCAGCTCGGTGACCTTGGTCAGGGTCGGCACGACTCCCGTGTGCCGCCGGGGCTTCAGATAGGCCGGGGCCTTGCGCCCGTAGTGGCGGGCGGCGACGGCGACGGCCTGCACCTCTTCATGGGCGTGCAGCCGGGCCTTGCCCGTCTCCAACTGGATCAGGTCGAGCACCTCGGCCTGGCGGGCGAGGACCAGGTCGTGGAAGCGGAGCAGCACGGCGGCGCGGGCGCGGACCGGCGTCGCGGCCCACTGGCACTGCGCGGTCCGGGCGCGCGCGAAGGCCTCGGCGACGTCCGCGGGCGTGGACTCGGGCAGGTCGGCCAGCTTCTCGCCGGTGAACGGGGTGTGGTTGGCGGTCCGCCCGGAGCCGGCCACACCCCGGGTGAGCTGGGCGACCAGCTGGCCCGTGACCACGTCGGCGGCGGTGCGCGCGCCTGCCGGGGCGGGGGCGACCGGGTTGGTTCCGGCGGGCGTGAGGGTGGTCGTGGGCGAGGCCTGCGAGTCCGTCATGGGGCGAGGGTATGCCCGGCGGAGCAGTTTCGGTACCCGTCGGTAACGGCTTTTCGCACCCCGGCAACCGTGCCAGCGATCACTGGCTACATAACCGCTGATCAGCGCCTTACGACTGACGACACCCTCCGGATTTACCCGTCTCGGACCGTCGGGGCGGCCCCGGACTACAGGTCGTGGATCTTCAGTCCGTCCGCGACCCGGTCGAAGAGCGCCTCGCCGTCATCGGCCGCCCTGCCCGCGGCCGGCATCGAGACGCGCAGCCGCCAGTAGGCGGTTCCCTTCCCGGGCACGAGCAGCTCGTGGTAGCGGTAGCGGGTCGGATGCGGGGCGGAGACGGCCGAGTTGGGGGTGTACTCGGTGACGATGTCGTAAGCCTTCTTGCCCTGGTGCTGGACGGTGGTGGTGGTCACCTTGCCGTCGGCGAACTCGGTGCCGTTCTGGCCGCCCTTCTCGTAGTACGCCTTCCACACCGCGGGATCCGCGGGCATCGTGTTGTTGGCCTTGTCGGTGGCCGGGTCGAGCCGGTCGGCGTAGATCCGGAAGACGGCGCTCGGGTCGTCGTAGGTGACGTTGTCGCCGCTGGTGCCCTGGGTGCGCGCGTAGTCGTCGGGAACCGTCACGTCCGCGTGCAGCACCTCGTTCTCGGGCCGCACCTGCCAGCCGTCCGGCAGGCCGCCCCCGCCGAACGGGTCCGCCACCAGCAGCACGAGTGCCGCCGCGATCGCGAGCACTGCGCCGCCGAGTCCGTACTGGGCCTTCCGGTTGCCCGCGAGGACGGGCGGCACCCAGCGGTTGCCGTCGGCCGGTGCGGAGCCCGCGAACAGCCGGGTCGCCGCGAGCGGGACCGGGGCGGGGTTGGCGGCCGGCTCCAGGGTCGCCCGGACCTCGGCGGCGCTCGGCCGGCCGGCGGGGTCCTTGCGCAGGAGCTGCATGACGAGGGTGCCGAACGCGCCGGAACCACGGGCGGGCACCTGGGGTTCGGCGGAGAGCACCGCCTGGAGGGTGGCCGGGGTGTTGCTGCGCCGGTAGGGCGACATGCCCTCGACCGCCGCGTACAGCACGACACCGAGCGACCACAGGTCGGACTCCGGACCCGGCCGCTGACCCAACACCCTTTCCGGGGCGATGAATTCGGGCGAGCCGACGAACCCGCCGGTCTCCGTCAGGCCCTGCTCCCCCTCGACCTGGGCGATGCCGAAGTCGGTGAGCACGACCCGGTCGCCGCGGCCGAGCAGCACGTTGTCCGGCTTGACGTCACGGTGCAGGACGCCCGCCTCGTGGGCCGCCGAGAGCGCGCTGAGCACCGCGAGGCCGATCCTGGCCGCCTCCCGGACGTCGAGGGTGCCCTCCTGGAGCCGGTCGGCGAGCGACTGACCGCGCACCAGCTCCATCACGATCCAGGGCTTGCCGTCCTCCATGACCACGTCGTGCACGGTGACCACACAGGGGTGGTCGATGCGGGCCGCCGCACGTGCCTCGCGCTGCATACGCAGATACACGGTGGCGCGCTCGCGCTCGCCCAAGTGGTCCGGAACCCGCGGTTCCTTGACCGCGACCTCTCGATCGACGACCTCGTCATGAGCCCGCCACACCGTGCCCATGCCACCGTGTCCGAGCCGGGCGACCAGCCGGTAACGGCCTCCGAGCAGCCGGCCGGTGCCGTCGCCCGACGGCGACTGCCCCGGTCGGAGCGGTTGCTGCTGCCGCTGCGTCGGCTCGTACGGCGTCTGCCGCGGGAGGGGAGCAACCCCCGGGGCCGGCAAGCCGTAGCTGGTGGGCTCGTTGGCCCGTCCCCCGTCGTTCGTCATGCCCACATCCTGACGAACGGCCACGCGAAGTGCCACTTCCGGCCATGTGCGGTGCACAGCCGTGACAGAAGCGCCGCCTCAGGGGCCGGGGCGGAACGAGTCGAGTGCGGTGTCGAAGGTGCGCTTGGCCTCGTCGAGGCGGCTGACCGGCGCCGACACCCACACGTCGTACATCCGGCCGAAGTCGTCCCAGCACACGTCGAAGGTGTGCCGGGGGCCCTCGGCCCGGGTGAAGCCGTTCCAGGTGAACTCCCACAGGGCCGCGTCCCGCCCGTGGTGGGTGGTCGCGGTGACCTTGCCCTCGCGGTAACCGGGGTTGCTGAGCGGCCCGTTGGCCGCGGCGAGCTTCATGACACCGAGCGGGCCGCCGGTGACCGCGTTCTGTAGCCGGACGCCGACCCTGACGGCGCCGCCTGGCGACTCGTAGAAGACGCGCTGGGTGTCGGTACTGCGGACGTACCCGTCGGGCAGCGCGAGCGCGAAGCCGTTCGGGTCCCGTACGAAGTGGAAGCCGGCCGGCACCGGCGGCGGCTGCCTGGGCGGTGGCGGCGGCGGGGGCTGGGGCGGGGGTTGGAAGGCCGCCGTCACCGCCGTGCTCGGCGCGGGGTGCTCCGCGGCGGACCGATCCGTTCCGGTCCCATGGAACGCCAGGACCGCGAGCGCCGCGCCCGCCCCGGCCAGCACGATCACCAGGGCGGCCCCCACGAGCACACCCCGGGCCCGCCAGGGGCGTGCGAGGGGGCTCGGGGAGGTGACCGGGGTCGCGGGCGGCGCGTCGACCGGGTCCGTGCCGGCCGGCGGGCCGCCGCCCCGGGGCGCGTCGGAGACGACGCGCTCGGTCGGCACATGGCGCGGGCTCGGGGTGCTGCCCGTCGCGGCGAACGTCCGCAGCAGCGTCTCCGCCTCGACCGCGCCGAGCCGCTGCGCCGGGTCGCGCTCCAGCAGTCCGTGGACCACGGGGAGCAGCGGGCCCGCGGCCGTGGGCGGGCGGATCTCGTCGAGGACGACGGCGTGCAGAACACCGCCCAACGAGTCGCGGTGGAAGGGGGATTCGCCGCTGAGGGCGGCACACAGGAGCGCGCCGAGCGACCACAGGTCGGACTCGGGTCCCGCGCCCGCCCCCTGCATCCGCTCGGGCGCGGTGTACTCGGGTGAGCCGACGAAGGCGCCCTCTTCGCTGATCGTCGAGGTGCCCGGCACCTGGGCGATGCCGAAGTCGGTGAGCACCACCCGCCCGCTGTCCTGCTCGATCAGGACGTTGGCGGGCTTGAGGTCGCGGTGCAGTACGCCCCGGGCGTGTGCGGTGGCGAGCGCGCCGAGGAGCGCGACCCCGATGCGGGCGGCCTCCCGTACCTCGACGGGCCCGG
Source organism: Streptomyces hundungensis (assembly GCF_003627815.1). Classification (NCBI taxonomy): domain Bacteria; kingdom Bacillati; phylum Actinomycetota; class Actinomycetes; order Kitasatosporales; family Streptomycetaceae; genus Streptomyces; species Streptomyces hundungensis. Next base: position 3,516,614 of record NZ_CP032698.1, read on the forward strand.
CGGAGGCGAGCCGGTCGGCGAGCGATCCGCCGTCGACGAGCTCCATCACGATGTAGGAGCGCCTGGCGCCGAACGCCGTGTCGGGCTCGGTCTCCTCGACGACGTCGTGCACGACGATCACATGGGGGTGCTTGATCTGGGCGACCGCGCGCGCCTCGCGCAGCGCGGCGGTGGCGGGCGCACCGCCTTCGAGGTGCAGCTCCTTGACGGCGACATGCCGGCCGAGCAGTTCGTCGTGTGCGCGCCAGACCGTGCCCATGCCGCCCCGGCCGAGCCGTCCGCCGAGCCGGTAACGCCCGGCCACCAAGCGGGAGTTGGCGCGGTCCTGAGGTCCGTTCGGATCCTGCTCTGCTGTGGGCACCGGGTTCCCCCTCGATCTCCCCCGCATGCGTGCAGGGTTCATCATGCCGCACCCGGGGCGGGCTCCGGCGGCGTTCGCCGCAGGCGGTGGCGGGGCCGGTCAGCCGCCGGTGGCGGGGGTGGGCTGCCAGCCCTGGAGCACCGTGTCGAACTGCTGGCGGGTGGTCGCCCAGTCCTCGTCGGGGCCCGACATGTAGAGCGCGTACTCGGGCTTGCCGCCGTCCCCGTAATACATCTGGTCGATGGCGTGCCGCTTGCCGGGGAAGTCCTGCTTCTCCACGTAGGTGAACTCCCACAGGGACGACTTCACCTGGTCCCGGAAGGTGTTGCTGTGCAGGGTGACCCGCTTGTACTGGGGCAGCCGGTCCTTGAGCGACTTCTCCATGTTGAGCATGTGCATGTACGGGTTCTCGAAGTCCGGCACCTTGTCAACGCTGATCCGGATGCGGTGCTTGCCGTTGTCCGGGGTGTAGTCGATCTCGGTGCCGTCCAGCTGGCGCTTCCAGCCCTTGGGGACGAGCAGGCTGAAGCCGGCCTTGTCGTTGACGCGCTGCCAGCCGGCCGGCACCGACCCGTCGCCCTCGTCGGTCGACCCGGACCCGGAGGGGGTGGGCCGGGGGGAGGCGCCGCCACCCGTGGTGCCCGAACCCCCCTTGTGCTCCTGGTACTTCATGAACGCGAACCCGGTGCCCACCCCGACCACGGCCGCCAGCACGACCACCAGCGCCACGGTCCGCCAGCGGCGGCTGCGCGGGGCCGGCCGGTGCGCGGGTTCCGGCCCGGGGCGCGCGGGGGCGGATGCGGGGTGGTGTGCCGCTCGGTGGGCCCGGTCGGCGACGAGACGGCGGCGCGGGTGTCCCGCTCGGCGGGGTGCGGCGTCGGTGCCGGGGGCGGGTCGATCTCGCTGTCCCGCCCGTCGAAGGGCCGCCCCTCGGGGGATCGCCCGTCGAAGGACTGCCCTTCGAAGGATCGCCTTTCGAAAGACCGCCCTTCGAAAGATCGCTCTTCGAAGGAGCCGCGCTCCGGGGTGCGTCCCTCCAGGAGGCGCCCCTCCACGGACCGCCCCTCCAGGGCGTCGAGGAACATTCGCTCGGCCTCCGCGGCCGAAGGGCGCTGCTGCGGGTCCTTGCGCAGCAGCGCGACGATCACGGGGGCCAGCGCTCCGGCCCGGTCCGGCGCGGGAGGCTCCTCGGCCACCACGGCCTGCATGGTGGAGATCGGCGAGTCCCGGCGGAACGGCGACTCGCCCTGCACCGCCGCGTACAGGGTGGCGCCGAGCGACCACAGGTCGGAGGCGGGGCCCGGGTGGGCGCCCTGGACGCGCTCGGGTGCCAGGTAGTCGATGGAACCGACGAGTTCGCCGGTCTTGGTGATGGCGACGTCACCCTCGATGGCGGCGATCCCGAAGTCCGTGAGCAGCACCTGGCCATTGCTCGCGAGCAGCACGTTGCCCGGCTTGACGTCGCGGTGCAGCACCCCGGCGGCGTGGGCGGCGCGCAGCGCGCCGAGCACATGGAGACCGATGCGGGCGGCCTCGCGGGCCTCGACGCGGTGGCCGTCGGCGGCCTTGACGGCGTCGGCGAGCGAGGGCCCGTCGACGTACTGCATGACGATCCAGGGCCGGTTGTCGTGGTCGAGGACGTCGTGCACGGTGACCACACCGGGGTGGGTGATACGGGCGGCGGCGCGGGCTTCCTTCTGCGTGCGCGCGTGCAGCACCGCCCGGTCGGCCTCGGCGACGTACAGGGCGGCGGTGAGTTCCTTCACGGCGACGGTGCGGTGCAGGACCTCGTCGTGGGCACGCCAGACCTTGCCCATGCCGCCGCGGCCTATCGCGTCACCGAGCCGATAGCGTCCGGCGAGGAGCACTCCCGCGCCGGAGCCGCTCGTGCTGTGAGTGTTTTCCACGTCCCCCGCCCGACCAGACTTTCCTTCGAAGTCAGATTACGGAGCGGAATCCGGCCAGGGAACCTCGGGGCACCCAACCGTGACCATATGGACCGTCGGTCCCGCGTCGATCAGGACCCGCGCCCCCGCACCCGACCGTGCATACCCGCCGAATCCCGTACGGGCAGGGCGATTTCGGTGACTCCGCAGCGTGACCGTTCGTCAGCGGGTGACCCGGTAGCCGCCGGTCGCCTGCCCGAAGATCTCTGTCACCTTGTCACGTTGGGACTCGGGGCCGATGACCTGGACCACGTGATACCGGCCGGCGACGATCATGGCGAGATTGCGTACGTATACCTGCCGTCCGCTGCTGTCGCGCCAGGTGAACTGGCCCTCGGCCATGGACTGCTGTCCGACGTCGATGCGCCGCAGACCGCTGGAGGTGGACCAGCTGGAGGTGCGGAACGGCTGAAGTTCGCGTTCCTTGTCGGCCTGGTAGGCCAGCGGGTCCGAGCCGTTGTCCCGCACCGCGTCCCGGCCCGGGACGACGATCAGGGTGAAGTCGCCCCCCACATACCGGACTTGCCCGGCATCGTTCATCGGCTGCCGCTGCCAGCTCTTGTCGACGCCGACCTGGAAGCCCTCGGGGTCCTTGCGCACGGCGTACCCGGCGGCCGTGCTGGGGCTCGGGCCGCCGGGCCCGGTGGTCTGCGTCTGCTGGGAGGGCGGTGTGCCGCCGGGCGTGGGCGCCGGGGAGTCGCCGGGCCCCGCGCCGGGACTCGACTGTCCGCTGGGGCGGGGCGGGGTGGCGCTGCCCGCGTTCTGCCCCGGATCGGAACGGGGCATGAAGAACAGGGCGTACGCGACCGCCCCGGCCAGCAGGAACAGGATCAGCACGAGCAGCAGCCGGCCGAGCGACCTCGGGCCCCGGCTCCGCGGCGCCGCCTGGCGGTGGCGGTGGCGGCCGTGCTCGGTCGGCGGGGTGACGGCCACCGCGGCGGGCCGCCGTCTGCGGCGCACGAGTTCGCCCCGGCGGCGCAGGATGGGGAGCCGCTTGGCGTCGGGGACCATCAGCGGGGTGATGCGGGTGCCCGCGTCGGGCTCCGGCGCGGAGCGCACCAGGGAGCGCAGCCAGCCGCGCAGCTCCTCGAACTCCGGCCGCTCGGTGGGGTCCTGGCGCAGCAAGGACTCCACGACGGGCCGCAGCGGACCGCACTCCTCGGCGAACGCGGGTGGCTCCGCGCACACCATCTGGACGAGTTCGGCCGCGCTCTCCTCGGGGTAGGGGGCGTGGCCCTGCACCGCGCGGAACATCAGCGCGCCCAGCGCCCACAGATCGGTGGCGGGGCCGATCGGCGGGGCGAGCCGCCAGTTCTCGTGTATGGGCCCGGCCTGTTCGGGCGACCAGCGCTCGGTGACCGCGCCGACGACGGCGATCCGGGTGTGCCGGGCCCGTTCGGCGGCGAGCCGGTTGGCCGGGCCCCGGTAGGGGGCGCCCGGGTGGCCCGAGGGGTCGGCGGGGGCCGGGCGGCGCTCCGGCGCGGGCGCCCGTTCGCGCGCCGGGACGGGCGGCGGGGCGCTGGGGTGAGGCCGGCGCTGGGAGTCCGCCCGGAAGGCGTCGGCCCGAAACCCGGGCGGCAGCGCGGGTGTCCTGGGCGCGGGCGTATGGCCCGAACTGCCGTGCTCACGAGCCGAGTTAGGGCCGGACGACGTGTTGGGCGTACGGCTCTCGTCCCGCTGGTCCCGTTCGTCCCGCTCGGCCCGCTGGTCCCGCTCGGCCCGCTCGGCCCACTGCTCCCGCTCGGCCCGCTGGTCCCGTTCGTCCTGCTCGGCTCGCTGGTCCCACTCGGCCCGCTCGTCCCCCGGGCCCGGCGCCTCCTGTCGGGGGGCCGAGGTGGCGGGGCGCGGCACCCAGCGCCCGGTCACCGGGTCGTACTGGCGACGGGTGCGGCCCGAGTCGGGGCCCTGGTCGTCGGCGTAGGGGCTGGCGGTCGCGCCGCCCGCGACCCGCACCCCGAGCACGGGGTCGTACATGCTCTGGTCGGCGCGGCCGTTCCCGCCCTCCGGCTCGGGGGGCGGTGCGGTTCCGGGGCCCGGTCGCTGGGCCGGGAGGGAGGCGTCCGTGCCGGTGCGGGTCGCGGCCCTGGCGCCCGCGCGGTACGCGGCGACGACCCCGGCGCGCGCGGCGGCTCCGGGCGGCAGGGCGGACCCGGGCGAAGGGGCGGATCCGGGCGAAGGGGCGGGCCCGGGCTGGGCGGGGGGTCGCGGTTCGGGTCGGCCCGGTGAAGTCGCCCCCGGCTCGGCCTCGTTGAAGCCGTCCGACGCCGGAGGCGGAGCGTCGCCGAACCCGTCACCGTCCGGCGGGAGCGGTGCGGGGGCGTACCCGCACAGCGCCTCCTCGGCGGCCCCCGCCGCTAGGCCGGTCAGCACGACCCGGCCGTCGTCGCATATCAACACCGTGCGGGCGGTGATGTTGCGGTGCGTCCAGCCGTGCGCGTGCAGCACCGCCAGCGCGGTCAGCACGTCGGAGGCGACCTCCGCCGCGCGGAACGGGTTCATCGGCCGTTCGGCGAGCAGCGCCGACAGCGGCCGGGCGGCGATGAGTTCGCTGACGATCCACAACGAGCCGTCCTGCGCGAACACGTCGAAGACCTGGTCGAGGCGGGGGTGATCGGGGATCTGGGCCGCCGCCTGGGCCGCCTCCACGGCCCGGCGCACGGCGGGGTCGGCGGGGCGCCGCGTGGTGCGCCCATAGCCGGGCGCACCGCCGTAACCGGAGCCGCGGCCGTAACCGGGGTCGCCGCCGTACTGGGCCTCGTCGCCCGCGCCGGATCCGCCGCCGCGCATATAGGCGTCCGGGGTGCCGTAGGCGTCGTCGTCGTCGAGCACCTCGGCGTCGACGACCTCGGGCAACGGGACCTGGCGGACGAGGACTTCCTGTCCGCTGTAGGTGTCAAAGGCACGGGTCTCGACGAGGTCGAAGCTGTCCTCGGGGGCAAACGGCAGCCGATAGCGGTCGGCGAGCACCCGACCCGCATAGTCGTCCACGACGCCTCCCCACAGCGCGCTGTTCCCCCGGACCCGGCTCTCGGCCCCGCACAACGCGTCAATTCCGGTCGATTTCCGGCCCATTGTGGCTGCGTACGGTCCGCGAGCTCTCACGATACGTGGCCACGCCGGATCGTGCCCCGGGGATACCCGTTTCCCCGGAGGCGCCCCCGTAACCCGTGCCGAAGCAGGTTCAGGTGTGCGTCGAGGGAGGGTCAGGCGGGCTGGAAGGTGGCGAAGAGCGCGGCCAGGGTCTGCTGGGTCTCCGGCTTCGACCAGTCCTCGTCCTTGGCCGAGAACATGATTCCGTAGCCCTGGCTCATGCTGACGACGAAGCCCCGGTCCACCGAGTGGTACCTGGCTCCGCTGTCTTTGTCGTCGTAGGTGAACTCCCAGTCGGCCGCGAGCCAGCCCCGGTAGGTCACCGCGGCTATCTTCACCCGCTTGTAGCCGGGCCTGGTCATGGACGACTCCTGGTTCGTCCAGTCCTGCACCGGGTTCTTCTTGGGGCTGTCGGTCCAACCGATCAGCAGGCGCTGCCCGTTGGGCCCGCTGAAGCGGACTCCCGCGTCACCGGTCGAGGTGTACGACCAGCCCGCGGGCAGTCCTATGGAGAAACCCTGGCTGGACTTGTAGGGGGTGGTGGCGGGTGCGCCCGTGGCGCTGCCGTTGCCGCCGTTGCCGGTGCCCGTGCCGTCGCCGGTGCCGTTGGCGTCGCCCTTGCCGTCGGCCTGTCCGCTCGACGCGTTCTGGCCCGAGGGGGTGCTCCCGCCGCCGGACGGCTGCTGGCTTCCGGTGCCCTTCTTGCTGCTCGCCGCCGAACCGCCGGCGGCGGGGCCGCTGGAGGCCGCCTTGTCGCCGCCGGACTTGTTGGCGTTCTCGTCGTCCCCGCCGAGGGTGAGGGCGAGCACCGTGCCGAGTATGGCGAGCGCCGCGACCACCGCGATGATCACCAGGGTGCGGCGCGGCACGACATCGGTGAGCGGCGCCCGCGGCGGCGGCACGGGCCCGGACGGCGATCCCGACGGCGAGCCGGACCTGGACCGCGGTGCGGGCACCACCTTGGAGCGCCCGTCCCGCGCCTCGCGGGCACCCTGCGCCTTCACCTTGGCCTCGGCCGCCGCGTTCCGTACGGACTTGAGCGCGCCGCGCATCCGCTCGGCGGCCACGTCGGCCTTGGGCTCACCGGGCAGCGGCGGCAGCGGAACGACCCGGGTCGCCTCGGGCGAGACCGGTTCCGGCACGGCCGCCGGACGCTCCGGGGCGTTGAGCACCGCGGTGAGCATCTTGCGGGCCGCGGTGTTGTCGAGCCGCTGCGCCGGGTCCTTGGCGAGCAGCCCGTAGATGACCTGCTCAAGGAGCGGGCCCGCGTTCTTGGGCGGATCGACCGGCTCGGTCATCACCGCGGTGAGCGTCGCGATCGCCGAGCCCTTGTCGTACGGCGGCACGCCTTCCACGCACGCGTACAGGAGCCCGCCGAGCGACCAGAGGTCGGCGGCCGGGCCGGGCTTGTGGCCGCGGGCCCGCTCGGGCGAGATGTACGAGGGCGCGCCGACCAGCATGCCGGTGGAGGTGATGGAGGGGTCGCCCTCCACCTGGGCGATGCCGAAGTCGGTCAGCACGACCCGGCCGTCCTCGGCGATCAGCACGTTGGACGGCTTGACGTCGCGGTGCAGGATGCCTTCCCGGTGCGCGGAACGCAGCACGTCCAGGATGGCGAGCCCCACCTCGGCGGCCCGTCGGGGCGTCAGGGTGCCGTCCTCGCGCACGGCTTCGGCGAGCGACTTGCCCTCGACGAGTTCCATGACGATCCAGGGCCGGTCGTCCTCGTCCACCACGTCGTAGACGGTCACGGCCGCGGTGTTGCGGATCCGGGCGATCGCCTTGGCCTCACGCAGGGTGCGGGTGATGAGCCGGCGCTTCTCGTCGTCGTCGATGCTGGAGGGGAAGCGGAGTTCCTTGACGGCGACGGTCCGTCCGAGCGTCTCGTCGACGGCTCGCCACACGGTCCCCATGCCGCCCCGCCCGAGCACGCCACCGAGCCGATACCGCCCGGCGAGCAACCGCCCTTCCCCACCACCGGCGGCGGGGCCGCCCTTCGTGTCGGCGGAGCTGGTGGCCGACTTGGCGGGGGCGGGGGCGGGACCGGGGGTCGGCGTGCCAGCCGGGGTGGAACGCTTGGCGTCGGCAACGGGCTTGGCGTCGGCGGAAGTGGGGGCCGGCTTCGCGTCCTCGACGTTCGGCGCCGACTTGGCGTCGGCGGACTTGGAGGCCGCCTTGGCGCCGGGCTTGGCGCTCGGCTTCGCGATGGAGACGGCGGGCTTGGCGTCCGTAACGGGCTTGGCGTCGGCGGCCGATGCCCGCGGCTTCGCGTCCTCCTCCACCTTCGGGGCCGACTTCGGGGCCGGCTTGGCGTCCTCGACCTTCGAGATCGGCCCGGCGTCCTCGACCTTCGGGGACGGCTTGGCGTCCTCGACCTTCGGGGCCGGCTTGGCGTCCTCGACCTTCGGGGCCGGCTTGGCGTCCTCGGCCTTCGAGGTCGGCTTGGCTTCGGCGGCCCGGGAGCCCGACTTGGGCTCGGCGGCCGGGTTGTCCTGCCGAGCGCGCGATGCCGCACCGGCGGGCTTGGCCACGGACGTCCGAGGGTCCGCCTTCTCTCCGGACGCGCCCGCACCGGCCTTCGCACCCCCGGCCGAGGAGCCCGACGTGGACGTCGGGGAAGCCGCGTCCCGCCCGGCACCGGACGGCTCACCCGCACCGCGCTTCGCCACCGCGTCACCCGTGTCGTCGGGCTCGGCGTCGGGGCCGGGCTCGGTGGCCCGGGCCGAACGGCCGGCCGGGGCCACGGCGTCCGCCGTGTCCGCCGGGCGTCGCCCGGACTTCGTGCCCGCCTCGTCCGAGGCGGACTCGGCGGGCGTCGACGACGCCTCCGGTTCCCGCTCGTCCCGCTGGGGTTCCCGCGACTGCTCCGCCTGCGACATGCGTCCCCTCTGCGATTCCTGATCTTCGCCCGCGCCGGCCTCGGCCCGCGGCCCGCCGCGACCTGCCCTCGTGGAGGCGGCCCGGCTCACCGCTCCGACCTGTTTGTCCTGCCGGGTGCCCGACCGCGCCGGAGCCGTTGTCGAACCCGGCGTCCGCACGAGGCCCGTAACCCGCCCTGGCAGAGCCCCCATTGTCCCTCACGCCAGGACCGATGATGGTCCCGGGTCCGCCGTCCGCCAAGATGGCTCCGAAGGAAGGGAAGCCCGCCATGCCGACGCTCCGGGCCCCGCTCGTCGCAGCGCTGGCCACGACGCTCTGTGTCCTCGGCACGGCCGTGCCGCCCGGCGAACCGGCCCCCTCCGCCGTACGCACCGCGCTGGCCCGCCTCGTCACCGCCGGGGGCGCCCCGGGTGCCGCACTGCTCGGCGAGGACCCGTCCGGCACCCGGTACCGCACCGCGGGCGCGACCCTCGGCCGGGACGACCACTTCCGCGCGGGCAGCGTCACCAAGTCGTTCGTGGCCACCGTCGTGCTCCAACTGGCCGCCGAGGGCAGGCTGGGGCTCGATGACACCGTGGAGCGGTATCTGCCCGGGCTCGTGCGCGGGCACGGCAACGACGGCCGCCACCTCACCCTGCGCTCCCTGCTCTCCCACACCAGCGGTCTCTTCAACTACACGGCGGACACCACCGTTCCGGTTCCCGTCACCGCCGATGAAGTCATCCGCACCGCGCTCGCCCACTCCCCCGGGCGCCCGGGCAGGTACTCCTACGCCAACACCAACTACGTGCTGCTCGGCCTGATCATCGAGGCCGTCACCGGCCACCCCTACGCCGTCGAAGCCCAACGTCGCATCCTCACCCCCCTCCATCTCACCGGCACCTCCTTCCCCGGAGCCCGCACCCACCTACCCGAACCCCACAGCCGCGCCTACACGCCCGACGGCCGGGACGTCACCGACCTCGATCCGCGCCAAGCGGGCGCCTCCGGCGAACTGATCTCGACCCTCGCCGATCTCAGCCGTTTCTACGCGGCCCTCCTCGGTGGCGCCCTGCTGCCTCCGGCCCAGCGTCGCGAACTGCTCGACACCACCGCCACCCTGGGCGTGTACGGCCTCGGCGTCTACCCCCAGCGCCTCGACTGCGGTCTGACGGTGTGGGGGCACAACGGCCACATCGCGGGCAGTTTCGTACGCGCCGCCACCACCTCCGACGGCCGCCACACCCTCGTCTTCCGCGTCAATACCGATGCCCTCACCGACCCCTCCCTCGAACTCGCGCTCCTCGACGCGGAGTTCTGCCCGAAATCGGGCGCCCTATCCGCATCCGCGGCCCCGCCCGCGCCCGTACCTCCGTCCAGGTCCGTGCCCCCGCCCGCGCCCGGGTCCTCCCCCGCGCGCTAGACCGGGGCGATGTCGGGCGCCCCGAGCCGGGCCGCGTCCGCCGTCAGGTCGTCGGGCTGGCGCTGCGACTCCCGCTCCGCCTCCACCCGCTTCTCGTAGTGCTCCACCTCCTTCTCGATCTGCTTGGTGTCCCAGCCGAGCACCGGCGCCATCAGTTCCGCGCACTCGCGAGCCGATCGCGTACCCCGGTCGAAGGTTTCGATCGAGATGCGGGTACGCCGCGTCAGTACGTCGTCGAGGTGGCGGGCCCCTTCGTGTGAGGCGGCGTAGACGATCTCGGCGCGCAGATAGTCCTCCGCGGCGGCGAGCGGCTCGCCGAGCGAGGGGTCGGCGGTGATCAGCTCCAAGAGGTCCTCGGCCATCGAGCCGTACCGGTTCAACAGGTGTTCCACGCGCACCACATGGAGCCCGGTCCTGGCCGCGATCCTGGCCCGGGTGTTCCACAGCGCCTTGTACCCCTCGGCGCCGAGCAGCGGGATGTCCTCGGTGACGCACTCCGCCACCCGCTGGTCGAGCGCGTGCACCGCCTCGTCGACGGCGTCCTTCGCCATCACCCGGTACGTCGTGTACTTGCCGCCCGCCACGACCACGAGCCCCGGCACCGGATGCGCGACGGTGTGCTCGCGCGAGAGCTTGCTGGTGGCGTCGGACTCCCCAGCGAGCAGCGGCCGCAGACCGGCGTACACCCCCTGGACGTCGTCCCGGGTGAGCGGCACCGCGAGGACCGAGTTGACGTGTTCCAGGAGGTAGTCGATGTCGGCGCTGGAGGCGGCCGGGTGCGCCTTGTCGAGGTCCCAGTCGGTGTCGGTGGTGCCGATGATCCAGTGCCGGCCCCAGGGGATGACGAAGAGCACGGACTTCTCGGTGCGCAGGATCAGGCCGGTGTTCGAGTGGATGCGGTCCTTGGGCACCACCAAATGGATGCCCTTCGAGGCCCGTACGTGGAACTGTCCCCTCTCCCCGATCAGCGCCTGGGTGTCGTCGGTCCACACGCCCGTCGCGTTCACCACCTGCTTGGCGCGGACCTCGTACTCCCCGCCCGCCTCGCCGTCCTGCACCCGGGCACCGACGACGCGCTCGCCCTCGCGCAGGAAGCCCACCACCCGGGCCCGGTTGGCGACCTGGGCTCCGTACGCGGCGGCGGTGCGCACCAGGGTGGTCACATAACGGGCGTCGTCCATCTGCGCGTCGTAGTACTGCAAGGCCCCCACCAGCGCGTCCTTCTTCAACGCGGGGGCGACGCGCAGCGCGTGGCGCCGACTCAGGTGACGGTGTGTCGGCAGGCCCCGGCCATGGCCCGACGACACGGACATGGCGTCGTAGAGCGCGACGCCCGATCCCGCGTACAGCCGCTCCCAGCCCTTGTGCTGCAACGGGTAGAGGAACGGAACCGGCTTCACCAGATGTGGCGCGAGCCGTTCGAGCAGCAGCCCGCGCTCCTTCAGCGCTTCCCGTACGAGGGCGAAGTCGAGCATTTCCAGATAGCGGAGCCCGCCGTGGATCAGCTTGCTGGAGCGGCTGGAGGTGCCCGACGCCCAGTCCCGCGCTTCGACCAGACCGGTGGCCAGGCCTCTGGTCGCCGCGTCGAGCGCCGTGCCCGCGCCGACCACCCCCGCGCCCACGACCAGCACGTCCAGTTCGCGTTCGGCCATGGCGGCGAGCGCCTGTGCGCGCTGCTCGGGTCCCAGTGTCGCTGTCCTCACGGCTTGCCTCCCGTGGATCGGGGTGGTCCGCGGGCCGGGTGGTCCGGCTCACACCCTCGATTCTGGACGGGACCACCGACATCGGCCACCGCCTGTGGACAACACTCGGCTTGCCGGGTCGGCACAATGCCGCATATCAGTCATATTTCCTCTTAGTCTGACATTCAGCACGCCCATTCTGTCCACAGGGCTTGCGTCCCCTGTCACCTCCGGCTAAGGGAAAGGACGGTCACATGCCCGCAGACCTCGCCGTCATCGGACTCGGCCACCTGGGCCTGCCCCTCGCCCAAGCCGCCGTCGCCGCCGGCATCCAGACCGTCGGACACGACACCGATCCACGGGCCGTCGCCGAACTCAACGCGGGGCGCACCCCCGTCGACGGCTCGCTCACCCCGGCCGACCTGCGCCGGATGCTCGCGGGCGGCTTCCACACCACGACCGACCCCGCCGAACTCGGCCGAGTCCGTACCGCCGTCATCTGCGCGCCCACCGCCCTCGGCGCCGACCGCGCCCTCGACCTCGGCGCGGTCGCCGACGCGGCCCGCGCGCTGGCCCGGCGCCTGCGGCCGCACACCACCGTCATCCTGGAGTCGGCCGGCCACCCCGGCACCACCGAGGAGTTCCTGCGCCCCCTCCTCGAAGAGGGCTCGGGGCTTCGGGCCGGACGCGACTTCCATCTGGCCTACTCGCCGAGCCGCGTCGACCCCGGCAACCGCACCCACAGCTTCGCGGCGACCCCCAAGGTCATCGGCGGTCTCACCCCGGCCTGCACGGAGTCGGCCGCCGCGTTCTACGGCCGGCTCACCGACAAGGTGGTGCGCGCCCGGGGACTGCGCGAGGCCGAGATGTCCAAGCTCCTCGAAACCAACTTCCGGCACGTCAACATCGCCCTGGTCAACGAGATGGCCGTGCTCTGCCACGACATGGGCGTCGACTTCTGGGACGTCATCCGCTGCGCGGAAACCAAACCGTTCGGCTTCCAGGCCTTCCGGCCGGGGCCCGGCGTCGGCGGCCACGGCATGCCCCTCGACCCGACCCCGCTGCCCTATGCGGGACTGCGCATGGTCGGTCTCGCCCGCGAGATCAACGCACACATGCCGAGCTATGTCATCCAGCGCTCCACCACGCTCCTGAACGAGCACGGCAAGTCGGCCCGGGGCGCCCGCGTCCTGCTGCTCGGCGTGACCTACAAGCCGGACTCGGCCGACCAACAGGGCGCCCCCGCCCAGGAGATCGCCGGCCGCCTCATGGACCTGGGCGCCCAGATCACCTACCACGACCCCCATGTGCCCACCTGGCGCGTCCGCGACCAGCCGGTGCCGCGCGCCGACTCGCTGTACGAGGCCGCCGCCCACGCCGATCTGACGGTGCTGCTCCAGCACCACCGCACGTACGACCTCCAAGGCCTCGCGGTCAAGGCGCAGCTGCTCCTGGACACCCGTGGCGCGACCCCGGCGGGGGCGGCCCACCGCCTGTGAAATCCGGGTGGGTCACGGGCCGGGGGCTGCTAACCTGCGGCGTTCACTTCTCGCACAGCCGTGCGTTTTCCGTCCCAGGGGGGACCATCCATGAGCCAGCCCGTCACGCCACCGCCCCAGCCCTCCGGCCCGCAGCCGGGCTTCGGATACCCGGCGGCGCCGGTCGCCCCGGCGCCGGTGCGGGGGCCCGGCAACCTGGTGGGCGGCGCGCTCGCCGGCTTCGCCGTCGCCGTCGCCACCGGGCTGGTCTACGGCCTCATCACGGGCGCCATCGAGCGACAGTTCGGCTACGCGGCCTTCGGCATCGGTTTCGCGGTGGCCCTGGCGACCTTCAAGGTGGGCGGGCGCAGCTTCTGGCTGTTCGTGATCTCCGCGCCCCTGGCGGTGGCCGCCACCTTCTTCGGCCAGCTCCTCGCGGTCGCGATGATCGAGACCAAGGAGACCCCCGAGTCGGTCACCGACCTGTTCCTGAGCCACTTCGGCCTGCTGACCGACCTGTGGGCGTACGACCAGAGCATCCTGCGGTACGCGTTCCTCGTGCTCGCCATCGTCGGCGCCTGGGCGGGGGCCAGCCGCGCCACGGAGTAGCCGAGAGCCACCCGGACCACATGGGGAAGGGCCCGTACCGCTCGTCGCGGTGCGGGCCCTTCCTCATGCGTACGGCTCGCCCTTATGCGGACGGGACGTACGGCTCGCCCTTATGCGGGCGGCCCGTCCGGCTCGTCCTTATGCGGGCGGGACGCGGTTCAAACCTCAGCGCTTGTGCTGGGCGTCCGCCACCGTGACCTCGACCCGCTGGAACTCCTTGAGCTCGCTGTAACCGGTCGTCGCCATCGAGCGGCGCAGGGCGCCGAACAGGTTCATCGAACCGTCGGGGGTGTGCGAGGGACCGGTGAGGATCTCCTCGGTGGTGCCCACGATGCCGAGGTCCACGAGCTTGCCGCGCGGCACGTCCTCGTGGACGGCCTCCATGCCCCAGTGGTGACCGCGGCCCGGAGCGTCGGTGGCGCGGGCCAGCGGGGAGCCCATCATCACCGCGTCGGCGCCACAGGCGACGGCCTTCGGGATGTCGCCGGACCAGCCCACGCCGCCGTCCGCGATGACGTGGACATAGCGACCGCCGGACTCGTCCATGTAGTCGCGGCGGGCCGCGGCGACATCGGCGACGGCGGTGGCCATCGGGACCTGGATGCCCAGCACGTTACGGGTGGTGTGCGCGGCGCCGCCACCGAAGCCCACCAGGACGCCGGCCGCGCCGGTGCGCATCAGGTGCAGGGCCGCGGTGTACGTGGCGCAGCCGCCGACGATGACCGGGACGTCCAGCTCGTAGATGAACTGCTTCAGGTTCAGCGGCTCGGCCGCGCCCGAGACGTGCTCGGCCGAGACGGTGGTGCCGCGGATCACGAAGATGTCCACACCCGCGTCCACGACCGCCTTGGAGAACTGGGCGGTGCGCTGCGGGGAGAGCGCGGCGGCGGTGACCACACCGGAGTCGCGCACCTCCTTGATGCGCTGCCCGATCAGCTCTTCCTTGATGGGCGCCGCGTAGATCTCCTGGAGGCGGCGGCTCGCGTTGGCCTCGTCCAGCTCGCCGATCTCGTCGAGCAGCGGCTGCGGGTCCTCGTACCGGGTCCACAGACCCTCGAGGTTCAGCACGCCGAGGCCGCCGAGCTCACCGATGCGGATCGCCGTCTGCGGCGACACCACGGAGTCCATGGGGGCGGCCAGGAACGGCAGCTCGAAACGGTAGGCGTCGATCTGCCAGGCGATCGAGACCTCCTTCGGGTCCCGGGTGCGCCGGCTCGGGACGATGGCGATGTCGTCGAACGCGTACGCCCTGCGGCCGCGCTTGCCGCGCCCGATCTCGATCTCAGTCACGTTGTGTGGGCCTTTCCCTCTACGTCTGCATGCCCCAGTATCCCCGACATACGAGCGAGGGGCGGCCCAGGGAACCCCCGGGCCGCCCCTCGTCGGGGTGGTGCGGACTACTTCCTGCTGTAGTTCGGCGCCTCTACGGTCATCTGGATGTCGTGCGGGTGGCTCTCCTTGAGGCCCGCCGAGGTGATCCGGACGAACTTGCCGTTCTGTTGGAGCTCGGGCACCGTACGGCCGCCGACGTAGAACATCGACTGGCGCAGGCCCCCGACGAGCTGGTGGACGACGGCGGAGAGCGGGCCGCGGTAGGGCACCTGCCCCTCGATGCCCTCGGGGATCAGCTTGTCGTCGGTGGAGACGGACTCCTGGAAGTACCGGTCCTTGGAGAACGAGCGTTGCTCGCCGCGCGACTGCATGGCGCCGAGCGAGCCCATGCCGCGGTACGACTTGAACTGCTTGCCGTTGATGAACAGCAGCTCGCCCGGGGACTCCTCGCAGCCGGCGAGCAGCGAGCCCAGCATCACCGTGTCGGCGCCCGCGACCAGGGCCTTGGCGATGTCGCCCGAGTACTGGAGGCCGCCGTCGCCGATGACCGGGACGCCCGCGGCCTTGGCGGCGAGGGACGCCTCGTAGATCGCGGTGACCTGCGGGACGCCGATGCCGGCGACGACGCGGGTGGTACAGATGGAGCCGGGGCCCACGCCGACCTTGATGCCGTCGACGCCCGCGTCGATGAGCGCCTGCGCGCCATCGCGGGTGGCGATGTTGCCGCCGATGAGGTCGACGCCCGAGGAGTTCGACTTGATCTTGGCGACCATGTCGGCGACGAGGCGGGAGTGGCCGTGCGCGGTGTCCACGACGATGAAGTCGACACCGGCGGCGATCAGCGCCTGGGCGCGCTCGTAGGCGTCGCCCGCGACACCGACGGCCGCGCCGACGAGCAGCCGACCGTCCTTGTCCTTGGCGGCGTTGGGGTACTTCTCGGCCTTGACGAAGTCCTTGACCGTGATGAGGCCCTTGAGGATGCCGGCGTCGTCGACGAGCGGCAGCTTCTCGATCTTGTGGCGGCGCAGCAGCTCCATGGCGTCCACGCCGGAGATGCCGACCTTGCCGGTGACCAGCGGCATCGGCGTCATGACTTCGCGGACCTGACGGGTGCGGTCCGACTCGAAGGCCATGTCGCGGTTGGTGACGATGCCGAGCAGCTTGCCCGCCGCGTCGGTGACCGGGACGCCGCTGATGCGGAACTTGGCGCACAGCTCGTCGGCCTCGCGCAGCGTCGCGTCCGGGTGCACCGTGATCGGGTCGGTGACCATGCCGGACTCGGAGCGCTTCACCAGGTCGACCTGGTTGGCCTGGTCCTCGATGGAGAGGTTGCGGTGCAGCACGCCCGCGCCGCCCTGCCGGGCCATGGCGATGGCCATGCGCGCCTCGGTGACCTTGTCCATGGCGGCCGAGAGCAGCGGGACGTTCACCTTGACGTTCTTCGACAGGTACGAGGAGGTGTCGATCTGATCGGGCGCCATGTCGGACGCGCCCGGCAGCAGCAGCACGTCGTCGTATGTCAGCCCGAGCGTCGCGAATTTCTCGGGCACTCCGTCGACGTTTGCAGTCATGACACCTTCCCCAATGGCCTTGATCGGTGCGGATGTCCATGCTAACGGGCTGTGCGGGTGTCTCATTCCACGAGCAAGATCATCGTGCTTCTTTGTACGTTCACACGTGAGCGAGCGGGGTTCGGGGGCTCGCCGCGCACCTAGGGGCACGCCGAACGGCCGCCCCTACTGCTCGGCGAGGGCGCGCAGCCGGCTCAGCGCGCGGTGCTGGGCGACCCGGACCGCGCCGGGCGACATGCCGAGCATCTGGCCGGTCTCCTCGGCGGTGAGGCCGACGGCGACCCGCAGCACCAGGAGCTCGCGCTGGTTCTCCGGAAGGTTGGCCAGCAGCTTCTTGGCCCACTCGGCGTCGCTGCTGAGCAGCGCCCGCTCCTCGGGGCCGAGCGAGTCGTCGGGCCGCTCCGGCATCTCGTCGGAGGGCACGGCCGTCGAACCGGGGTGGCGCATCGCGGCCCGCTGGAGGTCGGCGACCTTGTGCGAGGCGATGGCGAAGACGAACGCCTCGAAGGGGCGCCCGGTGTCGCGGTAGCGCGGCAGCGCCATCAGGACGGCGACGCAGACCTCCTGGGCGAGGTCCTCCACGAAGTGGCGAGCATCACCCGGCAACCGGCTGAGCCGGGTGCGGCAGTAGCGCAGCGCGAGCGGGTGGACGTGCGCGAGCAGATCATGCGTGGCCTGCTCGTCCCCGTCGACAGCACGGTGAACGAGTGCACCGATGACCCCCTGGGCCGTAGCCTCGTCCTCGCGCATCGATCCATGGTGCCCCGGCGTCGTCCCCTCCGTGGCACCGCGTCCGTAGTTGTGCACCGAAGCGTTATGAGCGGGTGCGCCGGAACTCATCCCCTGCACCCCCCTCCCGCTCGACCGACCTGTCCCCGAGGAACTCCACACCTACAAGGATGCGGCATCGCGGCGGAAGCAACACCTACTGCTGCCGTTCGCGGGACGACCGGGCCCGTCCGCCCGACGGCGGACGGGGCTCCGACCGGCTGTCCCACCCGCCGTCAGCGCACCAGACCCCAGCGGAAACCGAGCGCCACGGCGTGCGCCCGGTCCGAGGCGCCGAGCTTCTTGAAGAGCCGTCGGGCATGCGTCTTGACCGTGTCCTCGGAGAGGAACAGCTCGCGGCCGATCTCGGCGTTCGAACGGCCGTGGCTCATGCCCTCCAGCACCTGGATCTCCCGCGCGGTGAGCGTCGGCGCCGCACCCATCTCGGCCGACCGCAGCCTGCGCGGCGCGAGCCGCCACGTCGGGTCGGCGAGCGCCTGGGTGACGGTCGCCCGCAGCTCGGCGCGCGAGGCGTCCTTGTGCAGATAGCCGCGGGCACCGGCGGCGACCGCGAGCGCGACCCCGTCGAGGTCCTCGGCGACCGTGAGCATGATGATCCGGGCGCCCGGATCGGCGGACAGCAGCCGACGGACCGTCTCCACACCGCCCAGACCGGGCATGCGTACGTCCATCAGAATCAGGTCCGAGCGGTCGGCACCCCAGCGGCGGAGGACTTCCTCGCCGTTGGCCGCCGTCGTCACGCGCTCGACGCCGGGCACGGTCGCAACCGCGCGGCGGAGCGCCTCGCGGGCAAGAGGGGAGTCGTCGCAGACGAGGACTGATGTCATGGCCGCCCTCCGCAGCTGATGCGCGTCACCTTGAGCCTCCAGGCTGGGTACATGGGTCACCTGAGCGATTGACGCTCTCGGACACTTGCCCGAGCGCTTCTGGTTTCAATCGCCTCCGCACTCTCAACGACGGTCACTCGAAAGAGTTACGGGTCCGGCGGGGACGTTCGGCACCCTCCGTGAGGAACCGTGCACGGAGGAGAGTCTCGCGAGCCGACGACCCAACTTTTTGGGCTATGCCCCATTTAGCGGCTTTTCTTCCCTTTTGCTGGTGTCTGTGGCTAGATTCCCAATGATTCATATTTACATCTACTTACACAAGAGATGTACCTTCGTCGGTACGTACGTTTCGGATGAGCCCCCGTGCGCACCCGTCCTGTACCGGCCGCCCATCCGCCTCAGCACGGTTTCAAGGGGACTAGAGCAATGGCAGATTTCTCCCGCCTTCCCGGACCGAACGCCGATCTGTGGGACTGGCAGCTCCTCGCGGCCTGCCGCGGGGTCGACAGCTCGCTCTTCTTCCACCCGGAGGGCGAACGCGGCGCGGCGCGGAGCGCGCGCGAGAGCTCGGCGAAAGAGGTGTGCATGCGCTGCCCGGTGCGTGCGCAGTGCGCGGCCCACGCCCTGGCGGTACGCGAGCCCTACGGGGTGTGGGGCGGGCTCACCGAGGACGAGCGCGAGGAGCTCATGGGCAGGGCGCGCAACCGTCTGGTGACGGCCGCGGCCCCGGCCGGAGGCGGCATGGGCGCGACCTGAGGGACGGCGGATCGCAGCACATGCGAAGAAACGTTCCTGCGCCGTTTGGCCCAGCCTCCAACCCTCAGCAGCCGCCCGTCGCCCCGCTCGTCGGCCGCGCCCCCGCCCGCGCCTAGTCGCGCTCGGCGGCCCGGGCCAGCTGGTCCAGGGTGGCCGCGACGGCCGGGACCTGGGCCAGGTCGGGCAGGGTGAGCGCGACGATCTCCCGCTGGACGGCCGGCTCGACGGTCACCGTGCGGGCCCCCTTGGGGCGTACGGACTCGATGGCGAGCTCCGGCATCACCGCGACGCCGAGACCGGCGCCGACCAGGCCGACCACCGCCGGGTAGTCGTCGGTCGCGAAGTCGATGCGCGGGGTGAACCCGGCCTCCTCGCAGACCTCCACCAACTGACGCCGACAGCGCGGGCAGCCCGCGATCCAGGGCTCGTCCGCGAGGTCCTTGATGGCGACGGTGCCCGCCTCCGCCAGCGCGTGCCCCTCGGGCACCAGGCCGACCAGGCGGTCGACCAGGAGCGGGCGGACCACCAGGTCGTCCCACTCCGTGGCGTTCGAGCCGTACCGGAACGCCAGCGCGATGTCGCAGTCGCCCTCGCGCAGCATCTCCACCGAGCGCGGCGGCTCGGCCTCGACCAGCGAGACCCGGGTTCCGGGGTGGGCCGCGCGCAGGGCGGCCAGCGCGGTCGGCACGAGGGTGGAGGAGCCGCTCGGGAAGGAGACCAGGCGCACCCGCCCGGCCCGCAGGCCCGCGATGGCGGCGACCTCCTCCTCGGCGGCGGTGAGCCCGGCCAGGATTCCGGAGGCGTGCCGCACCAGGGCCTCACCGGCCTGGGTCAGTCGCATCTCGCGGCCGGTGCGGATGAGGAGCGGGGTGCCGGCCGACGATTCGAGGGCCTTCATCTGCTGGCTGACGGCGGGCTGGGTGCAGCCCAGCTCGCGGGCCGCGGCCGAGAAGGAGCCGGTGGCGGCGACGGCGCGCAGGACGCGGAGATGACGGGCCTCGATCATGAAGTAAGCATAAGCGAATCTTGGAGCGGGCGGAAGAAACTGCGGCGCGGCTTTGGGTTTGGCTCGGTTAGCGTGCCGCCATGGAAATTCTGTCTGTGAACGTGGGCCGCGCGAAGGCCGTCGACTACACCGATGCGAAGGGCGGCGTCACCGGCATCGACAAACGCCCCGCGAGCGGCGCGGTCAGGGTCTTCGCACCCGGCGCCACGGGCGTGGGCGGCAGCGGGGTCGAGGGGGACGACGTCTGCGACCTGCGCCATCACGGCGGTGACCACCAGGCGGTCTACGCCTTCGCCCGCGAGGACCTGGACGTCTGGGCGGTGGAGCTCGGCCGTGCGCTGCCCAACGGATCGTTCGGCGAGAACCTCACGACGTACGGCATCGACGTCAACGACGCCCGGATCGGCGAGCGCTGGCGCATAGGCCGGGAGCTGGTCCTGGAGGTGGCGTCCGCGCGCATTCCGTGCCGGACGTTCGCGGGCTGGCTCGATCAGAAGGGATGGGTCCGGCGCTTCACACAGGCGGCCGCTCCCGGCGCGTACTTCCGGGTGATCGAACCGGGCGAGGTCCGGGTGGGTGACCCGATCACGTTGATCGAACGACCGGATCACGAAGTTTCGGTCGCCTTCTGGTTCCGTGCGTTCACGACGGAACGGGCGCTGCTGCCGCGGGTCCTGGCGGCGGGTGAGGCCCTGGACCCCCGGGCGCGCGACGCCGCCCACACCTATCTGGCGAAGCAGAGCTCATAGGCACCGCGCCGCCCGTGAGGTGCGGGAAGAACGGCCGCTCTTGGGGCAGTTCATGGCGGTCACCACCGGTTCCGCGCCGGTTCCGCGCCGGTTCCGCGCCGATTCGGCGGCGGGGCGGGGGCGGTCGTCGGGCGGTCGGCGGGGGCACTACCGTGCGCCTATGACGACTGCACTGATTACGGGAGCGACGGCGGGCATCGGCGCGGCGTTCGCGCGGCGCCTGGCGGCCGATGGACACGATCTGGTGCTGGTGGCCCGGGACGGTGAGCGGCTCAGCGCGCAGGCCACCGAGCTCCACGACCGGCACGGCATCGAGGCCGAGGTGCTGACCGCCGACCTGTCCACCGAGGACGGGATCACCGCGGTCGAGGCCCGGCTCTCCCAGCCCCGGCGCCCGGTGGACCTGCTGGTCAACAACGCCGGGTTCGCCAACAAGGGCCGCTACCTCGAAGTGCCCATGGCGGACGAGCTGACCATGGTGAAGGTGCACATCGAGGCGGTCCTGCGGCTGACGTCCGCGGCGACCGCCTCGATGCGCGGGCGCGGGCGCGGGGGCGTCGTCAACGTGGCCTCGGTCGCGGCCTTCGTGCCGCGCGGCACCTACGGCGCGTCCAAGGCGTGGGTCGTGCAGTTCACGCAGGGCGCGGCCCGGGACCTCGCCGGGTCCGGGGTGCGGATGATGGCGCTGTGCCCCGGCTTCGTACGGACGGAGTTCCACGAGCGGGCCGGCATGGGCACCGACAACATCCCCGGCTGGATGTGGCTGGACGCCGACAAGCTGGTGGCGGCCGCCCTGACCGACCTGGCGCGCGGGAAGTCGCTCTCCATCCCCGACCCGCGCTACAAGGCGCTGATGGGCGCGGTCAAGCTGGCGCCGCGCGGTCTGCTCGGCGGCCTGACCTCCAAGACGGGCCGCAAGTACGGCCCTCAGTAAGCCGGTTGGGGGCCGGGCGCGCGTAGGCGGCGTGGCGCCGCGTGGGCGGCGTGGCGCCGCGTGGGCGGCGTGGCGCCGCGTGGGCGGCGTGGCGCCGCGTGGGCGGCGTGGCGCCGCGTGGGCGGCGTGGCGCCGCGTGGGCGGCGTGGCGCCGCGTGGGCGGCGTGGCGCGCGTGGGCGGCGTGGCGCGCGTGGGCGGCGTGGCGCGCGTGGGCGGCGTGGCGCCGCGTGGGCGGCGTGGCGCCGCGTGGGCGGCGTGGCGCCGCGTGGGCGGCGTGGCGCCGCGTGGGCGGCGTGGCGCGCGTGGGCGGCGTGGCCACGCGTGGGCCGGTCCGGCGCGCCCTCACTCGTCCTCCACGAGGACGGTCGGGGCGGTCGGGTCGGTCAGGTCGAGCACCAGCACCTGGCGGCAGGCGGTTTCGTTCCGCCAGGTGACCCGTACGGTGTGGCCGCTGATCCGGATGTCGGCGAGGGCGTGGACCGGGTGGGGGTCCGGCTGTGCGGTGAGGGAGACCAGCGCGACGAAGAGGGACGGCGTGGTGCCGGTCGTGCCGTCGAGCGCCGCCACCTCGGAGTCGGCTCCGAACAGGGTTGATCCTGCGGACAGTTGGCGTACCTCGCCCGTATAGCCGTGCACGGGGTGCAGCTGGCCGGTGCGGCCGGGGGTGGTGGCCCAGCCGGTCTGACGGACCGGGGTGCCGGGGGCGGCCCCGATGACCAGATGGGCGCGGAGCTCGGCGCGGCCGTGCGCGAGGGTGACTGACACGATCCGCACGCCCGGCGGGCCCGGTCGCGGCTCGGACACGGACGCCGCCCAGCCGGGGCCGGCGCCCAGCGGGGCCGCGGGGCCGCGCGTGGTGGACTCGCCCCGCGCCACCAGGCCGAAGTGGTTGTCGGGCACATCCCGCGAGGTCGGCCCGGTGGCGGTCGAGTAGGCGAAGCGCGCGTAGCAGGGGTCCTCGTCGGCGCCGCCGTTCACGTGGTTGTTGGTGCCGTGGTTGTGCAGCCGGACCAGGCCGTCGTCGGCGGTCGACTGGATCAGCAGGCCCGGCGGGCCGAGGGTCACGGTGGCGTCCTCGGTCTCGGCGGGCAGCGGCTCCTCGACGGCCGTCCAGACGGGGTGCTCGGGCGGCAGGAGCAGCCCGAGGTACCCCTTGGCCGCCCAGTACGGGGAGGCGGGGCCCGAGTAGGGCTGGATCACCGGCGGGTACGGGCCGTGCCAGCCCAGGGTGAGCAGCCCGGCGGCGTCGGTCGCGCCCCGGCCGGGCGGGCGGTCCAGGAAGTACTTCAGGGTGCCCGAGGCCAGGCGGCGGGTGGCGCCGGGGGTGAGCGGGGTGTGGCCGGTGAGCGCGCCGAGCCAGGGCGCGGCCGCGGCGGCGAAGCGGTAGGTGAGCGAGCGGCCGTAGGGCAGGGGCGCGCCGTCGGCGCCGAACATCCGGGTGTGGGCGTCGAGTTGGGCGCGCAGCCGGGGGCCGTAGCGGTCCAGGAGTTCCTTGTTTTCACCCAGATGGGCGTGGAGTACGGGATAGAAGTGCAGGGCCCAGCCGTTGTAGTGGTCGAAGGAGCGGTGGGGGCCGTCGCTGTACCAGCCGTCGCCGAGGTACCACTGGTCGACGCGCGCCAGGGCGCGTTCGATGGTGGCCGCGGCGCGGTCGGTCTCGATGCCGGCGTCCTGGAGGAATCCGGCGACGGTGAGGCCGAACAGCCACCAGTTGTTGTCGACCGGGGACGGGCCGAGGGCGGGCAGCAGCCAGTCCACGGTGCGCTGGCGGGTGCGGTCGTCGAGCCTGTCCCACAGCCAGGGGCGGGTGAGGCGCAGCCCGAGCGCGACGGAGGCGGATTCGACGACCGCCTGCCGTACGTGGGTGGTGAGGGGCCAGGCATCGGGAGAGGTCGGGTCCAACTCGCCGGTGCGCACGGGGTGTTGGGTGCCCGCGGTCAGGCCCTCGGCGTAGCGGTCGAGATGGCCGTGGGGATCCTCGCCCCGGGCGCCGGCCACGCGAAGGGCGGCCAGCAGCCAGGTGCGGGCGTAACCTTCGAGGCCGTCCGACCGGGGGCCCGACCAACTGGGGCGCTCCCCGGGCAGATTGATGAGCCCGCGCCGGGGCGAGGCGTAGGGCCGTACGGCCAGCAGGAGTTGGTCCGCCGACCGCTCCCAGTGCGCGCGGGTCCAGCCGGTGTACGGGCTGAGCTCACGGTTCTCGGACGCGATGGGCATGACGCGAACGCTCCCTCGGAGGGCGGCGGGGCGGCGCCACCCGGCGGTGGGGCGCTCCGCGAATCTCTGGGAACTTAGAACTCGCTTTGATCGAACGTCAATGGATCTGACCGAATGATCGAAACGGCTGCCGTTCGATCACGTTGCATTAGGGTCGGGGCCCAGCCGGGCCACCACATCGCGAAGGGATGCCACCGTGCGGGAAAGTGCTGCTGAACGTCATGACCGACTGCTGGAGCTGGTGCGCGGGCGGGGGTCGGCGCGGGTCTCCGAACTCGCGGGCCAGCTGGGGGTCTCGCCGGTGACCGTGCGGCGGGACGTGGAGTTCCTGGCCAACGAGGGCCGTCTGGACCGGGTGCACGGTTCGGTGTCCTGGCCCGGCGCCGGGGAGGGCGCCGCGCAGACGGCCCAGGCCCGGGGCGCGGGGGCACGCGAGCTCGTCATCGGCATGCTGGCGCCCCATGCCACGTACTACTTCGCCGAGGTCATCCGGGGTGCGCACGAGGCGGCCGCGGCGGCCGGGGCCCGGCTGATCCTGCGGATCTCGGACTACCGGCCGCAGGAGGACGCGGGCCGGGCGGCCGGGCTGCTCGCGGCCGGGGCCGAGGGCCTTCTGATCGCGCCGGGCTGGAAGGAGCCGGACGACCCGGTCGAGCACGGCGCCTGGATCGCCGGCCTCCCGGTGCCCACCGTCCTCCTGGAGCGGCGCGGCGTGCCCGGCCGGGAGCTGGACGACCTGGACCGGGTCTGCTCCGACCACAGCCACGGCGTGCTCATCGCGGTGCGCCACCTGCTCGGGCTCGGCCACGCCACCCCCCTGCTCGTGGCCCGCGCGGACAGCCCCACCGCGATCGCGGTGCGCGCCGGATACCGCCACGCGCTCGACGCGCTCGGCCTCACCGCGCCGGTGGCGCCCATCGGTTCGGTGTCGGCGGAGGCGGACCCCGAGGGGTTCGAGCGGGCGGTGCGGGCGCTGCGCCGCGCGGTCGCGGCGGGGCAGGCCACCGCGGCGCTGGTGCACAACGACGTGGACGCCATCCGGATCGTGCAGCGCCTGGCCGAGCTGGGCGTGCGGGTGCCCGAGGACCTGGCGCTGGTGGCGTACGACGACGAGGTGGCGGCGCTCGCGGACATCCCGCTCACCGCGGTGGCCCCGCCCAAGCACGAGGTGGGGCGGTACGCGGCGGAGCTCCTGATCGAGCGGTTGCGTGGCGCGTCCGGGTCGGGCCCGGCGGGGGGCGAGGAGTCGCCGCGCCGCCATGTCGACCTGCTGCCGAGGCTGCGGGTGCGGGCCTCCTGCGGGGCACCGGCCGACACGCTCCAGGACCCGGTGAGCGTTCAATCCTGAGGTGCGAGCGTTCACTCGCTCTCTGATCTTTTTTCGATCAATCGAACTTTCGCTCTTGACTTCGGTCAGAACTGGGCCAAGGATCGCGGCCATCGCCTCGTCCCCTCACGTTCAGGAGCCGTTCCGTGAGCCGCAGTTGGACCAGATCGACCTCCGCCCTCGTCGCCGCATCCACCGCGCTCGCCGTGCTCTCGGCGTGCGGCGGCGGGGGCGACAAGACGAGCGACGCGGGCAAGGGCACCGCCGACAAGCCCGTCACCCTCACCTTCTGGGCGTGGCAGAAGGGCTCCAAGGACGTGGTGGACGCCTTCAACGCCTCCCACAAGAACATCCAGGTGAAGTTCGAGGAGATCCCCTCCGGCAACGCCGGCGGCTACGCCAAGATCTCCAACGCGGTGAAGGCCGGCAACGCCCCGGACCTCGTCACCGTCGAGTACCCGATGCTCCCGGAGTTCGTCAGCCAGGGCTCGTTCCAGGACATCAGCGAGTACGTCACCGACGACGTGAAGAAGCAGTTCCTGCCGCAGTCGATCCAGCAGACCACGCTCGGCGGCAAGAACTGGGCGATCCCCTTCGACGCGGCGCCCCAGGCGTACTACTACCGCAAGGACTTCTTCGAGAAGAACCACATCGAAGTCCCCAGGACCTGGGCCGAGTTCAAGGCTGCGGCGCAGAAGGCGAAGGCCGCCGACCCCAAGGCGCGCATCGGCACGTTCTTCCCCGACGACCCCACCACCTTCGAGGCGATGGCCTGGCAGGCCGGCGCCCAGTGGTTCAAGGCCGACGGCGACACCTGGAAGCTCAACACGGCCGACGCCGCCACCAACAAGGTCGCCGACTACTGGCAGGGCCTGATCGACGACAAGCTGGTGCAGAACGCGGTCTCCTTCAGCCCCGAGTGGACGGCCTCCCTCAAGGACGGCTCCACCGTCGGCTACCTCGGCGCCTCCTGGGCCGCGGGCGTCCTCAAGGGCACCGTGCCCGACCAGAGCGGCAAGTGGGCGGTGGCCCCGATCCCCACCTGGGACGGCAAGCCCGCCAGCGGCATGCTCGGCGGCTCCACCTGGGCGGTGACCAAGGGCAGCACCAAGACCGCGGCGGCCCTGGAGTTCGCCCGGTGGATGTCGACCACCGAGGACGGCGTGGGCGCGCGCATCAAGTCCGGTACGTCGAGCGCCTTCCCGGCCGACATCGCGTTGCGCCCGGCCGCCAAGAAGGCCTTCGACGCGAGCTTCTACACCGGCCAGGACATCTACCAGCTCTTCGACGCCGCCGGCAGCTCGATCAACGCCAACTGGGGCTGGGGCCCGAGCATGGGCACCACCAACACCGCGCTGAAGGACCAGCTCGGCAAGGTGGCCGGCGGCACCGTGAAGATCACGGACGCGATCAGGGCCGCCCATGACGCCACCGTGACCGAGCTGAAGAAGCGCGGCCTGAAGGTCGAGGGCTGACCGCATGAGGACGAAGGGGCGCGCCGAGGGGCCCGCGGCGCAGGGCGGGGCCGCCCCGGTACCACCCCCGGACCCGAAGGCCCCCCACACCCCGGCCACCACCGGCGCGCCGGGGTCCGACGACACGGCAGGGATACGCGCCGCAGGTACGAGCGTCGAAGCACCCACACCCACCCCCGCATCCACACCCGCGCCGCCCCTCGGCACGCTCCCCGGGCCGGGGCGTCGCCGGCCGCCCCGCGGGGCGCGGGGGCGCACCTCCGCCGCCGCGGGGGTGCTGCTCGCCCCGTTCTTCGTCCTGTTCACCGCCGTGACGGTGGTGCCGATCGGGTACGCGCTCTGGCTGAGCCTGTTCACCGAGAAGCAGTCGGGTCTTGGCTTCGGGGGCGCCCGGTCCGTGTTCAGCGGGCTCGACAACTACACGGCGGCCCTGGGTGACCAGGCCTTTCGTGAGGGCTTCTGGGTGCTCGCCGGCTACTGCGTGGTCTACATCCCGCTGATGGTCGGCGGCGCCCTCGCGCTCGCGCTGCTGCTCGACTCGGCGCTGGCCCGCGCACGCCGCTTCTTCCAGCTCGCCCTGTTCCTGCCGCACGCGGTGCCCGGCATCATCGCCGCGCTGGTCTGGGTCTACCTCTACACGCCGGGCCTCAGCCCGGTCGTGAAGGCCATGGACTCGGGCGGCATCGGCTTCGACTTCTTCTCCTCCGGCGGCACGCTCCCTTCCGTCGTGAACATCGCACTGTGGGAATGGCTCGGCTACAACATGGTGATCTTCTACGCGGCGCTCCAGGCCATCGACCGCTCGGTCCTGGAGGCGGCCACCATGGACGGCGCGGGCGAGTGGCGGCTCGCGTTCGGCATCAAACTCCCGCTGATCCGCGCCTCGTTGACGATGGTGGCGCTGTTCACCGTCATCGGCTCGCTCCAGCTCTTCACCGAGCCACTGATCCTCAACCAGGGCGGCAGTTCCACGGTCACCTCCACCTGGACGCCCAACATGTACGCCTACACCGCGGCGTTCAGCCGGGGCGACTACGGTCTCGCCGCCGCCTCCGCCGTGCTCCTCGCCCTGGCCGCGGCCCTGCTCTCCTTCGTCGTCACCCGTCTCACCCACCGGAAGGGGGCCACGGCATGACCTCCTTCACCGCCGCCGGACCTCGGCGGCCGTCGCGCCGCTGGCTGTCCAGGAGCGCGGTCAACGGCGCGCTCCTGCTGTCCGTCCTGTACACCCTCTTCCCCCTGGTGTGGCTGGTCACGGCCGCCACCAAGGACACCGGCGGCCTGCTCTCCGGCGACGCCTTCTCCTTCAAGGGCTTCGACCTGCGCCACAACCTGACGCAGCTCGCCTCGTACGGCGACGGCGTCTACTTCCGCTGGTACCTCAACTCCCTGCTGTACGCGGGCGGTGGCGCGGCCGTGTGCGCGCTGGTCAGCGTCGCGGCGGGGTACGCCTTCGACAAGTACGCCTTCCACGGCAAGGAGAAGCTGTTCGGGGTGGTGCTGCTCGGCGTGCTGGTGCCGACGACGGCGCTCGCCCTGCCGATGTATCTCCTGGCGAGCGAGGTGGGCCTGGTCAACACGTACTGGTCGGTCCTGATACCCGTTCTGGTCAACCCGTTCGGGGTGTATCTGTCCCGGGTGTTCAGCGCGAGCTACATCCCCGACGAGGCCTTGGAGGCCGCCCGTATCGACGGCGCGGGCGAGCTGCGCACCTTCTGGTCGATCGGTCTGCGCTTGATGATGCCGGGCTTCGTGACGGTGTTCCTCTTCCAGTTCACCGCGATCTGGAACAACTTCTTCCTCCCCCTGGTCATGCTCAGCGACCAGAAGCTCTTCCCGCTGAGCCTCGGTCTGTACGCCTGGAACAGCAACACCCATGCCGAGCCGAGCTACTACCCTCTCGTCGTCACCGGCTCCCTCCTCGCCGTCATCCCCCTGATCGTCGCCTTCGTCTCCCTCCAGCGGCACTGGCGGGCCGGGCTCGCCGCCGGCAGCGTCAAATGAGCGGCCCTGACATCCGGTTACCCCTGGCCAGCGCCTCGTGAGGAGCCCGAGTCCCACCATGCACCACACCACTGACAATCGGCCCGCTCTGCTGCTCGCGATGGGTCCCGGCATCGCGGACCGCCTCCTCACCGAGCGCCACCGCACCCGCCTCACCGCCCTCACCCGCACCGACCCGCACCTCGTCGCCCATGACCTCGCGGCGCCCACCGGTCCGGTCGCCGAGGCCCTGGCCGACGCCCAGATCCTGCTCACCTGCTGGGGCGCTCCCCCGCTCACCAAGGACGTCCTGGACGCCGCCCCCCGACTGCGCGCGGTCGTCCACGCGGCGGGCTCCGTCAAGCACCATGTCACCGACGCCTGTTGGCAACGCGGCATCGCGGTGACCTCGGCGGCCGCGGCCAACGCGCTGCCCGTCGCCGAGTACACGCTGGCCGCGATCCTGTTCGCGGGCAAGGACGTGCTGCGCTCGGCCCAGCGCTACGCGGAGCTGCGTACCGCGCCCGAGTGGCTCGGCGAGAGCGACCGCACCGGCAACTACCGGCGCACCGTCGGCCTGGTCGGCGCGTCCCGCATCGGCCGGCGCGTGATCGAGCTGCTGCGCCCCTTCGACTTCGAAGTCCTGCTGTACGACCCGTATGTCAGCGGAACCGAAGCGGTGGCGCTGGGCGTTGAACCGGTGAGCCTCGACGAGCTGTGCGCCCGCAGCAGCATCGTCTCCGTCCACGCGCCCCAACTGCCCGAGACCCAGCACATGATCGGCGCGCCCGAACTGGCCCTGATGCCGACGGGCGCCACGCTGGTCAACACCGCACGCGGCTCCCTCGTGGACGAGCCCGCGCTCCTCGCCGAGCTCCTCTCGGGCCGCCTGCACGCGGTCCTGGACGTGACGGACCCCGAACTGCCGCCCCCCGACAGCCCGTTGTACGCCCTCCCGAACGTCCTGCTGACCCCCCACATCGCGGGTTCGCTCGGCAACGAGCTGTACCGGATGGCGGATCAGGCACTGGACGAGGTGGAGCGGTTCGTGTCGGGGGTGCCGTTCGCGGATCCGGTGCATCCGCTGTCGTTGGGCCGGTCGGCGTAGACGGGCCGTGACGCACGGCTGTTACGCACCCTCGGCGCCGTCTGCGGGCCGGCCGGCGCCATGCCCCGTACCCGCACCACCCGTACCCGTACCCGTGCGCCAACGCGGAAGGCCCGGCACCCCCCGAAGGGGATGCCGGGCCTCGACTACCGGGTGCTACCGCTGACTTGACGCGTCAGTGGGAGTGGCCGTGACCGTGGCCGTGACCGGCCTCGGCCTCCTCCTCGGCCGGCTTCTCGACGACCAGGGTCTCGGTCGTGAGCAGCAGGGAGGCGATGGAGGCGGCGTTCTCCAGGGCGGAGCGGGTGACCTTGACCGGGTCGATGACGCCGGCCTTGACCAGGTCGCCGTACTCGCCGGTGGCGGCGTTGAAGCCGAAGCCCTTGTCGAGCTCGCTCACCTTGGCGGTGATGACGTAGCCCTCCAGGCCGGCGTTCTCGGCGATCCAGCGCAGCGGCTCGACGACGGCGCGGCGGACGACCGCGACACCGGTCGCCTCGTCGCCGGTCTTGTCGAGGTTGCCGTCCAGGACCTTGGCGGCGTGCACCAGGGCGGAGCCACCACCGGAGACGATGCCCTCCTCGACCGCGGCGCGGGTCGCGGAGATGGCGTCCTCCAGACGGTGCTTGCGCTCCTTGAGCTCGACCTCGGTGGCGGCGCCGACCTTGATCACGCACACGCCGCCGGCCAGCTTCGCGAGGCGCTCCTGGAGCTTCTCGCGGTCCCAGTCGGAGTCCGTGGACTCGATCTCGGCCTTGATCTGGGCGACGCGGCCCTCGACGTCGGCCTTGTTGCCGCCACCGTCGACGATCGTGGTGTCGTCCTTGGTGATGGTGACGCGGCGCGCGGTGCCGAGCACCTCGAGACCGGCCTGGTCGAGCTTGAGGCCGACCTCTTCGGCGATGACGGTCGCACCGGTGAGGGTGGCGATGTCCTGGAGCATGGCCTTGCGGCGGTCGCCGAAGCCCGGGGCCTTGACGGCCACGGCGTTGAACGTGCCGCGGATCTTGTTGACGACCAGGGTGGAGAGCGCCTCGCCCTCGACGTCCTCGGCGATGATCAGGAGCGGCTTGGAGGCGCCGGCCTGGATGACCTTCTCCAGGAGCGGCAGCAGGTCCTGGATGGAGGAGATCTTGCCCTGGTTGATCAGGATGTACGGGTCGTCGAGGACGGCCTCCATACGCTCCTGGTCGGTGACCATGTAGTGCGAGAGGTAGCCCTTGTCGAAGGCCATGCCCTCGGTGAACTCCAGCTCCACACCGAAGGTGTTGGACTCCTCGACGGTGATGACACCGTCCTTGCCGACCTTGTCCATGGCCTCGGCGATGAGCTCGCCGATCTGCTTGTCCTGGGCGGACAGCGCGGCGACGGCGGCGATGTCGGTCTTGTCCTCGATCGGACGGGCGGTCGCGAGAAGCTCGTCGGAGACGGCCTTGACCGCGGCGTCGATGCCCTTCTTCAGGGCGGCCGGGGAGGCGCCGGCGGCGACGTTGCGCAGACCCTCGCGGACCAGCGCCTGGGCCAGGACGGTCGCGGTGGTGGTGCCGTCACCCGCGATGTCGTTGGTCTTGGTCGCCACCTCCTTGACGAGCTGGGCACCGAGGTTCTCGTACGGGTCGTCGAGCTCGACCTCGCGCGCGATGGTGACACCGTCGTTGGTGATGGTGGGGGCGCCGAACTTCTTGTCGATGACGACGTTGCGGCCCTTGGGGCCGATCGTCACCTTCACGGTGTCGGCAAGCTTGTTGACGCCGCGCTCAAGGGCGCGACGGGCGTCCTCGTCGAACTTCAGGATCTTCGCCATGGGAGCGGTTCAGCCCTCTCGAAAACTCGGGTTAATGACACTGCGCCCCTCGCCGCCCGGCAATCAGCGGGGTGACCAGGGGCGCAGCTTTCAAAGCATTCGCTTCGAACGTCGAAGTACTCGTGTACTCCGGTGAATTACTTCTCGATGACCGCGAGCACGTCGCGGGCCGAGAGGACGAGGTACTCCTCGCCGTTGTACTTCACCTCGGTGCCGCCGTACTTGCTGTACAGCACGATGTCGCCGGTGCTGACGTCGAGCGGCAGACGCTCGCCGTTCTCGAAGCGGCCCGGGCCCACGGCCAGGACGACGCCCTCCTGGGGCTTCTCCTTGGCGGTGTCCGGAATGACCAGGCCGGAGGCCGTGGTCTGCTCGGCGTCGAGCGGCTGGACCACAATGCGGTCCTCGAGCGGCTTGATGGCAACCTTGGAGCTGGTGGTCGTCACGATCCGGTCTCCCCCTTCGGAGATCTCACGGGGTTAACTGTCTGGGGTGGCGACCAGGTGGATCCGTCGTCGCGGGTGCCGGACCTGCCCGTCGCTACTTGGCACTCTCCGGTGGGGAGTGCCAGAAGCGAGACTAGGACGGCGATTAGCACTCGGTCAAGCGGAGTGCCAATCTGCCACCGTCGCGGCGGGCCTCGCGGGGGCGCGGGGGGGTGTCTCTATGTCCTTCGTCAAGGATGTGGCGCCGGGTTTGGGGCTGTTTGGGGCGGTCATGCGGCGAGAGTGACGCTGGGGGTCCGGGATTCGTAGAAGGTTCCGTCGCGGAGCATGGCGAAGAGGACGCTGATGCGTTGGCGGGCGAGGCGGAGGAGCGCTTGGGTGTGGGTTTTGCCGCGGGCTCTTTGCCGGTCGTAGTAGCCGCGGGAGGCCGGGTCGGCGTTCATGCAGGCGAAGGCGGAGAGGAACATCGCGCGTTTGAGCTGCCGGTTTCCGCCTCGTGGTGCGTGTTCGCCGTGGATCGAGGTCCCTGACGACTTGGTCGTGGGAGCGAGGCCGGCGTAGGAGGCGAGGTGGGCGGCACTGGGGAAACCGGTGCCGTCGCCGACGGTGACCAGGATGACGGCGGCGGTCCTGACTCCGACTCCGGGCATCGAGGTCAGGACCGGGTGAAGAGGGTGAGCCTCCAGAAGGGTGCTGATCTGGGCTTCCAGTGCCCGGCGCTGGTCGTGAACCGCCGCGAGCGAGCGGGCCAGCGACGGGATGACCACGTCGAGGGTGCCGGTTCCCGGGACCACGACGGTCTGTTCGTCGAGGGCGTCGAAGACGTCGTCGACCAGCCGGGCCGCCATGCGGGGGGCCTTGGGACGGATCACCTCGACGAGTCTGCGGCGGCCGGCTTTCCGCAGGGCGTTCGGGGATCCGTATCGCTCGAGGAGCCAGGTGACGGCGGGGTGGTCCAGCCGCGGGCCCAGGACCCGCTCGAGGCTGGGGTGGAACTGGGTCAGCAGACCGCGTATCCGGTTCGAAGTGCGGGTGGCCTCGGCCGCGAGGTCCTGGTCGAAGCCGGTCAGCACCGTGAGCTCGGCGGTGATCTCGTCGGTCAGCTCCAGCGAACGCAAAGTGTGAGGCATCGTCCGGGCCGCGTCCGCGATCACCGCCGCGTCCTTCGCGTCGGTCTTCGCCTCGCCTGGATAGAGGTCGGCGATCCGCCGCATCGCGAGTCCGGGCAGGTAGGCGACCTCGCAGCCCGCGTCGCGGGCGACGGTCAGAGGCAGGGCGCCGATAGAGGCGGGCTGGTCCACGATCACTAGGACGGTGCCGAACTTGGCCTTGAGCTTGTCGAAGACGGCCCGCAGTTTCGGTTCGCTGTTGGGCATCGGCTTGTCGAAGACCTTCTTCCCGGCCGGGGTGAGCCCGTGGCCGTGGTGGGCGGTCTTGCCGACGTCCATCCCGAGGAAGACGCCCACGCCTTCGGTGTCTAACATCGCAACCTTCCCAGGTGATTGACCGTGCCGGCCTCGGCAATGGCACCGTGCTCGCGCATCCACGTTATGTAGACCTGCCGCCCACGTCTCTGCCCGGCATTGCGCCGGACCGGGCGGTGGCCGGGTCTCTCATCAGCGTCTCCGGCGGCACCTACCAGGCCCGGCGACACCACCCCCCAGGTCATCCGTTCGACAGAGGGGACACAGTCATACCGGACCCGGAGGCCAGCAGCCCCATTGCAGGACCGCGAAAAACATAACGGGGGGGGTGTCTGCGCCGGTGCGGGGTGCGCGTTCTGGCCACCTAGGACGGACCGGGGCGCGCCGGGCCACCACGTCGGCCCATCCCCGCCAACGCCCCCTGCGCCGACCCTGCCCCTGACACCGGGCTGCCCCCCGGCCGTTCGCGCAGTTCCTCGCGCCCCTAAACCCTCTCGATCCTGCGAACCGTGCTCGCTTCTCGCGCAGTTCCTCGCGCCCCTGAAAACCCGTTTTCGGCTGCGGGCCGCAGGTGGCTGGGCGCGCAGTTCCCCGCGCCCCTGGCAGGACTGGTGCCGGCCCGGACGGGACTTGGTCGCGCAGTTCCTCGCGGCCCTGAACCCCCTTGATCCTGCGGACCGTGGTCGCTTCTCGCGCAGTTCCCCGCGCCCCTCAGCAGCACCGGTGCTGGCCCGCACCCGAGCCTGTCCGGCGATTGAGGACGAGCGCCGTTCAGGCGCGAACGGGGGTGCAGGGGGCGGAGCCCCCGCAGGGGTCTGGGGCGCAGCCCCAGGGGCCGAACCCTCCAGCTCCCTGCACGGGCGGGTGGGTGGGCATACGCGGCGGGGTCTGGGGCGGAGCCCCAGGGCTCAGCCCGTTCAACGCGCCGCACGGGCAGGTGGGTGGGAAAACGCGTCGGGGTCTGGGGCGGAGCCCCAGGGGCTGAACCCTTCAACCCGCTGCACGGGCGGGTGGGTGGGAAAACGCGTCGGGGTCTGGGGCGGGGCCCCAGGGGCTGAACCCTTCAACCCGCTGCACGGGCGGGTGGGTGGGCAAACGCGTCGGGGTCTGGGGCGGAGCCCCAGGAGGGCGGAACCAGCCAACCCGCTGCACGGGTGGGCGGGTGGGCGAAGGGGGCGGCCAAGCCCCGGTCAGAGGTAGTCCTCCAGCCGGCCCACCGCAAACCCCTGCACCCGAACCTCCTCCAGAAGCCGCACCACCCCCCGCATCCCACCCCCACCCGCCGCAGGCAAAGAACCCCGCACGATGTCCCCGGCCCGCAACCCATGGGCGCCCCCGGCATACCGCAAACCCTCGGGCGTCATGCCGGCCCGCGCCAGCACCACCGCACTGATCCCGCACTCCTTGGCCGCCCGCAGGGTGCTCGCGTCGTAGGCACCGTAAGGCGGTCTGAAGAACCGTGGCCGGATGGCGGCGGCCCGGGCGGCGAGCCGACCCTGGCGGCCGCAGATCTCCGCCCGCTGTCCCTCGTAGTCAAGGGCGCGCAGGTCACGGTGGTGCAGGGCGTGGTTGTGCACCCCGGCACCGAGCGCGCGCAACACGTCGGAGCGGTCACGACCGGGCAGAGCCCCGCCATCGGCACCGGCACCGGCACCGGCACCGGCGGCACCCCCATCATTGGGGAACAGCGTGACCGGCACCCCAAGGTCGTGCACCATCCGCACGAAAGCGGGGTCGACCCCCGGCCCGTCGTCGAAGGTCAGGAAGACGACCTTGGCCCGCATCGGTACGTGGTCGACGACGAAGGAAAGCTCCGGCCCCCGCCCGACGGCGGGGCGCGGCGCCGGCGCCAGCGGGGCGCCGAGGCCCCAGCGCCGGGCGGCGGCGACCGCCCGCGCGTCCGGCCCCACGCGGGGCACGCCCCGCTGGGCGGCCTTGCGTCCGAGCCGCTGGAACGGGCCGACCGGAGCGGCCTGTTCCGTACATCCGGCGAGCGGGCCGAGCAGCGCACCGACGGCGAGCAGCCCGGCCAGGGCGGCCCGGAACCGGTGCGCGCGCCTCACCTCGGCTCCCCGGCCCCGGTCACACGTAGTCCTCCAGACGGGCCACGGCGTACCCCTTGTCGGTGATCACCTTCATCACCTGGCGGACCATGTCGGGCATGGTTCCGTTCCAGTCCTCGCGTCCCCGGAAGTGGCTGAGGATGATGTCGCCGGGGTGCAGGTCGCGGTCCCACTCGCGCCACTCCATGTGGTCGGTGAAGGCCTCCTCCGCCCACAGCGGCGCGGCCTTGATGCCGCAGGACTGGGCGGCCTTGAGGGTGTCCTCGTTGTAGTTCCCGTACGGCGGCCGGAACAGCCGGGGCCGCTTGCCCGCCCACTGGCCGATCTTGTCCTGCTGGTCGCAGATCTCGTGCCGCTGCTCCTCGTAGGAGAGCCCGGGCAGATAGCGGTGGTTGAGGGTGTGGTTGTTGAGCGTGACCCCGAGGCCCTGCATCTTCCTGAAGTACTCGTGGTCGTTCTTGACCAGGTAGTCGCTGAGGAACGCGCTGTAGGGGATGCGGAGTTCCTGCATCATCTTCAGGAAGGTGGGGTCCTTCTCGGCGCCGTCGTCGATCGTCAGGAAGACGATCTTGTCCTTGGTGGGGACGGTGGTGAAGACGGGCGGCAGCGAGTCACCGCCGTCCGTCTCGAATCCGGCGCGATTGGTGATCTTCGGTTTGACCGCGGGCACCGGGGGCGCGAGCAGGGGCGGCTTGGCGAGCCCCCACTTCTTGACGGCCGCGAGCCGGGCGGCCTCGGTGTGCCGGAGCTGCTCGGAGTAGTCGGCGAGGGCGCCGGCGGGGCCCTTCTTGGCGGCCTGCGCGCCGGGGCTCCCCGCCCCGCCGTCCTCGGCCGCGCAGCCGGAGGCGAGGAGGGCGGCCACGAGACCGAGGGCGCCACCGACGATCTTTGCCCGACATTTTCCCTTTTGTCGTACTAGTCGCATGGCGCCGCATCCTGTCAGGTGCCGGGCTCATGGCCGGTACGACACCGCCGCGAGGCGCCCACCATCGCCCGGCTGGCCCACAGCGACGCGGCGCCTGGACGACAATGGCGGGGTGAACGACCTCGACACCTTCTCCCTCCTGCTCACCGACGAGGGCCGCGCGCTGCTCGCATCACTGCGGGACCACGACCCGTCCCAGGAGCTGGCGGTGGCCACCCGGCTGCGCCGCGAGCACGACGCGGAGCTGGTGTCGGCGGCGATCGGGCAGGCGCGGCTGCGGCAGCGGGCGGTGGCGAAGTTCGGCGCGGACGACGCCCACCGGATGTTCTTCACGCCCAACGGCGTCGAGCAGTCGACCCGCGCCTCGGTCGCCACCCACCGCGCCCGCGCCTTCGCCTCTCGCGGCGTACGCTCCGTCGCCGATCTGTGCTGCGGCATCGGCGGCGACGCGCTGGCCCTCGCGCGGGCCGGGATCCACGTGCTCGCCGTGGACCGCGACCCGCTGACGGCGGCGGTGGCCCGCGCCAACGCGGCCGCGCTCGGCCTCGGCGACCTGATCGAGGTGCGCTGCGCCGACGTCACGGACATCGACACGAGCCCCTACGACGCGGTCTTCGTGGACCCCGCGCGGCGCGGTGGCAGACAAGGAGGGGCCGCGCGCAGCGCGTCGGTGAGGGGCGGTGGCCGGGCGACGGGCGGGCGCATCTTCGACCCCGAGGCCTACTCACCGCCCCTGTCGTGGGCCGTCTCGGCCGCCCTTGCGGCCCCCTTCGCCGCGCTCAAGATCGCCCCCGGCATCCCCCACGAGGCGATCCCGCCGCAGGCCGAAGCCGAGTGGATCTCGGACGGGGGTGACGTGAAGGAAGCGGTGCTCTGGTTCGGCACCGGGGTGACCCCGGGCGCGGTCCGCGCCACGCTGCTGCCCTCCTCCGCCGCCCTGTGGACGGCCGCTCCGCTCCCGGCGCCGCCGGTGGGGCCGGTCGGCCGCTATCTGTACGAGCCGGACGGTGCGGTCATCCGTGCGCATCTGGTGGCCGAGATCGTCGAGCGGTGCGGGGGGCGCCTTATCGACGAGACGATCGCGTACGTCACCAGTGACGAGCCGTACGCGTCCCCGTACACCTCGGCGTACGAGATCACCGATGAACTCCCGTTCAATCTGAAGAAGTTGAAGGCGGTGTTGCGGGAGCGGGAGGTGGGGGTCCTGACGGTCAAGAAGCGGGGGTCGGCGGTGGAGCCGGAGGAGATTCGGCGGCGGGTGAAGTTGCGGGGGCCTCGGGCGGCGACGGTCTTCCTGACCCGGGTGGCCGGCGCCCCCACCATGCTGCTCGGCACCCCCCTCCCCCCACCCGTGGCTCCGCCCCGGACCCCGCATCGCCCCTGACCGGCACTCGTCCTCAATCTCCCCCAAGGCCTTAAGGGCCAGGGGGGACCCCCATGACGGGCTGAGGTGCTGGCCAGCACCGAGTGGCTAAGGGGCGCGGGGAACTGCGCGAGAAGCGACCACGGCCCGCAGCCGAAAGGGAGGCCCCTGGGGCTCCGCCCCCAGACCCCGTATCGCGCCTGAACGGCGCTCGTCCTCAAACTCCCCCAAGGCCTTAAGGGCCAGGGGGGACCCCCATGACAGGCTGAGGTGCTGGCCAGCACCGAGTAGTTAAGGGGCGCGGGGAACTGCGCGAGACGCGGGCACGGTCCGCGGACGAAGGCGGGTTTCAGGGGCGCGGGCCCGGGTCAGTGGGGCGGGTTGGGGGTGAGGGAGCGTTGGATCCAGCGCCGGTACGCGGTCGCCTTCACGACCCCGATGAGCCCCGTCAGCCAGCAGATCAGACCGAGCCCCATCCCGTACACGACGAGCGCATACGTATCGCGCCCCGGGACGGCGGTGGCCGGCAGCACCAGGCAGACGCCGAGCCCGCCCGCGCACAGCAGGACCGAGGGGACCAGCCACGCCAGGCTCAGGCCGGGTCTGCACAGATTGCGGTCGAGTACGGGGTCGCGGTCCAACTCGGCCCACTGGCGCAGGAGTTCACGGATCCGGCGGTCCTTGCGCAGCCCGAACCCGACCGCGAGGCCGGTGGGGATCATCACGCCGAGGCCGAGCACCAGGAACACCCCGCCGACGATCGCGGTGAGCACGTCGGTCAGCGAGGTGAGCGCCGTGCCGATCAGGGACCAGCCGAGCGCGAACAGCGCCGCCCACAGCCAGAGCAGTCCGAGCCGCCCGGCCCCCAAGTACCCCCTGACCAGGGCTTCGAGAACCCGCGCCCGGTCCGCGAGCAGCGCGTTGCGGTCGGGCCAGGAACGTATCGCGACGGGCGGCGGCGACGGCGGAAGCAGCGAGCGGGACAACATGCGCCAGAGATTATCGGGGGTGCCCGCCGGCCTGGAGACCCCCCTGCATCATGTTCACAACAGGTGGCCGATTCCCCCCCACCCCGGCCCGTCAACTCGGCCGACACATAGGCGACTTGGCGGCCGGGCGCCGACCAGGGCCCGCCAACCGAGCCACGCCGGCACCCCGCACCGGCCTCCAGCTACGCGTCCCGCAAAACGTCGACGTCCAGCTTCTTCATGCCCATGACGGCCGCCATGACCCGGTCCGCCTTGTCCGCGTCGCCGGTGAGCAGCTCGGGCAGTTGGGCCGGGACGACCTGCCACGACAGGCCGTACTTGTCCTTCAGCCAGCCGCACGGGCCCTCTTCGCCGCCCTCGCCGAGCAGCGTCCAGAACCGGTCGATCTCCGCCTGGTCGGCGCAGCCCACCGAGAGGGAGATCGCCTCGGTGAAGGTGAACTGGGGGCCGCCGTTGAGGGCGGTGAAGCGCTGTCCGGCGAGCTCGAACTCGACCGTCATCACCGATCCGGTCTCCCCGGGCGCCGACGCCGCGTAGTGCGTGACGGCCACGATGCGCGAGTCCCCGCCGAAGATGGAGACATAGTGCTCGGCGGCCTCCTCGGCCTGGTCGTCGAACCAGAGGAAGGTGGTGATCTTCTGCGTGATCTGCGCGGACATGGTCGGCCTCCTTGCCGTTGCCTGACCCCGTGCGGGCGGCATCATGAGGTGGACCGGGCCCGCGACCGAAACTCATCGGCGCCGCGACCCCGAACGCCGATTCCCTTCGGCCCGCCTTTCAGCACAGCCCCGCCGTCCCAGAACAGCACCGCCGTCCCAGAACAGCCCTGCCGTCCCAGAACAGCACCGCCGTTTCAGCACAGCACCGCCGGGGCCGGGCGGCAACATTTCCGGCGGCCGCGCCCCGGCCCTGGCCCCGGCCCAGGAACCGCGCTACCGCGACCCCGCCCCGGTTCAGGCGTCGCTCAGGACGACGAGCCGCTGGGTCGCCCTGGTCATCGCGACATAGCGGTCCACCGCCCCCTCGATGCCCTCGCCGAACCTCTCCGGCTCCACCAGGACGACGAGGTCGAATTCGAGGCCCTTGGACAGTTCCGGGGTGAGCGAGCGGACGCGGGGCGTGGCCCGGAAGCCGGGGGCGCCGATGACGCAGGCGATCCCGTCGTCGTGCCCGGCGAGCCAGGTCTCCAGGATCGAGTCCAGCTCGGCGACGGCGCCGTACCCGACGGGGACGCCCCCGCTGCGGATGGACGTGGGTACGTTGGCGTCCGGCAGCGCGGCCCGGATGACCGGCTCGGCCTCCGTCATGACCTCTTGCGGCGTGCGGTAGTTGATGCCGAGGGAGGCCACCTCGATCCGGTCGAGCCCGATCCGCTCCAGGCGTTCGCGCCACGACTCGGTGAAGCCGTGCCGGGCCTGGGCCCGGTCGCCCACGATGGTGAAGCTCCGGGAGGGGCAGCGCATCAGCAGCATCTGCCACTCGGCGTCGGTGAGTTCCTGGGCCTCGTCCACGACGATGTGCGCGAAAGGGCCGGCCAGCAGGTCCGGTTCGGCGGCGGGCAGGGCGCTGTCGTCGATCAGGGCGTCCTGGAGGTCCTTTCCGCGCAGCATCCGCAGGGCGCCCTCGCTCTCGTCGCCGGCCGAGTTGAAGTTGGAGGCCGAGATGATCTCGTCGATGACGCCGGACATCCGGGCCCGCTCGGCGGCGACCACCGCGTCGTGCCGGCGCCTGCGCCGTTCCGCCTCGGGGTCGCCGAGCCGCTGGCGGGCGGCGTCCAGGAGCGGCAGGTCGGAGACGGTCCAGGCCGCCGGGTCCGCGCGCCGCAGGCGGCGCAGGTCGTCGGGGCCGAGCCAGGGCGCGCACATCCGCAGATAGGCGGGGACCGACCACAGGTCGCCGACGACATCGGCCGCTTCGAGCAACGGCCACGCGCTGTGCACGGCGTCGACCAGGTCGCGGTCCTGGCGCAGCGCCGCTCGGAACTCCTCCGGTGTGACGTCCTCGCCGTCGTGCTTGTCGTGGAGGATCGTGACCAGCGCCTCCCAGACCAGCTCGCGGCCCTCGTTGTGCGGGGTGCCGGGCCCCGGCGCGTCGAAGGCCTCGGCCCAGTCCTCGGAGGTCAGCCGGATGTCGGACCAGGGGGTGGAGACGGTCATGGCGCCGGTGGGCGGTTCCTCGTAGAAGGCGACGGCCTTCTCGATCGCCCCGACCATGGCGACGGACGCCTTGAGGCGGGCCACCTCCGGATCGCTCTCCCGCGTGGCCGACGCGCCCTCGGCGACGAGGTCCCGCAGCACACAGGTCTGTACGCCCTCTTCGCCGAGGCTGGGCAGCACATCGGCGACGTAGTCCAGATAGGGGCGGTGCGGGCCGACGAACAGGACCCCGCCGCGCCGGTGGCCCAGGCGCGGATCGGAGTAGAGCAGATAGGCGGACCGGTGCAGCGCGACGACGGTCTTGCCCGTGCCGGGGCCGCCGTCGACGACGAGGGCGCCGCGCGATCCGGCGCGGATGATGGCGTCCTGGTCGGCCTGGATGGTGGACAGGACGTCACGCATCCGGGCCGAGCGGTTGGTGCCCAGGCTCGCGATGAACGCGGACTGGTCGTCGAGGGCGGCATGCCCTTCGAGCCCGTCGGCGCTGAACACCTCGTCCCAGTAGTCGCTGATCCGGCCCCGGGTCCAGCGGTAGCGGCGGCGGCTCGCCAGGCCCATGGGGTCGGCGTGGGTCGCGGCGAAGAACGGCTCGGCGGCGGGCGAGCGCCAGTCGATCAGGAGCCGGCGACCCTCGCGGTCGGTGAGGCCGAGCCGGCCGATGTAGAGGGGCTCGGGGTCGTCGGCGGAGACGATGCGCCCGAGGCACAGATCGAGACCGAAGCGGCTCAGGGTGCGCAGCCGGGCGGTCGTCTGGTGGAGCTCGACGTCCCGGTCCATGGCCGCCCGGCCTATGCCGCCGGGGGCGCGGCGCAGCGCGTCGATGTGATCGGAGAGCTCGGTGACCGTCTCGTCGAGGGTGCGGGCGACGACCGCGAAGTGCCGCTCGTCGCCTCCGATCAGCGCGGGGGCGGCCTTGGCGGCGAGACGGTTCGGCAGGTCGAACGCGACGGAGGTACTTGATGCAGAATCCGACAACGGCACACGCACTTCGTGAATCTCCCATTTCCGCAGGTACTGGCCCGAGGCCAGTGATTCTGCGGCAGGACGGGGGCCTTGCCGCAAGCCCCCCCATGCGCTATATCTTGATAGTGGCGAGGAGAGTACGTGCTCCTTGCCTTCTTCTTTTTCCGCAGCGTGCGGCCGACTGCGCAGTTCCCCGCGCCCCTTAACTACTCGGCGTCGGCCCGCACCTCAGCCCGTCATGGGGGTCCCCCCTGGCCCTTAAGGCCTTGGGGGAGATTGAGGACGAGCGCCGTTGAGGCGCGAACGGGGTCTGGGGCGGAGCACCAGGGGCCTCCCTTTCGGCTGCGGGCCGTGGTCGCTTCTCGCGCAGTTCCCCGCGCCCCTGGCGGGAT
Organism: Streptomyces hundungensis; assembly: GCF_003627815.1. NCBI lineage: Bacteria > Bacillati > Actinomycetota > Actinomycetes > Kitasatosporales > Streptomycetaceae > Streptomyces > Streptomyces hundungensis. The sequence continues at coordinate 3,558,662 of NZ_CP032698.1, forward strand.
CGGCGCGGGCCAGCACCTTCAGCCTCTCCGGCGATTGAGGACGAGCGCCGTTCAGGCGCGAACGGGGTCTGGGGCGGAGCCCCAGGGGCCCGGAACCAACCAACCCGCTGCGCGGGCGGGTGGGTGGGCGAAGGGGGCCGGGGGCTGGGGCGGAGCCCCGGGGAGGTCGGCTAGACGTAGTCCTCCAGGCGGGCCAGGGTGAAACCCTGCTCCTGTATGTGGCGGAGCATATTCGCCGTCATCTCCGTCATGGACGCCCCCTTGAGCTCCTTGGGCCCCCGGAAGTGCGCCAGGATGATGTCGCCGGGGTGCAGCTTCTTGTCACCGCGCTGGTACTGCATGTTGGTTATCTGCATCGACTCGCGCCACAGCACCAGCGCCCGGACGTCGCAGGACTTGGCGGCCGCGCGCGTGTTCTCGTTCCAGTTGCCGTACGGGGGCCGGAAGAGGCCGGGCACCTTGCCGTACTGCGCGCCCAGCTTCTTCTGCTGGGTGCATATCTCGTTCTTCTGCGCGGCCTCGCCGAGAGTGCGCAGGTTCGGATGCGAGAGCGTGTGGTTCTCTATGGAGTTGCCGAGCTCCTGGAGCGGCTTGAAGTAGCCGTAGTCGCCGCGGATGATGTCGTCGGTCAGGAACATCGTGAAGGGGACCTTCAGGTCCTTCATCATGGCGACGAACTTGGGGTCCTTCTCGGCCCCGTCGTCGAACGTCACGAAGACGATCTTCTCCTTGGTGGGGATGTCGCTCACCACCGGCACCTCGCCCGGCTTGCCCCGCACCGGCTTCTCGGCCGGCGGCGCGGGCGGCGCCGCGAAGGGCTTGAGCCCCCACTTGCGGTACGCGGCCTCGACGTCCGCCGTGTCACCGCTCGGGGACGTCGAGGACGTACCGGCGGACGCCCCGGACGGGGTGGACGCGGACGGGGCGCTGCCCGAGCCACCGCCGGACGAACAGCCCGTGACCATCAGCAGGCCGAAGAGAGCCGCGCCGATCGCTTTCTTGCGCACGAGCCAACCCATGTCCCACTACCGCCCGTTTCCGTCAACATCTCTTCCTAGTTTGATGACGAAAACGGTCATGAGGTTGCCTGGAACGACTTGAACGATCAGCCGCCCGTCCGGCCGAGCGACTCGAAGCGCCAGCGGTGCACCGGCCGGGCCACCAACTCCCCCTCGGGATCGGGGAGTTCGGGCAGCTCGGCATCGTAGGGCGCGTCCCACCAGGTGATGACGAGGACCCGGTCGCCGGGCGCGCGCAGGATCTCGCGGGCCAGGGGCGAACCGGCCACCGGGCGCTCCGACACCCAGGCGAGCAGCTCCTCGCCGCGCCCCTCGGCGGCCCGGGCCTCCCACATCAGCGCGACGGTCATGAGTACAGGTTCTTCTTGCTGACCTCGTGCACATGGTCGTGGTCGTGACCGTGGGCATGTCCGTGGCCGTGACCCTGGGCATGTCCGGACGCCTCGCCCGGTACGTGCGGCTCGGTCACCGGCAGCGAGGAGTCCGCCGAGAGTTCCAGGTCGGAGGCGGGCCGGTTCCTGGCCACCATCTCCGCGCCGAGGGCCGCGACCATCGCGCCGTTGTCGGTGCACAGGCCGGGCCGGGGCACCCGCAGCCGGATGCCGGCCCGCTCGCAGCGCTCCTGGGCGAGCGCGCGCAGCCGGGAGTTGGCGGCGACGCCGCCGCCGATCATCAGGTGGTCGACGCCCTCGTCCTTGCAGGCGCGTACGGCCTTGCGGGTCAGGACGTCCACCACGGCCTCCTGGAAGGACGCGGCCACATCGCGCACCGGCACCTCCTCGCCCGCCGTGCGCTTGGCCTCGATCCAGCGGGCCACGGCGGTCTTCAGACCGGAGAAGGAGAAGTCGTACGCCGGGTCGCGCGAACCGGTCAGGCCGCGCGGGAAGGCGATCGCGTTCGGGTCGCCCTCCTTGGCGAGGCGGTCGATGACCGGGCCGCCGGGGAAGCCGAGCTGGAGCACCCGGGCGATCTTGTCGAAGGCCTCGCCCGCCGCGTCGTCGATGGTGGCGCCCATGGGGCGGACGTCGGCGGTGATGTCGGGGGCGAGCAGCAGCGAGGAGTGGCCGCCGGAGACGAGCAGCGCCATCGTCGGCTCGGGCAGCGGCCCGTGCTCCAGCTGGTCGACGCAGATGTGCGAGGCGAGGTGGTTGACCCCGTACAGCGGCTTGTCCAGGGCGTACGCGTACGCCTTGGCTGCCGAGACGCCGACGAGCAGCGCGCCCGCGAGCCCGGGCCCTGCGGTGACCGCGATGCCGTCGAGGTCGCGCGCGGAGATCCCGGCGGTCTTCAGGGCGCGCTCGATGGTCGGCACCATCGCTTCGAGGTGGGCCCGGGAGGCGATCTCGGGGACCACGCCGCCGAACCGGGCGTGGGTGTCCACGCTGGAGGCCACGGCATCGGCGAGCAGCGTCGTTCCGCGCACGATGCCGACGCCGGTTTCGTCGCAGGAGGTCTCGATGCCCAGTACGAGCGGTTCGTCAGCCATCAGTCAGTCTCTTCTGTTCCTTGGACGTATTCCTGGACGGTCAGTCGCATCACGAGCGCGTCGACGTTGCCCGGCTGGTAGTAGCCGCGCCGGAAGCCGATGGGCTCGAAGCCGAAGCGCTCGTACAGCTTCTGGGCCCGGGTGTTGTCCACGCGCACTTCGAGCAGGACCTCGTCGCACTCGAAGGCGGTGGCGTGCTTGAGGAGGTCGGTCAGCAGGCGGGCGCCGAGGCCGGTGCCCCACTGGTCGCGGGCGGCGGCGATGGTCTGGACGTCGGCGAGCTCACCGGCGGCGGCGAGCCCGGCGTAGCCGACGAGCCGCGCCCGGCCGTTCTCGAAGGACTCGGCCACCACATAGCGGCGGGTGGCGCCGGGCCCGCGCGCGTGGGCGAGCTCGGACCAGAACATCCCCGCCGACCAGGCGTCCTCGGGGAACAGTTCGTGTTCGAGGTCGAGCACGGGCGCGATGTCCCACCAGCGCATCTCGCGCAACACGACCCCGGTCGCCGGGGTCCCGGCCGTCTCGGCCCCGGCCGTCTCGGCCCCGGTCGTCTCGGCCCCGGTCGTCTCGGCCCCGACCGCTTCGGCCCCGGCCGTTCCGGCGCCGGTCGCTTCGGCCCCGGTCACTTCGGGGTGACCACCTTGTAGTTCTTGGGCACCTGCGCGTCCGGACGGCGCAGATACAGCGGCGTCGGCGGCAGGAACTCCGCGCCCGCGGCGAGCTTTTCGGCGGCCAGCGCCGCGAGCGCTCCGGCCGACTGGTGCTCGGGGTCGCGCGCGAGCGGGAAGGAGTCCGGGTAGAGCACGGCGCCCTGGCCGACGACGGGCAGGCCGCTCAGCTCGTCGGCGATGTCGGCGGGCCGGTCGACCGACGGCTCGCCGACGCGGGTGCGGAAGTCGTCGTAGCGGGCCCAGTAGACCTCCTTGCGGCGGGCGTCCGTGGCGACCACGAACGGCCCCTCGATGCCGGAGGCGTAGGCGAGTCCGTCCAGGGTGCACAGTCCGTGGACGGGCACGCCGAGCACCGAGCCGAAGGTGGCGGCGGTGACCAGGCCGACCCGGAGCCCGGTGTAGGGGCCGGGGCCGACGCCGACGACGAGGTCCGTCACGGCGGAGAGGTTCAGGCCCGCCTCGGCGAGCACCCGGTCGACGGCGGGCAGCAGCAACTCCCCGTGCCGGCGGGCGTCGACCTGACGGGACTCGGCGACGACGGAGGTGCCGTCGTGCAGGGCGACGGTGACGGCGGGGGTGGCGGTATCAACGGCGAGCAAGAGCACGCGAACAGCCTACGACCAAGCCGGCGGGGGCACGGCGTCCAGCCCGAACCGTCACCTGCTGCTACCGTCAGCCGCAGGTATGACCGTAGACCTGCACGTACGTACGAAAGGGGAAGCCCAGGTGGCAAGGAGCAGCACGGGATTCGTGGCCGGGCTCACCGCGGCCGCTCTCGCGGTGGTCGGCTTCCTCGCCTACCAGGCCTCGGCGAGCGCGCCGCCCGCCGCCGACCTCGCGGCCCCCGGCGCCGTCGCCGCCCCGTCGTCGAAGCCCTCGAACCTGCCGCCCGCGGGCTCGCCCGCCGACAAGCCGGACCTCACGGTGCCGGCCAACTCGGGCACCGGTGTCCGGGTCGTGTACGCGCTGGGCGCGAAGCGGGTGTGGCTGGTGGGGGTGGCCAAGACGCCGAAGACCTTCGCCGTCGTGCCGTCCTCGATCAGCCCGAAGCCGGGCACGTACACGGTGCTCTCGCGGACCGGCGGCAAGATCACCGGCTCGGACGGGGTGGCGGTCGACCACGTCGTGCGGTTCGCCAGCAACGAGAACGTGGCGATCGGTTTCAGCTCGGCGGTGGACGGCTCGATGACGAGCCCCAAGACGGCCAAGAAGACCGGCGGCATCCGTATGTCGCGCGCGGACGGCGACGCGATGTGGGCGTTCGCGACCCGTAACTCCAAGGTCGTCGTCGTCCCGTAGCCGTGGCGCGGGGGTGTCCGGCCGGGGGCCGACATCCACCCGAGAGGACTACGCGGCGTCCTTGCGCGCGTCACCCTCGTCGGCGGTCGGGGCGCTCTCGCGCGGCGGCGTCGACACGGCGGTGGCCGCGGCGCACGAGGCGAGCAGATCGTGTATCGACACCCCGAGCGGCACCGGGACGCCCCGCGGGGCCTGTGGCTTCGCTTCGCGTTCCGGCACGGTCATGGCGGCCTCCTGAGGCTGCGGAAGAAGGCGCGGTTAGGTAGACCTAACCAGGTCTCTGTCTCCATGTGACCACGCCTGGTGCGACCGGCGCAACATTTTGCCGACGTCTTGTCGGAACGTACGGCTCGCTCCAGCCGCACCCGGGCGCGCCCTCGGAGTCCGCTCAGAGCCCCTCGACGCCCGCGCCGCTCCAGCGGGGCCCGATTCCGGTGACCGTCACGGTCCTGCGGTCGTCGTCGGTCTCGCCCACGACCCGGTCGATCAGTACCTGGAGCCGGTCGTCGGACAGCTCCTCGACCTTGCCCTCGCCCCACTCGACGACCACCACGGACTCGGGCAGCGACACGTCGAGGTCGAGGTCCTCCATCTCGTCGAGGCCCCCGCCGAGCCGGTACGCGTCCACGTGCACCAGGGCGGGACCGCCGACCAGCGAGGGGTGGACGCGGGCGATGACGAAGGTGGGGGACGTCACGGCGCCGCGCACACCGAGGCCCTCGCCGAGGCCACGGGTGAGGGTCGTCTTTCCGGCGCCGAGCTCCCCCGTGAGCATCACGAGGTCGCCGGGGCGGAGCAGTTTGGCGATGCGGCGGCCCAACTCCTGCATTTCAGAAGGGGAGTTGAGGGTCAGCCGGGTGCCGGCGTCAGCGGCCGGGCTGCTGTGCGGTGCTTCCATACGTCCCAACGTTAGCGGCCTGCGGCACCGCCCCGACCCGGGCCAGGAGATCCGCGAGGCGATCGGTGACCGTCTCGGGGTGCTCCAGCATCACCAGGTGTCCGCCGTCCGGCACGATGACCAGTTCGGCGTCGGGCAGCAGATCGGCGATGGCCTCGCTGTGCGAGCTGGGCGTGACCAGGTCGCGGTCGCCGGCCAGGACCAGCACGGGGACCTCCGCGAAGATCGCGAGCGCCGTCGTCTTGTCGTGGTCGGAGAAGGCCGGGTAGAACTCCGCGACCACGTCGATCGGGGTGCTCTCGATCATCCGCTCGGCGAACCGGGCGATCGCCGGGTCGACGTCCTTGGAGGAGAACGAGTACCGCTTGATCATGCCCGCGAACAGGTCGGCCGTCGCCCGCCGCCCCCGCTCCACCAGCTCTGCCTGGGAGCCCAGCGCCTTCAGCACGCCCGGCAGCACCCGGCGCACCGCGTTGACCCCGGCCACCGGGAGCCCGTAGTTGACCTCGCCGAGCTTGCCCGACGACGTCCCCACGAAGGCGACGCCGACGACGCGGTCCCGGATGAGTTCCGGGTACTGGTCGGCCAGCGCCATGATCGTCATGCCGCCCATGGAGTGGCCGACGAGGACGAGCGGGCCCGTGGGCGCGGCCGCGTCGATGACCGTCTTCAGATCGCGGCCGAGCCGGTCGATGTCGACCGGGACGCCGTCGCGCTGGGACTTGCCGCGGTCCGAGCGGCCGTGGCTGCGCTGGTCCCAGTGCACCGTGCGCAGCACTCCGCGCAGGGCCGCCCGCTGGAAGTGCCAGGAGTCCTGGTTGAGGCAGTAGCCGTGCGAGAACACCACCGTGACCGGGGCCGGGACCTTGCGCCCGAAGAGCCTGCGCTTGCGCGGACCGTTGGCGCCCGCCTCCGGCTCGACCTCGTCGCTCTCGTAGTACAGGACGGTCCCGTCGTCGGCGACCGCCTTGCCGGGCGTGCCCCGCAGCGCGCCGTACGGCCCGGACGCGTCCAGGGCCAGTCGCGCCTTCCTGCGCATCCCGCGCCCGACGGTCAGCCGCTCTATGGCGACGCCCGCCGCCGCGCCCGCCGCGACCACGCCTATCGCTGCGCCCGCGATCGAGGCCAGGCGCCATGTGCCGACCGCCGCCTGGGCATCCTGGACCGCGGATACGACGGCGTCCCCCGTGCCGGTCTCGCTCACCGTGCCCCTCCGCTCCTGCTCGTCGCCGTCTGCTGTCCGTCTCTTCTTGCTGGTCTTCTTCTCGTGCTCGTCTTCTTCTCGTGCTGGTCGTCTCTTACGCGTCGTCTCTTACGCGCCGTTACTTACGCGACGTCACCTACGCTGCGCCGGAACGCTCGTTGACATGGACGCGGGGTACCCGCGCACCGATGCGCGTCACGATCTCGTACGCGATGGTGTCGGCCGCCCGCGCCCAGTCCTCGGCCGTCGGCTCCCCCGCGTCACCCGGACCGAACAGCACGGCCCGGGCGCCCGGCTCGACCGTGTCCCCCTCAAGGTCGACCACGAACTGATCCATGGCAATGCGGCCCGCCGCGGTACGCACTTTCCCGCCCACCAGAACCGGGCCGCGCCCCGAGGCGTGCCGCGGGATGCCGTCGGCGTAACCGAGCGGCACCAGGCCGAGGGTGGTCTCGTGCTCGGTGACGTAGTGATGCCCGTAACTGACGCCGTGGCCCGCCGGGACCTGCTTGCTCAGCGCGACCGAGGCGGAGAGCGTCATGACGGGCCGCAGGCCGAGCTCGCGGGCGGTGCCCAGCTCGGGCGCCGGGGAGATGCCGTACATCGCGATGCCGGTGCGCACGAGGTCGTAGTGCGACTCGGGGAGGGTCAAGGTGGCCGGGGAGTTCGCGATGTGCCGCACCTCGGGGGTGACGCCCGCCTTCTCGGCGAAGCCGAGCATCTCCTCGAACACCGAGAGCTGGGCGGCGATCGAGGGGTGGCCCGGCTCGTCGGCGCAGGCCAGGTGCGACCACAGGCCGGTGACGGTCACCTCGGGGGCGGCGAGCGCGGCGTGCACCAGTTCCGGCCAGTCGGCGGGCTGGCAGCCGTTGCGGCCGAGGCCGGTGTCGGCCTTGAGCTGGATCCTGGCCGTGCGTCCCGCGGCGCGGGCCGCCTCGGTGACCTCCCGCAGCGCCCACATCCCGCTCACCGAGACGTCGATGTCCGCCTCGATCGCCTCGCGCCAGGGGCCGCCGGGCGTCCACAGCCAGCACATCATGGGGCCCTCGATGCCGGCCGCGCGCAGGGCGAGCGCCTCGTCGGGGGTGGCGGTGCCGATCCAGGCGGCGCCCGCCTGCCGCGCCGCCCGCGCGCACGGCACGGCGCCGTGCCCGTACGCGTCCGCCTTCACCACGGCCATGAGCTGCGCGCCGGACGAACGGGCGCGCAGCGTACGCACGTTGGCACGCAGCGCGCCGAGGTCGATCTCGGCGCGGGCGCGCACGGCGGGGTTCTGAGTCATCGCGGTCATCGCGCCCAGTCTCTCAGAGCCCACGGGCACCCGGATTGTGCCGCGGACCACACCGCCGGGGCGGGCCCGTGGGCGGGTCCGACGGCGGGACGTGGGCGGGACCGTGGGTGGGCTCAGGTGCCGTCCCGGTGCCCCCACACATAGACGCCGTCGCCCTTGCGCAGGACGTCCCAGAGCTTTCGGGCGTCGGCCAGGCCCAGATTCACGCAACCCTGGCTGCCCACCGAGGTGTACACGCTGTGGTAGATGGCGTGGAAGGCCTGCCCGCCGTCGAAGAACTGGGCGTAGGGCATGGACTGGTGGTAGATCGTCGACCAGTGGTTCTTGTGCCGCCAGTACACCTTGTGCCAGCCGCCCCGGGTGGGCATCGAGGCCCGACCGCTGCGGATCGGCACCGGCCCGAACGTCACCTTCTTGCCGGTCTGCACCCACATCAACTGCCGCGTCAGATCCACGCACGCCACCCGCTGCGCCTTGACGGGGCACTTGTGCGCGGCGTTGGGGTTCTTGCGGGCCGACAGGAACTGCATCCGCGACCAGGTCACCGGGCCCGCGAAGCCGATCGCCGGTGAAATGCCCTGCGCCTGCTGGAACGTGCGGATCGCGGCGCAGTCGGCGGCGGACTGCCTGCCGTCCACCGCGCGCCGCAGCCAGCGCTCGATCTGGCGCTGGTAGGGCCCGGTCCTGGTGGTGCAACTGCCCGGCTTCGCGGCGAGCTCGCCCTGCGGTACGTACTCGACGAGCCGGTACGCGCCCTCGGGGGCGTCGGCCGGCTCCACGGCGTCCTCGGCGGCGCCGGGCTCGTACACGAGGGGCGGCAACACCTGGTCCGGGGTGTCCAGCGGCCCCGCGTGCGCGTCCGGCGCGAGGCCGGGTACGAGGACGTCGGCGGGGGCGGGGTCGCCGGGGGCGGCGGGGGCGGGTGCGGGTGCCGGGGCGGCGGGGTGGGCCGGGGGTGGGGGTGGGAGCTCTGCGGCGGCCGGGGGTGCGGCTGCCAGGGCGAGGGCTGCCGCGAGTACGAGGCCGTAAGTAGTCCAGCTCTGGCGCCTGGAGCGCTTTGGTGGCATTGGCGGGGTTTGTACCGGTTCCATGCCCCCAGAGAACCGGGCCGTCTGGGCGTGTCGCGGAAGCCGCGCGGGGGGTGTCACCCCGGGGGTGGGGGGTGCGCGGGTCGCCCCGACCCCCTGGCCCCCTTTGCCCACCCACCCGTGACGGGGGTTGGACGGCTCCGGCCCCCTGGGGCTCCGCCCCAGACCCCGGCGCGTTGGCCCACCCGCCCGCCCGTGCGGCGGGTTGAACGGGCTGAGCCCTGGGGCTGCGCCCCAGACCCCTGCGGGTTTGCCCACCCACCCGCCCGTGCAAGGGGTTGAACGGGCTGAGCCCTGGGGCTGCGCCCCAGACCCCCGCGGGGGCTCCGCCCCCTGCACCCCCGTTCGCGCCTGAACGGCGCTCGTCCTCAAACGCCGGACGGGCTGAGGTGCTGCCCAGCACCGAGTAGCTAGGGGCGCGGGGAACTGCGCGAGAAGCGACCACGGTCCGCAGGATCGAGAGGGTTTAGGGGCGCGGGGAACTGCGCGAGCAACCACCCGCGGCCCGCAGCGTGAAAGGGGTTTTGGGGGCGCGAGGAACTGCGCGAGAAGCGGGCACGGTCCGCAGGGTCGAGAGGGTTTAGGGGCGCGGGGAACTGCGCGACCAGCCACGCACGGCCCGCAGACGAAAACGGGTTTCCTGGGGGCGCGAGGAACTGCGCGAGAAGCGGGCACGGTCCGCAGGATCGAGAGGGTTTAGGGGCGCGGGGAACTGCGCGAGCAGCCACGCACGGCCCGCAGACGAAAACGGGTTTCCTGGGGGCGCGAGGAACTGCGCGAGAAGCGACCACGGTCCGCAGGATCGAGAGGGTTTAGGGGCGCGGGGAACTGCGCGACCAGCCACCCGCGGCCCGCAGACGAAAACGGGTTTTGAGGGGCGCGGGGAACTGCGCAAGACGCCGGCACGGTCCACGGGATCGAGGGGGTTGGGGGCAGGGGGCTATTGGGGGTTGGGGCGGGCCGCGTCCTGCCAGGCGGTGGGCAGCGCCTCAGCCACCCCGTACGCCGTCACAGGAGCCCCCTGCGCCGCATGGCGCCCGGCCAGACCATGGAGATAGGCCCCCATCGCCCCCGCATCCCGCGCGGGCAACCCCGTCGCGAGCAGCGAGCCCGTCAGGCCGGACAGGACATCGCCGCTCCCGGCCGTGGCCAGCCAGGGCGTACCGGTCGGGTTGACCCGCACCGGGCCCTCCGCGTCCGCGACCAGGGTGGTCGAGCCCTTCAGCAGGACGGTCGCCGCGTACCGCGAGGCCAGCGCACGCGCCGCCGCGAGCCGCCCCGCCTCCACCTCCTCGCGCGCCACCCCGAGCAGCGCCGCCGCCTCCCCCGCGTGCGGGGTGAGCAGGGTGGCCGCCGAGCGGGCCCGTACGACCTCGGGGTCCAGACCGTGCAGGCCGTCCGCGTCCACCAGGACCGGCACGTCCGATGCGAGCACCTCCTCGACGCCCGGGCCGTCGCCGAGTCCGGGGCCCACCACCCACGCCTGCACCCGCCCGGCCCGCGCGGGCGAGCCGTCCGACACCAGGGTCTCGGGGAAGCGCGCGATCACCGCGTCGCCGCCGGGCCCCACATAGCGCACCGCGCCCGCGCCGCCGCGCAGCGCTCCCGCGACCGCCAGGACCGCCGCCCCCGGATAGCGGGCCGACCCGGCGACGACGCCGACGACACCCCGCCGGTACTTGTCGCTCTCGGCGGCCGGGGTGGGCAACAGGTCCGCCATGTCGGCGTGTTGGAGCGCCTCGACGGCCGGTACGGAGGGCAGGTCGAGGCCGATCGGCACGATGTGGACCACGCCCGCGTACTCCCGTGCGGGGTCGATGAGCAGACCCGGCTTGTACGCCCCGAACGTGACGGTCGCGTCCGCCCGCAGCGCCTCGCCCCGTACTTCGCCGGTGTCCGCGTCCACGCCGCTGGGCAGGTCGACGGCGACGACCAGCGCGTTCGAGCCGCGGGCCGCGCGGGCCAGCGGTACGGCGTCGGGGCGCAGGCCGCCGCCGCCGCCGATGCCGATGATGCCGTCCAGTACGAGGTCGGCGGCGGCCAGTACCTCGAACGGGTCGTCGGCGACCCGGCCGCCGGCCCGCTCCAGCGCGGCCAGGCCCTCCGGGTGGGCGCGGTCGGGGCTGAGCAGTACCGCGCTCACGCCGGCGCCCCTGCGGGCCAGGCGGGCTCCGGCGTACAGCGCGTCGCCGCCGTTGTCGCCGCTGCCGACGAGCAGGACGATGCGGGTGCCGTAGACCCGGCCCAGCATGTTCGCGCAGGCGGCGGCGAGGGCGGCGGCGGCGCGCTGCATGAGCGTGCCGGGGGGGAGGTGGGTCATGAGCTCGCGCTCGGCGGCCCGAACGGTGTCGACGTCATAGGCAGTACGCATACCGCCACTCTCCCCCACCCCCAACCCCCGGCCCCCTGGGGCTCCGCCCCAGACCCCGAGGCGCCTTGCCCACCCACCCGCCCGTGCAGCGGGTTGAACCAGCTGAGCCCCTGGGGCTCCGCCCCAGACCCCGTTCGCGCCTAAAGGGCGCTCGTCCTCAATCGCCGGACAGGCTGAAGATGCCCGTGCGGCCCAGCACCGAGCACTCAAGGGGCGCGAGGAACTAAGCGACCAAGTCCCGCCCGGCCCGGCACCAGTCCTGCCAGGGGCGCGGGGAACTGCGCGAGAAGCGAGCACGGTCCGCACACGACCGAGTGGTTAGGGGCGCGGGGAACTGCGCGACCAGCCACCCGCGGCCCGCAGACGAACACGGGTTTTGGGGGCGCGGGGAACTGCGCGACCAGCCCCGTACGGCCCGCAGCCGAAAGCGGGTTTCCAGGGGCGCGAGGAACTGCGCAAGACGCGACCCCGGCCCGCACACGCCCGGGGTTCAAGGGGCGCGAGGAACTGCGCAACCAGCAACCCCCGGCCCCCTAACCCTCCGCGATCACCACCGCCGACGCCACCCCCGCGTCATGACTCAACGAAACATGCCAATGCCGAACCCCCAACTCCGCCGCCCGCGCCGCCACAGACCCCCGCACCCGCAGCCGGGGCTGCCCATTGGCCTCCACATACACTTCCGCGTCCGTCCACAGCAGCCCCGCCGGCGCCCCGAGCGCCTTCGCGAGGGCCTCCTTCGCGGCGAAGCGGACGGCCAGCGACGCCACCCCGCGCCGTTCGCCGCCGGGGAGTATCAACTCGCTCTCCACGAACAGCCGTTGGAGCATCGCGGGCGTCCGCTCGATGGACTGCCCGAACCGCTCGATCTCGGCCACGTCAATGCCGACCCCAATAATCACTGCTCACTCCACCGTCACAGACTTGGCCAGATTGCGCGGCTGGTCGACCTCGTTGCCCCGGGCCGTCGCCAGTTCGCAGGCGAAGACCTGGAGCGGCACGGCTGCCACCAGCGGCTGGAGCAGCGTGGGGGTGGCCGGGATGCGGATGAGGTGGTCGGCGTACGGGACCACCGCCTCGTCCCCCTCCTCCGCGATCACGATCGTGCGTGCCCCTCGCGCCCGGATCTCCTGGATGTTGGACACGATCTTGTCGTGCAGGACCGACCGCCCGCGCGGCGACGGCACGACGACGACCACCGGCAGGTCCTCCTCGATCAGGGCGATCGGCCCGTGCTTGAGCTCGCCCGCCGCGAACCCCTCCGCGTGCATGTACGCCAGCTCCTTGAGCTTGAGCGCGCCTTCGAGCGCGACCGGGTAGCCCACGTGCCGACCGAGGAAGAGCACCGTGTTCTTGGCGGCCAGCGAGCGCGCCAACTCCCGTACGGGCTCCATGGTTTCGAGCACCCGGTCGACCTCGGTGGCGATCTCCGCGAGGTCACGCACCACGTCCCCGATCTCGTCACCCCACTTGGTGCCGCGCACCTGGCCGAGGTAGAGCGCGACGAGGTAGCAGGCCACCAGCTGGGTGAGGAAGGCCTTGGTCGAGGCCACCGCCACCTCGGGTCCCGCGTGCGTGTACAGGACCGCGTCCGACTCGCGCGGGATCGTCGAACCGTTGGTGTTGCAGATCGCGAGGACCTTCGCGCCCTGTTCGCGGGCGTGCCGCAGCGCCATCAGGGTGTCCATGGTCTCGCCGGACTGCGAGATCGCGATGACCAGGGTGCGCTGGTCGAGGATCGGGTCGCGGTAGCGGAACTCGCTGGCGAGCTCGGTCTCGCACGGGATCCGCGTCCAGTGCTCGATCGCCAGCTTCGCGATCATGCCCGCGTGGTAGGCCGTCCCGCACGCCACGACGACGACCTTGTCGATCTCGCGCAGCACGGCGTGCGGGATCCGCAGTTCATCCAGGGTCAGCGAGCCCGCCGCGTCGATCCGTCCGAGCAGCGTGTCGGCGACCGCCTTGGGCTGCTCGGCGATCTCCTTCAGCATGAAGTAGTCGTAGCCGCCCTTCTCGGCGGCCGAGGCGTCCCAGTCGACGTGGTAGGCCCGGGTCTCGGCGGGCGCGCCGTCGAAGTCGGTGACCACCACGGCGTCCCGGCGCACTTCGACGACCTGGTCCTGGCCGAGTTCGAGGGCGGAGCGGGTGTGCGCGATGAACGCGGCGACGTCGGAGGCGAGGAAGGCCTCCCCCTCGCCGACGCCCACCACGAGCGGCGAGTTGCGTCGCGCGCCCACCACCACGTCCGGCTCGTCGGCGTGCACGGCGACCAGCGTGAACGCTCCCTCCAGACGCCGGCACACCTGGCGCATCGCCTCCGCCAGGTCCTCGGACGAGGAGTAGCACTCGGCAAGGAGGTGGGCCACGACCTCGGTGTCCGTCTCGGAGGCGAGCGCGTGGCCGCGCTCGGCGAGCTCGGCCCGCAGCGCGGCGAAGTTCTCGATGATCCCGTTGTGCACGACCGCGACCCGCCCGGCGTTGTCCAGGTGCGGGTGCGCGTTGGTGTCGGTGGGGCCGCCGTGCGTGGCCCATCGGGTGTGCCCGATGCCGGTCGCCCCGGCGGGCAGGGGCGCCTCCACGAGCGCCTTCTCCAGGTTGACCAGCTTGCCGGCCTTCTTCGCCGCGGCGAGTCCGCCGTCCGCGAGGACCGCGACACCGGCCGAGTCGTATCCGCGGTACTCGAGCCGCTTCAGGCCCGCCACCACGACGTCAAGCGCCGACTGCCCGCCCACATAACCCACGATTCCGCACATGGCGGCAGCCTACGACCGCGACCCCCTCTTTCTGCCTCAGCCGGGGCGTGCGCGACGCTTCATCCGTATTTCCCGCCTTACGGCAAGTGACCCACCCCACCCCCCACGCACGTCATACAGCCGCAACAATGGAGTCGTGATCACCTCGCCGCCCCGGAGCGCCCACCGCAAGCCGGAGGCGACTCCCTATGTGGACCTGACACGCGCGGAGTGGAGCGCTCTGCGCGACAAGACGCCGCTGCCGCTGACCGCCGACGAGGTCGAGCGACTGCGGGGGCTCGGCGACGTCATCGACCTCGACGAGGTCCGCGACATCTATCTGCCGCTGTCCCGGCTGCTCAACCTGTACGTGGGGGCCACCGCCAATCTGCGCGGCACCCTCAACACCTTCCTCGGTGACGCGGGCAACGGGCACGGCACCCAGCACGGCACCCCCTTCGTCATAGGGGTCGCGGGTTCGGTGGCGGTCGGCAAGTCGACGGTGGCGCGTCTGCTCCAGGCGCTGCTGGCCCGCTGGCCCGAGCACCCGCGGGTGGAGCTGGTCACCACCGACGGCTTCCTGTACCCGATGGCCGAGCTCGAGCGCCGCGGCCTGATGTCGCGCAAGGGCTTCCCCGAGTCGTACGACCGGCGGGCCCTGACCCGGTTCGTCGCGGACATCAAGGCGGGCAAGGACGAGGTCACCGCGCCCGTCTACTCGCACCTGATCTACGACATCGTGCCGGACGAGCGGCTCGTGGTGCGCCGCCCCGACATCCTGATCGTGGAGGGCCTCAACGTCCTCCAGCCCGCCCTGCCCGGCCAGGACGGCCGCACCCGGGTCGGCCTCGCGGACTACTTCGACTTCAGTGTGTACGTGGACGCGCGCACCGAGGACATCGAGACCTGGTACCTCAACCGCTTCCGCAAGCTGCGCGACACCGCATTCCAGAACCCGTTCTCGTACTTCCGCAAGTACACCCAGGTCTCCGAGGAGGAGGCGCTCGACTACGCGCGGACGACCTGGCGGACCATCAACCGGCCCAACCTGGTGGAGAATGTGGCGCCCACGCGCGGACGCGCCACGCTCGTCGTGCGCAAGGGACCGGACCACAAGATCCAGAAGATCTCGCTCCGCAAGCTCTGACACCTCTGGCAGCTCTGGCAGCCCGAACACCCCGGACAGCCCCGACACCGCGCAAGCCCCGACCCGGCGAGGAACCGTGCTGCACCTGCGTCTGATCGTGCCCGCCGATCGCACCGAGGAGGTCGTGCGCACCATCGAGTCGACGGTGGGCACCGCACACCTGGCGGTGCTTTCGGGCGCGGCCCGCAATCCCGTCGGCGACCTCGTGCTGTGTGACGTGGCCCGTGAGGCGGGCGACGAGTTGATCGCCGAGCTGCGAGCGATCGGTCTCGACCGGGACGGTTCGATCGCCGTCGATCACATCGATCTTTCGATCTCGAAGCGGGCCGACAAGGCCGAGGCGGAGGCGCCCGGCGAGGGCGCGGACGCGGTCCTGTGGGAGTCGCTGACCGACGCCACCCACGAGGAGTCGACGCTGTCGATCACCTATGTGGCGTTCCTCGCCGTCGCGACGATGCTGGCGGCGTGCGGGGTGATGCTCGACAACGCGATCCTGATCGTGGGCGCGATGGCGGTGGGCCCCGAGTTCGGGCCGCTTGCCGGTATCTCCACCGCCCTGGTGCGCCGCGCCCCGCGCCTGGTGGGGCGCTCGCTGCTCGCGCTGGTCGTGGGCTTCGCCTCGGCGATGCTGCTCACCGCGGGCTTCGGCTGGCTGATGGAGGTGCTCGGGCTCTTCGACAAGTCGATGATCGAGGCGCCCCGGCCGAACACGGCGTTCATCTTCCGGCCCGACTGGATGTCGTTCGTCGTGGCGTTCCTGGCGGGCATCGCCGGAACGCTGTCCCTGACCTCCGCCAAGTCGGGCGCGCTGATCGGGGTGGCCATCTCGGTGACCACCGTCCCCGCCGCGGCCAACGCCGCGATGGCGTTCAGCTATCAGGACTACGGCCAGACCTGGGGCTCCAGTTGGCAACTGCTCGCCAACCTGGCCGGCATCGTCCTGTCCGGCACGCTGACGCTGCTCGCCCAGAAGGCGCTCTGGGCGAGTCAGCGCAAGCGTCAACTCCCTTAGCCGAGCGCCGACTTGACGACGTCGGCGAGACGGCCGGCCACCGAGCGGGCCTGCTCGATGTCGGCGGCCTCCACCATTACGCGCACCAGCGGCTCGGTGCCCGAGGGCCGCAGCAGCACCCGGCCGGTGGCACCCAGCTCGCGCTCGGCCTCGGCGACGGCCGTGCCGAGCTCGGCGGAGGTGGCGACCCGGGACTTGTCGACGTCGGGGACGTTGACCAGGACCTGCGGGAGGCGCGTCATGACCCCGGCGAGGTCGGCGAGCGTACGGCGGGTCGCGGCGACGCGGGCGGCCAGCATCAGACCGGTCAGCGTGCCGTCACCGGTGGTCGCGTGGTCCAGGATGATCACGTGGCCGGACTGCTCGCCGCCCAGCGCGTAGCCGTGCTCCTTCATCGACTCCAGGACGTAGCGGTCGCCGACGCCGGTCTGGACGAGCTGAATGCCCTCGCCCTCCATGGCGATCTTGAAGCCGAGGTTCGACATCACGGTGCCGACGACGGTGTTGCCGCGCAGCGTGCCCGCCTCGCGCATGGCGAGCGCGAGCACCGCGAGGATCTGGTCGCCGTCGACCTCGTTGCCCTCGGCGTCCACGGCCAGGCAGCGGTCGGCGTCGCCGTCGTGCGCGATGCCGAGGTCGGCGCCGTGCTCGACGACGGCCGCCTTGAGGAGGTCGAGGTGGGTGGAGCCGCAGCCGTCGTTGATGTTGAGCCCGTCCGGCTCGGCACCGATCGTGACGACCTCGGCGCCGGCCCGCGCGAACGCCTCCGGCGAGACCCGGGCGGCCGCGCCGTGCGCCTCGTCCAGGACGACCTTCAGGCCGTCGAGGCGGTTGGGCAGCACCCCGATGAGGTGGGCCACGTAACGGTCGAAGCCCTCCTTGTACGAGCGGACGCGGCCCACGCCGGCACCGGTCGGACGCTCCCAGGGGGCACCCGTGCGGTGCTGCTCGTAGATCGACTCGATGCGGTCCTCCAGCTCGTCGGCGAGCTTGTGGCCGCCGCGCGCGAAGAACTTGACACCGTTGTCCGGCATGGCGTTGTGACTGGCCGAGAGCATGACGCCGAGGTCGGCGCCCAGCACACCGGTGAGGTACGCCACCGCGGGGGTGGGCAGCACACCGACCCGCAGGACGTCCACGCCCGCGCTCGCGAGGCCCGCGACGACCGCGGCCTCCAGAAACTCTCCCGACGCCCGGGGGTCGCGCCCGACCACGGCGGTCGGGCGATGCCCCTCGAAGGTCCCCGCCTCGGCGAGCACATGCGCCGCCGCGACCGACAGACCGAGCGCGAGCTCGGCCGTCAGATCCGAGTTGGCGACACCGCGCACGCCGTCCGTGCCGAAGAGTCGTCCCACGTCTGTCCTCCGAAAACCTCAAAGTGCGGGGTAGATAGACGAACGCCCCGGCAGCACGCAGAGTGCTGCCGGGGCGAACGAAAGCCGTAGTGGCAGGCGCGGATTTAGCGCTTGCTGTACTGCGGAGCCTTACGGGCCTTCTTGAGACCGGCCTTCTTGCGCTCGACCGCACGGTCGTCGCGGGAGAGGAAGCCGGCCTTCTTGAGGGCGGCGCGGTTGTTGTCCACGTCCGCCTCGTTCAGCGCGCGGGCCACGCCGAGGCGCAGGGCGCCGGCCTGACCGGACACGCCGCCACCCGAGATGCGGGCGATGACGTCGTAGCGGTTGTCGAGCTCGAGCACCTTGAAGGGCTCGTTGACTTCCTGCTGGTGGACCTTGTTCGGGAAGTAGTCCTCGAGCGTACGCCCGTTGATCTTCCACTTGCCGGTGCCCGGGACGATCCGGACACGGGCGATGGCGTTCTTGCGACGGCCCAGGCCGGCGGCCGGCTGCGGGTCGCCGAAGCGGGACGCCATCGACTCGGTGGTGTACTCGCCCTCGACGGGGACCTCGGACTCGAAGGTGGTGACCTCCGCGTAGGTCTCTTCGCCCTCGACGGGGGTCTCGACAGTGGTCTCGGCCACGATGCTCCTCAGATTCTTTTCTGTCTTAGGGGGTGTGGCCGGAACTACTGCGCGACCTGGGTGATCTCGAACGGCACCGGCTGCTGGGCAGCGTGGGGGTGCTGGTCGCCCGAGTAGACCTTCAGCTTCGAAATCATCTGACGGCCCAGGGTGTTCTTGGGGATCATGCCCTTGATGGCCTTCTCGACGGCCTTCTCCGGGTTGTTCGCCAGGAGGTCGTCGTAGCGCACCGAACGGAGACCGCCCGGGTAGCCGGAGTGGCGGTAGGCCATCTTCTGGGTCTTCTTGTTGCCGGACAGGTGAACCTTGTCGGCGTTGATGATGATGACGAAGTCACCCATGTCCATGTGGGGCGCATAGACGGGCTTGTGCTTGCCCCGGAGGAGGTTCGCGGCGGTGGTCGCCAGACGCCCCAGGACGACGTCCCGGGCATCAATGACGTGCCACTGGCGAGTGATGTCGCCGGGCTTGGGGCTGTACGTACGCACTTCGTAGCCTTCGCTTCTTCAGTGGATGGGGTACCAGAGTCATTGCACCCTGAAGCGATATGCAGCTGGGACTCACAGTGCCGGGGACGCTGCCCGTATGCGAGCCACTGGTAACTGCTCCAGAGAACTTACGCAGGGCCCTTCGCGTGAGAGCGACCGAGCCAATACGCATAACGAACCAGAAGGATACCCGGGCGCCCCCGGACGGGTCAAAACCGCCCCGGGGGCTCCTGGCCCGATCCCGCCCTACCGGGGCCTGACCTGCGTAAACGCTTTAGCGGGCCCGCTCCACCCGGCGCTCGTCCCACACCGGCTCCGACGTCTCGCGCACCACTCCGTCCGAGCCGAAGACCAGATAGCGGTCGAACGACTTGGAGAACCAGCGGTCGTGGGTCACCGCGAGCACGGTCCCGTCGTACGACTCCAGACCGTCCTGGAGCGCTTCCGCGGACTCCAGGTCCAGGTTGTCCGTCGGCTCGTCCAGGAGGAGCGCGGTGGTGCCGGCCAGCTCGAGGAGGAGGATCTGGAAGCGGGCCTGCTGGCCGCCGGAGAGCTTCTCGAAGGGCTGGTCGCCCTGGCGCTCCAGCTCGTAACGCCGCAGCACCGACATCGCGGCCCCACGGTCCTTGGCGTGTTCGCTCCACAGGATGTCGACGAGGGTGCGCCCGAGGAGCTCGGGGTGGGCGTGGGTCTGCGCGAAGTGCCCGGGCACGACCCGCGCGCCCAGCTTCCAGTTCCCCGTGTACGCCACCGACGCGTCCCCCGCGAGCAGCCGCAGGAAGTGCGACTTCCCGGAGCCATTGGAGCCGAGGACCGCGACCCGCTCGCCGTAGAAGACCTCCAGCGAGAACGGCTTCATCAGGCCGGTCAGCTCAAGGTTCTCGCAGGTCAGGGCGCGCACACCGGTGCGGCCGCCGCGCAGCCGCATGGTGATCTCCTGCTCGCGCGGCGGCTCCGGCGGCGGCCCGGCCTCCTCGAACTTCTTGAAGCGCGTCTGCATCGCGTGGTAGCGGGACGCCATGTCGGGGCTGATCGCGGCCTGGTTGCGCAGCCGCAGCACCAGCGCCTTGAGGCGGGCGTGCTCCTCGTCCCAGCGCCGCTTGAGCTCCTCGAAGCGCGCGAACCGCTCCCGGCGCGCCTGGTGGTAGGTGGCGAATCCGGCGCCGTGCACCCACACGTCCGTGCCCGCCGGGCTCGGCTCCAGGCTCACGATCCGCTCGGCGGCTCGGGAGAGCAGCTCCCGGTCGTGCGAGACGAACAGGACGGTCTTGCGGGTCTCGCGCAGCCGCTCCTCGAGCCAGCGCTTGCCGGGCACGTCCAGATAGTTGTCCGGTTCGTCCAGGAGCAGCACCTCGTCGGGCCCGCGCAGCAGCGCCTCCAGGACGAGCCGCTTCTGCTCACCGCCGCTGAGGGTGCGCACCTCGCGGAACTGGGCCTTGTCGTACGGCATCCCGAGCGCGGCCATGGTGCACATGTCCCAGACCGTCTCGGCCTCGTAGCCGCGCGCCTCCGCCCAGTCGCTGAGCGCCTGCGCGTACTTCATCTGCGCGGCCTCGTCGTCCACCGTCATGATCAGGTGCTCGGCCGCGTCGACCTCGGCCGCGGCCTCCCTGATCCGGGGCTGGGCGACGGAGACCAGCAGGTCGCGTACGGTCCGCTCGTCCCGCACCGAGCCGACGAACTGCGGCATCACACCGAGGCCGCCGCTGACCGACACCGAGCCGCCGTGCGGCTGGAGCTCACCGGAGATCATCCGCAACAGCGTCGTCTTACCGGCCCCGTTGGCGCCGACCAGGGCCACCACCGAGCCCTCCGCCACCCGGAACGAAGCGTCGCCGAGCAGCACCCGCCCGTCCGGCAGGTAGTACTCCAGGTGTGCAGCCTCAAGATGTCCCATGGGCGGATTGTCGCCCAGGCACCGGCCCCCTGAACAATCGAATTAGGATGCGCGGCATGAGCTTTGGGCAAGGGGGACCCGGGTGGGGCCCGGGGGATCAGCAGACACCGGACTGGGCGGCGCTCGCCGACGCCTCGGCCGCACGCAACCGGCGCAAGAAGTGGATCTTCATCGGCGCGGGCGCGGTCGCCACCGCGGCGGTCGTCGCGGTCGTGGCCGCCGTCATCGTGAACGCGGGCTCCTCGGACGACGGCAAGTCCACGAGCGCGCTGCCCTCTCCCCCGGCGCTGCCCAGCGACAGCGCGCAGCCGGGGCCCTCGTTCTCCCATGTGGCCCCGCCGCCCCCGCCCAACCCGTACGACTTCGTCGCCAGCGCGAAGAAGGACACCGCACCGCTCGGCGCCGACACCCTCTTCCCGGGCCAGAGCCTCACCCTGGGCAGCGGCGCCTACGCCAAGGGCCCCACCGGCAAGGTCACCGACTGCGCCTCGGTCACCCAGGGCTCCCTGGGCGCGACCCTCGCCAACAACGGCTGCCGGCAGGTCATCCGGGCCACCTTCACCAAGGACGGCGTCGCGGTCACGGTGGGCGTCGCGGTCTTCGACACCGACGTGCAGGCCACCAAGGCCAAGGAGCAGGCGTCCGGCGGCATAGCCTCGCTTTCGGGCTCCGGAGTGAACACCTTCTGCCGCGGCGGATCGGTCTGCCGCAACACGACCAACTCCTATGGCCGCTATGCCTACTTCACGATCAGCGGCTTCACCAACGGCAAGAACGTGACGCAGGGCGACACGGCCGTCTTCGCCGCGGGCAACGACCTCGCGAAGTTCACCTTCGACCAGATCGTCGCCCGCGGCCGCAACCAGGCCTCAGCAGCAGCCGCCCGGCCCGCCGCCTGAACTCCCGGGCAGGGTACGGAGGTTGCGGGCCTCCTTGCTGCGCGCGGCGAGCAACTCGTCGGCGGGGTAACCGACTTCCTCCAGGGTCAGCCCGTGCGGCTTGACCACGTGTACGGAGGAGTCGCGCACCGCCGCCGCGAGGACCTTGCCGGGCCACTCCACGCCCCGGTGCCCGTCACCGACGTACAGCAGCGCGCCCACCAGTGAGCGCACCATGTTGTGGCAGAAGGCGTCCGCGCGCACCGTCGCGGTGACGATCCCGTCGTCGCCGCGCGCCCAGGACAGCTCCTGGAGGGTGCGGATGGTGGTGGCGCCCTCGCGCTTCTTGCAGTACGCCGCGAAGTCGTGCTCGCCGAGCAGCGCCGCGGACGCCGCGTTCATCGCCTCGACGTCCAACTCCCAGTCGTGCCACAGGACATGACCGCGCAGCAGGGGGTCCACCCCGCCGACGTTGTCGGTCACCCGGTAGGCGTACCGGCGCCAGATGGCGGAGAACCGCGCGTTGAACCCGCTCGGGGCCTCGGCGATCCGCCAGATCCGCACATCGTGCGGCAGCCGCCCCGCCATCCGCCGCAGCAGCTTCTCGCGGTGCTCGGCCCACACCTCTTGCGGCAGGTCGACATGGGCGACCTGGCCGCGCGCGTGCACTCCCGCGTCCGTACGCCCGGCGACCGTCAGGTCGTAACTCACGTCGGAGCGCGTCACCGTGCGCAGCGCGTCCTCAATCTCGCCCTGTACGGTCCGGCGCCCCAGCGGCTGCCGGGCCCAGCCGGAGAAGTCCTTGCCGTCGTAGGACAGATCAAGCCGCACCCGGACGAGGCCGGGCTCCACCTCATCACTCACGTAACAGATCCTCTCAACGCATCTCGACAGCAGAACGGGCCCGCCCCCCGAAGGGAACGGGCCCGTTCACCAGCCTTCAGAACGCTTACGCGTCCTTCGCCTCGTCGGCCGGCTTGGCGTCCTCGACGTTCTCGGCGTCAGCGGCCTTGGCGTCGGACTCCTTGACGGCGCGCACGGTGGCGGCCTCGGCCTCGGCGACGGTCGCCTTCTTGGCGATCTCGCCCTCGACCAGCTCGATCACGGCCATCGGAGCGTTGTCACCACGGCGGTTGCCGATCTTGGTGATACGGGTGTAGCCACCCGGACGCTCCTCGTAGCGGGGCGCGATCTCGGTGAAGAGGGTGTGGACGATGCCCTTGTCGGTGATCGTCTGAAGCACCAGGCGACGGTTGTGGATGTCGCCCTTCTTCGCCTTGGTGATCAGGCGCTCGGCGACCGGACGCAGGCGGCGGGCCTTGGCCTCGGTCGTCGTGATGCGGCCGTGCTCGAAGAGCGACTTCGCCAGGTTGGCGAGGAGCAGACGCTCGTGCGCGGCGCTGCCGCCCAGGCGGGCACCCTTTGCGGGACGCGGCATGGTGATTCTCCTAGTGATCTGCACCGGCCGTATGAGGTACCGATGTCAGTGTCCGAGCAGGCGGCCGCCTGTCGGAGATCCGGAAGCAGCCCCGAAGGGGCGCTTCCGGAAGGGGCGCGGGGAACTGCGCGATCAAGCACAGAGCACCCGCACCCAAGAACGGACCGGACGGCCCGAGCTCTTAGTACTGCTCGGTCTCCACGAACCCGGCGTCCGCGTCATCATCGGCGCCGAAGGCGTCAGCCGCGGCGGTCGGGTCGAAGCCGGGAGGCGAGTCCTTCAGCGCGAGGCCCATACCGGCCAGCTTCGCCTTGACCTCGTCGATCGACTTCGCACCGAAGTTGCGGATGTCGAGCAGGTCCGCCTCGGAGCGCGCCACGAGCTCACCCACGGAGTGGATGCCCTCACGCTTGAGGCAGTTGTACGACCGAACGGTGAGCTCAAGCTCCTCGATCGGCAGGG
The DNA here is from genome assembly GCF_003627815.1 of Streptomyces hundungensis. Classification (NCBI taxonomy): domain Bacteria; kingdom Bacillati; phylum Actinomycetota; class Actinomycetes; order Kitasatosporales; family Streptomycetaceae; genus Streptomyces; species Streptomyces hundungensis. The sequence goes on from NZ_CP032698.1 coordinate 3,582,021, forward strand.
CGAGATCGGCGGCGAGGGCGGCGTCCGTCGGGGACGGGCCCATGTCGATGCCCTCGGCGTCGATGTTGAGCTCGCGCGCCAGACCGAACAGCTCGACCAGGGTCTTACCGGCCGACGCCATGGCGTCACGGGGACGCATGGCCTGCTTGGTCTCGACGTCGACGATCAGCTTGTCGAAGTCGGTGCGCTGCTCGACACGGGTCGCCTCGACCTTGTACGTGACCTTGAGCACCGGGGAGTAGATGGAGTCGACCGGGATGCGGCCGATCTCCTGGCCCAGCTGCTTGTTCTGCACGGCGGAGACGTAGCCGCGACCGCGCTCGACGGTCAGCTCCATCTCCAGCTTGCCCTTGCCGTTGAGCGTGGCGAGCACCAGGTCGGGGTTGTGCACCTCGACACCGGCCGGCGGGGCGATGTCAGCAGCGGTGACCAGGCCGGGACCCTGCTTGCGCAGGTACATCACGACCGGCTCGTCGTGCTCCGAGGAGACGACCAGCTGCTTGATGTTGAGGATGAGGTCGGTGACGTCCTCCTTGACGCCCGGCACGGTGGTGAACTCGTGCAGGACACCGTCGATCCGGATGCTGGTGACAGCGGCGCCGGGGATCGAGGAGAGGAGCGTACGACGCAGGGAGTTGCCGAGCGTGTAGCCGAAGCCGGGCTCCAGGGGCTCGATGACGAACCGCGAGCGGTACTCGTCAACGACCTCTTCGGTCAGCGAGGGGCGCTGAGCGATAAGCATGGGGAGATCCTTCAGTCATGGGCACCCACTATTTGATGCCCTGCTGGGTACTGCGGGGTACTGCGTACTGCAAGGGTACGGGCGGCACAGCCCGAAGGAGCCGTACCGCCCGAGCCTTGAAGCCGAAAAGCCGGCGCCAACCACAGATGCGTAACGCACCTGAGGTCAGACGCGCCTCCGCTTGGGGGGACGGCAGCCGTTGTGCGGCGTGGGGGTGACGTCCTGGATGGAGCCGACCTCAAGACCGGTCGCCTGAAGCGAACGGATGGCGGTCTCGCGACCCGAACCCGGGCCCTTGACGAAGACGTCAACCTTGCGCATGCCGTGCTCCTGCGCGCGGCGGGCGGCCGACTCGGCGGCCATCTGCGCGGCGAACGGAGTCGACTTGCGGGAGCCCTTGAAGCCGACGTGGCCGGCGGACGCCCAGGAGATCACGTTGCCCGAGGGGTCCGTGATCGAGACGATGGTGTTGTTGAACGTGCTCTTGATGTGCGCGTGGCCGTGAGCGACGTTCTTCTTTTCCTTGCGGCGCACCTTCTTGGCAGCGCCCTGACGACCCTTGGGGGGCATGTCTTACTCCAGCTGGAGAGGGGAGGTGATCGGTCCTACAGCGAAGACCGCTGAAAAGCGTCCGCTGTGGACTACTTCTTGCCCGGCTTCTTCTTACCGGCGATGGCGCGACGCGGGCCCTTGCGGGTACGAGCGTTCGTGCTGGTGCGCTGACCGTGGACCGGCAGACCACGACGGTGGCGCAGACCCTGGTAGCAGCCGATCTCGACCTTGCGGCGGATGTCGGCGGCAACCTCACGGCGAAGGTCACCCTCGGTACGGAGGTTGGCGTCCACGTACTCGCGGATCTTGACCAGGTCCTCTTCGGCCAGGTCGCGAACGCGGGTGTTCGGGTTCACGCCGGTCGAGGCGAGGATCTCCTTGGACCGGGTGCGCCCGATACCGAAGACGTAGGTGAGTGCGATCTCCACGCGCTTTTCGCGCGGGATGTCAACACCGGAAACGCGTGCCATTTACTGGCTCCAGTTGTTTTCGGGGGTCTTCCACAGCACCGTTCCCGACCGCCGTACTAGGTACGTTTCGGGTCCCCGGCCCCCGCCGGAGGTGTCACCAGCCGGGGAAACCGGCCAGGTGGGCGCTGCGTATGTACGTTTTGCTCGCGTCGCTTGAAGAACTGCGGAGTGCAGGTCGGTCGGCGTGCGTCAGCCCTGGCGCTGCTTGTGGCGCAGGTTGTCGCAGATGACCATGACCCGGCCGTGACGGCGGATCACCTTGCACTTGTCGCAGATCTTCTTGACGCTCGGCTTGACCTTCATGGGATGTCAGGTTCTCCGGGTCAGTGCCACCGCCGCCTGGAACAGACGGCGCGGGCAAGATCTACTTGTACCGGTAGACGATCCGGCCACGCGTCAGGTCGTACGGAGAGAGCTCCACCACGACCCGGTCATCCGGGAGGATACGGATGTAGTGCATCCGCATCTTGCCGCTGATGTGCGCGAGGACTTTGTGACCGTTCTGGAGTTCCACCTTGAACATGGCGTTCGGGAGGGACTCGATCACGGTGCCCTCGATTTCGATGGCACCTTGCTTCTTGGCCACGCTTCGCCTTTCGAATCGGCTACCTTGATCGACTCCCGCAGCCGTGTGTGGACACACGGGTACACGAGAGCCGACGCATCAGTCTACGACAGGCCACTCGAAAAGACGAATCCGGGGAGTTTGCCCGCCATCGTAGATCCTTAAGCGGCCTGACATACGTGTCTGAACCAGCGGGTCGGCCGGCTTGTTTCCCGGCCGCCCGGCCCTCAGCCCAGCGGGTCCGGGGCCGTCGTGACCCCGTACTCCGCGAGCTTGGCCTTGCCGCCGACCCATCCCCCACGCAGCTCTCGCGGGCTCGGCGCCGGGGCGCCTCACAAGCGTCGAGCGGCTGCGCCGGCCTCCGACCGGCGACCCGTGGCTCAGCCCAGCGGGTCCGGGGCCGTCGTGACCCCGTACTCCGCGAGCTTGGCCTTGCCGCCGTCCGGCATCGTCAGGACCAGCGGGCCGTTCTCCGTCAGGGCGACCGAGTGCTCCCAGTGCGAGGACCAGGAACCGTCCGTGGTGATGACCGTCCAGTCGTCCTCCAGGACCTCCGTGCGGGGCGTGCCCAGGGAGACCATGGGCTCGATCGCCAGGCAGAAGCCGGGGACGAGCTTGGGGTTGTGACGACCGAGCATCCGGCGCTTGTCGACGTAGTTCAGGAGGTGCGGGTCCATGTGCATCTCGGACCCGATGCCGTGGCCCCCGTAGTCCTCGACGATCCCGTACTTACCGGTCGCGGGGCGGGGCTGGCGGCGGATGTACGACTCGATCGCGCGCGAGACGTCGATGAGCTTGTTGCCCTTCTTCACCGCGGCGATGCCGGCCCACATCGACTCCTCGGTCACCCGGGAGAGCTCGACCAGCTCGGGCGCGTGCCCGCTGCCGACGAAGGCGGTGTACGCGGCGTCGCCGTGCCAGCCGTCGATGATCGCGCCGGCGTCGATGGAGATGATGTCGCCGTCCTTCAGGACGGTCTTGTCGTCCGGGATGCCGTGGACGACGACCTCGTTGACCGAGGTGCAGATCGTGGCGGGGAAGCCGCCGTAGCCCAGGAAGTTGGACTTCGCCCCGTGCTCGGCGATGACCTTGCGGGCCACCTCGTCCAGGTCCTTCGTCGTGGACCCCGGCACGGCTGCCTCGCGGGTGGCGGCGTGGATCGCGGCGACGACCAGTCCCGCCTCGCGCATCTTCGCGATCTGCTCGGGGGTCTTGATCTCCACCATGTGCGGCTCACGCCTTTCTGGACAGGTACGGGTCACCCCCAACGATAAGGCTTCCGCGCCAACCCCCGTCTGCCCCCGAGCCCCCTCACCCAGGGCCGGCCTTGACGTGCGCGCCGACACCCAACCGGCCGCGCAGTTCCCCGCGCCCCTAACCCCTCTCGACCCTGCGGACCGTGCCGCTTCCCGCACCCCCAAAACCCTCGGTCACGTGCGGACCGTGCCCGCTTCTCGCGCAGTTCCCCGCGCCCCTAGCGGATCGGCGCTGGCCCGCACCCGCATCTTCAGCCCGTCCGGCGATTGAGGACGAGCGCCCTTCAGGCGCGAACGGGGTCTGGGGCAGAGCCCCAGGGCCTTCGCCTGCGGACCGTGGTCGGCTGGTCGCGCAGTTCCCCGCGCCCCTTAACTGCTCGGCGCCGGCCAGCACCCCAGCCCGTCCGGCGATTGAGGACGAGCGGCATTCGGGCGCGAAGGGGGCTGGACGCGGGACGGCCGCGGCGCCCCCCGGGAGGGGTGCCGCGGCCGTCGTGCCGTACTGGCTGCGAAAACTACGCCGCTTCGCGGCGCAACGCGTCCATCGCCTTCTTCGTGACCTCGTCGACCTTGCCCAGCGCGGAGATCGTGATGACCAGACCCTGCGCACGGTAGTAGTCGATGATCGGCTCGGTCTCGCTGTGGTAGACCTCGAGCCGCTTGCGTACCGTGTCCTCGGTGTCGTCGCCGCGCTGGTACAGCTCCCCGCCGCACTTGTCGCAGACGCCGTCCTGCTTCGGGGCGTTGTACGACACGTGGAAGACGTGCGCGCTGTCGCTGCGGCAGATGCGCCGGCCGGCGATCCGCTTGACGACCTCGTCCTCGGGTACTTCGAGGTCGAGCACCGCGTCCAGCTTCACGCCGTCCGCCTTCAGCACCTCGTCGAGCGCCTCGGCCTGGACCACGTTGCGCGGGAAGCCGTCGAGCAGGAAGCCGTTCTCGGCGTCCGGCGCTTCCATGCGGTCCTTGGCCATCCCGATGGTGACCTCGTCCGGCACCAGGTTGCCCGCGTCCATGAACGCCTTGGCAGCCTTGCCCAGCTCCGTGCCCTGGCTGATGTTGGCACGGAAGAGGTCGCCCGTGGAGATGTGCGGGATCGCCAGGTTCTGGGCAAGGAACGCGGCCTGCGTTCCCTTGCCTGCACCGGGCGGTCCGACGAGGACGATTCGCATCAGCGGAGGAACCCTTCGTAATTGCGCTGCTGAAGCTGGCTCTCGATCTGCTTAACGGTCTCCAGACCGACACCCACGATGATGAGGATGCTCGTCCCGCCGAGCGGGAAGCTCTGGACACCGCCGAAGATGATCAACGCCATTGTCGGTACGAGCGCGATCAGCCCCAGATACAGCGACCCCGGCCAGGTGATCCGGTTGAGTACGTAGCTCAGGTACTCAGCGGTCGGTCGGCCAGCCCGGATGCCCGGGATGAAGCCACCATACTTCTTCATGTTGTCGGCGACTTCCTCGGGGTTGAACGAGATCGCCACATAGAAGAAGGCGAAGAACACGATCAACAGGAAGTAGCTGACGATGTAGTAAGGATGGTCGCCCTTGGTCAGATTGTCCTTGATCCAGGTCGCCCAGCCGGCCGTCGAGTTGGAGAACTGCACGACCAGCGCCGGGATGTAGAGCAGCGACGAGGCGAAGATGACCGGGATCACACCGGCCTGGTTGACCTTCAGCGGAATGTAGGTCGAGGTCCCGCCGTACGACCGCCGGCCGATCATGCGCTTCGCGTACTGGACCGGAACGCGCCGCTGGGCCTGCTCGACGAAGACCACGAGCCCGACCATCACCAGGCCGACCAGCACCACGGTGCCGAACTCGATCCAGCCACCGGCCAGATGACCCTGCTTCTTGATGGCCCACAGGGAGCTCGGGAAGCTGGCGGCGATCGAGATGAACATCAGGATGGACATGCCGTTGCCGATGCCGCGGTCGGTGATGACCTCACCGAGCCACATGACGCAGGCCGTACCGGCGGTCATCGTGATGACCATCGTGATGGTCGTGAAGATCGACCGGTCCGGAATGATCTCGGTGGCGACCTGGCACCCGTTGAAGAGGGCGCCGTTGCGAGCGGTGGCCACGAGGCCGGTGCCCTGGAGGATCGCCAGCGCGACGGTCAGATAACGCGTGTACTGCGTGATCTTGGCCGTGCCCGCCTGGCCCTCCTTCTTGAGGGCTTCCAGACGCGGGATCACCACGGTCAGCAGCTGAAGGATGATGCTCGCCGTGATGTACGGCATGATGCCGAGCGCGAAGATCGTGATTTGCAGCAGCGCACCGCCGCTGAACATGTTCACCAGACTGAACAGGCCGCTGTTCTGCTGGGCCTGGTCGACACAGGTCTGTACGTTCTTGTAGCTCACCCCGGGCATCGGAACGTGCGTACCGAGCCGGTAGACCACGATGATGCCGAGTGTGAAGAGCAGCTTCTTGCGCAGGTCAGGCGTCTTGAACGCCTGGGCGAACGCGGTGAGCACGGTGCCTCCTGCGACCCCCGCGCGCATGCGTCAGGGTGACGGTCTTGAGGTTCGACGAATAAGGATGGAAGGTCTTGATCTGCCAAAAAACCGTGCCGGAGCCGTCCAGGCACACAGCACGGAACTTAGACAGTGCACGCCACCTTACCGGCGACCGTGCCCCCCTAGGAACGACCAACCGGGGATGCCCCATTTGAGAGGCATCCCCGGTCGGATGTTCAAGCCATCAAGCTGTCTCAGACGAGCTCGGTGACGGTGCCGCCCGCGGCGGCAATCTTCTCCTTGGCGGAGCCGGAGACGGCGTCAACCGAAACCTGAAGCGCCACGGAGATCTCGCCCTGGCCCAGGACCTTGACGAGGCTGTTCTTGCGCACCGCGCCCTTGGCGACCAGGTCGGCCACCGTGACCTCTCCACCCTCGGGGTAGAGAGCGCCGAGCTTGTCCAGGTTCACGACCTGGAACTCGGTGCGGAACGGGTTACGGAAACCCTTGAGCTTCGGCAGGCGCATGTGGAGGGGCATCTGGCCACCCTCGAAGCGCTGCGGAACCTGGTAACGGGCCTTCGTACCCTTGGTACCACGACCTGCGGTCTTACCCTTGGACGCCTCACCACGACCCACACGGGTCTTGGCGGTCTTGGCGCCCGGGGCAGGACGGAGGTTATGGGCCTTCAGCGGGCTGTTCTCACCCATGTCAGTCAACCTCCTCAACCGTCACGAGGTGGCGGACGGTCTGCACCATGCCGCGGAACTCGGGGCGGTCCTCCTTGACAACCACGTCGTTCAGGCGCTTGAGCCCGAGCGAACGCAGGGTGTCGCGGTGGTTCTGCTTGCTGCCGATGTACGACTTCGTCTGCGTGATCTTGAGGCGGGCCATTAGACACCCGCTCCCGCACGTGCACGCAGCAGAGCCGCGGGGGCAACGGCCTCGAGGGGCAGACCACGGCGAGCCGCGATCTCCTCGGGACGCTGAAGGCCCTTGAGGGCCGCCACGGTCGCGTGCACGATGTTGATCGCGTTCGAGGAGCCGAGCGACTTCGACAGGATGTCGTGAACGCCGGCGCACTCCAGAACGGCGCGCACCGGACCACCGGCGATAACACCGGTACCGGGGGAAGCCGGCTTCAGGAGCACGACGCCCGCCGCACGCTCGCCCGTGATCGGGTGAGGGATGGTGCCCTGGATGCGCGGAACCTTGAAGAAGTTCTTCTTGGCTTCCTCGACACCCTTGGCGATGGCCGCGGGAACTTCCTTGGCCTTGCCGTAACCGACACCTACGGTGCCGTCACCGTCGCCCACCACGACCAGCGCGGTGAAGCTGAAGCGGCGACCACCCTTGACAACCTTGGCAACGCGGTTGATCGCGACAACGCGCTCAACGTAAGCGGTCTTCTCGGCGGCAGCGCCACCGTCGCGACCCTTCCGGTCCCGCCGCTCGCCGCCACCGGCACCGCTTCCGCGGCGCTGGGGTCCAGCCATTGGATTTACCTCTCTCTGTTACGTCCGTTAGTCCCGGAACCGGGGCTTAGAACTTCAGCCCGGCTTCGCGGGCGGCGTCAGCCAGAGCGGCAATGCGCCCGGCGTACCTGTTGCCACCACGGTCGAACACGACGGTCTCGACGCCCGCGGCCTTGGCGCGCTCGGCGACCAGGGCCCCGACCGACTTGGCCTTCGCGGACTTGTCGCCCTCGCCACCACGGATCGACGCGTCCAGAGTCGACGCCGACGCCAAGGTGTGACCCTTGAGGTCGTCGATGACCTGAGCGGTGATACCGCGGTTGGAACGCGTCACGACGAGGCGCGGACGCTCCGCCGTACCCGACACGTGCTTGCGGATGCGGACGTGGCGACGTGCCTTGGCGGCACGCTTGTAAGCGTCGCCCTTGGCGATCTTCACACCGTATGCCATGGCTTACTTACCAGCCTTTCCGACCTTGCGGCGGATGACTTCGCCGGCGTACTTGACACCCTTGGCCTTGTACGGGTCGGGCTTCCGCAGCTTGCGGATGTTCGCGGCGACCTCGCCGACCTTCTGCTTGTCGATGCCCTCGACCGAGAACTTCGTGGGCGACTCGACCTTGAAGGTGATGCCTTCGGGGGCCTCGACGGTGATCGAGTGGCTGTATCCCAGCGCGAACTCCAGGTTGGAGCCCTTCGCCTGGACGCGGTAACCGACACCGCTGATCTCGAGCGCCTTGATGTATCCCTGGGTCACACCGGTGATCATGTTGGCCACCAGCGTGCGGGACAGGCCGTGCAGGGCCTTGTTCTGACGCTCGTCGTTGGGGCGGGTGACGTTCAGAACGCCGTCCTCACCCTTCACGATCTCGATGGGAGCCGCAACAGCGTGCGAGAGGGAACCCTTGGGGCCCTTCACGTGAACCGTACGGCCATCGATGGTGACGTCCACACCGGCGGGAACCTGGATGGGGAGCTTGCCGATTCGCGACATTAGCTTTTCCTCCGTTCCCGACTACCAGACGTAGGCGAGGACTTCCCCACCTACGCCCTTCTTGCCTGCCTGCTGACCGGTGAGCAGACCGTGCGACGTGGAGATGATCGCCACGCCCAGGCCGCCGAGCACCTTCGGCAGGTTGGTGGACTTCGCGTACACACGCAGACCGGGCTTCGAGATCCGCTTGATGCCCGCGATGGAGCGCTCACGGTTCGGCCCGAACTTCAGCTCGAGGACGAGGTTCTTGCCGACTTCGGCGTCCTCGACCTTCCAGCCAGTGATGAAGCCCTCCTGCTGGAGGATCTCCGCGATGTGCGACTTGATCTTGCTGTGCGGCATCACGACGGAGTCGTGGTACGCCGAGTTAGCGTTGCGCAGACGAGTGAGCATGTCTGCGATCGGGTCAGTCATGGTCATGAATCGGCCTTCGGCCTCTCTCGCCGCGGTTTCCTGTATGCGCCATCCCTCTCCCCACTCAGTGGCGGGACGGGTGCGGTGCGGGGACCTACGGCGTAGTAAGTCGTTATGGGCGGCGGACGCCCAACCCCACAAGCCTACGGCATGGGGAGTCGGGCCTCCGCCGACCAGATACTTACCGAGAGCGTCCGGAAATTCCCAAGTCCCTAAGTACAGAGGGGAATTACCAGGAGCTCTTGGTCACGCCCGGCAGCTCGCCACGGTGAGCCATCTCACGAAGGCACACGCGGCACAGGCCGAACTTGCGGTACACGGAGTGGGGGCGACCGCAGCGCTGGCAGCGGGTGTAGCCACGCACACCGAACTTGGGCTTGCGGGCAGCCTTCGCGATGAGAGCCTTCTTCGCCATCTCGCTTACGCCTCCTTGAAGGGGAAGCCGAGGTGACGAAGGAGGGCGCGGCCCTCGTCGTCGTTGGTCGCCGTGGTGACCACGGTGATGTCCATACCCCGGGTACGGTCGATCTTGTCCTGGTCGATCTCGTGGAACATGACCTGCTCCGTGAGACCGAAGGTGTAGTTGCCACGGCCGTCGAACTGCTTCGGCGACAGACCACGGAAGTCACGGATACGCGGCAGCGCGAGCGACAGCGTACGGTCCAGGAACTCCCACATGCGGTCACCACGGAGGGTGACGTGGCAGCCGATCGGCTGACCCTCGCGCAGCTTGAACTGCGCGATGGACTTGCGGGCCTTGGTGACGGCCGGCTTCTGGCCCGTGATCGTGGTGAGGTCGCGAACCGCGCCGTCCATCAGCTTGGAGTCGCGGGCGGCGTCGCCCACACCCATGTTGACCACGATCTTGACGAGGCCGGGAACCTGCATGACGTTCTCGTACGAGAACTCCTCACGCAGCTTGCCCGCGATTTCCTCGCGGTACTTCGTCTTGAGACGCGGAGTGGTGGTGGTAGCCATCAGATGTCCTCACCCGTCCGCTTGGCAACGCGGATCTTGTTGCCCTCGTCGTCGAAGCGGAAACCGACGCGGGTAACGACCTTGTTGCCGTCCTTCTCCACGACGAGCTGAACGTTGCTCACGTGGATCGGGGCCTCGGTCGTCACAATGCCACCGGTCTGCGAACCGCGAGCGGTCTGGCCGGCCTTGGTGTGCTTCTTGACCCGGTTGACACCCTCGACCAGGACGCGGTCCTCGCGGGGGAAGGCCGCGATGACCTTGCCCTGCTTGCCCTTGTCCTTACCGGTGATGACCTGAACCAGGTCGCCCTTCTTGATCTTCATGCTTACAGCACCTCCGGCGCGAGCGAGATGATCTTCATGAACTTCTTCTCGCGCAGCTCCCGGCCCACCGGGCCGAAGATGCGGGTGCCGCGGGGGTCGCCATCGTTCTTGAGGATGACGGCCGCGTTCTCGTCGAAGCGGATGTACGAGCCGTCCTGACGACGACGCTCCTTGACGGTGCGCACGACGACAGCCTTGACGACGTCGCCCTTCTTCACGTTGCCACCGGGGATCGCGTCCTTGACGGTGGCGACGATGACGTCACCGATACCCGCGTAGCGGCGACCGGAGCCACCGAGCACACGGATGCAAAGGATTTCCTTCGCACCAGTGTTGTCGGCGACGCGCAGTCGCGACTCCTGCTGGATCACGTCTATCTCCTGATCGTCTGCCGGTTCCCGGCGGGGGCCACGGACCTCTTACGAGGTGCGGCCCCCACCGAGCCTGGCGGAACCACTCTGAGGGAAACCCCTCAGAGAATTCTTTACTTGGCCTTCTCGAGGATCTCGACGATGCGCCAGCGCTTGCTCGCCGACAGCGGACGCGTCTCCATGATGAGGACGCGGTCGCCGACGCCGGCAGCGTTCTGCTCGTCGTGCGCCTTGAGCTTGTTCGTACGGCGGATGACCTTGCCGTACAGCGCGTGCTTCACACGGTCCTCGACAGCGACGACGACGGTCTTGTCCATCTTGTCGCTGACGACCAGACCCTCACGGGTCTTGCGGAAACCGCGCGCTTCAGTCGTCTCAGTCACATTCTTCTCGCTCATCAGGCGCTCTCCACCGTCTCGATGCCCAGCTCGCGCTCGCGCATCAGGGTGTAGATCCGGGCGATGTCCTTGCGGACGGACTTGAGCCGCCCGTGGTTCTCGAGCTGGCCCGTCGCCGCCTGGAAGCGGAGGTTGAACAGCTCTTCCTTGGCTTCGCGGAGCTTGTTGAGAAGCTCCTCGTCACCCAGCTCGCGCAGTTCGGACGCCTTGGTTCCGGCCGACATCACGCCTCACCTGCCTCGCGCCGGACGATGCGGCACTTCATCGGGAGCTTGTGAGCGGCTCGGGTGAGCGCCTCACGAGCAATCTTCTCGTTCGGGTAGGACAGCTCGAACATCACCCGACCCGGGTGAACGTTCGCGACCCACCACTCCGGAGAACCCTTACCGGAACCCATGCGGGTCTCGGCAGGCTTCTTCGTGAGCGGGCGGTCCGGGTAGATGTTGATCCAGACCTTGCCGCCACGCTTGATGTGGCGGGTCATCGCGATACGAGCCGCCTCGATCTGGCGGTTGGTCACGTACGCCGGCGTGAGGGCCTGAATGCCGTACTCGCCGAACGCAACCGTCGTACCACCCTTGGCCATACCGCGGCGCTTGGGGTGGTGCTGCTTGCGGTGCTTGACCCTACGGGGGATCAGCATTTCGGTCAGGCCTCCGTTCCGGTGCTCTCAGCCGGAGCGGCGGCGGCGGGAGCCTCGGCCTTGGGGGCCTCGGCAGCCGGCGCAGCCTGCTGCGGCTTGCGGCCGCGACCGCCACGCTCGCCGCCACGACCACCACGGCCACCGGCCGGACGGTCGTTGGCGCCACCACGGGCCGGGCGGTTACCCGCACGGGCCGCTGCGTTCTCGGCGCGAACCTCGGCGATGTTCTTGACGTCGCCCTTGTAGATCCAGACCTTCACGCCGATGCGGCCGAAGGTCGTCTTGGCCTCGAAGAAGCCGTAGTCGATGTTCGCGCGCAGGGTGTGCAGCGGCACACGGCCTTCGCGGTAGAACTCCGAGCGGGACATCTCGGCGCCGCCGAGACGGCCACCACACTGGATCTTGATGCCCTTGGCGCCGGCCTTCATCGTGCCCTGCATGCTCTTGCGCATGGCACGACGGAAGGAGACGCGGGAGGAGAGCTGCTCGGCAACGGCCTGAGCAACCAGCTGAGCGTCCATCTCGGGGTTCTTGACCTCGAGGATGTTCAGCTGGACCTGCTTGCCCGTGAGCTTCTCGAGGTCGCCGCGGATGCGGTCGGCCTCGGCGCCACGGCGGCCGATGACGATGCCGGGACGCGCGGTGTGGATGTCCACCCGCACGCGGTCACGGGTGCGCTCGATCTCAACCTTCGAGATGCCGGCGCGCTCCATGCCGGACGTCATCATCCGACGGATGGCGACGTCTTCCTTGACGTAGTCCTTGTACAGCTTGTCGGCGTACCAACGGGACTTGAAGTCCGTGGTAATGCCGAGTCGGAACCCGTGCGGGTTTACCTTCTGGCCCATTACCGGGTTCCTTCCTTGCTGCTGACGACCACGGTGATGTGGCTGGTCCGCTTACGGATCCGGTAGGCACGGCCCTGAGCACGCGGACGGAACCGCTTCAGGGTCGGGCCCTCGTCCACGTACGCCTCGCTGATGACCAGCGAAGAGGCGTCGGTGTGGTCGTAGTTGTGCGCGGCGTTGGCAATGGCGCTGTCCAGCACCTTGCCGACCGGCACGCTCGCGGCCTGCGGGGCGAAACGCAGGACCGCCTGAGCCTCCGTGGCATCCATGCCACGGATAAGGTCCACCACGCGGCGGGCCTTCATGGGCGTGACGCGGATGTACCGCGCCTGGGCCCTGGCTTCCATGGTTGTCCCTTCGGTGTAAGTCATAGTCGTTACCCACCCCGCGTTAGCGGCGCTTCGACTTCCGGTCGTCCTTGACGTGGCCGCGGAAGGTGCGAGTCGGCGAGAACTCGCCGAGCTTGTGGCCGACCATCGACTCGGAGACAAACACCGGGACGTGGGTCTTGCCGTTGTGCACCGCGATCGTGTGGCCGAGCATGGCCGGGATGATCATCGAGCGACGGGACCAGGTCTTGATGACGTTCTTGGTACCAGCTTCGTTCTGAGCGTCCACCTTCTTTACGAGGTGTCCGTCGACGAAGGGTCCCTTCTTGAGACTGCGCGGCATCTAAACCCGCTCCTAGCGCTTCTTGTTCGTCTTGCGGCGGCGGACGATGTACTTGCTCGATGCCTTCTTCGGCGAGCGAGTACGACCCTCCTTCTGACCCCACGGGCTGACCGGGTGGCGACCACCACTGGTCTTGCCCTCACCACCACCGTGCGGGTGGTCGACCGGGTTCATGGCGACACCGCGGACGGAGGGGCGAACGCCCTTCCAGCGCATGCGGCCGGCCTTGCCCCAGTTGATGTTCGACTGTTCGGCGTTGCCGACCTCGCCGATGGTGGCGCGGCAGCGGGCGTCGACCAGGCGAATTTCACCGGACGGCATACGAAGGTGGGCCATCGTGCCCTCCTTCGCCAGCAGCTGCACCGAAGCACCCGCGGAGCGGGCGAACTTCGCACCGCCGCCGGGACGCAGCTCGATGGCGTGGATGGTCGTACCGACCGGGATGTTGCGCAGCGCCAGGTTGTTGCCCGGCTTGATGTCGGCCCCGGGGCCGTTCTCAACGCGGTCACCCTGGCCGAGGCCACGGGGCGCGATGATGTAGCGCTTCTCGCCGTCTGCGTAGTGCAGGAGCGCGATGCGCGCGGTGCGGTTCGGGTCGTACTCGATGTGAGCGACCTTGGCCGGCACGCCGTCCTTGTCGTGACGACGGAAGTCGATCACGCGGTAGGCACGCTTGTGGCCACCGCCCTGGTGACGGACGGTCACACGACCGGTGTTGTTACGGCCGCCCTTGCTGTGCAGGGGGCGGACCAGCGACTTCTCCGGCGTGGACCGCGTGATCTCGACGAAGTCGGCGACGCTGGAGCCACGACGGCCCGGAGTCGTCGGCTTGTACTTGCGGATACCCATTTCTCAGTCCTCGTCCGATATTCGGACCAGGGCGCTCCGTTAGGAGGCCTGGCCGAAGATGTCGATACGGTCGCCCTCAGCAAGGGTCACGATGGCGCGCTTGGTGTCGGCACGCTTGCCGAAACCGGTCTTCGTGCGCTTGCGCTTGCCCTGGCGGTTGATCGTGTTGACCCCGGTGACCTTGACCGAGAAGACCGCTTCCACGGCCTGCTTGATCTGGGTCTTGTTGGAGCCCGGCTTCACGATGAACGTGTACTTGTTCTCGTCGAGCAGCGCGTAGCTCTTCTCGGACACAACCGGCTTGACAAGAATGTCGCGCGGGTCCGTGAAGGTCTTGCTGGTGATCTCGGCCATCAGGCCTCGCTCCCCTCGTTGTCATCGGCCTTGGGGCCAGACACGAAGGACTCGAAAGCGGCCTGGGTGAAGACCACGTCGTCGGAGACGATCACGTCGTACGTGTTCAGCTGGCCCGGCTCCAGGATGTGGACCTGGGGCAGGTTGCGGGCGGACAGCCACGCGGCCTCGTCGGCGCGCTCGACGACCAGGAGCAGGTTGGCGCGCTCCGAGATCTTGCCGAACAGCGTCTTGGCGGCCTTGGTGGAAGCCGTGCCCTCGACCACGCCGGTGACGACGTGGATGCGGGAGTGGCGCGCCCGGTCGGAGAGGGCACCGCGCAGGGCGGCGGCCTTCATCTTCTTCGGGGTGCGCTGCGAGTAGTCACGCGGCTGCGGGCCGTGGACGACGCCACCGCCTGCGAACTGCGGCGCACGGGTCGAACCCTGGCGCGCGCGGCCGGTGCCCTTCTGGCGGTACGGCTTGCGGCCACCACCACGGACTTCGCCGCGGGTCTTGGTCTTGTGCGTGCCCTGACGGGCAGCTGCCAGCTGTGCGACGACGACCTGGTGGATCAGCGGAACGCTGGTCTTCGCGTCGAAGATCTCCGCGGGGAGCTCGACGGTACCGGCCTTGTCGCCTGCCGGCGAAAGGATGTCAATGGTGCTCATTACCTCAAGCCCCCTTGGCCGCGGTACGGACCAGGACGAGGCCGCCGTTCGGACCGGGGACCGCGCCCTTGATGAGCAGCAGACCCTTCTCCGCGTCAACCGCGTGGATGGTCAGGTTCTGGGTGGTGACACGCTCGTTGCCCATGCGGCCCGCCATGCGGACGCCCTTGAACACGCGGCCAGGGGTGGCGCAGCCACCGATGGAACCGGGCGAGCGGTGCTTGCGCTGGACGCCGTGTCCGGCGCCGAGGCCCTTGAAGTTGTGACGCTTCATGACACCGGCGAAGCCCTTGCCCTTGCTCTTGCCCGTGACGTCGACCTTGACGCCGGACTCGAACACCTCGGCAGTGATCTCCTGGCCCAGCGTGTACTCGCTGGCGTCAGGGGTGCGGAGCTCCACCAGGTGGCGGCGCGGAGTCACGTCGGCCTTGGCGAAGTGACCCTTGAGGGGCTTGTTCACCTTGCGCGGGTCAATCTCGCCGAAGGCGATCTGGACCGACTCGTAACCGTCCACGTCGTTCGTGCGGACCTGCGTCACGACACACGGCCCGGCCTTGATGACGGTGACCGGGACAACCCGGTTGTTCTCGTCCCAGACCTGGGTCATGCCGAGCTTCTCGCCCAGGACGCCCTTGATGTTCTTGCTCATCTCGGCCCGTCCCTTCAGAGCTTGATCTCGATGTCGACACCGGCCGGAAGGTCGAGGCGCATCAGCGAGTCAACCGTCTTCGGCGTGGGGTCGAGGATGTCGATGAGGCGCTTGTGCGTGCGCATCTCGAAGTGCTCGCGAGAGTCCTTGTACTTGTGCGGCGACTTGATGACGCAGTACACGTTCTTCTCAGTGGGCAGCGGCACCGGGCCCGCGACCGACGCACCAGTGCGCGTCACCGTCTCGACGATCTTCTTCGCCGAGGAGTCGATGACCTCGTGGTCGTAGGCCTTGAGCCGGATGCGGATCTTCTGTCCCGCCATGGCTACCTAGTAGTCCTTTGTCTCGTAACGCTCTGGTACCCGGGGGTTCTGTCGACTCTGTCTCCGACCCACGCGGTCGGGCGTGTCGCACTCCCTCTACGCAGAAATCCCATACGGGATTTCCCAACCAAGGGGATGCGGGCCACAGGACCTCGCAGACGGGGGCAGAACACCCACCGGACGCCTGGCCGGAGCCCCGCTGACACTTCCCGGAAGATTCCCGTACGTCCGCCCCTGCCCCTCTCATCTGGAGAAGCGTGGGACGACGAGTACTGTGGGACTCGCTTCCGGTCCTCCCGGCGGGAGGCGCGCAGCATCGGCACTCAACCGAGCAACCCCGACAGTCTGCCACACCCGCCCAGGCCCTGGCCAATCGCAGCCGGGAAGCGTACCCCACGTCACATCGGGCCACGCATTCGGCGCGCGACTGGGTGGTACGGGGGCCTCCTAGTCGGCGGAAGCCGCATTCCTCGCCCCGTCCCGTGACAGCTCAGCCACGCCCCGTGATGATCATGCCGGGCTCCAACATCGGAGCGCCCGGGCCGGAGAGATGGACCTTTGCGGCGTGAGGCGGATCGAAGAAGTCCACATTCCGGCCGTACCGCACAAGAGCGGTGAGCGTGACGTCACGCGCGGAATCAGCAGTATGCGATTCCACCTCGACGGTTAAAGCCTGTCCGACGCGCACGACTCCACCCACGCACCGCACGATACAGACGGCGGAATTCCCGCTCAACTTTTCTACCGAATAGATCTGCACCTTGTCCGATGCCATACCTGTACGCCTCCCCTCCGGCACCGGGGAGATCCGGCGATCCGTCACTGCGCCACCCCATCTCCAGCTCATGAATGCCAACCCGACTGGTCACCCGATGGCCTGATTCGGGTACGGCTCGTCCACGAGCCAAAAATAATCGCCCTCGACGTCGATGGCGGAAATCTTGTCCCCTCCGACCGAACGCGCGAGTAGTTGAATGTTGCCATCATTCTGGATGAGCCTGGAAATATCGGTCGCCGGGGTGATCCGGACTCGAATCCAACCGTCCGTGAGGCCACCGGCCACGAGGAATTCACCCTCCGAACCAAAGAGTCCCCGCTCTAGCGCGCGGTGCAGCCACATGCGCCCCACTGCCTCGGCGGCATCCCCTGTCCGTCGTGAAATCTTCATACTCGGCTCGGTCTCGATGTTCACGACCACACGGAAGGCTTCCTCGACCGTGGGTCCCTCGGCGCCGCCGTAACGGCCGTGAACCTCCAGCCCGGCCTTCCGATAGAGGTCCTCCGTCTCTGTGCCGCCCACTGGCCCTCACCTTTCGACGTAGTAAAAATGATGGTCACCGCCGGGCTTGTCAAATGCCCGATAGCGTTCGAACGTGCCCATTTCGTCCAAGTTGTTTCCCCAGCCGAAGTTCACGCCGTTCCGCATACGGTCTTCGACGGTGAACCCCTTGGGACCACCCGCGTGAAAATGCAGGCCCGCAGGGTCATCGGTGTGCTCTACGATAACTCTTGACCCGTTCTCTGTCTCGAATTGCCTGAAGTTCCCCCAATGCGTGGGGTCCTCGGCATAGGCATAACCAGGCATGTGCTTGAAATTCTTGTCGCCGACTACAGTCCACGCGGCATCCGGTTCCGCACCATAGGGCACCCCGGCAAGATCGAACGCCGCTCTTTCTGCGGCCTCACGCGAACCGAACGGGTTGCTCCGCTCCCCCAGCGGACACGGCGCCAGACCCAGCGGGTCCGCCCAGCCGAGTGGGTTGTTCACGTAGGCGACAGGGTTGGGCCCCGGCGCCAGTCCCAGGGGATCCGCCGAGACGTAGCGGGCGCCTGCCGGGTCGTAATGCCGGAAGTAGTTGTAGTGCAGCCCCGTCTCAGGGTCGAAGTACTGGCCCGGGAAGCGGAGCGGGGTGTAGGCGGGGGCGTTTGTGGGCCAGGTGGTGGTGCCCCACAGGGTGGCGCGGGTGCGCCAGGCTATGGCGCCCTCTTCGTCCACCAGCTCGCTCGGCGTGCCGATCAGGTCGGTGACCATGGCGAAGAAGCGTTCGTCGATGCGGTCCTGGGGCGCGTCCGCCATCGCTACGCGTTCCGTCTGGGCGATCGGCCGCAGGCCCGCGTGGTCCCAGGTCAGGGTGACCGCCGCGGGGGACGCCGATGACGTGGTGGTCTGTTCGCAGAGCGTCGTGCCGTCCCACGTGAACGACACCCGCTCCACCACCGCCTCCCCCGCCATCCGCTCCTTCGCGATGCGGCGGCCCAGCGGGTCGTAGCGGTAGCGCCAGACCGTGCCGTCGGGGGTGGTGACCGAGGTGAGGCGGTCTTCCGGGTCCCAGGTGTAGCGCCAGGTGTCCGGCTTGCGGGAGAGGCGTTGCTTCTGGCGCAGGGTGACGCGGCCCTGGGCGTCGTGTTCGTAGCGGACCGAGCCCGCCCCGGTTATTCGGGTGCCGTCGTACACGCGGGCACCCAGCGCCTCCTGCCCCGGGTGGGCGGCGGGCCAGGACGCCTCGGTCTGGTTGCCCGCCGCGTCGTAGGCGTACCGCTCGGACCAGTTCGCCGCGTGCACCGCCGTCACCCGGCCCGCCGCGTCCAGGTCGAAGCGGCGCGGACCCGACAGCTGATCGTCCACGCCGGTCAGAGCGCCGTCGGCGCGGTAATGGTAGGCGCGGCGCTGGATGGCCGCGCCGTCCGCGCCCGTCACCGCCAGCTCCGTGAGCCGGCCCAGCGGGTCGAAGGCGTGGGCCAGGGTGATCGTCTCGCCGAACCGGCGGGTCAGCTCCCGGCCCGCCGCGTCGTGGGCGAACGACACCCTCCGCCCGGAGGTGGTCAGCTCGGTGCGGTTGCCCGCCGGGTCGTACGTCCAGGCGCTCACCGATCCGCCCGGCGTCGTTCGCCCGTTCCGGCGCCCCAACTCGTCGTAGGAGTAGAGCAGTTCGCGGTCGTTCACCGTCTCCGACCGGAGCCGGCCGTGCCGGTCGCGGAGCAGCGTCAGCGTCGCGTCGGGGCCCGCCGCCCGGGCGAGCTGGTCGAAGACGTCGTACGCGAACGTCGTCACCGTCCCCTCGACGTCCTTGCGGACCGTCTGGCCCAGCTCGTTGCGCTCGTACCGGATCGTCTCGCCGAGGCCGTTGGTGTGGGAGGCGAGGCGGCCGGCCGCGTCATAGGCGTAGCCCAGCGTGCGGCCGTCGAAGTCGGTCTCCGCGATCAGGCGGCCGGCCGGGTCGTAGGCGTAACTCCACTCCAGGCCCTGGGGGTTGACGACCTTGGTGAGGCGCAGCTCCGCGTCGTGTTCGAAGGCGTAGCGCACACCGTCCGGGCCGGTGCGGGCCGCAAGGAGGTCGAAGTCCGTGTACTCGAAGCGGGAGACGGCGCCGAGCGGGTCGGTGTGGCTGGTGCAGTTGCCCTCGCCGTCGTACGTCCAGGACTCCTCGGTGCCGTCGGGGGCGGTGCGGCGCGCGAGCTTGCCCTCGACCGTCCAGGCGAGACGCGTGGTCGCGCCCAGGGGATCGGTGAGGGTGACCGGGCGGCCGAAGGCGTCCCGCTCGTAGCGGGTGACCGCGCCCAGCGGGTCGGTGAGGGAGAGCGGTAGCCCGGCCCGGTCGCAGTGGACGCGGGTGACGTGCCCGAGGCCGTCCGTCACGGCGGTGAGGTGGCCCGCTTCGTCGTATGTGAACGCGGTGCGCACCCCGGCCATGTCGGTGACCGAGGTGCGGTTGCCGCGCTCGTCGAAGGTCTGGCGCACGGTCAGGCCGTCGGCGCCGGTCACACGGATCGGGAAGCCCGCGTCGTCGTAGGTGACCGTCGTCCGGCGGCCGTCGGGGCGGACGACCTCCACGGGCCGGCCCGCGTCGTCGTACGCGGTCCGGACGGTGTGCCCCAGCGGGTCGGTCCGGGCCAGGGGACGGTTGAAGCGGTCCAGCTCGAAACGGGTGACGGCGCCGGTCGCGTCGATCTGCCCGACGACCTGCGCACGGTCGTTGATCAGGAAGTGCTCGTCGTGACCGGCGGCGTGGGTGACGGTGGTCGTGCTCAGCCCGGTCGCCGGGTCCGGCTCGCTGTAGGTGAACCGCGAACTCATGTGCCCGTTCGCGCCCGCCTGGGCGACACAGCGGTGCCGGTCGTCGTAGACGTAGTGGAAGTGGCTGCCGTTGGTGTCGGTCCACGACGTGATGCGGCCGTGTTCGTCGTAGCCGAAGCGCAGCGGACGGCCCGTGGAGTTGACGACCTGCGTCAGATGGCCGTCGGTGTAGCCGTAGCCGAGGATCCGCTGGTCACCGCCGTCCGGCGCCGCGCCCGCCAGATGCAGGGCGGTGATCCGGCCGTCGTGCGTGGTGAGCTTCAGGCGGTAGCCGCCGTGGTGGGCGATCCCGGTCGGGGTGCCGTCGGCGTCGTACGCGAAGGTGATCCAGTTGCCGTTGCGGTCGTCGAGCTGGTGCGGCAGGGCGAGCTCGTCGGTGTGGAGCACGAAGTGCCAGCTCCGCCCGGTGCCGGGGTCCGAGACGGTGTACGTGTCGCCGTCCCGGTCCAGCGGCCAGCGCGAGCCGCCGTGCGTGGGCCAGGTGGGCACGCCGGGCGCGGGGTGCGGGTAGGAGAGCAGACTGCCGTCCTCGCGGACGAAGATCACGCCGGTCGCGTCGATCTCCAGACGCATGTCGAGGGTGCCGGCCCAGCTCGGCCCGAACCAGCGGCCCGCGCGGTACGCCGATTCGAAGGTGCGCCGCAGGACCAGCGCGAGCGCGCCCGGCAGGACCACGTCCGTCTGCGGCAGGACCATGCGACCGGTGGCCATGTCCACCGGGTCCTCCCGGCAGACCTTCTCCTCGGCGGCGCGGCCCGTCGCATGCGGTTCGGCGTCGGTCGCGGTGCGGGCGGCGCCCCGCAGCCCGCCTTCGACGCCCTCCTCCACGCCCTCCCTGAGCGCCAGCCCGGCCGCGGTCCGCACCCCCGAGGCGGCGAACGTCTCCGGCTGGACCGCGTTGGGCAGCAGCCGCCCGCCGAACTCGAACGGGTCCCGCTTGAAGTCGTCGACCGTGCCCTTGATCGCCCGCTCCGGGTGGGAGGTCATGGAGATCAGGCCGGTGAGGGTGGTGGCGACGCTCTTCTCGTACTCGGCCGGGTGCAGGAGGTTGTACGGGTCCTCGGGGTTGAGGGAGCGGGCGAAGTTCAGGATGTCGGCGGTGCCCTTGACCACGCCCACCGCTGCGTGGTCGAGCTCGATCGCGCCGCCGGTCATGAAGTCCGTGTAGTCGCTGCCGAGCCGGGACAGGGGCGGCGGCTCCGCCGGGGCCGAGGCGAGGGCCGCCCGGACCACTGCGCGCGCCGCGGCCGCGGCCTCCCCGCGCTGGCGGCGCGCCTCGGCCAGCGCCTCTTGGGCCCGCTCCTGTATGGCCACGCCGGGGTCGGCGAACGGACCGGGCCGCGGCCCGGGGTCCTGCTGCGCGCGCACCTTGTCGTTGTAGGCGTCGACCCGCTTGTTGTACGCCTCCACCGCCTGCCGGGATTCGTTCCGGCCCTCCGCGTACAGCGCGATGGCCTCCCGCGCCTTGCTCTGCGCCCACTCGACGGTCCCGGCGTAGTGGACCAGGGCCCCGGACGCGTCGTGGCAGGCCGAGGAGGCCTCGTCCCACTTGGCCGGGTGCAGGGCGAACCGGGCGCGGAACGCCTCGACGGCCTGCCCCTTCCAGCTCCCGGAGTCCAGCCGGCGCATGCCCTGGCCGACCTTGCCGAACGCCGTCGCGAAGTCGGCGAGGTGCTGGGCGTTGGCCCGGATCGTCTTCGGATTGCCGTGGACGAGGTCGTTGAACAGCTCGGTCTGTCCGAGCTGTTTCTCGTCGACATGGGCGCCGAGGGCCGAGGCGACGCCATCGCCGAAGTCGTCGACCTGGTCGGCCAGTTGATGGGCGCCGACCCGGTCCAGAAGGCCGCTCGCGACGTGCGCGCCCTTGTCGACGGCGCCGCCGACCGCCTTCTTGCCGGCGTCGAACCCCTCCTCGGCCTTGTCCAGGCCCTTGTTCAGCAGGTTCTTCCCGCCGTCGACCAGTCCCCCGAAGTCCACCATCAGCCCTTGCCCCCGCCGTTCCCGCCCTGCTGTGCCGCGCGCTCCTCGGGCGACGGGCCGAATTCCTTCTCGCGCCACTGATCGACGGCCGGGTCCTGGCCCGTCGCGGACCCCGTGACCGACAGGGCGAGGCCGAACGGGTTCAGCTTGCTGTCGCTGTAGTCCCGGCCGGCGTCCTTGGCGCTCTGCTCGATCTCCGCGTCGGCCTTCCGGAAGGACTCGGCGCTGAAGTCGGCGTGGGCGTACATGTTGTGGTCGGCGAGGTCTCCCCAGGACATGCCGGTGACCTGCTCCTCGGTCGCGTGGGGATTGCCCATCGCCGAGTTCGCCAGGACCTTGAAGCCGCCCTGGACGTACTGGTCCTCCCGGTACACGATCCCGGCCGAGAGCCCCGCCTTCAGCGCGAAGTCGTTGCCCTCCTGCACGAGCGCCCGTACGCCCCACTCCCAGCGCTCGCAGAACGACGTGAACGTCTCCGTCAGGCCGTCGTCGCCCAGCTCCAGGCCGCTCATGGCCAGCGAGCCGAACCCGCGCCCCATTCCGGCCTGCCCGACGAGCCCGAGCTCCTCCAGCTCGCTCAGGGCGCCGTTGATGCCCTGGGTGATCAGGGTCAGGGCCTCCGGCGGTATGCGCAGGTCCTCACTGCCCTCGCCACTCATGCCCCGGCCCTCCCTTCGGTCGCGTACGCCCCGGCGTCCAGCGCCGCCGCCTCCGGCACGATCCCGGCGTCCAGCGCCACGGCCTCCGGCACGATCCCGGCGACCGGCGGAAAGATCATGCCCCGGGGGCTCCCGGCGTCGAGCGCGACCCCGGCCGGGACGCCCAGGGCGGGCACGGCGACGTCCAACAGCCGTGCGCCGAGCACCCGTTGGAAGCTCCACTCGCGGTCGCCTTCACCGCGTGCGATCGCGAACCGGGCGAGCGCCGCCTCGTCCGAGAACGCGTGGATCCATCGGATCCCACCCCACTCGGCGGTCCACCACCCGCCCCCGACCTCGGGCACCAGCACCGCCGTACGCCGGAACTCGCCCAGCCCCGCCGCGAACTCACGCCGCCTCTGCCGCTCCCGCGGACCCCCCGGTATCTCCACGCCCGGCAGAATCACACAGGCTCGATTCGCAAAGCAATCCGAATCGGGGCGCCCCGGGTGGGACTTGGCCGGTGGGCCGCCACCCCTCGGCCGACCCCGCCGCCCGCGGCACGCAACCCCGCCCCCCACTCCCCCGTCTCACAGGGCGCGCGGCCCCGCGGGGTCACGGGGAACGAGGACGAGCGGCGGACGGGACGTACGTGAACGACACAGCAAGGGCCATGGGGCCGGGCCGGCGGACCGTTCTCGGGGGCGCCGTAGCCACCGGGCTCGCCGCCACCGTCGCGGGGTGCGCGGCGCCCGCGCCGGGGCGGACCAGGACGACCACCACCGTCGCCCCCCTCACCACCCCCCGCGCCCCCCTGCTCCTCCAGATCCTCGCCCACCCCGACGACGACCTGTACTTCATGAACCCGGACACCCAGCACACCCTGGACTCCGGGGTGCCGCTGGTCAGCGTGTACGTCACCGGCGGGGAGGCCAACGGGGACAACCGGGTGGTCGGTGACACCGGGCCGCACGTCCCCGACAAGGCCGCCTACTCCTCCGCCCGCCACCAGGGACTGCGGCAGGCGTACGCCACCCTGCTCGGCCTTGACAAGTACGCGCCCTGGGAGAAGTCCGTCGCCGAGCTGCGCGGCGGTCACCGCGCCGAGGTCAACCGGCTCCAACACCGGGGCCGCAGAGTGGAGTTGGTGTTCCTCAACACCGCCATGCACACCCCGCTGGGGGGTCGGATGGGGCTGCCCGCCCTCTGGGCGGACCACCACCTCCAGCTGCCCGTCGTCATCGCCACCGGCTCCCCCCTGCGCCAGGCCAAGAGCTACACCTACGACGACCTGGTGGAGGTGCTGGCCGGGCTCCTCGCCGACTACGCGCCCACCCACGTCCAGACCCTCGACCCGGACCCGGACATCCAGCACAGCTCCCCCGCCGTCCGTCAGCACGACTCGGAGCAGGCGGGCTACTCCGACCACGCCGACCACACCGCCGCCGCGTCGTTCGCCTGGGCCGCGCTGATCCGGCACGCCGAGCGCGGCAACGCCTTCCTCGCCACCGCCTACCGCGGCTACTACAACCGGCACTGGCCCAAGAACCTCCCCGCCGGCGTCCTCGCCGAGAAGGCGGCGCACCTCGTGCCGTACGGCGGCGACAAGGACTGGCAGTGCCATAACCCCGGCGGGTGCGGCGACTACAACGTCGGCGGGAACCGGCCGCTGGCCAACGGGAAGGGGTGGGTGCGCTCCACCCACCACCGCCACCCCGGCGCCCGGCTGCTCCTGTCCGACGACGGCGCCCACGCGTATGGCGTGCTCGGGCTCCGGGCCGTGCGCTGGGACCAGAACCCCGATGACAGCTGGGGCGCCCCGCGCGACCTCGGCGGCGGCCCGCTCGCCCCCGTCCTCGGCGGCGCCACCCTGCCCGACGGCCGCCAGCTCCTCTTCGCGCTCCGGTTCTCCTCGCTCCAGGGGCGGGCCGGCGCCAACACGCGGGAGATCGTCGCGCTCGAACAGGGCGCGCCGGGCGGGGAGTTCGGCGCGTGGAGGGGGCTCGGCAACCCCGAGCGCGGCGACGACCGCGGGCGCCGGATCGGGTCGCCGCTGGCCCTCGCGGCGCCGGACGGCCGCGTCCACCTCTTCGTGCGCAACGCGGACCGCGGCATCAGCACCCGCGTCCGCGAGACGGACGGCGCCTGGTCGCCCTGGCGCGATCTGGGCGGCGAGTCCGTGCAGGAGGGGCTGAGCGCGATCGTCGACGGGCGCGGGCGCGTCCATGTCTTCGCGGCCGGCGCCGACACCGTCCACCACTGGACGCAGAACGCCCCGGGCGCGCCCCTCGCCCCCGTACCGTCCCGGCTGCCGCTCGCCGTCGACGCGGTGACCCCGCTCCCGATCGGCGACGGCGTACAGCTCCTCTACCGCACCTGCGCCGACCCGGCGAAGGCCCGCAAGGACCCCGGCTCCCCCGCGTCTTCGCACCTCACCTCCGTACGCCTGGACGGCACCCCGGCGCGGCCGGTCGCGCTCGACGGGTACGGACCGGTCGGCGCGGCGGGCGGCCACGTGGTGGGGACGGACGAGCGGGGGCGGGTCCAACTCGCGGGCGCGGCAGGGGTGTTGAAGCGGACCGGCGGCGCCGTCCCGGTCGGCCCGCCCACGCTGTACGTCCGCGACGGGCGGCCCCTCGCACTGGGGCTCGGCGTCGATGCCACGCCTTGGACCTGGCGCCCGTAGGACCCGAACCGCCCCGCACCCGTGGCGGACAACGCGAAGAGCCCCGCACCTCGAAAGGTGCGGGGCTCTTCTGACAGCTCAGCGAGCTACCAGGTCAACCTCAAGTACTTACTTGAGGATCTTGACGACCTGGCCGGCGCCCACGGTCCGGCCACCCTCACGGATGGCGAACTTCAGGCCCTCCTCCATGGCGACGGGCTGGATCAGCGAAACGGTCATCTGGGTGTTGTCACCCGGCATGACCATCTCGGTGCCCTCGGGGAGGGTCACAACACCGGTCACGTCAGTCGTACGGAAGTAGAACTGGGGACGGTAGTTGTTGAAGAACGGCGTGTGACGGCCACCCTCGTCCTTGGACAGGATGTACGACTGGGCCTCGAACTCGGTGTGCGGCGTGACCGAACCCGGCTTGATGATGACCTGGCCGCGCTCGACGTCCTCGCGCTTGATGCCACGAAGCAGCAGACCGACGTTCTCACCGGCCTGGCCCTCGTCGAGCAGCTTGCGGAACATCTCGATGCCGGTGACCGTGGTGGTGGTCTTCTCGGTCTTGATACCGACGATGTCGACGGTCTCGTTGACCTTCAGGACACCACGCTCGATACGACCGGTGACGACGGTGCCACGACCGGTGATCGTGAAGACGTCCTCGATCGGCATCAGGAACGGCTTGTCGACGTCACGCTCGGGCTGCGGGATCGCCTCGTCGACGGCGGCCATCAGGTTCAGGACCGACTGGCCCCACTCCTTGTCGCCCTCGAGCGCCTTGAGCGCCGAGACCTTGACGACCGGCAGGTCGTCGCCCGGGAACTCGTACTCGGAGAGGAGCTCACGAACCTCGAGCTCGACGAGCTCCAGGATCTCCTCGTCGTCCACCATGTCGGCCTTGTTCAGCGCGACCACGATGTACGGAACGCCGACCTGGCGGGCCAGGAGCACGTGCTCCTTGGTCTGCGGCATCGGGCCGTCGGTGGCGGCAACCACGAGGATCGCGCCGTCCATCTGCGCGGCACCCGTGATCATGTTCTTGATGTAGTCCGCGTGACCGGGGCAGTCGACGTGGGCGTAGTGACGCGACTCGGTCTGGTACTCGACGTGCGCGATCGAGATCGTGATACCGCGCTGGCGCTCCTCAGGAGCCTTGTCGATCTGGTCGAAGGCCGAGGCCTCGTTCAGGTCCGGGTACGCGTCGTGCAGCACCTTGGTAATGGCGGCCGTGAGGGTCGTCTTACCGTGGTCAATGTGACCGATGGTGCCGATGTTGACGTGCGGCTTAGTCCGCTCGAACTTTGCCTTCGCCACTGGGGTCCTCCTGCGGAGTGGTTCTGGTACGCCTTACTCATCGGCGCCAGGTGATCTTTGCTGGGATGCCGGGGCCCGGGGCACTCACCGTAAACCTGATGGTTTACGCCGAATGCCCCAGTGGCTCCGGTGACAAGCCTAAAGCGTGAACTCGGAAGAGTTACTCGCCCTTGGCCTTCGCGATGATCTCCTCGGCGACGTTCCTCGGAACCTCGGCGTAGGAGTCGAACTGCATCGAGTAGCTTGCGCGACCCGAGGTCTTGCTGCGGAGGTCGCCGACGTAGCCGAACATCTCCGAGAGGGGCACGAGGCCCCTCACGACGCGGGCGCCGCTGCGCTCCTCCATGGCCTCGATCTGGCCACGGCGGGAGTTGATGTCGCCGATGACCTCACCCATGTAGTCCTCGGGCGTGACGACCTCGACGGCCATCATCGGCTCGAGGAGCACGGGAGAAGCCTTGCGCGCGGCCTCCTTGAAGGCCTGCGAACCGGCGATCTTGAACGCGAGCTCGGAGGAGTCGACCTCGTGGTAGCCACCGTCGAGAAGGATGACGCGGACGCCAGTCATCTCGTAGCCGGCCAGGATGCCGAACTGCATGGCCTCCTGCGCACCCGCGTCCACCGACGGGATGTACTCCCGGGGGATGCGGCCACCGGTGACCTTGTTCACGAACTCGTACGACGCCTCGCCGCCCTCGATGGGCTCGATCGCGATCTGCACCTTCGCGAACTGACCGGTACCACCGGTCTGCTTCTTGTGGGTGTAGTCCACGCGCTCGACGGTCTTGCGGATCGTCTCGCGGTACGCGACCTGCGGCTTGCCGACGTTCGCCTCGACCTTGAACTCGCGACGCATGCGGTCGACGAGGATGTCGAGGTGGAGCTCGCCCATACCACCGATGATGGTCTGGCCGGTCTCCTCGTCCGAGTGCACCTGGAAGGAGGGGTCCTCCTCCGCGAGACGCTGGATGGCGACACCCAGCTTCTCCTGGTCACCCTTGGACTTGGGCTCGATGGCGACCTGAATGACCGGCGCCGGGAAGTCCATGGACTCCAGGATGACCGGGTTCTTCTCGTCGCACAGCGTCTCACCGGTGGTGGTCTGCTTCAGGCCCATCACGGCGATGATGTCGCCGGCGCCCACCGAGTCGATCTCCTCACGCTTGTTCGCGTGCATGCGGTAGATCTTGCCGATGCGCTCCTTCTTGCCCTTGACGGAGTTCAGCACCGCGGTGCCGGCCTCCAGGCGACCGGAGTAGATCCGGACGAAGGTGAGCTTGCCCAGGTGCGGGTCGCTCGCGATCTTGAACGCCAGCGCCGAGAGGGGCTCCTCGTCGGACGGCTTGCGCTTGACCACGGCCTCCGGGTCCTTGACGTCGTGGCCCTCGATGGCCTCGACGTCCAGGGGGGAAGGCAGGTAGCGAACGACGGCGTCGAGCAGGGGCTGGACGCCCTTGTTCTTGAACGCGGTGCCGCAGAACACGGGGGTGACGGTGGTGTCGCCGCCCTTGCCGGACGCGATGGTGATGCGACGCACGGCGGCGTACAGCTGCTCCTCGGTGGGCTCGACGCCCTCGAGGAAGAGCTCCATCATCTCTTCGTCGTTCTCGGCGACGGTCTCGACCAGCTTGCCGCGCCACTCTTCAGCAGCCTCGGTGTGCGTGGCCGGGATGTCGACGACGTCGTACATCTCGCCCTTGGTCGCTTCCGCGGACCACACGAGGGCCTTCATGCGGACCAGGTCCACAACGCCCTCGAAGTTGGCCTCGGAACCGATCGGCAGCTGCATGACGATCGGGGTCGCGCCGAGGCGGTCCACGATCATGTCCACGCAGCGGTGGAACTCGGCGCCGGTACGGTCGAGCTTGTTGACGAAGCAGATGCGCGGAACGCCGTAACGGTCGGCCTGACGCCAGACCGTCTCGGACTGCGGCTCCACACCGGCGACACCGTCGAACACGGTGACCGCACCGTCGAGGACGCGGAGCGAACGCTCCACCTCGACCGTGAAGTCCACGTGGCCCGGGGTGTCGATGATGTTGATGGTGTGGTCGACGTCCTCGAGCGGCCAGTGGCAGGTCGTCGCGGCGGACGTGATCGTGATGCCGCGCTCCTGCTCCTGCTCCATCCAGTCCATCGTGGCAGCGCCGTCGTGGACCTCACCGATCTTGTACGAGACGCCGGTGTAGAACAGGATCCGCTCGGTGGTGGTCGTCTTGCCCGCGTCGATGTGAGCCATGATCCCGATGTTGCGGACCTTGGCCAGGTCAAGTGAAGTGGTAGCCATATCGGCTCAGTCTTCTCTCGGTCTCGATGTGGGTAGCGACTACCAGCGGTAGTGCGCGAAGGCCTTGTTGGACTCGGCCATCTTGTGGGTGTCCTCACGCTTCTTGACCGCAGCGCCGAGGCCGTTGGAGGCGTCGAGCAGCTCGTTCATGAGGCGTTCGGTCATGGTCTTCTCACGGCGGGCGCGGGAGTAACCCACGATCCAGCGAAGCGAGAGGGTGGCGGCGCGACCGGGCTTGACCTCGATCGGCACCTGGTAGGTGGCGCCACCGACACGGCGGGACTTGACCTCAAGAGACGGCTTGACGTTCTCGAGAGCGCGCTTCAGCGTGATGACCGGGTCAGCACCGGTCTTCTCGCGCAGGCCCTCCATGGCGCCGTAGACGATGCGCTCGGCGGTGGAGCGCTTGCCGTCCAGCAGGATCTTGTTGATCAGCGACGTGACAAGAGGAGAGCTGTAGACCGGGTCGATGATGACCGGGCGCTTCGGGGCGGGGCCCTTACGAGGCATTCTTACTTCTCCTTCTTGGCGCCGTAGCGGCTGCGAGCCTGCTTGCGGTTCTTGACACCCTGGGTGTCGAGCGAACCGCGGATGATCTTGTAGCGAACACCCGGCAGGTCCTTCACACGGCCACCACGCACGAGCACGATCGAGTGCTCCTGCAAGTTGTGTCCCTCACCCGGGATGTAGGCCGTGACCTCGATGCCGGAGGTCAGACGCACACGCGCGACCTTACGGAGCGCCGAGTTCGGCTTCTTCGGGGTGGTCGTGAACACACGCGTGCAGACGCCACGACGCTGGGGCGAACCCTCGAGCGCGGGCGTCTTGTTCTTCTCGACCTTGTCCTGCCGGCCCTTCCGGACCAGCTGCTGGATCGTAGGCACTACTTCTCCGGTTTCTGTGTGCCGTAGTAAAACTAACCTGAAACACGTCTCCGACCCACGCGGTCGGGTGTGTCGAATACTGCGCACCCCCGCCCGAAGGCGAGGAAGGCGCAGATTGCGGTGGCCGGTCCAGAAGCTCGTACTGCGGACGTAGGCACGCAGCGGAGCCCAGGCACACCCCAGGCACAAGGTCTGAGCGTACCTACCTCATCGACTTGGGTCAAAACAAATGCCCACGCACGGGCCCCGACACCCCGTGGGACATGTCACCCCATACCCGTCCGGCGCCCGCCATGAGACGAACCGTCTCAACAGGTGGCCCTTGGGCGGTGCTCCGGGGCCCGGATCGGCGCCCCGGCCGGCCCCCGAAAACCCCGAAGGGCGCCCACCCCGCGTGCTGCGGGGTGGGCGCCCTTCGGATGACGTACGCCTTACTGGTTGTACGGACCGTAGTCGTAGTCCTCCAGCGGAACGGCCTGGCCGGAGCCGGTGCCGAACGGCGAGTAGTCGATGTCGTCGTAGCCGACGGCCGAGTACATCGCGGCCTTGGCCTCTTCGGTGGGCTCGACCCGGATGTTGCGGTAGCGGGACAGACCCGTACCGGCCGGGATGAGCTTACCGATGATGACGTTCTCCTTGAGGCCGATGAGGCTGTCGGACTTGGCGTTGATCGCCGCATCCGTCAGGACTCGGGTCGTCTCCTGGAAGGAGGCGGCCGACAGCCAGGATTCCGTCGCCAGCGAGGCCTTGGTGATACCCATCAGCTGCGGACGGCCGGAGGCCGGGTGGCCGCCTTCCGTGACCACACGACGGTTCTCGGTCTCGAACTTCGAGCGCTCGACGAGCTCGCCCGGCAGCAGCTCCGCGTCGCCGGACTCGATGATCGTCACGCGGCGCAGCATCTGCCGGATGATGATCTCGATGTGCTTGTCGTGGATCGACACGCCCTGGCTGTTGTAGACCTTCTGGACTTCGCCGACCAGGTGGACCTGGACCGCGCGCTGACCGAGGATCCGCAGCACGTCGTGCGGGTTGGTGGCACCGACGGTGAGCTTCTGGCCCACCTCGACCGCGTCGCCCTCGCCGACCAGGAGACGGGCACGCTTGGAGATCGGGAACGCCGTCTCCTCGCTGCCGTCGTCCGGGGTGACGACGATCTTCTTGGTCTTCTCGGTCTCCTCGATGCGGATCCGGCCCTTGGCCTCCGAGATCGGCGCGACACCCTTGGGCGTACGGGCCTCGAAGAGCTCGACGACACGCGGCAGACCCTGCGTGATGTCGTCACCGGCCACACCACCGGTGTGGAAGGTACGCATCGTCAGCTGGGTACCGGGCTCACCGATGGACTGGGCGGCGATGATGCCGACCGCCTCACCGATGTCGACCAGCTTGCCGGTGGCGAGGGAGCGTCCGTAGCAGAAGGCACAGGTGCCGACCGCGGACTCACAGGTCAGGACCGAGCGGGTCTTGACCTCCTCGACGCCCGCGCCCACGAGGGCGTCGATGAGCACGTCACCGAGGTCCACGTTGGCCGGCGCGATGACCTTGCCGTCGACGACGACGTCCTCGGCGAGCATGCGGGCGTAGACGGAGGTCTCGACGTCCTCGGTCTTGCGCAGCACGCCGTCGGCGCCCCGCTCCGCGATCTTGAGCTTGAGGCCGCGGTCGGTGCCGCAGTCCTCCTCGCGGATGATGACGTCCTGCGAGACGTCCACCAGACGACGGGTCAGGTAACCCGAGTCGGCGGTACGCAGGGCGGTGTCCGCCAGACCCTTACGGGCACCGTGCGTGGAGATGAAGTACTCCAGAACGGTGAGGCCCTCACGGAAGGACGCCTTGATCGGACGCGGGATGGTCTCGTTCTTCGCGTTCGACACCAGACCACGCATACCGGCGATCTGACGCATCTGCATCATGTTTCCTCGGGCACCCGAGTCAACCATCATGAAGATGGGGTTCGTCTTGGGGAAGTTCGCGTTCATCGCCTCGGCAACCTCGTTGGTCGCCTTGGTCCAGATCGCGATGAGCTCCTGCGTGCGCTCGTCCTTGGTGATCAGACCGCGCTCGTACTGCTTCTGCACCTTCTCGTCCTGGGCCTCGTAGCCCTGGACGATGGCCTTCTTGGCCTCCGGGACGACGATGTCCGAGACGGCGACGGTGACGCCGGAACGGGTCGCCCAGAAGAAGCCCGCCGCCTTCAGGTTGTCGAGCGTCGCCGCCACGATGACCTTGGGGTAGCGCTCGGCGAGGTCGTTGACGATCTCGGAGAGCTGCTTCTTGCCGACCGAGTAGTCGACGAACGGGTAGTCCTCGGGCAGCAGCTCGTTGAAGAGCGCGCGGCCGAGGGACGTCCGCAGACGGAACGAGTCGCCCTGCTGCCAGGTCGTCTCGCCGTCCTCGTCGAGCGGCGGGGTCCAGCCACGCGGCGGGACGGTGCCGATCGGGAAGCGGATGTCGACCTTCGCCTGGAGCGAGAGCTCCCGGGCGTCGAACGCCATGATCGCCTCGGCGGTCGAGTTGAAGGCGCGGCCGGCGCCCTTCACCTCGCGCTCCTCTTCGTCCGTGGTGAGGAAGAAGAGGCCGAGCACCATGTCCTGGGTCGGCATGGTGACGGGGCGACCGTCGGCCGGCTTCAGGATGTTGTTCGAGGACAGCATCAGGATGCGGGCCTCGGCCTGCGCCTCCGCGGAGAGCGGCAGGTGGACGGCCATCTGGTCACCGTCGAAGTCCGCGTTGAACGCGGTGCAGACGAGCGGGTGGATCTGGATGGCCTTGCCCTCGACCAGCTGGGGCTCGAAGGCCTGGATGCCGAGGCGGTGCAGCGTGGGCGCACGGTTCAGCAGAACCGGGTGCTCGGCGATGACCTCTTCGAGGACGTCGTACACGACCGTGCGGCCGCGCTCGACCATCCGCTTGGCGCTCTTGATGTTCTGCGCGTGGTTCAGGTCGACCAGGCGCTTCATCACGAACGGCTTGAAGAGCTCGAGCGCCATGGCCTTCGGCAGACCGCACTGGTGCAGCTTCAGCTGGGGGCCGACGACGATGACGGAACGCGCGGAGTAGTCCACACGCTTGCCGAGCAGGTTCTGACGGAATCGACCCTGCTTGCCCTTGAGCATGTCGGAGAGCGACTTCAGCGGACGGTTGCCGGGGCCCGTGACCGGGCGACCACGACGGCCGTTGTCGAAGAGCGCGTCGACGGCCTCCTGAAGCATGCGCTTCTCGTTGTTCACGATGATCTCGGGGGCGCCGAGGTCAAGGAGTCGCTTCAGGCGGTTGTTGCGGTTGATCACGCGGCGGTACAGGTCGTTCAGGTCGGAGGTCGCGAAGCGGCCACCGTCCAGCTGCACCATCGGACGCAGGTCCGGCGGGATGACCGGCACGCAGTCCAGCACCATGCCCTTGGGGCTGTTGCTGGTCTGCAAGAACGCGGAGACGACCTTGAGGCGCTTGAGCGCACGGGTCTTCTTCTGGCCCTTGCCGGTGCGGATGATCTCGCGGAGGCGCTCGGCCTCCTCGTCGAGGTCGAAGGTCTCCAGGCGCTTCTGAAGAGCAGCGGCGCCCATCGAGCCGTCGAAGTACGTGCCGAAACGGTCACGCAGCTCGCGGTAGAGCAGCTCGTCGCCCTCGAGGTCCTGGACCTTGAGGTTCTTGAAGCGGCTCCACACCTCGTCGAGACGGTCGATCTCGCGCTGCGAACGGTCACGCAGCTGCTTCATCTCGCGCTCGGCACCCTCGCGCACCTTGCGGCGCACATCGGCCTTGGCACCCTCGGCCTCAAGCTCGGCGAGGTCCGTCTCGAGCTTCTTGGCGCGGGCTTCGAGGTCCGAGTCGCGACGGTTCTCGATCTGCTGACGCTCGACGGAGACGTGCGCCTCCAGCGACGGCAGGTCGCGCGTACGGCGCTCCTCGTCCACGAACGTGATCATGTACGCGGCGAAGTAGATGACCTTCTCGAGGTCCTTCGGCGCGAGGTCGAGCAGGTAACCAAGACGCGACGGAACGCCCTTGAAGTACCAGATGTGGGTCACGGGAGCGGCAAGCTCGATGTGGCCCATCCGCTCGCGGCGCACCTTGGCGCGCGTGACTTCCACGCCACAGCGCTCACAGATGATGCCCTTGAAGCGGACGCGCTTGTACTTGCCGCAGTAGCACTCCCAGTCCCGGGTCGGACCGAAGATCTTCTCGCAGAAGAGTCCGTCCTTTTCGGGCTTGAGGGTGCGGTAGTTGATGGTCTCCGGCTTCTTGACCTCACCGTGGGACCACTGACGAATGTCGTCAGCGGTGGCGAGGCCGATCCGCAGCTCGTCGAAGAAGTTGACGTCGAGCACTTGTCGTCAATCCCTCTTTCGGGGTCGATTCTTCAAGATGGTCTGAGGGGGGTCCCGGGGAAGACGGGGGCTCTTAGCGAGCCCCCGTCAGACCCGTCAGACCTCTTCGACGCTGCTCGGCTCGCGCCGGGACAGGTCGATACCGAGCTCCTCCGCAGCGCGGAAGACGTCCTCGTCCGTGTCGCGCATCTCGATGGACATGCCGTCCGAGGACAGCACCTCCACGTTGAGGCAGAGCGACTGCATTTCCTTGATGAGCACCTTGAAGGACTCGGGAATGCCGGGCTCGGGGATGTTCTCGCCCTTGACGATGGCCTCGTAGACCTTCACACGGCCGGTCACGTCGTCGGACTTGATGGTCAGCAGCTCCTGGAGTGCGTACGCGGCGCCGTATGCCTCCAGCGCCCACACCTCCATCTCACCGAAGCGCTGGCCACCGAACTGGGCCTTACCACCCAGCGGCTGCTGGGTGATCATCGAGTACGGACCGGTCGA
The DNA here is from genome assembly GCF_003627815.1 of Streptomyces hundungensis. NCBI lineage: Bacteria > Bacillati > Actinomycetota > Actinomycetes > Kitasatosporales > Streptomycetaceae > Streptomyces > Streptomyces hundungensis. Next base: position 3,616,692 of record NZ_CP032698.1, read on the forward strand.
ACGGGCGTGGAGCTTGTCGTCGACCAGGTGGTGCAGCTTGAGGATGTACATGTACCCGACCGAGATCGGGTCCGGGAACGGCTCACCGGAGCGGCCGTCGAACAGGTTGGCCTTGCCCGAGGGCTGGACCAGTCGGTCACCGTCGCGGTTGGGGATCGTGGCCTCGAAGAGACCGGTGATCTCGTCCTCGCGGGCGCCGTCGAAGACCGGGGTGGCGACGTTGGTGCCGGCGGCTACCTGGTCGGCGCCGATGGCCTGGAGTCGCTGCGCCCAGTCGTCGGCGAGACCGGAGACGTCCCAGCCGCGGCTGGCGAGCCAGCCGAGGTGGATCTCCAGGACCTGTCCCGGGTTCATTCGGGACGGGACACCAAGCGGGTTGAGGATGATGTCGACCGGAGTTCCGTCCTCGAGGAACGGCATGTCCTCGATCGGAAGGATCTTCGAAATGACACCCTTGTTGCCGTGACGGCCGGCGAGCTTGTCACCGTCCGTGATCTTGCGCTTCTGCGCCACGTAGACGCGAACCAGCTGGTTCACACCCGGCGGCAGCTCGTCGCCCTCTTCACGGTCGAAGACGCGGACGCCGATGACCTTGCCGATCTCGCCGTGCGGCACCTTCAGCGAGGTGTCACGCACCTCGCGGGCCTTCTCACCGAAGATCGCGCGCAGCAGGCGCTCCTCCGGCGTCAGCTCGGTCTCACCCTTGGGCGTGACCTTGCCGACGAGGATGTCGCCGGCGACGACCTCGGCACCGATACGGATGATGCCGCGCTCGTCGAGGTCGGCGAGGACCTCCTCGGAGACGTTCGGGATGTCCCGGGTGATCTCCTCCGGGCCGAGCTTGGTGTCACGGGCGTCGACCTCGTGCTCCTCGATGTGGATCGAGGAGAGGACGTCGTCCTGCACGAGGCGCTGCGACAGGATGATCGCGTCCTCGTAGTTGTGACCCTCCCACGGCATGAACGCCACGAGCAGGTTCTTGCCCAGCGCCATCTCACCCTCGCGGGTGGCGGGACCGTCGGCCAGGACCTGGCCCTCGATCACACGGGCGCCCTCGTCCACGACAACCTTCTGGTTGACCGAGGTGCCCTGGTTGGAGCGGGCGAACTTGGCGATCCGGTACGTGGTGTACGTGCCGTCGTCGTTGGCGACGGTGATGTAGTCCGCGGAGACCTCCTGGACGACACCCGCCTTCTCCGCCTTGATGACGTCACCGGCGTCGACCGCGCAGCGGTACTCCATGCCGGTGCCGACGAGCGGCGCCTCGGACGTGATCAGCGGCACGGCCTGACGCATCATGTTCGCGCCCATGAGGGCACGGTTGGCGTCGTCGTGCTCGAGGAACGGGATCATGGCGGTCGCGACCGACACCATCTGGCGCGGCGAGACGTCCATGTAGTCGACCTCGGTGCCGGGCACGTAGTCGACCTCGCCACCACGGCGGCGGACCAGCACGCGCGGCTCGGTGAACCGCATGTCGTCGCTGAGCGCGGCGTTGGCCTGCGCGATGACGAAGCGGTCCTCCTCGTCGGCGGTGACGTAGTCGACCTCGTCGGTGACCTGGCCGTCGACGACCTTGCGGTACGGCGTCTCGATGAAGCCGAACGCGTTGACGCGGCCGTACGAGGCGAGCGAACCGATCAGACCGATGTTCGGGCCTTCAGGCGTCTCGATCGGGCACATGCGGCCGTAGTGCGACGGGTGCACGTCACGGACCTCGAAGCCGGCCCGCTCACGGGAGAGACCACCCGGGCCAAGCGCCGACAGACGGCGCTTGTGGGTGAGACCCGACAGCGGGTTGTTCTGGTCCATGAACTGCGACAGCTGCGAGGTGCCGAAGAATTCCTTGATCGACGCCACGACCGGGCGGATGTTGATCAGGGTCTGCGGCGTGATCGCCTCGACGTCCTGGGTCGTCATGCGCTCACGCACGACGCGCTCCATACGAGCCAGACCCGTACGGACCTGGTTCTGGATGAGCTCGCCGACGTTGCGCAGACGACGGTTGCCGAAGTGGTCGATGTCGTCGGTCTCGACGACGATGTTCCGACCCGACTCGCCGACCGTCTCGGTCTCGCCGGCGTGCAGCTTGACCAGGTACTTGATGGTCGCGATGACGTCGTCGGTGGTGAGCACGCCGGCGTCTAGCGGCTCGTCGGCGCCGAGCTTCTTGTTCACCTTGTAGCGGCCGACCTTCGCGAGGTCGTAGCGCTTCGGGTTGAAGTAGAGGTTCTCGAGCAGCGTCTGAGCGGCCTCGCGCGTCGGCGGCTCGCCCGGACGCAGCTTGCGGTAGATGTCGAGCAGCGCGTCGTCCTGGCCCTGGGTGTGGTCCTTCTCCAGGGTGGCGCGCATCGACTCGTACTCGCCGAACTCCTCGAGGATCTGCTCGGTGGTCCAGCCGAGAGCCTTCAGGAGGACGGTGACGGACTGCTTGCGCTTGCGGTCGATGCGGACACCGACCATGTCGCGCTTGTCGATCTCCATCTCGAGCCAGGCACCCCGGGACGGGATGATCTTGGCCGTGAAGATGTCCTTGTCGGACGTCTTGTCGATGTTGGAGTCGAAGTAGACACCCGGCGAGCGGACCAGCTGCGACACGACGACACGCTCGGTGCCGTTGATGACGAAGGTGCCCTTGTTGGTCATGAGCGGGAAGTCGCCCATGAAGACCGTCTGGGACTTGATCTCGCCGGTCTCGTTGTTGGTGAACTCGGCGGTGACGAAGAGCGGGGCCGCGAACGTGAAGTCGCGCTCCTTGCACTCGTCGATCGAGTTCTTAGGCGGCTCGAAGCGGTGGTCGCGGAAGGTCAGCGACATCGACCCGGAGAAGTCCTCGATCGGGGAGATCTCTTCGAAGATCTCCTCCAGACCGGACTTGGTGGGGACGTCCTGTCCGCTCTCGAGAGCGGCCTCGACCCGAGACTTCCAAGCGGCATTGCCGAGCAGCCAGTCAAAGCTCTCGGTTTGCAGCGCAAGAAGGTTCGGAACCTCGAGGGGCTCCTTGATCTTTGCAAAGGAGATGCGCAGCGGGGCGGTGCTGGCGCCGTTGTTCGTATTGGAGGTCGAGGCGTTGCGCGAGGCGGCCAAGAGGGGGTCCTTCCGAGGGCTCGGACTCACTACGCGCGTACCGGTCCCACGTGGGCACAGAGAGAGACGTTTCCCGAAGAGGCCGAAGAGACCAGGTCGGGGCCGTTCCATCAAAGATGCTCAAGCGAGGGCATGCCCCTGGTGACGGGCAGGGGACAGCTAACAGGCAGCGCAAAGGGACAGTGTAGCCACTCGGCACACTGATGTCCAGGGCGGATTTTGCGACACCCGCGTTGCTCTTCTCAAGTACCTCGGTACCTCGGTCGGCCGTGCGCCGCGCAGACGCAGATTAGTACTGCCCTCTTCGCCGTCGATCCATGCCTCGGATCCGGATCGTTGTGACGACGCGTCCTGAGAATTGCGCGCTGCGTGCGGTTCGTCAAGACCCCTCCGCTCCCCGGAAATCGCCGCGGGAGCCGTTGCGGGGTTACGCCTGCGTCCTCGCCGAGCAGACGGCGAAGATCACCATACTCCCCGACGGGCCGCGTGCAAGGCAGGCGGCGCGGGTACGCCGAAGGGCGACCACCCGGATGGGTGATCGCCCTTGGAGGTGTCCAGCGGCGCGCGAGCGCGCCTGCGAGACGGTCGCGGGCCCCGTGGGGACCCGCGGGGAATTACTTGACCGTGACGGAGGCGCCGGCGGCCTTGAGGGACTCGGCAGCCTTGTCGGCGGCCTCCTTGGCGACCTTCTCGAGGACGGGCTTCGGGGCGCCGTCGACGAGGTCCTTGGCCTCCTTCAGACCCAGCGAGGTCAGCTCACGCACGACCTTGATGACCTGGATCTTCTTGTCGCCCGCACCCTCGAGGATGACGTCGAACTCGTCCTGCTCCTCGACGGCGTCGGCCGGGGCGGCCGGACCGGCCGGGCCGGCAACGGCGACGGCCGCGGCGGCGGTGACGTCGAACTTCTCCTCGAAGGCCTTCACGAACTCGGAGAGCTCGATGAGGGTCATCTCCTCGAACTGGGCGAGCAGGTCTTCCTGGCTGAGCTTCGCCATGATGGGCGATCCTTCCACTAATTCGGCGGGTGCCGGATGTACATGTAGGCGGGCGTACGTTCGGCCCGCTGCGACCGTCGCCCTAGCGGGCGGCGATCATTGCGCGAGCCGAGTTACTCGGCACCGCCCTGCTCGGCGAGCTTGACGCGAAGCGCTTCCGCGGTGCGGACGAACTTCGACGGCAGCGCCTGGAAGAGCGAGGCAGCCTGAGACTGCTTGCCCTTGAACGCGCCGGCCAGCTTGCTGAGCAGAACCTCGCGGGACTCGAGGTCCGCGAGCTGCTTGATCTCATCGGCGGACAGCGCCTTGCCATCAAGGACACCGCCCTTGATGATCAGGTTCGGGTTCTCCTTGGCGAAGTCACGAAGACCCTTCGCCGACTCCACCGGGTCACCGGTGATGAAGGCAACCGCCGTCGGACCAGCGAAGTGGTCGTCCAGCGAAGTGATCCCGGCCTCGTTGGCCGCAATCTTGGTCAGCGTGTTCTTCACCACGGCGTACTGGGCGTTCTCACCGAGCGAACGACGAAGCTTCTCGAGCTGCGTCACGGTGAGACCCCGGTACTCGGTCAGCACAGCGGCGTTCGAGCTGCGGAACTGGTCCGTGAGCTCGGCTACCGCGGCAGCCTTGTCGGGCCTTGCCATAGAGCGTCGGCCTCCTTCCGGGTGATGAGGACCGCTCAAAAGGGGCCGAACAAAACGAAACGCCCCGGCGCAGGCGCACGGGGCGTAGCTCAACCAGCAGCACTCGAGAAGAGATACGTCCGGGAACTTTCCACGGTCACCTGCGCGGGTCGTCCGTATTCAACGGAACCTTCGGCCACCGCCCCCTCGGATGAAGGCACGGCAACGACCAGCGGTCTTTGGCTTCTGGAGAAGCGTACGGTACGGGGTCCGTGTCAAGCAAATCCGCTCATACGGGGTGGCGACCGGGGCGCGGGGCCCCGGCCGGCCGCGGGCCGCGGGCCGGGATCCGGCTCAGGCGGCGCCGCCCTTGCCGAGGTCTCCCTTGCCCAGGTCTCCCTTGCCGAGGTCCTTCAGCGAGTCCGCGAAGTCGTAGGTCTCGGCGGCCGCGGGTGCGCGTACCGCGCTCGTGGTGCCGTAGTCCGAGTAGTGCGCGCTCATCGTGAGCTTGCCCTGGGGGCTGTCGATCCCGACGTCCATCCGCACCGGGTAGCCGGACTTGGCGATCCAGAGCTCGGTGTCGTACGCCTTGATCCCGGCGCCCTTCATGGCGTCGATGAACTTCTGGCGCTCCTGGCCCGACAGGCCGTCCAGGCTCTTGTTGGTGGCGAGCGCCTCCTCCAGCGTCAGCGTGCCCTTGTAGTGCTCGGCCGGGGCGCCGTCGATCTGCTCGCTGCCGAGGTGTCGCACATGCGGCGAGTCCGTCAGGAGCGCGAGCTGCTGGGCCGGGTCCTGGTTCTGGGCGCCACCCGTCATCTGCTGGGCAAGACCGCCGCCGCCGTCCTTGGCGAGCGCGCCGAGGTCCATCTTCATCCAGCGCTTGCCGCCGTTGTCCTTGGCCGCCTCGGCACCCATGTCCATGTACATGACGTTGTTCAGCATGACCGTACGGATCTTGTCCGGCGCGTCCGGCATGCCCTTCAGGGCCGGGGTGGTCATGGTGAAGTCCATCGCGGACGGGTTCCAGGCCTGGATGCCGGTCATCTCCATGTCGCCGACGCCGGCGCCCACGATGGACGGCACCGACATCTTCATGGTGACCTTCGCGGACTTGGCCGCCGCGGTCTTCTTGTACGCCGCCTGGAGCGCCGTGCGGGCATCGGCGGAGCTCGACTGCCCGGCGGCCTTCTCCGGCGCGCCCGCGGCCTTCTTCCCGTCCCCGCCCTGGCACGCGGCGGCGCCGGCCACCAGCACCGCGACCGCCGCGAAGGATATTCCGGCGCGCTTGAAAGATCCGCTCATGTCGTCCCCACCCCATTGATCAAACCGGCCGAACCGTCCCCACGGTAACGCAGCGCACCGGCGACGGCCCCGGCAGAAAGACCGGCCCCCGCGCCTCTGACGAGGTGCGGGGGCCGGTCTTCAGTACGTCTCGGTCTGTCTCAGTGCTCCTGAGACCCCGAAGCCCGTGACTGCCGTGATCCGGGGGGATCAGACGGCGGCCGGGTCCTCCTCGACGAGGAGGTTGCGGGTGCGGTTCGAGTCGAGGGAGATACCGGGGCCCATCGTGGTGGTGATGGTCGCCTTCTTGATGTACCGGCCCTTGGCGGCGGACGGCTTCAGACGGAGGATCTCCTCCAGAGCCGCACCGTAGTTCTCCACCAGCTTGGTGTCGTCGAAGGACACCTTGCCGATGATGAAGTGCAGGTTCGAGTGCTTGTCGACGCGGAACTCGATCTTGCCGCCCTTGATCTCCTCGACCGCCTTGGCGACGTCGGGGGTGACCGTGCCGGTCTTCGGGTTCGGCATCAGACCACGGGGACCGAGCACGCGGCCGAGGCGGCCGACCTTGCCCATGAGGTCCGGGGTGGCGACGACGGCGTCGAAGTCCAGACGGCCCTTCGCGACCTCGTCGATGAGCTCGTCGGAGCCGACGATGTCGGCGCCCGCGGCAAGCGCGGCCTCGGCACGGTCGCCGGTCGCGAAGACCAGGACCCGGGCGGTCTTACCGGTGCCGTGCGGGAGGTTCACGGTGCCACGGACCATCTGGTCGGCCTTGCGCGGGTCGACACCCAGGCGGAAGGCGACCTCGACGGTGCCGTCGAACTTGGTCGTGGAGGTCTCCTTGGCGAGACGGACGGCCTCGAGCGGCGCGTACAGCTTGTCCGCGTCGATCTTCGCGTCCGCAGCGCGGAGAGTCTTGCTGCGCTTCACTTCAGCTCCTGTAGGGAGTAACACCATGCGGCTCACGCCGCGTGGCAGGCATGGAGTCGTGGTGCGGGCCAGCGCTTGGCCCTACCACTGGGGGTCAGACGGGGGTGAGCTGAGATCAGCCCTCGACCGTGATGCCCATGGAACGGGCGGTACCAGCGATGATCTTCGACGCGGCGTCGAGGTCGTTGGCGTTCAGGTCGGGGAGCTTCGTCGTGGCGATCTCGCGAACCTGGGCCTGCGTGATCTTGGCGACCTTGGTCTTGTGGGGCTCGCCGGAGCCCTTCTGGACGCCAGCGGCCTTCAGGATCATCTTCGCGGCCGGCGGCGTCTTGGTGATGAAGGTGAAGGAGCGGTCTTCGTAGACCGTGATCTCCACCGGGATCACCCAGCCACGCTGCGACTCGGTCGCGGCGTTGTAGGCCTTGCAGAATTCCATGATGTTGACGCCGTGCTGGCCCAGTGCGGGACCGACCGGCGGAGCCGGGTTCGCCGCACCGGCGTTGATCTGGAGCTTGATAAGCCCCGTGACCTTCTTCTTCTTGGGAGGCATTGCTCTCTCCGGGTCCTAGTGAGAGTGAACCGCCTTCATCCGATCAACCGGATGGAGGCATACCGCACAACGATAGCGGGTATAGCTGTGCGGCTAAAAACCGAGCAGGTCAGAGGGGCTGTGAGAGCCCCTCTGACCTGCTCGGAAGTGCTGGTTCCAGAAGCGGTGCCCGGAGGGCGTCAGTTCTTCTGGATCTGGTCGAAGCTGAGCTCGACCGGGGTCTCGCGACCGAAGATCTCGACGAGGCCCTTGACCTTCTTCGAGTCGGCGTTGATCTCGTTGATGGTCGCCTGGAGCGTCGCGAACGGGCCGTCGGTGACGGTGACCGAGTCGCCCACCTCGAAGTCCAGGACCTGGACCTCGACCTTGCGCTGCGGAGCCGGCTTGCCCTCGGCCTCGGCGGCCTCGCGGGCGGCCTTCTCCTCGGCCTCCGGGGCGAGCATCTTGACGATCTCGTCCAGGGTCAGCGGGTACGGGTCGTAGGCGTTGCCGACGAAGCCGGTGACACCCGGGGTGTTGCGGACGACGCCCCAGGACTCGTTCGTCAGATCCATGCGGACGAGAACGTAACCGGGCAGCTTGTTCTGCCGGACGTTCTTGCGCTCGCCGTTCTTGATCTGGACGATCTCCTCTTCGGGGACCTCGGCCTGGTAGATGAACTCCTCGACGTTCAGCGAGACGGCACGCTGTTCGAGGTTGGCCTTCACCCGCTTCTCGTAACCGGCGTACGTGTGGATGACGTACCACTCGCCGGGCAGGAAGCGGAGCTCCTGGCGCAGGGCCTCGACCGGGTCGACGGGGGCGGCGGGCTCCGCCGGCTCCTCGTCCTCGGCGGAGTCGGTCTCGACGGAGTCGGTGGGCTCCGCGGACTCGTCGTCCGACGCGGTGCCTTCGGTCTCGTCCTCGTCGGAGGCGACCTCGTCGGTCACGTCGGAAGCCTCGGCGGCCTCGTCCTCGTCGGACTCGGCGTCATCGGACTCGACGTTCAGGGCGGCCTCTTCGGCCGCTTCGCCCGCAGCGGCGTCGGCAGCCTCGGCCTCGTCCTCGTCGGCCGCCTCGATGATCTCGAGCTCGTCCTCGACGGACTCGACCGACTCGGAGGCGTCGTTCAGGTTCGGGTCAGACACGGTGGCTGCTTCTTCCTGGCTACAGATGGGGTGGAACATGCGAAAGGGGCGCCGATGAGGGGCGCCCTTCGCGATCAGCCGAAGACGTACTTGACGACCTGCGAGAAGCCGGAGTCAATCAACGTCACGATGCCGATCATGATGACGACGAACACGATCACCACGGTGGTGTACGTCGTCAGCTGGCTGCGTGTCGGCCAGACAACTTTACGGAGTTCGGCAACAACCTGCCGGTAGAAGAGCGCGAGCCGGCCCAGAGGGCCCTTCTTGCCGCGCTTACCGCCCTTGCGGGCCTTCTTCTTCGAATCCTTGGACTCCGCTGCCTCGTCCTGGGCATCAGGCATGTCGATGGAGCCCACGGCGTCCGTCACGCTTCTCACCTGATTCCGGGTCATGGCCGTGCCGCGCCCGGTGGAGCCGCACGGCGGTGCATTGAAGTACGTACATGCGCACACATCCTGGCGAAGGTGTGTGTAGCAGGGCCGGAGGGACTTGAACCCCCAACCGCTGGTTTTGGAGACCAGTGCTCTACCAATTGAGCTACGACCCTTTGTGGTTCCCCCAACCTACCGCATGTGGTGGTGTGGTTGGTGAGGGCCAACAGGCAGTGAGTGTACGTGGTCAGGGGCCCGGCGTCGAACAGCTTGCTCCCGGACGCCTCCGGTCCGTCGCCGTGCGGTGGCCGCCGGCGCCGTCGGACCGCCGTCCCACGGGCCCGTGCGAGGGGCCGCTCGGACGCCTGTCCACATGCTGACCGGTCCGTGGAACGCGGGTGCTGCGGCCGTGGGAGGTCTGGGAGCATGGCCCGCATGAGCGCTGCAACTCCCCCGCCTTCCTCCCCCACCGAGCGCCGGGTCTCCGCGCGCATCGGCGCCATCTCCGAGTCCGCGACCCTCGCCGTCGACGCCAAGGCCAAGGCCCTCAAGGCCGCCGGGCGTCCGGTCATCGGCTTCGGCGCGGGCGAGCCCGACTTCCCGACGCCCGACTACATCGTCGAGGCGGCGGTCGAGGCCTGCCGCAACCCGAAGTACCACCGCTACACGCCGGCGGGGGGCCTGCCCGAGCTCAAGGCCGCCATCGCCGCGAAGACGCTGCGGGACTCCGGTTACGAGGTCGACGCCTCGCAGGTCCTGGTGACCAACGGCGGCAAGCAGGCGATCTACGAGGCCTTCGCGGCGATCCTGGACCCGGGTGACGAGGTCATCGTCCCGGCCCCGTACTGGACCACCTACCCCGAGTCGATCCGGCTCGCGGGCGGTGTCCCGGTGGACGTCGTGGCCGACGAGACGACCGGCTACCGGGTCTCGGTGGAGCAGCTGGAAGCGGCCCGTACGGAGCGTACGAAGGTCGTCCTGTTCGTCTCCCCGTCCAACCCGACCGGCGCCGTCTACAGCGAGGCGGAGGCCGAGGCGATCGGGCGCTGGGCCGTCGAGCACGGCCTGTGGGTCATGACCGACGAGATCTACGAGCACCTCGTGTACGGCAGCGCCACCTTCACGTCGCTGCCCGCGATCGTGCCCGAGCTTCGGGACAAGTGCGTCGTCGTCAACGGCGTCGCCAAGACCTTCGCGATGACCGGTTGGCGGGTCGGGTGGATCATCGGCCCGAAGGACGTCGTCAAGGCGGCGACCAACCTCCAGTCGCACGCCACCTCCAACGTGTCCAACGTGGCGCAGGTCGCCGCGCTGGCCGCCGTCTCCGGCAACCTGGACGCGGTCGCCGCGATGCGGGAGGCCTTCGACCGGCGCCGCCGGACGATGGTGCGGATGCTGAGCGAGATCGACGGCGTGATCTGCCCCACCCCCGAGGGCGCGTTCTACGCCTATCCCTCGGTGAAGGGCCTGCTCGGCAAGGAGATCCGCGGCAAGCGTCCGGCGACCTCGGCGGAGCTCGCCGCGCTGATCCTGGACGAGACCGAGGTCGCGGTCGTCCCCGGCGAGGCCTTCGGCACGCCGGGCTATCTGCGGCTCTCGTACGCGCTGGGCGACGAGGACCTCGTGGAGGGCGTCTCGCGGATCCAGAAGTTGCTGGCGGAGGCGCGGGACTGAGTTCCGCCCCTCGCAGGGTCTCGCAGCAGGGGTCACCCACACTTTCTGGTAGGTGGGTGGCCCTCTTCCGTTCCTGTGTACGAGCAAGACCACGTTCAGGGAAAGCCCTACCGGTGCGGTGGGGGCGTGCGGCAGGATCTTGGGATGGAGCACGTACGTGATGTCTCTGCACTGCCGAAGGCCCATCTGCATCTGCACTTCACCGGGTCGATGCGGCCCGCGACCCTGCTGGAGCTCGCCGACAAGTACGGCGTACGGCTGCCCGACGCGCTGACCGGGGCCGAGCCGCCCAAGCTGCGGGCCACCGACGAACGCGGCTGGTTCCGCTTCCAGCGCCTCTACGACGCGGCCCGCTCGTGCCTGCGGTCCCCCGAGGACATCCAGCGCCTGGTGCGCGAGGCGGCGGAGGAGGACGTCAAGGACGGTTCCGGCTGGCTGGAGATCCAGGTCGACCCGACCTCGTACGCCCCGCTGCTCGGCGGGCTCATCCCGGCCCTGGAGATCATCCTGGACGCGGTCGACTCGGCGTCCCGCGAGACGGGGCTCGGGATGCGCGTCGTGGTCGCCGCGAACCGGATGAAGCACCCCCTCGACGCGCGCACCCTGGCCCGGCTGGCGGTGCGCTACGCCGATCGCGGTGTCGTCGGCTTCGGCCTCTCCAACGACGAACGCCGGGGCATGGCGAGGGACTTCGACCGGGCCTTCGCGATCGCCCGTGAGGGCGGGCTGCTCGCGGCCCCGCACGGCGGCGAGCTCTCCGGGCCGGCCTCCGTACGCGACTGCCTCGACGACCTCCACGCGCGGCGGATCGGTCACGGGGTGCGGGCCGCCGAGGACCCCCGCCTCCTGCGCCGCCTCGCCGAGAGGGGCGTCACCTGCGAGGTCTGCCCCGCGTCCAACGTGGCCCTCGGCGTCTACGAGAAGCCCGAGGACGTACCGCTGCGCGTCCTGTACGACGCCGGGGTACCGATGGCCCTGGGCGCCGACGACCCCCTGCTCTTCGGGTCCCGCCTGGCCGCCCAGTACGAGCTGGCGCGGCGCCACCACGGTTTCGACGATCCCGAACTCGCGGAGTTGGCCCGGCAGTCCATTCGCGCGTGCACGGCGCCGCCGGACACCCAGGAGAAGCTCTTGTCGGGGGTCGACGCCTGGCTGGCCTCCTGACCCCGAGGCACCTTTGCCCACCCACCCGCCCGTGCAGCGGGTTGGAGGGTTCCGGCCCCCTGGGGCTCCGCCCCAGACCCCGAGCCCCTTCGCCCACCCACCCGCCCGTAAGCGCGGGGTTTGGACGGCCCGGCCCTCCTGGGGCTCCGCCCCAGACCCCGTTCGCGCCTAAAGGGCGCTCGTCCTCAATCGCCGGACAGGCTGAAATACCTCATGCGGGCCAGCACCGATCCGGCTAGGGGCGCGGGGAACTGCGCGACCAGCCACGCACGGTCCGCAGGATCGAGAGGGTTTCAGGGGCGCGGGGAACTGCGCGACCAGCCACACACGGCGCGCACCCGAGGAGCGACAGGCGGAAGCACCCCCGCCCCGACAGAGCCGAGCTGTCAACCCCCGCGGAAGCACCCCCGCCCCGACAGAGCCGAACTGTCAACCCCCTACGCCAACCCCCGCAGAAGCACCCCCGCAACCCCCCGCGCAAACTCCTCCAACGACCGCGGCCCCCGCCCCCCCGGCGTCATGTCGTACGCGAACGCCCGCTGCGCACACGCCCCCAGCAGCAGCGACGCCGCGGCGTACGTATCCGTGTCCGCCCCGATCCGCCCCGCCCTCCGCTCCGCACGGAGATACGCGTCGACCCCGTCGATCGGCACATGGGGCCCCGTACCGAGCTCCCGCAGCGCCTCGTCGTGGCGGCGCTTGAGCTGCGGGTCCGCGTACAGGGAGGCCGCGATCGGGAAGCTCTCCGCGTAGAACAGCGCCGCCTGCCGGGCGATCTCGGTCAGGTTCGCCTCCACCGAGCGCTCCCCCGGCTCCTCGGTCAGCCGCGCCACCAGCGGGCCGAGCTGGGGAAGCCGCTCCTTGAGGACCGTTACGAAGAGGTCCTCCTTGCTCGCGAAGTGCTTGTACAGCGCCGCCTCCGAGCACCCCGCCGCCTTCGCGATCTCCTTCGTCGTGGCGCGGGCGAGGCCGATGGTGAGCATGAGTTCATGCGCGGCGTCGACGATGCGGACGCGCGCCGGGGGCGACTGCATAGGGGCTCCAACGGGGCTTGACGAGAGGGTGAGTACTTACTCACTCTAGGGGTGAGTGAATACTTACCCACCCCAGGAGGGCGGAGCCATGAGGCTCACGGTTTTCGGTGCCACGGGAGGCATCGGTCGGCACGTCGTCCAACAGGCACTGGCGTCGGGCCACGAGGTCACGGCGGTGGTGCGCGACCCCGCCCGATTCTCCGTACAGGGCAAGGGACTTGAGGTCTTCCAAGCCGATCTGACCGACCCCGAGTCGCTCCGCGAGGCGGTCGCCGGGCGGCACGCGGTGCTGTCCGGGCTCGGCGCCCGCAAGCGCTCGGACGCGGGGATCACGACCCGGCTCACCCGGTCGGTACTGGCCGCGATGGAGGCCGAGGGGACGCGGCGGCTCGTCGTGGTCAGCGCGGCGCCGGTCGGTCCCGAGGCGCCGGGCGACGGGCTCCTCGACCGGGCGATGCGGTCCATGATCAGCGCGGTCCTGAAGGACGTGTACGTCGATCTCGCCGCGATGGAGGCCGAGTTGGCGGCGAGCGCGACGGACTGGACGTCCGTGCGCCCGCCCAAGCTCACCGACAAGCCCCTCACGGGGACGTACCGCCGGGTCGTCGGCGGCACCCCCAAGGCGGCCCGCACCATCGCCCGCGCGGACGTGGCCCACGCGATGCTGGCCTGCGTGGACGATCCGGCGACGGTGAAGCGGGGGGTGGGGGTGGCGTACTGAGGCGGAGGGCTCGGGCGCGGGGGGCTGGGTTGCTGGCGCTGGGGTGCTGGGGTGCTGAGGTGCTGGGGCGCTGGGGTGCTGAGGTGCTCGGTTGCCTAAAATCGCGCGGCCCCGGGTCCCTCAGATTTCGACCCCCACCGCCACCGGCTCGTTGACCAGTGTCACGCCGAACGCCAGCTCCACCCCCGCGACCACCTCACGGGCGAGCGCCAGCAGGTCCTCGGTCGTGGCGCTCCCGCGGTTCGTCAGCGCGAGGGTGTGCTTGGTGGAGATGCGGGCGGGGCCGGTCCCGTACCCCTTGGTGAACCCGGCCTTGTCGATCAGCCAGGCGGCCGAGGTCTTCGTCCGGTCGGCGCCGACGGGCCACGCGGGGGGCGTCACATCCGCGCCGAGGCGCTCCTGGGCGCGGGCCAGGAAGGTCTCGTACGCCTCGTTGGGCAGGATCGGGTTGGTGAAGAACGAGCCCGCCGACCAGGTGTCGTGGTCCTCCGGGTCGAGCACCATGCCCTTGCCGGCGCGCAGCTTGAGGACGGTCTCGCGGGCGGTGGCGGCCGGGACGCGCTCGCCGGGGGCCACGCCGAGGGTGCGGGCCGTCTCGGCGTACTTGACCGGCGCGGAGAGCCCGCCGGCGTCCTCCAGCTCGAAGACGACGCGCAGGACGACATAGCGGTCGGGGTGCTGCTTGAAGCGGCTGTGCCGGTACGAGAAGTCGCACTCGGCGTTGGTGAGGGTGACGGTGGTGCGCTCGCGGCGGTCGTAGGTGACGACGTGCGTGATGGTGCTGGACACTTCCTGGCCGTACGCGCCGACGTTCTGGATCGGGGTCGCGCCCGCGGAGCCGGGGATGCCGGCGAGGCACTCGATGCCGGCGAGCCCGGCCTCCACGCTCCGGGCCACGGCGTCGCTCCACACCTCGCCGGCGGCGAGTTCGAGGCGGGTGCCGTCGAGCTCGAAGCCGCGGGTGGCGATGCGCAGGGCGGTGCCGGCGAAGCCCTTGTCCCCGATGAGCAGGTTGCTGCCGCCGCCGATGATCAGGAGCGGGGTGCCGCTGTCGTCGGCCTCGCGTACGGCGGCGACGACCTCGGCGTCGGTGGTGGCGGTGACGAGCCGGTCCGCGGGGCCGCCGAGGCGGAGGGTGGTCAGGGGGGCGAGGGGGGCGTCATGAAGTTCCTGCACGGGGACCAGCGTACGGGGGTGGGTGGTGGTGTGTGGTGCGGGTCGTTGTGGGGCGCCGACCTGCGGTCGACAGTGCGGGCAAACCCGGCGGGCCGGGGTCGTGGCTTCCGCGGTACGGAGCGCGCCGTGGGTGGTGGGGGGCGTGAACGCGCCGGGGTACCTCCTCATACGTCGCGCGGTTCCGCCCCCCGCAAGGGCCCCCAGCGCCGGCGCTCCTCCTTGCGGGGGCACCCCGGCACGTCCCCGCCCGGTCGCATCACGACCGTCCCTAGGACTCGGATACGGCACGTACTTCGACCCCGGCAGGTCCCCGCCCGGTCGCATCACGTCCGTCCCTGTGACTCGGATACGGCACGTATTTCAACCCCGGCACGTCCCCCCTCGGTCGCATCACGTCCGTCCTTGGGATTCGGATACCGCACGTGCTTCGACCCCGGCACCTCCCCGCCCGGTCGCATCACGTCCCTCCCTGGGACTCGGATGCGGCACGTGCACGTGGGACCTACGGGGCCGCCAGGTCGCGTACCTCTGCGGCTTCCTGGACGGGGGCCCGCGTCGGTCGTCGGGGGATCAGTACCGCGGCGGCTGCCGCCAGGGCGACCGCGGCCGCGCCCACCCACAGCGCCGGGGCGAGTCCGTCGGTGAAGGCCTGCGCCGAGCCGTAGCCGCCCTGCGCGGAGAAGACCGAGGCCAGTACCGCGATGCCGAGCGCGCCGCCGATCTCGCGCAGCGCGTTGTTCGCGCCGGAGGCGATGCCCTGTTCGGAGGGGCGCACGCTGCACATGGCCAGGTTCGCGGCGGGGGCGAAATACATGCCCATGCCGATGCCGCTGATGATCAGCGCCGGGAGCTGCGCCGTGTACGAGACGTCCGGCGCCATGATCAGGGCGAACCAGGCGAGGCCGGTCGCCTGGAGCGCGAGGCCCGTCGCTACGACCGGTCGGCCGCCGATCCGGTCGGACAGGTAGCCCGCGATGGGCGCGGCGATCATGGGCATGCCGGTCCAGGGCAGCATCCGCAGGCCCGCCTCGGTCGGCGAGTAGCCGATGACGTTCTGGAGGAACTGGCTGAGCAGGAAGATCGAGCCGAACATCCCGACGAACATCAACAGGCTCGCCGCGTTGATCGCGGAGAACGCCCGGCTGCGGAACAGCCGCATCGGCAGCATCGGGTTCGCGCTGCGGGTGCCGTGGACGACGAAGGCCGCCACGAGGGCGCCCCCGGCGATCAGTCCGGTGAGGACGGTCGCGCTGGTCCAGCCGTCCGGGTTGCCGCGGATCAGCGCGTACACGATGCCGAAGAGGCCGGTGCTCGCCAGCACTGTTCCCGTGATGTCGAGCCGGGCGCCGGTGCCGTACGACTCGTTCAGGCGCAGCCGGGCCAGCGGGATCGTCAGCAGGCCGAGCGGAACGTTCAGCCAGAAGATCCACTGCCAGGAGGCGTGCTCGGTCAGGGTGCCGCCGATGAGCGGGCCCGAAGCCACCGCGAGGCCGTTCACCGCGCTCCAGATCCCGTACACCATTCCGCGCTTGGCGGCGGGTACGGCCGCGGTCAGCAGCGTGAGGGTGAGCGGCATCATGATCGCGGCGCCCACTCCCTGTATCGCGCGGGCCGCGATCAGCCCGTCGATCCCGGGCGCGAGCGCCGCGCCCGCCGACGCGCCGGTGAAGATCGTCAGCCCGGTGATGAAGAGTCGGCGGCGCCCGAACCGGTCGCCGAGGGTCGCGCCGAACATCAGCAGCACCGCGAAGGTGAGGGTGTACGCGCTCACCGTCCATTCGAGGTCGTCGAGACCCCCGCCGAGGTCCTCGCGGATCGACGGGAGCGCGGTGGTGACCACCAGGTTGTCG
Organism: Streptomyces hundungensis; assembly: GCF_003627815.1. NCBI lineage: Bacteria > Bacillati > Actinomycetota > Actinomycetes > Kitasatosporales > Streptomycetaceae > Streptomyces > Streptomyces hundungensis. The sequence continues at coordinate 3,633,284 of NZ_CP032698.1, forward strand.
AGCGCCGCCATGAACCCCGCGACGCTGGTCACCAGCAGCGCCCAGCCTGCTCTTCCCTTGGTGCCTTTCGGATTCTGCTGATCGGACATGGGTCCCCCTTATTAGTTATTGATTACTAACTTTTGCGGGCAGCCGCGTGCACGGGTGCTCGCGGCTCAGTTCGGCTGCGACTCCTGGAAGCCCTTCCACACCCGGTCCTCGGGCGGGAAGCCGAGCGCCACCAGGGTGTTGATGAGCATCCCGTACGCCAGGAACGTCGTCGTCTCGGCGGTGTCCGCGCCCAGCGCCAGGTGGACCGTGTCGTACAGCTCCGTCCAGGCGGCCCGCATCGCCCTGCCGAACTCGTGGTCGCCGGCCGCCTCCGCGGCGGCCACCGCCACATAGGTCTGCATCTGGAGCAGCAGCTTGTCCCGGTCCTCGGCGATGAGCTTGCGGTAGGCGGCGCCCATGGCGTGCAGGGCCTCCTCGCCCGTCAGGCCCTCGGCCGCGTCCCGGAAGACCTCGGCGGTCTCCGCGACGCACCGGCCGGCCGCCGCCTGGAAGATGGCCTGCTTGTTGGCGAAGAGGCGGAAGAGGTACGGCTGCGAGACGCCCACGCGCTTGGCGATCGCCTCGGTGGAGGTGCCGTGATAGCCGCTGCGGGCGAATTCGACCATCGCCGCGCGAATGACGCTCTCGCGCCGCTCTTCTGCGCTCATCCTGACCATGAGAGAAAGTTAGTGGTTGATTACTTAGTTCGTCAAGGAGGGGTGTGTGGGGGGCTCCCTGGGAGCCCCCCACCTTGCGATCAGGCCAGTCGCACTACGGCGCGGGACATGCCCAGCACCTTCTGGCCCGCGCTCATCGCCGTGATGTCGACGCGCACCGTGCGCGCCTCGTCGTCCAGCTTCGCCGCCACCTTGGCCGTGACCTCGATCAGGGCGCCCGTGTCGTCGTTGGGCACGATCACCGGCTTGGTGAAGCGGACCCCGTACTCGCTCACCGCGCCCGGGTCGCCGACCCAGTCCGTGACCACCCGGACCGCCTCGGCCATCGTGAACATGCCGTGCGCGATGACGTCGGGCAGCCCGACCTCCTTCGCGAACCTCTCGTTCCAGTGGATCGGGTTGAAGTCGCCGGACGCGCCCGCGTACTGGACCAGCGTGGCGCGGGTCACGGGGAAGGACGCGGCCGGCAACTCGGTGCCGGGCTCGACGTCCTCGTAACGGATCTTCGCGGTCATCTCAGGCCCCCTCGGCCGCTCGGGACACCAGCTTCGTCCACGCGGTCACGACGTGCTCGCCGGCCTCGTCGTGGACCTCGCCCCGGATGTCCAGGATGTCGTTGCCCGCAAGGGACTTGATCGCCTCGATGGTCGAGGTGACGGTCAGCCGGTCCCCCGCGCGGACCGGGCGGCTGTACGCGAACTTCTGGTCGCCGTGAACCACCCGGCTGTAGTCCAGGCCCAGCTGCGGATCCTGGATGACCTGGCCGGCCGCGCTGAATGTGATGGCGAACACGAAGGTAGGCGGGGCGATCACATCGGTGTGGCCCAGCGCCTTGGCGGCCTCCGGGTCGGTGTAGGCGGGGTTGTCGTCACCGACCGCCACCGCGAACTCGCGGATCTTCTCGCGGCCGACCTCGTACGGGGCGGTGGGCGGATAGGTCCGCCCCACGAAAGACTGGTCGAGCGCCATCGGCCGGCTACCTCCTGCGGATGAGGGTGATCGGTGCGAACACCGTGAATCTAGTCGTTGGCCGCCACACCGTTCCCATACCGGTGGGCAACGCCGAGAGGCCGCCCCCCGGTATGGGGAACGGCCTCTCGAACGAGCCTGAATGCCAGAACCGTGATTAGCGGGTCTCGCGGTGCGCGGTGTGCGAGTTGCAGCGCGGGCAGTGCTTCTTCATCTCCAGTCGGTCCGGGTTGTTACGCCGGTTCTTCTTGGTGATGTAGTTCCGCTCCTTGCACTCCACGCAGGCCAGCGTGATCTTCGGGCGGACGTCGGTGGCAGCCACGTGAGTGCTCCTTGACGGACGGGTTGACGGATGAACGCATAAAAGAGTAGCCGATCGAAGGACCGACCCCACAATCGGCTACCGTGTGTAGCGGTGACCGGACTTGAACCGGTGACACAGCGATTATGAGCCGCTTGCTCTACCGACTGAGCTACACCGCTTTGACACGGAGTCCCTCACCCGAAGGTGAGGGCTTCCGCACCAGAGCCCCAATACGGAATCGAACCGTAGACCTTCTCCTTACCATGGAGACGCTCTACCGACTGAGCTATTGGGGCGAGCGAGGAAGACATTACACGCTCTCTCGCCGATCGCCCAAATCCGTTTCGTGCCGCCCCACCAGCGGTCTCCCCAGGGGCCGTCACAACGGTCCCGTAGGCCACTCAGGGCCACACCGGTATGACTATTTCGCTCCTCCTCGATGCGCGCGGGGGCCGCCCCTAGGCTCGCCTCACGCTGCGTGATCATGCCCGCCCGAGCCCGATCACCCGAGCCCGATCAGGAGCGCGATGTCCGACAGCCACCAGCAGCCGGCCCACTCCCCCGGCACCGGCGAAGGCCCAGACCCCACCTCCGGATCGTCACTGTTGCTGTGTGGAGCCAGGCTCGCCGACGGGCGCACCGTGGACGTGCGGCTCGGCGGCGGCCGCATCGAGGCGGTGGGCACCGTGGGCAGCCTCGCCGCGCAGGGCGCCTCCCGCGTCGACCTGAACGGCTTCCTGCTGCTGCCTGCCCCGGTCGAGCCGCACGCCCACAGCGACACCGCCCTGACCGCCTTCAGCGCGGAGGGCCCGGTCTCGTACGCCGTCGAGGAGGTCCAGCGCCGGGCCACCGAGGCCGCCCTGCTCCAGCTCGGCCACGGCGCCACGGCGCTGCGTTCGCACGTACGCATCGATGAGGTCGGCGGGCTCGATCCGCTGGAGGCCGTGCTCCAGACCCGGCGCTCCCTGCGCGGCCTCACCGAGCTCGCCGTGGTCGCCGTGCCGCGGCTGCTGACCGGGGTGGCCGGCGCGGACGGGCTCGCCATGCTGCGCGACGCGGTCAAGATGGGCGCCTCCGTGGTGGGCGGCTGCCCCGATCTGGACGCCGATCCGGCGGGCTACGCGGAGGCCGTCCTGGAACTCGCCGCCGAGCACGGCTGCGCGGTCGACCTGCACACCGACGGCGCCGACCCGGCCCGCGTGGCCCGGCTCGCGGCGATGTCCGGGGGCCTGCGACCCGGCGTCACGATCGGCCCGTGCGGCGGCCTGTCCCGCCTTCCGCGCGACACCGCGGCCCGCGCCGCCGACCAACTCGCCTCCGCCGGGGTCACGGTGACCTGTCTGCCCCAGGGTGGCTGCGGCATGACGGATCGTCAAGGGGCCGCCCCGGTACGCCTGTTGAGGGCCGCCGGGGTGCGACTGGCCGCCGGGAGCGGCGCGTTGCGCGACGTCGCCAATCCGGTCGGCCGGGGCGACCCCCTGGAGGCCGCCTACCTGCTCGCCTCCCAGGCCGGCCTGCGCCCCGAGGACGCGTACGCCGCGATCAGCACGGTGGCACGGCAGTCCATGGGCCTTCCCGAGGTACGCGTCGAGGCGGGCTTCCCGGCCGAACTCCTCGCGGTGCGCGGCGAGCGCATCGCGGGTGTCCTCTCGCTCGCCTACAGCCGCATCGTCGTCCACCGGGGCCGGGTGGTGGCCCGCACGAGCGCGGTGCGCGAGTACTGCGACTCGGCCGCGGCGGTCGCCCTCGACCTGCCGCGCCAGGGCCGCTCCGAGCACGGCCGCGGCGAGCCCGGCTGACCGGTGCGCCGCCGCTGCACCGGCGCGCGGCTCCATCTCCGCGTACCGTCGTGACCATGCGCATTGTCATCGCTGGAGGTCATGGTCAGATCGCGCTGCGCCTCGAACGCCTGCTGGCGGCGCGGGGCGACGAGGTCGCGGGCATCATCCGCAAGCCGGAACAGGCGGACGATCTGAGAAGGGCCGGCGCGGAGCCGGTGGTCCTGGACCTGGAGTCCGCGACGGTGGACGCCGTCGCCGAGGTGCTCCGGGCCGCCGACGCGGTGGTGTTCGCGGCGGGCGCGGGCCCGGGCAGCGACGCCTCCCGCAAGGAGACCGTGGACCGGGCGGCGGCCGTCCTGCTCGCGGACGCGGCGGAACGGGCGGGGGTGCGCCGGTACGTCATCGTGTCGTCCATGGGCGCGGACAGCGCCCACCGGGGCGACGAGGTCTTCGACGACTATCTGCGCGCCAAGGGCGCCGCCGACGACGCCGTACGCTCCCGCACGGGCCTGGACTGGACGGTCCTGCGTCCCGGAATGCTGACCGACGACGCGGGCAAGGGCCTGGTCACCCTGGCCGCCTCGACCGGCCGCGGCACCATCCCGCGCGACGACGTGGCCGCGGTCCTGGCCGAACTCGTCGACACCCCCGCCACAGCGGGCCTGACCCTGGAACTGATCAGCGGCTCGACGCCGGTGACGGTCGCGGTCAAGGGCGTGGCGGGCAACTGAGCCGCCGCCGCGCGCGCGGCTCCGCCGAAAGGCTCGGCCCAACGCAGAAACCCCCGGTGACCTTCTCAGGTCACCGGGGGTTTCACCCAGTGTGGCGGCGCCAGGATTCGAACCTGGGTAGGCAGAGCCGACGGATTTACAGTCCGTTCCCATTGGCCACTCGGGCACACCGCCATGGGATGTCGCCGGTGGATTCCCGCTTTTCGGCGGTGCTCCGTGGCAACGACGTAAACGATACCCGATGCCCAGGGGTGGTTCGCCACCCCATTGATCAGCGCTGTGCCGGGCGGCGGGTGACTAGGCTTTGGGGCGGTGGTTCGGCAGTGGGGCCGGGTCGCCGCGCGCTCGGCCGCAGGCCCGGCGCACCCCGACACACACCCCGAACCAAGGAGCCACAGGACATGGCCGACTCCAGTTTCGACATCGTCTCGAAGGTCGAGCGGCAGGAGGTCGACAACGCCCTCAACCAGGCCGCGAAGGAGATCTCGCAGCGCTACGACTTCAAGGGCACGGACGCCTCGATCTCGTGGTCCGGCGAGAAGATCCTGATGCAGGCGAACGGCGAGGAGCGGGTCAAGGCGATCCTCGACGCCTTCGAGACCAAGCTGGTCAAGCGGGGCATCTCGCTGAAGTCGCTGGACGCGGGCGAGCCGCAGCTCTCCGGCAAGGAGTACAAGATCTTCGCCTCCATCGAGGAGGGCATCTCCCAGGAGAACGCCAAGAAGGTCGCCAAGGTCATCCGCGACGAGGGCCCCAAGGGCGTCAAGGCGCAGGTGCAGGGCGACGAGCTCCGCGTCTCCTCCAAGAGCCGCGATGACCTCCAGGCCGTCCAGGCCCTGCTCAAGGGCAAGGACTTCGACTTCGCGATCCAGTTCGTGAACTACCGCTGACCCCCTCGCGAGCCCCCCGGACGTCCTGTCCGATTTCCGCCAGCGTCGTGGGAGCGAGGGTCGCAGACTCGGTGTCGTACGCAAGGAAGGAAAGGTGCGATGACGCTCTACGCGACCCTCGACAGTCCCCTGGGTGAGTTGCTGCTCGTCGGGGAGGAGGCGCCCGGCGTGCCGGGCGGGACCGCGTTGGTCTCGCTCTCGGTGCCGGGGCAGAAGGGCGGTGCGGTCGTCCAGGACGGCTGGCGGCGGGCGCCCGGGGCGTTCGCCGGGATCGCGGCGCAGCTCGGGGCGTACTTCGCCGGTGAGCTGAACCGTTTCGACATCGCGTACGCGCCCGACACCCCCGGCACCGCTTTTCAGCGCCAGGTCTGGGCCGAGATCGACGCCATCGGGTACGGGACAACCGTCTCGTACGGTGAGATCGCCCGGCGGATCGGCGCCACCTCAGTGAAGGTGCGGGCCGTAGGCACCGCGATCGGGCGCAATCCGCTGCTCGTGGTGCGGCCCTGCCACCGCGTGATCGGCTCCGACGGTTCCCTGAAGGGCTATGCCGGCGGTCTGGAGCGCAAGCAGGTGCTGCTCGGACTCGAAGGCGCCCTCGCGCCGTGAGTGAGGGCCTGTTCCGGCTGCCCCGGCCCGCGCGGGTCGAGGTCGCGCCGGGCGCGGTGCACCTGCCGGGCTGGCTCTCGCCGGAGCGTCGGCGCGAGCTCGTCACCGCCTGCCGGGAGTGGGCGCGCGGGCCCGTGCCGATCCGCCACACGGTGCTGCCGGGCGGCGGCGTGATGTCCGTGCGGTCGGTGTGCGTCGGTTGGCACTGGCAGCCCTATCGCTACACCCGCGTCGCCTCGGACGTGAACGGGCTTCCCGTGGCCCCGTTCCCGGAGTGGCTCGGCGCGTTGGGGCGCGCCGCGCTGGCCGCCGCGTACGGCGACGCGGACGCGGCCGCCAGCTACTCCCCCGACACCGCCCTCATCAACTTCTATGACGGCGCCGCCAAGATGGGCCTGCACCAGGACAAGGACGAGCGCTCGCCGGCGCCCGTGGTCTCGTTCAGCATCGGTGACAGCTGTGTGTTCCGCTTCGGCAACGCCGAGCACCGCGGACGGCCCTACACGGACGTCGAGTTGGTCTCGGGCGACCTGTTCGTCTTCGGCGGGCCCTCCCGGTTCGCCTACCACGGCGTCCCCAAGGTGGTGCCGGGGACGGGCGATCCGGAGGCCGGGCTGGCCCGTGGCCGGCTGAACATCACCCTGCGTGAGACCGGACTCGGTACCGACACCTAGGGCCGTCAACCGCCTTGCCGGTACGGCCTGTTGGTCAGCGGCTGCGGGAATGGCCGAACAGGATGCGGTAGATGATCAGCAGGACGAGCGAGCCGCCGATCGCCGCGCCCCAAGTGGCCCCGTCGTAGAAGTGGTTGGCGATCGGGCGGTCCAGCCAGCGGGCCGATATCCAGCCGCCGACGAACGCCCCCGCGACGCCGATGAGAGTGGTGCCGATCAGGCCGCCCGGGTCGCGACCGGGGAGCAGGATCTTGGCGATGGCTCCGGCGAGCAGGCCGAGGATGATCCAGCTGAGGATGCCCATGCCGGGGACCCGCCTTTCGTACGTGCGCACTCGGCGGGGCATCTGCCGTATTGCGTAACCCCGCAACCGTTCGGTTCGTACGGGAAGACGCCACGGCGGCGCGGGCGGTTGCGCACCTGGTCAGGTGGGCTCCGGGACGCGGGCGGCTCAGCGCGCGGCGAACGGCTGGTCCGTGCGGACGATCTCCTTGCCGAGCGGCAGCAGCGACACCGGGATCAGCTTGAAGTTGGCGATGCCGAGCGGAATGCCGATGATCGTGACGCACAGGGCGATGCCCGTGACGATGTGGCCGAGCGCCAGCCACCAGCCGGCCAGGACCAGCCAGAGGACGTTGCCGACGCAGGAGGGCGCGCCCGCGCCGGACCGGTCGACCACGGTGTAGCCGAACGGCCAGAGGGCGTACACACCGATCCGGAACGCGGCTATGCCGAACGGGATCCCGATGATCGTGATGCACAGCAGCACGCCCGCGAGCAGATAGCCGAGGAACATCCAGAAGCCGCACAGGATCAGCCAGATGACGTTCAGGACGGTCTTCACGGGCGGCCACCTGCCATGCGTTCGAGTCGAGCGATGCGTTCACCCATGGGCGGGTGGGTCGAGAACAGTTTGGAGACTCCCTGACCGGGGCGGAAGGGATTGGCGATCATCATGTGGCTGGCCGTCTCGATGCGGGGCTCGGGCGGCAGCGGGAGCTGCTGGGTGCCCGCGTCGAGCTTGCGCAGCGCGCTGGCCAGGGCGAGCGGGTCGCCGGTGAGCTGGGCGCCGGACGCGTCGGCCTCGTACTCGCGGGAACGGCTGATCGCGAGCTGGATCACCGAGGCCGCGACCGGGCCCAGGATCATGATCAGCAGCATGCCGACGAGGCCCGGGCCTTCGTCGTCGCTGGAGCGGCCGACCGGGATCAGCCAGGCGAACTGGACCAGGAACATGATCACCGAGGCGAGGGCGCCGGCGACCGAGGAGATCAGGATGTCCCGGTTGTAGACGTGGCTCAGCTCATGGCCGATCACGCCCCTCAGCTCCCGCTCGTCGAGGATGCGCAGGATCCCGTCCGTGCAGCACACCGCCGCGTTGCGCGGGTTGCGGCCGGTCGCGAAGGCGTTGGGCGCCTGCGTGGGCGAGATGTAGAGCCGGGGCATGGGCTGGCGGGCCTGGGTGGAGAGCTCGCGGACCATCCGGTACAGCTCCGGGGCCTCGAACTCGCTGACCGGGCGCGCCCGCATGGCCCGCAGGGCGAGCTTGTCGCTGTTCCAGTACGCGTAGGCATTGGTGCCCAGCGCCACGAGAACGGCGACGATCAGCCCGGTACGGCCGAAGAAGCCTCCGATGACGATGATGAGCGCGGACAGTCCTCCGAGGAGGACCGCGGTCCTCAGCCCGTTGTGCCGGCGGTGCACGGTACGCCCTCCAAGTGGTGCGGCGGGGAGCCCTTCGCGGGTGGTCCTTCCGCTTTCCAGTGGACTCTCCCGTACTGGTCAACGCCAGGCGGGGGACGCTGGTTCCCTTGTGCGCGCTGGAGGGCGCGTTGGGCCGTACGGGTCCAGGTCAGCGCGGGGCGGGCAGCCCGGCCAGCTCCAGCGCCTTGGGATCGGGCTCCAGCTCGCTGGTGCAGTGCGAGCAGCGGGTCGCGATGCCGGGGATCTGGGAGTAGCAGCGCGGGCAGTCGCGCAGCGCGGCCTTGATGTCGATCGGCTTGTCCTTGTCCCGCCGGTCGAAGCGGGCCTGGACCTTCATCATGGGCACGACGACCACGAAGTAGAGCACCGCCGCGGTGATCACGAAGGCGATGGCCGCGCCGACGAACTTTCCGTAGGGGAAGGTCACGCCGTCGACAGAGAAGGTCGCCGCGCTGAAGTCGCCGGTCGAGCGGGTGGCCAGGCCGATGAGCGGGGTGATGAACGCGGTGCTGAAGCCCGTGACGACCGCGGTGAAGGCCGATCCGACGGCCAGACCGACGGCCATCGTCACTATGTTCCCGCGCAGGATGAAGTCCTTGAACCCGCTCAGCACCGCTCTGCTCCCTGATGTGTGTCGTCCTCGTGAGCGCGCACCCCGCCGGGCGCGCGCCTACGACCCTGCCCTCTCGGGACCGTCCCCATCAAACCGTGCCGCTCAGAACAGGGTCACCGAGGCGAAGTGCAGGGCCAGTTGCGGCACTCCGGACAGGACGACGCCGACGAGCGCGGTGAGCGCGATGGCGAGCGTGAGGGGCGCCGGGGCCCTGACGCCCGCGGGCCGCGCCACCCCGGAGTGCTCCTGCGCCCCCTCGGGCGCCCGGAACAGGATCGCGGTCCAGCGCAGGTAGTAGTACAGGGCGACGACGACGTTGATCGCCATGACGACCGCGAGCCAGCCGAGCCCCGCGTCGACGGCCGCCGAGAAGACGGTGACCTTGGCGAACAGGCCGATGATGCCCGGCGGAAGACCGGCCAGACACAGCAGGAAGAAGGCGAGCGCCAGGGCGGCCAGGGGGCGCTCGGCGTACAGGCCCCGGTAGTCGGCGAGGCGGTTCAGCGGCTTGCCGCGCGCGACCAGGGCGGCGACGGCGAACGCGCCCAGGTTCACCACGGCGTACATCAGGGCGTACGCCACGGTCGCGCCGACCTGGTGGTCGCTGGAGTACGCGGCGGCGGCGATCGGCACCAGGAGGTAGCCCGCCTGTCCCACCGACGACCAGGCCAGCAGCCGGACCGCGCTGTGGGCACGCGTGAGGGACTGGCGCAGGGCCGCCGCGTTGCCGAGGGTCATGGTGAGCGCGGCGAGCACGGCCAGGGCCGGGCCCCACACGTCGGCGTACGCGGGGAAGGCGACGACCGTCACCAGGATGAGCCCGGAGAAGCCGACCGCCTTGCCGACGACGGAGAGGTAGGCGGCGACCGGCAGGGGCGCGCCCACATAGGTGTCGGGCACCCAGAAGTGGAAGGGCGCCGCGGCCGTCTTGAAGGCGAAGCCCACGAGGGTGAGGACCACGCCGGTCTTGGCGACGGTGTCCAGGGGGCCGGGGACGTCGGCGAGCTTGGTGGCGATCTCCGTGAGGTGCAGGGTGCCGGTCGCCGCGTACACGAAGCTGACGCCGAGCAGCATCACGGCGGTAGCGGTCACCGACGACAGGAAGAACTTCAGGGCCGCCTCGGAGGACAGCCGGTCGCCGCGCTTGAGGCCGACCAGGGCGAAGGCGGGCAGCGAGGCGACTTCCAGGGCGACGACGAGGGTGGCCAGATCGCGTGCGGCGGGCAGCAGGGCCGCGCCGGCCGCGGACGACAACAGCAGGAACCAGAACTCGCCGGCCGGCAGCTTCTCCTCGGTGTCCCTCATCGACAGCAGTGCGGTCAGCAGGGCGCCGCCCAGGACCAGCGCCTGGATGACGAAGGCGAACTGGTCGACGGTGTAGCTGCACGCGTCGGGGTTGGCGGTGAGGCAGAACGTCGAGCGGCCGCCGCCGCGCAGCGGCACGAGTGCGGCAAGGGCCGCCACCAGGCCCGCGAGGGTGATCCAGCCGAGCAGCGGCTTGCGGGCGGGCGGCAGGAACAGATCGGCGAGCAGCACGACGAGCGCGACGGCCGCGGCGATCAGGGGCGGCGCGATCGCGACCCAGTCGACGGACTGGACCAGGCTTGCGGTGCCGGCCGCCGCGGTGGTGACGTCGGGGGTCACGACTTGCCTCCTGCGAGGAGCTTCTGGACGGCCGGGTCGGTGAGGCCGAGGAGGACCGCGGGCCAGAGCCCGGCGAGGACGGTGAGCGCGACGAGCGGGCTCCAGGCGGCGAACTCGTACCCCTGGACGTCGGCGAGCGGGGGGCCCTCGGCCGGCTTGTCGCCCATGCAGACCCTGCGCACCACGACCAGCAGATAGGCCGCGGTGAGCAGGGTGCCGAGGGCGGCGATCGCCACGAAGGTGAGGAAGGCGGGGCGGCTGAGTCCGGCCGCCGGGTGGAAGGCGCCGAACATGGCGAGCATCTCGCCCCAGAACCCGCCGAGTCCGGGCAGTCCGAGGGAGGCGACGGCGGCGAAGGCGAGCAGGCCGCCCAGGCGCGGGGCCCGGCCGTAGAGGGCGGCTCCGGTCACGCCGGCCAGGGTGTCGAGGTCGGCGGTGCCGTAGCGGTCCTTGAGGGCGCCGACCAGGAAGAACAGCAGGCCGGTGATGAGGCCGTGGGCGATGTTGGCGAACAGCGCGCCGTTCACGCCGGTGGGGGTCATCGACGCGATGCCGAGCAGCACGAAGCCCATGTGGCCGACGGAGGAGTACGCGATGAGCCGCTTCAGGTCGCCCTTGTTGCCCTGCTTGGCGAGGGCGAGACAGGCCAGCGAACCGTAGATGATCCCGGCGACGGCGAAGGCCGCCAGATAGGGCGCGAAGGTGTGCATGCCGTGCGGCGCGATCGGCAGCGCGATGCGGACGAACCCGTAGGTGCCCATCTTCAGGAGCACACCGGCGAGCAGCACCGAGCCGACGGTCGGGGCTGCGGTGTGGGCGTCCGGGAGCCAGCTGTGCAGCGGGAACATCGGGGTCTTGACCGCGAGCCCGATCCCGATCGCCAGAACGGCGACGACCTGCACGGATGTGGTCAGCCCACGGCCGTTGTCAGTGGCGAGTGCCACCATGTCGAACGTGCCCGCCTTCAGGCCGATGAGGAGCAGGCCGAGCAGCATGACGACGGAACCGAGCAGGGTGTAGAGGATGAACTTCCAGGCGGCGGCCTGCCTTTGGGCCCCGCCCCAGCGGGCGATCAGGAAGTACATCGGGATGAGCACCGTCTCGAACGCGAGGAAGAACAGCACGAGATCGAGGACGGCGAAGGTGGCGAGGGTGCCGGCTTCCAGGACGAGCAGGAGCGCGACGAACGCCTTCGGGGACGGGCCCGCGGGCATCTTGAAGTAGCTGTACAGCGCGCAGAGGAAGGTCAGCAGCGCGGTCAGGACGAGGAGGGGGAGTGAGATGCCGTCGGTGCCGAGGTGGATGTGGACGTTGAGCGCCGGGATCCACTGGATGTCCGTGGTGGCCTGCATCGTGGACGGGTGGCCGTGGTCGAAGCCGAGCGCGAGGACGATCGCGGCGAGCAGGATCACCCCGGTCACGGTCACGCCGTGGCGCAGCACGGCCTGTTCGGGGCTCCTGCCCCTGAGCCCGGGCGGGGCGGGCAGCAGCGCCGCCACCGCGCCGACGAGAGGCCCGACGACGATGAACGCCAGAAGGAACTGCATCACGGACTCGCTGATATCGATCACGGCTCAGGACCCCGCGGTGACGTTGGCAAGGACGACCACGGCGGCCGCCAGGACGAGTGAGCCGGCGAGCAGCGCGCCGAGGTAGCTCTGCACATTGCCGGTCTGGGCGCGGCGCACGGCCCGCCCGAGCAGCCGCGGCACCGCGCTCGCACCGCTGACGTACGTCTCGACGACCTCGCGGTCCAGGAAGCGGACCAGGGTGGCCGCCGCGAGCACCGGGCGGACGAACAGGGTGTGGTAGACGGCGTCCAGATGGAACCCGGTGGCCGCGTGGCGGTGCAGCGGGCCGAGCAGGAGACGGCCCGGGTCGGCCGGGTCGGGGGCGGACGCGATGCTCCCGTAGACCTGGGTGTGGCTGGCGATGGCCTCTTCTTCGACGAGCCCGCCGTCGCCCTCGGGGTGGGCGGCGACGGCGCCCATCGGGGTGGCGGCGGCCAGCGCAGAGGTGTGGCGCCAGGCCGCGTAGGTGACGAGCCCGCCGACCAGGGCGACGCCCGTGGACAGCACGGCGGTGGTGACGGAGGGGGTGAGGTCCTGACCGTCGAACCAGTCGCCCAGGCGGCCGGTGGTGAGTCCGAAACCGATGGAGGGGATGGCGAGCACCCACAGGACGGCGTTCATGACGAGGGGCTGCTTGCCGTGGTCGGGGGCGTCGGCTCCCCGGCCGCGGAAGGTCAGCAGCCACAGGCGCATCGCGTACGCGGCGGTGAGGAGGGCGGTGAGCAGTCCGGCGATCAGCACGATCCAGCCGGCGCCGGACGGCGCGATCCGGCTCTCGCCGAGCGCGGTGTGCTCGGCGGCGGACAGCACGGCCTCCTTGGAGAAGAAGCCGGCGAAGGGAGGGATCGCGGCGAGCGCGAGCAGGGCGACGGTCATCGTCCAGTACGCGTCGGGGATCCTCTTGGCGAGGCCGCCCATGCGGGACATGGCGGTCAGCGAGTTGGTGCCGGCGGCGTGGATGACCACGCCCGCGGCGAGGAAGAGCAGCGCCTTGAAGGCGCCGTGCGACAGGAGGTGGAAGACGGCGGCCCCGCGGTCGCCGACGGCCAACGCGCCTGACAGATAACCGAGTTGGCCGATGGTGGAGTACGCGAGGACGCGCTTGATGTCGTCCTGGGCAAGGGCCGCGAGGCCCGAGCCGACCATGGTCAGCGCGGCCATCACGGCGAGCACGGTCATCGCGGCGGCGCTGGCGGCGAAGACGGGCAGCAGCCGGGCCACGAAGTAGATGCCGGCGGCGACCATCGTCGCGGCGTGGATCAACGCGGAGACCGGGGTCGGGCCGGCCATCGCGTCGGGCAGCCAGGTGTGCAGCGGGAACTGGGCGGACTTGCCGGCCACCCCGGCGAGCAGCAGCAGCGCGATGAGGGTGGGGTGGGCGATGGAGCCGGTGAGGGCGGCCTGGACGACGCCGGTGATCCGGAACGTACCGGCGTCGGTGGCGAGCGCGAACAGACCGATCAGGAAGGGGACGTCGCCGAGCTTGGTGACCAGGAAGGCCTTGAGCGAGGCGGCGCGCGCCTCGGGCGTCTCCCAGTAGTGGCCGACCAGGAAGTACGAGCAGATGCCCATGATCTCCCAGCCGACCAGCAGCACCATCAGGTCGCCGGAGTAGACGACGAGCAGCATCGCGGAGGTGAACAGGGAGACGAGCGCGGCGTACGAGGTGTAGCGCGGGTCGTCGCGCAGATAGCCGGTCGAGTAGAGCTGTACGCAGGTGGCGACCAGGCCGACCAGGACGGCGACCAGGGCCGCGAACCCGTCCAGGTGGAGGGCGAGTTCGATCGGTACGGAGCCGGTCGGGGTGAGCCGGGTGGCCGCGTCGATCGCCTTGCCGCCGCCCTGGTCGACGGCGACGACCACGGCGAGCACGAACGCGGCGAAGGTCGGCAGCACCGCGAGGGGGCGCACGAAGCCCGGGGCTCGGCGTCCGAGCAGCAGGCCGGCCGCGGCGCCCAGGAACGGGAGGAGGGGAACGAGGACGGCGAGGGTCGTGGTGGTCACGCGGCGGCCTCAGCCTTCTGTGCCGGGGCTGCGGGGTCTTCGGGGTCCGCCGGGTCGGGGCCGGAGCCCTCGGCGGTGTCGCGGAGCTTGTCGATGTCGGCCGTGCCGCGGTTGCGGTACACCGCGAGCACGATCGCCAGGCCGATGCCGATCTCGGCGGCGGCGATGGCGATGGTGAACAGGGTGAGCGCCTGGCCGGCGTGGAGGCTGTCACGCAGCCAGACGTCGAAGGCGACGAGGTTGAGGTTGACCGCGTTGAGCATCAGCTCGACGGACATCAGGACCAGGATCGCGTTGCGCCGCGCGAGCACACCGTAGAGGCCGACGCAGAACAGGAGGACGGCGAGCACGGCGGGATAGGCGAGGTGCATCAGCGCGACTCCGTCTCACGAGGGGCGGCGGCGCCGGTGCCGGGCGCGCCGGCGGCCGGGGTGTCGCCCAGGGCCGGGGTGTCGCCCGGGGCGCTCTTGCGGGACAGCACGATCGCACCCACCAGGGCGGCCAGCAGAAGCACGGACAGCGCCTCGAAGGGCAGCACCCAGTGCCGGAAGAGGATCTCTCCGGACACCTTGGTGGAGCCCTGGGCGGGCCCGTCGAACTCGATCCAGCTCGTGCGGAAGGCGTCCACCACGACCCAGACCAGGGTCCCGGCGGCGGCGACGGCCACCGCGAGGGCCACCCAGCGGTTGCCGGAGTCGGCGTCCGGGGAGCGGCCGATGGGGGCCCTGGTGAGCATCAGACCGAACAGGAGGAGCACCACGATCGAACCGACGTAGATGAGGACCTGCACCCAGGCGATGAACTCGGCGGTGAGCAGCAGGTATTCCACGGCGAGGCCACCGAGCGCCACGACCAGCCACAGGGCGGCGTGCACCAGCTGCTGCGTCGTGACGGTCATGACGGCCGCGCCGAGGGTGGCGATGCCGACGAGCAGGAAGGCGATCTCCACACCGGTCGGCGACAGGAAGCCCTGGGGCGCGGTGAGGGCCGCCTGGGCCAGGATCGCGCTCACGCCTGCCCTCCCTCGGGGCCGGGGTTCTGCACAGGGCCGGGGTCCTGCCCGGGGCGGGTGGGCCCGGCGCCCTCCTCGGCCTGCGCGGCCTGCGCGGCTTCGGCGGCCTGTGCCGCTTCGGCGGCCTGCGCGGCGGCCAGTTTGTCGGCGCTCTTGCGGGCGGCGGCGAACTCCTTCGGCTCCTCGGCGCCGGGGTCGAGCGCGGGCGGGGCCGGGACCGTCCACATCCAGTCGCGCAGCTTGTCGCGCTCGTGGGTGAGTTCGTGGATGTCCGTCTCCGCGTACTCGAACTCCGGGGACCAGAACAGCGCGTCGAAGGGACACACCTCGATGCAGATACCGCAGTACATGCAGAGCGAGAAGTCGATGGCGAAACGGTCGAGGACGTTGCGGCTGCGTTCGCGGCCGCCCTCGACGGCGGCCGGGACCGTCTCCTTGTGGGAGTCGATGTAGATGCACCAGTCGGGGCACTCGCGGGCGCACAACATGCAGACCGTGCAGTTCTCCTCGAACAGGCCGATCACGCCCCGGCTGCGGGGCGGGAGTTCGGGCTGGACGTCGGGGTACTGCGCGGTGACGGTCTTCTTCGTCATCGTGCGGAGCGTCACGGCGAGGCCCTTGGCGAGGCCGGAACCGGGGATGGGCATTAGCTGATCGCCACCTTCACGATGCCGGTGAGCGCGATCTGCGCGAGGGCGAGCGGGATGAGCGTGGTCCAGGCGAGCTTCTGCAACTGGTCCTCGCGGAGCCGGGGGTAGCTGACCCGGAGCCAGATCACGACGAAGGCGAGCACGGCCGTCTTGAGCAGGGTCCACACCCAGCCCAGACCGTCCGCGCCCCACGGGCCGTGCCAGCCGCCCAGGAACAGGACGGTGGTCAGACCGCACAGGACGACGATTCCGGCGTACTCGGCGAGCAGGAACAGCGCGAAGCGCAGACCCGTGTACTCGGTGTACGCGCCGAAGATGATCTCGGAGTCGGCGACGGGCATGTCGAAGGGGGGCCGCTGGAGTTCGGCGAGGCCGGCGACGAAGAAGACCAGCGCGCCGACGATCTGCCACGGCAGCCACCACCAGTGGAAGGCGTTGAGGATGCCGGGCAGCGAGACCGTGCCGGCCGCCATCGCCACGGAGGCGGCGGCGAGCAGCATCGGCAGCTCGTACGCGAGGAGCTGGGCGGCGGTGCGCAAGCCGCCGAGCAGGGAGAACTTGTTGGCCGACGCCCAGCCCGCCATGAGCGAGCCGAGCACGCCCACGCCCATCACGGCGAGCACGAAGAAGATGCCGGCGTCGACGACCTGGCCGACCGCGCCCTCGCTCGGGCCGATGGGGATGGCCACCAGGACGAGGAGGTAGGGCAACAGGGCGACGGCGGGCGCGAGTTGGAAGATGCGGCGGTCGGCGGCGGCCGGTACGACGTCCTCCTTCTGGGCGAACTTCACGCCGTCCGCGACGAGTTGGGCCCAGCCGTGAAAGCCACCGGCGTACATCGGGCCGAGCCGGCCCTGCATGTGCGCCATCACCTTGTGCTCGGTCTGCCCCACGACGAGCGGGAGGACCAGGAACACGACGAAGACGACGACCAGCCTGAGGGCGACGTCGAGTGCGTCATTCACGCGGCTCGCCTCCGGCGGGGTCAGTTGGTTCGGCGGGGTCGGTTGGTTCGGCTGCACCGGTTCCGGTATCCGGGGCGTCTTCGGCCTCGGACTCCTCGTCGGCGAAGGCAGGTTGGGGGTTGTGCCAGGGGGCGTCCGAACTACGCGTCCGGGGCGGCGCGGCGGGCTGCGCTTTCGCGCCCTCACCCTGCTGCGAGGCGGACCCCTCGCTCACACTTCGGCTCCGCCGGGGACGAGGGGCCGGGGCGTTCGACGCCTCGGAGGCCCCGGGTACCTCAGGTGCCTCAGGGGCGACCGTGCCCTCGGGGGGTTCCGGGGTCGTCGCCTGGGAAGCCGAGCCCTCGCTTGCCGTGCGGGTGCGCCGGGGGCGTACGGCAGAGGCTTCCGAAGGCGTGGGCTCCGGAGCCGCGGCGCCGGCCGGAGCCGTCGCCCCTTCCAGGCCGGCCGGGGTCACCGGGGCTTCCGGGACCTCTGGGCTGGCCTGGACCGCCGGGGTGGCCGGGGTCACCGGGGATTCCGGGGTGACCGGGGCCACCGGAGCCGGGGTCGCCGGAGCCGGGGTCGCCGGAGCCGGGGTCGCCAGGCTCGGCGCGCTCTCCGTACCGACCCCCGGGGTCGCCTGGGAAGCCGAGCCCTCCGAGACGCTCCTGGCGCGCCGGACCGGGCGGTCGCCCGCGGGCCGCGCCGGGCGTTCGGCGGCACCGGTCCCGGCACCCGCACCCGCCGCGCGCGGGGTGCGGGTCGGGCGGGCCGGGGCGGGGGGGAGCTGGCCCTTGAGGGGGCCCCATTCGTTCGGGTCGGGGACGCCGGGCGGGAGCATCTGGCGGCGCTTGGGGCCGCCGTGCTCCGACTCCCCCGGCTCCTTCGCGCCGGGCCACGCCTTGGCGACGCGGGCGGCGAGCACGAAGTCCTTGCGCAGGGGGTGGCCCTCGAAGTTCTCCGGCAGGAGCAGCGGCACCAGGTGCGGGTGGTCGGTGAAGTCGACGCCGAACATCTCGTGGGTCTCGCGCTCGTGCCAGGCCGCGCCCGCGTACACGTCGATGGCGGACGGCAGCACGGGGGCCGCGTGCGGGACGGTCGTGCGCACCAGCAGACGGCGGACCCGGCCCTCGCCCAGCGCGACGACATGGGCGCAGACCCGGAAGCCTGTGCCGGGTTCGTCGACCGCGCTCAGCCAGTCGAAGTAGGTGCAGCCCACCGAGTCGCGGGCGGTGAGGAGCGCGGCGATCCAGGAGTCGGCGGGCACGTCGACGGTGAGCAGCCCGTAGGCCTCCTCCGCCGTGGCGTCCGGGCCGAAGATTTCGGCGACGCCGTCGGGCAGGCTGTCGTACGCACTCACGCCCGGCCCTCCCCGGGAGTGGGCGGGGCGGCGACCAGCCCGCTGGTGAGCTGGGCCGGGGTGGCCGCGTTCGCGTACCGCTCGCCGAGCGACTCGCGGGCGATCTTCTCCTGGAGCTTGAGGATGCCCTGGAGCAGCGCCTCGGGCCGGGGCGGGCAGCCGGGCACGTACACGTCGACCGGGATGATCTGGTCCACGCCCTTGGTCACCGAGTACGAATCCCAGTACGGGCCGCCGCAGTTGGAGCAGGCGCCGAAGGAGATGACGTACTTGGGCTCGGGCATCTGCTCGTAGAGCCGCTTGACCGCGGGCGCCATCTTGTCCGTCACCGTGCCGGAGACGATCATGAGGTCGGCCTGGCGCGGTCCCGGCGCGAAGGGGATCACGCCGAGCCGGATGAAGTCGTGGCGGGCCATGGAGGCCGCGATGAACTCGATGGCACAGCAGGCGAGGCCGAAGTTGAAGACCCACAGGCTGTAGCGGCGGCCCCAGTTGAGGACCACCTTCATCGGCTCGGGGGCCAGGCGCGAGAGCACGCCCAGCTTCTTCGGCTCGGGCAGCAGCACGGGCTGCGACGCGGATCCGGGGCTCGTCACGTCCATTCCAGGACGCCCTTCTTCCATGCGTAGAGCAGTCCCACGGCCAGGAAGCCGAGGAAGATGAACATCTCGACGAGGGTGGCCGCGCCGTAACCCGGCGCCGCGAAGACGGTCGCCCAGGGGAAGAGGAAGATCGAGTCGACGGCGAAGATGACGTACAGGAAGGCGTAGACG
The DNA here is from genome assembly GCF_003627815.1 of Streptomyces hundungensis. Lineage (NCBI taxonomy): Bacteria > Bacillati > Actinomycetota > Actinomycetes > Kitasatosporales > Streptomycetaceae > Streptomyces > Streptomyces hundungensis. The sequence goes on from NZ_CP032698.1 coordinate 3,652,224, forward strand.
TAGTAGCGGACCTGGGTGTGGGCCCAGCCCTCGCCGACCGGGTCGACGCCGCACTCGTACGTCAGGAGCTTCTCCGGCGTCGGCACGACCGGTCGCAGCAGCCGCCCGGCCCCGAAGGCCACGGCGACGAACACCACGCCGACCACGGCGAGCAGGCCGACGACCGCATAGCTGTGGAAGTAGTCGGCAGCCAACACCGGCATCTGGCGCCCGGTCGGTTCCGGCACGTCGCGCCCCTCGCTCCCTGGCCTCGATGATCTCGTCGCGCCCTGTTCGACGCTGTGTACGGACGGGAGTCTAGGCCCTGCTGGGGGGTGTCTCACGGTGTGGGCCACGGGGGTGGGGTTTTCCCCCGTACAAGAGGGTGCGGCACCCCATGGCGCCGCCGATCGTGGCCCGGCAGGCTTGGCGCCATGACCAGGACTCTCCGCGAACATCAGCGGTACGCAGCAGAACAGCCGGGCGGCCCCGCCGGTGACGAGCGGGCCGACCCGCCCGCCGTGCGGTTCGCCTATGAGCGGGACACCTGGAAGGAGGTCGCGCACCTCCTCGGCAACTTCCCGATGGGGTTGATCGGCTTCATCTACGTCGTGGTGATGGTGGTGCTCGGCGTCGGCCTGTCGGTGACCGTGGTCGGTCTGCCCCTGCTCGCCACCGGCCTGCTCGGCGCGCGCCAGCTCGGCAAGGCCGAACGCGCCCGCGCCCGGGTCCTGTTGGGGGTGCGGATCGAGGAGCCCACCCCGATCCCCGCGAGCCCGAGCAAGCACGGCGGTTTCTTCCCCTGGCTGTGGACGAGCCTGCGGGACCCGGTGGCCTGGCGCAATGTGCTGTACGAGTTCGTACGGCTGCCCTGGGGGATCCTCACCTTCACGGTCACCCTGCTCTCCCTCTTCCTGGCGTGGCCGGTGCTCGGCTTCATCGCGCGGGGTCTCACCAACGCCGACCGCGTGATGGTCCGTGCGCTGCTGTCGCCCTCCGACAGCTTGGAGCGGCGGATCGCGGAGCTGGAGTCCGACCGGGGTGTGGTCGTCGACACCGCCGCCGCCGATCTGCGGCGCATCGAGCGCGATCTGCACGACGGTGCGCAGGCCCGTCTGGTGGCCCTCGCCATGGGCCTCGGCCTCGCCAAGGAGAAGCTCCTGGAGGACCCGGACACGGCGGCCGCGATGGTCGACGAGGCGCACGGCGAGGTGAAGCTGGCCCTCCAGGAGCTGCGCGACCTGGCCCGCGGCATCCACCCGGCGGTCCTCACCGACCGGGGCCTGGACGCGGCCCTGTCCTCGGTCGCCTCCCGTTGCACCGTCCCGGTGAAGGTCGCGGTCGACCTGCCGGGGCGGCCCGCCCCGGCCATCGAGGGCATCGCGTACTTCACCGTCTCGGAGCTCCTCCAGAACGTCAGCAAGCACAGCCGGGCGCGGGCCGCCTCGGTCGAGGTGTGGCGCAGTGCGGACCGGCTGCTGATCCAGGTCGAGGACGACGGCGCGGGCGGCGCGCGCCTCGACCGCGGGACCGGCATGGCGGGTCTGGCCGAGCGCCTCGGCGCGGTGGACGGGCTGCTCGTGCTCGATTCGCCGGTCGGCGGCCCGACCGTCGTCACGGCCGAACTGCCGTGGCGCGACCGGGGTCCCCAGGAGTGACAGGGCGCCGGGGGGTAGGGAAAACCCCCGGTCGAAGAGGGTGACCGGCCGCATGGTCGGGGGCGGCCGCACAGGCCAAGCTGGTGTTCACAGGGGGCGGCTCGCAACCACGAGGGCCGCGCATCGACGCGAGGGACGGACAGGGCGATGAGCATGGACACCGATCACGGGTACGGCGTGGCGCGGTCGGCGGGGCCGCGGCGACACCTGGTTCCGCCGGTGCTGCGCGCGCCGTTGGAGGGCCGCACCTTCCGCGAGTTCGGGTATCTGCTGCTCAGCCTGCCGATCAGCATCGTGCTGTTCTGCTGGGCGGTGACCGCGGTGTCGCTGAGCGCCGGTCTCCTTGTCACCTTCATCGGCATCCCGCTGATGGCGGTGACCCTGATGGGCTGCCGGGCGTTCGGCGTGATGGAGCGGGCCCGGGCGCGGGCGCTGCTCGGGGTCGACATCGCCGAGCCGCGGCCGGTGCGCTCGCGCGGCGGTCTGATGCCGTGGATCGGCGGGGTCCTCAAGAGCGGCGTCTCCTGGCGCCACCTGCTGTACTCGGTGATCCACTTCCCGTGGGCGATCGCCGCCTTCTGCACGACGCTGACGCTCTGGACGACGGGCTGGGCGCTCTTCACGTATCCGCTGTGGCGGTGGGTCTTCCCCATGTACGCGGGCCAGGCCGGCCTCCAGCTCTACGGGGACGACCACCACCGGGTCTATCTGGACGCGCCGGGCGAGATCGCCCTGACCTCTGCGGCGGGCCTGCTCATCACGCTGGTCACGCCGTGGCTGATCCGCGGTTTCGCCGCGGTGGACCGGCTGATGGTGGTGGGGCTGCTCAGCCCGTCGCGTCTTGAGGAGCGGGTCACCGAGCTGGAGTCGGACCGGGGGGTCGTGGTGGACACCTCGGCGGCCGACCTGCGGCGCATCGAGCGCGATCTGCACGACGGCGCGCAGGCCCGTCTGGTGGCCCTCGCCATGGACCTGGGTCTGGCGAAGGAGAAGCTGACCGAGGATCCGCAGGCGGCGGCGCGGATGGTGGGCGAGGCGCACGGCGAGGTGAAGGTCGCCCTCCAGGAGCTGCGCGATCTGGCCCGCGGCATCCACCCGGCGGTCCTCACCGACCGCGGCCTGGACGCGGCCCTGTCCTCCGTCGCATCGCGCTGCACGGTCCCGGTGCAGGTGGAGGTGGACCTGCCGGCCCGCCCGGTCCCGGCCATCGAGGGCATCGCGTACTTCACCGTCTCCGAACTCCTCCAGAACGTCAGCAAGCACAGCGGCGCGAGCCGGGCCACCGTGGATGTGTGGCGGTCCGGCGACCGGCTGATGCTCCAGGTCGCCGACAACGGGCGCGGCGGCGCGGACGCGGCGGCGGGGTCGGGTCTCGCGGGGCTCGCCGAGCGTCTGGACGCGGTGGACGGAATCCTCGCCGTCGACTCCCCGCCCGGCGGCCCCACCACGATCACGGCCGAACTGCCGTGGCGCGCCTAGCCCTTACGGCCGCACGGCGAAGCCCCTCCCCTTCCTGACGGCCCCCCCGCCCGGGTGCGTCGCGCCCCCACCACGCGGTGCTCGCGCCGACCCCTTCACCCCTCGCCCCCGTACCCCCGGGGTCGGGGGGATTTTGCCTGGCGGACGCGGATTCCCGGCCGGATGCTGAGATGCTGGATCGGCACAACGCCATGGCTTGCGCAGAGCTGTGGGGCACGCGCCCGACGGGTGCGCGCCTGAGGAGCAACGAGGCCCAGGGGGCTACAGAGTCGTGGAGGACAGGGTGCGGGTGGTCATCGCCGAGGATTCGGTACTGCTTCGGGAGGGCCTGACCCGGCTGCTGACCGACCGGGGCCACGACGTCGTCGCGGGAGTCGGCGACGGGGTGGCGCTCGTCAAGACCGTGGGGGAGCTCGCCGACCAGGGCGCGCTGCCCGATGTCGTGGTGGCGGACGTGCGGATGCCGCCGACCCACACCGACGAGGGCGTGCGCGCGGCGGTGCACTTGCGCGCCCTGTATCCGGGGATCGGCGTCCTGGTGCTCAGCCAGTACGTCGAGGAGCAGTACGCGACCGAGCTGCTGGCCGGGTCGAGCCGGGGCGTGGGCTATCTGCTCAAGGACCGGGTCGCGGAGGTGCGGGAGTTCGTCGAGGCCGTGGTGCGGGTCGCCCAGGGCGGCACCGCCCTGGACCCCGAGGTCGTGGCCCAGCTCCTGGGACGCAGCCGCAAGCAGGACGTCCTGGCCAATCTGACCCCGCGTGAGCGGGAGGTGCTGGGGCTGATGGCGGAGGGGCGGACGAACTCGGCGATCGCCAAGCAGCTCGTCGTCAGCGACGGCGCCGTCGAGAAGCACGTGAGCAACATCTTCCTGAAGCTGGGACTCTCGCCGAGTGACGGGGATCACCGTCGCGTACTCGCGGTGTTGACCTACATCAATTCATGACGATCTGCGACCCTGTCGAGGATCGAGCGGAACCCAGCCGACGGGGCCGAAACTCGGTCGCCGGGCCGGATCGAGCCACCGCTCACGGGGCTTTTTCGGCACGTGCGACCCAGAACCGGAGAAGGATCGCTGGGCGTGTTGACAGATGAGGCCGGGGGGCGAAGGCATCGTGGCATTACAGGGCAGTAGGGCGTCTCAAAAGAGCGTCCACCATATGAGCGGTCCAGGGAAGGCGACCCTTACCGACGTAGGGTGGGCCTTGGCGCTACCGGTCGGCCGGACGCGCCCGAGCAGCCCGCCCGAGGGAGGTCCAGTTCAGTGACCAGCCAGGTCAGTAGCCCAGCCGAGCAGACCGACGGAGCCGATGAGGCCGTCGTCGGGGAGCAGCGCAGGCCCGCCGGCGAGAAGGAAGTCAGGCGCCTCGACCGGGTCATCATCCGTTTCGCGGGTGACTCGGGCGACGGCATGCAGCTCACCGGTGACCGGTTCACGTCGGAGACGGCGACGTTCGGAAACGACTTGTCGACGCTGCCGAACTTCCCGGCCGAGATCCGGGCGCCTGCCGGAACACTGCCGGGCGTGTCGAGCTTCCAGCTCCACTTCGCCGATCACGACATCCTGACGCCGGGCGACGCGCCGAACGTCCTGGTGGCGATGAACCCGGCGGCACTGAAGGCGAACCTGGCGGACGTGCCGCGCGGCGCCGAGATCATCGTGAACACGGACGAGTTCGCCAAGCGCGCGATGGCCAAGGTCGGCTACGACACCTCTCCCCTGGAGGACGGCTCGCTGTCGGCGTACAACGTGCACCCGGTGCCGTTGACGACGCTGACGATCGAGGCGCTCAAGGAGTTCGGTCTCTCCCGCAAGGAGGCCGAGCGCTCGAAGAACATGTTCGCCCTTGGCCTGCTCTCCTGGATGTACCACCGGCCCACCGAGGGCACGGAGAAGTTCCTGCGGGCCAAGTTCGCGAAGAAGCCCGAGATCGCCGAGGCCAACGTCGCGGCGTTCCGCGCGGGGTGGAACTTCGGCGAGACCACCGAGGACTTCGCGGTCTCCTACGAGGTCGCCCCCGCCACCAAGGCGTTCCCCGCGGGCACGTACCGCAACATCTCCGGGAACCTGGCGCTGTCGTACGGACTGATCGCGGCGGCCCAACAGGCGGACCTGCCGCTGTACTTGGGCTCGTACCCGATCACGCCGGCCTCGGACATCCTGCACGAGCTGTCGCGGCACAAGAACTTCGGGGTGCGCACCTTCCAGGCGGAGGACGAGATCGCCGGGATCGGCGCGGCCCTGGGCGCGGCGTTCGGCGGCTCGCTCGCCGTCACCACCACCTCGGGCCCGGGCGTGGCGCTGAAGTCCGAGGCGATCGGGCTCGCGGTCTCCCTGGAGCTGCCGCTCCTGATCGTGGACATCCAGCGCGGCGGCCCCTCGACGGGCCTGCCGACCAAGACCGAGCAGGCCGACCTGCTCCAGGCGATGTACGGGCGCAACGGCGAGGCACCGGTCCCGGTGGTCGCGCCGAGGACACCCGCGGACTGCTTCGACGCGGCGATGGACGCGGCCCGGATCGCGCTGGCCTACCGCACCCCGGTCTTCCTGCTCTCCGACGGCTACCTCGCCAACGGCTCCGAGCCATGGCGGGTGCCGGAGATCGACGAACTCCCCGATCTGCGCGTGCAGTTCACCACCGGGCCCAACCACACGCTGGCCGACGGCACCGAGGTGTTCTGGCCCTACAAGCGGGACCCGCACACCCTGGCACGCCCCTGGGCGGTGCCCGGCACGCCGGGGCTCGAGCACCGGATCGGCGGCATCGAGAAGCAGGACGGCACGGGCAACATCTCCTACGACCCGGCCAACCACGACTTCATGGTCCGCATCCGCCAGGCCAAGATCGACGGCGTCGAGGTCCCCGATGTGAGCGTGGACGACCCCGACGGCGCCCGCACCCTCGTGCTCGGCTGGGGCTCGACGTATGGCCCCATCACCGCCGCGGTACGCCGCCTCCGCGCCCAGGGCGAACCCATCGCCCAGGCGCATCTGCGCCACATCAACCCCTTCCCGAAGAACCTCGGCGAGATCCTGGCGCGCTACGACAAGGTCGTCGTGCCGGAGATGAACCTCGGCCAGCTCGCCACCCTGATCCGCGCCAAGTACCTGGTCGACGCCCACTCCTACAACCAGGTCAACGGCATGCCGTTCAAGGCCGAGCAGCTCGCCACGGTTCTCAAGGAGGCCATCCATGCCTAATGCGAACGAGCTCTTGCAGCTGGTCCCCAAGGCCGAGGGCAAGCAGTCCATGAAGGACTTCAAGTCCGACCAGGAAGTGCGCTGGTGCCCGGGGTGCGGTGACTACGCGATCCTGGCCGCCGTGCAGGGCTTCATGCCCGAGCTCGGCCTGGCCAAGGAGAACATCGTCTTCGTCTCCGGCATCGGCTGCTCCTCCCGCTTCCCGTACTACATGAACACGTACGGGATGCACTCCATCCACGGCCGGGCCCCGGCCATCGCGACCGGGCTCGCCTCCTCGCGGCGGGACTTGAGCGTGTGGGTGGTGACCGGTGACGGCGACGCGCTGTCGATCGGCGGCAACCACCTCATCCACGCCCTGCGCCGCAACGTCAACTTGAAGATCCTGCTGTTCAACAACCGTATCTACGGCCTGACCAAGGGCCAGTACTCGCCCACCTCCGAGGTCGGCAAGATCACCAAGTCGACGCCGATGGGCTCCCTGGACGCGCCCTTCAACCCGGTCTCCCTCGCCATCGGCGCCGAGGCCTCGTTCGTGGCGCGGACCGTGGACTCCGACCGCAAGCACCTCACCGAGGTGCTGCGCCAGGCGGCCGAGCACCCCGGTACCGCCCTGGTGGAGATCTACCAGAACTGCAACATCTTCAACGACGGCGCCTTCGAGGCCCTCAAGGACAAGGACCAGGCGGAGGAGGCCGTGATCCGCCTGGAGCACGGGCAGCCGATCCGTTTCGGCGCGGACGCCGCCAAGGGCGTGGTCCGCGACCCGGCCACCGGCGACCTCGTGGTCGTCCCGGTCACCGCGGAGAACGAGGCGGACATCCTGGTCCACGACGCGCACAACGCCTCGCCCACCACGGCGTTCGCGCTCTCCCGCCTCGCCGACCCCGACACCCTGCACCACACCCCGATCGGTGTGTTCCGCTCCGTCGACCGCCCGGTGTACGACACCTTGATGGCCGACCAGCTGGACACCGCGATCGAGCAGAACGGAAAGGGCGACCTGGCCGCGCTGCTGGCGGGCAAGGACACCTGGACGGTCGTCGGCTGACCCCGGTCCACCCCACGCGCCGCATGCCCGGCCGGGAGGTCCTCCAAGGACCCCGGCCGGGCCTGCGCGTTTCACCCATCACACCAACTCGGCGGCGCTACACGGCAGTTGACGTCTCGCGCGCCGCGTCATAGGCGGCCCGGGCGCGCTGCACATCGGCCATCCGCGCCCCGGTCCAGCGGGCAAGGGCCCGCACCTGCTCGGCGGCCTCGCGCCCGAGCTCGGTGATCGAGTAGTCGACGCGCGGCGGGATCACCGGCTTGGCGTCGCGGTGTACGAAGCCGTCGCGCTCCAGCGTCCGCAGGGTCTGGGCGAGCATCTTCTCGCTGACCGTGCCGACCTTGCCGACCTCGCGCCGCAGCTCGCTGAACCGGTACGGCCGGTCGAGCAGCGCGTCCAGAACCAGGACGCCCCAGCGGCTGGTGACGTGCTCCAGCACGAGCCGGTGCGGGCACATGGCCTCCCGCCGCTCCTCACGCGCACCCCGGCCGTCCCGCTCACTTACTCCCATGCAAGTACCTTACTTCAAAGTGGGTACTTTCGCCGAGTTAGCGCTATCCGTAGGGTGGCAGGAGTAGCCAGGACAACCAGCCGAAGACCGGCAGAACAACCAGCGGACAACCTGGCAGACACCAACCAGAAGGAGCCTCCCCATGAGCATCGTCGTCACCGGAGCCACCGGATCCCTCGGCCGTCTCGTCGTCGAGGAGCTGCTCGCGCGGGTGCCCGCGAGCGAGATCGTCGCGCTCGTACGGGACAAGGAGAAGGCCGCCGGGCTCGCCGCCCGGGGCGTGGAGCTCCGCATCGCCGACTACAGCGAGCCCGCCACCCTCGCCGGGGCCTTCCGGGCGGGCGACCGGGTGCTGCTGATCTCGGGGAGCGAGGTCGGGCAGCGGGTGCCGCAGCACACCGCGGTGATCGAGGCGGCGAAGGCCGCGGGCGTGGCGCAGCTCGCCTACACCGGCGTTCTGGGCGGCCCGGACGCCGACTTCGCGCTGGCGGACGAACACCGGGAGACCGAGCGGATCGTCCTGGAGTCGGGGCTGCCGTACACGTTCCTGCGCAACGGCTGGTACACGGAGAACTACACCGCCAACCTCGCGCCGGTCCTGGCGCACGGCGCGGTCCTGTCCAACGCGGGTGAGGGCCGGGTGGCCTCGGCGGCCCGGGCCGACTACGCGGCGGCCGCGGCCGAGGTGCTGACCGGCGAGGGCCACCTGGGCCGCGCATACGAGCTGAGCGGGGACGTGGCTTGGTCCTTCACGGAGTACGCGGCTGAGGTCGCGGCGGCCTCGGGCAAGCCCATCGCCTACCGCCCGCTCACCCCGGAGGCGCACCTCGCGGTCCTGACCGACGCGGGCGTGCCCGCCCCCTTCGCGGAGATCCTGGTGGACGTGGACCTCGCCATAGCGCGGGGCCGTCTGGCCGGCACGTCGGGCGACCTGTCCCGCCTGATCGGCCGCCCGACGACCCCGCTGTCGCTCTCGGTGCGGGAGGCGGTGTCCGCGTCGGCCTAAGCGCCGCGCCCGCCGTTGAGCGCTTGAGCGCTTGAGGCGTCAGTACCGTATCCCGATACGGACATGACACGTCGGCCCCTCCGGCGCTACCTTCTGGTGGAGCGCGCGCACAGGGAGGGCCAGTGGCCAAGGACTCGGCGGGACAACAGCGGGCCGGACTGCTGTACGGGATCGGCGCGTACGGGATGTGGGGGCTCGTCCCCCTGTTCTGGCCCCTGCTCAAGCCGGCCGACGCGATCGAGATCCTGGCCCACCGCATGGTGTGGTCGCTCGGCCTGGTGGCGATCGTGCTCCTTGTGATGGGCCGCTGGGCGTGGATCGGCGCACTGGTCCGCCAGCCGCGCAAACTCGGCCTGATAGCCCTGGCGGCCGTGGTGATCACGGTGAACTGGGGCGTGTACATCTGGTCGGTCAACTCCGGCCATGTGGTGGAGGCGTCCCTGGGCTACTTCATCAACCCGCTCGTCACCATCGCGATGGGCGTGCTGATCCTCAAGGAGCGGCTTCGGCGGGCCCAGTGGATCGCGGTGGGGATCGGCGCCGCGTCCGTGACTGTCCTGACGGTGGGGTACGGGCAGCCGCCGTGGATCTCGCTGACGCTGGCGTTCTCGTTCGCGACGTACGGCCTGGTGAAGAAGAAGGTCAACCTGGGCGGCCTGGAATCCCTGGCCGCCGAGACCGCCGTGCAGTTCCTGCCGGCGCTGGGCTATCTGCTGTGGCTGGGCGGCCAGGGCCGGGCCACCTTCGGCAACGAGGGCGCCGGACACGCGGCGCTGCTCGCCGCGACGGGGGTGGTGACCGCGATCCCGCTGATCTGCTTCGGCGGCGCGGCGATCCGGGTGCCGCTGTCCACCCTGGGGCTGCTCCAGTACCTGGCCCCGGTCTTCCAGTTCCTGCTGGGCATCGTGTACTTCCACGAGGCGATGCCGCCGGAGCGGTGGGCGGGCTTCGCGCTGGTGTGGCTGGCCCTGACGCTCCTGACGTGGGACGCGCTACGGGGTGGCCGGCGGGCCTCGGCTTCGGTACGGGCGCCCGCGCCGGGGGTGGTCCAGGGTGCGACCCCGCCGCCGCCCCTCCCGGGCCTCACCGCGCCGGGGCCGGCCCCGCTGGCACCCAGCCACCCACCAACGGGCCTCCCGGACTGACCCGCTGTCGGCGTGCGGGCCGTGTGGCTTTTGCGCAGTTCCCCGCGCCCCTGGAAACCCGTTTTCGTCTGCGGGCCGCAGGTGGCTGGTCGCGCAGTTCCCCGCGCCCCTTAACTGCTCGGTGCGGGGGCACCTACAGCCTGTCCGGCGATTGAGGACGAGCGCCCTTAAGGCGCGATACGGGGTCTGGGGCGGAGCCCCAGGGGCCCGGGCTGTCCAACCCCCGTCACGGGCGGGTGGGTGGGCAAACGCGGCGGGGTCTGGGGCGGAGCCCCAGGGGCTGGACCGTTCAACCCCCTGCACGGGTGGGTGGGTGGGCAAACCCGTGGGGCTGGGGCGGAGCCCCAGGGGGCCGGGACCGTTCAACCCCCGTCACGGGTGGGTGGGTGGGCAAGGCCCCCGGAAAGGGGAGGCAGCCCGCACCCACGCCCCGCTAGCCTGCCCCCATGCCCCCGTACTCGTACTCGTACTACTTCTTCCGCTGACCCACCCCACCGCGGCCCCGGCCGCCCCGCACCCCCACCAGGAGGACCCCATACCGAGCACCCCCAGGGACCAACCATGCCCTCGCACACCCGAACCGACGCCCGAGACCACACCCGGACCCCGTCCCAGCTGACCCTCACCGCCGCCGCCAAGGCATACCGCGGCCACCCCGTACTGGACCAGGTCACCCTCACCGTCCGCCCGGGCGAAAAGGCCGCCGTCATCGGCGAGAACGGCTCCGGCAAGTCGACCCTGCTGCGTCTGATGGCCGGCGTGGAGCGGCCCGACACCGGGGAGGTCACCGCCGTCTTCCCCGGCGGCATCGGCCACCTCACCCAGACGCTCGGCCTCGCCCCGGACCGTACGGTCCAGGACGCCGTGGACCTGGCACTGGCCGACCTGCGCGCCCTGGAGGCGGCCATCCGCGCCGCCGAGTCCCAGCTGGCCGACACCGACACCAGCACCGGCACCCCCTCCGAGCTGGCCACCTACGGCGCCCTGTTGACCGCGTACGAGAACCGCGACGGCTACCGCGCGGAAGCCCGCACCACCGCCGCCCTGCACACCCTCGGCCTCGCCCACGTGACCCACGACCGCACACTCGGCTCGCTCTCCGGCGGCGAGCGGTCCCGCCTCGCACTGGCCTGCGTCCTGGCCGCCGCCCCCGAGCTGCTGCTGCTCGACGAGCCGACGAACCATCTGGACCGGCAGGCCACCGACTGGCTGGCGGACCAACTCCGCGCCCACCGGGGCACATTGGTGGTGGTCACCCACGACCGCGCGTTCCTCGAACGTGTCTCGACGACGATCCTGGAGGTGGACCGGGAGCTGCGCACGGTCGTCCGGTACGGCGACGGCTGGGCCGGTTACCGCACCGCGCGGGCGGCCGCACGGCGCCGTAGGGAGCTCGCGCACCAGGAGTGGCGCGCGGAGCTGGCCCGTACCCGGGAGCTGGTCGCGGCCGCCGGGCAGCGCCTCGTCGCCACCGGCGGGGACCCCGGCCAGGGCTTCGGCAAGCACCGCCGGTCCTCGGAGGCCAAGCTGTCCGGCCGCGTGCGGGCGGCGAGGAGGCGCGTGGAGCAGTTGGAGCGCGAGCCGGTGGCGGCCCCCGCGCCGCCCCTGAGGTTCCGCGCCCGTCTGACCACGGCGACGCCCGCCCCCACCCCGGCCGCCGCCGTCCCCCTCGTGGAGCTGACCGGGGTGAAGGTCGGCGATCGTCTCCACGTGCCCGCCCTCGCCATCGAGCCCGGCCGGCGCCTCCTCGTGTCGGGCCCCAACGGCGCGGGCAAGACCACGTTGCTCCGCGTCCTCGCCGGCGACCTCGCCCCGGACGCGGGCCGGGTCCAGCGCACCAGCCCTCATATCGGCTATCTGGCCCAGGAGTTGAGCCCCGACACGGCCCCGCGCCTCTCCCTGCTCGACGCGTACGCGTCGGGGCGTACCGGGCTTCCGGAGGAGTGCGCCGACGAGCTGCTCGCGCTCGGTCTGTTCCGCGAGGAGGACCTGGCGGTGCCGGTCGCGGAGCTCTCGGTCGGCCAGCGACGGCGGCTCGAACTGGCCCGCCTGGTGACCCGCCCCGCCGATCTCCTCGTACTGGACGAGCCGACGAACCACGTGTCGCTCGCCCTGGTCGAGGAGGTCGAGCAGGCGCTGGCCGACTTTCCGGGCGCGGTCGTCGTGGTCTCGCACGACCGCCGCTTCCGGTCCTCCTTCGCGGGTGACCGGCTGGAGCTGCGCCGCGGTACGCCAGTGAGCTGACCGCACCCGCCCGTGGGGGCGAGGGGGCCGTCCAGGGCGCCCCCTCGCCCCCGTCCCGCTATAAACGAACACATGACCCTGCACTGGAAACTCGTCGTCGACGCCGCCGACCCGCACACCCAGGCCGACTTCTGGGCCGCCGCCCTCGGTTACGAGACCGAGGACAACAGCCTCCTGATCGGCCGGCTGCGCGCCGCGGGCGCGATCGGGGAGGAACTCACCCTCGAACACGGCGGCCGGACCGCCTTTCGAGATCTGGTCGCCGTCCGGCATCCGGACGACTCCTACGACCCCGAGAGCGGCACGGGGCTCGGCCGGCGCATCCTGTTCCAGCGGGTTCCGGAGGCCAAGACGGTCAAGAACCGGCTGCACATCGACGTCCACGCCGCCCCGGGCGAACGAGAGGCGGAGGTCACCCGCCTCACCGGCCTGGGGGCGTCCGTACTGCGTCATGTGAGGGAAGCGGGTGGGGAGTTCACCGTCATGGCCGACCCCGAGGGCAACGAGTTCTGCGTGCACTAGGCGTTTGGCGGCAGTTGTCCGCCCCGTAATCCGCCCAGCACGTTCGACATCCGAACACCCGTGGCCGATTTACGTTCTTGACGCCCCCTCGACCTCTCCTTGACCATCGGGCTCGCGTTTCCGTCCCATCCCCGAACGGAACCCGGAGCCCCCCATGCACCGCTCGATCCCCCCACGTCCGCTCGCCGCCGGCGCCGCGCTGGCCACGGCCGCACTGACGCTCGGCCTGCTCGCCCCGGCCGTCCACGCGGCGCCCGCACCGGCAGCCGCGACCACAACCCCGGCCGCCACCACCATCGCAGCCGCCCCCGACATACCCGTCGCCAACGTCAAGGCGCACCTCGCCCAGCTCCAGCAGATAGCCAACGCCAACGGCGGCAACCGCGCCCACGGCCGCTCCGGCTACAAGGCCTCGCTCGACTACGTCAAGGGCAAGCTGGACTCCGCCGGATTCACCACCTCCGTCCAGCAGTTCAGCTCCTCCGGCGCCACCGGCTACAACCTGATCGCCGACTGGCCGGGCGGCGACACCTCGCGCACGGTGATGGCGGGCGCGCACCTCGACTCGGTCACGGCGGGGCCCGGCATCAACGACAACGGATCCGGGTCGGCCGGCATCCTGGAGACCGCGCTCGCCGTGTCGCGGGCCCAGCTCAAGCCCGACAAGCATCTGCGGTTCGCCTGGTGGGGCGCCGAGGAGCTGGGCATGGTCGGGTCCAAGTACTACGTCAACTCCCTTGCGTCGGCGGACCGTTCGAAGATCTCCGGGTATCTGAACTTCGACATGATCGGCTCGCCGAACCCGGGCTACTTCGTCTACGACGACGACTCCACCCTGGAGAAGGTCTTCAAGGACTACTTCGCCACCCTCTCCATCCCGACCGAGATCGAGACCGAGGGTGACGGCCGGTCCGACCACGCTCCGTTCAAGAACGCGGGCATCCCCGTCGGCGGGCTCTTCTCCGGCGCCGACTACACCAAGACGTCCGCCCAGGCGCAGAAGTGGGGCGGTTCGGCGGGCCAGGAGTTCGACGCCTGCTACCACGCCTCCTGCGACACGAGCGCCAACATCGACACCACCGCGCTCGACCACAACAGCGACGCCATCGCGTACGCCCTGTGGCAACTGGCCGCCGGGGGCACCACCCCGCCCGACCCGGGCGGCTCGTACGAGAACACCACGGACCTCGCCATCCCGGACTCGCCGGCCCCGGCGGTGACGTCCTCGATCACCGTCGCGGACCGCACCGGCAACGCGCCCTCCGCGCTCAAGGTGGCCGTGAACATCGTCCACACCTACAGCGGTGACCTGGTGATCGACCTGCTCGGGCCGAGCGGGCGGGCCTACCGGCTGCACAACTCGTCGTCCGACTCCACGCCCAACATCGACACCACGTACACCGTGAACGCCTCGTCGGAGACGGCCAACGGCACCTGGAAGCTGCGGATCCAGGACAAGGGCCCGCAGGACACCGGCTACCTCAACAGCTGGAAGCTCACCTTCTGACGGCGGCCCGAGGAGACGAGGTGCCCGCGTCACCACGGCGCGGGCACCCGCCCGGAGAAGCCCCCCGGATCGCCGAACAACCCCTGCCGCCATCCGTATGCGTGTGCATATACTGCACACGCATACGCCTTTGGGTTACGTACGGAGGGGACCATGGCCCGCAACTTCCTTTTCCTGCTGGGCAGTACGCGCAGCGGCGGCAACACCGAGACGCTCGCCCGGCAGGCCGCGGAGCAGCTTCCCGAGGGTGACAGCGCGCGCTGGCTGCGCCTCGTCGACCTCGAACTCCCCGGGTTCCGCGACGGGCGCCACACCGAGGAGCGCGACCGGCCCGCCCCCACCGGGGACGCGGCGACCCTGCTCGACGCGACGCTGGCCGCCACCGATCTGGTGATCGCCTCGCCGCTGTACTGGTACAGCGTCAGCACCCCGGTCAAGCACTACCTCGACCACTGGGTGAACTGGCTCTACACCCCCGGGCTCGACTTCGCGCAGCGCATGGCGGGCCGCACCCTGTGGGGCGTGACCGCGCTCGCCGACCCCGACCACTCGGCGGCCGACCCGCTGGTGGGAACCCTGCGCCACTCGGCCCGGTACATGAAGATGAACTGGGGCGGGGTGCTGCTCGGCAGCGGCGTCCGGCCCGGCGAGATCGCGCAGGACACCGAGGCCGCCGCCCGCGCCAAGACGTTCTTCAGCTCGACGCCGAAGCCCGCAGCCCTCGCATGACGTAGGCCACCAGCTCTTCGATGCGCTGCGGCTCGTGCAGCGGCCGGCCCAGCGCGTGACGGTAGTACAGCGGGCCGTAGAGCATCTCCACGGCCAGCGGAAGGTCGATGTCCAGGGGCAGTTGGCCCTGCTCCTGGGCGCGCCGCATCCGCTCGTAGACCAACGCGACGCGCGGGATGACGAGTTCTTCGTTGACCGCCTTCGCCAACTGCTCGTCGTGCAACAGCTCGGCGAGGATCCCGGTGTACGCGGCCCCCGCCACCGGCGCGGTGAACACCTTCACCAGGCTGCCGATATGGGTGCACAGATCGACGTCGATGTCTCCGGTGTCGGGGAACGTCGTGTCACTGACCACCTGTTCGGTCACCGCGTCGAGCAGGACCGCGCCCTTCGTCGGCCACCAGCGGTAGATCGTCTTCTTGCTCACGCCCGCCCGGGCCGCGATGGCCTCGATGGTGACCTTGCTGTATCCGTTCTCCGCACACAGTTCGAGCGCGGCCACGAGCGTCGCTCGACGCGATTTCTCGCTGCGGCGCCTGGGGTCCGGCGCGGATTCGGACGAGGTGATCATGTCCTCACTCTACGAGTACACCCGGAACCGGATTGACAGCCTGGGGCTGTGGCTCCAACAATGGCACAGGAAACGGAACGTGTCGTGTCGAGCTGTCACGGGGGTGGGCTCGCACGACCGCTCCGTTCCGATTGTCGCCGAGCTCCCCGCCGCTCGTCCTCACGCCGTGATGTCCTTCGTCGTGAAGCGGGCCCAGGCCGCGGAGCCGAAGACCGCCACATACAGGGCCTGGAGCTCGAAGTTCTTCACCAGCTGGTCCCAGTAGACCGGCTCGCGCAGGACGTCCGCGAAGGACAGCCAGTAGTGCGGGAAGAGATACGGCGCGATCGCGTGCAACTGCGGTATCTGGCCCAGGATCTGGACCGTGATCAGCAGTCCGACGGTCGAGGCCATCGCCGCGATCCCGCTGTTGGTCAGGGTCGAGACGAAGAGCCCGAGCGCGGCCATCCCGGACAGCGAGACCGCCACCACGCCCGCGATCATCACGGCCCGCAGCAACCCGTCGCCGAACGAGATCCGCGTACCGGAGATCGTGGTGACGTCGCCGAGCGGGAAGAGCAGCGCGCCGACCGCGAGCGCCGAGGCCGCCACCACGAGCGTGGCCACCAGACAGAAGGCGAGCACCGAGGCGTACTTGGCGAGCAGCAACCGGGTGCGGCCCGCCGGAGCGACCAGCAGATAGCGCAGGGTGCCCGAGGCCGCCTCGCCCGCCATCGCGTCACCGGCCACCACCCCGACCGCCATCGGCAGGAACACCGGCAGGGTGGCCGCGAGGGCCGCGAAGACGAGGAAGAGGCCGTTGTTGGTGATCTGCGTGATGAACGCGGGGCCGCCGCCCCCGCCGTCGCCGCCTCCCCCGCCGCCACGCGTGTCGATCTTCACCGCGATGCCGATCAGGACCGGCACCGCGGCCAGCACCCCGAGCAGGGCGAGCGTGCGCCAGCGGCGCACCACCGTGACCAGCTCGGAGCGGAAGAGGCCCAGCGACCACAGGAGGCTCGGCTCCCGCGCGGGCGCGGGCTCCGGGCCGCGCCGCGTCTCGTCCATGGCTTCAGCCCGCGACATCGAAACCCTCCCCGGTCAGTGCGACGAAGGCGTCCTCCAGGGAGGCCCGCTCGGCCACGAAGCCGCGCACCCGCACCCCGGCCCGTACCAGCTCGGCGTTGAGGTCCGCCAACTCCACGTCGTCGGGCGGCAGTTCGGCCGTTACGCGGTCCTCGCCGACGACCGTCACATCGGCGATCCCCCGCTCCTTGAGGAGGCGGGCCGCGGCCTGCGGGTCGGGGGTGGTCACCGCGAGCCGGCCGCGCGCGTTCGCGGCGAGCTCGGCCACCTCGCCCTGGACGACGAGCCGGCCCTGGTTCATCACGGCGGCGTGCGAGCAGACCTGCTCGATCTCGTCGAGGAGGTGCGAGGAGAGGAACACGGTCGTCCCGTCCTTGGCCAACTCCCTGATCAGGGAGCGGATTTCCCTCATGCCCTGCGGGTCGAGCCCGTTCGTCGGCTCGTCCAGGACGAGCAGCTCCCGGCGCTGGAGCAGGGCCGCCGCCAGGCCCAGGCGCTGCTTCATGCCCAGCGAGTACGCCCGGGCCTTCTTGCCCGCGGCCGAGGTGAGGCCCACCCGGTCCAGGGCGGTCGTCACCCGCGCGGCGCGGGTGCGCGGGTCGGCGGTGGGGTCGGCCGCGTCGTACCGCAGCAGGTTGTCCCGGCCGGACAGAAAGCCGTACAGGGCGGGGCCCTCGATCAGGGCGCCCACCCTGGGCAGGACGGTTCGGGCGGCCGCCGGCATGGGGCTGCCCAGGAGCCGTGCGCTGCCGGAGGTCGGCTCGATGAGGCCCATCAGCATCCGGATGGTGGTCGTCTTGCCCGAGCCGTTGGGGCCGAGGAAGCCGAAGACGCTGCCGCGGGGGACCGTGAGGTCCAGCCCGTTCACGGCCAACTGCCCGCCGCGGTACCGCTTGCTGAGGCCTCGCGTCTCGATGGCCGCTGAACTGTTCCCCACCCCGCCCCTTCCCGCCGTGCTGCCCGAGGCCGTGCTCCGTTCCCGGCGCCCCCGCCCCCTTGCATACGGACCCGGGCGCCTATCGCGCGCCCGGGTCCAACTGCCTTGCTACCGGCCCGAGTTGGCCGCCGCGACCAGCGCGTCCTTGGTCACCGCGCCCACGTACACCGTGCCGTTGTCCGTGATCAGGGCGTTGACCAGGCGCGTCGTGAAGACCGTGCCGTTGCCGAACTTCCCGGAGACCTTGGTGCCGAGGGAGTCCAGGAACTTCTGGGCGTCGCCGCCGCCCTTGGACTCATCCGCCTTCGGGATGCCCTTGCCGCCGGTGTCGAACGCGGCGATGGCGGTCCAGCCCTCGCCGATCACCTTGCTGTTCTTCGCGTTCTTGGCGTCACCGAAGCTCCCGAGGCCACCGGGCAGGCCCTGTTCGGCCTTGTGCGACCGCTCCTGCTTGCCGTCGTCCTCGGTGACCTTGGCGCCCTTGGGCGGGCTGAACGTGAAGGTGCTCGCGGACGGCTTCGAGAAGTCGACCTTGGTGAAGCCCGCGTCGACCACCGCCTTGCCGCCCGCGCTCGGCGAGAGCGTGAACTTGAGCGGCACACCCGTCTTGGCGTCCACCGCTATGCGGACCGAGCCGATCGTCGAACCGGACTGCTTGGGCTTGATCAGGAGCTGGTACGCGTCGCGCCCGGCGATCTGCGCCGTGCCGTCGACCGACACCGCGGTGGTGGGGTCGACGTTCTTAAGGAACTCGTCGGCCAGCGCCTTCGGCGTGGTCGGCACCCCCTCGCCCGGCGCCTTGCGACCGTGCTCCTTGCCCGCGCCGGCCGCGCCCCGCTGCGAGTGGTACGCCTGGTTGGACGCGCTGTCGTACGCCCAGACGTCGTCGCCGTTATGGATCAGGCTGTACTCGGCCGCGCCCTCCAGGATCGACACCTTCTGGCGGTCGGGGCCGTCGGCCGCGATGCGCAGGGTGTGGGTGCCCGAGGCCAGCTCGGTGAGCTTCGCCTCCGGGGCGGCCGACTTGTCCGAGCCGCCGCCCTTGGGGGCGAACGCGCCGAGGCTGCCGAGCCCGGGCAGGCCCAGGTCGGTGCTGATCTTCATCGTGCCGGAGAGCTGCTGCGTGTCCGACGCGGCCATCTTCTCGATGAGCTGCTGTGCGCTGATCTTCGGCAGACTGGGGTCACCGGACGCGGCGAGCGCCGGGACGAGCCCGATGGTCGCCGCCGCGACTCCCGCCACCCCGATCGGGACCAGATAGCGCGTCGCCTTCCGTCGGCCCGCGCCGGGCTCCTTGGCCTCGCCGGTGGCCTGTGCGCTGTCGTTCGGTGCCATGTGTGCCCTACCTCCGTGGTCGGCGGCGTCCGTCCGTCGTGCTCAGTTCCACCCCGCGCCGCCATTCTCACCCGAATTGGTCAGGAGTGGTGCTCCCCATCTGACCAAAATGACCGGCTCGGCGCGTCAGCCCCCGGGAGCAACCTCACGTACCTCTCTGGGATGACGAAACCCCGAGCCGGCTCCCCCAACCAGTAGGGGACGACGGAGCGCACCTCGTCCCGAGGCGGCGGCCCGGCCTCAGCCGGCGCGGTGCACGACCGCGTCGCAGAGCTCTTCGAGCGCGGACTTCGCGTATCCCGAGGGCAGCGGCGCCAGCGTGGCCCGCGCCTCCTCGGCGTACCGGACGGTGTCCCGGCGCGCCTGCTCAAGGGCGGGGTGGACGCGCAGCCTGCGCAGCACCTCCGCGTGCCGCGCGTCGTCGCTGAGGTCGCCGTCGAGCAGCGCCACGAGCTCCAGGTCCTCCGGGCGGCCCTCCCTGGCGGCCTGCGCCCGCAGATGCAGGACCGGCAGCGTGGGGATGCCCTCGCGCAGGTCGGTGCCGGGGGTCTTGCCGGACTCGTGCGAGTCGCTGGCGATGTCCAGGACGTCGTCGGCGAGCTGGAAGGCGGTGCCCAGGCGCTCGCCGTACTGCGTGAGGATGTCGACGACCGACTCCTCGGCGCCGGACATCATCGCGCCGAACCGGCCGGAGACGGCGACCAGCGAACCGGTCTTGCCGGAGAGCACGTCGAGGTAGTGGTCGACCGGGTCGCGCCCGTCGCGGGGGCCCGCGGTCTCCAGGATCTGGCCGGTGACGAGCCGTTCGAACGCCTCGGCCTGAATACGGACGGCCTCGGGACCGAGATCCGCCAGTATGTGCGAGGCGCGTGCGAAGAGGAAATCACCCGTGAGGACCGCGACGGAGTTGCCCCAGCGGGCGTTGGCGCTGTCCACGCCGCGCCGCACATCGGCCTCGTCCATCACGTCGTCGTGGTACAGCGTCGCGAGGTGGGTGAGCTCGACGACCACGGCGGAGGGCACCACGCCCGGCGCGTAGGGATCGCCGAACTGGGCGGCCAGCATCACGATCAGCGGGCGGAATCGTTTGCCACCTGCACGGATGAGGTGCTGTGCGGCCTCCGTGATGAACGGGACCTCACTCTTGGTGGCATCGAGCAGTCCCGCCTCGACAGCTGCCAATCCGGTCTGGACATCGGCTTCAAGTGCCTGGTCCCGCACGCTCAGCCCGAACGGCCCGACGACGGTCACGAGGGGTACTCCTGTCTGCTGACGATCACACGGATTGTCGATGTGTCGCTGCCTTCACTCAAGTCAGCGTATCGGGTCGCTGTTCGATCACCATGGGCGCCTTCCCGTCACCGCTCGCGCGCGGCCCCATGGACCCCGGTATGTTCTTGATCAGCTCATACGGTCAGGAGTGAACCCTTTGTCCGGAACAATGGCTGACGCCCCTGAAGAATCGGCCGCGGACCAACCGCCTCCGCAGGACGATCACGCCATTTTCGGCCAGCCCCGCGGGCTGCTCACCCTCTCCGGCCTGGAGGTCTGGGAGCGCTTCTCGTTCCTCGGCATGCAGGCGATCCTGCCCGCGCCAGCGGCGACCTGGGCCGGGCTCGGTCTGATCAGCGCCGGCACCGGACTGCTCAAGCCCAACGTCGCCTCCATGGTCGGCAAGCTCTACCGCACCGACGACGAGCGCCGTGACGCCGGCTTCGCCCTGCCGCCCGAGGGCATGCGCCGCGCGGTCCGCCTGATGGTGCTGGGCGCCCTGGTGATCGCGGCGCTCGCCGTGCTGCTCGCCTCCGCCAACGCCGAGACGAGCATCCTCGGCTTCCACTTCCCGGCCGGCTGGTACGCCTCCGCGCTGGGCGCGTTCGAGGTGGCGCTCGCGCCGGTGGTGGCCGCCGTGTGGGCCCGCACGGGGCCGCGCCAGCCGCACGCCTCCAACAAGATCGCCTTCGGCGTGGTCCTGGGCGGGCTCTCGTTCCTGCTGATGGTCCCGGCCACGTCGGGCCATCCCACCGACACGTACCGGATGGCGGTCTGGTGGATCGTCGGCTCGTATCTGCTGCTCGGCCTCGGTGACGTCCTGCTCGAAACCTCCGGCATGTCGGCCACCACCAAACTCGCCCCCCGCGCCTTCGCCAGCCAGACGATGTCGCTCTGGTTCCTCTCCCTGGCCCTGGCCAACGGCATCCAGGCGCAGACCGTGAAGGTGTACGGAAAGGTCTCCAACCCCGCGTACTTCGGCGTGAACGGCGCCCTCGCCGTGGCCGTCGGCGTCGCCGTGATCCTCGCCGCCCCCTGGCTCAAGCGCACCATGCACCCCGTCCACTGAGGTTGCCGCCATGCACATCCGCACCGCATTTCCCTACGAGACCCGGCGCGAGGATGTCCGGATCCCGCTGCCGGACGGCACCTTGCTGTACGCGCGCGTCTGGCGCCCGGTCACCGAGGAGCCCGTCCCCGCGCTGCTCGAATACCTCCCCTACCGGCTCACCGACTGGACGGCGCCGCGCGACTGGCAACGCCATCCCTGGTACGCGGGGCACGGCTATGCCTCGGTACGCGTCGACGTGCGCGGGCACGGCTGCTCGGAGGGGCTGCCCGGCGACGAGTACGACGCCACGGAGCTGGCCGACGGGGTCGCGGTCGTCAACTGGCTGGCCGGGCAGGCCTGGTGCACCGGCAAGGTCGGCATGTTCGGCATCTCGTGGGGCGGCTTCAACAGCCTCCAGGTCGCGGCGCTCGCCCCCGAACCGCTCAAGGCGATCGTGACGGTCTGCTCAACCGACGACCGCTACGACAACGACGTCCACTACATGGGCGGTTCGGTGCTCGCGGTGGACATGCACGCCTGGGCGGCGACGATGCTCGCCTTCGTCTCCCGCCCGCCGGACCCCGCCTTCGTCGGGGAAAAATGGCGCGAAATGTGGCTGGAACGGCTCGAATCGGTGCGGCCGTTCATCCACACCTGGCTCGCCCACCAGACCCGCGACGCCTACTGGAAGCACGGCAGCGTCTGCGAAAACTACCCGGCGATCGACGCGGCCGTCCTCGCGGTCGGCGGCTGGCACGACCCCTACCGGGACACGGTCCTCAGGCTGGTCGAGCATCTGCCGGCCGACCGGGTACGCGGCCTGATCGGCCCCTGGTCCCACCAGTATCCGGACCGGGGGCTTCCGCCCGGCCCCGCGATCGGCTTCCTCCAGGAGACCCTGCGCTGGTGGGACCACCATCTCAAGGGCGAGGAGACGGGTGTGATGAAGGAGCCGCTGCTGCGCTCCTGGATCAGCGAATCGCACCCGCCGGCCACGGTCTACGCCGAGCTCCCCGGGCGCTGGGTGGGCGAGCCCGCCTGGCCCTCGCCCCACATCACGCCCCTCTCGTACGCACTCCAGGGCGCGCCCGTCCAGGTGCGCTCGCCGCACCACACCGGCCTGGACGCGGGCCGCTTCTTCCCCTTCGGCAACGACGCCGACCTGCCCCCGGACCAGCGCGCCGAGGACGCCCACTCGGCCTCCTTCGACTTCCCGGTGCCGGCCGGCTCCGGGCCCCTGGAGATCCTGGGCCGCCCCCGGGTCACCCTGCGGCTGCGCATGGACGTGCCGTTCGGCCAGGCGATCGCGCGGCTCTGCGACGTGGCCCCGGACGGCTCCTCCACGCTGGTCACCCGGGGCGTCCTCAACCTGTCGGCCCGGCACGGCAGGGACCGGGCCGACGCCTGGCCGCTGGGCGCGACCGAGGACGTGAGCTTCGACCTGAACGGCATCGGTCACGCCTTCGCGCCGGGGCACCGCGTGCGGCTCGCGGTGTCCTCCGCGTACTGGCCGTGGATCTGGCCGCAGGCCGACTCGGTCGGCTTCACCCTCGACCCGGCCGGCTCCTCCCTGCGACTCCCGCTCCGCGAGCGGACGTCGGACGACGTCATCGCCTTCGCGGACCCCGAGCAGTCCGAGCCGCTCGGCGTCTCCCACCCGGCCCCGCTGGACGAGCCCCCGCCCGAGCGGCTGGTCGTACGCGACGTGGCGAAGGGCGAGTGGCGCCTCGAGGTCGACCCCCGCTACGGCGGTACGCGGGTGTATCCCGACGGCCTCGAATTCACCGAGGACGCGCGCGAGACGTACACGATCCAGTCCGACGATCCGCTGTCGGCCCGCACCTGCTCGCAGTGGCATTTGCGGCTGCACCGGCCGGAGTTGGGGTGGGACGTGACGGTGGACACGCGCTCGTCCATCACGTGCGACGCGGCGGATTTCTTCACCTCTGACGAGGTGGTGTGCCGGGAGGGGGGTGAGGTGCTCTTCCACCGCACGTGGACGCGACAGATCCCCCGCGAAGCGGGCTAGCGCCGGCTGCCCGCCCGTGACGGGTTGGCTGACCCCGGCCCCCTGGGGCACCTCGCCCACCCACCCGCCCGTACAGCGGGTTGGTCGGTCCCGGCCCCTGGGGCTCCGCCCCAGACCCCGTTCGCGCCTTAAGGGCGCTCGTCCTCAATCTCCCCAAGGCCTTAAGGGCCAGGGGGGACCCCCATGACAGGCTGAAGTGCTGGCCCGCACCGAGCAGTTAGGGGCGCGGGGAACTGCGCGACCAGCCCCGTACGGCCCGCAGACGAAAACGGGTTTCTTGGGGGCGCGGGGAACTGCGCAAGAAGCGACCACGGCCCGCAGACCGAAGGGTCTTTAGGGGCGCGGGGAACTGCGCGACCAGCCCCGTACGGCCCGCAGACGAAAGCGGGTTTTTTGGGGGCGCGGGGAACTGCGCGAGGAGTGACCACGGCTCGCAGGCGAACGGGGGTTGGGGGCGCGGGGAACTGCGCGGGACGTGGGCACGGGTCGCAGGGCGTGGGGCCCCCGCGCGGCGGGCCCGGCGGAGACGCCAGAGGTCCACCCCCCACCCCGCACCCGGATCAACCGGACATCGCCCACCCTTTCCGACACTCCCGCCCGGAGCAGCGCCGACGTAACGTGTGACCCACA
Organism: Streptomyces hundungensis; assembly: GCF_003627815.1. NCBI lineage: Bacteria > Bacillati > Actinomycetota > Actinomycetes > Kitasatosporales > Streptomycetaceae > Streptomyces > Streptomyces hundungensis. Next base: position 3,676,144 of record NZ_CP032698.1, read on the forward strand.
CCCGTGGAAAGCGAGGCAGGCACCGATGTCCGAGCAGAGCCCGCTCGAACTGGCCGAGGGCGACCCCTTCGGCCCGCACAATCTCCCCTACGGCGTCTTCTCCACGCCGGGCCACCCCGAGGACCGCAGGGTCGGCGTCCGCATCGGCGACCACGTCCTGGACGCGGGCGCGGCGGCGCACGCGCTGGGCTCCCCGTACGCCGCGCTGCTCGCCAAGCCGAGCCTCAACCCGCTGCTCGCGGCCGGGCGCACGGCCTGGCGCGATGTACGCCGGGCGCTCACCGCCTGGGTGACGGTGCCCGCGCACCGCCCGGTGATAGAGCCCCTGCTCCACCCGCTCTCCGACGTCGAACTGCACCTGCCGTACGAGGTCGCCGACTACGTCGACTTCTACGCGAGCGAGCACCACGCCACCAACGTCGGCCAGATCTTCCGCCCCGACGGCGCCGCGCTCACCCCCAACTGGAAGCATCTGCCGATCGGTTACCACGGCCGTTCCGGCACGATCGTCGTCTCGGGCACGGAGGTGCGCCGCCCCCAGGGCCAGCGCAAGGCCCCCACCGACCCGGCCCCCGTGTTCGGCCCGTCCGTCAAACTGGACATCGAGGCCGAGGTCGGCTTCGTGGTGGGCACGCCGTCCGAGCTGGGCACGCCGGTCGACCTGGCCTCCTTCGACGACCACGTCTTCGGCCTGTTCCTCCTCAACGACTGGTCCGCGCGGGACATCCAGGCCTGGGAGTACGTGCCGCTCGGCCCGTTCCTCGGCAAGTCCTTCGCGACGTCGGTCTCGGCGTGGGTCACCCCGCTGGAGGCCCTCACGGCGGCCCGCGTGGCGCCTCCGGCCCGCGACTTCCCCCTCCTGCCCTACCTCGACGATTCCGCCGACGAGGTCCCCGGCGGGTTCGACCTGCGCATCACGGTCTCGATCAACGGCACGCCCGTCGCCGAGCCGCCGTTCGCCTCCATGTACTGGACGGCCGCGCAGCAACTGGCCCACATGACGGTGAACGGCGCGTCCCTGCGCACCGGGGACGTGTACGGCTCGGGCACGGTCAGCGGCCCCGAGCGCGGGCAGCGCGGCTCGCTCCTCGAACTCACCTGGAACGGTACGGAGCCGGTGGAACTGCCGTCGGGCAAGCGGGCGTTCCTGGAGGACGGCGACGAGGTGACCCTCACGGCGTGGGCCCCCGGTCCGCACGGGGTCCCCGTGGGCCTGGGCGAAGTCCGGGGCGTCATCACCCCGTCCCCCTGACCCCGCCCCCCCGGGCGCTCCGAGCGGGGCGCCCGGGTCCCTCCCAGCACGCCCGGCGACACAGTTCCCCGCGCCCCCAACCCCCGTTCGCCTGCGAGCCGTGGTCACTCCTCGCGCAGTTCCCCGCGCCCCCAAATAACCCGTTTTCGTCTGCGGGCCGTACGGGGCTGGTCGCGCAGTTCCCCGCGCCCCTAAAGACCCTTCGGTCTGCGGACCGTGGTCGCTTCTCGCGCCGTTCCCCGCGCCCCTTAACTACGCGGTGCTGGGGCACCTTCAGCCTGTCCGGCGATTGAGGACGAGCGGCCTTCAGGCGCGATACGGGGTCTGGGGCGGAGCCCCAGCGAGCGGGGGCCGTCGGGGCTAGGGGGCTTCGGACAGTACGGTCAGCACCGCTTCGCCGTACTTCGCCCGCTTCGCCTCCCCCACCCCACCCACCGCGGACAACTCCTCCAACGACCCCGGCCGAACCGTCGCGATCTCCCGCAACGTCGCATCGTGGAAGATGACATACGCCGGAACCCCCGCCTCCTTCGCCTGCGCCCCCCGCCACGCCCGCAGCGCCTCGAAGACCGGAACCACCTCGGGCGGCAGGTCGGCCGCCGCCGCGGCGGACTTCTTCGACGCGCTCCGCGAAGCCGCCCGCACCGCCTTCTCGGGCTCCGTCCGCATCCGGACCTCCCGTCGGCCGCCGAGCACCTCCCCGCTCGCCTCGGTCAGCACCAGCGTGCCGTACTCGCCCTCCACCGCGAGCAGCCCCTGGGCGAGCAACTGCCGTACCACGCCCCGCCATTGCGGCTCGGAGAGGTCTTCGCCGATGCCGAAGACGGACAGCGCGTCATGGTCGAACTGGATGACCTTCGCGGTCCTGCGGCCGAGCAGGATGTCGATGATCTGGCCCGCGCCGAACTTCTGGTTCCGCTCGCGCTGGAGGCGTACGACCGTGGAGAGCGCCTTCTGCGCGGCCACCGTGCCGTCCCACGTCTGCGGCGGGGTCAGGCAGGTGTCGCAGTTGCCGCAGTTCGCGGCCGGGGCCTCCTGCCCGAAGTAGCCGAGCAGTTGAGCACGCCGGCACGAGGCGGTCTCGCAGAGTGCCAGCATCGCGTCGAGGTGGGCGGCGGCCCGGCGCCGGAACGCCTCGTCGCCCTCGCCGCCCTGGATCATCTTCCGCTGCTGCACGACGTCCTGGAGCCCGTACGCCATCCAGGCCGTGGAGGGCATGCCGTCACGTCCCGCGCGGCCGGTCTCCTGGTAGTAGCCCTCGACCGACTTGGGCAGGTCGAGGTGGGCCACGAACCGCACGTCCGGCTTGTCGATGCCCATCCCGAAGGCGATGGTCGCCACCACCACCAGGCCCTCCTCCCGCAGGAAGCGGGACTGGTGGAGCGCGCGCGTGCCGCCGTCGAGCCCGGCGTGGTACGGGACGGCCTGGACGCCGTTGTCGCTCAGGTACTGCGCGGTCTTGTCCACCGAGGCCCGCGAGAGGCAGTAGACGATGCCCGCGTCCCCGTCGTGCTCCTCCTTGAGGAAGGCGAGGAGCTGCTTCTTCGGGTCGTTCTTCGGCACGATCCGGTACTGGATGTTCGGCCGGTCGAAGCTCGCCACGAAGTGCCGGGCGTCCGGCATGCCGAGGCGCTGGGTGATCTCGCGGTGGGTGGCGTCCGTGGCGGTGGCGGTGAGCGCGATACGGGGCACGTCGGCCCAGCGCTCGCCGAGCAGGGACAGGGCGAGGTAGTCGGGGCGGAAGTCGTGGCCCCACTGGGCGACGCAGTGCGCCTCGTCGATGGCGAAGACGGAGATCTTGGCGCGGGAGAGGAGGTCGAGGGTGGCTTCCACGCGGAGCCGCTCGGGGGCCAGATAGAGCAGGTCGAGCTCGCCGGCGAGAAGCTCGGCCTCGACCGTGCGGCGCTCGTCGAAGTCCTGCGTGGAGTTGATGAACCCGGCGCGTACGCCGAGGGCGCGCAGCGCGTCGACCTGGTCCTGCATCAGGGCGATGAGGGGGGAGACCACGACGCCCGTACCTGGCCTGACCAGCGCGGGGATCTGGTAGCAGAGCGACTTTCCACCGCCGGTGGGCATGAGGACGACGGCGTCGCCGCCCGCCACGACGTGCTCGATGACCTCGCCCTGGGCGCCTCGGAATGCGTCGTATCCGAAGACGCGGTGCAGGGTCCGCAGGGCTTCGGTCTCCGCGGTCCTGGTCTGCGTTCCACCCACTGCGCTCATCGCTCTGTCCCCCGTACTGGTCCGTCTGCCTCACCGTTCACCCTCGCAACGATAGGCTCCCGCGCGGACACCCCCCGAGTTATCCACAACCCCGCCCCCCTACCGAGGCCCGCCCCACCCCAAACCCCCCGAGCCCCCACCCCCACCCCGCCACCTCTCCACCCACTTCCCCCCGGCCCCCTCGCGCAGTTCCCCGCGCCCCCAAAAACCCGTCTTCGCCCGCAGACCGTACGGGGCTGATCGCGCAGTTCCCCGCGCCCTTAACCCTCTCGACCCTGCGGACCGTGCCCGCTTCTCGCGCAGTTCCTCGCGCCCCTAGCAGGATCGGTGCTGGCCAGCACCGGCCACCTCAGCCCGTCCGGCGATTGAGGACGAGCGCCCTTAAGGCGCGAACGGGGGTGCAGGGGGCGGAGCCCCCGCCGGGGTGCGAGGGGCGGAGCCCCTCAGGGGGTCTGGGGCGGAGCCCCAGGGGCCGAACCTTCCTACCCGCTGCACGGGCGGGTGGGTGGGCGAACGCGTCGGGGTCTGGGGCGGAGCCCCAGGGGCCGGACCCAGCCAACCCCCGTCACGGGCGGGTGGGTGGGCAAAGGGCCTGGGGCCGAGCCCCAGGGAAAAGGCAGCCCGCGCCGCCCTGGGGAAACACGGAGGCCCCGGCGCCACCCACCCGCGCCGGGACCCCGCACCACCCAAAAGACCTACCGCACAAACACCCCCGCATGCCGCGCAAGCTCAAGGAAGTACTGCGGCGCCACGCCCAACACCAGCGTCACCACCACCCCCACCCCGATCGCCGTCATCGTGAGCGGCGAAGCCACCGCCACCGTCGGCCCGTCCGCCTTCGGCTCGCTGAAGAACATCAGCACGATCACCCGGATGTAGAAGAACGCCGCCACGGCGGAGGAGATCACACCGATCACGACCAGCGCCCCCGCACCCCCCTCCGCCGCCGCCTTGAACACGGCGAACTTCCCGGAGAAGCCGGAGGTCAGCGGGATGCCCGCGAAGGCGAGCAGGAAGACGGCGAAGACCGCCGCGACCAGTGGCGAGCGGCGGCCGAGCCCGGCCCACTTCGACAGGTGCGTCGCCTCGCCGCCCGCGTCCCGCACGAGCGTGACCACGGCGAACGCGCCGATCGTCACGAAGGAGTACGCCGCCAGGTAGAAAAGGACCGAGGAGATGCCGTCCGCGTTGGTGGCGATGACACCGGCCAGGATGAACCCTGCGTGCGCGATCGAGGAGTACGCGAGGAGCCGTTTGATGTCGGTCTGGGTGATGGCGACGACCGCGCCGCCCAGCATCGTGATGATCGCGACGCCCCACATGACCGGCCGCCAGTCCCAGCTCATGCCGGGCAGCACCACGTACAGCAGGCGGAGCAGCGCGCCGAAGGCCGCGACCTTGGTGGCCGCCGCCATGAAGCCGGTGACCGGGGTCGGGGCGCCCTGGTAGACGTCCGGCGTCCACATGTGGAACGGGACCGCGCCGACCTTGAACAGCAGGCCCATCAGCAGCATCGCGCCGCCGATGAGCAGCAGCGCGTCGTTGCCCATGGTGCCGGCGAGCGCCGGGTCCACGTTCTGGACGGAGCCGCTGATGACGTCGGCGATCCTGGAGTACGTGACCGAGCCCGCGTAGCCGTACAGGAGCGCGATGCCGAAGAGCAGGAAGGCCGAGGAGAACGCGCCGAGCAGGAAGTACTTGACCGCCGCCTCCTGCGACATGAGCCGCTTGCGGCGGGCGAGGGCGCACAGCAGGTAGAGCGGGAGGGAGAAGACCTCCAGGGCCACGAACAGGGTCAACAGGTCGTTCGCGGCCGGGAAGACCAGCATCCCGGAGACCGCGAACAGGGCCAGCGGGAAGACCTCGGTGGTGGTGAACCCGGCTTTGACGGCGGCCTTCTCGCTGTCGCTGCCGGGCACCGAGGCCGCCTGCGCGGCGAAGGAGTCCACCTTGTTGCCGTGCGCCACCGGGTCCAGGCGCCGCTCGGCGAAGGTGAAGACCGCCACGATGGAGGCGAGCAGGATCGTGCCCTGGAGGAAGAGCGCCGGGCCGTCGACGGCGACCGCGCCCATGGCCGCGATGTGGGCCTTGGTCGTGCCGTAGCCGCCGGCCGCGAGGCCGACCACCGCCGCGAAGGCGGCGGCGAGCGCGACCACCGACAGGAAGAGCTGCGTGTAGTAGCGGGCGCGGCGCGGGACGAAGGCCTCCACGAGGACGCCGACGATCGCCGCGCCGACCACGATCAGCGTGGGCGCGAGCTGGGCGTACTCGATGTGCGGCGCGGGGATCTTGTCCAGCTTCCCCTCGGCCGCCGTGGTCCACAGGCTGTGGACAGCTGATGAGCTCACTTGGCCGCCTCCACCACCGGGTTGGGGTCCTTCTTCTGTACGTCCGACATGGTCTGGCGGACCGCCGGGTTGACGATGTCCGTCAGCGGCTTCGGGTAGACCCCGAGGAAGATCAGCAGCCCGATCAGCGGGGCCACCACGAGCAGTTCGCGGACCTTGAGGTCGGGCATGCCCTGGACCTCGGCCTTGACCGGGCCCGTCATCGTCCGCTGGTAGAGGACGAGGACGTAGAGCGCGGCGAGGACGATGCCGAGGGTGGCGACCACGCCCGCCACCGGGTAGCGGCTGAACGTGCCGACCAGGACCAGGAATTCACTCACGAAGGGCGCGAGGCCCGGCAGCGAGAGGGTGGCGAGGCCGCCGATCAGGAACGTGCCGGCCAGCACCGGGGCGACTTTCTGGACGCCGCCGTAGTCCGCGATGAGCCGGGAGCCGCGCCGCGAGATCAGGAAGCCGGCCACCAGCATCAGCGCGGCCGTCGAGATCCCGTGGTTGACCATGTAGAGCGTGGCGCCGGACTGGCCCTGGCTGGTCATCGCGAAGATGCCCATGATGATGAAGCCGAAGTGCGAGATCGACGCGTACGCCACCAGGCGCTTGATGTCCCGCTGGCCGACCGCGAGCAGCGCTCCGTAGATGATGCTGATCACGGCGAGGACCACGATCACCGGCGTCGCCCACTTGCTGGCCTCCGGGAAGAGCTGGAGGCAGAAGCGGAGCATCGCGAAGGTGCCGACCTTGTCGACGACCGCGGTGATCAGCACGGCGACCGGCGCGGTCGCCTCGCCCATGGCGTTGGGCAGCCAGGTGTGCAGCGGCCACAGCGGGGCCTTCACCGCGAAGGCGAAGAAGAAGCCGAGGAACAGGAGCCGCTCGGTGTTGGTCGCCATGTGGAGCGAGCCGCTCGCGCGGGCCGCGGCGATCTCGTTCAGCGAGAACGAGCCCGCCACCACGTACAGGCCGATGACGGCGGCCAGCATGATGAGCCCGCCGACCAGGTTGTAGAGCAGGAACTTGACGGCCGCGTACGAGCGTTGGGTCGCCGCCGCCTCGTCGCCCCCGGCGTGGGCCCGGTCGCCGAAGCCGCCGATGAGGAAGTACATCGGGATGAGCATGGCTTCGAACAGGATGTAGAAGAGGAAGACGTCGGTGGCTTCGAAGGAGAGGACCACCATTGCCTCGACGGCGAGGATCAGGGCGAAGAAGCCCTGGGTGGGCCGCCAGCGACTGCTGTGGGTTTCCAGGGGGTCGGCGTCGTGCCAGCCGGCCGCGATGATGAACGGGATGAGCAGCGCGGTGAGCCCGATGAGGGCCACCCCGATGCCGTCCACGCCCAGTTCGTAGCGGACACCGAAGTCCTTGATCCAGGCATGGGACTCGGTCAACTGGTAGCGGGCGCCGCCCGGTTCGAAGCGGCCGAGCTGGATCGCGGCGAGCGCCAGGGTGCCCACCGAGACCAGCAGGGCCAGCCACTTGGCGGCGGTGCGCCGGGCCGCGGGGACCGCCGCGGTGGCGATCGCGCCGAGGGCCGGGAGGGCCGCCGTCGCGGTGAGGAGGGGGAAGGACATGGTTTACACCGCCCTCATCAGCAGAGTCGCGGCGATGATCACCACAGCACCTCCGAACATCGAGACCGCGTAGCTGCGGGCGAAGCCGTTCTGTAGCTTGCGCAGCCGGCCGGAGAGCCCGCCGACCGAGGCGGCGGTTCCATTGACGACTCCATCGACCAGGCTGTGGTCGAGGTAGACGAGCGAGCGGGTGAGGTGTTCGCCGCCGCGGACCAGGACCACGTGGTTGAAGTCGTCCTGGAGCAGGTCGCGGCGGGCGGCCCGGGTGAGCAGCGAGCCGCGCGGGGCGACGACCGGGACGGGCTTTCGCCCGTACTGCGCGACCGCGAGGCCGACGCCGATCAGCAGACAGACGACGGTGGCGCCGGTGACGGTCCACTCGCCGAGCGGCGAGTCGCCGTGGTCGAAGGAGGTGACCGGCTCCAGCCACTTCACGAACCGGTCGCCGATGCCGAAGACTCCGCCCGCGAAGACCGAGCCGAAGGCGAGGACGATCATGGGGATCGTCATGGACTTCGGGGACTCGTGCGGGTGCGGCTCGTCGTGGGCGCCGCGCGTCTCGGCGGCGGGCTCCACGCTCGGCTCGGCCGGCGAGGGGGTCTTCGCGTTCCGCCAGCGCTCCTCACCGAAGAAGGTCAGGACCATCACGCGTGTCATGTAGTACGCGGTGATCGCGGCGCCGAGCAGGGTGACCGCGCCGAGGATCCAGCCCTCGGTGCCGCCCTTCGCGAACGCCGCCTCGATGATCTTGTCCTTGGAGAAGAAGCCGGACAGGCCCGGGAAGCCGATGATCGCGAGGTAGCCGAGGCCGAAGGTGACGAAGGTGACCGGCATGTACGTGCGCAGGCCTCCGTACTTCCGCATGTCCACCTCGTCGTTCATGCCGTGCATGACCGAGCCGGCGCCGAGGAAGAGACCGGCCTTGAAGAAGCCGTGCGTCACCAGGTGCATGATCGCGAACGCGTAGCCGATCGGGCCGAGGCCGGTGGCCAGGATCATGTAGCCGATCTGCGACATCGTGGAGCCGGCCAGCGCCTTCTTGATGTCGTCCTTGGCGCAACCGACGATCGCACCGAACAGGAGCGTGACCGCGCCGACGACCACGACGGCCGTCTGGACGTCGGGCACCGCGTTGAAGATCGCGCCGGAGCGGGTGATCAGATAGACGCCGGCGGTGACCATGGTCGCCGCGTGGATCAGGGCCGAGACCGGGGTCGGGCCCTCCATCGCGTCACCGAGCCAGGACTGGAGCGGCACCTGGGCCGACTTGCCGCAGGCGGCCAGCAGGAGCATCAGGCCGATCGCGGTGTCCCGGCCCGAGCTCGCCCCGCCGGCCTCGCCGAGGACGGTGGTGAAGGCGAAGGAGCCGAACGTCGTGAACATCACCATGATCGCGATGGAGAGGCCCATGTCACCGACCCGGTTGACCAGGAAGGCCTTCTTGGCGGCGGTCGCCGCGCTGGGCTTGTGCTGCCAGAAGCCGATGAGCAGATAGGACGCGAGACCCACGCCCTCCCAACCGACGTACAGCAGAAGGTAGTTGTCGGCGAGGACCAGGAGCAGCATCGCCGCGAGGAACAGGTTGAGGTAGCCGAAGAAGCGCCGGCGGTTCTCGTCGTGCTCCATGTAGCCGATCGAGTAGATGTGGATCAGCGTGCCCACACCGGTGATCAGCAGGACGAAGGTCATCGACAGCTGGTCGAGGTGGAAGCCGACGTTCGCCTGGAAGCCCTCGACCGGGACCCAGGTGAACAGGTGCTTGGCCACGGTCCGGTGGTCGGCCGAGCGGCCCAGCATGTCGACGAAGAGCACCGCGCCGAGGACGAAGGACGCGCCCGCGAGCAGCGTGCCCAGCCAGTGGCCGATCCCGTCCAGTCTCCGTCCGCCGCACAGCAGTACGGCCGCTCCGAGCAGAGGCGCCGCGATGAGCAGCGCAATGAGGTTGTCCACGATTCAGCGTCCCCTTACAGCTTCATCAGGCTGGCGTCGTCGACCGAGGCCGAGTGGCGGGAACGGAAGAGCGACACGATGATCGCGAGCCCGACCACGACCTCCGCGGCGGCGACGACCATCGTGAAGAACGCGATGACCTGACCGTCGAGGTTGCCGTGCAGCCGGGAGAAGCACACGAAGGCGAGGTTGCAGGCGTTGAGCATCAGCTCGACGCACATGAAGACCACGATCGCGTTCCGCCTGATGAGCACCCCGGCGGCGCCGATGGTGAACAACAGGGCTGCCAGATAGAGGTAGTTGACCGGATTCACTTGACCGCCTCCTCGTCCCGGCCGAGCCGTTCCTCGGAGCGCTGCTCCAGGGCCTTGAGGTCGTCGAGCGCCTGCTGGGACACGTCGCGGATCTGGCCGCGGCCGCGGAGCGTCTGGTTGACGGTGAGCTCCGAGGGGGTGCCGTCGGGGAGCAGGCCCGCGATGTCCACCGCGTTGTGCCGGGCGTAGACGCCGGGGGCAGGCAGCGGGGGCAGGTGCTTGCCGCGTACGCGCTCCTCGGACATCTCGCGCTGGGTCTTGGCGCGTTCGGTGCGCTCCCGGTGGGTGAGCACCATCGCGCCGACCGCCGAGGTGATCAGCAGCGCGCCGGTGATCTCGAAGGCGAAGACGTACTTGGTGAAGATGAGGGCGGCGAGCCCTTCCACATTGCCGTTGGCGTTGGCCTGGCCGAGCCCGTTGAAGTTCTTCAGGGAGGCGTTGGCGATGCCCGCGATCAGGAGCACCCCGAAGCCGAGCCCGCAGGCCGCGGCCCACCAGCGCTGCCCCTTGATGGTCTCCTTCAGCGAGTCCGCCGCCGTGACGCCGACCAGCATGACGACGAAGAGGAACAGCATCATGATCGCGCCGGTGTAGACGACGATCTGGACGACGCCCAGGAAGTACGCCCCGTTGGCGAGGTAGAAGACCGCCAGAATGATCATGGTGGCGGCCAGGCAGAGCGCGCTGTGCACGGCCTTCTTCATGAGGATGGTGCACAGGGCGCCGATCACGGCGACCGTGCCGAGCACCCAGAACTGGAAGGCCTCCCCGGTGGAGGTGTGCGAGGCCGCGGCGGCCAGCGCGACGGTGGACGCGCTCATGCCCCCACCACCTTGCCGGACGCGGGCTCCTCCGGACCGAAGGTGGAGGCGGCCTCCTGGGGCTGCTCCCCCTTGCTGAGCGCCACCTGGCGCACGGTGCCGGGCGCGGCCTCGGTGACCAGGCCGCGGTAGTAGTCCTGCTCGTTCATGCCCGGGTAGATCGCGTGCGGGCTGTCGACCATGGTGTCGTCGAGCCCGGCGAGCAGCTGCTCCTTGGTGTAGATCAGGTTCTCGCGCGAGGAGTCGGCCAGTTCGAACTCGTTGGTCATCGTCAGCGCCCGGGTGGGGCAGGCCTCGATGCACAGGCCGCACAGGATGCAGCGGGCGTAGTTGATCTGGTAGACGCGGCCGTAGCGCTCGCCCGGCGAGTAACGCTCCTCGTCCGTGTTGTCGGCGCCCTCCACATAGATGGCGTCGGCGGGGCAGGCCCAGGCGCACAGCTCGCAGCCGACGCACTTCTCCAGGCCGTCCGGGTGCCGGTTGAGCTGGTGGCGGCCGTGGAAGCGCGGCGCGGTGACCTTCGGCTGTTCCGGGTACTGCTCGGTCAGCCGCTTCTTGAACATGGCCTTGAAGGTCACGCCGAAGCCGGCGACGGGGTTGAGGAACGTGTCCTCCGACTCCCCCGGCTTGCCCGGCTTCCCCGATGCCCCGGCCGATGACTTGTCAGACACCGTCGTCCTCCCTTCCCTCTCGCTCACTCTGAGTATCCGCCCCACCACTGACAATCAACTCGCGCTCCGTGCGCGGCCGTCGACGGGGTACGGGCGGAAGGGTCTGTCCGGGCAGCGGCGGCACCGGGAATCCACCGGCCATCGGGTCGAAGGCCGCGGGCGGCGCCTTCGCGTCCGCGTCCTGCTTCTTGCCGCGGAACATGTCCGCGACGAAGGAGAGCAGCAGCAGGGCGACGACCGCGCCGCCGACGTACAGCACGATCCTGGAGAAGTCGTAGCCCTCGTTGCGCAGCGCCCGTACGGTCGCGACCAGCATCAGCCAGACCACGGAGACCGGGATGAGGACCTTCCACCCCAGCTTCATCAGCTGGTCGTAGCGGACCCGGGGCAGCGTGCCGCGCAGCCAGATGAAGAAGAAGAGCAGCAACTGGACCTTGATGACGAACCAGAGCATCGGCCACCAGCCGTGGTTCGCGCCCGCCCAGAAGGTGCTGATGGGCCAGGGGGCCCGCCAGCCGCCGAGGAAGAGGGTGGTCGCGACGGCCGAGACGGTGACCATGTTGACGTACTCGGCGAGCATGAACATCGCGAACTTGATGGACGAGTACTCGGTGTTGAAGCCGCCCACCAGGTCGCCCTCGGACTCCGGCATGTCGAACGGGGCCCGGTTGGTCTCGCCGACCATCGTGATGATGTAGATGATGAACGAGACCGGCAGCAGCACGATGTACCAGCGGTCGCCCTGCGCCTCGACGATCTTCGAGGTCGACATCGACCCGGAGTAGAGGAAGACCGAGGCGAAGGCCGCGCCCATCGCGATCTCGTACGAGATCATCTGGGCGCACGAGCGCAAGCCGCCGAGCAGCGGGTACGTCGAGCCGGAGGACCAGCCCGCGAGCACGATGCCGTAGATGCCGACCGAGGCGACGGCCAGGACGTACAGCATGGCGATCGGCAGGTCGGTGAGCTGCATCGTGGTGCGGTGACCGAAGATCGACACCTCGTTGCCGGACGGCCCGAAGGGGATCACGGCGATCGCCATGAACGCCGGGATGGCGGCGATGATCGGGGCCAGGACGTAGACGACCTTGTCGGCCCGCTTGACGATGACGTCTTCCTTCAGCATCAGCTTGATGCCGTCGGCGAGCGACTGGAGCATCCCCCAGGGGCCGTGCCGGTTGGGACCGATGCGCAACTGCATCCAGGCGACGACCTTGCGCTCCCACACGATGGAGAACAGCACGGTCACCATCAGGAACGCGAAGCAGAAGACGGCCTTGACGAAGACGAGCCACCAGGGGTCGCGGCCGAACAGGGAGAGGTCCTCCGCAGCGAGCGTGATCACGCCTCCACCACCTCCGTGGGAGCTTCCGTAACGGCGGGGCCGACGCGGACGACCCCGCCGGGAACCGCGCCGGTGTCCGAGGCGACGCCGCCGCCGACGGAATTCAGCGGCAGCCACACCACCCGGTCGGGCATCTCGCTGACCCGGAGCGGGAGTTGGACGGCGCCGGCCGGTCCGGTGACCTGGAGGAGGTCGCCGTCCTTGACCCCGGACTCGGCCGCGGTGGCCGCGGAGAGCCGGGCCACGGCCGCGTGCCGGGTGCCCGCGAGCGCCTCGTCGCCGTCCTGGAGGCTGCCCTGGTCGAGCAGCATCCGGTGACCGGCGAGGACCGCCTCGCCGGCGGCGGGCCGGGGCAGCGGCTGCGCCGACTCCAGGGGCTGGCTCGCGCGCGGCCCGTCCCAGGTGCCGAGGCGCGTCATCTCGGTGCGTACGGCGCGCACATCGGGCAGCGCGAGCCGCACGTCCAGGGCGTCGGCCAGCATGTGCAGCACCCGCGCGTCGGTCGGCGCCAGGCTGCGGGTCATCTGCTCCGGCTTGAGCGCGGCCTCGAACAGGCGCGCCCTGCCTTCCCAGTTGAGGAAGGTGCCGGGCTTCTCGGCGACGGCGGCGACCGGAAGGACCACGTCGGCGTGGGCGGTGACCTCGGTGGGCCGCAGCTCCAGGCTGACCACGAAGGACCCCGCGAGGGCCTGGCGGGCGCGCGCCGGGTCCGGCAGGTCCGCCGGGTCGACGCCCGCCACGAGCAGCGCGCCCAGTTCGCCGGTGACGGCGGCCTCGACGATCTGGCCGGTGTCGCGTCCGTAGCGGTGCGGGAGTTCGCGTACGCCCCAGGCCGAGGCGACCTCTTCGCGGGCCCGCGGGTCGGTGGCCGGGCGGCCGCCGGGCAGCAGCGACGGGAGTGCGCCCGCCTCCACCGCGCCGCGCTCGCCGGCCCGGCGCGGGATCCACACCAGTTCGGCGCCGGTCGCCGAGGCCGCGCGCACCGCGGCGGTCAGCGCGCCGGGCACGCCCGCGAGCCGCTCGCCGACGATGAGGACGGCGCCCGGGGCACGCAGCGCCTCGGCCGCCTTCGCGCCGTCGGCGTCCAGGCCGACGCCGCCCGCGAGCGCGTCCAGCCACTCGGTCTCGGTGCCGGGCGCGGCGGGCAGCAGGGTGCCGCCCGCCTTCGCGAGGCCGCGGGTCATGTGGGTGGCGAGCGAGAAGGTGCGCTGGCCGTGCTTGCGCCAGGCCTTGCGCAGCCGCAGGAAGACGCCGGGCGCCTCCTCCTCGGACTCGAAGCCGACGAGCAGGACGGCGGGCGCCCGCTCGACGGAGGTGTAGGTGGCCCCCTGCCCGTCGAGGTCCCGGCCGTGTCCCGCGACCCGGGCCGCCAGGAAGTCGGCCTCCTCGGCGGAGTGCACCCGGGCCCGGAAGTCGATGTCGTTGGTGTCCAGGGCGATCCGGGCGAACTTGGCGTAGGCGTACGCGTCCTCGACGGTGAGGCGGCCACCGGCGAGCACCCCGGCCCGCCCGCGCGCGGCGGCGAGTCCGGCGGCGGCCGCCTCCAGCGCCTCGGGCCAGCTCGCCGTCTCCAGGACGCCGTCGGCGTTGCGCACCAGCGGCGTGGTCAGGCGGTCGCGCTGCTGGGCGTAGCGGAACGCGAACCTGCCCTTGTCGCAGACCCACTCCTCGTTGACCTCGGGGTCCTCGGCCGCCAGACGCCGCATGACCTTGCCGCGCCGGTGGTCGGTGCGGGTCGCGCAGCCGCCCGCGCAGTGCTCGCACACCGAAGGCGACGACACGAGGTCGAAGGGCCGGGAGCGGAAGCGGTAGGCCGCCGACGTCAGCGCGCCGACCGGGCAGATCTGGATGGTGTTGCCGGAGAAGTACGACTCGAACGGGTCGCCTTCACCGGTGCCGACCTGCTGGAGCGCGCCCCGCTCGATCAGTTCGATCATCGGGTCGCCGGCGATCTGGTTGGAGAAGCGGGTGCAGCGCGCGCACAGCACACAGCGCTCGCGGTCCAGGAGCACCTGGGTGGAGATGGGGACCGGCTTCTCATAGGTGCGCTTCTTGCCCTCGAAACGCGAGTCGGTGTCACCGACCTGCATCGCCTGGTTCTGGAGCGGGCACTCACCGCCCTTGTCGCAGACGGGGCAGTCCAACGGGTGGTTGATCAGCAGGAGTTCCATGACCCCGCGCTGGGCCTTCTCGGCGACCGGCGAGGAGAGCTGGGACTTGACCACCATGCCGTCGGTGCAGGTGATGGTGCAGGACGCCATCGGCTTGCGCTGGCCCTCGACCTCGACGATGCACTGGCGGCAGGCGCCGGCCGGGTCGAGCAGGGGGTGGTCGCAAAAGCGCGGGATCTCGATGCCGAGCTGTTCGGCGGCGCGGATCACCAGGGTGCCCTTGGGGACGCTGATGTCGATGCCGTCGATGGTCAGCGAGACGAGATCTTCCGGCGGCACGGCCGCCTCGCCGCCCCCGGAGGAAGCGCTACTCGTCGTCACAGTCATGCGTTCACCTCCGTGTTGTCGTCCGCCCAGGCGGTGGACCTGGCGGGGTCGAAGGGGCAGCCCTTGCCCGTGATGTGCTGCTCGTACTCGTCGCGGAAGTACTTGAGCGAGGAGAAGATCGGCGAGGCGGCGCCGTCGCCGAGCGCGCAGAACGACTTGCCGTTGATGTTGTCGGCGATGTCGTTGAGCTTGTCGAGGTCGCCCATCGAGCCCTTGCCTGCCTCGATGTCGCGGAGCAACTGGACCAGCCAGTACGTCCCTTCGCGGCACGGGGTGCACTTGCCGCAGGACTCATGGGCGTAGAACTCGGTCCAGCGGGTGACCGCCCGCACCACGCAGGTGGTCTCGTCGAAGCACTGGAGCGCCTTGGTGCCGAGCATGGATCCGGCGGCGCCGACGCCCTCGTAGTCCAGCGGCACGTCGAGGTGCTCGTCGGTGAACATCGGGGTCGAGGAGCCGCCCGGCGTCCAGAACTTGAGCCGGTGGCCCTTGCGCATCCCGCCGCTCATGTCGAGGAGCTGGCGCAGGGTGATGCCCAGCGGGGCCTCGTACTGGCCGGGGCCCGTGACGTGCCCGCTGAGCGAATACAGCGTGAAGCCGGGGGACTTCTCGCTCCCCATGGACTTGAACCAGTCCTTGCCGCGGTTCAGGATCGCGGGAACCGAGGCGATGGACTCGACGTTGTTCACCACAGTGGGGCACGCGTACAGACCGGCGACCGCGGGGAAGGGGGGTCGCAGCCGGGGCTGGCCGCGGCGGCCTTCGAGGGAGTCCAGGAGCGCGGTCTCCTCGCCACAGATGTACGCGCCCGCGCCCGCGTGCACGGTGAGTTCGAGGTTCAGGCCGCTGCCGAGGATGTCCTCGCCGAGGAAGCCCGCCTCGTACGCCTCGCGCACGGCCTCGTGCAGCCGCCGCAGGACGGGGACGACCTCGCCGCGCAGATAGATGAAGGCGTGCGAGGAGCGGATCGCGTAGCAGGCGATCACGATGCCCTCGATGAGGGAGTGCGGGTTGGCGAACAGGAGCGGGATGTCCTTGCAGGTCCCGGGCTCCGACTCGTCGGCGTTGACGACCAGGTAGTGCGGCTTGCCGTCGCCCTGCGGGATGAACTGCCACTTCATCCCGGTGGGGAAGCCGGCGCCGCCGCGGCCGCGCAGACCGGAGTCCTTGACGTACGCGATGAGGTCGTCCGGCGTCATGGCGAGCGCCTTGCGCAGGCCTTCGTAGCCGTCGTGGCGCCGGTAGGTCTCCAGGGTCCAGGACTCGGGCTGGTCCCAGAAGGCGGAGAGCACCGGTGCGAGCAGTTTCTCCGGGCTGCTTCCGTTGCCGTTTCCGGCGATCTCGGTGGCCAACGTCATCACTCCCCCTCCTCGGCGGCGGGACCGGCGGGGTGGGCCGGGTCGGACGCCGAGGTCTGCTGTGGTGCGTCGTGCGAGCTCAAGTGCTCGGAGCCGGGCTGGGGTCGGTCCTTGGGGCCCTCGCCTCGGGGGTGCACCACACGCGCGCCCGGGGTCTCGCCCTTGGCCAGGCGCAGTCCGGCGAGCGAGGCGGGTCCGGCGCCGCCGGTCGCGGCGACCGCACCGGGGCGCTGGTCGGGGAAGCCGGCCAGGATGCGCGCGGTCTCCTGGTAGGTGCAGAGCGGGGCGCCCCGGGTGGGCTCCACCTCGCGGCCGGCCCGCAGGTCGTCGACGAGGCGTTTGGCGCTCTCGGGCGTCTGGTTGTCGAAGAACTCCCAGTTGACCATCACGACGGGCGCGAAGTCGCAGGCGGCGTTGCACTCGATGTGTTCGAGCGTCACCTTGCCGTCATCGGTGGTCTCGTTGTTGCCGACGCCCAGGTGCCGCTTCAGCTCGTCGAAGATGGCGTCGCCGCCCATCACCGCGCACAGCGTGTTGGTGCAGACGCCGACCTGGTAGTCGCCCGAGGGCTTGCGGCGGTACATGGAGTAGAAGGTGGCGACGGCCGTGACCTCGGCCGTCGTCAGCTCCAGGAGGTCCGCGCAGAAGGCCATGCCGGTGCGCGAGACGTAGCCCTCCTCGGCCTGGACGAGGTGGAGCAGCGGCAGCAGCGCGGAGCGGCTGTCGGGGTAGCGGGCGACGATCTCGCGGCCGTCCGCCTCCAGACGGGCGCGCACATCGGCCGGGTAGTCGGGCGCGGGCAGTTGCGGCATGCCCAATTGGATGTCAGTCACCGGTCGACGCCTCCCATCACGGGGTCGATGGACGCGACGGCGACGATGACGTCGGCGACCTGGCCGCCCTCGCACATGGCCGCCATGGCCTGAAGGTTGGTGAAGGACGGGTCGCGGAAGTGGACCCGGTAGGGGCGGGTGCCGCCGTCGGAGACGACGTGTACGCCGAGTTCGCCCTTGGGTGACTCGACGGCCACGTAGGCCTGTCCGGCGGGGACCCGGAAGCCCTCGGTCACCAGCTTGAAGTGGTGGATGAGGGACTCCATGGAGGTGCCCATGATCTTCTTGATGTGGTCGAGGGAGTTGCCGAGCCCGTCCGGCCCGAGCGCGAGCTGCGCGGGCCAGGCGATCTTCTTGTCCTGGACCATGACCGGCCCGGGCGCCAGCCGGTCCAGGCACTGCTCGACGATCCTGAGCGACTGGCGCATCTCCTCCAGGCGGACCAGGAAGCGGCCGTAGGAGTCGCAGCTGTCGGCGGTCGGGACGTCGAAGTCGTACGTCTCGTAGCCGCAGTACGGGTCGGTCTTGCGCAGGTCGTGCGGGAGGCCGGCCGAGCGCAGGATGGGCCCGGTGGCGCCGAGCGCCATGCAGCCGGTCAGGTCGAGGTAGCCGACGTCCTGCATGCGGGCCTTGAAGATGGGGTTGCCGGTGGCGAGCTTGTCGTACTCCGGCAGGTTCTTCTTCATGGTCTTCACGAACTCGCGGAGCTGGTCCACCGCGCCCGGCGGCAGGTCCTGGGCGAGCCCGCCGGGGCGGATGAACGCGTGGTTCATGCGCAGGCCGGTGATCAACTCATAGAGGTCGAGAATGAGTTCACGATCCCGGAATCCGTAGATCATGATCGTGGTCGCGCCCAGCTCCATGCCGCCGGTGGCGATGCACACCAGGTGCGAGGAGAGCCGGTTGAGCTCCATGAGCAGCACGCGGATGACCGAGGCCCGGTCGGGGATCTGCTCGGTGATGCCGAGGAGCTTCTCGACGCCGAGGCAGTACGCCGTCTCGTTGAAGAACGGCGTCAGATAGTCCATGCGCGTGACGAAGGTGGTGCCCTGGGTCCAGGTGCGGAATTCGAGGTTCTTCTCGATGCCGGTGTGCAGATAACCGATTCCGCAGCGGGCCTCGGTGACCGTCTCGCCCTCGATCTCCAGGATCAGCCGGAGCACGCCGTGGGTGGAGGGGTGCTGGGGACCCATGTTGACGACGATGCGCTCGTCGTCGGCCTTGGCCGCCGACTCGACGACCTCGTCCCAGTCGCCGCCGGTGACCGTATATACAGTCCCCTCGGTGGTTTCCCGAGCGGACGCGTGAGAAGTGCTCATCAGCTGTACGACCTCCGCTGGTCCGGAGCCGGGATCTGGGCGCCCTTGTACTCGACCGCGATGCCGCCGAGGGGGTAGTCCTTGCGCTGCGGGAAGCCCTGCCAGTCGTCCGGCATCATGATCCGGGTGAGGGCGGGGTGGCCGTCGAAGACGATGCCGAAGAAGTCGTACGCCTCGCGCTCGTGCCAGTCGTTGGTCGGATAGACCTCGACGAGCGAGGGGATGTGCGGGTCGGCGTCGGGGGCGCTCACCTCAAGGCGGATGAGCCGGCCGTGGGTCAGGGAGCGCAGGTGGTAGACGGCGTGCAGCTCGCGGCCCTTGTCGCCGAGGAAGTGGACGCCGCTCACGCCCGTACAGAGCTCGAAGCGCAGGGCGGGGTCGTCGCGCAGGGTGCGGGCGACGCGCAGGAGGTGCTCGCGCGCGATGTGGAAGGTGAGTTCGCCGCGGTCGACGACCGTCTTCTCGATGGCGTTCTCGGGGAGCAGGTCCTGCTCCTCCAGGGCGCCTTCGAGTTCGTCGGCCACTTCGTCGAACCAGCCGCCGTAGGGGCGCGAGGTGGCGCCGGGCAGCGTGATGGTCCGCACCAGGCCGCCGTAACCGGTGGTGTCACCGCCGTTGTTGACGCCGAACATGCCCTTGCGTACTCCGATGACCTCGCCGGTGTCCTGGCGCGGGGCGGGTACGCCGCTCTGTTCGGGGGTGTCGGGGGTATCGGGAGAGCTCACCGCAGCAGCCCCTTCATCTCGATGGTGGGGAGCGCCTTGAGGGCCGCCTCCTCCGCCTCGCGGGCCGCCTCCTCCTGGTTGACCCCGAGCTTGGTGCCCTGGATCTTCTGGTGGAGCTTGAGAATCGCGTCGATCAGCATCTCGGGCCGGGGTGGGCAGCCGGGCAGGTAGATATCAACCGGGACAATGTGGTCAACACCCTGAACAATCGCGTAATTGTTGAACATCCCGCCCGATGAGGCGCAAACCCCCATGGAAATGACCCACTTGGGGTTGGGCATCTGGTCATAGACCTGCCGCAGCACCGGCGCCATCTTCTGGCTGACCCGGCCGGCCACGATCATCAGGTCGGCCTGGCGCGGGGAGCCGCGGAAGACCTCCATGCCGAACCGGGCCAGGTCGTAGCGGCCCGCGCCGGTCGTCATCATCTCGATGGCGCAGCAGGCGAGGCCGAAGGTGGCGGGGAAGACGGACGCCTTGCGCACCCAGCCCGCGGCCTGTTCAACAGTGGTCAGCACGAAGCCGCTAGGCAGTTTCTCTTCGAGTCCCATAGGTGCCCCTCAGCCCCTCAGTCCCATTCCAGGCCGCCGCGCCGCCACACATACGCGTAGGCGACGAAGACGGTGAGCACGAAGAGCAGCATCTCCACGAGCCCGAAAAGCCCCAGGGCGTCGAAGGTGACCGCCCAGGGGTAGAGGAAGACGATCTCGATGTCGAAGACGATGAAGAGCATCGCCGTCAGGTAGTACTTGATGGGGAAGCGGCCGCCGCCGGCCGGCGTGGGAGTGGGTTCGATACCGCACTCGTACGCCTCAAGTTTCGCCCGGTTGTACCTTTTTGGGCCGATTAGCGTGGCCATGACCACGGAAAAGATCGCAAACCCTGCCCCGAGGGCGCCGAGCACGAGGATGGGCGCGTAGGCATTCACGCTCCTCGCTCCTTCCAGTCGTCCTTGACCGTTGGACCGCACACGGGTCTCGCGAACACCTCGCCACCTCGCCTTTCGGCATGAAGATCGCGTACATGTGAGGCAGTTCACAAGCCCGACTGCCCCGCATCCTATGCCCGTCGGTCTGTGATCTGCGACACGGGGTGCGACAACGCCTTTGTGATCTCCACCACCTGACGAAGGATCATGAAGCCGGATGAGCGGTGATCTTCATACGTGAAGCGCCCGAGTGATCACGAGACGTGACATCCCGAGGTGTTACCGCTGGTCGGCGACGGTCTGGCGTTATCAAGAGATGTGCGCTACAGGCAAATTGGCGGCCGGGGCACATCCGGTGATAAGCGCCCGCTCCTCACCCGCGGGAGGGACTTCGAAGCCCGGGGGTGGACGCGTGCACCCGTTCACGAGAGCCGCCGCACCGCCGAGGGGCGACTCGATCTCTCCACACTGTGACCTGCGTCACGTCACAACAGTCGTGGAATCAACGGGGCTTGGCCATCGACGTGAGGGGATGGTAAGCGCCGGGCAATTCGGGCGTTTCATGGAAAACACATGATCACAGCCCTGATAAGGGCCGCCAGTTTTGTCCGTTACGGCGTCAATAAGTGTCGGCAAGAAGCGGATTCGGCTCCTCCGTCATCAACTGTGGCGCAGCACACGTTTCTTGAAGGGAACCCCGTACCCCTGATAGCGGTTGTCCCATGTCCCACACCGCTCACATACCCAGCCACCGGAAGCCCCGCCGCAGCGCCTCGAAGGTCTCGCTCCGGGCCGGAGTTGCCGGTGGCGTACTCAGCACCATCGCGCTGGCAGGTGCGGCCGCCCCGGCCATCGCCGCTCAGCCGGTCAACGAGACCATCGAGATGCCCACGCTGTCGGGCGACCTCGCGACCACCGCGGCCGCCACCGTGCAGGCCACCAAGGCGGTTGCCGCCGACCTCCAGCTCCAGGCCGCCCAGGACGCCGCCGCGTCCACCGCCGCCAAGGACGCCAAGAAGGCCAAGGACGACGCCGAGCAGAAGGCCGCCGAGGCCAAGGCGAAGGCCGAGGCCGAGGCTCAGGCGAAGGAGAAGGCCGCCGCCGCCGAGCGCGCCTCCCGCTCCGCCGAGCGCACCACGCTCAAGGCCGCCTCCGCGAGCACCGGTGCCACCTCCTTCAAGGCGTCCAACGCCACCGGCTCCGCCGCCGCCATCGTGAACTTCGCCCTGGCCCAGGTCGGCAAGGCGTACGTCTCGGGCGCCACCGGCTCCAGCGCGTACGACTGCTCCGGTCTCGTGCAGGCCGCCTACCGCCAGATCGGTGTGGACCTGCCGCGCGTCTCGCAGGACCAGTCGGCCACCGGCACCGATGTGTCGCTGTCCAACCTCCAGCCGGGCGACGTCCTTTACTGGGGCGGCAAGGGCTCCGCGTACCACGTGGCGATCTACGTGGGCGGCGGCAACTTCGTCGGCGCGCAGAACCCCTCCAGCGGCGTCGTCGAGCGCAGCCTGGACTACGACGCCCCCTCGGGCGCCGTCCGCATTCTCTGAGGCGTCCAGCGGCCTTCTGAGCCGCACCAGCACCGCCTGTGAGGGCCGTTGCTCCCCCGCTCGGGAGCAGCGGCCCTTCGGCATGCCCGGAATGTGTTGAACTCTGCCTGCTTCCGGGCAGAGTTCACCTATCAGGGGGTGGCCGCATGGACGAGCAGGCACGGGACGCGCAACCGCAGCCGTACGAGGTCTACGCCGACGGGCTCGGCATGTTCGCCGCCATCGGGATCGTGTTCATGGCGCTGGGCCTGTGGATGCTCACCGGCATCCGCCCCTGGCACGGCCCCGTCGACTGGTCCAAACTCGCCTTCGGCTGGGGCTTCGCGCTGTTCGTCGTCGGCGCCGGCGCGTTCCTCGTCCTGGCGTGCGTGTACGGGGCGCTGCGCCCGGTCATCCGCGCGGACGAGACCGGGATACATCTCGCCACGCGCTTCGACGCGCCCTGGTCGCAGGTGCGCGAGATCGAGGTCGGCACGGTGGCGATCTGGGAGCTCGGCGACCAGAGCGCCGAGGGCGGCTACGAGCACCACCGCGCGGTGTGGGTGACCCTGCACGACGGCAGGCGCCACGAGTACATAGCCCGCCGCCAGGGCGGGGACCTGTCCGCCGAGGAAGTGCGCACCGGTCTGTCCCGGTTCGCCGGAGAGGTCCCCGTCCGCTGGACGGACGAGGTGGAGCGCCGCTGCTGACAACGGCGGCCGGGCGGCCCGGGGTCAGGCCTTCGGGGCCACCTTGGAAAGGCCGTTGATGATGCGGTCCATCGCGTCGCCGCCCGTCGGGTCGGTCAGGTTGGCCAGCATCTTCAGCGTGAACTTCATCAGCATCGGGTGGGTCAGGCCGCGCTGGGTGGCGATCTTCATGACCTTCGGGTTGCCGATCAGCTTCACGAAGGCGCGGCCCAGCGTGTAGTAGCCGCCGTAGGTGTCCTTGAGGATCTTCGGGTATGCGTGCAGGGCGAGTTCGCGCTGGGAGGGGGTGGCGCGGGCGTGCGCCTGGACGATGACGTCCGCGGCGATCTGCCCCGACTCCATGGCGTACGCGATGCCCTCGCCGTTGAACGGGTTGACCAGGCCGCCCGCGTCACCGACGAGCAGCAGGCCCTTGGTGTAGTGCGGCTGGCGGTTGAAGGCCATCGGCAGGGCGGCGCCGCGGATCGGGCCCGTCATGTTCTCGGGGGTATAGCCCCAGTCCTCGGGCATCGACGCGCACCACGCCTTGAGGATCTCGCGCCAGTCGAGCTCCTTGAAGGCGGACGACGAGTTGAGGATGCCGAGGCCGACGTTGGACGTGCCGTCGCCCATGCCGAAGATCCAACCGTAGCCGGGCAGGAGCCGCTCCTGCGGGCCGCGCCGGTCCCACAGTTCGAGCCAGGACTCCAGGTAGTCGTCGTCGTGCCGCGGCGAGGTGAAGTACGTGCGCACGGCGACGCCCATCGGGCGGTCCTCGCGCCGGTGCAGGCCCATGGCGAGCGAGAGGCGGGTGGAGTTGCCGTCGGCGGCCACCACGAGCGGGGCGTGGAAGGTGACCGGGGTCTTCTCCTCGCCGAGCTTGGCGTTGACACCGGTGATGTGCCCGGTGCGCTCGTCGACGATGGGAGCGCCGACGTTGCAGCGCTCGTACAGGCGCGCCCCGGCCTTCTGCGCCTGCCGGGCGAGCTGCTCGTCGAAGTCGTCGCGCTTGCGCACCAGTCCGTAGTCCGGGTACGAGGCGAGGTCCGGCCAGTCGAGCTGGAGGCGGACGCCGCCGCCGATGATCCGCAGGCCCTTGTTGCGCAGCCAGCCGGCCTCTTCGGAGATGTCGATCCCCATCGAGACGAGCTGCTTGGTGGCGCGCGGGGTCAGACCGTCGCCGCACACCTTCTCGCGCGGGAAGGCGGTCTTCTCCAGGAGCAGCACGTCGAGTCCGGCCTTGGCCAGGTAGTACGCGGTCGTCGAACCGGCCGGGCCGGCCCCGACGACGATCACGTCCGCGGTGTGTTCGGAGAGCGGCTCGGTCACAGCGGGATCTCCCGAAGACTCGAATTTGCGTGCCGAGAAGCACAGGACATGTGCAGTCTATGGGTGGCTGTTGATCGACATCGCGAAGGGTTGCCCACGCCATGAGCTCTCTCTCCCCCGAGTCCTCCGTACCGCGCAAGTCCCCGCCGGCCGTCCGGCTGCGCGTGCCCACCGAGGAGGACGCCTACGCCTGGCACCGGGCGTTCGACGACCCGGAGGTGATGGAGTTCCTCGGGGGCCGCTCGGCCGAGGTCTCGGTGTACGAGGAGCTGACCGCCCGCCAGCGCAAGCACGACGCCGAACTCGGCTTCTGCCTCTGGACGATGCTGGACGAGGACGACGAGGTCGTCGGCTTCACCGGCGCCCAGCCCTGGCCCCGCGACTGGGGCCCCACGGGTGAGATCGAGATCGGCTGGCGCCTGGCCCGCACCCACTGGGGCCGCGGTTACGCGTCGGCGGCGGCGCGGGCGGCCGTGGCCCGCGTACGTGCCGCGGGCCTCGACCACGTGGTGGCGATGGTCCATCCCCACAACACCCGTTCGGTGGCGGTGGCGGAGCGCCTCGGGATGACGCTGTCCAGAACGTACCCGAATCCGATGTCGGGGGTGGAGGCGCTCTGTTTCCGTCTGGAGCTGGGCAGTTGAGGCGGAGGAGTTGAGCCTGGGGTCGGGGCGCCGGGTGGTCCTCAGGCCTTGAAACCGCGGTGCAGGGCGACGATCCCGCCCGTCAGGTTGCGCCAGGCCACCTTGGACCAGCCCGCCTTCTGGAGCTTCTCGGCGAGCTCCGGCTGGGCGGGCCAGGCGCGGATGGACTCGGCGAGGTAGACGTACGCCTCCGGGTTGGAGGACACGGCCGTCGCGACGGGGGGCAGCGCCCGCATCAGGTACTCCGTGTACACCGTACGGAACGGCTTCCATGTGGGCTGCGAGAACTCGCAGATCACGACCCGGCCGCCGGGCTTGGTGACCCGGTACATCTCGCGCAGCGCGGCGTCCGTGTCCTGGACGTTGCGCAGCCCGAAGGAGATGGTCACCGCGTCGAAGGTGTCGTCGCGGAAGGGCAGCTTCGTCGCGTCGCCCGCCGTGAACGGCATGTGGGGCTGGCGCTCCTTGCCGACCTTGAGCATGCCGAGCGAGAAGTCGCACGGCACGGTGTACGCGCCGGCCGCGGCGAAGGGCCGCGAGGAGGTGGCCGTGCCGGCCGCGAGGTCGAGGACCTTCTGCGCGGGACGCGCGTCGACCGCTTTCGCGACCTCCTTGCGCCACAGCCGGGCCTGGCCGAGGGAGAGCACGTCGTTGGTGAGGTCGTAGTGCGCCGCGACGTCGTCGAACATCGAGGCGACTTCGTGCGGCTGCTTGTCCAGGGATGCGCGGGTCACGCTCCCATTCAAGCAGGAGCCGCGCCACGGCCCGGCGCCCGGCCCTCACCGGTCCGGGCGGGCCGCGTACATTCTCCCTTCGGTGCCACGGGGGCGCGGACCAGGAGAGCGGGTGCGCAGGACATGCGGGGTTTTCTGAGTTTTCTGAGGGTGCCGGTCGTCGGGGCTGGTGTGCTGGCCGCGCTGCTGTGCGCGGGGTGCTCCTCGACCCCGGATGCCCCGGGCGACCCGGACGGGACCGCCGGGGCCGCTGGGGCCGCCAAGGAGCCCGCGCCTGCCGCGCTGACGAGCGCGTACTCCCCTTACGTGAGCGCCACCACGGCCGCGCCGACCGACGCCGTCGGCTCCCCCGCCGTCTACAACCTGGCCTTCGCCGTCGCCCACGGCTCCACCTGCCGGGCGGTGTGGGACGACGAGACGGCCATCGCGGACCGCGACGTCAAGGACCGGGCGGCCGCCCTGAAGAAGTCGGGCGCGGCGGTACGGGTGTCCTTCGGCGGGCAGGCCGGCAAGGAGCTCGCGCTCACCTGCCGCACCCCGGCGCAACTGGCCGCCGCCTACCGCTCGGCGCTCGACGCGGTGGGCTCCGCCGAGGCGGACTTCGACATCGAGGGCGCGGCGCTGACCGACCCGGCCGCGCTCACCCGGCGCGCCGAGGCGATCGCGCTGCTCCAGAAGGAGCGTGCCCTGAAGGTGACGTTCACGCTCGCGGTGATGCCGACGGGGTTGACGCCGCAGGCTCTGGCTCTGCTCAAGTCCGCCGAGGAGCACGGGGTGAAGATCTCCACCGTCAACATCATGACGATGAACTACGGGACGTCCTTCGGGGGGAACATGGGCGACTACGCGGTACGGGCGGCGACCGCGGCGCACGCCCAGCTCCAGGCGCTGCTCGGCCTCTCCGACCGCGCGGCCTGGCAGGCGCTCGGGGTCACCTCGATGGTGGGCGTCAACGATGTGAAGGGCGAGACGTTCACGCTGGAGGATGCGGCGGTGGTGCGGGCGTTTGCCCGGGGCAAGGGGGTGGGGCGGGTGTCGATGTGGGTCACCTACCGTGACCAGGCCTGCGCTTCCGGGGTCAACTCGGGGGTGGCTCAGCCCAGTTGCAGCGGCGTGCCCCAGACCCCGGGCGCCTTCGCAAAGGCCCTGTCCCGCCCCTGAGGCGTCTGCCCACCCACCCACCCGTAGGCGCAGGGTTGGATGGCCCGGGCCCCTGGGGCTCCGCCCCAGACCCCGTTCGCGCCTGAACGGCGCTCGTCCTCAATCGCCGGACAGGCTGAGGTGGCCGATACGGGCCAGCACCGAGCAGTTAGGGGCGCGAGGAACTGCGCGAGAAGCGAGCACGGTCCGCGCCCTAAAGCCCCTGGGGCTCCGCCCCAGACCCCGTTCGCACCTAAAGAACGCTCGTCCTCAATCGCCGGACCGGCTGAGGTGGCCAATACGGGCCAGCACCGAGCAGTTAGGGGCGCGGGGAACTGCGCGAGAAGCGAGCACGGTCCGCAGGATCAAGAGGGTTCAGGGGCGCGGGGAACTGCGCAACCTGCCCCGTCCGGCCCCGCCCCGGTTCTGCCAGGGGCGCGGGGAACTGCGCGACCAGCCACCGGCGGCCCGCAGGTGAAAGCGGGTTTAGGGGCGCGAGGAACGGCGCGAATCGTGGCCCGGGCCGCGGACGCACCCCGCACCCCGCACCCCGCACCACCTACGGCACGCTACGCCCGCCGATGCCGCAACCGCCCCCCAATCACCGTGGCGATACAAGCCACCCCCGACCCCACCAACCCCGCCTCATCCCGCACCGCGAACACCGCGAACCGCGCCGGCGCGCCCACCTCCAGCGGGGACCGGAACGCGTCGGTGGGGCGTTCCGCGCCGGCCAGCGGGTCGAGGGTCGCAGGGCCCTCCGCCTCGGCGCCCGGCAGCACCTCAAGTCCCGCCCGCCGCACGGCGGTTCGTACGGCCGGGGTGGTCAGGGACCCCGTCACCGCCACCACCCCCCGCGCGAGCAGCTTCTGCGTGCAGCGGCGCGCACTGTTGCCCCGGCGGGACTCACTCGGCGCGAGGGCGGCGAGCGCGGCCCCGGTGAGCGGTTCGGTGCCGAGTTCGTCGGCCTCGAAGGGGTCGTCGGGGAAGTAGGTGTGCTCAAGGAGCGCCGTGCCGTGGCGGTTGACCAGGCCGGGCGTGAGCACCCCGGCCCAGCGGCGGACGCGGGCGCCGGGGTGGGCCGCCGCGACGTCCTCGTACGGCCCGATCATGGCGATCCGGTCGCCGTCGGCCAGGACCGCGCCGCCCGGTACCGGCGAGCGGTCCCCGGGCAGCACCAGGTCGGCGGCGTGGAGCGTCAACACCTCAGGTGAACCGCGTCAGTTGGAGGCGAGGAGCTTGAGCTCCGGGTGGGCGGTGCCGCCCGCGATCGCCGTCGAGGAGATGTGCGACTGGACGCGGACGTCGACCGGGTCGTTCGCCGGGTCGTCGTGCACCACGAGGTGCTCGTAGGTGGTGGAGCGCTGGGCGGGCACCCGGTCGGCCGTGCGGATCATGTCGATCATCTCGCGCAGGTTCGAGCGGTGCTTGGCGCCGGCGGAGGAGACGACGTTCTCCTCCAGCATGATCGAGCCGAGGTCGTCCGCGCCGTAGTGCAGGGTGAGCTGCCCGGCCTCCTTGCCCGTGGTCAGCCACGAGCCCTGGATGTGGGCGACGTTGTCGAGGAAGATCCGGGCGATCGCGATCATGCGGATGTACTCGAAGATCGTCGCCTGGGTGCGGCCCTTGAGGTGGTTGTTCTCGGGCTGGTAGGTGTACGGGATGAAGGCGCGGAAGCCGCCCGTACGGTCCTGCACGTCACGGATCATGCGCAGGTGCTCGATGCGCTCGGCGTTGGTCTCGCCGGTGCCCATCAGCATGGTGGACGTCGACTCGACGCCGAGCCCGTGCGCGGTCTCCATGATCTCCAGCCAGCGCTCGCCGGACTCCTTGAGCGGGGCGATCGCCTTGCGCGGGCGCTCCGGCAGGATCTCGGCGCCGGCCCCGGCGAACGAGTCGAGCCCGGCGGCGTGGATGCGCGAGATAGCCTCTTCCACCGACACCTTGGAGATGCGGGCCATGTGCTCGACCTCGGAGGCGCCGAGGGAGTGGATGACCAGCTGGGGGTAGGCCTTCTTGATCGCCGAGAAGTGCTCTTCGTAGTACTCGACGCCGTAGTCCGGGTGGTGGCCGCCCTGGAACATGATCTGGGTGCCGCCGAGCTCGACGGTCTCCGCGCAGCGGCGCAGGATGTCGTCGAGGTCGCGGGTCCAGCCCTTGGCGGTGTCCTTGGGCGCGGCGTAGAACGCGCAGAACTTGCACGCCGTCACACAGACGTTGGTGTAGTTGATGTTCCGCTCGATGATGTACGTCGCGATGTGCTCGGTACCCGCGTAGCGGCGGCGGCGCACGGCGTCGGCGGCGGCGCCGAGCGCGTGCAGCGGCGCCGACCGGTACAGGTCGAGCGCCTCCTCCGGGGTGATCCGCCCACCCTCGGCGGCACGGTCGAGAACGGACTGGAGATCGGCCTTCTCAGTCACCGGAGGTGTCCCTTTCTCAGGGGTTGCGGACGGACTGATCCAGCGTACGCCAGGGGCGGCGGCCGGTTCGGCGGGGCCCGGGGCCGACGGCCGGTGTCAGCGGGTGAGGCCGCCGAGCAGCAGGCCGCCGAGGGCGCCGGCGACCAGGAACGGGCCGAGCGGGAACGCCGTCTTGCGGCCCGCGCCGCGGAACACGACGAGCCCCATGCCGTACAGCGCGCCCAGGACGAGACCGAGGAGGGCGCCCGCCATCAGACAGGGCCAGCCGTACCAGCCGAGCAGCACCCCGAGCCCGAGCGCGAGTTTCACATCGCCGAAGCCCATGCCCGCCGGGTTGATCAGGAACAGGACGAAGTACCCGGCGCCCAGGGCGAGCCCGCCGAGCAGGGCGGTCGGCCAGGATCCGGCGTGCCCGGGCAGCAGGGCCGCGAGCCCGAGCAGCAGGGCGGCGGCGCCGACCAGCGGCAGGGTGAGCGGATCGGGCAGCCTGCGGACGGCCAGGTCGACCAGGCACAGCAGCACCGCGAACGGAGTCAGCAGCAGCCAGACCGCCAGCTCGGGCCGGGGCCCGGTGGTGGCGGCGAGCGCGGCGCAGACCAGGGCGGTGACCAGGACGGCGGGCAGCGCCCGGCCGTAGCGCGTGCCCGGCCCGCAGGCCCGGCACCGGGCGGGGCCCGGCCGCCCGGTCAGCTCGTGCCCGGCCGGGCAGGCGGTACGCCAGGGCTCCCCGGGTTCGACGGAGAGCCGGTAACGGGGGCGCGGCAGCAGGTATCCCGCGCCCGCGCCCCAGGCGGCCGCCGCGAGGGTCAGCGTTGCGTTCACCGGACCAGGGTGCCCCGTCAGCCCGCCGACGCCGCGGCCGGGCCGCCGTCACCGCGCCAGGACGGGAACAACTCGTCGAGCAGGGCGACGGTCCGCGGCGGCAGACCGCGGGGGCCGCTGCGGGCGGTGAGCTCCGCGACCAGCGCGCGCAGGGCGTCCTCGTCCTCGGTGTCGTGGGTCGCGCGCAGCAGCTCGTTCCACAGCCGCTCGTCCGCGGGGGAGCTGGCGAGCGCGGTGCGGAGCGCCTCGATGGCCTTGCGCGGGCGCCCCTGCTCGCGGTGGTGGCCGCAGAGCGCGAGCGCCACATCGGCCACCAGGAGCGGCAGTTGGGTGTCGATGATCTCGTGGCCGAGCCAGCCGTAGCGGCCCTCGGCGCGGTCGGCGAGGAGCGGGCCGCGCACCAGGTTGAGGGCGTCGGTGAGCAGCCGCTCGCGCACCGAGGCGCGGCGGGTGCCGCGGCCCTCGGTCGCCTCGTAGTGCAGCGAACGCAGCACGTCGAGGTCGGAGACGACGGACCGGGCGAGGGTGAGCCGCCCGTTGGCGTCGGTACGCAGCCGGGGCGAGCCGTCCTCGTCGGTGCCGAGCCACTCCCGCAGCCGGCCGATCAGTGCCTCGCGGACTTCGTCGGTCACTCCGCGCGGCCACATCGCGGAGGCGAGGACCAGCGGGTGGACGCCCTCGCGGTGCAGGAGCAGCAGGGCGAGCGCCTCGTGGAGCAGCGCGCTGCGCTCGTCGTCGGGTGCTTCGAGACCGATGATCTCGTACGGTCCGACCAGTCGGGCGTAGACCGCGGGACGGCCCTGCTCGGTGATGTCCACCAGGAAGGCGTGCGGGGCCGGGGCCGGGTCGTCGCCGTCGGGGCCGGACATCGTGTCGGCGGAGGCGAAGAGGCGTACGACCGCCTGGTGCACGGCGGCGGGCAGCAGCTGGGCGGTGAGTTCGAGGCCGAGCAGCGGAGCGGCCAGGCGGCCTTCCGCGCTGATCTCCAAGTCCCAGGCGGCGCCCAGCTGTTGGGCCGTGCCGTCGACGCCGACCAGGCAGCCGATGCCCAACTTGCCCGCGCCCGCGGTCAGTTCGGCGAGCGCGGCGGCCTCCGCCTCGGTGGGGGTGTCGGCGATCATCACCAGGTGCGGGGCCCAGCGGGTGTGCTGCGACGCGGGTCCGGTGCGACCGGTGAGGACCGAGTCGTGGCCGGCCGCGCCGAGTGCGGCCCGGCGCCGCTGGATCTCCGCGCCGAGGTCTTCGAGGAGCACCCCGACGGAGTCGAGGTGGCGCAGCCGGGTCGGGGCGAGCGCGCCCAGTTCGGCGCCGAAGCCGACGACGGTGACGGTCATGCGGTCGGACCAGCCGTTGGTGGCGAGTTCGGCGGCCACCGAGGAGAGCACCGCGGCGCGCGCCTCGCCGGGGCCGCTGAGCGAGACCAGACCGGGCGCGGCTTCGAGGTTGAGCAGCAGCCGGGCGCCGTCCAGGGTGCCGAGGCTGACCAGGCCCGGGTAGGGGGCCGCGATCTCGGCGAGGTCCCGTACCTGTGCGGGCGCGGCCGTGCGCTCCAGACGCCACAGCGTCGGGTCGCTGCCCTGCTGCCAGGGGGCGGGCGGTTGCCCGGAGGGCTGGGCCAGTTGGAGGTGCAGGTCGGTGGCGGTGAACCAGGCCGCGTACACGACGGGCAGCGGCCGGTTCGCGGCGTCGAGCTCGGCGGACAGACCGCGCAGCGCCTTGTCGAGGAAGCGCACGGCCTCGGGGTCGGCGCCGACCAGGAGCGCGTCGTGGACGTCGGCGTCGGCGCCGCTGGGCACCGGCGGCTCCATGCCGCGACGCCCGGCGACCGCGGTCATCGCGGACTGCCACAGCGCCATCCTGCGGCGGCGGCCGAGCGCGCCGAGCACGCCCGCGGCGAGCAGCGGCGCCCCGATGAGCGCCTCGGAGAGCCCGAACCCGCTCTCGGACGACGACGAGGTGGCGGTCCCGGACGCGGCGCCCCGCGGTGTCTGCTGCGGGGCCGGCGTCTGGACGGGCGGAGCCTGCTGCTGCGGCCCGGAGCCGCCGGCGGCGTCCGCGCCGGGCCGCGCCCCCACGCCCTGCTGGGCCGGCTGGGCGTGGTCGCCGGACTTGGCGTACTCGGCGATCTGCCGCTTGAGCCCCTTCGGGGCCTCGACCACCGGTGCGGGCATCTCGACGAGGTCCCCGCCGTGGGCGTCGGCCGGCATCTCCATGATCCAGCCGGGCCGGATCAGGCTGGCCTCGGACAGCTTGGAGCCGTCGGGCTGCACCCGGTCCTTGTTGAGCTGGTAGATCTCGTGGTAGCGGCGCCCGTCCCCGAGGTGGCGTTCGGCGACCTCCCACAGCGAGTCGTGGTGACGGCCCTCGGGCGGCTGGATCCGGTAGAACTTGGTGGCCCCCGCCTCCGTACCGCCCTGCTCCTCAAGGGCGTGGTGCGCCTGCGCCGCCGCCTGCTTCTGCATCGCCTCGGCGACGGTCTCGGCCTGCTGTTGGCCCGGCAGTTGCTGGGCCGCGGCGACGGTCGGCCGCGCGGTGTTCTCGACGTGCTGCCCGCCGGTCAGACCCGGGGTGAAGCTCGCGGCGGTGGCGGTGACGAGCAGCACCGCCGCGATCAGCTGCCGCGCCAGCAACTGACTCGGCCCCGCGCCCGGCACCCGCGAGGGCAGCCCGACACCGGACACCGCGGCCTTGACCTCGACCAGCACACACGCGGTGAACTGCGCCCACGCCAGCCACACCACCAGCGTGAGGATCCGCACGAAGGCCTGCGCGGATATCTGCTGCTGCACCATGTCGAGCGAGGGCATTCGGTGCGGCAGCGGCCACCCCACGCTCATCGCGAGCGCCGCGGGCACCCCCACGACGAGCCCGAGCAGCGCGACGAACGCGAAGAACGCCTTGGCGAAGTCGCCGGCCGTACGACGACGCGGCAACGGCTGCGGCGTCCGATTCGCCGGACCCGCCGGGCGGGAGGGGGTGCGTGCCATGGGGTGGGTTCCTGGGGTCGATGCGGCGGGGCCGGGGCCGGGGGCTGGGGGTGGGGGCGGGCGGCCCCCAACTCCCCTTTTCCGGCTAGCGGTTGATGGACTGGATTTCTTGGACGGTTACGTTCTGGGGCGGCGTGGTGAAGATGCTGTCCGGGAGCGGCCCGTGCTCACCGTTCGTCGCAGACCAGCTGACGTGCCACGTGATGCTCGCCTTGAACGAGTACGACCCGGCACGTCCGTACGTCACACCGCAGGGCGGGGTCTGTCCGGCCTTGCCTGCCGCGTAGGGCTCGCCGATGCTGCCGTCGGCGTTGATCGGGCAGTTGCCGGACGCCGGGAAGACGGTGGCGTCGGGCGAGCCGGACTCGATGTGCAGCGCGACCGGCGTGGCGACGGCGGTCGAGGTGATGCCCGCCAGCGAAGCGCTCACCTTCTTCTCGGTGAACTGCTTCCCAGGCGCCCAGATCCACGTCGGCAGGTTCACCGTGGACGTGCCGCTCGGGGCCATCGACACCTGGGTCGACGGCAGCGCGATGGAGTCCGACGCGTACTCACCGAGGATCCTGGCGTTGACGGCCATCGGAACGTCCGGCGTCTTGCCGTTCTCCACCCAGAACGGGAACTTGTCGCACTTCGAGGCCTCGGGGTCGTCCTTGCGGTTGGGATTCACCACCGCGGCCCAGAACATCCCCTTGCCTTCTTGGTCGAGGTTGTAGTCCTTGTAGCCGCCCTTGGCGGGGTCGCCCGTCTTGTACTGCGAGTCGAAGACGTCCCCGATGAAGTCACCGATGCCGAAGAACTTGATGGTGCGCCACTTTCCGATCATGGCCTCCATCTCCTTCGGCGAGTAGGTCGGCTCGTACCAGCAGGCGGGCGGGGTCCAGGAGCTGTCGCTCGACGTCAGCTCACCCGCCGTCTTCGCGCTCCCCGACTTCGTGTCCCCGGACACCTGGGCCTTGGAGACACCGACGGTCACGTTGCCCGCGGAGTTCTGGGCGCTGGCGTCACCCCGGCTGTGTGAAGACCCGTTGTCTTTGCTCGCCCAAGCCGGTGCGGCCTGAGAAGCGACGATGGCCGCGGCGAGCAGCGTCGCTGCCACCGCCCTGTTTCCACGTATCACGGCTGGCACTTCTGGTCTCCTCGCACCGAACTCACCATGGTGGTCTGCCACACGCCCTGAGCGTTCTTGCGCAACCGGGACACGTACGAGACGTACGAGTTCTTGTCGGGCGGAGTGACGTTGACTTTGCCCGTCTTCCGGTCCTTGGTGAAGCCCTTGGTTTCGTCACCGCAGTAGGTAAGTTGAGCGGACCCGTCCTTGTCGACGGTGACCTCGCGGTTGAAGAGGCGTGTCGTCCCTGTCACCGTGGTGCCGTCCTTCACGAAACCGGCGATCCACTGGGTGTCGATGATGAGGGCCTTGCCCACCGAATAGAACGCCACGCTCTTGGACTTCGGGTCCTGCTTGTCGATCGCTTCCTCGATGGCCTTCTGGTACTCCGCGTTGTCGGCGAGGATCGCGTCCTTGACCGGGTCCCCGGTCTTCTCCGGGTCAAAGGTCAGCACGTCCCCCGCGGGGAGGACCACCTTCGGCCGGTTCGCCGCGTCGGGGGTGCTGGACGCCGAAGCCGACGGCGAGGCGGAGGCCGACGCCCCCGTGTCCGCGCCCGCGATCTTCTTGGAGTCGTCGCCCCCCTTCGAACCCCCACCGCACCCGGTGAGCAGAAGCGCGCCCGCGGCCGCCAGGGCAGCCGCGGCCGTCGTGGCCTTGTGGTTACGCATCGGGGGTCCTACCTCCGTGAGAGAAAAGGTGATCTGTCTCGCGCCACCCCGGTCTGAGCGTGCCGAGCGGACACGTGCCCGCACGATTCTTCATCGCTGACACTTCTTGTCCCCCCGTACCGAAGAGAGCTTTGTGGCCTGCCATACGCCCTTGTCGTTCTTGCGCAGCACCAGGGCGTACGAGATGTACGAATCGCCGTTGGCAGGTGTGACGTTGACCTTGCCCGTCTTCCGGTCCTTGGTGAACCCCTTCGTCTCGTCCCCGCAGTACATGAGCGTCGCCGCGCCGTCCTGCCGGATGGAGACCTGCCGATCGAGGTAGCGGATCGTCCCGGTGATGGAGACGCCCTGTTTGGTGACCGCGGCAATCCACTGCATGGCTCCCACCAAGGCATCGTCCTTGGCGTAGAACGCAACCTTCGGCGCCTTGGCGTCCTGGCCGGCAATCGCCTCGTCGACAGCGCGTACGTACTCCGCGTTGTCCCTCAGTACCGCGTCCTTAACGGGGTCGCCGGTCGTCTCCGGGTCGAAGGCCAGCGTCTCCCCCTCGGGCAGCGTCACCTTCGGCCGGTTCTCGGCGACGGCGGGCGCCGACGCGGTCGCGGACGGCGCGGCGGGGGAAGGGGACGCGCTGGGCGAGGCGGCGCTCTTGTCGGAGACGTCCCCCTTCGAACCTCCACCGCACCCGGTGAGCAGCAGCGCACCCGCGAGCGCCAGGGCGGTCGAAGCGGTGGTGGCCTTCGTGAGGCGGCGGGTGGGGTGCAGCATCTGCGACTCTTCGTTGTCGGGAAGCAGGGCGCGGGCCCGGCGCGAGGAGGTCACCTCAGCCCACCTCGTTCTTCGCCACGGACCGGCCGTGCACCACGACCTCGCCGCCGTAGAAGAACCCGGTGAACACGGGCTTGTACGTCAACTGGATCTCGACTTCCACCTGTTGGGCGCTGCCGCCCACGCAGTGGGACGCCGCGATGTCCGG
Source organism: Streptomyces hundungensis (assembly GCF_003627815.1). Taxonomy (NCBI): domain Bacteria; kingdom Bacillati; phylum Actinomycetota; class Actinomycetes; order Kitasatosporales; family Streptomycetaceae; genus Streptomyces; species Streptomyces hundungensis. The sequence goes on from NZ_CP032698.1 coordinate 3,711,349, forward strand.
GCCGGAGAGGCCGGACGCGCGGGCGAAGGCCTTCACGCGGGTGCCGCAGTTCTCGTAGCGGATGGGGGCGCCCGCGCCGGAGCCGTCGTACAGGGCTTCCTTGTCGATGTCCTGCGCCGCGTAGCGCGCGGCCTGTTCGGCGATGTCCGCGGCGCGCTCCCGCTTGGAGATGGAGAGGCCGCCGTCGATGACGAACGCGGCGAGGCCGAGGAAGAGGAAGGCGAAGACGATGACCGCGGCCGCCCCCGACCCCCGGTCGTCGAGACGCGCGCGCCGGTCCCGGATCCAGGCGTACGGGGTCCGAGGTCCGGCCGCCCTGGGCCCGGCGGTGTTCCGCGGCGCGCTCATGCGGTCTTCCTCTTGAACGGGTCGAGCGGGGAGGTCGAGGTGCCGGTCAGGGTCGTGGGGATGTCGAGGCCGAGCATCGACAGGCCCCGGATGCGGCAGCTGACCTCCACCGTGAAGAACTCCGCGTCGGTCCAGCCCGCGCTGGTCTGACGCACGCTGACCGGGCCGGAGCAGACGTCCGCGAGGTCGGCCTCCGCCGCCGTCTTGGCTTCGGAGAGCGCGGTGCCGAGGTCCTTCTGGATGGAGCCGGCCCGTGCCGCGTCCCGCGCCGCGGAGTCCACCGCGCCGCGCCCGTCGACGAGTTGGCCGAACGCCACCAGGACCAGGATGAACAGGATCATCACCGGGGCGAGGATGACCACCTCGATGGTGGAAAGACCCCGGTCGGCGACGGCCGAGCGGCGGTGCGACAGGGCGGCCGACCGGCGGCGAACCGCAGCGACCGACCGGCCGCGCAGCACGGCGGCCGAGCGGAGGCATACAGCGCCGCCCGAGCGGAGGCGTACCGCGGCCGCCGAGCGTCGGCGTACGGCGGCGGCCGAGCGGCTGCGCACCGCCTCCGCGAGGCCGCCCGCGACAGCGCCGCCCGAGCGGAGGGCGCGTACTGCCCGCGCGCGCATCAGTTCCCCCCCTCGCGTACGAATCGTTCGACCGGCCCCTGCGAGCGCGCGTGCACCGTCAGGTGCAGGCCGGGGAAGACCGTCGGCACCTTGGCCGTGATCTCCACGCCCACCGTGTTCGCCTTGGGCTCCACGGTCTGGACGTCGGGGGCGAGCACGAGCTTCGGGCCGAGCTGCGCGATGTAGCTGGAGGCCTGGTCGCGGGCCTCGCCGCGCCAGGCGCCGGGCTGTTCGTCGGCCATGGCCCGCGCCTTGCGGGCCCCGGCCTGGGCCGCGGCCTGCGCGACGTGGTCCGCGAAGAAGTACAGACCGAACTGCACGGTCGCGAAGATCATGAAGAACAGCACCGGGGTCAGCAGTACGAACTCGATCGCGGTCATGCCGGAGTCGCCGCGGGCGGAGGCTGCCTCCACCCGGCGGCGTACAAGAGCCCGGAGTCCGTCGCGCAAGGTAGTGGTCCCGCCTCAGCAGGTCTTGTCGGCGCTCGCGCCCTCGATGCACTTGCCGACCTTGTCGGCGCCGCCCTTGAGGGCCGAGTTGATGACCGCGGCGACCACGCCGACGATCGCCACGACGACGGCGGAGATGATGACCCACTCGACCGCGGACGCGCCCCGGTCGAGCTCGCCGGAGCGGGCGCGCTGGACGCGGCCGCGCAGGAAGGTGACGAGGAAGTCGACGGCCGGGTGGCTGACCTTGGGGAACTGGGGGCGGTTCATGGTGGTTGGTTTCCTCTCGACAGAAGTGGGGGGGCGCGTTCCGGCCTGGCTCAGACCTGGAAGACGCGCATCGCGGCGGGAAAGATCAGGAAGACCAGGAAGCCCGCACAGAGCAGCAGTTGGGCGACGAGCATCGACTGGGACTTCTCACCGGCCGCTCCCTCGATCTCGGCCATCTCCCGGTGCCGCATCGTTTCGGCGCGGGACGCCAGGGACTCGCGTACCTTCGCGCCGTCGTCCGCGACCAGGGCGAGCGAGGAGGACAGGTCCTTCAGCTCCTCGACGCCGAGTTCCTCGCCGAGCCGGCCGAGCGCGAGCCACTGGCTGGTGCCGGTGATCCGGGCGTCCGCGAGGGTGTTGCGCAGCCGGCGCAGCGCCCAGCCGTCGCTGACCTCGGCGGCGGCCATCAGCGCCTCGGGCAGTCCGCGCCCGCCGGCCAGGTTCATGGCCACCAGGTCGAGGTAGGCCCCGATGACGCGGCGCAGGTCACGCCGCTTGTCGGCGGCGTCCCTGCGCACTTCCAGGTCGGGCAGGAAGAAGAAGATCGCCCCGCACATCAGCGCCAGCCAGACGGGGATGATCGGGCTGCTGCCGAAGCCGAGCGTCGCGACGATGACGAAGAGCAGCGGGCCGAAGACGAGGCCCGCGACACCGAGCAGCACCTTGGTCGCCAGGAAGCGTTCCCAGCCGCGTTCGAGCACGGCGAGGTCGGCGCGGATGGAGCGCTGCTCCCAGCCCTGCCTCAGGTACAGCTCGGCGACCCGCGCCCCGACCCCGGAGCGCAGTCCCGAGAGCCGGCCGGTGCCGTGGTCCTCGGGCCGCGGGGTGTAGACGCTGCCGGACGAGCGCATCGCGTCGATCCGCGCGATCTGCGAGACCGCCGAACGCTTCGTCCGGGTCAGCGCCCTGATCAGGACGTAGATGCCGAGGCCGAGGACCGCGCCGATCAGCACCGGTCCCGTGATGATGTCGCTCACCGCACTCCCTCCCCAGCGGTTACAGGACGCTGTCCGTCCGCGTCCCGGTTCCCGGGTACGCCCGTGGAGGCGTCGGGGCGTACGAAGCGGGTCTCCGGCTCGTGCCGGACCAGGAAGCGGTCCGGGGTCTCGATCACCGACAGCTTGCGCAGCCACCAGAAGCCGAGCGCGAACAGGCCGCAGACACAGGCGAGTACGAGCTGGCCGACCGTCGAGTTGTACGGCTGCACGAAGTCGCGGTTGAAGACGGAGAGCCCGAGCACGAACGCGATCGAGACGCCGACCACGATCTGCACACTGCGCCGGGTGGAGGAGCGCTGGGCCATCACGCGGTGGCGCATGTCGATCTCCTCGCGGGCCGACTTGGCGAGCGCCCCGAGCACCTGGCGCAGACCGGGGCCGCGCAGCCGGGCGTTGAGGATGAGCGCGGCGACGATGATGTCGGCGGAGGCGTCGTCGATCTCGTCGGCGAGCAGCTGGAGCGCGTCGGGCAGCGGCGTACGGGCCCGCAACCGGTCGACGAGCGCGTCGAGATGGGGCCGCAGCGCGGGGGCGGCCGCGCGGGCCGATGCGGGGATGGCCTGTTCCAGGCCGACCGCGCCGGCGATGGTGTCGCGCAGCGACTCGGTCCAGGCGGCGAGCGCCTCGACCCGCTTCATGGCAACCTTCTCCTGCGCGGCGCCGCCGAACAGCTTGTTCCAGAAGAAGACGAGCAGACCGGTGGCGACGCCGGCCACCGTCCACCGGGTGAGCAGCAGCACGAGCAGGCCGACGCCGGCCGCGATCGAGCCGCGCTTGCCGATGAACTGGAGCATCTCGCCCGCGCGTTGGTTCCGGGCGCCGCCGCCCGGTTTGACCTCGAAGCCCCGGATCGCGACGACGAGCAGCGCGAGGCCGCCGCCGACGGCGAGGCCGGCCGCGAGCGCGTAGAGGGTCTGGGCCTCGAAGAGACCGCCCATGGAGGGAAGGTTGTTCATACGGCTCCACTCACCCCCAGGCCCCGGAGGGCCGGTAGCCGTGCACGGCGAGTTCCTCGATGCAGGACACCGGGGCGTGCGGGACGACCCGTCCGTCCGGCGTCTCGGCGAAGACCTCACTGGACAGAACGCGCCCGTCGCAGCCGTTCACCTCGCGGACCGAGGTGACCACGCGCTGCAACCGGCCGCCGCTCTCGTAGTTGTTGCGCCGCTCGACGAAGACGACGAAGTTGACCGCGCCCGCGATCAGCATCTGGCTGGCCTCGATGGGCAGCCGCTCGGCCGCCTGGAGAGCGTACGTCGAGATGCGGTTGAAGACCTCGGCGGAGCTGTTGGCGTGGATCGTGGAGAGCGAGCCGTCGTTGCCCTGCGACATCGCGTTCAGCATGGTGACGATCTCGTCGCCGAGGACCTCACCGACGATGACCCGGGAAGGGTTCATACGCAGCGAACGCCGCACCAGCTCCGCCATCGGGATCATGCCCAGGCCCTCGGAGTTGGGCAGCCGCTCCTCGAACGCGACCACGTTCGGATGCAGTTCGGGGAACTGATCGAGACCGAGCTCAAGGGCGCGCTCGACCGTGATCAGGCGTTCCTGCTGCGGGATCTCGTTGGCGAGCGCCCGCAGCAGCGTGGTCTTTCCGGCGTTGGTCGCGCCCGCGATCATGATGTTCTTACGGGCCCGGACCGCGCAGGCCAGGAAGTGCGCCAACTCCGGTGTGACGGTGCCGTTTCCGACCAGGTCCGCCATGAAGACCTTGCCCATGCGGGCCCTACGGATGGACAGCGAGGGCCGCCGGGCGACCTCCATCACGGCCGACAGACGCGAGCCGTCCGGCAGCCGCAGGTCGAGCTGGGGGTTGGCGGAGTCGAAGGGGCGCGAGGAGAGGCCGGAGTAGGCGCCGAGGACCTGGATGAGCTCGATGAGCTCCTCGTCGGTCTCGGCGACCGGGTCGCCCCGGACCTCGCGGCCGTCGGAGTAGCCGACGAAGACCTGGTCGCACCCGTTGATGTCGATGTTCTCGACCTCGGGGTCGTCGAGCAGCGGCTGGAGCCGGCCGACGCCGAAGAGAGCCGCGTGCACGGCGGCCGCGTACTGCTCCTCGGTCTCCGCGTCGAGGGGGGTGCGCCCGGCGTTGATCTCCGTGCGGGCGTACTCCTCCAGTATCTGGGCGATGACGGCGCGCGCGTACTGGCGCTCGTCCTCGCTCGACATCGCGGCCACCCCGCGCACCTGGTCCAGGCGCCGCTGCTCGGCGATCCGGTCACCGGCCTCCTGGCGGAACCGCTTGACCAGCGCGTGATCGACCGCACTCATCGGCCGACCCCGGCCCCGGCCCAGGCCGCGCCGAACTGCTGGTACAGGTCGGCCGAGACCTTGCGGGCGCTGCGGATGAGCAGCGACTTGTCGAGCCGGCCACGGCCGCGGCCGGCCAGCAGGGCGGCGCCGGAGGGGTCGTGCGCGAGGGTGCCGATGACGCGGGCGCCGGTCTGCCCGGCCACCAGCATGTCGTTGACCTGGTGGGAGAGCTTGACGGACGCCCCGGCCTCGGCGATCAGGATCACGCCGATGAACGGCGTGGCCAGCGCGTTGCCGCGCGGGCTGCCGTGGAGATGGGTGGAGAGCGCCGCGGCCCGGTCGCGTACCCGGGCGAGGTGCTCGGGCTCGGTGCGCGAGACGAGCAGCGCAAGGGCGGCGTGCGGGAGCAGGTCGAGCGCGGGCGAACCGCCGCTGATGCGGCCGATGTCGGCGATGACGTCGGCGGGGGCGTGCGGTGACTCGCCGAGCGAGGCGAAGGCCCGGCCGAGTGTGGGCCAGCTCCCGGCGAGACCGGCGGCCTGTTCGGCGGCGCCGAGCCCCACGAGCAGTTCGAGCCCGCCGGCCATCGGCTGGGCGTGGTCCCAGAGCTGGTCGGCGGCGAGCCCGCGGCGGGCGGCCGCGGCCAGCGAGAGGAGTCCGGTGTTGGGGTTGAGGGGGCCGCCGTTGGTGGCCGTGCAGCGGTACACCAGGTCCCCGCCCGCCGGGTCCGTCTCGGCGAGCAGTGCGCGACGGGGCCAAACGGCGGCCAGGGCCAGGGCGGCGGTGGTGACACCGGGAGAGCCCTTGTCGGATGCGAGTGCGATGAGCGCCATGTCTTCCGCGTCTTCTGTCTCTGCTGGGTCGCTGCGTCGCCGCGCGACTCAGCCGTTGTCCGGCGCGACCCGCACCACGGCGACTTCACCGGCGGACGCGGCCTGGGCGACGGCGGCCGCCTCGGAGGTGTTCACGGTGAGCGTGACGGCGAGGTTGCCGCTGCCGAAGGACTTGTCCTGGGTGCCGACGTCGCTGACGACGGCGCGCTGGACGAGCGGCGAACTCCCGCCCGCGGAGCCGGAGTTGGCGCCCCCGGTGCCGGTCTTGCCCGATCCGGCGGAGGTGCCGACCCGGTAGACGGCGACCGTCTCGCCGTCCTTGAGGTTGGTGGGGTACTGGCCTTCCTTGAGCGAGACACCGACGGCGGCCTTGCCGACCTCGGTGCCGCCGCCCGCGGCGAACATCTGGCCCACCAGGACCGAGCCCTCGTAGAGGTTGGACTTCGCCCGCAGCTTGGTGAGGGCGTCGTACTGCTCGGGGCGGATGTAGTCGATGTGGTTGTCGGCGGCCACCATCACGGTGGTGAGATCGCCCTTGGACACGGCATGCCCGGCCGGGACATCGTGCGTGAGCTGGTAGACCTCGACCCGGTCGCCCGCGCGCAGCACCAGAACGGTCGCCCCGAGGGCGCCGATGAGGATGAGCAGGACGGCGAGGGCCGCGAGGGCGGGCTTGCGTTCCCGTGGCGGCGCAGGAAGCCGCTCACCGACCGGCTGCCCGGGCGCCGCCCCCCGGTGGGTCCCCGCCCCACCGCGCTCCTGGACCTTCACGTCGCTTCTCCCCGTGGTAACTCTTTTGCGACAGCGTCGCGGGCGAACCAGGACGCACCAAGACGCATGCCTGGACCTGAATCAAGCCATCTCACGCCGCGAGAACTGGGACTCGACCGGTCACTTCGGGCCCGCCGAAGACCTCCGCGAGGCCACCAGCACGCTGTCAGATCATGTGATCGCACCGTAGCAGCCGCCCCTCAGCACCCTCAAGGCGCGTTAAAGATCGCGAACGTTACCCATCCCGGCGCAGCCGCCACAAAGGCTCCGAAATGGCTTGTTTCTCCCTGTCACCGCGCGCACTCGTTACCACTGTGCAACCCGTGCGAACCGGCTTCGGCTGCGCCCGCGCAACACGGGCAACAGGACGAACCCGATCACCGCGAGGCCCGCGAACACACCACCGGCAACGAAGAATCCCCACGGCCAGTCGGGGCTGTGGTAGCCGTCCTGGTAAGGCGTCTTGGCACAGGTGGTGGTCACGTCGCAGACGACGTGCTTCCCGCCTTTGCGCAGGAGCCCGGCGGCGACACCGCACCCCGACACGACCGCCGCCCCGACAAGCAGCATGGCCGGCAGCACGTACCAAGCCCCATGCGGCCGCAGCCGAGGAGAGGGGTGGGGCGGGGCCCACGTGGGCAGGGCGCCGGGAGGCGGTCCCTGGGCAAGCGGTCCCTGGGCAGCCGGTCCCTGTGTGAGGTACGGCCCTTGGGACACGGCCGCCGACCCCGGACTCCCCTGATGCATCCGACTCATCGAGCAACTCCCCTCCGCCGCGGCCCAATCGAACGCCTCCATCCTCACCAGCGTCCAGGGGCGCGTCGTGAGTACGGGTACTCATTCGGTACGCACCGCCGCACAGGACACTGACTCCGCGGGCACGCAGACCGTCAGTGAGGCCGGGGTGCCGCAGGGGAACGAGGGGCGGAGACGACCTCACGCCGCTGTCGATGCCGGCCGAACGGAGCGCCATGTAAGGGGCCACCCTGGGATTGCCTCCTCTTGCGCCGCCATACATGAGACCCGTCTTTGGGCAAAGGGGTACAGGAGTCGTGAACTAGTCGCGGCAGTGAATGTATGGATTTCACGGGCATCCCCGACGGAGCACGGTCAAGGATGAGCCCGTGTTTCCCCAAGGAAGCGGAGCAATTCCACTCACACCGTACGATGGCACGCTGTTGCCCGTCCGGCCCGGACGCCGAGTCACAGCGCATGGTGTGATGCAGGTCGGAGGCCCGAGAGGCAACAGCGGATCGCGTACGGACCTTCCGGGGGACCGACACCGCTGGACTCGTTCAGAGGTCGTTCTCCGGAACATGGTGCCGACGTGGACAACAGCGAAGTGAAAGGCATTGCGTCCATGGGGGATTACGTCGGCGTCGACCCGATACGGGTGCGCAAACTCGCGGACCGTCTCCAGGACTTGGAGGGCGCCCTGGCCAAACACGGGGCTCTGATCCGTAAGAATTTCACGTCTTGGGAAAGCGGCCTCGATCTGTCCTTGCTGGGACAGCAGACGCAGGCGGTGGGCGACGACGCCCGCAGCATGTCGAAGCGCGCCGATCTGGCCCGCAACCTCCTGCTGGAAGGCGACGCGTCCGGCATGTGCACCCCGGACGGGGACATCGTCAACATCCCCTGGGACATGGCGGACGTCAACGCACAGAGTGCCAAGGAGGCCACCCAGGAGGCGGCCAGGCTCAAGAAGGCACTCGACGACCCCAAGGGCGCGAGTTCCCGTGCGGACATCGAGGCCATCGGCCGGTCCCTCGCCGACCACCAGGACGACCCCACTTATCTGGCCGCCTTCGCCGCCGCGGGCGGCGTTGTCGACGCGGCCCGCGTGAGCCGCGCCCTGCACGTGGAGGACGGGACCCACGGCGCAGAGGTGCTGAGCAAGGACTCGCAGAACGTGGTCGCCCAGTACGCCACGGGCATCAACCGCGTCTTCACGCTCCAGTCGGCGGGCAAGATCCCACCGAACCCGGAGTACGTGAAGGCCCTCACCAACCCGCCGGGCGGTGACATGTGGTCCGTCGGCATGTTGTTCAAGTACGGGCCGAAGGGCAACGAGTGGGACACCCAGGCCCTGACCCAGGTCAGCGGCGCGATGCTGGACTGGCGCAGGAACCAGCAGATGCGGCCCTCGTACACCAAGGGTGGGGTCGTGGGCATGGCCTACACGGCACCCGCGTACGTGGATCCCGACAACGCTTGGTACGCGTCGCTCGGACTCACGCACAGCTATAACCGCGAGGGCATCGACGACGCCCAGAAGCGGGCGATGGCCATCGATGCCAACGATCCGTCGCTGGCCGTGATCAACCGCCTGGGCGAGAACGCTGACGCATCGCGACACCTGCTGGGGAACAACGACTCCGGCAAGCGCTTCGCCGCGGATCTGGTCGACTTCCACTGGCAGACGCCCGGGGCGATAGCGGTTGACGATTCGGACGGGCCGCGCCAGGTGCTCACCCTGGCGGCCACCGACCGTACCCCGGCGCATATCGACGAGTCCGGCACGGCCGCCGCCAACATCCTTGCCGCCGCGGCCAAGGAGAAGGACCACTTCGACGGGCGCAACGGCCACGAGAAGGACGAGTACCCGACGTTCCCCAACGGCACCGCGGTCGCGCTGGCCGGCATCACGGCAACCTGGGCCGATGACCTGGGTGGTACCGGGATGTCAGCGCCTGACGGAGTGGCGGGCTACGACCCCTCGAACCACGTCCTGGTCGGCAACAATGCGGACACGGTCAAGGTCATGCGGCTGTTCGCCAAGGACAATCCAGGCGCTACGGCGATGTTCGACGTCGTACTGCACGAGAAGGTCTCGACGGCAGCGGGGAGCAAGGATCCGACGAAGAGCCTGACCGACATGGGCAATACGGCGGGAATGCTCACGAAGGCCAAAGTTGCGGAAAATTACAGCGCGGCACAGCAGATCGACGAGGAGCACAAGACCAACAAGATCATTCTCGACAGCGCCGGTACCCTGTTCGGTTTCATACCCGCTCCCAAATTGGGCGAAGGCGCGTCGAAACTCGCCGAGAAGATTGCCGAGAAGAGCCTCAAGTATCCCCAGAACCTCGCGGTCATCGGCCGGACGATCGTCGCTCCCCAAACGGACCCCTTCTCCACGGACAACGCCTCGAAGCAGGAGGCTCTGAGCGTGACCGCGGCAAAAGAGCAGTACAGGTCCTTCATCCCGTCGATAGCACAGGGGATGGTCAGATCGGGCGCAGTCCCGCCGCCCACGGGCAGCTCCTGGTACGACCCCCAGACGGGAACCATCTCCTCCGACGCCAGCCACGACCCCACGTTCCAGAGCTGGTGGAACATGGCTCACGGCGACAACTACCAGAAGGCCTTCAAGGACGGCTTCGACAATGCAGAGGTGTCGCCCGATGGTAAATAGGAACCGGGCCCGAAGCGCCGTCCTGGCCGCGACCGCCGCTGTACTCGTACTGTCTCTCGGGTCATGTTCGGATGACCAGAACGAAGACAGCGCGCGGATTCCCGTAGCGGAGCCGGGAAAGGTCGCCGCCTTCGCGCTGGGCGAGTTGAGCACGACATACGACCTCGACCACACCGCTGTGAACGAGAGTGGCCACATCACCTCGGACAAGGCCGGGAACATTTATCTGGCCAGCGATTCCAACAGCCCTCTCATGCCCATCCTGCGCATGACTCCTGAGGGCAAGGTCAGCCAGTTCACGAAAATCAAGGAGAGCCACTCCGACTCCGGATTCACCGCCGCTCCGGACGGTTCTTTGGTGACCGGCGGAGGAGACGGTCTGTGGCGGGTGAGCTCGAAGGGCACCGTCACTTCTTTGGAGTCACAGCGCCGATTCAAGCTCCCGAACCCGATCGGTATCCGGCCGGACGGCACGGTCGTCGTCATCGACGGCGAGAGCGTGTGGTCCCTGAAGGACGGCCAGGCGGCCGAGCTCCTGACGTTCCCGGCGAACCAGGGCCGGGTCCGCGGAGCCGTCGCACCGGACGGAACCATCTACCTCTCCAACAGCCGCCTCGACAATCTCCGCGTGCTGGCTCCCGGCAGCCCACCCAGGACCCTGACGATCCAGGGCGACCTGCCAGGAGCCGGCAAACCGCTCTCCGAGATGGCGATCATGCAGATGACTCCGGCCACCGACGGGGGTGTGTACGCGAAGGTGCAGTGGGATCCCCAGAAGGGCGGCGGTGGCTTCGTCTACATCGTGCACATCGCTCCTTCGGGCACCCTCACCGCCATGGCGAGGGCGTCCGAACAAGGAAAGTCGTGCGCGGCCGGAGAGCAGTACGCCGCGCTGGACAATCCCTGTGTCATGCCGTGGTTCCTCGCACGGAGCGGCGACCAGGTACTCGCCCTGGGCGACATCTATGACCCGGAGCGCAAGCCGTCGCCCGCCCTCGCAATCCACGCTCCCCGCGGGTGAGGACACAACTGCCCGGCACCGGAAGATCAGAGCCGAAGCGCGCTCCCGTTACGGCCCTCCCCCACCATGCCGACACCCAGCAAAGGAGATGACGATGGGCATACCCCAGGAAGACCGTCTGGATTACGCGTGCCGCCAGGACATGAACGCTATCGAGTCCGCCGCGAACGAGATCCGCACGGCCATCAGGAATGTCGAGTCCATGATGCCGAAGACCTGGATCGGGAAGAAGGCCGACAACTGGCGCACCGATCATGACGGGCGCATGAAGCGGCTGAAGACCCTGTTCGACTCGTTCCCGGCCGAGGAGAACCGGCTGGTGGAGAAGGCGCGTCAGGACCAGGCGAAGATGAACCAGAAGATGCACGGCGGAGGCTGAGTCCCGGTGGCGCCGGCCGGGCGATGTGTTCAACCGGCCGGATCGGCGTCCCGAGGGATGGATCACCTCACAATTCCATACCGGCGCATCCCAAATGCCCTGCTTCACACCCGAGTTCGCTCTGGCGAAGCGGGCGCCGTCTCGTTAGCGTCGGTCTCTCAACCACACCAGCCTCATCGGGAGCTCCAGTGAACCGTCGCGCCCTGCCGGCCGTCGCCGCACTCACCGCAACGGTTGCTCTGCTGCTGACTGCCTGCGGCAGCAACGACAAGCCCAAGGACTCGGACAAGATCGCCGGGGCCGACCAGAGTGCCAAGCCCTCGGCGTCGGCTTCACCGAGCGCGTCGGCCCCTGCGGGAGTCGAGCGCCCGAAGATCGAGCTGCCCGCCGACCTCACGATGACGTTCGAGCCCGCGAACACCGGCGACCCGGTGAAGGAAGCGGTCCTCTCGGACGGCGCGGAGCGCATGCGTGCGGTGAACGTCGCCATCACCGGCGGGGACCCGAAGTACGCCGCGCTGAACTACTACAACTCCGGCAAGGCGCTGGAAGCCGCCTCGGCCTGGGTGGAGAAGTTCAAGAAGGCCGGCCTGTCGATGACCGGGTCGCTGCGCTACTACGATCGCCAAGTCACCCTGAACCAGGACAAGTCGGCTTCGCTGAACTTCTGTGCCGACGAGAGCAAGGGCTACAGCAAGGACATCAAGACCGGCAAGGCCAAGGTCACCACCCCGTCGAAGAACGACTTCATCCTCTACAGCACCAGGCTCGAAAAGAACTCCGCCGGGGTGTGGCAGACCACTCGAATCGTTTCGACCGCGGGGGCCGAGAAATGCGTGAAATAAGCAGGGGACGACTGGGCGCGACCATAGCGACTGCCGCGCTCTTCGCCGTCGCGGGTGCGCCCACCGCGTGGGCCGGGGTCACCCCTGGGGACGGCACCCGGGAGACCGATACGCCCAAGGGCGACGCGAAGCCGGACGGCACCCTCAGCGCCACGGCCGGCGGCGTGGTCTACGACCGGTCGAGGAACGGCTCCGGCAGCGCCGTGGGCCCCCTCGCCCCCGTCGGCAACTGGACGCCTCCACCCTGCTGGTACGCCCCCAAGTACAGCCCTGCGGAGTTCAAGGCGTACGTCGAGCCGATCTGGAGCGTCGACTCCACCGGCGCCGCCTGGGACGCCTCGCAGCGCGATCGCTACGTCAATGGAAAGCCCTACACCAACTTCAACCTGGACAAGGCGGGCAAGGGCTACTGGTGGGACTCGTACGTCGACACGAGCTATCCACCGGGCTGGGACGCCTGCAACAAGCCCTACTTCTGGGTCGACAAGGGCGCACCGCCGCCCGCCGACGTGCCCGAAGCCATCACTCCCGAGATCCTCGCCAAGCTGGCGTACGCGGAGATTCGCGTACCGGCCACCCAGGTGACCCTGAAGCCCGACGGCACCAGCAAGGTGAACCTGCCGACCTGGGCGTGGCTGGACAAGACCGACTTCCGCCCCGTCTCGGTCACCGCGTCCGTCCCCGCGCTCGGCATCTCGGCGACCACGACCGCCTCCCCGGTCTCCCTCAAACTGGAGCCCGGTACCGCCGACGCCAGCCTCTACCCCGCTTCCGGCGAGTGCCCCATCAACGCGGACGGCTCCATCGGCACGCCGTACGAGGCGGGCAGCGCCGACAAGGCCCCGCCCTGCGGCGTGACATACCGCCGAGCTACCAGCGGTGCCCCCTACAACCTGAAGGCCACCGTCACCTGGAAGATCCACTGGGTCGGGACCGGCACGCCAGGCGGTGATCTGCCGGACGGCACCTTCGGCCATGACCAGCAGGTGACCGTGCAGGAGATCCAGGCGGTCAACCGCTGAGACCGCAACGAGCCCTCGGGCGACGGGTCTTGTGAACACTCCTACCCGGCCTGTACAGGCGGGGCGGGAGGTGCGATAGCGTCGAGTGGTACCAGATAGATTTACTGATTACCCAGTAAGAAATCACGGGGAGGAACCCGATGGAACGCGGTGCAAGTCTCAAGGAACTCAGGGACCTGGCGAAGCTGTTCGGTCGCAGCGCGGGCGACCTACAGACGCTCATCACCAACCTGAACTCGGCGACGTCCGGCAGCACCGGCTACTGGAAGGGCCCCAAGGCCGACCAGTTCCGCAAGGACTGGGAGGACGCCCGCGGGACCTTCTCCAAGTGGGTCGACACCCTGCACGACGCTCAGAAGTCCGCGTCCACCAACGCCGACAACATCGAGCGCGCCACCTGATCCGCACCGACACAGTCGGATCGAGCAACATCGCTGGGGCGTCCACCACGGGTGGGCGCCCCAGCGGCTTACCCGGCGGGGCGTGAGGACCGCGAGGTCCTCACCCCCTCATCACTCCCTGGACCGGACGGAACGCACCGCCCGAAACCAGCAGTCCGCCGCCCGGCCGTCCGCCGCCGGTGTTGGACGGCAGGCGGATGCTGAACAGCTCGCCCTCCTGGGAGTTCTGGGGGTTGAGGAGCAGGCCGTTGCGGGACTTGCGGGCAGCCGTGACGAAGCCCCGGTACTGGGAGGCCAGACTGTCCGTCGTGCCGGCCGCGATCAGGCCGAGCCCCCCGTCTACCCCCTTGCGCAGGACGGCTTCCAGCGCCTCGTCGAGCCGGGTGTCGTAGAGCAGCTCGGCGTCGTCCGCCAGGATCACGTAGGGGCGGCCCTCCGCCTTCTCCACCAACTCCTCCAGGTCGTCCTCCCTGGCCTCACCGTCGAGCACGCCCAGGACGCCTTCGCGCCCTTCCAGATCGCGCAGGGGCGACCGCCGGGGAGCGACCAGGACCAGCGGTGTGCCCTGGGCCAGCAGGGAATCCGCCGCGCACATCAGAGCCGTGGAGCGCCCGGACTTGGGCGGGCCGCCAATGACGAAGCCGGGTCCGGACTCCTCCAAGTCGATTCCCACGGGGGCCAGTTCGTCGCCGCCGACGGCCAAAAGGGCCCACAACTTGGACGGCACCACGAAGTCGGGATCCAGTGCCATCGCCTCGCCGGCGGTAATGTGCGCCGGAAGCGCGTCCACACGCATGGGGCGCAGGCGTGCCGGTGTACGGCCGTGCGTCGCGCGCGCCTGTTCGGCGATCTCACGGAGCATCCGCACCTGCGCCTGGCCGTTCGGGTCCTCGTCGAGGAGGGCGATCTGCGTCTCTTCCGTACCGGTGTCGGTGATCCGCAGGGCGCGCCCGGGGGGCATGTTCTTGGGCACCTCGCGCGGTTGCAACCCCGCCATGGAGTAGTCGTTGGGGTCGGCGAACCGCAGGATCAGGCGGTCTTGGAACGCGGATGCCACCATGCCGCTCAGACCGCTGCGGTCGGCCGTCATGACGACCTTCAGGCCGACCGCCGAACCCTCCCGGAAGATCCGCTGGGCCTGCTCGATGAGCTGGCCGTAGTTGTAGTTCTCGAATGTGGAGAAGTAACCCTCCCAGTTGTCGAGGAGCAGCACCATCCAGGGCAACCGGTCCTCGGGCGCGGCCGAGGCGCGCTGCTCGGCCGCGCTGGACGCACCTTCCATGGCGAGCAGTTGCTGGCGTCGGCTGATCTCGGCGAGCAGCCGGTCGAGCAGTCGGCGAACACGGTCGGGTTCGTCGCGGTTGACCACCGCGCCGACATGCGGAAGGCGTACCAGGGGCAACAGTGCGTTGGAGCCGCAGTCGATCGCGTAGACGTGAACATCACGCGGTGAGGCGGTCCTGGCGAGCGAGCCGGCCAGGGTGCGCAACGCCGTCGACCGGCCCGAGCGGGCGCCGCCGGCCAGCATCGTGTGTTCGCCGTCGACGAGGTCGAGAGCGAAGGGCTTGCGGGCCTGCTGGGCGGGCAGGTCGGTGAGGGCGTAACCGATGGGCGGGACGTCACCGTGCGCGGGCGCGGGGCCCGCCAGGGCGGTCAGCGAATCGAGCGTGACGTGCTCGGGCAGCGGGGGCAGCCAGGGACTGCGGGGCGGCGGGAAGCCCATCTTGTCGGCGCCGTCACGGATCGCGTCGACGAGCACGGCGAGGTCGGTGACCATCGTGCCGTCGTCCTCGGACTCCGCGGTCCTGGGCAGCGGACGGCTGAACGAGGTCCAGGGCAGCGGGGCGAGGACCGCCTTGGGGCCGCTCTTGCCCGTGGCCGGCCGCCGGCCACCGATGCGCGCCGACTGGACACCGACCAGCGACTGCGCTCCGGAGCGGACATAGGCGCGGCCGGGCGTGGACTTGGCGATGGCCCCGGCGTCCGCGGCGTCGATGACGTCCATGGACTCGCTGCCGTCCGTCACCCGCAGGGCGATGCGCAGGTTGGTGTTGGCCCGGATGTCGGCGCTGACCACACCGGCCGGGCGCTGGGTCGCGAGCACCAGGTGGACGCCGAGCGAGCGGCCTCGGCGGGCGATGTCGACGAGTCCCGCGATGAAGTCGGGGAGTTCGGCGACGAGCGAGGCGAACTCGTCGATGACCAGGACGAGCCGCGGCATCGGCTCCAGCTCGGGCCGCAGCTTGCGGGTGTCGTTGTAGTCCTCGATGTCCTTGGTGCCGGTGTCGAAGAGGATCGTCTCGCGCCGGTGCAGTTCGGCGGCGAGCGAGGCGAGGGCACGTTCGGTGAGGTGGGCGTCGAGGTCGCTGACCATGCCGACGGTGTGCGGGAGGCGGGCGCAGTCCATGAAGGCGCTGCCGCCCTTGTAGTCGATGAGCACGTAGTTGAGGGCGTCCGGCCGGTTGGCTATGGCCAGCGAGGCGATGATCGTCTGGAGCAGTTCTGACTTACCGGCGCCGGTGGTGCCGGCGACCAGCGCGTGCGGGCCGTCCCGGCGGATGTCCAGGGTGAAGGTGCCGTCGGCGGCGACGCCGATGGGGGCCGCCGTGGTCGAGCCGCCGGCCCGCCAGATCCGCTCGATGTCGGCGCCGGTCGGGTCGGGCAGGCCGAGCAGGCTGAGCAACCGGGCCGCGGTGGGCAACGCGCCGCCCGCGTCGTCCCGGCTGACGTCGCGGACCGGGGCGAGGGAGCGGGCGATGAGATCGCACCAGTCGGGGCCGACCTGATCGGCGAGCACCTCGCCGACCGATTCCAGGCCCGAACCGCGCAGGAGTACATGAGTCGGCGACTGCGGAGTCCAACTCACCACGGCTTTGCACTCCTCGGGGAGGAGCCGGTCGTCCTCGTCGAGGCAGAGCGCGAAAAGGCCGTACTGGGGCCCTTCCTGGAGGAGTTGGGGCACGCCGGGCATGCGACGCAGCAGTCGCGCGCCGTCGAGGACGAGCAGGACGTGCGGCTCGTCCCCCGGGGCGCCACTCATCATGGTCGAGCTCTCCCGGACGGCCTTGCGCCGGGCCAGCTCGTTGACGAGCTCGTTCACGCGTCGGGCGATCGTCTCGCTGTCGGAACCGACCAGGGCGACACAGTCCTGGCCCTGCTGCGGGGCGGTGTGCGGGAGCCAGTGTGCCCAGTGCCAGTCCGCCCCCGCCTGGGACGAGGCCGCCAGAAAGACGATCGAGAGTTCGCGGGGGCTGTGCAGCACGGCGGCCTGGACCGCGAGCCAGTGCGCGGTGGCGAGTGCTCGCGGCCGGTCGCCGGAGACACCGACGACGCCCAGCTCGGGGAAGGACAAGGTCACGGGCAGGTGGGACAGGAGCGGTGGGGCGGGCGGCTCCTCACCGTAGCCCGCGCCCTGACCGTGGACGAGAGCGATGTCGGCGGGCAAACTGCCGACGCCGACCCGGATCCGCATCACGTCGACGTCGGTGCGACGACGCTCCCACAGCCGGCGCCGGGGGCCGGTGGCGAAGAGCAACACTTCCGCCGGGTCGGGATTGTCGACCCGGCGGTTTCGCTGATCCTCTTTGCCGAGCCGCACCAACTCGGCCTCGTACTCGGCGAGTTCCAGCTTGTACTGCTTGAGGGACTTCTTGTGCCGCTGCTTGCCGTCACGGTTGTCGCTGAACCACTGGCCCAGCATCATCACGGGGGTCATCGCGCAGAACAGGAGCATGTAGACCTGTTTGGTCATGAAGTACATGGCCAGGCCGAAGACCATCGGCGTGATCGCGGCGATCATGTGGAAGCGGGCGCGCTCGGACTTGGACGGCAGAACGGGCACGGAAAGCCGAGGGCGGGGCCGGACCGGCGAGAGGCGGGGCGGCCGGTTGTAGGCGAGCCCGCCCTCTCCGGTCGCGGAAAGGTGGGCGTCGGGTTCGCTGACCTCCTCCAGGACGAACAGCGAGTCCCCCGCCCTGACGACGCCGCCGAGCGGCCAGTCCTGCGCGTCCGCTATTTCATCGTCGTCGAGCAACACCGTGGAGCCGGGCTGGGGGGTGAGAGTGGCCCGGCCTCGCATGTCGACGGTGATCTGGGCGGCGACGGGTGCCAGCAGCGGGTCGGGCGCCGCGAGGGTACAGGTCGCGGCCGATCCGAGGGTTGCGGTGCCGACAGCGAGTCGAACGACCCGCCCCGCACCGGGCCCTCCGGCGACCCGCAGCTCGTAGCGCCCCATGGGCTCGCCCTTGCGCAGCAGCGGACCCAGGGAGTTGTCGATGGATATGCGCATGCCGTCCCGAAGGATCTGGCCCACGGGAGTAGCGGGATCGCACAGGTGACCATCCGCCCACAGAGCGGGCTCGGCACCGCGGTCACCGTAGCTCGGGGCGAGAACGGTGCCCGGAAGCGCCACGACCACCGGCGACGGCCGCCCCGGCCCGGCCCCCTCGGCGGCGGCCAGAGCATGCGCGACATCGCGCGCGGTCGCGTCGTCATCGGCGTTGACCATGACGTCGTACGGGGGTGCCCCCTGCTGCACGACGGTCACCAGGACTCGCATGGTCGTCTTCCTCCCCCGCCGGCCCGCCCGGCCCCTCGCCCTGCTTCGGCCCACCCGAGGCTAATGGCTACCGCCGTCGCGGCAGGACCGAGGGTATGCGGTGACCGGCGTCGGCCTCCCGCTCGCGGGTTCGGCAACCGCCGTTCCCGCCCCCTACGAGAGGTGGGGCTGGGAATACACGAGGACGGGAACGTGCGGTGCGAACGCGTCCACCGCGGCCTGGAGACGTTCGGGATCGAGCCGCCAGAAGTTGATGGGGCGGCTGGCCAGGAACAGTTCGTGATCCACGTGGGGCGCCAGTTTGGAGGTCTTCGCGCGACTGAGGTCTGCGTTCATTCCGGGCAAGCGCGGCGCCCCCGGCTTGCGCTGCAACCCGACGTACTGGATCGGGTTGGCAGCGGTGATCTGGGACCACACCACCACGGAGGTGATGTCCTTCCACGGTACGAAGGCGAGCTGACTCCTGTACCGCGCAGGTGCTCCCCCCAACAGGACGCCTGTGTCGTCGACCCGGAAGGCGACCAGTTTCTCCCACTTCATGCCGCCGAGCAGTTGGAAGGGCGTACGACGGAAATGGGCTTCGTACACGAGCGGGTTCACGTCGGTCATCAGATCCTCGCGGGCAGCACGGGTGGTGGGACGGCTCGGGCGACGCACCTACTTCGCGGCACCGGACTTCTTCTTGCTCTCCTCATCCTGCACGCGCTGAAGTATTTTGTTGTACTGGCCCCTGGCCGCGTCCAAGGCGTCGTGAATGGCCTTGCGTCGGCCATTCCACTCCTTGCGGAACCGGTCGCCCGCCGGCCCCTGCCAGGCATCCGTTCCCGACGTCGCGTCAACCGCGTCCAGCGTTTTGTCGATCTCGTCCGCGAACCGCTTCAGGTTGTTGAGGTCTTTCCTGCATTCTTCGACGCGGTCAGTCATGGGTTTCCTCCCCGTGAGTGCTGTGTCAGGCGGCCGGTTGCTTGATGAGTTTGACGATCCGCTCCTCAAGGGTCCGCTCGCTGACCTCCTGCGCGGTTATGCCCGTAGGGTCCTGCGGAGACTCGACATGCACGGCCCAGACCTCGCGGTCGCTGGCGTAGGTCGTGAGGAGCGGACCGGGCCGGGCGTCGAGCACCATCAACTGGCTGACCACCAGGGCGTTGTCGATCACGCGCGCGAGCGACTTGTCCACAGCGCCCGTCGTGAGCGCCGAGGCGTCCAGCCGGATCGTCTTGCCGTCCCGGTCGGCCACGCCGAATGGATCGACCAGCGCCTGAACCATCTTCGCGGCGTCCTGTGCCTTGCTTGCCAGGGTGAAGATGTGCATGCCACCTCCGGTGACCTGCTCGATCAGCAGAAGTTCCGGCGAGTGCACGAAGACGAAGGCCGTCACAGTGCCGTTGGAGGTCTGCTGTTCCACCGCCAAGGCGCGGGAAGCCGTTCGTCGCAGGGTCAGGGCCATGCTGACCTCGGGGGTGACCTTCATGTCCACGTCCGCGGTGAGTCCCGAGTCGGTGCCCTCGGACTTCAGGACGGCGTCGAGCTCGGCGATGTTCGTCACCTCCACCGCCCCTCGCGAGACGAGGGAGCGCAACGCTGTCCCCAGGACCCACTGGCGCTGCTCGTCCGAAAGAGTCGCCAGATGGGGTGTCGGTACGACGACGTCTTCGAGCGCGTCCGGGTCGAGCACGGCAAGTTCTTCGTCGGTCAATTTAATGAGTGACTGGGTGCCGCCCTCTGCGAGAGCGGCACCGACGAGCTCGCGAAATTTATCCAGCTCGATGTCGAGTTCAGGAGTTGGCATGCCGATTCCTAGAGTTGTTCGGTCGGTGTGAAGGGGGCTTGCCGCGTTCGGGGCACGCCTACCAGAATTTGAACTTCTTGACGGCGTTGGGCACCAGGTTCGTGACCGCGCTCTTGGCGCCGTCTGCGATCTCTCTCCCCTTGTCCGCCACGCTGCCGGCCCACTTGGAGGTGGCGTTCCAGGCCTTCTTGGCTCCGTTCTTGATCGACTCACGGTTGTCCCACGCCCAGGTCCCGATGAAGTAGGCGCCCGCCACGCCGAGCGCCGCCCAGCCGACCACGGGCACCGCGGCCGCCACCGCGGCACTCGCACCAAGGGCTCCGGCCGCCGCACTGCCGCCCAGTACGGCCGCCGCTCCTCCTGCTTCCACGACGCCCATCCCGCGGTCGAATCCACCCAGGACGCCTTTGTGGTCGGGAACGACCATCTCCTTGACGCCGTGCACGATGGCGAGGGGCAGACCGACTCGGTCGAGGAGGCTGAGGCCGGGCCCCTGGGCCAGGAGCGTGGGCGGAAGCGGGATCTTCAGCTTCGTAGTCAGGAAGGCTCGCAGCCCCTGCTGCCACTTCCAGGGTTCCTGGTAGAGCCCCTCGATCTTCTGGAGCTTCAGGAGCTCCCGCATGTAGTCGATGTTCTTCAGCTTCAGCCGGTCACCCGTGATGCCGAAGTATTTATTCAATTCGAGGACGGCTTTGGCGCCGGCCACATTCTGCCCCTGCGCCCAACGTTGGTAGAGCTGGAGAGATGCCTCTATGCCGGAGGCTATCTTCGTTAGCCGCAACGGGGTCGTAACGTTCCTCTTTATTTCCTTGAACTCATCGACATATTGACCGACTTCACCCTTGTGCTCCTGAAACTCCTTCCAGGTCTGCAACACGCCGGTCATGCCCATGAACATCAGCTCGACGGCCGGATCCGCCTCGAGGATCCCGAGCCGGTTGCGTACGTCCTTGGCCTGATCCCGGGACCACGAGGCATCCTGGGTAATGCGCTTCAGGTTTCCCTGGTCGCCTTCCCACTTGGCGAGGATCCCGGAAACCAGTGGCCCCTGAATGGAGAGTGCACCGTCCGCCACATCCAGCGCGGCGGCCAGCCGACGCGCCTTCTCCGTGGTCATGCCTCTGAACGTCATGCGAACCCCCGTTGACGATGTCTGCGGTCCCTCTGCGCGGAGCCGCGTCGCCGCCCCGCTGTCGGCGTGCCCCCCGAAGCGCGTCGACCGGTCTTGACGCGACCTGATCCTGCCGCCCGCCCCACGGAATCGCGGTTCCGCGGGCGCGACAGCAAACTCCACACCCCGAAGAGGCACTCGTGCACCTCCACCAAGGCAGAGGCGCAGCCAAGGGTATTGACGTTAACCGGGATGCGTACCGTTTCGCCAGGCGGGATCTTGACGTCGAGTGGCCGCCGTAGATCTACCGGAACACCCCTCGCCACCTCAGTTGCCAACAAGCCTCGTTGACGCTCGCCCGGGCGCCCCGCACAACGAATTCCGGGTACTTCACAAGATCCGTCCCGGGCTGGACAGCGTTCCGCGTATCGCAGTCGTTCCCTCAGGGGCACTCGACGACGCCCCACGATGAACGGCCGCGGTGCGGGGCGCCGTAACTTTGCGAACCGATCGGGAGAGCACCCGATCCCGCCCCGTGGGACACCAGCCTGTCATCAGCCGCCCTGCTTCCCCAACACCCCCGTGGGCCGCCCCGCCTCCGCCTCCTGGGACTCGAAGCGGAGTGTGCCGTCGGGCTGGAGGGTGTACGTCATCGTCGCGGTGCCCCCGGTGCAGCCGATGGTTCCCGGGTTCGCGGGGTCCGTGCGTTCGGTGATGTGCAGGACGCGGGCCGTCGCCGAGTCCAGCGTGCCGATGCCGTGGCAGACGAGCGGGCCGAGGGTGGTCGTGGTGCGCACCACGTCCGTGCCCTTCGCGCCCTTGGTGATCACCGCGGTGTAGGCGTACCCCGAGGTGCCGTTGTCCTGGGTGAGTACGCCCTTCCAGGTGCCGACCAACTCGCTTGGTACGGAGCCCAGTTGCGGTCCCGTGCCGGGCTGTCCCGAGCCGGGCGTGCCGGGTGGGGTCGACGCCGTGCCCGATGACGCGGGCGGGCGGGCGCTCGTGTGGTCGGCGTCGCCGCCCCCGTTCGGCAGCAGGCCGGCGAGGAACGCGCCGCCGACCGTGACCCCGGCCAGCGCCCCCGCGACCGCGAGGACCACCGTGCAGCTGACCCGGCGGCCACGGCCGCGCTCGCCGGGCTCGGCGGCGGTCGCCACCGACAGGGCCACGCGCGAGTGCCGCTCGGCGTTGCTCGGCGGGGCGGTGGGCCTCGGGGGCGTAGAGGGTGCCTGGAGGCCCGCCCCGCCTGGGCGTGTGCGCGGGTCGGGGGGTGTGCGCGGGCCGGTGGGTGCACGCGGGCCGGGGAACGGGCCCGGCTCGCGGCCGTTCTCTGGCCGGTCCGGCTCGCGGCCGTACGGGAGCGGGTCCGACGCGTGGCGGTTCTCGGACGGGCCCGGCTCCCGGCCGTACGGGATCGGGCCCGGCTCGTGGAGATTCCCGGGCGGGTCCGACGCGTGGCCGTACGAGAACGAGCCCGGCTCGCGGAGATCCCCGGGCGAGCCCGGATCCCGGCCGTACGAGAACGGACCCGGCTCGCGGAGAACCCCGGACGGGCCCGGCTCGCGGCCGTTCTCGGGCCGGTCCGGCTCGCGGCCGTACGGGAACGGGTCCGACGCGTGGCGGTTCTCGGACGGGCCCGGCTCCCGGCCGTACGGGGGGATCGGGTCCGGATCCCGGAGATTCCCGGGCGGGTCCGGATCCCGGTCGCACGAGGCGCCCGGCGGGCCGAAGACCCCGGCGGTCGGCGAGCCGCCCACGGCCGGGCCCCCCGGGCCCGCGCGCTCCGCACTCCCCCCGATCGCCGGGCTGGTGAACGGGATCGGGCCCGAGCCGGTCGCCGGCTCCTCGGGCTCCAGGTCGAGCAGCCGTACCGCGGAGCGGCTGACCTCCTCGACGAGTGGGCCCGGCAGCCAGCCCTCGCCCACCAGCGCGGCCGCCCCGGCCGGAGCCAGTCGGGCCGCGAGGGCGGTGGGGGACGGGCGGGCGGCCGGGTCCTTGGCGAGGCAGCCGGCGACCACGTCGCGCAGCTCGCCGGTCAGGCCCGCGCCCAGCTCGGCCGACTCGTGCACCACCTTGTAGAGGAGCGCGGCCGAGGAGTCGCCGGGGAAGGGCGGCCGGCCGGTCGCCGCGTACGCGAGGACCGCGCCGAGCGAGAAGACGTCGGCGGCGCCCGTCACCTGCCTGCTCAGGATCTGCTCGGGCGCCATATAGCCCGGCGAGCCGATGGAGACGCCGGTCGCGGTGAGGGAGGCGGTGCCTTCGGTGGCGCGGGCGATGCCGAAGTCGATCAGGCGGGGGCCGTCGAGGGTGAGCAACACGTTCGACGGCTTCACGTCCCGGTGGACGAGGCCGAGGGCGTGCACGGCGGCCAGCGCCTCGGCGAGCCCCGCGCCCAGGACCCGTACCGAACGCTCGGGAAGGGGGCCCCGGTCCAGGACCGCCTGGGTCAGCGAGGGTCCCGCGACATAGCCGGTCGCCACCCACGGCACCGGCGCGTCCGGGTCCGCGTCGAGCACCGGCGCGGTCCATCGGCCGCCCACCCGCCGGGCCGCCTCGACCTCGTGGCGAAAGCGCGCCCGGAACTGCTCGTCCAGGGCGAAGTGCGGGTGCACCACCTTGACCGCGACCGTGCGGCCGCCCGCGCTGCGCCCCAGGTACACCCGGCCCATGCCGCCCGCCCCGAGCCGGCCGAGCAGCCGATAGGCGCCGATCGTCCGCGGTTCGCCCGCTTCCAGCGGCTGCAACGACTGCATCGCGGTGCTCCCCCAACGCCCAACCTGGTCAAGCCGGTCGCACAGCAGCGTAGAGCCGTACGTGCCCAGGATCACCCTCGATCGAGACGGATCCGATGCTTGGGTGGGAGAACCGAACACCGTCCTCCGCCCTCTTCGATGGCGTAGTTCGTGCGCAATCACCCAAAACCCCGCCCGGCCACCGCTCGGAGCGCCATGTTCCCGCCACCAGATCCCCGGAGTTTCCGCATATGAACCGTCGTCGCCCCGCCGCCTGGATAGCAGCCGCCGTCATCGGTTCGGTCGTGCTGGTCACCGGCTGTTCCGACGAGGGCAAGCCGGTCAGCTTCGACTCCGGGCCGAGCAGCCCGTCGGCGCAGGCGTCGGCCCAGGGCGGCGCGGGCGACGGCGGCGCCTCGGGCAAGGACGCCAAGGACGGCAAGGACGGCAAGGACGCCAAGGACGGTAAGGACGACGACGCCTCAGCGCAGAACGGCGCCTCACCCCAGACGTTGCTGCCCACCGGCCCCAAGGCCGAGTTCACCACGCAGAGCTCCCTCGGCGACGGCACGAAGATCGGCGTGACCACGCTCAAGGGCGCGAAGTCCGGGTTCACCGGCAAGGTGTGGGTGTGGGCGCCCAAGCAGTACTTCGAGGACAAGTACAAGAACAGCGGCTTCCCGGTGCTCATCGCGCTGCCCGGCGGAAACGGTTACCCCAAGAACTACTGGATGGGCACCGACCTCAAGTTGCAGAGCAGCATCGCCGAGTGGTCCAGGACCGGGAAGAGCCTGCCGTTCATCGTCGTCATGCCGGTCCTGAACCCGGACGCCAAGTACTACTACGACGGCAGTGACATCCCGGGCCGGCCGAAGATGGGCACCTGGATGACGGAGGACGTGCCGGATCTGGTGCGGGCCAACTTCCGCACCTTCTCGTCCCGCGACGGATGGGCCTTCATGGGCTCCTCGTCGGGCGGCTTCGTCGGCCTGAAGTCGGTGCTCAAGCGGCCCGACCTGTTCAAGGCCGCGATCGCGTCGGGCCCGGACATCGTGCCGGACTCCCCCCTGTGGGCCGGCCACGACGCCGAGAAGCAGGCGAACAACCCGGAGAAGCTCGCCCAGGACCTGATCGACCGCAAGGGCCCCGAGGTCGCCCTCGCCTTCCAGGTGGGCACCAAGGAAGGCACGGTCGTGCCAAAGGTGCGGAGCTTCATCGACACCTACGGCAAGGGCCCGGTGAAGACCCGCCTCCAGCTGATCCAGGGCGGCACCCACAACGCCCACACCTACGTGAAGGGCATGGGCGAGGGCACCATGGAGTGGATCAGCAAGCAGATGCTGGCGCCGATCCCCTCGTCCTGATCGGTCCCCTCATCCTGCTCGGTCCCCTCATCCTGAGCGGTCCGCTGCTGCTGAACGGGAATCCACTAAGGGGCGAGCAGCTCCACGTTCACATCCGTGGCGAACCCGGTCGTCGGGCCGGTCCTACGGGCGAACTCCCTTACGCCTTCGAGCTGTTGGGGCCCGAAGCGGAAGTCGAGGGTCGTGAAGTAGCGCTCCAGGAGCTCCGCGTCGAAGACCTCCCAGCGGGCGGCCTGCTCGGCGACCTTGGTGACCTCTTCGAGGGAGAGGTCGCGCGAGGCGAGGAAGGCCTCGTGCACCTGCTGGACGAGGTCGGGCTCGCGGGCCAGATAGTCCTTGCGGGCCGCCCACACGGCGAAGACGAACGGCAGCCCCGTCCACTCCTTCCACATGGCGCCCAGGTCGTGGACCTGGAGCCCGAGCCGGGGCGCGTCGTGCAGCGAGGCGCGCAGGGCCGCGTCGCCGATCAGCACGGCCGCGTCCGCCTCGCGCATCATCAGGCCGAGGTCGGGCGGGCAGGTGTAGTAGTCGGGGGTCACCCGGTACCGCTCGGCGAGCAGGAGCTGCGCCAGGCGCACCGAGGTCCGCGAGGTGGACCCGAGCGCGACCCGGGCCCCGTCCAGCTCCTCCAGGGGACGCTGCGAGACGATCACGCAGGACATGACGGGCCCGTCGCAGCCCACCGCGATGTCGGGGAAGGCGACCAGGTCGTCCGCGTTGCGCAGGAACTCCACGAGAGTTATCGGCGCGATGTCCAGGTCGCCGTTGACGAGCTGCTCGCTGAGCTTCTCCGGGCTGTCCTTGGTCAGCTCCAGGTCGAGCAGTGTCCCCGTCCGGGCCAGGCCCCAGTACAGGGGCAGGCAGTTGAGGAACTGGATGTGCCCGACGCGCGGCCGGCCGCCTCGGTGCTGGGGGCTGGTTGAATTGTCCACATGCCGAGGCTAGACCCGTCCCACCCCGTGGACCGCGCCGGGCCCGGCCGAGGACCTCGCGGGAGTGCCTCGCGGGACCCCTGGGGAGGGTGCGTGATCACCTGCTCAGCCCCCGGTCAAACGTACGGACGCAGTGATCTTTCCCTCTACCGCGGCACCTGAGCTGCGTGCTACGCTCAGCGCAAGTTGCAGTTTGGTTTCCCTTGCAGTACAGAGCCTGCGGAGCATGTAACCCGCAGGCTTTTGTAGTTTTCAGACTTGTTTGCAGGTTCTGGAGCAGGGCAACCCTTTGGCCCAAGGAGGGCTTATGGCTACCGGAACCGTTAAGTGGTTCAACGCTGAAAAGGGCTTCGGCTTCATCGCCCAGGACGGCGGCGGCCCGGATGTCTTCGTCCACTACTCCGCGATCAACGCGTCTGGTTTCCGCTCCCTGGAGGAGAACCAGGTCGTGAACTTCGACGTCACTCAGGGCCCGAAGGGCCCGCAGGCGGAGAACGTCACCCCGGCCTAAGTGCCCGGGTTGGCCGATCGATCGCTGACTTAGCAGTACCCAAGGAGCCCCGTCCTGCCGGAACGGGGCTCCTGCCTTTTGTGCCTTTTGCCGTCGCCTTCCACCGTCGTCATTCAGCGGTGGTACAGCGCCTCGATCTCGGCCGCGTACCGCTCCACCACCGCCGTGCGGCGCACCTTGAGGGTGGGGGTCAGTTCGCCGCCCTCCACGGTGAAGTCCCCCGGCAGGATCGCGAAGTCCCGGATCCTGGCGGGCCGGGACACCTGGGCGTTGGCCGTCTCGACCGCCTCCTGGACCAGCGCGCGGACCTCCGCCGGGTCCCGCCCGGCGGTCTCCTCCGCGTCGACGGTGATCAGCGCCACCGGGTACGGGCGCCGGTCGCCCACCATCACCGCGTGCGAGACGAAGCGGGAGCGCTCGATGGCCAGCTCCACATGCGAGGGCGTCAGATTCTTGCCGGCCGACGTGATGATCAGGTCCTTCTTGCGGCCCGTGATCGTGAGATAGCCGTCCGCGTCCAGCGACCCCAGGTCGCCGGTGTGGAGCCAGCCGTCCGCGTCCAGCGCTTCCGCCGTGCCGAGCGCGTTGGCGTGATAGCCCGGGAAGATCATCGGCCCCCGGGCGAGCACTTCCCCGTCGTCCGCGATCCGCACCTCGCACCCGGCGACCGGCCGCCCCACCGTGCCGTACCGCACCGCGCCCGGGTGGTTGAGCGAGATCACCCCCGCGGACTCGGTCATCCCGTACCCCTCGAAGACCTGGATCCCGCAGGCCCGCAGGAAGT
Source organism: Streptomyces hundungensis (assembly GCF_003627815.1). Classification (NCBI taxonomy): domain Bacteria; kingdom Bacillati; phylum Actinomycetota; class Actinomycetes; order Kitasatosporales; family Streptomycetaceae; genus Streptomyces; species Streptomyces hundungensis. The sequence goes on from NZ_CP032698.1 coordinate 3,738,761, forward strand.
CCAGGACGGCCGGGTCGATCGGGGCGCCGCCGGTCAGGGCCCATCGCAGCCGACCGCCGAGGGCCGCCCTGACCGGGCCGAACAGTGCCGCGTCGGCGGCCTCGTACGCCTCCTGGCGCTCCGGCGGGAGGGCGCCGTCCGCCGCGAGGACACCGTCCGCGACCGCCGCGTCGAAGCGCTCGCCCCCGCCCTCCTGGGCCTCGGCGAGCGAGCGCACCACGGAGTAGACCTTCTCGAACAGCCGCGGTACGGACGGCAGATGGGTCGGCCGGGCCTCGGCGAGCTCGCCCACGACGTCCTCGATCCGCCCGCCGAAGTAGCAGAGCTCGCCCCCGTAGAGCAGCGTCGAGAACTGGATGAGCTGGGCGAGCAGATGCGCGAGCGGCAGATAGAGATAGGTGCGGTCGCCCGGGCCGCCCTCGACGAGGTGCAGCGTGGCGTCCTGGACGGCGCCCATGTTCCCGTGGGTGAGCCGACAGCCCTTGGGCGGGCCGGTGGTCCCGGAGGTGTAGACGAGCTCGGCGTCGTCGTCGGGCCGCACCGCATCGGCCCGGGCGAGCAGGTCGTCGAGCGGGACGGCGGACCCGTCCGGCATCGTCGGTCCCGCGGGTCCCACCATCACGAGGACGTGAGCGAGGGCGGGCAGCTTCCCGCGCAGCCCCTCCACTCGTGCCGCCTCCTCGGGACCCTCGCAGATCACCGTCCTGGCGGCGGAGTCGGACAGCACCCACAGGGCCTCCTCGTCCCCCGCCGTCGGATACACCGGCACGACCACCGCGCCCACCGCCAGACAGGCGAAGTGCGCGTACATCCACTCGGGGCGGGTCTCGGCGAGGATCACCACCCGGTCGCCGGCCTCGACGCCGAGCGCGAGGAGGCCGCGCGCGGTGCGCCGTACGGTGTCGCGCAGTTCGGCGTAGGTGACCGACACCCACTCCCCGCGCGCGTCCCGGAACCGCAGCGCGGGCCGGTCCGGGTGGCGCCCGGCCGCCCATTCGGTGAACACGGCGAGCGTCCGGGGGCGCGGGGACGGATCCGGGTGCGGGCTCCGGGACGGATCCTGGTGCGGGCTCCGGGACGGATCCTGGTGCGGGCTCCGGGACGGATCCTGGTGCGGGCTCTGGGGGGTCATGACCCGACGGTAGGTACGGTCGTGCGTCCCACGGGATGACCGGAAACGTCACCCCGGCTGACCTCAACGCTCAACCCGGCTACGGTCGTTGACCATGGCGAAGCCGACGATCACGGTGCACCATGTGCGGGCCGTGCTGCGCGGCGCCGGGCGGCGCGGCATCGACACCGTGCCGCTGCTCCAGGCGTCCGGCATCCCCCCGCTGCTGCTCGGCGACGACCGGGCGCGGGTCACCCCGGCCCAGTTCGCCCACCTCTTCCGCGCCCTGTACCGGGCGACCGGGGACGAGTTCCTCGGCCTCGGCGGCGCCCCCAGCCGCCCGGGCACCTTCGCGATGATGTGTTACGCCGTCCTCGGCTGCCGCGACCTCGGCGGGGCGATGCGGCGCGGCACCGCCTTCTACGGCCTGTTCGCCGACGGCCCCGACCTCGGTCTCGAAGTGACCGGCACCGAGGCGGTGTTCGCGGTGCGGGGTGACCTCGGGGGCCACGACGAGGACCGGTTCCTGACCGAGTGCCTCGTCATCATCTGGCACCGGCTGTGCAGTTGGCTGGTGGGGCGCCGCATCCCGCTGACCCGCGCCGCCTTCGGCTATCCACCGCCCCCGCACCAGGAGGAGTACGAGTCGCTGTTCGGCTGCCCGGTCCGGTTCGGGGGCCCCCGCACGGAGGCGGTGTTCGACGCGCGCTGGCTGACCGCCCCGCTCGTACGCGACGAGGCCGCGCTCGGGCAGATGCTGCGCCGCTCCCCCTTCGAACTGCTCAGCCGACACGCGTACGGGACGACGGTCGGCGAGCAGGTGGGCCGGGCCCTCGCGGGCGCCCTGCGCGCCTCGCCCCGGCTGCCCTCCCTGGAGGAGACTGCGGCGCGCCTGGCCATGTCCCCGGCCACGTTGCGCCGCCGCCTCGCCCACGAGGGCACCTCGTTCCAGCAGCTCAAGGACGCGGTACGGCGGGACGCGGCGATCGCGGGGCTCGCCGAGGGCCGCGAGCCGATCGCGGAGATCGCGGCCCGCCTGGGCTTCTCGGAGGACACCAGCTTCCACCGGGCGTTCCGCCGCTGGACGGGCACGACCCCGGGGGCGTACCGGCTGGGCCGGTGAGGGCCCCCTGACCGGGGGGGCTCGTGGCTCGGGCGGACGTGCCGCCCGCCGGCCGGTGGGCACGAGGGCTCGGGCGGCCGCGCCCCCGCTGTCGGCCCGGGTCAGCGAAGGTGAGCGGTACGGTCAGCTCCGTACCTACCGGCGAGTCACTACCTTCTCCTCAACTGCCCGCGCCCATAGGACCGTTGGGAGAGCCGCATGCACGTCCGTACCAGAGTCGCCGGTGCCATCGCCGCCGCACTCCTCCTGTCGGCAGCCACCCCCACCGCATTCGCCGACGCTCCGGCGACCACCGCGCCCGGTGACCTCGTCACCCAGTCCCCCACCGAGTTCCATCCGCTGCCCGGCCAGTGGACCAACACCAAGGCCTGGCACATCACCTACCGCTCCACCACCGCCAAGGGCGGCCCGAACGTCGTCTCCGGCACGGTCATCGTCCCCAACGACGGCCGCACCGGCCCCCGCCCGGTCGTGACGTACGCGGTCGGCACGGTCGGGCTCGACGACTCGTGCGCGCCGAGCGCCAACTTCCCGTACGGGACGGCCGTCGAGGCGACCCTGATCAACCAGGTCGTGCAGAAGGGCTGGGCGGTCGCGGTCACCGACTACGAGGGGCTCGGCACACCGGGCGAGCACACCTACACGGTGGGCCGGGCCGAGGGCACCGCCGTGCTCGACGCGGCCCGCGCCGCCGAGCGGCTCGGCATCCCCGGCGTCGACGCCAACTCGCCCGTGGGGATCATGGGTTACTCGCAGGGCGGCCAGGCCGCCAGTTGGGCGGCGGAGCTGCACGACTCCTACGCCCCCGACCTGTTGGTGAAGGGCACCGCGACCGGCGGCGTCCCGGCCGACCTGATGAAGGTCGCCTCCTCCAACGACGGCGGCCTGGGGTCGGGCCTCATCTTCATGGCGGCGGCGGGCCAGAACGCGGCCTTCCCCGAGCTGAAGCTGGACTCGTACCTGAACACGGCGGGCAAGGCGCTGGTGGGCTACTTCCGGACCAACTGCGTGGCGATCGACACGACGGTGGGCTCGTTCAAGCACATCACCGACCTGACGGTGAAGGACCCGCTGCGACAGCCCGACTGGCAGGCCAGGCTCGCCGAGTCGAAGCTCGGCACGCACCGTCCCGACGCGCCGGTGTACCTCTACCACGGCACGATCGACGAGCTGATCCCGTACTCCGTGGGCCAGCAGCTCCGCTCGGACTGGTGCGCCCGGGACGCGAACGTGGAGTGGCACGCGCTGCCGCTGCTCGGCCACATCGGCGGGGTGACGGCGGGCGGAGTCCCGGCCGCGAACTGGCTGGCCGAACGCTTCGCGGGCGCCGCGCCACACCCCAACTGCTAGCACCGGCACGTGTTCGGGCCCTCTACAGCCCATACCGGCGGGCGGACTCCTCCTGCTGGGCAAGGCGGTGGAGGGCCCGCAGGACGGGGTCGAAGAGAACGGTGGCGGCGACGGCGACCTCGACCTTCTCCTCCTCTGAGGGGTGGGTCTCGACGAAGTCCAGGTCGCGGACGGCCGCCCGGTGCATGAGTTCGGCGTACGGGGCCATGAATTCGGCGTCCCAGGAGTAGCCGAGCCGGTGCAGCGTGGCCACGGCGACGATCAACGCGCGGTGGTCCGGGGAGAGTTCACCGAGTTCGCGGGCGGTCGTCCAGCCCAGGGCGTCGAGGAGCCGGTCCACCTCGACGCGGGCGACGGCCACGGACGCGTCGCCGTCGTCGGGGTCGGGCCCGTGCGGCAGGGCCCACAGGGCGGCGCCGAGACGGATGGTGCGGTCGAGCGAGTCGTCGTCGACGTACCCGATGACCTCCTTCGCCCTGGCGACGGTGAGGCCGCCGACCTCGATGAGGGCGCGCACCAGGCGGAGCCGGCGCAGATGGCTCTCGTCGTAGTCGGCGGTGGTCGCGCCGACCTTGCGCCCCGGCGCGAGCATCCCCTGTCGCAGGTAGTACTTGATCATTGCCGCGGAGACCCCGCTCCGCTCGCTCAACTCGGCCAGCCGCATCCCTTGCGCCTTCCCTCGGATAACGTCATTATCCAATGTATCGGCACGGGCTAACTCCGTTATCCAACAAGGGAGTTGGGGGTACGCGCCCTGCCTGCCCCCATCCCCGGCCCGCCGACGTCGAGCAGCTGGAGGGACGATGTCCGCCAAGCAGGCCCCCAACCGTACGACCGCCGCCGCCGAGGGCGAGGTGGTGGTGCTGCTGATCGGGATGCGCGTCAACCACTTCTGGGCGGTGCACCAGTGGGTCCCGGTGGGGTTCGCGATGCTCCGCATGCTGGCCGAGCTGAAGCGGGACCGGAGCCGGGGGCTGCTCGGCCATGTGCTGCTGACCGCGTCGCCGCGTACGTACTACGTGGTCCAGTACTGGGAGTCCAAGGAGAAGCTGTACGCCTACGCGCACTCGCCGCAGATGTTCCACCACCGGGCGTGGGCGATCCTCAACCGCAAGGAGCGGCAGGGGAAGGTGCGGGGGCATGTCGGGTTGTGGCACGAGACGTATGTCGTGCCCGAGGGGTCCTACGAGTCGATCTACGCGGACATGCCGCCGTTCGGCCTGGCCGCGGCGACGGGGGTCCTGCCTCTGGCCCGGCGGGGCCGCACCGCAGCCGACCGCCTCGCCCACCGGCCCGCGTAGCCCGGCCCCCTGGGGCGTTCGCCCACCCACCCACCCGTGAGTGACGGGGACTGAAGGGTTCGGCCCCTGGGGCTCCGCCCCAGACCCCGTTCGCGCCTAAAGGGCGCTCGTCCTCAATCGCCGGACGGGCTGTAGGTGCCCCAGCACCGAGCATTTAAGGGGCGCGGGGAACTGCGCGACCAGCCACGCACGGCCCGCAGCCGAAAGCGGGTTTTGAGGGGCGCGGGGAACTGCGCGAGAAGCGGGCACGGCCCGCACATGACCGGGGGGTTGGGGGCGCGGGCGAAGGTGGCCGACGGCCGCCGACCGTCGCCACCCTCAGTGCACTCGCCTCTGCTCACTCCCCAAATACACCGGCACCCCCGGCTCGAACTCCGCCGGCGCCACCGCCGGCGCAGACGGCTGGGCGCCCGGGACGACGCGGCGGCGCCGGGCGACCGGCGTGTTGTCGCGTACGTCCGCGATCCCCCGCTTCAGCGAGTCGCGGATCCACCGGCTGGCGGGACGTTCCACGAAGCGGTGGATGAGCCAGGCGATGGCCATCATCAGGGCGACGACCGAGACCACGAGCACGGGTGCGGCCACCCGCCCGCGGAAGTGGTGGATGAGGGTCAGGCCGATGAACATGTGGATCAGGTACAGCGGATAGGTGAGCGCTCCGGCCGTGGAAAGCCACTTCCACTGCACCTTGTTGAACACTCCCAGCGCGATCGCGCCGACCATCAGGAACCCGGCCAGGATGATCAGCCGCACCGGCCAGGTGGGGAGGTTCTCCGCCGCCGCCCGGCCGAGGTTGCTGGCCATGCGGTAGCGGATGTAGCGCTGGGCCAGCAGGAACTGGAACAGCACCAGGCCCCACAGCACGGGGTTCGCTCCGTAACGGCGCATCAGGTAGAAGGCGATGCCGGCGATGAAGAACGGCGCGTACTGCGGCATCGCGAAGGCCACGAGCATGGGAGTGCCGAGGCCGGGCGCGAGGGCCGCCGCCACCGTCCACACCCCGCAGAAGACGAGCACGTTGCGGTACGTGACGCCGCACAGGACGACGATCGCCATCAGGATGTAGAACTTGATCTCGACGAAGAGCGTCCAGTAGGCGCCGTCGACGTCCTTGGTGCCGTTTCCGGCCTGGAGCATCGTGAAGTTGACGATGACGTCGTCCCAGTGGCGTATGGAGCTGATCTCCGGCCACTTCTTCACGACCAGCGCCGTGAGCGGTATGGCGACCCAGTAGGCGGGGAAGAGCCGGGAGACCCGCGAGACGGCGAAGTCGCCGATCGTGCGCCCCCAGACGCTCATGCAGATGACGAATCCGCTGACCAGGAAGAAGACCTCGACACCCAGCCAGCCGAACTGGGCGAACGGGTGCAGGGTCGGGAAGATCGTCGCTGTGCTGTGGCCCCAGGCGCTGCTCAGCGCGAGGTAGTGGTAGCCCACCACCATCAGGGCGGCGACGAGCCGGAGCCCGTCCAACGCTGCGAGTCTGGCCGCCGGCCGGCGCTGGGACATCTCGGAACCTCCAGCGCCCTGGTCGAGGACGCTACGGATCGGGTGTTCCCGGCAGCCGGGAATTACTTGTGGGTAGATTGTGTGCGGGACATGTTCTCATGGCTTTACCACATGAAGTCCAGTAGTGCTGGTCAGAAACGCGCCTACGGTGGGAGTTCGGCGAGGTCCGCCACTTCTGCCCCTGGCCCTCTACGCCGAACGGGCCGCCCCTCGGGGGCGGGAGACTTCGGTGCGTTGCGCGCGAAGGCGGCGAAGGTGGGTGAACCGGACATCCCGGGGGCGGCGGGGGCGGCGACCTCGGCACGCGGGGCGCGGGGCTTGGTGCGTGGGGGTTGGTGCGTGGGGTGAGGGCGCCGACTCAGTGCGCGGGCCGAAGAGGCGGGCTCAGTGCGCGGGCTGATGGCGCGGGGACCAGCGCTCGCCGCGCATCAAGTTGCCCAGGCCCGCCCAGGCGAAGTTCATCAGGGTGGCGGCGGCCTCCTTCGCGGTGACGGAGTCCGATGCATTGGCCCAGCCGGCCAGCGACTCCGCCGCGCCCACGAGTGCCTGGGCCAGGCCGGCCACGTCGCGCTCGGCCAACTCCGTTGCGCCGTGCGCCTCTTGGGCGGCCTCGTGGATCAGCGCCGTCACGAACGCCACGATCTCCTCGCGCATCTGGGAGACCTCCCGCGCGAACGGTTCACCGTGCGTACGGGCCTGGTGGTGCAGGACGGACCAGGCGTCGGGGTGCTCGGCGGTGTGCGTGAAGAACGCCCGCAGGCCGGACCAGAGTTGGCCGTCCGCCGTGAGGTCGGGGTCCACGCCGCTTCGTACGGCTGTCACGAGGGCCTGGGCCTCTCGGCGGATGCAGGCGGTGAAGAGGTCTTCCTTGGAGTTGAGGTACAGGTACACCAACGGCTTCGATACGCCTGCAAGTTCGGCTATCTCGTCCATTGAGGCGGCGCGGTAGCCGCGTCGGCCGAAGGTCACGACGGCGGCGTCGAGCATCTGCCGTTCTCGCACGGCTCGCGGCATCCGCCTGGCCTTGCCATCGCCCACGCCGTCGTCCACGCCCTCGCCCACGTTGGATCCTGCCCCCTCCTGGTTGCTGTGCGTTGCTTGCCGTGGGCAAGGGTATGCGGGGGCTGGGCCGAGCGGTTTCTCCCCCACCCCGCCCCTTCCCGAAACCCTCCGGGGGTGTGGGTGTGGGTGCGTGGGCCCGGGCGGGGCGTGCGGGGCCCCCGAGTTCGCGTTCGTCTGCGGGCCGTGCGGGCTGGTCGCGCAGTTCCTCGCGCCCCTGGAAACCCGCCTTCGTCCGCGGACCGTGCGGGGCCGGGCGCGCAGTTCCCCGCGCCCCTTAACCCCGTCGACCGTGCGGTCCCTGGCCGCTTCTCGCGCAGTCCCCGCGCCCCTGAAAACCCGCCTTCGTCCGCGGGCCGTGCGTGGCTGGGCGCGCAGTTCCCCGCGCCCCTGAAGGGGCGGCCCGTGCGGCCTCAGTGGACCACGTCGAAGACGTTCTTCTGGAGGCCGTTCGCGTACGTCTCGTGGGCCACGAGCTTCAGGCGCTGCTTGTCCTTGTCCGTCGTGCTGAACAGGCGCTTGCCCGCGCCGAGGAGGAGGGGGAAGACCAGCAGGTGGTACCGGTCGATCAGGCCGGCGTCCGACAGGGCGTGGTTCAGCGTGGCGCTGCCGTGGACGATGATCGGGCCGCCCTCGGTCTCCTTCAGCGCGGCGACGTCCTCGACCGAGCGCAGGATCGTCGTCTCGCCCCAGTTCGACACCAGCGCGTCCTCGGTGAGGGTGGTGGAGACCACGTACTTCGGCATGGCCTTGTAGTCGGCGAAGTCCGCCATGTCGGGCCAGACGGGGCTGAACGCCTCGTAGCTGGTCCGGCCCAGCAGCATGGCGGTGGCTTCCTTCTGTTCCGCGCCCTTGAGGGCGAACGCCTCGGGGAGGAACTCGATGTCCTTGAAGGTCCAGCCGGCGTTCCGGTAACCGGCCTCGCCGCCGGGCGCCTCCACGACGCCGTCGAGCGAGATGAACGCGGTGCTGATCAGGGTGCGCATCTGGGGTTCCTCGGGATCTCGGGGTTGGTTTTCGGCACGGTCAAGGCTCGGTCGCGCAGCGGTCGGTGCGCGAGCAACGGTCGGTGCGCGAGCAACGGTCGGTGCGCGAGCAACGGTCGGTGCGCGAGCAACGGTCGGTGCGCGAGCAACGGTCGGTGCTCGCGCCAACGCGTCACGCCTCGCGCCTCGCGTCCGCACCAACCACGATTTCGACTGGCGATCATGGCAGAACTCATCGGTCGCGGGCGGCTCATTTCGCCGCCGCCGCCAAGTCCCGCCCCCGCGCGGCAAGTTGGCGCGCCCGGACGCGCGGACGCCCGCGCCCCCGGCTGAGCGGGGCGCGGGCGTCGGGGCGTGGAGTGCGGCGGGGTCAGGCCGCGGCCGGGACCGGGGACTGGTCCTCGCGCGTGCGGGACTCGTACGTGTCGTCCACCGGCGAGAGGTGGACCGAGTCGAACGCGTCCCGGTCGAGGATCTTCTCGCGGGCCGACACGATGACCGGCACCAGCGCCTGGCCCGCCACGTTCGTGGCCGTACGCATCATGTCCAGGACCGGGTCGATCGCCATGAGCAGGCCGACGCCCTCCAGGGGCAGGCCGAGCGTGGAAAGGGTCAGGGTGAGCATGACCGTGGCGCCCGTCAGGCCCGCCGTCGCGGCCGAGCCGATGACCGACACGAAGGCGATCAGGACGTAGTCGTCGAAGCCGAGGTGCACGTCGAAGATCTGGGCGATGAAGATCGCCGCCAGCGCGGGGTAGATCGCGGCGCAGCCGTCCATCTTGGTGGTCGAGCCGAACGGCACCGCGAAGGAGGCGTACTCCTTGGGGACGCCGAGGCGCTCGGTGACCTTCTGGGTCAGCGGCATCGTGCCCACCGAGGAGCGGGAGACGAAGGCGAGCTGGATCGCGGGCCAGGCACCCTTGAAGAACTGGAGCGGGTTGACCTTGGCGACGGTGGCGAGCAGCACCGGGTAGACCCCGAACATCACCAGGGCGCAGCCGATGTAGACGTCGGCGGTGAAGGTGGCGTACTTGCCGATGAGGTCCCAGCCGTAGTCGGCGATGGCGAACCCGATGAGGCCGAGCGTGCCGAGCGGGGCGAGCCGGATGACCCACCACAGGGCCTTCTGGAGGAGTTCCAGGACGGCTTCGCTGAGCGTGAGGATCGGCTTGGCCTTCTCGCCGAGCTGGAGCAGCGCGATGCCGGCGACGGCGGCCATGAAGACGATCTGGAGGACGTTCAGTTCGGTGAACGGCGTCACCACGTCCGTCGGGATGATGCCGGTGAGGAAGTCCAGCCAGGAGCCCGTGTGCTTGGGCAGCTTGCCGTCCTTCGGGGTCAGGCCGGTGCCCGAACCCGGGTCGGTGAGCAGGCCGATGGCGAGGCCGATGGCCACCGCGATCAGCGAGGTGATCATGAACCAGAGCAGGGTGCGGGTGGCGAGCCTGGCCGCGTTGTTGACCTTGCGCAGGTTGGTGATCGACACCAGGATCGCGAAGAAGACGAGGGGCGCCACGGCCAGCTTCAGGAGCTGGACGAAGATGTCGCCGATCTGCCCGAGGGTCTCCTTGAGCCAGCCGATGTCCTGGCTCCGGGCGAGCCAGCCGAGCAGGCCGCCGAGGACGAGGCCCGCGATGATCTGGGCCCAGAACGGGAACTTCGAGGATATGGAGAAGCCGGACTTGGGCTGCTTCTCCTGATCGGTCGCGGAGGACGCGGAGGTCGCGGAGGACGCGGAGGACACGGAAACACTCCCGGGTGAGCGGATTCGGGGACGTTCAGGGGGATGAGCGCGGCGCCCGTTCACAGGGGACTGGTCGGCGTGGACCGGTCACGTAACGCTGGGGACACCGCCGCATGATGCCGGGGTCAGACGTCGCGGCAACAGACCGCGGACATGCAGCGGCAGAGGTCGACATGCAGACGCGCCACGAGCGGAACGGCTCCGCCGGTGGGGTGCTGGTGCACTGCTGCTGTCGTCACGTCGAATACGTTAACACTTGAACTTTGAGAACCTCAAAGCAGTTCTTTTACCCCGGGTGGGCGGGAACAGCAGCGGCCCGGGTCCCGAGTGATGTGCTCGGGACCCGGGCCGGCCGGGGTGTGAGTTGGCTGACGCGTCGCGCCCGCCTACTGGGTGACGCCGTCCTCCTGGGTGCGGTTCGCTTCGAGCTTCGCCTTGGCGCGCTCCACCTTGGTGACGATCTGGGCGGACATCGCGTCGCGCTGCTTGCGCAGCAGGACGTAGCTGAGCGGCGCGGAGATGACCAGCGCGAGCAGGACGACCCAGATGAGGTTCGAGTTCCCGTTGCCCTTGGGCACGATGCCGAACTGGACCAGCAGGCCGACGAAGACCAGGCTGCCGATGAAGATCCCCACGCGCAGCATGGTGTACCAGATGGTGGCGCTCGGCTTGGCGGCGTTCACGACTGACCTTCTCTCTACGGTGGCCCCTGCCCGACTAGTGAAGCACGCCCACAATTGGATCAGTTCAGGGGGAGCAGCATGATGATGTCGTCCCGGTCGTCGCCTTCGGCCACCCGGATCGCGCCGGGCACCCGCCCGACCTCCTTGTAGCCGCACGAGGCGTAGAAGCGGTCGACGCCGGTGCCGCCCCGGCAGGTGAGCCGGATCGCCTCGATGCGGCCGGAGCCGCCGGGCCCGTCGAGGCCCCGTACCGCGTCCGCCACCGCCGTCATCAGGTCGCGGCCGTACCCCTTGCCCTGGTGGACCGGATCCACCATGACCGTGTACAGCCACACCCAGTGGGTCATGAGGCGGTGCGTGTTGAACGCGATGAACGCGCTGGCGGCGACCGCGCCCCGCTCGTCGAACCCGACGAGCAGGCGCATCCGGCCCTCGGCCATGGCCGCGAGGTGCTTGACCAGTTCGGGCCGTACGTCCTCGACGGAGACCGGCGGCACGAAACCGACGGCCCCGCCCGCGTTGGACACCCCGGCCCACAGGGCGAGGAGTCCGTCACGCAGGGCGGGGGTGACCGGCGGGTCGAGCCGGAACGTCAATGCCATCGGACCGCTTCAGAAACGCATCGGCTGGGGCGCTTCGCGCAGCGAGGCGTCCGGGCCGGGGTACTCACGGATGATCTCGTACCGGGTGTTGCGCTCCACGGGGCGGAAGCCGGCCTCGCGGATGAGGTCGAGCAGGTCGTCCCGGGTGAGCTTGTTGGGCGTGCCGTAGTTGTCGGCGTCGTGCGTGATCTTGTACTCGACGACCGAGCCGTCCATGTCGTCGGCGCCGTGCTGGAGCGCGAGCTGGGTGGTCTGGAGGCCGTGCATGACCCAGAAGCACTTCACGTGCGGCACGTTGTCGAAGAGCAGACGGGAGACCGCGAAGGTCTTGAGCGCCTCGGCGCCGGTGGCCATCGTGGTGCGCGCCTGGAGCTTGTTGCGGACCTTGCCGTCCTGGACGTCCACGAAGTCGTGCTGGTAGCGCAGCGGGATGAAGACCTGGAAGCCGCCGGTCTCGTCCTGGAGCTCGCGAAGGCGCAGCACGTGGTCGACGCGGTGACGCGGCTCCTCGATGTGCCCGTACAGCATCGTCGCCGGGGTCTTGAGCCCCTTCTCGTGGGCGAGGCGGTGGATGCGCGACCAGTCTTCCCAGTGCGTGCGGTGGTCCACGATGTGCTGGCGGACCTCCCAGTCGAAGATCTCGGCGCCGCCGCCGGTCAGCGACTCCAGGCCGGCCTCGATCAGCTCGTCGAGGATCTCGGAGGCGGTCAGGCCCGAGATGGTCTCGAAGTGGTGGATCTCGGTCGCCGTGAACGCCTTGAGCCCGACGTTCGGCAGCGCCTCCTTGAGGGCCTTGAGGGAGCGCGGGTAGTAGCGCCAAGGGAGCGTCGGGTGAAGCCCGTTGACGATGTGCAGCTCGGTGAGGCTCTCGTTCTCCATCGCCTTGGCGAGGCGGACGGCCTCCTCGATGCGCATCGTGTACGCGTCCTTCTCGCCCGGCTTGCGCTGGAACGAGCAGTACGCGCACGACGCCGTGCACACGTTGGTCATGTTGAGGTGACGGTTCACGTTGAAGTGCACGACGTCGCCGTTCTTGCGCGTGCGCACCTCGTGGGCGAGCCCGCCGAGCCAGGCCAGATCGTCCGACGCGTACAGCGCGACGCCGTCCTCGCGGCTGAGCCGCTCACCGGCCCGGACCTTCTGCTCCAACTCGCGCTTGAGTCCCGCGTCCATCAAGACCGCCTCCCATACGTGTGTCTTTCAGGCTCCACCAAAGGTACGCCCCGGCCTACTCGGGAAGTTCCCCGACCCGGTTCTCCCACTTCGTGGAGAGCACGATCGTGGTGCGGGTGCGCGAGACGCCCTTGGTCGAGCCGAGCCGGCGGATCGTCTTCTCCAGGCCGTCCACGTCACCGGCGCGGATCTTGAGCATGTACGAGTCGTCGCCCGCGATGAACCAGCAGTCCTCGATCTCGGCGAGGTCGCGCAGACGGCGGGCCACGTCCTCGTGGTCGGCGGCGTCCGAGAGCGAGATGCCGATCAGCGCGGTGACGCCGAGGCCGAGCGAGGCGGCGTCGACGGTAGCGCGGTATCCGGTGATGACACCGGCCGCCTCCAGGCGGTTGATGCGGTCGGTGACGCTGGGGCCGGAGAGCCCGACGAGCCGGCCCAGTTCCGCGTACGAGGCCCTGCCGTTCTCGCGCAGTGCCTGGATGAGCTGCCTATCGACGGCGTCCATATGCCTGAAGCCTTCCATTGTTCAGCGATACCGCGAGTTTACGTGTAGAATCTAAGGCATGCAGGGGTGACACCCTGCGAATCATGCAGCTGTATGGATAAATTTCCAGCAGATCAAAGACGATCTTTCAGGAGTTGTCACCGTGTACACGATCGAGATGGCCTACGCCCGGATGCGCGAGCTTCAGGATCTGGCCAACCGGTCCCGTGCCCAGCAGCCCTCGGCGAAGCTCCGCGCTCCCAAGCGCGCCGCCAAGAAGCGCTAATCCCCTCCAGAGCCTCCCCGAGGTCCCGGCTCCGCCCGGCGGGGCCGCCCCGATCCGAGCTCTCCCTCCCAACGGCGGTACAGGCCGTGCGGCACCCCCGCCGCGTCCAGAACGCGCCCCGCGACGAAGTCCACCAGATCCTGGATGTGCGTCGCACCCGCATAGAACGCCGGTGAGGCGGGCAGCACCACGGCGCCCGCCTCGTCCAGCGTCACCAGGTGCCCCAGCGTCTGTCCGTTCAACGGCGTCTCGCGCACCGCGACCACCAGCTTCCGCCGCTCCTTGAGCGTCACGCTCGCGGCCCGCTGCAACAGGTCCTTCGAAAGCCCCAGCGCGACCCCGGCCACACAGGCCGTCGACGCGGGCACGATCAGCATCCCCTTCACCGGGTACGAGCCCGACGAGGGCCCCGCCGCGAGATCCCCCGGCGCCCAGTGGCGTACGTCCGAGACGTCGCACGCGCCGAAGGAGTCCGGCTTTCCGTCCGCCCCGCGCGCCAGCCACGCCCGCAGATCGTCCTGCCAGTGCGCGTCCCGGAACGCGATGCCCGTCTCGTCGAGCAGCGTGAGGCGCGAGGCCCGCGACACCACCAGGTCGACGCTCTCCCCCGCGGCCAGCAGCGCGCGCAGCACCGCCGCCGCGTACGGCGTCCCCGAAGCACCCGACACGCCGACGATCCAGGGCGTGCGCTGCTGACTGTGTACGTTCACGTGCTCCACGTGTCCGAGCCTATCCGGCGGCCCGTGCGCGGGGCCGGGTCAGGTGCTCAGACGGTCAGGCCCCGCACCAGCAGATCGATCAGCGCACAGACGAAGAGGGCGATTCCGATGAAGCCGTTGACCTGGAAGAACGCCCGGTTGAGGCGGGACAGGTCGTGCGGCTTGACCAGGGTGTGCTCATAGAGGAAGGCCCCGAGCACGATCAGCAGGCCCAGCCAGAAGAAGAACCCGGCGCCGGTCGCGAGCGCGTACCAGACGAGCAGCGCCATCGTCACGCTGTGGCAGCCGCGCGCCCCGTATATCGCGGCCGGGATGCCGAAGCGGGCCGGCACCGACTTCACGCCGTGGCCGCGGTCCGCCTCCACGTCCTGGCAGGCGTAGATCAGGTCGAAGCCGCCGATCCAGATGCCGATCGCGAGCCCGAGGATCACCGCGTCCCACGACCAGGAGCCGGTGATCGCGATCCACGCGCCGACCGGGCCCATCGCCTGCGCGAGACCGAGGATGGCCTGCGGGAAGTTGGTGAACCGCTTCCCGTACGGATAGACCACCATCGGGATCACCGCGACCGGCGCGAGCGCCAGGCACAGCGGGTTGAGGGCGGCGGCCGCGCCGAGGAAGACGACCAGGGCGATGAGCGCACCCGTCCACGCGGAGCGCACCGACACCGCGCCGGTGACGAGCTCGCGGCCCGCGGTGCGCGGGTTACGGGCGTCGATCTCGCGGTCGATGATCCGGTTGCAGGCCATCGCGAAGGTGCGCAGGCCCACCATGGCGACGGTGACCAGGAGCAGCCGGCCCCAGTGGATGTTCTTGTCGAGCTGGTACATCGCGGTCAGGGCCGCGGTGTAGGCGAAGGGCAGCGCGAAGACCGAGTGCTCGATCATGACCAGGCGCAGAAACGCCTTGGTGCGGCCCGGCTGGGGCATCGCTGCGGCTGAGGCACTCACTAGAGCCCCGGTCCATCCCCGCGAAGGCGGGGAAACCCGCTCTCCGCGCTGCCGTTCTCCATCATCTGCCAGCACCTCACAGTCCGTATTCCTTCCAACGCTTCGTCACCCGTTCGGCCGTATCCGGGTCCGACTCGACCATGGCGGGCCAGCCGCCGTCGCGGGTGTAGCCCTCCTCGGGCCACTTCGCGGTCGCGTCGATGCCCGCCTTGCCGCCCCAGAACTGCTGGTAGGAGGCGTGGTCGAGATGGTCGACCGGGCCTTCCACGACGGTCAGGTCGCGGGCGTAGTCGGTGTTCCCGAAGGCCCGCCAGGACACTTCGTGCAGATTGTGGACGTCGCAGTCGGCGTCGACGATCACGATCAGTTTGGTCAGCGACATCATGTGCGCGCCCCAGATCGCGTGCATCACCTTCTGGGCGTGCTTGGGGTACTTCTTGTCGATCGAGACGATCGCGCAGTTGTGGAAGCCGCCCGACTCCGGCAGGTGGTAGTCCACGATGTCCGGCACGATGATCTTGAGGAGCGGCAGGAAGAAGCGCTCGGTGGCGCGACCGAGCGGCCCGTCCTCGGTCGGCGGCCGGCCCACCACGATCGACTGGAGCAGCGGACGCTTGCGCATCGTGACGCAGTCGATCGTCAGGGCGGGGAACGGTTCCTGCGGGGTGTAGAACCCGGTGTGGTCGCCGAACGGGCCCTCGGGCAGCATCTCGCCCGGCTCCAGCCAGCCCTCGATGACGACCTCGGCGTTGGCCGGGACCTGGAGCGGCACCGTCTTGCAGTCGACCATCTCGATCCGCTTGCCCTGGATGAACCCGGCGAAGAGGTACTCGTCGATGTCGCCGGGCAGCGGCGCGGTCGAGGCGTACGTGACGGCGGGAGGGCAGCCGAAGGCGATCGCGACGGGGAGCCGCTCACCGCGCTTGGCGGCGACCGCGTAGTGGTTGCGGCTGTCCTTGTGGATCTGCCAGTGCATGCCGATGGTGCGCTTGTCGTGGCGCTGGAGGCGGTAGAGCCCGAGGTTGCGTACGCCTGTCTCGGGGTGCTTGGTGTGGGTGAGGCCCAGATTGAAGAACGAGCCGCCGTCCTCGGGCCAGGTGAACAGCGCGGGCAGCATGTCCAGGTCGACGTCGTCGCCCGTGAGGACCACCTCCTGGACGGGCGCGGCCTCCTGCTTCACCTTCTTCGGCGGTACGTGCACCATCGAGCCGAGCTTGCCGAAGGCCTCGCGGATGCCGACGAAGCCCTGCGGCAGCTCCGGCTTGAGCAGCCCGCCGATCTTCTCGCTGATCTCCTCGTACGCCGTGAGGCCGAGCGCCTTGAGCAGGCGGCGGTCGGTGCCGTACACGTTCATGGCCAGGGGCATGGAGGCGCCCTTGACGTTCTCGAACAGGAGGGCGGGGCCGCCGGCCTTGTTGACCCGGTCGACGATCTCGCCGACTTCCAGATACGGGTCGACCTCGGCCTTGATGCGCTTGAGGTCGCCCTCGCGCTCCAGCGCCCTGAGCAGCGATCGGAGATCGTCGTAAGCCATGGGGTCAAGTATCGGGCACCCGATACCCTGGGCCCGTCACCGGGGCCGAGGCACGGCCCGCAACCGTTCCCGGGGGGACCGTCCAACCATGCTCAGGTATCTGCCGTTTCTGCTGGTCCTGGCGGTGTGGATCTATGCGTTCATCGACTGCCTGAACACCCCCGAGGAGGAGGTCAAGGGCCTCCCCAAGGTGGTGTGGATCATCATCGTGCTGCTCTTCGGCGAGGTTCTGGTCGGACCGGTCGCGTGGCTCGTGGCGGGCAAGGTCCGCCGGGGGCCCGGCGCGGGCCCGTCACGCTGGACCGCCCCCGACGACAACCCCGCCTTCCTTGCGTCCCTCGGGGAGGGCGGCCAGCGGGATGAGGCGGGGCTGAAGGACGACGAGGCCGTGCCGAAGGGCGATGAGGCGGGGCTTAAGGGGGACGAGGCGGTGCCGAAGGGCGATGAGGCGGTGCTGAAGGAGTGGGAGGCGGATTTGCGGCGGCGGGAGGAGGAGTTGAAGCGGCGGGAGCGGGGGGAGGAGTAGGGCCTTTTTGGACCCCACCCCACCCCTTCCCGAAACCCTCCGGGGGTGCGCGCCGCGACCGCGAACGGTGCCCACTCTTCGCGCAGTTCCCCGCGCCCCTAAAACCCTCTCGATCCTGCGGACCGTGGGTGGCTGGTCGCGCAGTCCCTCGCGCCCCTGAAAACCCGTCTTCGTCTGCGGGCCGCAGGTGGCTGGGCGCGCAGTTCCCCGCGCCCCTTAACTACTCGGTGCTGGCCAGCATCGGCCACCTCAGCCTGTCCGGCGATTGAGGACGAGCGGCCTTAAGGCGCGAACGGGGTCTGGGGCGGAGCCCCAGGAAGGCCCGGGCCATCCAACCCTGCGCCTACGGGCGGGCGGGTGGGGAAGGTGCCCCAGGGGGCCGGGACCAGCCGACCCCCGGCACGGGTGGGCGGGTGGGCAAAAGAGGGACGGGGGCTGGGGGCGAGCCCCCAGGAGGGCTCGGCCTCGTACGGGGGCCGGCTCAGACGCCTGCGTATGAGTGCTTGCCGGTCACGAAGATGTTCACGCCGTAGTAGTTGAACAGCCAGCACCCGAACGCGATCAACGCCAGCGTCGCCGCCTTCCGCCCCTTCCACCCCGCCGTGGCCCGCGCATGCAGGTAGCACGCGTAGGCGACCCAGGTGATGAAGGACCAGACCTCCTTGGGGTCCCAGCCCCAGTACCGCCCCCACGCGTCCCCCGCCCAGATCGCCCCCGCGATGATCGTGAAGGTCCAGAGCGGGAAGACCGCCGCGTTGACCCGGTAGGCGAACTTGTCGAGCGAGGCCGCGGCCGGCAGCCGCTCCATGACGGAGGTCGCGAAGCCGCCCGGCTTGCCGCCCTCGGCGAGCTTCGCCTCGTACCGGTCGCGGAAGAGGTACAGGATCGTGGCGACCGCGCCCACGTAGAACACCGCGCCGCAGAAGATCGCGGTGGAGACGTGGATCCACAGCCAGTACGAGTGCAGCGCGGGCACCAGCTGGTCGCTGGCGGTGTAGAGCACGGTGACGGCGAGGCCGAGGTCGAGCAGGACCGTGGTGACCAGCGGAAGGCCGAGCCAGCCGACGTTCTTCTTCAGGGCGAGCAGCGCCAGGTACACGCCGACCGCGACCGTGGAGAAGGTCAGGTTGAACTCGTACATGTTGCCCCACGGCGCCCGCTGCACGGACAGCGCGCGGGTGAGGACACCGGTGAACTCGATGAGGAAGGCGAGCACCGTCAGGGAGACGGCGATGCGGCCGTAGAGGTCGCCCTTCTCGTCCCCGCCCGACGCGCCGGGCCCGTCCGGTACGTTCCGGGCGCCGCCGGCGGAGCGGGTCACGACCTTGGGGCGTTCCAGGACGGCGGTGCCGCCGTTCTTGGTGGCGACCTCGACCTTCACGGTCCCGGCGTCCTGCGGCTCCTGCCCGGCGCCGGTCAGCGCGGCCGCCGTACGGGCGACCTTGCTGCGGCTGCCGAACAGCCACTCGGCCATGTTGGCGAAGAAGGCCAGCAGATAGACGGCCATCGACGAGTAGATCAAGTAGTTGCTGGTGTGCGCCAGGCTCTCATTGGTGGCGGCGGCGAGATTCACTTCTCAGCCCCTTCGGCAGGAACGGCTGCGGATTCGGGTTCGGGATCCGGCGCGGTGGGCGCCTCGGGGATGAGCGTGACCGCGAGGTCGGCCAGCTCCTCGGGAAGCTTCGCGGACTCGCTGCGGCCGAGCCCGGCCATCTCGACGACGGTCACTCCGTCGTCGCCCCGGACGGCCCGGACCCAGACCCGGCGCCGCTGGATGAACAGCGAGCCGGCGAGTCCGGCGATGGCACCGATCGCGCCCGTGAGGGCGAGGCCGCTGCCCGGCTGGTGGGTGATCTGGAAGCTCGCCCACTGCTTGATGGGGCCCTTGTCGAAGGTGATCGACCCGGCGCCGTCGGGGAGTTGAAGGCTTTCGCCGGGCAGCAGCAGCTTCTTGAGGATCTTGCCCTGGTCGTCCTTGAAGGGCGTGATCGAGCGGCTGCTCGTGTCCAGCTGGTACACGTTCTTGGGCAGGCCCGAGTTGAGGCCGAGGTCGCCGTGGTAGGCGCCGATGTTGAGGACCGGGAAGTCGGGCGCGGGGAACTTCGAGAACATCTGGGTCGCGCCGGTGCCCTTGCCGCCGAACGTCGGCACGAAGAACGCGGCGAAGCCCAGCTGGTCCTTGTTGCCCTTGGCGTCGCGGTAGCCGTCGAGCACCTTGATGGCGCCGCTGGAGGTGAGGTTGTTGTCCATCGGCAGCAGCGGCACCGCGCCGTGGAAGACGACGTTGCCCCTGCCGTCCTTGACGGTGACCGACGGCGCGTAGCCGTGGGAGAGCAGATAGACCTTGGAGCCGTCGACGACGAGCGGCTTGTTGACCTCGACGGCCTTGTGCTGGGGCTTGCCGTCGGCGCCCTCGGAGTAGGTGAGGTGGGCCTTGAACTCGCGGGCGGTGCCCAGCTCCGGCCCGTTGCGCTCGTACGTCGCGTCGAAGCGGTCCAGGGTGAAGCTGAACGGCGTGAGGTCCTCGGTGCTGAACATCGAGCCGGACTTGAAGTCGTCGTACTGGGTGAGGGTGTTGGAGAACCCGTCGCCCTGGACGATCAGCTTGCCGCCCTCGGACTTGAAGAGCTGGCCGGTGGCGAACGCGACGAGGATCACGATCAGCGAGACGTGGAAGATCAGGTTGCCGGCCTCGCGCAGATACCCCTTCTCGGCGGCGACGGCGTCCCCGCTGATCCGGGAGCGGAAGCGGCGCTGCTTGAGCATCGCGAGCGCGGCCTCGCGCACCTGCTCGGGCTCGGCCTCGGTACGCCACGTCGTGTACGCGGGCAGCCGGGTCAGGCGGCCGGGCGCGGCCGGCGGGAGACCGCGGAGCTGGCCGACGAACTGCCAGGTGCGCGGCACGATGCAGCCGATGAGCGAGACGAACAGCAGGATGTAGATCGCGGAGAACCACACCGAGCTGTAGACGTGGAACAGGCCGAGCTTGTCGTAGATCGGCGAGAGGGTGTCGTGCCGCTTCTGGAAGTCGGCGACCTTCATCTCGTCCACGCTGGTCTGCGGGATCAGCGAGCCGGGGATGGCGCCGAGCGACAGCAGGAAGAGCAGGATCAGCGCGACCCGCATCGAGGTGAGCTGCCGCCAGAACCAGCGGACCCAGCCGAAGGCCCCGATGCCGACTGGGCCGTTGGACCGTTCCTCGGTGGGCGCGGTCGAGAGCTGTGCCCCGGCCTCGCCGAGGTCGGGCTCCGGAGTCGGTTCGGTTCGGTCGATCTTGCTCATGCGTCAGACACCCACCTGAAAGCCTTGGGACCAGCCCTGTACCTGCTGGACGAGCTCCGCCCAAGCGCCGGTGAGCAGCAGCACCCCGGTCACGATCATCATGCCGCCGCCGATCCGCATCACCCATGCGTAGTGCTTCTTGACCCAGCCGAAGGCTCCGAGCGCCTTGCGGAAGGCGACCGCCGCGAGCACGAAGGGCAGTCCGAGGCCGAGACAGTACGCGACCGTCAGTATCGCCCCGCGCCCGGCGCTCGCCTGGTCCATGGCCAGCGCGTTCACCGAGGTGAGCGTCGGTCCCAGGCACGGCGTCCAGCCGATGCCGAACAGGGCGCCGA
The DNA here is from genome assembly GCF_003627815.1 of Streptomyces hundungensis. NCBI lineage: Bacteria > Bacillati > Actinomycetota > Actinomycetes > Kitasatosporales > Streptomycetaceae > Streptomyces > Streptomyces hundungensis. The sequence continues at coordinate 3,759,518 of NZ_CP032698.1, forward strand.
GCAGCGGCGCGCCCGCGAGACCGGTCACCGGCCGCTTGTGGAAGCGGAATTCGCGCTGGGTCATCCACGGCATGAGGCCCAGGAAGAAGACGCCCATGAGGATCATCAGCACGCCGAGGATCTTGGAGAGCGCGGTGCTGTGGGTCTGGAGGTTCTGGCCGAAGTAGCCGAAGAGCGCGCCGCCGGAGACGAAGACGGCGGTGAAGCCGAGGACGAACAGACCGGCGCCCGCGACCATCCGGCCGCGCCGGGCCTCGGCCAGGTCGGTGCCGGTCACTCCGGTGACGTAACTGAGATAGCCGGGGACCAGGGGCAGTACGCAGGGGGAGAAGAACGAGACGAGGCCGCCGAGCACGGCGACCGGCAGGGCCACGAGAAGGGCCCCGCTGAAGACCGTCTCGTTCATCGAGCCGACGGCGGCCAGTGCCATCACGCGATCACTTCTCCGCGATCAGCGGGTCGATCATCTGGTGCAGTTTGGCGTCGTCGAGCGCCATCAGGGCGCGGGCGGCGATTTTGCCGTTCCGGTCGAGGACGATCGTCGACGGAATGGCCTGCGGATTCAGACTTCCCTTGGGGAAACGCAGAATGAGCTTGCCGATCGGGTCGTACAGGCTCGGATAGTCGACGCCGAATTCCTTTTCGAACTGCTGGGCCGGGCCCTTGTCGGTGTCGCGGGTATTGATCCCGACGAACTCGACGCCCTTGGCCTTCGTCTCCTTGGAGACCTTGGCCAGATACGGCGCCTCGGCCCGGCAGGGCGCGCACCAGGAGCCCCAGACGTTCAGCACGACGATCTTTCCCTTGAGGTAGGCGACGTCGAGCTGCTTGCCGTCGACGGTCTCCCCGGACAGCGCCGGGGCGTCCTGACGGTCGCCCTTGGCGACGGTGGCGACTCCGCCGGTGCCGGTGACGAACTTGGTGTCACCGGAACCGCCGGACGTACCACCGGAACCGCAGGCCGTCAGGGTCAGCGCACCGGCGGCCGCGGCAGCCGCGGCCAGCGTCAGGGTGCGACGGCGTCGAAAGGCAGGACTCACGGACATGTGAAAAGTTTCGCATGACGGTTCCGGGGATCTTCCGCGCCCCCCTGGCTGCCCGTAAAGCCCCTTGTCAAGGGCGGCTAAACGGCCTTGAGGAACGTGTTCCAGCCACCGGTGGGGGCCTGTCCCACCTGGAGTCCGCGCAGCTTGGCGAGCACCTTCGGGTCCTGTACGTCGAGCCAGTCGACGTACTGCTTGAAGGAGACGAGCCTCACATCCTTCTTCTCGTCCCGCTTGGCCACGATGCCCTTGAAGGCCTCTTCGACGGCGTCCATATAGATCCCGCCGTTCCACTGCTCGAAGTGGTTTCCGATGTAGAAGGGCGCGCGATTGGTTTCGTAGGCGCGCTTGAATCCGGCGAGATACGCCTCGGTGGCCTGCTTGCGCCAGCCGGGATAGTTGGCCGGCGGCGCCTTGGTCGAATTCTTCGACTGGTTGGCGAGGATGTTGTAGTCCATCGAGAGGACCTCGAAGGAGCGCCCGGGGAAGGGTATTTGCTGGAGCGGCAGGTCCCACAGGCCGTGCCGCTTGACCGGCCACATCTGGGTGCCGCCGGGCGAGGAGGCGTCGTAGCGCCAGCCCAGCTTCTGCGCGGTGGGCAGCAGGTTGTCCTGGCCGAGCAGGCAGGGGGTGCGGCCGCCGGCGAGCTCGCGCTTGTAGTCGAACGGCAGCGGGTCCTCGTCCGTCCAGCCGGTGTTGGTCTTCCACTTCGTGACGAAGTCGATCGCCTGGTCTATCTCGCTCTGCCACTGGGCGGCGGTCCAGTGCTCGACGGTGCCGTGCCCGGAGCAGAAGTGGCCGTTGAAGTGGGTGCCTATCTCATGGCCGTCGTTCCAGGCCTGGCGGACGTACTTCAGCGTCTCCTTGATGTGCGGGTCCGAGAGGTAGCCGATGTCGGAGGCGCCCACCGCGTTGTTCGGCGGCCGGTAGAGGCGCTTCTTGGCCTCGGGCAGCAGATACAGACCGGAGAGGAAGAACGTCATGCCCGCGCCGTGGTCCTTGGCGAGCTGGAGGAAGCGCGGGAAGAGGCCGTTGCCGACCTCGCCGGCGCCGTCCCAGGAGAAGATGACGAACTGGGGCGGGGTCTGGCCGGGTTCGAGGGGGACGGGCTTCTCGGGCTGGTGCGGCTGCTTGCCGGTGTCGGCGGTGGAACCGTCGCCTATCAGCTTCGCGTCGGCCTTCTTGCCGGCCGCGTCACCGCCGTCGCCGCCCTTGCCCTGGCCCTTGCCACTTGATCCGCTACCGCCCGAAGTGCCGCAGCCGGTCAGGCCGGCCGCCGCGGCGGCTCCCAGACCCAGGCCCAGCATGCCCCTACGGCTGAAATTCCGGCTGCTCTCCCGCATAAGTCCGTCCGTTCCCATCGCGTCGCACCGTCGTCTCGTCGTCCTCGAACCCAAGCGCGTCACCGCAGTTGGGCGATGTGTGAGATGCCGGGTGAAACAGGGATGGTTCCCCACAGCTCGCACAAATCTTCGTAAACCGTACGAGATGCGGGTGCGGGGCGAAGGGGCGGGGGGTGGAGGTCCGGTGAACGGTGCGGGGGGTCCCTCGACTGTCCCACGGGCCGGCCGGGGTGAACCGGCCGGCCCACCGCGTCAGGCGCCGAAGGCCTTCGACTTGCCCTTGACCGGCTTGGCACCGGCCAGCAGATGCGCCGGTACGAGATCGCGGGCGGGCTCGCTGTAGCCCACCGACACGATCCGGTCGCCCTGATAGGTGAAGCTGGTCAGCGAGGCCAGCGTGCACTGCCGCTTGCGCGGGTCGTGCCAGAGCCGCCGCTTCTCGACGAAGCTGCGCACGATCCAGATCGGCAGCTGGTGACTGACGCACACCGCCTCGTGGCCCCGGGCCGCGTCGCGCGCCGCGTCCAGGGCGCCCATCATCCGTACGACCTGCTCGACGTAGGGCTCGCCCCAGGACGGGCGGAACGGGTTCGTCAGGTGCTTCCAGTTGGCCGGCTTGCGCAGGGCGCCGTCGCCGACGCCGAACGTCTTGCCCTCGAAGACGTTGCCCGCCTCGATCAGGCGGGGATCGGTCGCCAGGTCCAGGCCGTGCGCCTTGGCGATCGGGGTCGCCGTCTCCTGGGCGCGCTCCAGGGGGGAGGCCACGACATGGGTGATGTCACGGCCCGCCAGGTGCTCGGCGACCCGGTCGGCCATCTGCCGGCCGAGCTCGGAGAGGTGGAAGCCCGAACGCCGCCCGTAGAGCACGCCGTCGGGGTTGTGCACCTCGCCGTGCCGCATCACGTGCACGACGGTGAGGTCGCCATCGCTCTTGCCGGACTGGCTCTTGCTGCTCTGGCTTTCGCTGCTCTGGCTCTTGCTGTTCTCGCTCATGCGGTGGCCTCCGCTGCGGCGCGGGCGGCGGCGGGCAGCGCGGCCGCGATGCGCTCGATGGCGCGCTCGTCGTGGGCGGTCGACACGAACCAGGACTCGAACGCCGAGGGCGGCAGATAGACGCCCTGGGCCAGCATCGAGTGGAAGAACCCGTTGAAGCGGAAGGCTTCCTGCTTCTTCGCGTCCTCGTAGTCGCGGACCTCGTCGGGCGTGAAGAAGACGGAGAACATGTTGCTCGCCGTCTGGAGCCGGTGGGCCACGCCCTCCTTGCTGAGCGCCGCGGTGACCAGCCCCTGGATCTCCCGGGACACGGCGTCGACCTTCGCGTACGCCGCGTCGTCGAGCAGCCGGAGCTGGGCGAGACCGGCGGCGGTGGCGATCGGGTTCCCGGACAGGGTGCCCGCCTGGTAGACGGGGCCCGCCGGGGCGAGGTGGCCCATGACGTCGGCGCGGCCGCCGAACGCCGCGGCCGGGAAGCCGCCGCCCATGACCTTGCCGAACGTCATGAGGTCCGGCACGACGCCGTCGACGCCGAACCAACCCGCCTTCGACGTACGGAACCCGGTCATCACCTCGTCGGAGATGTAGAGCGCGCCGTTCTTGGCGCAGGCCGCCTTGAGACCGGCGTTGAAGCCGTCGGCCGGCGGGACCACGCCCATGTTGCCGGGCGAGGCCTCGGTGATCACACAGGCGATCTCGCCCGGGTTGGCGTGGAACGCCGCGTGCACCGCGTCCAGATCGTTGTACGGCAGCACGATCGTGTCGCCGGCCTGGGCGCCGGTGACGCCGGGGGTGTCCGGCAGGCCGAAGGTGGCGACCCCGGAACCGGCGGCGGCGAGCAGCGCGTCCACATGGCCGTGGTAGCAGCCGGCGAACTTGATCACCTTGGCGCGACCCGTGAAGCCACGGGCCAGGCGGATCGCCGACATGGTCGCCTCGGTGCCGGAGGACACCAGGCGGACCTGCTCGACCGGTTCCACCCGGGCCACGATCTCCTCGGCGAGCGCGACCTCGCCCTCGCCGGGCGTGCCGAAGGAGGTGCCGCGGGCGACGGCCTCCTGCACGGCGGCGATGACCTCGGGGTGCGCGTGTCCGAGGATCATCGGGCCCCACGAGCAGACCAGGTCGACGTACTCGCGGCCGTCGGCGTCGGTCAGGTAGGGACCCGTACCGGACACCATGAACCGGGGCGTACCGCCCACGGCCCGGAAGGCACGGACGGGGGAGTTCACGCCGCCGGGCGTCACGGCGGACGCACGGTCGAAGAGGTTCTGCGAAACTGGGGCGTCGTATTCGTACGGATAGCTCACACCGCCATGGTGGCAGAGGCCCGGACGTTCTTGCGGACTGGTGTTTCACCGCACCCGCGTGGGGGAGGTCAATGACACGATGATCCGCAGATGATCGAGTTGCATCGGCGGATGATCGGGTTGCGCGGTGGGGGTCGCGCCATCTACAAACAGTCGGGCTACAAGCAGTCGGGTGAAGGATATGCATCGCGGTGGCGGACTGGGCGAAGGGACCGATGACCGGGGTCCCGAGCGCGCCCACCGTCGGGGACGGCACCGGCGACGCGACGCGCAGGACCGGATCGATCGGGTCGGGGACGGCGTCGGGGCGGGGAACGGAAGTGGCCGTATGGGCATGGGGGTGACCTACAAGTATTTCGGTGCCCCGGACGGCGCGACCGCCGCTCGGGTGCCGGTCACCATGCGCCCCGAGGAGCTCGGCGGCGACGAGCTGGGCATGGGCGGCATGTTCACCAAGATCAAGCCGGAGACGATGGCCGCGATGGTCCTCACCGGCATCCAGGGCATACCTCTGCACAAGGTCCCGCCCCTGGAACTGGTCGTCCTGCACCCCGACTACGCGGTGGTCAAGCTCCCCATGACGGTCGTCGACCCGCTGCGCGGCGTCGGGGAGGAATCGGTGGGTGCGGCCGCCTTCATCTGGTCCACGGTCCCGGACCGCGGCGGCCCGCGCGACGCGTTCAACGTCTACCAACTCCTGCACGAATGGCAGGACTTCTCGCACCGCCTGCACGAGGCGGGCCACCAGCCGTACTGCTTGGTCTGGCCCTGAGGCAGCGGCGGTACGGCCGGCGGCCGAGGTCTTGAGGCCGCGGCGGTACGGCCGGCGGTCCAGGTGTTAGGCCCGGCACACCGCCTAGCCGCCGGCATCTCCGCCGGCACCCCGTAGAGCCCGCGTGGAGCTCTCGTCGAGCCCGCTCGGCGGCCTACCCGGCGCGGCGACGACGCCTTCGAAAGGCGCGCCGCGACCGTCTTGGACCTTCATCCATTCGGACCCGCAGGTGCGGCGTATGTTTCGACGGAACCTTTGTATGTGCGGCGTGATGCCGCCTATCTTGTCGCACATGCAGTCCTACACCATCGGTCAGGCAGCGCGTCTGCTCGGCGTCAGCCCGGACACTCTGCGGCGCTGGGCCGACGGCGGTCGTCTCACGACCCATCGTGACGAAGGCGGCCGCCGGCTCATCGACGGGCGGGATCTGGCCGCCTTCTCCATCGAGGTCGGCCAGTCCCCCAACGGCGAGGAGGAGGCTTCCTACACCTCCGCCCGCAACGCCTTCCCCGGCATCGTCACCGCCGTCAAGCTCGGCGATGTCGCGGCCCAGGTCGAGATCCAGGCCGGACCGCACCGCCTGGTCTCCCTCCTGACCCGGGAGGCCGTCGAGGAGTTGGGCCTCGAGGTGGGCATGCAGGCCACCGCGCGGGTGAAGTCCACCAGCGTGCACGTCGACCGCACCTAGGTCGAGAACCGGCCTCTCACCAACGTCCCCGCGGCGTCGCCCCTCCCCGTTTCCTGCCAGGACGTCCGGCCATGGACCTCCGCGAAGGACTCGGTGGGCCCTCATCTCCCGGCGCGGCTCGACACGCATCCGAAGGAGCTCCACCCATGTCCCTCACGACTCCCACCACCCGGCGTCGCCGCGCCGCCGCGGCCGTCGTCACTGCCGCCCTGCTCGTCCCGCTGGCCGCGGCCTGCGGCAACGACAAGGACAGCCAGGGCTCCAAGGCGTCCTCCCCGTCCGGCAGTTCCGGCACCGCCCCGAAGTCCGCACAGCTGACCGTCCTGGCCGCGTCCTCGCTCACCGATGTCTTCAAGGCGGCCGGTGCCGCCTACGAGAAGGAGAACCCGGGCACCCGTGTGACGTTCTCCTTCGCCGGGTCGCAGGAGCTCGCCGCCCAGGTGAAGCAGGGCGCACCCGCCGACGCCCTGGTCACCGCCGACACCAAGACCATGGACGGCCTGAAGGCCGATGTGAACGACTCGTCGATCATCGCCAGGAACCGTCTGGTCATCGCGGCCGGCAAGGGCAACCCGAAGAAGATCGAGGGCCTCAAGAGCCTGTCCGCCGACACCCTGAAGGTCGTCCTCGCGGCGCCCCAGGTGCCGGTGGGCCGCTACAGCAAGCAGGTCCTGGACGCCCAGAAGATCACGGTGAAGCCGGTCTCCCAGGAGCCGAACGTCCGGGCCGTCCTGTCCAAGGTCGAGCTCGGCGAGGCCGACGCGGGCATCATCTACAAGACGGATGCCGCCGCCGCCAAGGGCAAGGTCGACACGATCGACATCCCCGACGCGCAGAACGCCGTCGCCAAGTACCCTGCCGCCACCCTGAAGACCTCCAAGAACTCCGACGCCGCCGCGGCCTTCGTGAAGTGGCTGTCCTCCCCCGAGGCACAGAAGATCCTTACGGACGCGGGCTTCCAGCAGCCGTAACCCGACGACCTCCTCCGCACCGACCGCATCAACTCCCCAGCTGGGCCTGCCCGTTCCCCACCCCGGGCGGGTCCGGCGCCCTCAGGACACCCGGGGGAACCCCCATGCTCCGCAGCCGCTCCCACGCCCGTCGGCGCCCGCCCCTGGCGCTGGCTCTGCCCGCGTCGCTCGCCATCGCGTTCCTGCTGATGCCGTTGCTCGGCATCCTGGCCCGCACCTCCTGGGGCGAGCTCGGCACGCACCTGTCCGGCCCCGAGGTCACCGAGGCCCTGCGGCTCTCGCTGGTCGTCTCGTTCTGGGCACTCGGTCTCTCCCTTCTTCTCGGGGTGCCCCTGGCCTGGCTGCTCGCCCGGGTCGACTTCCCGGGCAAGGCCCTCGTGCGTTCGCTGGTGCTGCTGCCGATGGTGCTGCCGCCCACGGTGGGCGGTGTCGCCCTGCTGCTCGGCTTCGGACGGCGCGGGCTGCTCGGGCCGTGGCTGGAGCACACATTCGGGATCACCCTGCCCTTCCACACCTCGGGCGCCGTGGTGGCGGCCACCTTCGTCGCGATGCCGTTCCTGGTGATCAGCCTGGAGGGAGCGCTCGGCGGGCTGCGGCCCCGCTACGAGGAGACCGCCGCCTCGCTCGGCGCCTCTCCCTCACGCGTCCTCTTCACCGTGACGCTGCCCATGGTCGCGCCCGGCCTGGCCGCGGGGCGGCCCTCACCTGGGCCCGCGCGCTCGGCGAGTTCGGCGCCACCATCACCTTCGCCGGCAACCTGCCCGGCACCACCCAGACCCTGCCGCTCCAGGTCTACCTCCTCCTCCAGGACTCCCCGGGCGCCGCGACCTCCGTGTCCCTGCTGCTGCTCGCCATCGCCATGGCGGTCCTGGTGGCGCTGCGCGGCCGCTGGACCGGTTCCGCGTCGGTACGGAGCGGGGCGCCCACCACCGCGCCCGAAGCCGCACTCGCGGACCCCTCGCCCCTGGATCCCGATCCGACGCGCGCCGCCCCGCACACCTACGACCCCCGCCACGACCCCCGCACGGGAGCCGCCCCCAAGGGCGAGCCGCGGGACTCCGCGCGGCCGGACGCACCATGGCCCGACCAGGAGCCCAACACGGCCGAATCCGGGCCGAGTTGGTCACTGCACGCCGAGGTGTCCGGGTTCAACGAGGTGACCCTGGACGCCGAGCCCGGCACCACGATCGCGGTGGTCGGCGAGAACGGCGCGGGCAAGACCACTCTGCTGCGGGCCCTGCTCGGCCTCACCCCCCGCGCCCATGCCGAGCTGCGCCTGGGCGACCTCGACGTCACCTCGCTCGCGCCGCACAAGCGGGGGGTCGCGTGGGTCCCGCAGGACGGCGCGCTGTTCCCGCATCTGAGCGCGCTCGCCAACACGGCGTACGGGCTGCGCGCCCAGGGTGTTGCCCGTGGCGAGGCGCGTGTCGAGGCCGGGCGGTGGCTGGACCGTCTCGGCGTCGGCCACCTCGCCCACCGCAAGCCCGCCCAGCTCTCCGGCGGCCAGGCTCAACGAGTCGCCCTGGCGCGGGCGTTGGCGGCCCGACCCCGGCTGTTGCTGCTTGACGAGCCCCTCGCCGCCCTCGACCAGACGACCCGGGCCCGTGTCCGCCACACCCTGCGCACCCACCTGGCCGGGTTCGCCGGAGTCTGTCTGATCGTGACCCACGATCCGGTCGAGGCGGTCTCGCTGGCCGACCGGGTCCTCGTCCTCGAAGCCGGGCGCACCCTCCAGGACGCGCCGCCGGCCGAGGTCACCCGCCATCCGCGCTCCCCCTGGGTGGCCCGGATGCTGGGCCGCAACGCGTGGGCCGGGGAGGCGAGGGACGACGGGCTCGCGCTGGCCGGCGGCGGGCGGATCGTCGCGGCCGAGCGACTGCGCGAGGGCAGCCGGGCACTGGCGATCATCGCGCCGGAGTCGGTGTCCGTGCACCGCAGGCGACCCGACGGCAGCCCCCGTAACGTCTGGCCCGGCACCGTGCGCGAGATCACGGCGAGCGGAAGCAGACTGCGGGTGCTCATCGGGTCGGCCGAGACGCCCGACCTGATCGCGGAGATCACCCCGGACGCGGCCGCCGAGCTGGGCCTGGCGGAGGGCGCGGCGGTGTGGTCGAGCGTGAAGGCGACCGAGGTGACGCTCGTATCCCTGTGAGCGGGCTCGCTGTGGGGCGGGCTCGCTGTGAGCGGACTCGCTATGGGGAGGGCTCGCTATGAGCGGACTCGCTGGGGGGCGGCTCATTGTGCGCCTGCTCCTCGTGCGTCGGCTCGCTGTGGGGCGGCGCCCCTAGACTGGCTGCCCGGGCGGCAGACAGGGCCACGACACCGAGGAGGCGGAGGCGACGGTGACCACGACGAGCAGCACCGACCCGTCGGCCGAGGTGCTCGGCGAGGCAGCGGGCGTCTTCGGACTCCTTGCCTCGCCCGCGCGGCTGCACATCATGTGGACGTTGAGCCACGGCGAGTCCGATGTGTCGGGGCTTGCCGAGAGGGTCGGCGGTGCGCTGCCGGCCGTCAGTCAGCACCTGGCGAAGCTGAAACTCGCGGGGCTCGTCCGGTCCCGGCGGGAGGGACGGCGGGTCGTCTATCTCGTCGACGACCCCGATGTGGCTCAGATGGTGCGCTGGCTGGTGGCCCGGCTCGGCGGGGGCGTGAAACTGCCGGGACCGTCGGGACTCGTTCGTGACCTGGGCGCCTGAGCGGATTTCGTCTCTACAGTTGTCAAGGAGCACTCCGCTACAGCTGCTTCGTTCACTCGGCTCCGGACCCCGGGGGCTTGTCGAGTCGGACGCCGAGACACGACTCGTGCGATATGGGGAAAACGTCCTTCCCGCGCGTCGAGTTCCCTCCCTGCCGATTGTTTTCCTGCGCAGTCTGCGCGACCCGTTCACCGCCGTGCTCGCCGCGCTCGCGCTGGTCTCCACACTGGTCGCGGCCTGGGCGACGGCCTCGGTCATCGCGGTGCTGGTGGTGGTGAGCTGTGCGCTGCGGGCGGCCGGTGAGCACCGCGCCGACCGGTCGGCGGCAGGGCTGCGGGAGTTGGTGGCGAGCACCGCCACGGTGCTGCGCAGGGCCACCGCCGAGGCCGCGCCGGCGTCACGCGAGATCCCGGTGGGAGAGGTGGTGCCCGGCGATGTGGTGCGGCTCGCGCCCGGCGACCTCGTACCGGCGGACCTGCGGCTGCTGCGCGCCACCGGCCTGACGATGCATCAGGCGGCGCTGACCGGGGAGTCGGCGCCGGTCGCCAAGTATCCGGTGGACGAGCCTTCGGCCCGGTCGGCGCCTCCGGTGGCGCGCGCTTCCCCCGCCGAAGCGCGGGCGTACGACCGCGGCGCACAGGAGTGCCCGGTGGAGTCGGCGTACGCCCTAGACGACCAGGACCTCGACCGACCCGAGGGCTGTGACCAGGACTTCGACCGGCCCGAGGTCTGTTTCCAGGGCAGCAGCGTCGCCTCCGGCAGCGGTACCGGTGTGGTGATCGCGACCGGTGCGGACACCCGGTTCGCGCGGGCCGACCGGCTGCCGGAGCACGACCGGCGCACGACCGCCTTCGACCGGTCCGTGCACGGCGTCTCCTGGATCCTGATCCGCTTCATGCTGCTCACCCCGCCGCTGGTCCTGATGGCCAACGCGGCGTTGCGCGGCCGCGGTCTGGAGACGCTGCCGTTCGCGGTGGCCGTCGCGGTCGGCCTGACCCCCGAGATGCTGCCGGTCATCGTGACGACCACCCTCGCGCGGGGCGCTTCCGCCCTCGCACGCGAGCGCCGGGTGATCGTCAAGAGGCTGCCCGCACTGCACGACCTGGGCGCCGTCGACGTCGTCTGTCTGGACAAGACCGGGACGCTCACCCAGGACCGGCCGGTCCTGGACCGCGCGCTCGACGCGTCCGGCACACCCGACGACTCCGTGCTGCACTGGGCCGCCGTCAACAGCCTGTGGACGGTACGGCTCGCCGAACTGCCCAGCGCGGACGCCCTGGACGAGGCCCTGCTCGACGCCGCCGAGGAACGGTTCGCCGAGGGCCTCGACGCGCTGGAGTACGACGCCGTCGCCGCGCTCCCCTTCGATCCCGTGCGGCGCCTCTCCACGGCCGTCCTCGCCACCCCGCACCGCCTCGGCCACCACACCCTGGTGGTCAAGGGCGCCGTCGAGGACGTACTGGAACGGTGTCTGCTCACCGACGACGAACGGGCCCGCACCACCGAGCTCGCCGACCGTCTCGCCGCGGACGGGCTGCGCGTCCTCGCGGTGGCCCTCGCCGAACGGCCCGCCACCGGGCGCCCGTTCACCGCCCAGGACGAGCGCGGGCTCACCCTCAAGGGGCTGGTCGCGCTGCGTGACGCGACGGCGGACACGGCGGCGGCCGCGCTCGCCGCGCTGGCCGACCGGGGCATCGAGGTGAAGGTGCTGACCGGCGACCACCCCGGCACGGCCGCCCGCGCCTGCCGCGACCTCGGCCTGGCGCCCGGACACGTCGTCACCGCCGCCTCCTTCGACGCCCTCGACGACACCGAACTGGCCGAACTCGCCGACAGTAGTACTGTCTTCGCCCGCTGCTCCCCCGCCCACAAGGCCCGGCTCGTGCGCGTCCTGCGCGAGCGCGGACACGTCACCGGCTTCGTCGGGGACGGCGTCAACGACCTGCCCGCGCTGCGCGCGTCGGACGTGGCCATCTGCCCGCCGGAGGCCGTCGACGTGGCTCGAGAGACCGCCGATGTCGTGCTCGCCGCGCGGGATCTGACCTCGCTCGACCACGCCGTCGTGGCGGGACGCGCGAGCGCGGCCGGTATCGCGGGCTATCTACGGATCACTCTGTCCTCAAACCTCGGCAACGTCATCGCGATGCTGACCGCGGGACTGCTTCTGCCGTTCCTGCCGATGCTGCCCTCCCAGGTCCTGGTCCAGAACCTGTGCTTCGACGCCGCCCAGTTGGCGTTCGCGTACGAGCGCCCACGGGCCGCGGCGCTGCGCCTCCCGCTCGCGCTGCGCCCGCGCGAGGTGCTCGCCTCCGTCACCGGGTTCGGCGTGCTCAACGCCGCCGCCGACCTCGCGACCTTCGCGGTACTGGTCTGGGCGGTGAGCGACACCCGGGCCCAACCGGCGTTCCACGCGGGCTGGTTCACCGAGAACCTGCTGACCCAGGCCCTGGTGATGGTCCTGCTGCGCACCGGGCGCGGCGGCGGCATTCCCACCACCGCCGGCGTGCTCGCGCTGACCGGCCTGCTGCTCCCGCTCACCCCCCTCGGCCCCCTCATCGGCATGGCCGCACTGCCCCTGGCGTACTACCCGCTGCTCGCCCTCGTGCTCGCCCTGTACGCGGCAGCGCTGCGCCGGGGCGCCCGACTCGCGCGCCGAACGGGCACTCCGTAGGAGGCGCTCGCTCCCTAGGATCGGCCCATGTCAGCGCAGAACCCCGGCCCCCGGCGCGACACCCGGGGCATCGTCGACGCCGCCGATCTCTTCGCCCACGTACGGTTCCGCCGGCACGAACCGGCGCCCGCGCTGCGGCCCTATTTGGAGCACTACTGGCTGATCGACTGGGATCTGGCCGAGCCGTACGCGTCGCACGTGGTGCCGCATCCGTCCGTCAATCTGGTCTTCCAGCGCTATGACGACAGCCGGCCGGACTTCCTTGAGCTGTCGGGAGTGGGCCTGGCTCTCGCCACCCGGAAGCTGTCGGGGCGTGGGCGGGTGTGCGGGATCCAGTTCCGGCCGGGCGGGTTCCGGCCCTTCGCGCCGGGCTACGCCGTGTCGACGTGGACGGACCGGGTGGTCGCGGCGGATCCGGTGTTCCCGCACGCCGACCCGGCGGCGGTGCTCTCGCCGGAACGGGACGAGGACCGGGTCGCCGCCCTCGACGCGTTCCTGCTCGCCCTCGATCCCCGGCCCGATCCTCAGGCGGAGCTGGCGATGGAGTTGGTCGACCGGGTACGTCATGACCGCACGCTGCGCCGGGTCGACGTGCTCGCCCGCGAAGCGGGCCTGTCGGCGCGCTCCCTGCAACGCCTCTTCGCGGCCTGGGTGGGCGTCGGCCCGAAGTGGGTCGTGCTGCGCTACCGGATCCACGAGGCCCTGGAACACGCCGAGTCCGCCGAATCCGTCGACTGGGCCCTGCTCGCCGCCGACCTTGGCTACGCCGATCAGGCCCATCTCGTACGGGACTTCACGGCGACGCTGGGCGTCCCGCCCTCGGCCCTGCGCGCCGGAGCCTCCCGCGCCTGACCCACGATCCCGGATCCTCGGCGCCCGATCCCCGAGCGCCGCCCCTCGGCCCCGTTTTCCCTGCTCAGAGGGGATTGTCAGACCTGGCGCCTACAGTTCTGGACATGAACGACGCAGCCCGTGAAGTTCCCCCGCGTATCCGCCTGGTGGCCTGGTCGGACGACGATCTGGGCCTGCTGCGCAAGACCAACGCGCCGGAGATGACCGAGCACCTCGGCGGCCCGGAGCCCGAGGCCAAGGTGCTCTCCCGGCACGCCACGTACACGGCGATGAGCACGCGCCCCGCCGACGAGGGCCGCATGTTCCGGGTCGTCCTCGACGAGACGGGCGAGGACGTGGGATCGGTCGGGTACTGGCCGCGAATATGGCAGGGCGAGGCGGTGTACGAGACGGGGTACGGCATCCTGCCGGCGTTCCGGGGGCGCGGTCTGGCCGTCGCGGCGCTCCGGGCGGTCGTGGTCGAGGCCGCTGCGGCGGGCGGCCCACGGGAGCTGCACGCCTACCCGTCCGTGGACCACATCGCCTCCAACAACACCTGCCGAAACGCCGGGTTCACGCGGGTCGGCGAGGTCGCGTTCGAGTACCCGCCGGGCACGTGGCTGCGCTCCCACGACTGGTGCGTCGACCTGGGCGACGGGGTCAGTCCAGCCGCTTGTCGAAGTTGAAGGCGGTCACGGCCATGCGCTCGCGGAAGTAGAAGCGGTGCGCGTCGGTGCGGTGGGTGCCGGAGTCGAGATTGAGGGAGGTGCAGCCGGCCGCCCTTGCGTGGCCCTCCAGGTGCGCGAGGAGGGCGTGGCCCACGCCGGTGGAGCGGGCGGTGGCGGCGGTGACCAGGTCGTCGACGTACAGCTTGCGGACCGCGCTGGTGTTGACGACGACCCGCCACCCGGCGGCGCCCACACAGGTCCCGTCGTCGCCGTACGCGGCGGTGAACCGCAGCCCCTGGGCGTGCCCCTCCCCGTAGATCTCGGCGAAGAGCTCTTCGGTGAGGTGCGGGCGGAGTTCGGTGAGTACCGGCAGCAGGTCGTCCGTCAGACGCGGGTCGCCCGGCTCGAGGTCGATGATCTTCATGCGCCGAAGCGTAGAGGTCGCGGGCTCGGCCCGCGACTGTCGAGCGTGGGCACGCCCCGGTTGCCTCCGGGGTGGGGCTGACCCCGGGCCCCCGGCCGCCTCCGGGGTGGGGGGCGGGGCTGAGCTGGGGCCCGGATCCCCCTGGCGGCCTCCGGGTGAGGCGCTGACTTCGGGACCGGGTCCCCCGGCGCCCGGGGTAGGAGCCGGAGCTGAGCTCGGGCCCGGGCCCTCCCCGGGCAACCGGCCGGGCCCCGCGCCACCCCCAACCCCATCCCCCCGCAACGCGCTTGACGCAACCGGTCGGGGCGAGGATATTTGTCTGCGTGGCGCAGATTCTGTGTCATGCAATTCCATAGCCGGGGGTGGCCCCCGGCGCGACCTACGCCCGCCCGCTCGCTCGCCGCACGGCGCCGCGCCCGGTACTGCCGTAGTTCCTCAACTACCTTTGTACGAAAGGTATTTCCACCATGACGGTCCTGATCACCGGCAGCCGCGGCAAGGTCGCCACCACACTCATCGCGCTGCTTCGGGAGCGCGGTCTCGGCGTTCGGGCCGCGTCCGCCAGTCCGGACAAGCTGAGCCTTCCGGACGGCGTGGACCGCGTCGTCTGCGACCTCGACGACCCGGCGACGTTCCCGGCCGCGCTGGCCGGAGTCGAGTCGGTCTTCCTGTACGCCAATCCGCAGCACATCGACGCGTTCCTCGCCGAGGCGAAGGCCGCCGGGGTGCAGCACATAGTGCTGCTCTCCTCCAGCTCCGTCCTGGAACCCGACGCCGACACCAACGCGATCGCCGCCATGCACCGCGCCGTGGAGCAGGCCCTTGAGCGTTCCGGGATCCTGTCGACGTTCCTGCGGCCCGGCGGCTTCGCGGGCAACGCGCTGGGCTGGTCCTGGGGCGCCAAGTCGACCGGCACCGTCGACCACCCCTTCCCCGGGGCCCAGGCGGCCACCATCCACGAGGCCGACATCGCCGATGCCGCGCTCGCCGCCCTGACCCGGCCCGAACCGCGCGGACGCGCCCACCACCTCACCGGGCCCGTCTCGCTCAGCATCGCCGAGCAGGTCGCGATCCTCGCCGAGGCGTCCGGGCGCCCGCTCACCGTCAACGCGGTGAGCGCCGCCGCGTGGAAGGAGTCGATGGCAGAGTTCCTGCCGTCCGAGGTCGCCGACGCGCTGCTCGGTTACTTCGCCGCCTACGACGGCCACCCCGACACCGTCACCACCGTCGTCGAGGAGCTGACCGGCCACCCGGCCCGCACCTTCGAGAGCTGGGCCCGGGAAAACGCGGATGCCTTCCGCCCGTAGCCCCCAACCCCCAACCCCCAGCCCAGAACCACAACCCACACCCCCCAATCGCAGCCCGCTCCTGGCCCTGAGCGGGCAGTCTCACCAAATGCGTGGCCCGGGGCGCGGCCCGGATGCGATCCTGGCCGCGTGAACGGACCGGAGATCCACGTCGACTTCGCCCCTGAGCTGCACCTCTTCGTCCCGGCCAAGCGCCGCCAGGGCCGCAGCGCCGTCGTGACCGACGGAGTGTCCACGCTCGGCCATGTCGTCGAATCGCTGGGCGTCCCGCTCACCGAGGCCGGCCGGCTGTTCGCCGACGGCCGCGAGGTGCCGGTCTCCCACATCCCGACGGCGGGCGAGATCGTCGAGGTACGCGCCGTGGAGCGCCCCCAGAAGGTGCCGGGCGCCCCGCTGCGCTTCCTGCTCGATGTCCATCTCGGCACGCTGGCACGGCGGTTGAGGCTGCTCGGTGTCGACGCCGCGTACGAGAGCGAGGACATCGGGGACCCCGCGCTCGCCGCGCTCTCCGCCCGGGAGCAGCGCGTCATGCTCTCCCGGGACCGCGGTCTGCTGCACCGCAGGGAGCTGTGGGCCGGGGCGTACGTCTACAGCCACCGCACCGACGAACAACTCCGGGACGTGCTCGGCCGGTTCACCCCCGCCCTCGCACCCTGGACGCGCTGCACCGCCTGCAACGCGCCGTTGCGGGAGGCCGACAAGGAGTCGGTGGGCGACCGTCTGGAGCACGGCACCCGCAGCACGTACGACGTCTTCGCGGAGTGCGGGTCCTGTGAGCGGGTCTACTGGCGCGGCGCGCACCACGCCAGCCTGGAGGCGATCGTCGACGAGGCCGTGCGCGAGTTCGGCGCGCCCGGGGACCGCCCGGCGGACCGGGCCGACCACTGACGACCGCTGACGACCTCGGGCGGGCCCCCTCGCCCCCTCAGATCCGGCCCCTGAGATCCACCCCTTCAGATCCGGCCCCCTGAGATCCAGCCCCTCATATCCGCCCGCTCAGATCCAGCTCCTCAGGTCCGCCCGCTCAGAGCTGTCCGCTCCTGAGGCGTTCGATCTGGGCGGCGCTGAGTTCGGCAGTGCGGCGCATATGCGTGGCGATGAGGGCGATCTCGTGGTCCTCGTACGCCTCGAACATCTCCCACCAGGCGCCGTTGAGCTTGCTCCAGACCGAGCCGAGCTCCTCCATCCGGCAGGGCACCAGCTCGACGAGCACCTTCCTGCGGTCCTCGGTGTCCCGGCGCCGCGTCACATAGCCGGCCTTCTCCAGGCGGTCGACGAGCCGGGTCGCCGAGCCCGTGGTGAGGCCGGTGAGGGCGGCGATCCGGCCCGTGGTGACCGGCCCGGGTTCGAGGCCGAGGAGGTTGAGGCACTGGAGATCGGTGGGGTGCAGCCCCATCTGGTCGGCCAGCGCCTGGTTGAACAGGGCGTACGAGGCCATGTAGCGGCGGGAGACGCCGCCCAGGTCACGCAGCAGATCGTCCCGGTCACCGCAGTCGGGCCGCCGTCGGCCGTCGGCGCTTTTCTTCTGTGCCATGCAGAGAGTGTAGGACGCAGAGGACCCGCGGGGCGCCCCGCCGGGACGCGGACGGGATGCCTACCGCCCCCGCCCCGCTACGGCCCCTCGGCCGTCAGGTACCGCTGCACGGTGGGGGCGAGCCAGGCGATCACTTCGCTGTGGGGCATCGCGACCGCCGGCGGAAAGCGCAGCACATAGCGCGCCATCGCCATGCCCAGGATCTGCGAGGCGACCAGCGCCGCGCGGCGCGGGGCGTCCGAGGGATCCGGGCAGACTCCAGTGGCGACCGCGACCAACTGCTCGGCGAAGATCGCCTGGACCCGTTCGGCGCCCACCGCGTTGGTGACGCCGACCCGCAGCAGGGCGGTCAGGACGTCGTCGCTCTCCCAGCGGTCCAGGAAGTGCGCGACCAGCGCGGCGCCCAGCCCCTCGACCGGCAGCTCGTCCGCCTTCGGAATGCGCAGGTCGATCGCGGAGGCGGCGGCGAAGAGGCCCTCCTTGTTCCCGAAGTACCGCATCACCATCGACGGGTCAATCCCCGCGTCCCGGGCGATGGCCCGGATGGTCGCGCGCTCGTAACCGTCGGCGGCGAAGCGTTCGCGAGCGGCGACCAGGATCGCGTCCTTGGTGGCCAGGGAGGTGCGGCGAGGGCCTCCGGCAGGTGCTTCGGTCGTCATGCCAACGACTGTAGGCCAACACCTGTTGACACGCCAGTCGCCGCGGCTCTACCGTTGCCAACGAGCGTTGACCAACAACCGTTGACCACCGAGCGTTGACCACCACGCGTTGACCACTGCGCGTTGGCACCCAGGAGGCAGCCATGAACGGCAGCACCCCCACGCACGACGACGCCACGACCATCGACGTCCTGGTCGTCGGCGCCGGGCCGACCGGGTTGCTCCTGGCGGGCGATCTGGCCGCCGCGGGGCTGAGCGTCACCGTCGTCGAGCGCCGGGCGCGCGGGATCAGCAACATGACGCGCGCCTTCGCCGTCCACGCCCGCACCCTGGAAATGCTCGACGCGCGGGACCTGGCGGAGGAGTTGGTGAAGGGCGGAACGACGATCGACCACATGGACATGTTCGGCCGGGTCGCCCTCGACCTGACCCGGCTGCGCTCCCGCTTTCCGTTCCTGCTGGTCACCCCGCAGTACCAGGTGGAGCGCCTGCTTGAGCGGCGCGCCGTGGCCGCGGGCGTCCACTTCCGTTACGACGCCGAGCTTTTGACGCTCCGTCAGGACAAGGACGGCGTGGCCGCGGAGCTGCGCGAAGGCGCCGGTGGCGGACCCGGCGCGGGTGCCGGTGCCGGTGGCGAAGCCGGTTCCGCTTCCGACGCCGATGCCGGTGCCGGTGGCGACGCCGGTGCCGGTGGTGCCGACCGCGAGGGGGCCGTCACCCTGCGGGCCCGCTATCTCGTCGGCACCGACGGTGTACGCAGCGGCGTACGCGAGGCGCTGGGGCTGCCGTTCCCCGGCGCGGCCGTGATCCGCTCGATCGTCCTCGCGGACGTGCGGCTCGACCGGGAGCCGGACGCGATGCTCACCGTCAACGGCTCCGGCGACTCGTTCGCCTTCATCGCCCCGTTCGGCGACGGCTACTACCGCGTCATGGGCTGGAACCGCGAGCGCCAGGTCCCCGACACCACACCCGTCGAACTCGACGAACTCCGCGCCATCGCCCGCGAGGCCTTCGGCGCCGACTACGGCCTGCACGACGCCCGTTGGATCTCCCGTTTCCACAGCGACGAACGCCAGGCCCCCTCCTACCGGGTCGGCCGGGTCTTCCTGGCCGGGGACGCCGCACACGTCCACTCCCCCGCCGGCGGCCAGGGCATGAACACCGGCCTCCAGGACGCGGCGAACCTCTCCTGGAAGCTCGCCGCCGTTCTGCGCGGACGTACCGCCGAGCCCGAGGCGCTGCTCGACAGTTACGAGGCGGAGCGCCACCCGGTCGGCGCCACGGTGCTGCGCAGCAGCGGCGCGCTCGTGCGGCTCGCCATGGCGCACAACCCCCTTCAGCGCGCGCTGCGTTCGCTGGCCGTCGGGGTCCTCGGCGCCGTACGGCCCGCCGCCGACAAGGCCCTGGGGACGATCAGCGGCATCGGGATCTCCTACCGGGCGGAGCGCGGAGCCCACCCGCTCACCGGAAAGCGCGCCCCCGACCTGGACCTCACCCGGGGCCGCCTCTACGAGCTGCTGCGGCGCGGCGAGTTCGTCCTGGTGACGCCCCCGGCGGGCGAGGTCGAGGCGGCGCGGGGCGTGGTGGGCGCGCACTGGCGGAGCGGGCGCGGCGACAGCCTGCTCGTACGGCCCGACGGGTATGTGGCCTGGGCGGGCAAGGACCCGGCCGCGCTGCGGACGGCGCTCGCCCGCTGGACGGGACGCGCGTAACGACGGGGCGAGCCGCACCGCACCGCCCGCACCGTCCCCAACTCCCTTCCTGCACAACCCCTTTGTAGCCGCCAGGGCGTCTCAGAAGGTGTACGCGTCCCCCGTGGCCAGGGCCAGGACCCGGTGGGTGTTGTTCGCCGTGTTGCGGTCGTTCGCGCCACCGTTCCAGACGGTGTCGATGTCGAGGGCCACCTCGCTCGGGGTGCCGACGACCGCCACGTCCAGGGCGATCCGCACTCCGCTTCCCGCCGCCCGCATCGACCCGGTGCCGCAGTGCACCGTCGCGGCGCCGGTACGCAGACAGTTCGCCGGAAGGTCCGCCCCCGGGGCGAGCGGCACGGAGAAGCGCAGCCGCAGGGTGGCTCCGGTGACCGGGGCGGGGCCGTGGTTGGCCGTCGTGAGCCAGACGCCGAGCCGGCCGTCCCACAGGGAGACATGCCCGTGGTACGAGACGTCCGCATCGACCCCGGCACGGTAGGACGCGCCCTGGCTCACGTGCCCAACAGGCGCTAGGGCAAAGGGAGTTACCGCCCCACCTCGGCCCGCTCCGACCGCCCCGCGCACCCCGTCCACCCCGGGAGACGTACCGGCCGCCCCGCTGGACGCCCCCGTGGCGATCAGCATCGCCGCGACCAGTACGGCGACGGCCACGGTGGCGGCTGCGGTGGCGGCCACGGCGGCGCTGCCCGAGCGACCAGACCTGCTCCATCTGTTCATCACACGAACGACCATGGGCGAAAGGTACCTTTCACCCCTGTTTTCACCAGGACGCCACCCCGAACAGCGCGCCCACGACACCGCCTCCGCCGACGCACGCCGCCCGACGCACGCCGCACAGCGCACAGCGCACAGCGCCCGGCACCCGGCCGGCCCGTGCCACCCTGGCCCCATGCTCGTCGCCCGCTCCGCCCTCCTCTTCGTCCTGGCCGCCCTGTTCGAGATCGGAGGCGCCTGGCTCGTCTGGCAGGGCGTCAGGGAGCATCGCGGCTGGGTCTGGATCGGCGCCGGCGTCCTCGCGCTCGGCGTCTACGGCTTCGTGGCCACGCTCCAGCCCGACGCCGAGTTCGGCCGGATCCTCGCCGCGTACGGCGGTGTCTTCGTGGCGGGGTCGATCGCCTGGGGGATGGTCGCGGACGGCTACCGCCCCGACCGCTGGGACGTCACCGGCGCGCTGATCTGCCTGGCCGGGATGGCCGTGATCATGTACGCCCCGCGCGGCCGCTGAGCACGCCTCCGATCAGCCCCCCGCGCGGCCGCTGAGGCCGCCCCGCCCCGGCCGGACGCGCCGGGGCCCGCCTATCCTGGCGGCGTACTCACCACACGCGCGAGGAGCACGACATGACTGCCGCCGGGACCCCGATCGCCGTCGTCACCGGAGCGAGCAGCGGGATCGGTGCCGCCACCGCCCGC
Source organism: Streptomyces hundungensis (assembly GCF_003627815.1). NCBI lineage: Bacteria > Bacillati > Actinomycetota > Actinomycetes > Kitasatosporales > Streptomycetaceae > Streptomyces > Streptomyces hundungensis. Next base: position 3,780,550 of record NZ_CP032698.1, read on the forward strand.
GCGCTCGCCGCCGCCGGTTACCGCGTGGTGCTGACCGCGCGCCGCAAGGACCGCATCGAGGCGCTGGCGGCCGAGATCAACGAGGCGGGCCACCAGGCGACGGCGTACCCGCTGGACGTCACGGACCGGGCCGCCGTCGACGAGTTCGCGACCGCCTTCCGCACCATCGGGGTGCTCGTCAACAACGCGGGCGGCGCGCTCGGCGCGGACCCGGTGGCGACCGGCGACCCCGAGGACTGGCGGCAGATGTACGAGACCAACGTCATCGGCACGCTGAACGTCACCCAGGCCCTGCTGCCCGCCCTGGAGGCCTCGGGCGACGGCACGGTCGTGATCCTCTCCTCCACGGCGGGCCACGCCACCTACGAGGGCGGGGGCGGCTATGTCGCCGCGAAGAACGGTGCGCGGGTGCTCGCCGAGACGCTGCGTCTGGAGATCGTCGGCCGTCCGGTACGGGTCGTCGAGATCGCGCCCGGCATGGTGAAGACGGAGGAGTTCGCCACGACCCGCTTCCGCGGCGACGCGGAGAAGGCGGCGAAGGTGTACGCGGGGGTGGCCGAGCCGCTGAGCGCGGACGACGTCGCCGAGACCATCACCTGGGCCGTCACCCGCCCGAGCCACGTCAACATCGACCTGCTCGTGGTGCGTCCCCGCGCCCAGGCCTCCAACACCAAGATCCACCGCGAGCCGTAACCGAGCCGGGGCAGGCGGGGCGGGGCAGGCGCGGCGGGCCCGGCGTCCCCACGAGCCGCGCCCCAGCCCCCGCCCCCGCCCTCGCCCTCGCCCTCGCCCCGAGAGCGACTACTGCACCTTCGCCCGCAGCATCGGCGTCCTCGTGTGCCGGCGCTTCTCGCCCGCGTGGAAGACCAGGATGATCATGCGGGCGCCCGGCGCGGCCATCGGCTGGGCGGCGCACATCGTCACCCAGCCGGGCCCCAGGGCCCCGTGGTTGAGCGGCCGCTCGTCGCCGTCGAGGTGGAGGTAGGCGCTGGCCCGGTTGTAGATCCCGGCGGCGAGCGGGTCGGCCAGGACCTCCTTCTCGATCTGCGCCAGCGTCTCGTCGGTGGGGTCGGCGGCCAGCGCCGCCCGCAACTGGGGCAGCACCAGCGGCGCCCAGGAGTGCTCCCAGTCGGTCAGCGTCTCGCGGGCGCCCGGGTCGAGCGCCATCCACCGCATCGTGTTCTGCGGCACCTGTCCGCCGGGGAACATCTCGGACCAGCGGTCGTTGTAGGCCAGCAGGTTCCACGAGCGGTCGTTCACGTACGCCATGTGCCCGATGCCGTCGACGGCCTCTTGCCACACGCCGGGGATCTCCTCTCCGGACTGCGAGTTCAGGGGGAACGGCGGATCCTGGCCCAGGCAGTACCGCCACAGCGCGATCCACTCCTGCTCGTTCATGCCGAGCAGCCGGGCCACGTCCTGGAGCAGGTCCGCGGGCGGGTTGGGATAGCGCCCGGACTCCAGGCGGCCGTAGGTGTCGGGGGCGCGGTGCAGGATCTGGTCGATCTGGGCCTGCGACAGGCCGGGCGCCCGCCGTCCCTGCCGGGTGGGTCTGCTCAGCCCGTGGCTCTCGGGCTTGATCAGTGCGCGGCGCTCGCGCAGCAGGGAGCGCAGAGCGGGCTTGTCCATCTGTGGTTCTCCCCCGGTAACGGGCGGCCGGCGATTTCGGCGCCGGCCGCGCGGTTGGAACAGCCGCTCCCGACTCTCGGTCCCGACTCTGCGATCGGCTCCGGGCCGGGCGCTCGGCGTGCACCGGATGGCCGGTGCGCATCCCATGGTCGGCGTACGGTCCATGGTCCGCGTACGTCCCATTGTCCGAGCGAATCGATTCCCCGCTCTCCACGGGGTGAGCGGGGAACGCCGCCGGGCCGGTGCGGGCCAGTGGGGACACGGGTCACCGACAGCGCTGCGGCCCCGGACGGAGTCGTCGGGGCTGAGACAACAGTCACTGTGTGCGGTGGCCGGGAGGGCGCCGGACATCACGGCCGGAGCGCGGGCCGGGAGGCGATTGGCGAGGTGTGCCCTTTCGTGGACGGGTCGGGTACGGTCGGCCCCTCCGGGCACAGCTCTGGCGCCGCCCCTTTCGGGGTGGCCACCGAGGCACCCGCCAGGAGAGACCCCACCAGTACGGTGACCGATGGGGTATGCACGGATCAAGCGGTAGCGCGATGCGCACGTACGCAGGGCGCACACACGCAGGGGCACAACGGGGGCAGAGATGGGCGAACCGGACGGCGGGGCGGCCGACGCCGAGAACACCGCCGCGTCCGGCGGCCCCGAGAACGGCGAGGAGCTGTCGGCCCGGGCCGTCGACGTCTACGGCCGGGTCACCCGCCACGAGCACATCGACCCGGTCCGCGACGCCCGAGCCCTCGCCGAGCTCGCCGACTGGGGCCTGGTCACCACCGACCCGCGCCTGCCCCATCTGCCGATCGCGCTCGACCCCCAGGAGGCCGGCCGGCGCCGCCTCGACGACGAGCTGCGGCGGATGGCGGCCAGGGCCGCCCTCGCGGCCCGCATCCCCCAGGTCACCGATGAGCTGAGCCTGCACTTCGAACGGGCCAAGTGGCGCTCGGGGCGCGGCTCGGAGTTCCTCGGCGAGCCCGAACTGGTCAACGCCCGCATCGAGCAGGCCGTCGGCCGGGCCCGCGCCGAGCTGCTCACCGCCCAGCCCTGCGGCCCGCGCACCGCGGCCCAGCGCGAGGCGGTCGAGGAGCGGGACGGCGCGGCGCTCGCCCGGGGGGTCCACATCCGCACCCTGTATCTCGACGCCGGCCGCGACTCCGCGGTGACCGGGGCCTATGTGAGTGCCATGACCGGCCTGGGCGCCCAGTTCCGTACCCAGGTCACCCAGTTCCAGCGCTGTGTCGTCATCGACCGGCGCCAGGCGTTCATCTCCGACCACGTCGTGAACTCCGCGCCCGGTGACGCCTCCTGGCACGTGCGGGACCGGGCGGTGGTGGCGTTCATCGCCGAGGTCTTCGAGGAGTGCTGGCGGCGCGCCGACCCCTGGAACGGCGACCCGGACAGCGGCGCGCCCGCGTCCGCCGGGCCCGGCGGCACCCGCACCACGCTGCTCCAGCGCGAGATCCTGCGCGACATGGCGCGGGGCATCGAGCAGCGGCTCACCGCGCAGCGCCTGGGCATCGGGCTGCGCAGCCTGTCGAAGGAGGTGCACACCCTGCGGCAGTTGTTCGGGGCGTCCACGCTCCAGGAACTCACCTATCAGTGGGCCCTGTCGGACGAGCGCCTCATCGACGACCGCCCGCCCCACCCGGGCCAGGCCACGGCCTGACGCACCGCGGTCAAACGCCCTCATCCAGCCATCCGGACGCCGCTTCCCGCCCGGGTGGGGCCGAATCTTTTCCCATCCCGCTTTTCAGCGGATAAATCTTCAGCGGAAAACTATCGGCGCTTCCTGCATGCTGAATGAGGACGATCAACTGCCCTGTGAAGGGCGGATCCTGATCGCCTGACGTCCGCTGTCACGAGGACGTTGTCCGCGTACGCCAGAACCGGCAGTGCAGGGCATGGGCAGACGATGCCCTGCCGGGCGTCCCGCGGACACCGGGTGGCTTCTGCCAGTGCCGCCCGGACAAAACCGGACCCCTCCCCGGTACATCCTCGTGATACGGGCAGTGCCCGGCGCGGCTTCGGCCCGCCGACGGCACAGCCGTGCGCCACATGCGGCGCTTTCCCGGCATGCGGGCCGGGAAGAGGCGGCGGCCGGGGGCTCACGCCCCCGGCCCGGCCGCGCTCCCCCCGCCGGGCCTCAACCCTTGACGCACACCACCTGCTTGAGCTTCGCGACGACCTCCACCAGGTCGCGCTGCTGGTCCATGACCTTCTCGATCGGCTTGTAGGCGCCGGGGATCTCGTCCACCACGCCCGCGTCCTTGCGGCACTCCACGCCCCGCGTCTGCTCGACGAGGTCCCGCGTCGAGAACGCCCGCTTCGCAGCGCTCCGGCTCATCCTGCGGCCCGCGCCGTGCGAGGCCGAGTTGAAGGACGCGGCGTTGCCGAGGCCCTTGACGATGTAGGAGCCCGTGCCCATCGAGCCCGGGATGATCCCGAACTCGCCGGCGCCCGCCCGGATCGCGCCCTTGCGGGTGACCAGCAGGTCCATGCCGTCGTACCGCTCCTCGGCCACGTAGTTGTGGTGGCAGGAGATGACCGGCTCGAAGGTGACCCTGGCCTTCTTGAACTCCTTGCGGACCACGTCCTGGAAGAGCGCCATCATGATGGCCCGGTTGTACTTCGCGTACTCCTGCGCCCAGAACAGATCGCCCCGGTAGGCCGCCATCTGCGGGGTGTCCGCGACGAAGACCGCCAGGTCGCGGTCGACCAGGTTCTGGTTGTGCGGGAGCTTCTGCGCCTGCCCGATGTGGAAGTCCGCGAGCTCCTTGCCGATGTTGCGCGAACCGGAGTGCAGCATCAGCCAGACCGTGCCCTCCTCGTCCAGGCAGAACTCGACGAAGTGGTTGCCCGAACCGAGCGTCCCCATCTGCTTCGCGGCCCGCTCCTCGCGGAACCTCACCGACTCCGCGATGCCCCCGAACCGCTCCCAGAACCCCTCCCACCCCGAGGTGGGAAAGCCGTGCAGCCGGGTCGGGTCCACCGGGTCGCGGTGCATGCCGCGGCCCACCGGGATGGCCTGTTCGATCTTCGAGCGGAGCCGGGAGAGGTCACCCGGGAGGTCGTTGGCGGTCAGCGAGGTCTTCACCGCGGACATCCCGCAGCCGATGTCGACGCCGACCGCGGCCGGACACACCGCGCCGTGCAGGGCGATGACCGAGCCGACGGTGGCGCCCTTGCCGTAGTGGACGTCCGGCATCACGGCGAGGCCCTTGATCCACGGCAGCGTCGCGACGTTGCGCAGCTGCTGCATCGCGCCCTCGTCGATCGACCCCGGGTCGGTCCACATCCTGATGGGCACCCGTGCGCCCGGCATCTCCACGTACGACATAATTCCTCGATCCCCCGAAAGCAGAAAACGGCAACAAAGCCAGAAACAGCACGTAGGGCAAAAACTGGCGCCGAAACCCACAACCAGGACAAGGGACCGGCGTTCACAGCTGCACGTGCGATAGACATTGTGTCCGGCCACCGCCCCCGGGCGGCAACCGCTTTTCCCTCCGTCGTCCCGCTGAAAGGAGCCCGGAAACCGTGCAGCGAAAGGCGTACGTGCCTGGTCTCGCGCTCCTGGTGGCGCTCGCTTCCGGCTGCTCAGCCGCCTCCGGGAGCGACGGCTCGACCACCGACTCCAAAGCGGGCGTGCCGAAGACGGCGGTCGCGCCGCCCGGCAAGTACCGCACCCTGCCCGAGCCCTGCCGGGCCGTGAACAAGGGCGTCCTGGAGGACATGCTGCCGGGGGCCGCCTCCCTGACCGACGCCGACGCCGCGAAGGAGCTCGCCGGCTCCGCCGACCTCACCTACGACACCGACCGCCGGGTCGGCTGCCGCTGGAAGGACGAGGCGTCCGAGGCGGTGCGCAGGCTCACGGTCGACTTCGAGCGGGTCGTCTCCTACGACCCCACGGTCAGCGACGACGACCGGACCAAGGAGCTGTACGCGAAGAAGGAGAGCGCGGCGCACCTGCCCGCCCCCCAGAGCGCCTCACCCTCGCCGGCCGCCACCAGAACCCCGAGCCCGACCGGCGCGCCCCCGGGCGCCACACCTTCGGGCGCCACACCTTCCGTCCCGGCCGGGCCGCCCACCGGCGCCCCGTCCTCGGCGAGCCCCTCGAACAGCGCCGGAAAGGACGGGAAGGAGGGCCTCCAGCCGCGCCGGCTCAGCGGGCTCGGCGACGCCGCGTTCCTCGACGACGTATCGTCCCCGTCCGGCACCGACGGCGGTTCGGCGGCCGGACAACGTACCGTCACAGTGGTCTTCCGTACGTCCAACGTCCTGGTGTCCATCGAGTACACCGCCCAGGCCACGGGATCCGCCGCGGTCCCCGACAGCAAGGAGCTGCAAGAGCAGGCCCAGGCCCTGGCCGGCAAGCTCGTCGAGCAGTTCAGCGAATAACGCGCCCAGCGCGAAGAACGAAGAGCGAAGGAATCATGCACCGATCAGCCCCGGCCACCCCCGAAAAGGCCCACGCCCCGGCCCCGCGCATCCGGCTCGCCCGCGTCCTCGCCTGTGCCGCCGTCCCTGTGATGCTCGTCGCAGCGGGCTGCTCCTCCGACTCGGGCGGAGACAAGAAGAAGGACTCCGCCTCGGCCTCGGCGTCGTCCTCCGGCGGCAAGCAGGCCTCGGCCTCGCCGTCGCTCGCGCCCGCCAAGTTCAAGAAGCTTCCCGAGGCCTGCCAGTCGATCGGCGAGAAGTCGATCGACAAGTACGTCCCGAAGGCGAAGACGAAGGCGGGCGAGGTCGGCAAGACCTCCGACCCGCAGTCCCAGGCGAGCTGCACCTGGAACGGCCTCGACGACAAGGGCGTCGACGGCTCGAACTACCGCTGGCTCGACGTCGACTTCAAGCGCTACGACTCCACCGCGGGCCTCGGCAGCGGTGACGCGCTGGCCCAGAAGCAGTTCGAGCGGGCCGTCTCGGGGGCCCAGGGCACGGCCGACGCCAAGAACGTGAAGACCTCGCCCGTCTCCGGCCTCGGCGACCAGGCGACCGCCATCACCTTCGACCTGAAGAAGACCGACGCGGACTTCCGGTACGGCGTCGTCGTGGTGCGCACCGCCAACACCGTGGTCGCCGTCGACTACAACGGCACCGGCTACCAGGGCGCGGACGCCCCCTCGGCGGGCGATGTGCAGGACGGCGCGACCACCACCGCCAAGGAGGCCGTGGCGGCCGTGGCCACCGCGAACAACAAGTAGCCCTCGCACCACCGTCCGGAGTCCGGCCCTCCCCTGTGGGCCGGACTCCGTACGTATGTGCCAGGCTGTGCCCGCCAGTTGCTTGACGAGGGGAGGGGACGCGGGTGGCCGCGACTCAGCTGACACGGACGCACCGCATCCTGATCGGGGTGGTGGTCGCGGGAGCCGTGGTGATCGCCGGGATCGGGTTCGCGGGTTCGTACGCCGCGGTCCGCGAGCTCGCGCTGCACAAGGGCTTCGGGAACTTCTCCTACGTCTTCCCGGTCGGCGTCGACGCGGGCATCTGTGTGCTGCTCGCGCTCGATCTGCTGCTGACCTGGATGCGCATCCCGTTCCCGCTGCTGCGCCAGACCGCCTGGCTGCTCACGGCCGCCACGATCGCCTTCAACGGCGCCGCGGCCTGGCCGGACCCGCTGGGCGTGGGCATGCACGCGGTGATCCCGGTGCTGTTCGTGGTCTCCGTCGAGGCGGCCCGGCACGCGGTCGGGCGGATCGCCGACATCACCGCCGACAAGCACATGGAGGGCGTCCGCCTCACCCGCTGGCTGCTCTCCCCCATCCCCACCTTCCGGCTGTGGCGCCGGATGAAGCTGTGGGAGCTGCGCAGCTACGAGCAGGTCATCAAGTTGGAGCAGGACCGGCTCGTCTACCGGGCCCGCCTCCAGGCGGTCTACGGCCGCGCCTGGCGGCGCAAGGCTCCCGTCGAGTCCCTGATGCCGCTGCGCCTCGCCAAGTTCGGTGTGCCGCTCGCCGAGACCGCCCCGGCGGGCCTGGCCGCCGCCGGCATCGAGCCGGTGCTCCTGCCGCCCCCGCCGGTGGCGGCCCGCCCCGAGCCGCAGCCGGAGCTGCCCCCCGTCCACGCGCACGCCGGACCCGAGGAGCCCCCGCTCCAGGCTCGGCAGCAGGCGCGGCAGGCGCAGGAGCCGTGGCCCGAGCAGGAGCCCGGTTTCGTCGAGCCTGAGCATCCCACCACGCACGAGAGCCCCTGGTTCGCGGCGCAGCACATCTCGCCCGAGGAGTACGCGGGCACCTACGACCCGGATTTCGGGCAGGAGGAGCCCGAGCCGGGCCCGGAGCAGGAGCCGGTGATGGTCCCCTCGGGCCCCGGCCGTGAGCGCCGTCTCGGGGTCCCGGGACCGCGCGCGACCGCCCCTCGCCCGGCGCCCGAGCCCGCCCCGCAGGCCGCCGAACCGGTCCCCACGGACGCCGAGTTCGCCGAGTTCGCGGGCGTCGCCTATGAGGTCTTCCGCCAGTACGCGAACCGGGAGACCGGCTACCCCACCGTCGAGGAGCTCGACATACACCTCGCGGACGGACACGGCGTGCGCTACCCCGACAGCGCCGCCGTCCTGCGCAAGCTGCACCCCCAGTTCAAGCGGCGCTTCGAGGCCGAGGCCGTCGAGGACCACATCGCCTGACGATACGTCAAGAACCGTGCGGGCGGCCGCTCTTGGGCCCCCGGAACGCGGCGAGGGCCGCCACCCGGAGAACGGGTGGCGGCCCTCGGCCCTTCGGTGCGTCAGGCGGCGAGCAGCTTGCGCACCCGCTCCGCGCCCACAGCGAGCAGCAGGGTGGGCAGGCGCGGGCCCGTCTCACGGCTCACCAGGAGCTTGTAGAGCAGCGCGAAGAACGAGCGCTGGGCCACCTTCAGCTCGGGCGTCGGCTTGGCGTCCGGCGCCAGGCCCGCCATCACCTTCGGCACGCCGTAGACGAGCGTGGTGAGCCCGTCGAGCGACCAGTGCGAGTCCAGGCCCTCGACGAGCAGGCGCAGCGATTCGCGGGCCTCGGCGTCCAGCGAGGCGAGCAGCTCGGTGTCGGGCTCCTCGCGGACCAGGGTGCGCTGGTCGGCCGGGACCTGGGTGGTGATCCAGTTCTCGGCGCGGTCCAGGCGCGGGCGCACCTCGTCGAGCGAGGTGACCGGGTTGGCCGGGTCCAGCTCGCTGAGGATGCGCAGCGTCTGGTCCTCGTGACCCGCGGTGACGTCCACCACCGAGGCCAGCGTGCGGTACGGCAACGGGCGTGCCGTGCGCGGGAGTTCACCGGAGGCGGTGCGGGCGGCGCGGGAGTGGGCGGCCGCGTCGGCGGGCAGCGCCGAGCCGTCGGCGACCTTGGCCTCCAGCTTGTCCCACTCGTCGTAGAGCCGCTGGATCTCCTGGTCGAAGGCGATCTTGAAGGACTGGTTGGGCCGGCGGCGCGCGTACAGCCAGCGCAGGAGCTGCGGCTCCATGATCTGCAACGCGTCGGCCGCGGTCGGCACCCCGCCCTTCGACGACGACATCTTGGCCATGCCGCTGATGCCGACGAAGGCGTACATCGGGCCGATCGGCTGCACGCCGTCGAAGATCGACACGATCTGGCCGCCGACCTGGAACGAGGAGCCCGGCGAGGAGTGGTCGACGCCGGACGGCTCGAAGACCACGCCCTCGTACGCCCAGCGCATCGGCCAGTCGACCTTCCAGACCAGCTTGCCGCGGTTGAACTCGCTGAGCCGGACGGTCTCCGAGAAGGCGCACGCGGAGCAGGTGTAGGTCAGCTCGGTGGTGTCGTCGTCATAGGCCGTCACCACCGTGAAGTCCTTGCCGCAGCCGCCGCAGTACGGCTTGTACGGGAAGTAGCCCGTCGAGCCGGTGCCGTCGTCCTCGGCCGCGGCGCCGGAGCCCTCGGCGGCCTCCACCTCGGCCTCGTCCAGCGGCTTCTGCGCCTTCTTGCCCGGGGCCTTCTTGGTCCGGTACTGCGCCAGGATCGCGTCGATGTCGCCCCGGTGCTTCATCGCGTGCAGCACCTGCTCGCGGTAGACGCCCGAGGTGTACTGCTCGGTCTGGCTGATGCCGTCGTACTCGACGCCCAGCTCGGCCAGGGCCTCGATCATGGCGGCCTTGAAGTGCTCGGCCCAGTTCGGGTACGAGGAACCGACGGGCGCGGGGACCGAGGTCAGCGGGCGGCCGATGTGCTCGTTCCACGACTCGTCCACGCCGGGGACGCCGTTCGGGACCTTGCGGTACCGGTCGTAGTCGTCCCAGGAGATCAGGTGGCGGACGGTGTAGCCGCGGCGGCGGATCTCGTCGGCGACCAGGTGCGGGGTCATGACCTCGCGCAGATTGCCCAGGTGGATCGGGCCGGAGGGGGACAGGCCGGACGCGACGACGACCACCGGGGCCTCGGCGGGAGATTTCGCAGCGCCAGGCGCACGTCGCTCCGACTCGGCGATGACATCGTCCGCGAAACGGGAGACCCAGTCGGTCTCGGTGCTGCTCTGAGCCACGGTCGGCACGTCCTTCTTTCTCGTAATGCCCTCGTCTGCCCGGGGAGGCCGGCACGCCCATTCTCCCAGACGGAACGAGCTCCTCCGGGGTTGCCCGTATCTCAGGAGAAAGGCAAGGGGGCAGCGTGGGAGAATCGGAGCGCAATCGTCCTCACTCCCGACAGGAACGGCACCTCATGGCCTCGGTCCATTCCCTCGCTTCCACTGTCCAGCAGCGCCTGGCGGACGCCCTTTCGGCTGCCCTGCCGGAGGCCGGCTCCACCGACCCGCTGCTGCGCCGAAGCGACCGGGCCGACTTCCAGGCCAACGGCATCCTGGCCCTCGCCAAGAAGCTGAAGGGCAACCCGCGCGAGCTCGCGACGAAGGTCACCGACGCGCTGGCCGCGCCCGACCTCCTCAAGGACGTCGAGGTGTCCGGCCCCGGCTTCCTCAACATCACGCTCACCGACCGGGCGATCATCGAGACGCTCGCCGCGCGCGCCGCCGACGACCGGCTCGGCGTGCCGCTGAAGGCGAACCCGGGCGTCACCGTCATCGACTACGCCCAGCCCAACGTGGCCAAGGAGATGCACGTCGGCCACCTGCGCTCGGCGGTCATCGGCGACGCGCTGCGGGGCATGCTCGACTTCACCGGCGAGAAGACCGTCGGCCGCCACCACATCGGCGACTGGGGCACCCAGTTCGGCATGCTCATCCAGTACCTGATCGAGAACCCCGGCGAGCTGGCCCCGGCCGACGCCGTCGACGGCGAGCAGGCCATGAGCAACCTGAACCGGGTCTACAAGGCCTCGCGGGCCGTCTTCGACTCCGACGAGGAGTTCAAGGAGCGGGCCCGCAAGCGGGTCGTCGCCCTCCAGTCCGGCGACAAGGAGACCCTGGAACTGTGGCAGCAGTTCGTGGACGAGTCGAAGGTCTACTTCTACTCGGTCTTCGAGAAGCTGGACATGGAGATCCGCGACGACGAGATCGTCGGCGAGTCCGCCTACAACGACCTCATGCCGGAGACGGCGCGGCTCCTTGAGGAGTCCGGCGTCGCCGTGCGCTCCAACGGCGCGCTCGTGGTCTTCTTCGACGAGATCCGGGGCAAGGACGACCAGCCGGTGCCGCTGATCGTGCAGAAGGCCGACGGCGGCTTCGGCTACGCGGCCTCCGACCTCTCGGCGATCCGCAACCGGGTCACCGAGCTGGACGCCACGACGCTGATCTACGTCGTGGACGTACGCCAGTCGCTGCACTTCAAGATGGTCTTCGAGACGGCCCGCCGGGCGGGCTGGCTCGGCGACGACGTCACCGCGCACAACATGGGCTACGGCACGGTGCTCGGCGCGGACGGCAAGCCGTTCAAGACCCGTGAGGGCGAGACGGTCAAGCTGGAGGACCTCCTCGACGAGGCCGTCGAGCGGGCCACCGCCGTCGTGCGCGAGAAGGCCGAGAAGATCGGCCTGACCGAGGAGGAGATCGTCGAGAACGGCCGGTACGTCGGCATCGGCGCAGTCAAGTACGCGGACCTCTCCACCTCGGCCAACCGGGACTACAAGTTCGACCTGGACCAGATGGTGTCGCTCAACGGCGACACCTCCGTCTACCTCCAGTACGCCTACGCCCGGATCAAGTCGATCCTGCGCAAGGCCGACGACGCGACCCCGGCCGCCCACCCCGAGCTCGAACTCGCCCCGGCGGAGCGGGCGTTGGGCCTGCACCTCGACGCGTTCGGCGAGCTGCTCACGGAGGCCACGGCCGAGTACGCGCCGCACAAGCTGGCGGCGTACCTGTACCAGCTCGCCTCGCTGTTCACGACGTTCTACGACCAGTGCCCGGTGATCAAGCCGCGCCCGGAGCAGGACGTCGTCGAGAACCGTCTGCTCCTGTGCGAGCTGACCGCCCGGACGCTGCACCAGGGCATGGCGCTGCTCGGCATCCGGACCCCCGAGCGCCTCTAGTCCGCCTCAACTCCCGTGTGGGGCCGCCTGGTTCACCCGATGTCCAGGTGGTCCCACACATTGGTGTCCAGGCGGTACTCGTACGCCGGGCGGCCCTTGATGGCGCTGGTGTGGAACGGCTTGCCGTGGTCGTCCACGCGGATCTTGTCCGAGCGGTCGCCGCTGCTCCAGGAGACCTCCAGGTACCAGCTCACGTCGTGCGCCTCGGTGTGCACGTTCAGGTCGAAGACCTCGGGGTCGCTGGTGGACACCTTGAAGGGGAAGTCGCGGGCCGGGACCTTGCCGTCGGCCTGCCGGCCCGCGACCGGCTTGGTGACCGGCTGGGCCGCGTCGAGGTCGATGTCGAAACTCTGCGGTTCGACAACGCCGCCGCATCCCGAACCCATCGAGTACGCCGTCCAGTCGAGCGGCGCCTGACGGCCCACCACCCGCACGTCGATCCCGGTGATCACCACCGCGTCCTGGGTCTTGCCGGTCGCGGCCAGCTCCAGTTTCAGCTCCCCGCCGTCGACCCCGCCCAGCGCCCGCGCCCAGGCGCGCCGGTCCTGCTCGTTGGTCGGCGGCGGCGGCACCGCGCCGGGCTTCTGGTCCAGCAGGAAGAACTTCCCGCACGGCCCGTCCCAGTCGTACGAGCCGATGCCGACGCTCAGCGGAACGCCCTCCACGGGCGCCTGCTTCTTCTGCCCCTTGGACACCGGGGTGCCCGGGACGGACGGAGCGGCAGACGAGCCGGACGGGCTCGGGCTTCCACTCGCGCCGGGGCTCGGACTGGCACTGGCCGACGGCCGCGCCGCGCTGCGCGTGCCGAGCGGCGTACTCGTTCCGGCGTCGGCGACGGTGTCGCTGCTGCTGCCGCTGCCGCTCGGCCGGTCCGACAGGGTGGCGAGCGCTGTCACCGGCACCGCGACCGCGACGACGGCGGCGCCGATGAGCGCGAGCCGCGTCCTCTTGCTGAGCCGCCTTCCGGGCAGCCCTGGCCGGCGCACCCGCTTCCCGGCCACGGCCGGCCCGACGGCGGGCAGCTCGGCGTCGACGGGCGGGGTGGGTTCGGTGGGTTCGGTGGGCGCGGCCCCGGGCGGGTTCTCGGGGGTGCTTTCGGCAGCGGCAGCGGTAGCGGCGGGGGGCTGGGGCGGGGTCGTCCCGCGTGCGCGGCGCCGCGCCTCGTCCGCCAGGATCCAGCGCCGGTGCAGCTCGACGGACTCCTCGGGGCTCGCCCCGCACAGCCGGGCGAGCCGCTCCACTGGGGCGTACTCGTTCGGGACCGCGTCGCCGTTGCAGTACCGGTGGAGCGTGGACGTACTCATGTGGAGGCGGCCCGCGAGCACTCCGTAACTGCGTCCGGAGCGGTCCTTCAACTCCCGCAAGAGCGCCGCGAACTGCTCGGACTCGGTTGTCGCCATGCCCCGGTTCCCTCCCCATCCATCCCAGGAACGCATTCCAGGGACAGGTCGTTTCCCCAGGTCAAAGGGTGTTTCAGCGTTCCAGCTTCCCCCATTGTCCCTTGCTCGTTGCCGGGCCGTCGGACCGGCCCGCAAGGTAGGTGCAGCAAGCAGCCGAACAGCCCGCTCCGGGAGCAGTCCATGCGATTCCGCATCCGGTTCAACGTGGCGGATTCCCTGGCCGTGGTCGTTCTGGCCGTCGCCATCGCCACCCTCGTCACGCTGATCCACCACTACCACCGCTGACGCGTACGTCACTCACACGGGGAGCACCCACCACCATGCGCACCAACTTCCGCATCGCCGCCGCCGCGACCACCACGCTCGTCGCCGCCCTCGCCCTGACGGCCTGCGGCAGCGGGTCGGGCTCCGAGGCGGGCGACAAGCCGTCCGCCTCGGCGTCCGGGTCCGCGTCCGCCCCGGCGACGGGTGACCCTGCGGGTGCGGGGTCTGGCTCGTCCGGCTCGGGCTCGGGCTCGGGCTCGGGCCCGGGCGCCGGGAAGCACAGCCCCGGTACGCCGGCTAAGGCGACCGGCAAGTCCACGAAGAAGCCGGCGTCCGGGGGTACGGGTGGTGGGGGTGGCACCGACGCGCCGTGCACCGGCGCCAATGTGAAGCTGACCGCGACGCCGGTGTCGCGCCCGATCAACCACATCCTGCTGACGGCCACCAACACCGGCAAGACGCCGTGCAACGCCTACGACGCGCCTGCGGTCGCCTTCTCCAACGCGCAGTCCCCGATCGCGGTCGACAAGGACACGATTCCGCAGGCGGTGGTGTCGTTGGCGCCGGGGGCGTCGGCGTACGCCATGGTGCGGACGATGGGGGAACCCGACGGGACTCCGTCCTACCAGGCGGGGCAGGTCGTCGTGTTCTTCCGGGGGAAGGTCGGGATGGAGTCGACGGGGCGGTCGGCGTATGCGGCGTTGTCGAAGGGGGTGGCTGTGGTGGATGCCCAGGCGACCTCCACGTACTGGCAGCCCGACCTGTCCACCCTCGCCTCCTGGTAACCCCGTGGGCCTCCGCCCCCGGGCCCCTTTGCCCACCCACCCGCCCGTGCAGCGGGCTGGTCGGTCCCGGCCCCCTGGGGCTCCGCCCCAGCCCCCAACGCGTTTGCCCACCCACCCGCCCGTGACGGGGATTGAAGGGTCCGGCCCCGGGGGCTCCGCCCCAGACCCCGAGCACCTTTGCCCACCCACCCGCCCGTGCAGCGGACTGAAAGGTTCGGCCCCTGGGGCTCCGCCCCAGACCCCGTTCGCGCCTGAAGGGCGCTCGTCCTCAATCGCCGGACAGGCTGAGGTGCCGGCCAGCATCGAGTGGCTAAGGGGCGCGGGGAACTGCGCGACCAGCCACGCACGACCGGCAGACGAAAACGGGTTTTCTTGGGGGCGCGGGGAACTGCGCGACCAGCCACTCACGGCCCGCAGACGAAAACGGGTTTTCTTGGGGGCGCGGGGAACTGCGCGACCAGCCACCCACGGCCCGCAGACGAAAACGGGTTTTCTTGGGGGCGCGGGGAACTGCGCGACCAGCCACCCACGGCCCGCAGACGAAAACGGGTTTTCTTGGGGGCGCGGGGAACTGCGCGACCAGCCACCCACGGCCCGCAGACGAAAACGGGTTTTCTTGGGGGCGCGGGGAACTGCGCGACCAGCCACCCACGGCCCGCAGACGAAAACGGGTTTTCTTGGGGGCGCGGGGAACTGCGCGACCAGCCACCCACGGCCCGCAGACGAAAACGGGTTTTCTTGGGGGCGCGGGGAACTGCGCGACCAGCCACCCACGGCCCGCAGACGAAAACGGGTTTTCTTGGGGGCGCGGGGAACTGCGCGACCAGCCACCCACGGCCCGCAGACGAAAACGGGTTTTCTTGGGGGCGCGGGGAACTGCGCGACCAGCCACCCACGGCCCGCAGACGAAAACGGGTTTTCTTGGGGGCGCGGGGAACTGCGCGACCAGCCACCCACGGTCTGCGGGCGAAGACGGGTTTTGGGGGCGCGGGGAACTGCGCAAAAGCCACCACGGCCCGCACGCCGACAGCGGGCTCAGGGGCGCGGGGAACTGCGCAAAAAGCAACGCCCCGCAGGCGCAAGCGGGTTCAGGGGCGCGGGGAACTGCGCGGAGGCCTGGCCGCCGGCGCCGCCGCCAAGGCGAGCAGCAGCAACCCCGCCGCCACCCCGAACGTGACCCGCATCCCGAAGCCCACCGCCCCCTCCCCCGCCACCGCGACATCCCGAACCCCCGCCGCGAGAGCAAATACCGCTCCCATCACGGACGACCCCGTAACCAGCCCCAGGTTCCGGGACAACTGGAGCACCCCAGACACCAGCCCGCGCCGCGACACCCCGACGCCCCTCATCACCGCCGTGTTGTTCGCCGTCTGGAACACCGCGTACCCGGCCGTCACCACCGCCAGCGGCACGACGTAACCCACTACGCCAAGGGACAGAGGCGACACGGCCAGCAGCACGCAGCCGAGCGCCGACGCCCCGAGCCCCGCCACCGTCGTGCGGTACGTGCCCCAGCGGTCCACGACCCGCCCCGCCGGCACCCCCGTCACCGCCGCGACGAGCGGCCCCGTGGACAGGACCAGCCCCACCAGCGCGTCGCGCAGACCGAGCGCACGCGTGAGGTAGAACGGGCCGACCACCAGCGTCGCCATCATCACCGTCGAGACGAGCGTGCTCATGACGAGGCTCGCGCTCAGGGCCCGGTCCCGGAACATGGCCGGCCGCACCAGCGGGGAAGCCGTCCGCTTCTCGACCCGTACGAACAGAACGCCCGCCAGCACCGCCGCCACGAGCAGCACCCCCATGAGCGGGCCGACGCGCCCGTGGCCCAGGGTCATGGCCAGCGCGTACGCGCCGAGTGCGACGGCGAGCAGCACCGTACCCACGTGGTCGAAGGCGGGCCGGGACGAGCCCAACTCAAGCCGACCCGGGGGCAGTTGGCGGCGCGCCAGCAGCAGCGTCGCCACCCCCAGCGGCACCGTGACGTAGAAGATCGCCCGCCAGCCGAAGCCGGAGAGCAGGACGCCTCCCAGCGACGGGCCGAGCGCGGTGCCGACCGCGGACATCGTGCCGAGCAGCCCCATCGCCCGGCCGGTCCGCTCCTTGGGGACCGTCTCCCCCACGAACGCCATGGTCAGGGCCATCATCACCGCCGCCCCGAGCCCCTGCGCCGCGCGCCCCGCGACGAGCAGCCACAGCGTGGGCGCGGCCCCGCACGCCGCCGAGGCCACGGTGAACAGCAGGATGCCGGACAGGAGCAGCCGTCGGCGTCCGAGAAGATCGCCCAGCTTTCCGGCGCCGACGATCAGCGTCGTGACCGCCAACAGGTAGGCCAACACGACCCATTGGACCTGTTGGAACGAGGCGTCGAAGGCGTGCGCCAGGGTCGGCAGGCCCACATTGGCGATGCTCGTGCCCAGCGAGGAGAGCAGCATCGACAGCGAAAGCCCGGCGAGCGCCCACCGCCCCGAACCCGACCTCTGCCCCTCGCGTCCCGTCGCCGTCCCGGGCACCCTCGCGTCGATGGATCTCACCATGAACCCCGCTCTCCGACCGGAGCCCGCCGTACGGGCTCATGCCGCAGAAGGTGCTCCCGCGTGCCGAGAACGGCAACATTCGTTGCCGATCCCGGGATCGTGGGGTGAAATGCCCGTATGGCCAGCAAGCAGCCGCCCGAGCGGCACACGACCACACAGCCGACCCCCTCCCCCCACCAGGCCGTGCTCGACGAGGTCGGCCCCCGGCTCAAGCGGCTGCGTGCCCGGCGCGGACTGACCCTGGCCGCGCTCGCCGAGACGACCGGCATCTCCAAGAGCACCCTGTCCCGCCTCGAATCGGGCCAGCGCCGCCCCAGCCTGGAGCTTTTGCTTCCGCTGGCCCACGCGTACGGCGTGCCGCTGGACGATCTGGTGGGCGCGCCCGAGGTCGGCGACCCCCGGGTACGGCTGAGCCCGCGCCCCCACGCGAACGGCGGCACTTTCGTCCCGCTGACCCGCTCGCCCGGCCCCCTCCAGGCGTACAAGCTGGTCATCCCGGACCGGGGCGCCGAGCCGGAGCTCCGCTCGCACGAGGGTTACGAGTGGTTGTACGTCCTGGACGGCCGGCTGCGTCTCGTCCTGGGACAGCACGACCTGGTGCTGGGCCCCGGCGAGGTCGCCGAGTGGGACACCAAGGTCCCGCACTGGTTCAGCAGCGCCGACGGCCGCCCCGTGGAGGTGCTGAGCCTCTTCGGCCGCCAGGGCGAGCGCATGCACGTACGCGCCAAGCCGAAGGGGGACGGTGGCCCCGTCAACTGACCGCGAAGGCAAGGGGGTTGAGGCAGCACCGCGCCCCTTGAGCGCCCCGCACCCCTAGGCGCACCTCACCCCTTGAGCGCGCGCCCCAACCGCGCCAGCCCCTCCGCGATCTCGTCCGGGGCGGACGTGACGAAGCACAGCCGCAGCGCGGCCGGGTCCGCCGCTCCGGCGAAGAAGGGCGCGCCGGGAACGTACGCCACGTCGTACTCAATGACCTTGCTGAGCAAGGCAGTTGCGTCACTCCCCTCCGGCAGGCGGGCCCACAGGAACATGCCGCCCTCGGGCCGGTTCCAGGTCGAGCCCTCGGGCAGCGCGTCGGGCAGGCCCGCGAGCATGGCGTCGCGGCGTTCGCCGTAGGCGGCCCGCACGATGGCGATGTGCGCGTCCAGGTCCCGGTCGGCCAGATAGCGGGCGGCGGCGAGCTGGTTGACGGTCGGGGTGTGCAGATCGGAGGCCTGCTTGGCGATCACACAGGCCCGCAGCAGCGCGCGGGGCGCCCGCAGCCAGCCGATGCGCAGGCCCGGCGCCATGATCTTCGAGTAGCTGCTGAGCAGCACGGTGCGGTCGGCGGCGTCCTCGTACGAGGAGATCCAGGGCACGTGCTCGCCCTCGTAGCGCAGCTCGCCGTACGGGTCGTCCTCGACGATCCACAGCCCGCGCCGCACCGCCACGTCGGCCACCGCGCGGCGCCGCTCGGCGGTCATGGTGCGGCCGGTCGGGTTCTGGAAGGTGGGGACGCAGTAGAAGAGCTTGGGGCGTTCGCGGGCGACGAGCTCGTCGAGGGCGGCCGGGTCGGGGCCGTCCTCGTCGCAGGGCACGGCGATGATCTGGGCCCCCGCGAAGCCGAAGACCTGCAACGCGGCGAGGTAGCAGGGGTCTTCGACCAGGACCACGTCGCCCGGTTCCAGCAGGGCCGCCGCGAGGAGGGTGAGGCCCTGCTGGGACCCGGTGGTTATCAGCAGGTCGTCGGCGCCGGTCGGCAGCCCCCGCCGGGCGACCCGGGCGGCGGTCGCGCCCCGCAGCGCCGGGCTGCCCTCGGTGGTGGAGTACTGGAGCGCCACGCTCGCCTGCTCCTCCATCACCGCGCGGAACGCGGCGGCCATGCCCGCGCCGTCGAACAGCTCGGGCGCGGGGAGCCCTCCCGCGAACGAGATCACCTCGGGCCGGGCGGTCAGCGCGAGGATCTCCCGTACGGGCGAGGCACCGACGGAAGCGGCACGTGCGGCGAGCGCGGGGACGGCGGCGGCGGCCGATGAGGGGGCAGGCATGGGGGCGGCTCCTGTCGGTTGCTCGGACGTCCTACTACCCGGCACCCTACGCAGCGGCCCGCCACCCCCATCCGGCCATCCCACCATCCGGTCACCCATCTCAAGGCTTGACCCTGTGCCCACGGCCGCACGTCTCAACCCGGCCCCGGACACACGAACTCGCACCACACCGCCTTGCCGGGCTCCCGCTCCCCCACCCCCCACTTGTCGGCCACCGCCTCGACGAGCAGCAGCCCCCGCCCACCCTCGTCCGCCGCGTCCGCGATCCGGGGCACCCCGCCCCCGCTGTCCTGCACCTCGACCCGCAGCACGGCCCCGCCGCACAGCGCCATCCGCAGCAGAAACCCCCGGCCCGGCGGTACCCCGTGCAGCAGTGCATTGGTGGCGAGCTCGCTGACGCAGAGCAGGATGTCGTCAATCCGGTGGAAGAACCCCCAGTCGGAGAGGGCCACCTCGGCGAACTCCCTTGCGGCGGGTACGGATTGGCGCCGCCGGAGGTAGAAGCGTTCGCGGATTTCGTTCTGGGTCATGGGGGGAGAGTTGCGGAGGGGGCGACGCGGGGTGCAGTGCGCCGACCCGTACACATTTTTTGTACGGGTCGGAAATGCGTAACGTACGCGCGCCCATGGGGAGTTGGCAGGACATGCGACGCCCTAGGAAGCGGTCCCGGAAGAACACGTCAGCGATGAAGCTGGTCGGCGCCCTCGTGGCGAACTTCCGCGAAGCCGCCGGCATGACCCAGCGCGAACTCGCCCAGCGCGCCCTCCTCCACCTGGATATGGTCGCGTCGATCGAGCAGGGCCGCCGCCTCCTGAAACCCGACCTCGCCCGCGCCCTGGACGGCATCCTCGACACGAAGGGCGCGCTGGAGACAGCGGTGGCCAACATGCCGGAGATCGACCTGATCCCCGCGTGGGCGGAGGAGTACATGGACCTGGAGCGGGAGGCCATCGCGCTGTCCTGGTTCGAGAACCAGGTACTGCCGGGCCTGCTCCAGACGGAGAACTACGCGCAGGCGGTGTTCCTGAGCAAGGTGCCCGCGATGAGCGAGGACGAGATCGTCGCGCAGGTCGCGGCGCGGCTGGAGCGGCAGGAAATACTCCACCGGAAGGAGCCGCCGACGATCAGCTTCGTCATCGCACAGACCGTGCTGATGGACCGCCTCGGGGGCGGCCAGGTGCGTCGGGAGGTCTTGCGCCATCTCCGCCGGTGCGGGGAGCTACCGGGAATCTCGCTCCAGATCATGCCGTTCGGGCTGAATCGGCATGCCGCTCTCGACGGCCCGTTCACGCTCCTGGAGACGCCGGATCATCAGCACCTCGGCTACACCGAGACCCAGCGAGGCAGCCAAATCATCTCCGACCCCGACGAGGTGAGCATCCTGGCACAGAGGTATGCGATGCTGCGGACTCAGGCCCTCAACACCGAGGATTCCAGGGGCCTGTTGGACCGTTTGCTAGGAGAGCAATGAGCATCGGCGCACCGAAGTGGTTCAAGTCCAGCTACAGCGGCAGCGATGGCGGGCAGTGCCTCGAAATGGCCTGCGACTGGCGCAAGTCGAGCTACAGCAGTGACGAAGGCGGCGAGTGCGTCGAGGTGGCGGCCCACCCCTCCGCCATCCACATCCGCGACTCCAAGAACCCCGACGGCCCCACCCTCACCCTGAACCCCGCCGCCTGGCACGGCTTCCTGACCACCCTCTGAACCACCCGCTCTCCGAGCGGACCCGCGTTGTCAGTGGTGGGATCTACATTCGAGGGCATGGCGATGCTCGCGAATCCACTCCCGCAGTTGACGCACGATCCGACCGGTAGGGCGCTGGGCCTCGCCCTGCCGCCGGGCAGGCTGATGGGGCCGGTGGCCGAGCCCTGGTTCTGGTACGCGGACGAACCGGCCGGGCCGGAGGACTGGGCGCGGCTCGCCGGGGCGCGCAGGGCGGCGGGCCTGCATCCCGTACTGCTCGGCGGTGCAAGGGAGTTGACGGAGTGGGAGCTGGCTCCGCAGGAGATGTCGTATCCGGGCGACCACCACCCGGAGGACGTGCTGGCGGAGTCCTGGGCGGCGTACGCGGGGGACGAGCTGGGCTTCGGGGCCCAGGACTGGCCGGGCCTCGCGGAGGCCCCCGCGCTTCAGGAGGACCCGGACCGCAGGGCGGCCGAGGTGGCGCGCGCGGCGGTGGTCGAGGGCGCGTTGAAGGGGGCCCGCGCGGCCCTGGTCCCGGCCCGCCGCAGCGCGGACATACCGGCGGCGATCGGCTGGGGCGGCTCCCTGCACCACGAGCAGGACGTGGCGCCGCTGTGCGCGGTGCTGCGCTCGTGGGAGGACCGGTTCGGGGTGCGGGTGGTGGGGCTGACACCGGACCACCTCACGATGTCGGTGGCGGCGCCACCCACCGACGAAGAAGAGGCCTTGGTCCTTGCGGCGGAGCACTTCGCGTTCTGCCCCGAGGCGATAGTGACCGACCTGCCGGAGCACGCGGCATCCCTTCTAGGCAAGGGGAGTTGGACCTTCCGGTGGGACTAGGGACTGGTTTCCTTAGCGCATCCCTAACGCGATGATCGATCATCCGGGGAGCATCATGAACACATGAACGAAGCGGGGGCGGGGGGCGCCGTCCGGCCGGTGGCCGGGCAGTCCAGGAGACGGATACTGATCACGACGACAGCGCTCGGCTCGGTCCTGCTGCTGGTGACGGCGTGGCTGCTGCTCGTGTCGATGCCGAAGGCGCTGGCGACCGAGCGGGATTTCCGGGCGGCCCGCGCCTGTCCGCCGGGGGTGTCCGCCCCGGACTGCCTGCGCCCGGTGCCGGCGGTGATCGAGCGCACCACCGTGCGCGGCCCCAAGAGACACACCCTGTGGCTCCACGTCAAAGACGCCGACGGCAGCACACCCGCCCTCTCATTCGCGGGCAAGGGCCAGGAGTCGCACGGGGAACTGGTGGGGAAGCACATCGGCCTGACCTACTGGGAGGGGTCGGTCCGGTACATCGACTGGGCGAACGCGCGCTGGTACACGACCGAGGATCCGCGCGGCGACTACCGGGCCTTTCTGGCCTGGGGGTTGGCCCTCGGATCGGGCGGGCTCGGACTGCTCGCGGTCGGCCTGTGGTCGGTGCGGAGTCCTGCGTGCCTGCCCGACCGGCCTCCGTGGCAGCCCGGAGCGATCACGATGACCACGGTCGCTCTGGCAGGCCTGGGCATCGGGATCGCGTGGATCGTCCCCGGGTGGCGGGCCGCCCTGTCCGCGTACGGCGTGGCGGCGGTGATCGCGGCGGCGGCGTACGCGCTGACGACACTGCTGGTCGGGCGGGCGGAGGCACGCAAGGCCAGGGACGCTGCCGCCTGAGGGGTGCGGGGCACCGGCACACCGCTTCCCGTCAACTGCCCTCCAGGCGGCGGAAGTTGACGGGCAGGCGGCGCCCCGGGGCCGGGCCTACAGGCCCTTGGCGACCTCGGTCGCCCAGTACGTGAGGATCATGTGCGCGCCGGCCCGCTTGATGCCGGTCAGGGTCTCCAGGATCGCCCGGTCGCGCTCGATCCAGCCCTTCTCGGCGGCGGCCTCGATCATCGCGTACTCGCCGCTGATCTGGTACGCCGCGACGGGCACGTCCACCGACTCGGCGACCTTGGCCAGAATGTCGAGGTAGGGACCGGCCGGCTTGACCATGACCATGTCCGCGCCCTCGGCCAGGTCGAGCGCCAACTCCCGCAACGATTCACGGGAGTTGGCCGGGTCCTGCTGGTACGTCTTGCGGTCGCCGCGCAGGGAGGAGCCGACGGCCTCGCGGAAGGGGCCGTAGAAGGCGGAGGAGTACTTGGCGGTGTAGGCCAGGATGGACACGTCCTCGTGGCCGGTCTGGTCCAACGCGTCGCGGATGACGCCGACTTGGCCGTCCATCATCCCCGAGGGGCCCACCACGTGGACGCCCGCGTCGGCCTGCACCTGGGCCATCTCGGCGTAGCGCTCCAGGGTGGCGTCGTTGTCGACGCGCCCGTCCGCGTCGAGGACCCCGCAGTGCCCGTGGTCGGTGTACTCGTCGAGACACAGGTCGGACATGATGACGAGCTCGTCGCCGACCTCCTCCTTCACCGCGCGGATGGCGACCTGGAGGATCCCGTCGGGGTCCGTCCCGGCCGTCCCGGCGCCGTCCTTCTTGGCGTCCTCGGGCACCCCGAAGAGCATGATCCCGGCGACGCCCGCGTCCACCGCCTCGACGGCGGCCTTCCGCAGCGTGTCGAGGCTGTGCTGCACCACGCCCGGCATGGCCTGGATGGGGATGGGCTCGGTGATCCCTTCCCGTACGAAGGCGGGGAGGATGAGGTCGGCGGGGTGCAGCCGGGTCTCCGCGACCATGCGGCGCATGGCGGGGGTGGTGCGCAGCCGACGGGGCCGGGCCCCGGGGAAGGATCCGTACTCAGTCATGCCTCTACGCTACGCCGCCCGGGAGGGCCCCTTTCCCCACCCCCCGCCCCTCCCCGGCGGCCGCGGGCCCCTCAGCCGAAGTCGGGGATCGGATGGTCGGGGGTCAGGGCGGCGGCGATGCGCTGCACGATGGTGTGGGCGGTGTGGCCGTCGACGGAACCGGGATCCTGCGTGGTCGACACCGCGATGGCGAGCCGCTCGGACGGCAGGTACGCCATCGAGGCCGAGTACCCGAAGAACAGGGGGTGCTGGGAGACCCAGTCGTTGAGGACCACCACGCCCATGCCGTAGTGGGTCTCCTCGGTCTGGGCCAGACAGACCGTGGCGGGGCAGGTGGCGGTCGCGTGCCCGAGGCCGACCGTGCCCGGGTTCAGGAGCTCCTCGTACGCGGGCCGGGAGAGCAGTTCGCCCGAGCCGATGCCGCTCGCCGAGCGGGCCAGGTCACAGATGTCGGTGGTCTCCACCGCGCCGGGGGCGGTGGTCCAGGACGGGTTCCAGTACGTGGATTCCTCGTAGGCCCCGCGGTCGGCGGTGAAGGCGTGCAGGGCCGGCTCGGGGATCTCGGGGGTGAAGCTGTTGCGGGTCTCGCGCAGCCCGAGCGGTCCCAGGACCTCCCGTTCGAGGAGCCGGTCGAGGCGGGTGTGGGTGATCTTTTCCAGGGCCTCGCCGAGGAGCACGAAGTTGGCGTGCGAATAGCTCCAGTTGGTGCCCGGCGCGTACCACGGCTCCTGGCTCGTCGAGATGGAGACGAGCTCGTCGGGCGTCCACTGGCGGAACGGGTTGGCGGTGACGGCCTGCTGGAAGCCCGGGTCGGGGACGTAGTCGCGCAGGCCGGTGGTGGAGTTGGCGAGCATCCGCAGGGTGATGCCCCGGCCGTGCGGGATGTGCGGCAGCCATCGCGAGACCGGGTCGTCGAGCCGCACCCTGCCCTGGTCGACCAGGCGCATCAGGGCGGTGCCCATGTAGCTGATGGCGATGTTGCCGTTGCGGAAGTGCATCGCGGGGTCGGCCGGCACCCCCGTCATCGACTCGCCGAGCGCGGAGGTGACCACGTCGTGGCCGTCTTCGGTGACGCGCAGGATCACCGACTTCAGCTTCAGTTCCCGCTTGGCCTGCTCGGCGATGCGCAGGACGTCACGCACCGGGCCGTGGCCGGACGGGTGTGAACTCGCGCAGTGGGCGGGCCAGTTGTCGCCCTCGCCGGTGGTGCGGGCCCTCGCGGCGGCGGGGGCCGGGGCGCTGAGGGCGAGGAGCGCGGTGACCGCGGTGAGCGCGGTCACGGCGGCGCGGCACGGCCGCGATGTTCTGTGAGCGGGGGTCATGGCCGCGAGTATCGAGCGGGGGCCCGGATACGCCCGGCCCCTGTACGTCGATCCGCGCCAACATCACCCGTCAGGCCCACTGGACGGGCCGGCCGGCCCGAAGCCGGCGGCCACCCCGCGGCGTCGCTGCCCGGCGGGACGGGGAACCCGGCGCCGGGCCCCGACCAGGGGCCCGGCATCCGGGATCACGTCGTGCGGCGGCGCCTCGCACCGGGCCGGCGCTCGCTGGGCCGGGTCACGTGCTCACCCGCGGAGACCGCCGCGTCACGGCGGGCCGCGCCGAAGTCGGCGAGCGCCTGGGCCAGCTTGTGCACGGACGGTTCCGGAGCCATGACGTCCACCCGCAGCCCGTGCTCCTCCGCGGTCTTCGCCGTGGCGGGACCGATGCACGCGATGACGGTCACGTTGTGCGGCTTGCCCGCGATGCCCACCAGGTTGCGCACCGTGGAGGACGAGGTGAACAGGACCGCGTCGAAGCCGCCGCCCTTGATCGCCTCACGGGTGTCGGCCGGCGGCGGCGAGGCCCGCACCGTCCGGTAGGCGGTGACGTCGTCGACCTCCCAGCCGAGCTCGATCAGACCCGCCACCAGCGTCTCGGTGGCGATGTCGGCGCGGGGCAGGAAGACGCGGTCGATCGGGTCGAAGACCGGGTCGTAGGGCGGCCAGTCCTCCAGGAGACCGGCGGCCGACTGCTCACCGCTGGGCACCAGGTCCGGCTTCACGCCGAACTCCACGAGCGAGGCCGCGGTCTGCTCGCCGACCGCGGCGACCTTGATCCCCGCGAACGCGCGCGCGTCGAGCCCGTACTCCTCGAACTTCTCGCGCACCGCCTTCACCGCGTTGACGCTGGTGAACGCGATCCACTCGTACCGTCCGGTCACCAGGCCCTTGACCGCGCGCTCCATCTGCTGGGGCGTGCGCGGCGGTTCGACGGCGATCGTGGGCACCTCGTGCGGCACGGCACCGTACGACCTCAGCTGGTCGGAGAGCGAAGCCGACTGCTCCTTGGTACGCGGTACGAGCACCCGCCAGCCGAAGAGCGGCTTGGACTCGAACCACGAGAGCGGGTCGCGCTGGGCAGGGGCACTGCGCTCGCCGACCACGGCTATGACGGCCTGGTGCCCGTCCGGCGAAGGCAGCACCTTCGCCTGCTTGAGCACCTGGGCGACCGAACCCAGCGTCGCGGACCAGGTCCGCTGGCGGGTGGTGGTGCCCGCGATCGTCACCGTCATCGGGGTGTCGGGCTTGCGGCCCGCCGAGACCAGCTCGCCCGCGGCGGACGCGACGGTCTCCAGGGTCGTGGAGACCACCACCGTGCCGTCGCTCGCGCCGACCTCGGCCCAGCACCGCTCGGAGGCGGTACGGGCGTCGACGAAGCGGACGTCGGCGCCACCGGAACCGCGCAGCGGGACACCGGCGTACGCCGGCACACCGACCGCGGCGGCGACGCCCGGCACCACCTCGAAGGGGATGCCCTCGGAGGCGCAGGCCAGCATCTCGCCGGCGGCGTCGCCGTCGAGGCCCGGGTCGCCGGCGACCGCACGGACGACCCGCCTGCCGGAGCGCGCGGCCTCCATGACAAGATTGGCGGCGTCCCGCAACACCGGGATCCCGGCGGTTGTTGACGCCTCGTCAATGATCGTCAGCTGAGGTGTGTCCACACCTGCCCGCGCGTGCGCGCGAACAACGTCGAGCACGGCCGGCTCGGCGATCAGGACATCGGCCGACGCCAGCGCCTCCACGGCGCGCAGCGTCAGGAGACCGGGGTCACCGGGACCGGCACCGAGGAAGGTGACGTTTCCGGCTGCGGTGGGGTGGTTGGTGGGGCTCAAAGTGCTCGCTCCCCCATAAGACCGGCCGCACCCTTGGCGAGCATCTCGTCCGCGAGTTCGCGTCCGAGGGCCATCGCTTCGTCGTGCGACGTTGGTACGGGACCGGTGGTGGACAGCTGCACCAGCGAGGAACCGTCGGGGTTGCCGACGACTCCGCGCAGGCGCATCTCATGAACAATCTGCCCGTCGGCCAGAACGTCGGCCAGCGCGCCCACAGGTGCGCTGCAACCGGCCTCCAGGGCGGCGAGCAGGGATCGCTCGGCGGTCACGGCGACCCGGGTGAAGGGGTCGTCGAGCTCGGCGAGCACGGCGGCGAGGTCGGCATTGGCTGCCGTGCACTCGATCGCCAGGGCCCCCTGGCCGGGGGCGGGCAAAACGGTGTCGACCGACAGGGACTCGGTCACGACGTCGGAGCGGCCGATGCGGTTGAGCCCCGCGGCGGCCAGGACCACCGCGTCGAGCTCGCCCTTGGTGACGTATCCGACGCGGGTGTCGATGTTGCCGCGGATCGGCACGGTCTCGATCGTCATCCCGTGGCTGCGGGCGTACGCGTTGAGCTGCGCCATCCGCCGCGGCGAACCGGTGCCCACCCGGGCGCCGTCCGGGAGTTCGGCGAAGGTCAGCCCGTCCCGGGCGACCAGCACGTCGCGCGGGTCCTCGCGGACCGGCACCGCGGCGAGCACCAGGTCGGGGTGGTGGGCGGTCGGCAGGTCCTTGAGCGAGTGCACCGCGAAGTCGACCTCGCCGCGCAGCAGCGCGTCGCGCAGCGCCACGACGAACACACCGGTGCCGCCGATCTGCGCCAAGTGCTCACGCGAGGTGTCGCCGTACGTGGTGATCTCCACGAGCTCGACCCGGCGGCCGGTCAACTGCCGTACGGCGTCGGCCACATGGCCGGACTGGGCCATGGCGAGCTTGCTGCGCCTGGTCCCGAGTCTCAGTGCTTTCTCGGTCATGACCGCCCTCGGTTCTTGACATCGGCGTCGTTCAGATCGGCCCGGGAGACGGCGGCCACCGTCTCGGGGTCGAGGTCGAAGAGAGTGCGCAGCGCGTCCGCGTACCCGGCGCCGCCGGGCTCGGCGGCGAGCTGCTTGATCCGCACGGTCGGCGCGTGCAGGAGCTTGTCGACGACGCGGCGCACGGTCTGGGTGACCTCGGAGCGCTGCTTGGCGTCGAGGTCCGGCAGCCGGCCCTCCAGGCGCGCGACCTCGCCGGCCACCACCTCGGCGGCCATGGCGCGCAGCGCCACGACGGTGGGCGTGATGTGCGCGGCCCGCTGGGCGGCGCCGAACGCGGCCACCTCGTCGGAGACGATGGCGCGCACCTGGTCCACGTCGGCGGCCATCGGGGCGTCGGCGGAGGCGTCGGCGAGCGACTCGATGTCGACGAGCCGCACCCCGGGCACCCGGTGGGCGGCGGCGTCGATGTCCCGCGGCATGGCGAGGTCGAGCAGCGCCAGCTTCACGGGCCCTGCCTGTACGGGGATGTCGCGACGGGGATACGTGATGCGCCGCTGGGTGTTCTCGGCCCAACTGCCGTGCAGCTCAAGGGAGTCGGCGTCGGTGGTCGGCGCCGCGGCGGCCGCGCCATCGGCCCTGAGCGCCTCGTCGACCACCCCGAACCCGGCCACCGCGGCACCCGCGGCCGCCGTTCCGGTCAGGCCCACGGGACACCCCAGGTGCGCGGCGGCGTCAACCGCGGCGACCGGCGCCGGCTCGGTGAGGCTCTCGCCCACGGCCTCGGCCACCGCCTCGCCGGTCAGCACCAGACCCGTGGCCCCCGTACAGGAGACCGCGATGTCGACTCGTGTCAGTTCGCGTGCGACGTCGGCCATCGCCACGGCGCGCGCGGCCGTGCCCGACTCGCCGAGGATCTCCACGAGCCGCTCGGCGCGGGCGTGCGTCCGGTTGGCGACCACGACCTCCTCGACACCGATCCGGCTCAGCGTCGCGGCGGCGAGCGAGGACATGGAGCCGGCGCCGATGACCAGCGCCCGCTTGCCCTTGGCCCAGCCCTCGACGGGCGCGCCCGCGGCGAGCTGCTCAAGACCGAAGGTGACGAGCGACTGCCCGGCCCGGTCGATGCCGGTCTCGCTGTGCGCCCGCTTGCCGACCCGCAGCGCCTGCTGGAACAGGTCGTTCAACAGCCGCCCGGCGGTGTGCAGTTCCTGCCCGAGCGCCAGGGTGTCCTTGATCTGGCCGAGGATCTGCCCCTCGCCGACGACCATCGAGTCGAGGCCGCAGGCCACCGAGAAGACGTGGTGGACGGCCCGGTCCTCGTAGTGCACGTACAGATAAGGGGTGAGCTCCTCCAGGCCGACGCCGCTGTGCTGGGCGAGCAGCGTGGAGAGCTCGGCGACACCGGCGTGGAACTTGTCCACGTCCGCGTACAGCTCGATGCGGTTGCAGGTGGCGAGCACGGCCGCCTCGGCCGCGGGCTCGGCGGCGAGGGTGTCATGGAGCAGCTTGGCCTGCGCGTCCGGGGAGAGGGAGGCCCGCTCCAGGACGCTGACCGGGGCGCTGCGGTGGCTGAGGCCGACGACCAGAAGGCTCATGCCGGCATCACGGCGGGCAGATCCCCGTCCGGTCCCTTCCGGCCATGGCCCGCGGCGCGCACCGGCGGCACCACGGCGGCGGCGGCCTCGGCCACGGCGGCTTCCTCGCCGGCCTTGCGCTGCTCGTGGAAGGCGAGGATCTGGAGCTCGATGGAGAGGTCGACCTTGCGCACGTCGACGCCCTCGGGCACCGACAGAACGGTCGGCGCGAAGTTGAGGATGGAGGTCACCCCGGCCGCGACCAGACGCTCGCAGACCTGCTGGGCGGCGCCCGCGGGGGTCGCGATGACCCCGATCGAGACACCGTTCTCGCTGATGATCTTCTCCAGGTCGTCGGTGTGCTGCACCGGCATCCCGGCCACCGGCTTTCCGGCCATCGCCGGATCGGCGTCTATCAGGGCCGCGACCCGGAAACCACGCGAGGCGAAGCCGCCGTAGTTGGCGAGCGCGGCGCCGAGGTTACCGATACCGACGATCACAACCGGCCAGTCCTGGGTCAGACCCAGTTCACGGGAGATCTGGTAGACGAGATACTCGACGTCGTAGCCCACGCCACGGGTGCCGTACGAGCCGAGGTAGGAGAAGTCCTTGCGCAGCTTCGCGGAGTTGACCCCCGCGGCAGCCGCGAGTTCCTCGGAGGAGACCGTCGGCACGGAGCGCTCCGAGAGTCCGGTGAGCGCACGCAGATACAGCGGAAGCCTGGCGACGGTGGCCTCGGGGATTCCTCGGCTTCGGGTCGCCGGTCGGTGAGTTCGGCCAGTTGCCACGGTGCTCCTGCGGGATGAGCGGGGCTGTAGGCGGCCACATGGCGCAGGGCCGCCCCGTCGGATGCAGGCTATGTCTTTGTGAACGCGTGCACAAAGATGGTGTCCGCTTTGTCCGAGCAAAGTGACCGGGCTCACGCGAGTCGATGCCGTGATCGCGGAACCACAGACGGGTTCAGTCCGTTCAGGACCCGAAGAGGGCAAAGCCGCACACTCTCCTCACAGCGATACCCCCGAACCATGGCAAAACGACCCTTGATGGTAACCGCAACCATCGCGATCCCCACCATTTGCCAGTTCAGCCCGCGGCCCGCGACCACTCCCGGTTCAGCCGGCCAGTGCCCCTTTGAGACGCGCCGGGTCCACGCGCCAGAAGGTGTGCCGCTCGCCGTCGACCAGCACGACCGGGATCTGCTCCCAGTACTCCTCGTACAGCGCCTCGTCCTGAGTGATGTCCTTCTTCTCCCAGGACGCGCCCGTCTCGGCACACACGGCCTCGATCACCTCCTGGGCGTCGTCGCACAGATGACAACCGGGCTTCCCGATCAGCGTGACCACCCGGTCGGCAGGGTTCCCGCCCGGCTTCTTCGTACGTCGCAGCAAGGGACTCATGCCATCCATTGTCCAACCCCGGCCGGGCCCGGGACCCATAACGCCCGAATCGTCCGTTTAACGCGATGGCCCGGCAGAGTTCACGCCATCGCATCCCCAGCGCGTCGGGCGGGCCCGAACAGACTGGCTATGCTCACGGCATGGCCGCACTGGGATGGCTCACCCGTCGTAGGCCCTCGGCGACAGCGCGCAGCGTGCTGGCCGGCGAGGCCGCAGCCGAGGCAGCCCGCAAGTCCTCGCAGGAACTCGCGGAGCTGGTGGAACCGGCCCGCGACAGGGCCGACGAGCTCCCGCCGGAGCCCACGTTCCCCGTCGTCGGGGACGCCCTGGCCGCCGCCTTCTTCGACCTCGACAACACCGTCATGCAGGGCGCCGCCCTCTTCCACTTCGGCCGGGGCCTCTACAAGAGGCAGTTCTTCCAGCGCCGCGAACTCGCCCGCTTCGCCTGGCAGCAGGCCTGGTTCCGGCTGGCCGGCGTCGAGGACCCCGAGCACATGCAGGACGCCCGCGACAGCGCGCTGTCCATCGTCAAGGGCCACCGCGTCTCCGAGCTCATGTCGATCGGCGAGGAGATCTACGACGAGTACATGGCCGACCGCATCTGGCCCGGCACCCGCGCGCTGGCCCAGGCCCACCTCGACGCGGGCCAGAAGGTCTGGCTGGTGACGGCCGCCCCGGTCGAGACCGCCACGATCATCGCCCGCCGCCTCGGCCTGACCGGCGCGCTCGGCACGGTCGCCGAGTCGGTGGACGGCGTCTATACGGGACGCCTGGTGGGCGAGCCCCTGCACGGGCCCGCCAAGGCCGAGGCCGTACGGGCCCTGGCCGCCGCCGAGGGCCTCGACCTCAGCCGGTGCGCCGCGTACAGCGATTCGCACAACGACATCCCGATGCTCTCGCTCGTCGGCCACCCCTACGCCGTCAACCCCGACGCCAAACTCCGCAAGCACGCCCGCGAGCGCGAGTGGCGGCTGCGGGACTACCGCACCGGCCGCAAGGCCGCGAAGGTCGGCATCCCGGCCGCCGCCGGGGTCGGCGCACTGGCGGGCGGCACGGTCGCCGCGATCGCCCTGCACCGCCGCCGCCGCTGACGCCGACGGGCGCCCGTTCGCCACTGTCCGCAGCCATTCGCGATCGCCGGCCGTCGTCGGCCGCCGGAATATTCGATTGTGGGGGTTTCGCCCCTGCCCCCTTGGCCCGCCTGCCCCGTTGCCCGCACGCGCGCACAACAGATCTCCGGCGCGGACAGATCCGAAAGTAATCCGATCAAGTTCTGCTCACTATGTGCGACTTGAATAGCCGCATAGACGTAACAGAAGCGACGGAATCGACGATTTGAGCAACTGGGTGTAGCGCTCCCTGCACGAAGCGTTATTCTCCTCAGACGCAATCCGGAACCCCGCACATCGCCACGATGGGTGAACGGTTCCGCACTGCACGTGATGGAAGCTCTGCCTCTGGGAGTCCCGTGTACCCACACGTCGGGGTTGACGCCTCGGGCCTGGCTACGCTGCGCGGGGCGGTCGTCGACCGCCTGCGCGTCTTCGTCCCCACCGCGTACGCCGGCGCCCCTGCCTTCGCCACCGCAACACCCGTCGGGCCCTGTTATGCCCTGGCCGACGGTGGTGCCGCAGTCGGTAGACGGAGCGGCGGCCGCAGCACGGGCACGTCCGCGACGCCCACCGCCCGCCGGCCCACCGCCGACAGCGACAGCGCCCGCATGATGGATCTCGTCGAGCGCGCACAGGCCGGCGAGGCCGACGCCTTCGGCCGGCTGTACGACCAGTACAGCGACACGGTCTACCGCTACATCTACTACCGCGTCGGCGGCAAGGCGACGGCCGAGGACCTCACCAGCGAGACGTTCCTGCGCGCCCTGCGCCGGATCTCCACCTTCACCTGGCAGGGCCGTGACTTCGGCGCCTGGCTGGTCACGATCGCGCGCAACCTGGTCGCCGACCACTTCAAGTCGAGCCGTTTCCGGCTCGAAGTGACCACCGGCGAAATGCTCGACGCCAACGAGGTCGAGCGCTCCCCCGAGGACTCCGTCCTGGAGTCCCTCTCCAACGCCGCCCTGCTCGAAGCCGTACGCAAGCTCAATCCACAGCAGCAGGAGTGCGTCACCCTGCGCTTCCTCCAGGGCCTCTCGGTCGCCGAGACCGCCCGTGTCATGGGCAAGAACGAGGGCGCCATCAAGACCCTCCAGTACCGAGCGGTACGCACGCTGGCCCGGCTCCTGCCGGACGACGCCCGCTGATCAACGGCCCGTTTGGACCCCACCCGCCGACCCGCCCGCCCGGCGGGTCCAACTCACCGTCCGTGAGCCCTCGATGACGCTGTGGTCCGATCATCCTCCGTCCGTAACCCAAGTGCCGCGTCCGTCGTTGTGCGGGATGAAGGCTCCCTGTGGTCACGCCATGTCCATGGCCGCTCACTCGATCGTGTGGATGTGCTCAAGGCGTGCAACCTTCCAGGCCCCTTGGGGAGTCGACCGTGATGATGAGAGGAGGTGCCGCCAGTGATCGCGAACGTATCGGCGCACCGGCGGGCGAACGCCTTCGCCCAGGCCCTGGAAGAAGCCTCGGCGGCCGACCAGGAGACACCCGAGACCGGGCCGGCCGAACAGGCCGAGACCGGCAGGCTGTTGACCCTGGCGGGTGGGCTCGGCGAACTGCCGAAACCGGAAATGGACCCGCAGGTCAAGGTCGAGCAGCGCACGCTGCTCATGGCCGAGATGGAGCGGATGTTCGCCGGCGGCGCTGCCGCCGACCCTCAGGTGCCCGAGCAGCGGACCGGCCGCGGCGCCCATCGGGCGACGTCGCTCCGGAAATTGCGACCCCGCTCCCGCTGGTCCAAGGGCATCGCGGCGGGCGGACTGAGCATCGGTGTGGCCGCGGGAGCGTTCAGCGGCGTGGCCGCTGCCAGTTCCGACGCCCTGCCCGGTGATTCCCTGTACGGGCTGAAGCGGGGCATGGAGGACCTCAAGCTCACCATGGCCGACGACGACGCCAGCCGAGGAGTGCTCTACCTCGATCAGGCCTCGACCCGGCTCTCGGAGGCGAGACGTCTGATGGAAAGAGGCCGCGCGGGCGACCTCGACCACGAGCAGCTCGGCGAGGTCCGCCGCGCCCTCAGCGGCATGGAGCACGACGCCTCCGAGGCCCACCGTCTCCTGCACCAGGCCTACGCCCGGGACGGCTCACTCGAACCGATCGCGGCCCTGAACTCCTTCTCCGAGGCCCACCGCGAGAGCTGGAGCAAACTCCGCGGCAAGCTGCCTCCCCAGCTGACCGACGTCGGCAACCAGGTGAGCTCGGTCTTCGCCGCCATAGACCAAGAGGTCAAGCCGCTCCAGTCGCTGCTGCCCAAGACGTCGTCCAAGACGCACACCCGTCAAGGCACCTCGCACCCCGGCGGCACCTCGGGCGCGACCCGCCCGTCCGCGCCGTCCTCGTCCACCGGCTCCGGCCACACCACCCCCGGCCAGAGCGGAAAGCCGCAACAGCCGTCCGGCTCCGGCTCCCCTTCCGGCGAGGGCCTGTTGGGCGGCAACACCGGCGGCCTGTTCGAGCCGGGCACGGGCAGCGCCACCCCGGCCCCGCCCGCCAAGCCCCCCAAACCGCCCGTCCCGGACGTCACGCTGCCCCCGCTCCTGCCGGGTCTGCTGCCGGACCTGAACATCCATCCGGAGAACCCGGAGTAGGAGACATACGCGAACGCGGGAGGGGCCGGGAAGAAGATCCCCGGCCCCTCCCGTGCGCGTGCGGACACCTCAGAAGAACACGGACCGCCGCTGCACCAGCAGCTTGTACAGCGTGTGCTGGATCTGCTCCCGCACCTGGTCGGTGAGGTTGAACATCAGCATCGGGTCCTCGGCCGCCTCCGGCGGATAGCCGTCCGTCGGGATCGGCTCGCCGAACTGGATCGTCCACTTCGTCGGCAGCGGCACCAGACCGGCCGGCCCCAGCCAGGGGAACGTCGGCGTGATCGGGAAGTACGGAAAGCCGAGCAGCCGGGCCAGCGTCTTGGCGTTCCCGATCATCGGGTAGATCTCCTCGGCCCCCACGATCGAGCACGGCACGATGGGCGTGCCCGCCCTCAGCGCGGTCGACACGAAGCCGCCCCGCCCGAAGCGCTGCAACTTGTACCGCTCGCCGAACGGCTTGCCGATGCCCTTGAACCCCTCGGGCATCACCCCCACGACCTCGCCCCGCTCCAGGAGCGCCTGGGCGTCCTCGGAACAGGCCAGCGTGTGCCCGGCCTTGCGGGCCAGCTCGTTGACGACCGGCAGCATGAACACCAGGTCGGCCGCGAGCAGCCGCAGATGGCGCCCCGCCGGGTGGTGGTCGTGGACGGCGACCTGCATCATCAGCCCGTCCAGCGGCAGCGTCCCTGAGTGGTTGGCGACGACCAGCGCCCCGCCCTCGGCGGGAATGTTCTCGACGCCCTTCACCTCCACCCGGAAGTACTTGTCGAAGACCGGCCGCAGCACCGACATCAGGACCTGGTCGGTGAGCTCCTTGTCGTAGCCGAACTCGTCGACGTCGTACTCGCCGGTGATCCGCCGCCGCAGGAACGACAGGCCGCCCGCGATCCGGCGGTCCCAACTGCCGCGCTGCTCCTGGCCGGGCGCGGCGTCGGCCCCGGAAGCCCGCTCCGCGGCCCCCTGCGCGCCCGGGAGGGCACTGACCGGGGAGGAGGGCGCCGGCAGCGGCGGCGGCCCGGGCTCGGCCTTGCGGCGGCCCGGAACCGAGCGCCTGCGACCGGTGCGCTGCGCGCTCTGGCGCGAGCGGTCGTCGTCGAACGGGATGACCTTGGCGTCCGCCATCGTTGGTGCGCTCCTCATTCCGCGTTCGAGGGGGTGGGCGTGGGGGCGGCGGCCCCGGCGGGTGCCCCGCCGGGGAAGGACGCGAACGGCAGCCCCGCCACCCGGTCCACGGCCCTGGCCAGCGTGTCCGGCGGCAGCAGCCCCGGCCCCCGGCTGCGGGCGAAGTCCGCGAACGTCTCGGCCGTCGTGTACTTGGGTTCAAAGCCCAGTGTCTCGCGCATCTGGACGGTGCTGACCACCCTGCCGTGGGTGAGCAAACGAATCTGCTCGGGCGAGAAGTCGGTCACCCCCACCGTCCTGAGCGCGCTGCCCACCCAGCGCACGGCCGGCAGCAACACCGGCACCGTGGGCCGCCCGAGCCGCCGTGAACACTGCGACAGGAGCAGCACGCCCTCCCCCGCCACGTTGAAGGTCCCGCTGTTGAGCGTGGAGCGCCGGGGCTCGCCCGAGGCGATCCGCAGCACGTCGATCACATCGTCCTCGTGGACGAACTGGAGCCGCGGGTCGTAGCCGAGCACCGTCGGGAGGACCGGCAGCGAGAAGTACTCGGCGAGCGGCGAGTCGGCGCTCGGCCCCAGGATGTTGGCGAACCGGAGCACACAGACCGCGACGTCCGGCCGGCGCCGGGCGAAGCCGCGCACATACCCCTCGACCTCGACGGCGTCCTTCGCGAAGCCGCCGCTGGGCAGCGACTTGGGCGGGGTCGTCTCGGTGAACACCGCGGGGTCGCGCGGCGCGGACCCGTACACGCTCGTACTCGACTTCACGACGAGCCTCTTGACCGTCGGCGACTTCTGACAGGCGCCGAGCAGCTGCATCGTGCCGATGACGTTGGTCTCCTTGACCGAGGTGCGCCCACCGCCCGAGCCCAGCGGTGTCCCCGTCACGTCCATGTGCACCACGGTGTCCACACCGTGTTCCGCGAGCACCTTCGCGATCGCCGGCTGGCGGATGTCCGCCTGTACGAAATCGGCGCCACCGAGCTGATGGCCCGGAGCGACGACATCGACCCCGATCACCCGGTCGACCTCGGGATCACACTGGATCCGCCGTACGAGACGGCCTCCGAGCTGCCGGGCCACTCCGGTGACGAGCACGACCTTCCCCAAGATCAGCGCCTTCCTTCGGCCTTCGGTACGTCCCTACGCCCTCTGCGCCACCGTAGCGGCTGGATGTCACGCGGTGACGGCCCCCGGCGCCCGCATGGCCGAGAAACCGTGTCCGGGTACGAGAAACCGCGTCCGGGTACGCCACAGCCCTCCCACCGACGATGCGGTGGGAGGGCTGCGATCTCACGAACAGCGCTCGCTTACTTCTTGTTGCGACGCTGAACGCGCGTGCGCTTGAGCAGCTTGCGGTGCTTCTTCTTGGCCATCCGCTTGCGCCGCTTCTTGATAACAGAGCCCACGACTACCCTCGCTCACTTCTTCTCACTCGGTGCGGGGCGTCTGGGCCCACACGACCTACGTCGGCCTAGCCTACCTGCCGCCGAGTGAGGGACGTAATCCGAGGGGAGCGTGGTGCTCCCTCAGGCCGTCTCCACCCCCACGAAGGACTCGCGGAGATACTCGTGAACTGCTTGCTCCGGGACCCGGAAGGACCTGCCCACCCGGATCGCCGGCAGATGGCCGCTGTGCACCAAGCGGTACACGGTCATCTTGGACACTCGCATCACCGAGGCGACTTCCGCCACGGTCAGGAACTTGACCTCATTGAGAGGCCTGTCACTCCCAGCAGTCATGACCCACCTGTACCTTCCGCACCCAACGCGCACCGGCTTCCCCTCCGGTGACTCAACGTCGCTGTGCGCTCACTCCCCAGAGTAGGGGCGGGTGGTGCGAGTGGGGAAGAGGAGCCCCCATCGGCCGCCTACTGTGACAGACACGCCCGATTGAGTACATAGCGAGTAAGCGGCCGGTAGTAATCGGACCGCACGGCGTCATCAAGCGGAACGGCCACGGCCACCCGCCCCTCGGCCTCACCGACGAACAGCGCGGGGTCGTCCGTATCGGCCAGACCAACCGCCTCGATACCCAGCTGACCTGCTCCGCAGACCCATCCGTGGTCCCCGATCACCAACTCGGGAACCTGCCCAGAGGCCCCCGCCGCGGCCCCCAGGGCGACCCGAACCGGCAGCGGGGAATGGGAGTGCGCGCCGGTCTCGCTCCCGGCACCCCGCGCGCCGGGTTCCCGCACCAACGCGACTCCCCGTACGTAGTCAAGGTTGTACGTACGTACCCCGAACCGGGTCGTTATGTCGACAGAGCTGCCCTGCGCGGGGGTGATAACAGGGCATCCCGCTGCCGACAAAGCGTCCGCCAGAGCGGCGTAGAAGCCGAGCAGACGGTGCGGATGCCCGGTCCCGAGCAGCACCGCGCCACGGCGCGCGGCCACCTCGCCGAGCCGCACCGCGAAGGCGTCGAGCCCCGCCAACGTCCGCTCGGGGTCGATGACATCGGGCCCGCTCACATGGCCCGGGTCGTCGCTCACCCCGCACTTGTCCGCCATCAGGCGCAGCAAGTCCCGTTCGCCCCAGCCGTGTTCGGGGTCGAGCCCGATCATGACGCGGGGGTCGCGGGCGGCGAACAGCCGGTAGCTGCGCAGACTCTCCTCCCGCGACGTGGCCACCGGCCCGGCCAGCCTGGCCGCCAGAAGGTGCGCCCGGAGCGCCGCGATGCTCAACACCCGACGATGCTCCCGCAACCACCCCGCCCCCACCCCAATTTCCTCCCCCAACCCCACAGTTGGCGTAACGGGGGCGCGGCCCCCGCCCCCCTTTTTTGCGCAGTTCCCCGCGCCCCTGAAAACCCGTTTTCGTCTGCGGACCGTGCGTGGCTGGTCGCGCAGTTCCCCGCGCCCCTAGCGGGTCGGTGCTGGCCAGCATCTCAGCCCGTCCGGCGATTGAGGACGAGCGCCCTTCAGGCGCGATACGGGGTCTGGGGCGGAGCCCCAGGGGGCGGGCGGCGGGGTGGGGAAAACCCGCTAGGCCAACAACCCCCGCAACGGAAACACCGCCCGCCGCGTAGCCAACACCGCCTGATCAAGCCGATCCGCAGGGTCATACCCCGCATCCCACGCCCGCCAGGAAACCCCCCGCCCATCCGTCATCCGCCCCGGCCCCAACTCCCGCGTACGCGCGAACACTTCATCCCGCCAGGACGAAGGAATCACCGACTCGGGAGCGACGGGCGCATGCCCCGCGATCCCCACCAGATGCGTCCAGGACCGCGGCACGACATCCACCACCGCATACCCCCCACCCCCGAGCGCGACCCACTTCGCCCCCGGCACGTACTCGTGCGCCAACGAGTGACAGGCCTCCTGCACCGCCCGCTGCGCGTCGAGCGACACGGCCAGATGGGCCAGCGGATCCTCGAAGTGCGTATCGGCCCCATGCTGGGTGACCAGCACCTGTGGCCGAAAATCGGCGATGAGCTCCGGCACCACCGCGTGGAACGCCCGCACCCACCCCTCGTCCCCCGTCCCCGCCGGCAGCGCGAGATTGACCGCACAGCCCTCGCCGGGCCCGTCCGCCCCGGTCTCCTCGGGCCACCCCGTCCCGGGGAACAGCGTCCGGGGATGCTCGTGCAGCGAGATCGTCAGGACCCGGGGATCCTCCCAGAACGCCGCCTGCACCCCGTCCCCGTGGTGCACGTCGACGTCCACGTACGCGACCCGCTCGACCCCCAGCTCCAACAGCCGCGCGATCGCGAGGGCGGCGTCGTTGTAGACGCAGAACCCGGCCGCCCCGCCCGGCATCGCGTGGTGCAGCCCGCCCGCGAAGTTCACCGCGTGCGCGGCCTCCCCCGCCCACACCGCCTCGGCCGCCGCGACCGACTGGCCCGCGATCAGCGCGGAGGCCTCGTGCATCCCGGCAAAAGCGGGATCGTCCATCGTCCCGAGCCCGTACGAGGCGTCGGCCGCACGCGGGTCCGCCGACGCGGCCCGTACCGCGTCCACATAGTCCTGCCGGTGCACCAGCCGCAGCGTCGAATCCCCGGCCGGCGGCGCGGCGACGACGTCCACCTGCCGATCGAGCCCGTACGCCCGCACCAGACCCATGGTCAGCGCGAGGCGCACCGGGTCCATCGGATGGCTCGACCCGAAGTCGTAGCGCGTGACAGCTTCATCCCACATCAACAGTGCGCGGCCGTTCATGCCCGCCACCGTATCGGGCGCCCTCGGAGCCGAACGAGCGGGCGTACACCAGCGTCAACAGCACCAGGACCATCGGCACCAGCATCGCGCCCCGGTAGCTCCAGGCGTCCCCGAGCGCCCCGACGAGCGGCGAGCCGACGAGGAAACCCACGTAATTGAAGATGTTGAGCCGGGCCACCGCCGCGTCGCTGGCCCCCGGGAACAGCCGCCCCGCCGCCGCGAACGTCTGCGGCACGATCACACACAGCCCGAACCCGAGCAGCGTGAATCCGGCCATCCCCACCCAGGGCCCCGGCGCGACCGCGACCACGGCGAACCCGAGCGCCGCCAGCACCGTCCCCACCCGCACCACCGCCACCGCCCCGAACCGCCGCACCCCGAAGTCCCCCGCCGCCCGCCCGAGCAGCGTCGTCACCATGTAGACGTTGTACGGAACGGTCGACAGCTGCTCGGAACTGCCCAGCGTGTCCTGGAGGTACTTGGCACTCCAGTTGGAGACGGTCGAGTCCCCGATGTACGCGAAGCTCATCACGAGACAGAGCGGCAGCAGCAGCCGGAAGACGAGCGGCTTGACCGTCGCGTCGCCCCCGTCCACGACCTCGACGACGCCCGGCTCCCCGTCCGCGTACCAACGGCTCGCGATCAGACACACCGGCAGCAGCACGCCCACGACCGGCAGATACGACACCAGCAGCGAAAGCTGCCAGTGCGCCCCCGCCCAGGCCAGCGAGGCGCCACCGATCCCGCCGAGACTGTACGAGGCGTGGAACCCGAGCATGATGCTGCGCCCGTACGTCCGCTGGAGGCTGACCCCCAGCATGTTCATGGAGGCGTCGAGCGCGCCCACCGCGAGCCCGAACGCGCCGAGCGACAGCGCGGCCTGCCACATCCGGTCACCGGCCCCGGCTCCGAGCAGCGCGAGCAGCACGGCGGGCTGCGCGAACCGCAGCACCGCGCTGGGCCGGACCCGCTTGACCAGGTGCTCGGTGCAGACGCTGCCGACCCCCGCGAGGATCGGCACGGCCGCGAGGAAGGCGGGGAGCAGACCGTCGGATATCCCGTACCGGTCCTGGATCGCGGGGATCCGGGTCACCAGGAGGGCGAAGGCCATGCCCTGCGCGAAGAAGCTCACCGCCAGGGACGCCTTGCCGTGCCGCAGGCGTGGGTCTGTCATGGCGGCACAGCCTAGGGCCGTTACTTACTCCTGGGTAGAGAGATCACGCGAGCAATCCGAGCAGCTGTCCCATGTCCCCGAAGTGCCCGTTGGCGCCCTCGAGGCGGTCGGCGGGCGTCATCGCCGTGAAGGCGTACACGTCCATGCCCGCGGCCCGCGCGGCCTCGATCCCGAGCCGGCTGTCCTCGATGACGACACACCGTTCGGGCGCGACCCCCATGCGTTCGGCCGCACGCAGGAACAGGTCCGGCGCCGGCTTGCCCCGCCCGACGTCCTCCGCGGAGAACACCCACTCCTCCTCGAACCACTCGTCGAGCCCGGTGCGCCGGTGCCCCACTCTGATCCGCTCGTGCGTCCCCGACGACGCCACGCAGTACGGCACCCCTTCGGCGACGAGCTTGCCCAGGACGTCGGTGACTCCCGGGACGGGCTGGAGCTCCCGCTCGAACGCGGCGAAGATCCGCGCGTGCAGCGTCTCGTCGAAGTCCGCCGGCAGCTTCCGCCCGGTCCGCTCCTCGATGAGGTCGTGTACGCGGTGGACGGCGGCCCCCATGTAGTCACGCAGGGAATCCTCGTACGAGGTGGCGTGGCCGAGCTCCGTGAGGTACCCGGACAGGATGGTGTTCGAGATGGGCTCGCTGTCGACGAGCACGCCGTCGTTGTCGAAGATGATGAGGTCATAGCGCATGACTCGACCTTAAACGCAGAAAAGCCCCGCACCGGGACCCTGGAGGGTCTGGTGCGGGGCTTTCCCCAAAATTTGTTCGGCGGCGTCCTACTCTCCCACAGGGTCCCCCCTGAAGTACCATCGGCGCTGAAAGGCTTAGCTTCCGGGTTCGGAATGTAACCGGGCGTTTCCCTAACGCTATGACCACCGAAACACTATGAAGTTGAACTCAACCGGCACACACCCCATCAGGGCATGCGGGAGTTCATTGCTTCAGAACAAACACAGTGGACGCGAGCAACTGAGGACAAGCCCTCGGCCTATTAGTACCAGTCAGCTCCACCCGTTACCGGGCTTCCACATCTGGCCTATCAACCCAGTCGTCTACTGGGAGCCTTACCCTCTCAAGGAGGTGGGAACACTCATCTCGAAGCAGGCTTCCCGCTTAGATGCTTTCAGCGGTTATCCTTTCCGAACGTAGCCAACCAGCCATGCCCTTGGCAGGACAACTGGCACACCAGAGGTTCGTCCGTCCCGGTCCTCTCGTACTAGGGACAGCCCTTCTCAATGTTCCTGCGCGCGCAGCGGATAGGGACCGAACTGTCTCACGACGTTCTAAACCCAGCTCGCGTACCGCTTTAATGGGCGAACAGCCCAACCCTTGGGACCGACTCCAGCCCCAGGATGCGACGAGCCGACATCGAGGTGCCAAACCATCCCGTCGATATGGACTCTTGGGGAAGATCAGCCTGTTATCCCCGGGGTACCTTTTATCCGTTGAGCGACGGCGCTTCCACAAGCCACCGCCGGATCACTAGTCCCGACTTTCGTCCCTGCTCGACCCGTCGGTCTCACAGTCAAGCTCCCTTGTGCACTTACACTCAACACCTGATTGCCAACCAGGCTGAGGGAACCTTTGGGCGCCTCCGTTACTCTTTAGGAGGCAACCGCCCCAGTTAAACTACCCATCAGACACTGTCCCTGATCCGGATCACGGACCGAGGTTAGACATCCAGCACGACCAGAGTGGTATTTCAACGACGACTCCACAACCACTGGCGTGGCCGCTTCAAAGTCTCCCACCTATCCTACACAAGCCGAACCGAACACCAATATCAAACTGTAGTAAAGGTCCCGGGGTCTTTCCGTCCTGCTGCGCGAAACGAGCATCTTTACTCGTAGTGCAATTTCACCGGGCCTATGGTTGAGACAGTCGAGAAGTCGTTACGCCATTCGTGCAGGTCGGAACTTACCCGACAAGGAATTTCGCTACCTTAGGATGGTTATAGTTACCACCGCCGTTTACTGGCGCTTAAGTTCTCAGCTTCGCCACACCGAAATGTGACTAACCGGTCCCCTTAACGTTCCAGCACCGGGCAGGCGTCAGTCCGTATACATCGCCTTACGGCTTCGCACGGACCTGTGTTTTTAGTAAACAGTCGCTTCTCGCTGGTCTCTGCGGCCACCCCCAGCTCAAGCAGCAAGTGCTATCACCGGTGATGGCCCCCCTTCTCCCGAAGTTACGGGGGCATTTTGCCGAGTTCCTTAACCATAGTTCACCCGAACGCCTCGGTATTCTCTACCTGACCACCTGAGTCGGTTTAGGGTACGGGCCGCCATGAAACTCGCTAGAGGCTTTTCTCGACAGCATAGGATCATCCACTTCACCACAATCGGCTCGGCATCAGGTCTCAGACTATGTGTTGTCCGGATTTGCCTAGACAACGTCCTACACCCTTACCCCGGGACAACCACCGCCCGGGCTGGACTACCTTCCTGCGTCACCCCATCGCTTACCTACTACCACCTTGGGTCAGCGGCTCCACCACTCCCCTCAACTCCGAAGAGATCAGGGCGGCTTCACGGCCTTAGCATTAATGGGCTCGATATTGGGCGTTTCAAAGCGGGTACCGGAATATCAACCGGTTGTCCATCGACTACGCCTGTCGGCCTCGCCTTAGGTCCCGACTTACCCTGGGCAGATCAGCTTGACCCAGGAACCCTTAGTCAATCGGCGCACACGTTTCTCACGTGTGTATCGCTACTCATGCCTGCATTCTCACTCGTGAACCGTCCACCACTAGCTTCCGCTGCGGCTTCACCCGGCACACGACGCTCCCCTACCCATCCCAGCCCCCGTTGGGGGTATGTGCTGGAATGACACGACTTCGGCGGTACGCTTGAGCCCCGCTACATTGTCGGCGCGGAATCACTTGACCAGTGAGCTATTACGCACTCTTTCAAGGGTGGCTGCTTCTAAGCCAACCTCCTGGTTGTCTCTGCGACTCCACATCCTTTCCCACTTAGCGTACGCTTAGGGGCCTTAGTCGATGCTCTGGGCTGTTTCCCTCTCGACCATGGAGCTTATCCCCCACAGTCTCACTGCCGCGCTCTCACTTACCGGCATTCGGAGTTTGGCTAAGGTCAGTAACCCGGTAGGGCCCATCGCCTATCCAGTGCTCTACCTCCGGCAAGAAACACACGACGCTGCACCTAAATGCATTTCGGGGAGAACCAGCTATCACGGAGTTTGATTGGCCTTTCACCCCTAACCACAGGTCATCCCCCAGGTTTTCAACCCTGGTGGGTTCGGTCCTCCACGACCTCTTACAGCCGCTTCAACCTGCCCATGGCTAGATCACTCCGCTTCGGGTCTAGAGCGTGCAACTCAATCGCCCTGTTCGGACTCGCTTTCGCTACGGCTTCCCCACACGGGTTAACCTCGCTACACACCGCTAACTCGCAGGCTCATTCTTCAAAAGGCACGCAGTCACGACTATATGTGCAAGCACATACAGCGACGCTCCCACGGCTTGTAGGCACACGGTTTCAGGTACTATTTCACTCCGCTCCCGCGGTACTTTTCACCATTCCCTCACGGTACTATCCGCTATCGGTCACCAGGGAATATTTAGGCTTAGCGGGTGGTCCCGCCAGATTCACACGGGATTTCTCGGGCCCCGTGCTACTTGGGTGTCTCTCAAACGAGCCGTTGATGTTTCAGCTACGGGGGTCTTACCCTCTACGCCGGACCTTTCGCATGTCCTTCGCCTACACCAACGGTTTCTGACTCGCCTCACAGCCGGCAGACTGTGAAAGAGAGATCCCACAACCCCGCATGCGCAACCCCTGCCGGGTATCACACGCATACGGTTTGGCCTCATCCGGTTTCGCTCGCCACTACTCCCGGAATCACGGTTGTTTTCTCTTCCTGAGGGTACTGAGATGTTTCACTTCCCCTCGTTCCCTCCACATACCCTATGTGTTCAGGTATGGGTGACAGCCCATGACGACTGCCGGGTTTCCCCATTCGGAAACC
The DNA here is from genome assembly GCF_003627815.1 of Streptomyces hundungensis. Classification (NCBI taxonomy): domain Bacteria; kingdom Bacillati; phylum Actinomycetota; class Actinomycetes; order Kitasatosporales; family Streptomycetaceae; genus Streptomyces; species Streptomyces hundungensis. The sequence goes on from NZ_CP032698.1 coordinate 3,825,247, forward strand.
CCCGGATCAAAGCCTGGTTGACGGCTCCCCGGGGACTATCGTGGCCTCCCACGTCCTTCATCGGTTCCTGGTGCCAAGGCATCCACCGTGCGCCCTTAAAAACTTGGCCACAGATGCTCGCGTCCACTGTGCAGTTCTCAAACAACGACCAGCCACCCACCACCCCGAACCAACCGGTTCGAGTTCACTGGGGCCGGCACTGAAGGACTCAAGCCTTTCGGCCGTACCTTCAGATACCCAACAGCGTGCCCGGCTCTCCCCATCGTCTCGTTCCGTGTTCCACGCTCCGAAGAGCAGTACTTACGGCCCGAGTTGACCGGGAGTGCCGAATAGTCAACGTTCCACCCATGAGCTGACCGTGTAGAACATGTGTCTACAGACGGTGCTGTGCTCCTTAGAAAGGAGGTGATCCAGCCGCACCTTCCGGTACGGCTACCTTGTTACGACTTCGTCCCAATCGCCAGTCCCACCTTCGACAGCTCCCTCCCACAAGGGGTTGGGCCACCGGCTTCGGGTGTTACCGACTTTCGTGACGTGACGGGCGGTGTGTACAAGGCCCGGGAACGTATTCACCGCAGCAATGCTGATCTGCGATTACTAGCAACTCCGACTTCATGGGGTCGAGTTGCAGACCCCAATCCGAACTGAGACCGGCTTTTTGAGATTCGCTCCGCCTCGCGGCATCGCAGCTCTTTGTACCGGCCATTGTAGCACGTGTGCAGCCCAAGACATAAGGGGCATGATGACTTGACGTCGTCCCCACCTTCCTCCGAGTTGACCCCGGCAGTCTCCTGTGAGTCCCCATCACCCCGAAGGGCATGCTGGCAACACAGAACAAGGGTTGCGCTCGTTGCGGGACTTAACCCAACATCTCACGACACGAGCTGACGACAGCCATGCACCACCTGTATACCGACCACAAGGGGGCGACTATCTCTAGCCGTTTCCGGTATATGTCAAGCCTTGGTAAGGTTCTTCGCGTTGCGTCGAATTAAGCCACATGCTCCGCTGCTTGTGCGGGCCCCCGTCAATTCCTTTGAGTTTTAGCCTTGCGGCCGTACTCCCCAGGCGGGGAACTTAATGCGTTAGCTGCGGCACCGACGACGTGGAATGTCGCCAACACCTAGTTCCCAACGTTTACGGCGTGGACTACCAGGGTATCTAATCCTGTTCGCTCCCCACGCTTTCGCTCCTCAGCGTCAGTAATGGCCCAGAGATCCGCCTTCGCCACCGGTGTTCCTCCTGATATCTGCGCATTTCACCGCTACACCAGGAATTCCGATCTCCCCTACCACACTCTAGCTAGCCCGTATCGAATGCAGACCCGGGGTTAAGCCCCGGGCTTTCACATCCGACGTGACAAGCCGCCTACGAGCTCTTTACGCCCAATAATTCCGGACAACGCTTGCGCCCTACGTATTACCGCGGCTGCTGGCACGTAGTTAGCCGGCGCTTCTTCTGCAGGTACCGTCACTTTCGCTTCTTCCCTGCTGAAAGAGGTTTACAACCCGAAGGCCGTCATCCCTCACGCGGCGTCGCTGCATCAGGCTTTCGCCCATTGTGCAATATTCCCCACTGCTGCCTCCCGTAGGAGTCTGGGCCGTGTCTCAGTCCCAGTGTGGCCGGTCGCCCTCTCAGGCCGGCTACCCGTCGTCGCCTTGGTAGGCCATTACCCCACCAACAAGCTGATAGGCCGCGGGCTCATCCTTCACCGCCGGAGCTTTTAACCCCTCAAGATGCCCTGAGGAGTGTTATCCGGTATTAGACCCCGTTTCCAGGGCTTGTCCCAGAGTGAAGGGCAGATTGCCCACGTGTTACTCACCCGTTCGCCACTAATCCACCCCGAAGGGCTTCATCGTTCGACTTGCATGTGTTAAGCACGCCGCCAGCGTTCGTCCTGAGCCAGGATCAAACTCTCCATGAATGTTTACCCGTAATCGGGTGCACACATCACGTAAGAGCGGGACGGAACCACCGGAATAAGGCGGCCCGTCCACAGCGTCCTCGCTGTGTAATCGCCTGCCGACCACGAAGACCGACAGGACTTTTCAAAGGAACCTCGATCCACCGGAGTGGATACGGGGTTGTCAATCTGGCGTTGACTTTTGGCACGCTGTTGAGTTCTCAAGGAACGGACGCTTCCTTCGTACTCACCCTCTCGGGCTTTCCTCCGGGCGCTTCCCTTCGGTATTTCGTGTTCCCGACTCTATCAGACGCTTTCGTGTCCGATTTCCTCGGCGCCTTTCCGGTTCTCCCTATCGGGTTCCCCTTTCCGGCGGCTCCGACTCTATCAGATCCTTTCGGGCCCGATTCCCGGTCTCCCGGGGCCAAGTCGGCTTGTCTTCACGGCTGTTGGGCCGTTTCGACAAGTGAGACATTAGCGGAATCCTGGGCCCCGACGCCAATCGGGGCGCGTCCTCGAACGCGGATTCCTCATTTCGCAAAAGCGCACGAAAAATGAGACGACGAGGTGTCGTTCATGAGAAGTGGTTGGTGCGGAATGGCTGTCCGGGGACCGACCGGGGTCGGCGCTCACGTCGGACAACTCGGAGAACATTACGTACCGGGGAAGAGCGTGTCAACCCTCGGCCGACGGCCCGGAGCGGGCCGGTCCGAGGGGCGCCGTACGCCCCTGGCCTCGTGCTTTCGGCCGAGGCGGGGCTGGCGGAACGGCCGATCTGGCGGGGGCGTGGTTCGCCCTAGCGTGGCGGCCATGAGGTCTCTTCTTCGGATTGCCGTGGCCCCCGCGACGCTCCTCGTACTGGGGATGGCCGTTGCCCCTGGGACCGCGTACGCCATGGATGGGGACGAACGGATCGCCCGGATACGGCTGCGGGTCGTCGAGGCGGTCAATGAGAAGACCCGGGACGAGATCCAGCGGGCCCACGCGTGTCCGGGCAGCCACTCGGCGGACGAGGTGGACCGGTTGGAGGCGAAGCTGCGAGATGGGTGTCGGCTCGCGCAGGACTTGCGGCACGTTCGGGCGGCCCATGGGCGGGGTCGGGCGGTGCACGCCGTCGGGGGTGGGTCGGGTGACGGGCCGGGGGCGCCGGGTGATGGGCCAGGTGCGCCGGGTGGCCCGGGAGCTTTGGCCGACGGGCCGAGTGGTTCGCGGGGCGGGCCGGGTGGGTCCGGCGGCGGGGGCGCCGACGCCGATGTTCAAGGCAGCGTCTTCCAGGCCGCCCGCGCCGAGCTGCCGCGGCTCCCCGTCGGAGTGTTGAGCCTGGTGGGCGGGGGCGCGTTGGCGCTGGTCGGCGGCGGGATGGCGGCGGTCGCCGTGGGGTGGCTGCCCCGGCGGTAGCCCGTCGGCTGTCGTATGAGGAGGAGGCCGGGACCAGGTGACGGCCGTATGGGGGGAGGAGGCCGGGACCGGGTGACGGCCATATGGGGGGGAGGACGTAATCCGCGGGCGTACTGGAACGGGCGGGCAGCCGAGCAGCCGTACGTGGCGGCGGGTTGCTCCACGTCCATGGGCCCGGGCCTGGGCAGCCGTGCGGGGAGAGGCGCGGTGGCCCAGGGCGGGCGGACGTGTAGGGGTGGGTGGCCAGGGGGTCGGGGTCAGTTGGTGCCGGAGGCCAGTTCTCGGCTTCGGTCGCGGGCCGCTTCCAGGGCTGCGATGAGGGCGGCCCGTACGCCGTGGTTCTCCAGCTCGCGGATCGCGCTGATGGTCGTACCCGCCGGGGACATCACCGCCTCGCGGAGCTTCACCGGGTGCTCGCCGCTGTCGCGGAGCATCACGGCGGCGCCGATCGCGGACTGCACGATCAGGTCGTACGCCTGGGCGCGCGGCAGGCCGAGCAGGATGCCGGCATCCGTCATCGCCTCGACGAGGTAGTAGAAGTACGCCGGGCCCGAGCCGGAGAGGGCGGTCGCCGCGTCCTGCTGCGATTCCGGCACGCGCAGGGTCTTGCCGACGCCGCCGAAGATCTCCTCCGCGTGGGCGAGGTGGTCCGGGGTCGCGTGGCTGCCGGCACTGATGACGGACATGCCCTCGTCGACCAGGACGGGCGTGTTCGGCATGACGCGGACGACCGGGGTGCCGGCCGCGAGGCGGGCTTCGAGGAAGGTGCTCGGGATGCCCGCCGCGGCGCTGATCACCAGGCGGTCGTCGGTGAGGTGCGGGGCGAGCTCGTCCAGGAGGGCACCCATGTCCTGCGGCTTGACCGCGAGGATCAGGGTGTCGGCGCGCTTGGCGGCTTCGGCGTTGGTGACCGCGTCCACGCCGTATCGGGTACGGAGTTCTTCGGCGCGTTCCGGGCGGCGGGCCGTCACGAGGAGGTTGGCCGGGTGCCAGCCGGCCCGGATCATTCCGCTGAGGAGGGCCTCGCCGATCTTGCCGGTGCCGAGGACTGCGACGGTCTGGGTCATGAGGTCACCCTCCAGGTGGTGCGGCGCGCTTGCTGACGTCATCCTCGCACCGGGCGGGGGCGGTCGGAGGGGGCGTCCGATGGGCGGTACGGGGGCGTGGGCCGGTGGGGGCGCTGGGTGCGGCGGGCCGGGTTACGGGGTTCGGCGGCGCAGGGTCGCTGCCCCCAGGGCCAGGACCACGAGCGCCACCGTCGCCACGATGCCGGTGTCCCGCGCAAAGGTGGCGGTCGCCTCGGGGTGGTGGAGGACCTGGGTCATCGCGTCGACCGCGTACGACATGGGCAGGACGTCCGAGAGGGCGCGCAGGACCGGCTGCATCGTGTCGCGCGGGGTGAACAGGCCGCAGAGCAGGAGCTGGGGGAAGATCACCGCCGGCATGAACTGGACGGCCTGGAACTCCGAGGCGGCGAAGGCCGAGACGAACAGGCCGAGGGCCGTGCCGAGCAGGGCGTCGAGCAGGGCGACCAGGAGCAGCAGCCAGGGGGAGCCGACGACGTTCAGGTCCAGGAGCCAGAGCGAGATGCCGGTCGCGATGAGCGACTGGAGCACCGCGAGCGCGCCGAAGGCGAGGGCGTAGCCGGCGATCAGGTCGCCTTTGCCGAGGGGCATGGCGAGGAGGCGTTCCAGGGTGCCCGAGGTGCGTTCGCGCAGGGTGGCGATGGAGGAGACCAGGAACATCGTGATCAGCGGGAAGATGCCGAGCAGGGAGGCGCCGATGCTGTTGAAGACGGCGGGGTCGGCGTCGAACACGTACCGCAGCAGGATGATCATGAGCGACGGGATGACCAGGAGCAGCGCGATGGTGCGCGGGTCGTGGCGCAGCTGACGCAGGACGCGGGCGGCGGTCGCGAGGGTGCGGGATGCGGTCATGGCGCTGCCTTGGGGTGGGTTGGGGCTGGGTGAGGGGGTGTTGGGGCTGGGTGTGGGGGTGTTGGGGCTGGGTGTGTTTGGGGGTGTTGGGGCTGGGTGTGTGTGGGGGGCCGTCATGGGGTGGCTCTGGCGACCAGGTGGAGGAAGGCCTCTTCCACCGTTTCGGTGTGGGTACGGGCGCGGAGGGCGTCCGGGGTGTCCTCGGCGAGGAGGGTGCCTTCGCGCAGGAGGAGCAGGTGTCGGCAGCGTTCTGCCTCGTCCATGACGTGTGACGAGATCAGGATCGTGGTGCCGCGGGTGTCGGCGATGGTGTGGAAGAGGTCCCAGAGGTCGCGGCGGAGTACGGGGTCGAGGCCGACGGTCGGTTCGTCAAGGACGAGCAGTTCGGGGGTGCCGAGCAGGGCGACGGCGAGCGAGACGCGGCTTCGTTGACCGCCGGAGAGTCTGCCCGCCAGGTGGTCGGCGTGGCTGGTGAGGTCGACGTCCGTGATGGCCCGGGTGACCGCTTCGGCGCGGGCCTCGCGGTGGGGTCGGCCGGGGTGCAGTACGGCGGCGAAGTAGTTCAGGTTCTGACGTACCGTCAAGTCCTGGTAGATGGAGGGGGCTTGGGTCACGTAGCCGATGCGTTCGCGCAGGGTGGGGGTGCCTGCGGGGGCTCCCAGGACCGTGAGGGTGCCGGTGACGTTCGCCTGCGTACCCACGATGGCCCGCATCAGGGTCGACTTTCCGCAGCCGGAGGGGCCGAGGAGTCCGGTGATGCGGCCGCGCGGGACGGTGAAGTCCAGGTCGCGCAGGACGGTGCGGCCGGCCCGCACGGCGGCGAGGGCGGTCGCCGTCACGGCGTGGGGTGGGGTGCCGGGGGCGGCTGCGCCTCCGCTGGGGGTGGCGGCCTGGGCGGCGGGGCCGTCGGGGTCGGCGGGGCCGTCGGGCGGGGTGGAGGTGGTGCCGCGCGCGGGGCGGGGTCATAATTCACCATGTGATGAATAGTGCTCCTGGTGGGGTTCGGGCGTCAAGGATTTGGGGGCGGGCGGGGGTGCGCGGGGCGCTCGCGAGGCCGTGACGGGGCGGCCGGGTCGCGAGGCCCTGGCGGGGGGCCCTGGTCGCGAGGCCGACGGCCGGGTCGCGAGGTTGGCCCTGGCCGGCAATGAGCGATGGGGCGGAGGGCGAGGGGGAAGCCTGGCCAGTAGCCGGTTCGCCGGGCCTCGGGCGTTGGAGGCTCGGCGTCTCAGGGTTTTTTGGGTCTCGGGAGTCCGGGACTCCGGGACTCCGGGACTCCGGGACTGGGTGCCTCGGGGCCTCGGGACTCCGGGACTGGGTGCCTCCGGGACTCCGGAACTCCCGGCCTCGGGGCCTCGGGGCTCCGGGACTCCGGGACTCCGGGCCCCCAAGTTGCACGGCAGTTGGACGTCGCGCGCGAGGGGCCCGGGTTGTGGTTGGAGGGGGCGCGAGCAGAGCGGGGTGTTTGTTAGGTGAGGGCCAGGCTCAGGTGGACCACGTAGGTCTCCTCCACCATGCCGTCCGGGAAGGCGGCGCTCAGTAGGTCGTGCTCCCTCTCCATGAACTCCTTCGTCCGTTCCTCGCCCAGCACCAGGAACGCCGAGTGGCTGCCCAGGTTCGCCAAGTGGGTGGCGAGGGGGACTCGGCGGGTGTGCGGGATGCGGCGTTCGGTGAAGTCGAGACCGGGGATCTCGGCCCCGTAGTGGCCGCCCCGTGCGGCACGCTCCGTCGGGTCCGTACGGAAGAAGTCGCGCAGGCGGGCCTCCTGCGCGGACTGCCACTGCGTCGAGTGGTCCGTCAGGTTCCACCACAGCGCGAGCGCCCCGCCCGGACGCAGCACGCGGCGCGCCTCCGGGCCGGCCACGGCCGGGTCGATCCAGTGCCAGGCCTGCGCGTACGTGAGGAAATCCGCGGACGCGGTGGCCAGCGGCAGGCGGTTGCCGTCGCCCCTCACCAGGGGGATCCCGGGGTTGGTCCTGCGGAACTGTGCGGCCATGCCCTCACCGGGCTCCACCGCGATGACCCGCGCGCCGCGTTCGTGCAGCAGGGCGCTGGCGATACCGGTGCCCGCGCCGATGTCGGCGACCCGAGCGTCGTGCAGGGGGCGCCCGGCCAACTCCTCCAGGGCGTCGAGGAGGAGCTCGGGGTAGGAGGGGCGGTTGGCCGCGTACTGCGCGGCGGCGGCGTTGAAGGAGTGGGCTCGGGTCTGGTCCATGGCCATGGGGCGAGTCTGCCGTGCGGGCGGCGCCTTGGAGGGTGGTTTCGCACTGCTCTCGCCGTCGGCCGGCAAGGGATGCATGGGGGCTGGGCCGGATTGGCCGGGGGTGGTGTCGCCCACTCCCAATCAATGCGGCCCCACCTGGCGCGGAGGGCGCGGAGGCGCGAAGCGCCGGGCAGGTGCATGGGGAGCGGGGTTGCATGGGGGGCTCGCCCACCCCCCGCTCTCGCGGCCCACCTTAAGGCGCGAACGGGGTCTGGGGCGGAGCCCCAGGGCCTTCGCCTGCGGACCGTGCCCGCGTCTCGCGCAGTTCCCCGCGCCCCTTAACCACTCGGTGCTGACCAGCACCTCAGCCCGTCCGGCAATTGAGGACGAGCGCCGTTCAGGCGCGAACGGGGGTGCAGGGGGCGGAGCCCCCGCAGGGGTCTGGGGCGCAGCCCCTGGCGCGGCGGCGCAAATGCCCGGCGGCGCGAACCCCGGGCCGCCACCCGCAGGGGCCGGACCCCGACCCCGCCTACCTCCGCTTCGGCCGCTTCTTCCCCGAAGGGTTGCCCGTGCGGTTGCCTCGGCGGCGTTCGTACTGGGTGCGGGCCGTTTCGTATTCCGTGCGGTGCAGGGACTCCCCGGGGGCCTCCGTGAACGTGCGGAAGAAGTACGCCAGCAGGGAGCCGATGAAGCCGATGGCCTTCAGGCCCTGGAGGGAGCGGTCCGCGTCGGGGTCGGACGGGCGGGTCGAGAAGCCCTCCCACGTCTTGCGGAACGCAAGCGCGCTACAGATCGCGAACATCACGACCACCAGCACGTTCACGAACGTCCCGGTGTTCGCGAGCCGCAGGCCCTCGTACGCGAAGCGCAGGACGAAGCAGGCCGCCACCGCCGCCGCCAGCGAGCCGATCGCGGCGCCGGCCCGGCGCAGGCCGTACCCGTGGTCGTGGTCCACCCACGTCGTGCCGAAGAAACGGATGGGCTCGGGGCGGGGCCCGGCGGGCGTCGCCGTGGCGCCGCCGCCGTCACCCCGGCCGGCCGCGTCGCTCTCGCTCTCGCCCTTGTTCTCGCTCATGGGGTCGATTATCCCCGTATCACCGGGCCCGGCCGCTTCCCCGCGCTATCCGCAGCGCGGTGCGACGTAACCGTCGCTGCCCGTCTTGACGTAGGCGTCCGCGACGAACCGGCCGTTGCCGATGTTGTCCCAGATGTTGGAGGTGCCGTACGGGCCCGAGACCGTCGTGCCCGGCGTCTGGCAGTTGACCGGGACGCTCGCGCCGAGCGGCAGGACGTCCACGATCGAGTATCCGGTGCCGGGACCGCTGCGGACGTTCAGTTCGCAGCCCGGGGCCACCGGATAGCGATGCGTCCCGAGCGACGCCGTCATCGCCATTTCGGACGCCGCCATCGCTGTTTCCGGCGCTGCCATTACCGTTTTCGGCGCCGCTGTCTCGGACGCCCCCGTGGCCGTCTCGGCCGATTCCGCTGTCATGCCCATCTCCCCCATGTACTCCCCCATGTGATCCCCCACGCGCGCTCAGGCGCGCGCCCATGCGCTCGCCCATTGGCTTCACTCTGTGTGCAACACGCAGGCTAGCAAGGCCCCTCGGGCCCGTACGGGCCATCGACTAGGCTCCGTCGAGGGCGCGCGTACAACGGACACACGGGGGTGGGCCATGGCGTCGCCGCGCAGGATCGGGTTCGGGGCGCCCGGCGCCGAGGATCCGGAATCCGTCGGCAGCTACCGGCTCGAATCCGTCATCGGCTCGGGCGGCATGGGGGTGGTGCACCTGGCCACCTCCCCCTCCGGCATGCGGCTCGCCGTCAAGGTCGTGCACGTCCAGCACGCCGCCGATCCGGAATTCCGGGCGCGGTTCCGGCAGGAGGTGTCGGCGGCCCGACGGGTCAGCGGTGCCTTCACCGCCTCGGTCGTCGACGCCGACCCGGACGCCGAACGGCCCTGGATGGCCACCCTCCACATCCCCGGGCCCACCCTCGCCGAACGCGTCAAGCAAACGGGGCCGCTCCCCGCCGACGAGGTACGCCGGCTCGGCGCGGGGCTGGCCGAGGCGCTGCGCGACATCCATCGGGCCGGGGTGGTGCACCGTGACCTCAAGCCGAGCAACGTCCTGCTCGCCGCCGACGGGCCCAAGGTCATCGACTTCGGGATCTCCCGTCCGTACGACAGCGATCTGCGGACCGAGACCGGCAAGTTGATCGGCACCCCTCCCTTCATGGCGCCCGAACAGTTCCAGCGGCCCCGCGAGGTCGGGCCCGCCGCGGACGTGTTCGCCATGGGGGCCGTCCTCGTGCACGCCGCGACCGGGCGCGGGCCCTTCGACTCCGAGTCGCCGTACGTCGTCGCCTACCAAGTCGTCCACAACGAGCCGGACTTGGCCGGGGTGCCCGACGATCTCGTGCCGGTGCTCCGGGGCTGCCTCGCCAAGGACCCCGGTGAGCGGCCCACCCCGGACGAGCTGATGTCGGCGCTGCGGTCCGCCGCGTACGGTTCCGAGGCGCAGATCCCGACGCAGCGGTTCCGCAATCCGGTTGCAGTGACGCCCCCGCCGTCGTCATCCGGGTCCGGTTCCCGCTCCGGGGCCGCCCCTGGGTCCGACGCGCGCGCGGGCTCCGGCCCCGGTCGGCCGCGCCGGCTCCGCTGGGGGATCGCCGCGCTCGCCCTCGTCGCCGTCGTCGGCGCGGCCGTGGTCGCCGTACGGGCGATGCCCGACGGCACCGGGACCCAGGCCGAGGCCTCGGAACGTCACGACTCCCCCAGATTCCGGCCCTGGGAAGCGCGGTTGGGGGCTGCGGCCCAGCAGGACGGCGCAAACCGTACGGCCTTCTGCTCGGCCGGGTCCGGCGGCGGCGCGCTGTACTGTTCCGCGCCGGGCATCGCGCTGACCCGGCTCGACGCCGTCGGCGGGAAGGTCATGTGGTCGGTGCCGGGGGCGGGCGGACAGCTCCTCTCCGACGACTACGCCCCCGTCGTGGCGGGCGACCGCGTGCTGGCGCGGGCCCCGGGCGGCCCCCTGCGGGCGTACGATCCCGCGACCGGGCAGCCGACGTGGTCCGCCGACGTATCGGCGTACTCGGCGGTCCGCCCGGTGGGCGCCACCGTGCTGCTCGTCACGGCCGACGGGCACGTCACGGCGCTCAACTCCCTTACGGGCAAGGAGAGATGGCGCAAGGCGGCGGGCGGGCCGCGCTCCCAGTGGGTCACCTCCGAGGGAGGCGGCGGCGCGATGGCCTATGCGGTCACGCCCTCCGCCGACGGCGGCTCGACCTCCGTGTCGGCCGTCGATCCTGCCGACGGTTCCGTGCGGTGGCGAGCCCGGGTGGAGGGGCGGCTGCGGCCGGTCGCGGCCGACGCCGGAGCCGTGGTCCTGCTGGCGACCGACGCCGCCGGGTTCACCTCGGCGGTCGTACGCCTGGACACGGCCACCCACACCACGCGCCGCACCACGCTCTCCGCCCCGCTCGACCAGGCGCAGGCCGGGATCGACGGGGACGCCGTCTACCTCTTCGGGGCGGGCGGCGCACTGGTCGCGGTCGACTCCGCGCACGGCACCGAGAAGTGGCGGCTCGACACGGGGGTGGCCCGCGCCTCGCAGCCGGTCGCCGCGGGCGGCCAGGTGTTCCTCACCGGCGCCGACGGCAGACTGCTCGCCTTCGACGCGGGCAAGGGCGTACTGGCCGGACAGACCAACCCCCGTATGCACGACGGGCGTTACACGTTCACACCCGCCCTTCCAGCGCCGCTCACGGCCGGGGGGCGGGTGTACGCCGCCTCGCCCGACGGGTCGGTGTTCGCGGTCAACCCGGCCGATATCGCGAGTTGGTGACGCTCCGTCAGGCGAAGGCGGCCCGGCGCCCTCAGCCCAGCTTCGACACGTCCCGCACCGCGCCGCGGTCCGCGCTGGTGGCCATGGCCGCGTAGGCGCGCAGCGCGGCGGACACCTTGCGCTCGCGGTTCTTCGGGGCGTACACCCCGCCCAGGGCCTCGCGACGGGAGGCCAACTCGGCCTCCGGGACCAGGAGTTCGATCGAGCGGTTGGGGATGTCGATGCGGATGCGGTCGCCGTCCTCGACCAGCGCGATGGTGCCGCCGGACGCCGCCTCGGGCGAGGCGTGGCCGATGGACAGGCCCGAGGTGCCACCGGAGAAGCGGCCGTCGGTGATCAGCGCGCACGTCTTGCCGAGGCCGCGGCCCTTGAGGAACGACGTCGGGTACAGCATCTCCTGCATGCCGGGGCCACCCTTGGGGCCCTCGTAGCGGATCACGACGACGTCGCCGTGCGTGATCTCCTTGCGCAGGATCTTGTCGACGGCGTCCTCCTGCGACTCGCAGACGACGACCGGGCCCTCGAAGGTCCAGATCGACTCGTCGACGCCGGCCGTCTTCACGACACAGCCGTCCTCGGCGAGGTTGCCGCGCAGAACGGCGAGGCCGCCGTCCTTGCTGTACGCGTGCGCCGCGTCCCGGATGCAGCCCTCGGCGGCGTCGGTGTCCAGGGTGTCCCAGCGCTCGGACTGCGAGAACGCGGTCGCCGAGCGGACGCAGCCGGGGGCCGCGTGCCACAGCTCGACGGCCTCGGGGGACGGGGAGCCGCCACGCACGTCCCAGGCGTCCAGCCACTCCTTGATGGAGCGGGAGTGGACGGTGTGGACGTCCTCGTTCAGCAGGCCCGCGCGGTACAGCTCGCCGAGGATCGCGGGGATGCCGCCGGCGCGGTGCACGTCCTCCATGTAGTACGTACGGTCCTTGGCGACGTTCGGGGCGACCTTGGCCAGGCACGGCACGCGGCGGCTGACGGCGTCCATGTCGCTGAGGCCGTAGTCCAGTTCGGCCTCCTGGGCGGCGGCCAGCAGGTGCAGGATCGTGTTGGTGGAGCCGCCCATCGCGATGTCGAGCGCCATGGCGTTCTCGAACGCGGCGCGGGTCGCGATGGAGCGCGGCAGGACGGAGTGGTCGTCGTCCTCGTAGTGCCGCTTGGTGATCTCGACGACCGTGCGGGCCGCGTTCTCGTAGAGCGCGCGGCGGGCGGTGTGGGTCGCGAGGACCGAGCCGTTGCCGGGGAGGCTCAGGCCGATCGCCTCGGTCAGACAGTTCATCGAGTTGGCCGTGAACATTCCGGAACAGGAGCCGCAGGTGGGGCAGGCGTTCTCCTCGATGCGGAGGATGTCCGCGTCGGAGATCTTGTCGTTGACGGCGTCCGAGATCGCGTCGACGAGGTCGAGCGTACGGACCGTGCCGTCGACCAGGGTCGCCTTGCCGGACTCCATCGGGCCGCCGGAGACGAACACCGTGGGGATGTTGAGGCGCAGGGCCGCCATCAGCATGCCGGGGGTGATCTTGTCGCAGTTGGAGATGCAGATCAGGGCGTCCGCGCAGTGCGCCTCGACCATGTACTCCACGCTGTCCGCGATGAGGTCGCGGGAGGGCAGGCTGTACAACATGCCGCCGTGGCCCATCGCGATGCCGTCGTCCACGGCGATGGTGTTGAACTCGCGGGGGACGGCGCCGGCCGCCAGGATCGCCTCGCTGACGATCCTTCCCACCGGGGCGAGGTGGGTGTGGCCCGGCACGAACTCGGTGAAGCTGTTCGCCACGGCGATGATCGGCTTGCCGATGTCCTCGCTCGCTACACCGGAGGCCCGCATCAGGGCGCGGGCGCCCGCCATGTTGCGGCCGTGGGTGACTGTGCGGGACCTCAGCTCGGGCATCGTCGCTCGTCTCCTAGGTATGCGGGTGCTCTGGTGTGAGCCTACGCCGGGTCTCCAGGATCTGGACAGCGTGTCCGAATGGCGGGACTCGGGGTTCGCCATGTGACCCTCCGGGTCGGGGGTGCCTTGGCCCCTCCCCGCCCCTTCCCCAAACCCTCCGGGGGAAGTGACTCGACTGCGGGCTGCGGTCGCTTCTCGCGCAGTTCCTCGCGCCCCCAAAACCCCCGGTCATGTGCGGACCGTGCTCGCTTCTCCCCCAAAACCCGTTTTCGTCTGCGGGCCGTGCGTGGCTGGTCGCGCAGTTCCCCGCGCCCCTAAACCCGCTCACGTCTGCGGACCGTGCGTGGCTGGTCGCGCAGTTCCTCGCGCCCCTTAAGTGCTCGGTGCGGGGGCACCTACAGCCCGTCCGGCGATTGAGGACGAGCGCCGTTCAGGCGCGAACGGGGTCTGGGGCGGAGCCCCAGGAGGCCCGGAACCATCCAACCCGCTGCACGGGCGGGTGGGTGGGAAAACGCCCGGGGTCTGGGGCGGAGCCCCAGGGGGGCGGAACCTACCAACCCGGGTGCACGGGCGGGTGGGTGGGCAAACCCCCAGGGGGTTATTCCGTCAGGTAGCGCTGGAGCGTCGGCCCCACCTCCGCCACGATGCGTTCCGCCGGAACGGACGCCAGTGGCTCGACCTCCAACACGTACCGCATGATCACGATCCCCATCATCTGCGACGCCGCCAGCTCCGCCCGAAAGCGGGGGTCCGGCACGGCGAGGTCGGCCGCGACCCGCTCCAGGAGGCGCCGCAGGACCACGCCGCGCAGTACCTTCGCCGCCGCCTCGTGGGTGAGGGCCGAGCGGATCACCGCGATCAGGGGGGTGCGGGTCACCGGGTTCTCCCAGATGCCCAGGAAGTGGCGGGCGAGGCGTTCGCCGACGCCGTCCAGGGAGTCGCCGAGGATCGCGTCCGCGGTGAGCGCGGGCTCGAAGTCGACCTCGATGGCCGCCGCGAACACCGCCTCCTTCGTGCCGAAGTAGTGGTGGACCAGCGACGCGTCCACCCCCGCCGTCTTGGCGATGCCCCGCATCGACGTCTTGTCGTACCCCCGCCCGGAGAACTCCGTACGCGCCGCGGACAGGATGCGTTCGCGGGTGCCGGGGCCCGCCTCCGCGACGGCCCGCGGCGGACGCCCGCGCCGGCGGGGAGCGGCAGGCCCGGCACCCGAATCGGGACCCGTACCCGGAGCCGAATCGGGACCCGGGCCCGGACCCGGAGCCGAGCCCGAATCCGGACCCGAGCCCGGACCCGTACCGCCCGCCGCCTCCGTCATGCGCGGCGGGCCGGCGCGGACGCCAGGTGGAGGCGGGTGAAGGCGAGCGCCTCCGCGAGGTCGGCCTCGCGTTCGGCGGCGGACATGGCCCGGCGGGTGTTGACCTCGATGACGACATGGCCGTCGAAGCCCGTCAGGGCGAGGCGCTCCAGGAGCTCCGCGCACGGCTGCGTGCCCCGGCCGGGCACCAGGTGCTCGTCCTTGGCCGAGCCGCGCCCGTCCGCGAGGTGGACGTGGGCCAGCCGGTCGCCCATCCGGTCGACCATGGCCATCGCGTCCGTACGGGAGGTCGCGGCGTGCGACAGGTCGACGGTGAAGTGACGGTAGTCGTCCTTCGTCACGTCCCAGTCGGGTGCGTACGCCAGCATCTCGCGGTCCCGGTAGCGCCACGGGTACATGTTCTCGACGGCGAATCTGACATCCGTCTCGTCCGCCATCCGCCAGATTCCGCTCACGAAGTCGCGGGAGTACTGGCGCTGCCAGCGGAAGGGGGGATGGACCACCACCGCCGACGCGCCGAGCTTCTCCGCCGCCGCCCGTGCCCGCTGGAGCTTCACCCAGGGATCGGTGGACCAGACCCGCTGGGTGATCAGCAGACAGGGCGCGTGGACGGCCAGGATCGGTACCTGGTGATGGTCGGAGAGCCGCCGCAGGGCTTCGATGTCCTGGCTGACGGGGTCGGTCCAGACCATGACCTCGACGCCGTCGTAGCCCAGGCGCGCGGCGATCTCGAAGGCCGTCGCCGTCGACTCCGGGTAGACCGAGGCCGTGGACAGGGCGACCTTCGCATCCGGGATGCGCACCACTGGTTCTGCCACGCAGACAGGGTACGGGCCGTCACCGCCGGGCGGGGAGGCGGTCCCGGGAGACCGACGAACGTCACACCCGCCGGCAACGGGTTACCCGGGCCGCCACGTTCGGGGACGCGCGCGACACGACCACGCACGACGACGCGCACCCCACACGCGGCGCCGTGTTCGGTGTCACACCGCCGGCAGGTGGTCGAGGTGGCGCAGGATCACGCCCTCGCGCAGGGCCCAGGGGCAGACCTCCAGTTCGTCGACGGCGAACAGGTCCATCGCGCCTTCCGCGACGAGCGCACCGGCGAGCAGTTGCGGCGCCCGGCCCGGTGAGACGCCGGGCAGGGTGGTGCGCTGCTCGGTCGTCATCGCGGCGAGCTTGGGCACCCACTCCTCCAGTGACGTACGACTCAGCGTGCGCTGCACATAGGCGCCCTCGCTCGACCTCGCGGCCCCCGCTATCCGGGCGAGCTGCTTGAACGTCTTGGACGTGGCGACCACGTGGTCCGGCCGCCCCGAACGCGCGAACTCCCCTACGGTGCCCGCGATTTGGGCCCGCACATGGCGGCGCAGGGCCCGTACGTCGGCCGGGTCCGGGGGGTCGCCCGGCAGCCATCCGGCGGTCAGCCGCCCTGCACCCAGCGGCAGCGAGACCGCCGCGTCCGGCTCCTCGTCGATGCCGTACGCCACTTCGAGGGAGCCCCCGCCGATGTCGAGCAGGAGCAGCTTCCCGGCCGACCAGCCGTACCAGCGGCGGGCCGCGAGGAAGGTGAGGCGGGCCTCCTCCTCGCCGGAGAGCACGCTCAGATCGACGCCGGTCTCGTCGCGGACCCGGGCGGTGACCTGGTCGACGTTGCTGGCCTCGCGCACCGCCGAGGTCGCGAAGGGGAGCAGTTCCTGGACGCCCTTGTCCTCGGCGGAGAGCAGTGCCTCGCTGATGGTGGCGACCAGCCGGTCGATGCCCTCCGCGCCGATCGCGCCGTCCTCGTCGAGGAGTTCGGCGAGCCGCAGTTCGGCCTTGTGCGAGTGCGCGGGCAGCGGCGCGGCACCGGCGTGCGCGTCCACCACCAGCAGATGAACCGTGTTCGACCCCACATCGAGGACTCCGAGTCTCATGGACCGAACGCTACTGCGCGTCCGGAGGCGGCCTCGGACATACGCTGGAGGTGTGCCAAAGACGAAAAAGGCGAAGCCGGGCAAAGCCAAGGCCCTGAAGAACGCCGCCCCCGTGGTCCAGGACGAGCAGGGGATCGACTTCCCGCGGGCCTGGGTCGAGTTCCCCGACCCCGCCGACGACGAGCAGGTCTTCCGCTGCGACCTGACCTGGCTCACCTCGCGGTGGACCTGCATCTTCGGCAGCGGCTGCCAGGGCATCGAGGCGGGCCGGGCCGACGACGGCTGCTGCACGCTCGGCGCCCACTTCTCCGACGAGGACGACGAGAAGCGGGTGGCCGGGCACGTGGCGCGGCTCACCCCGGAGCTGTGGCAGTTCCACGACGTCGGCACGGAGACGGGCTGGATCCAGACCGACGACGACGGCGACCGCCAGACCCGCCGCTGGAACGGCTCGTGCATCTTCCAGAACCGGCCGGGCTTCCCCGGCGGCATGGGCTGCTCGCTGCACATCCTCGCCCTCAAGGAGGGCAAGGAGCCGCTGGAGACCAAGCCGGACGTCTGCTGGCAGCTGCCGGTGCGCCGGACGTACGACTGGATCGAGCGGCCCGACGACACCAAGGTGCTCCAGATCTCGATCGGCGAGTACGACCGCCGCGGCTGGGGTCCGGGCGGCCACGACCTGCACTGGTGGTGCACCTCGGCGACCTCCGCCCACGGCGCGGGCGAGCCGGTGTATGTGACGTACCGGCCGGAGCTGACCGAGCTGATGGGCGAGGAGGCGTACGCCGTCCTGGTCGAGCAGTGCGAGGCGCGGCTCGCCTCGCTGCTGCCGCTCGTCGCCCCGCATCCGGCGGACCCGGCGCGGTAACTCCCTTACTGGGCCGGTGAGTTGACCGGCGGTGGTCAGCCGCTCTGGCTCGGCGAGGGCGGCGTCCCGGTGGGCGAAGGGGTGTCCGTCGGGGTCGGGCTCTGGCTCGGCGAGCTGGGCGAGGGCGTGGGCGTCGGGCTGCCCGGCGTCTGCGTCGGCCCGGTGGTCGGCGTCGCGCTCGATCCGGGCGGGCCGGGGTGGCCCGAGCCGCCGGGGTCGGGCGAGGACGGGGGCGCGACGGGTGTGCCGTCGCCGCTGATCCGTACCGCCGCGCCCGACGGCTCCACATCCACCCGTACCGACCAGGCGCGGTGCGGCTCCTCGGCGTGATCGACCCGGATGTACACGGTGACGCTCTGCCCGGGCGCGAGCCGGCCCGCGCTCTGGCTGATGGTGAGCCAGCGGGCGCGGCTGCGCAGCGACCAGTCGACGGGGGCGCCGCCGGTCGAGGTGAGGGTCAGCACGGTCGTGTCGCCAGCGGAACTCGCCGCGACCGCGAGCCGGCCGGGGCCCGCCGGGGCGGTGGTGGGGCTGATGACCTCGACCGACACGTCGGGGGCGCGGCTGCCGGAGGTGAAGCGGGTGTCGGGCTGGGCGCGGGCGTTGCCGGCGTTCTCGTAGCGGTCGTACGGCCGCCCGCCGGGGCCGTCGGCCTCGCTCGCGGTGACCTTGGCGGCGCCGGCCTGCGGCTCACCGGTGGCGGGGGCGCTGCGGTAGGCGGCCCACAGCGCGAAGACGGGGGCCGCGACGACGGTCGCGACGACGGTGGTGGTCACCGCCCTGGCCCGCAGCCGATCGCGCCGGGCGGCCCGGTCCTTGGGGTCCATCGGGAAGCCCGTGCGGTCGAAGCGCGGAGCGCCACCGCGGGTACGCGGCACATGCATCATCGCGGCCTGCGCGGCGGCCCGCGGCGCCTTCGCCAGCGGCAGCGCGGCCGGGGTGACCGTCGAGCCGGGCCAGGGTCCGGCCGCGCCCGCGCTTTCGGCGGCGCGGCGGCAGCGGGGGCAGTCGTCGACGTGCCGGACCAGTTCGCGGCGGAGCGCCGCGGAGAGCAACACCTGGTGGTCGCCGGTCAGTTGGGCCACCGTGGGGCAGCCGCCCATCTCGACGACGGCGAGCGCGGCGCGGGTCCGCTCGACCTCGCAGGCGCCCGCGGCGAGCAGTTCACGCGCGGCCGGGTAGTTCATGCCGAGCACCGAGGCGACCTCGCGGGCGCCGAGTTGGTGCCGGACCGCGAGTTCGAGCGCCTCGCGCTGTTCGGGGGTGGTGCCGGCCGCCTCGGGCCAGGCGAGCAGGGCCAGTTCGCGGCGGCGCCGCTCGCGCTCGTCCTCGGAGACCTCCACGGCGGGGGCCGCCTCGGGGGCACGTCCGGTGTGGGCGCCCTGCCGGTCGCGTCTGCGCTCGGCCAGCTTGCGCAGACAGGCCCAGCGGGCGAGCGCGTACAGCCACGCCCTGCGTTCGGCCTCGGCCGCGGGACAGCGGGCGTACTGGCGCTCGGAGACGGCGAGTATGTCGCCGAGGGCCGCGGTCGCCTCGTCGTGGTCGCACAGGACGGACAGGCAGTAGGTGAACAGGCCGTCCAGGTACGCCTCGTACCGGGCGGGCGGGCGCTGGGCCAACGTGCGGGGCGCACGGCGCTGCGCCCGGTGTGCGCCGGTGTTGTGCGCTGGTTGATCCAGTCTGCTGCTTGTCACGCGTGCGACCGTAGGGGCAGCATCGGGGCTTCTTCGTACCGGTTGAGCACATTTAATCCTTACGGGTGAACGTATCCCTCAAAAGGGGACAGGAATCGGGAATTCCATGGCATTCCATGGCAGACCCATCACGCACTGTGCAAACGGACGCGAACGATCGGGGCGACGCGGGGTGGACCACGTCCACCCGAACGGCGGGGCGCGGAAACCCGAGCCCCGCGCCGGGCCCGCCCGGGGTCCCGCCCGGGGTCCCGACCCGGTGCCACTCCCGGCCCCGATCGGCCGCCCGGGCGGGATTGTCAGTGGGCCCCTATACGGTGACGCCATGGCTGCCCGTACGAAATCCGCGAAGGACCGGCCGTCCTACCGCTGCACCGAATGCGGCTGGACCACCGCCAAGTGGCTCGGCCGCTGCCCCGAGTGCCAGGCCTGGGGGACGGTCGAGGAGTACGGCGCGCCCGCGGTGCGCACCACGGCGGCGGGCCGGGTCTCCACGGCCGCGCTGCCCATCGGCGAGGTGGACGGCCGCCAGGCGACCGCCCGCACCACCGGCGTCAGCGAGCTCGACCGCGTCCTCGGCGGCGGTCTCGTGCCGGGCGCGGTCGTGCTGCTCGCGGGCGAGCCCGGCGTCGGCAAGTCCACGCTGCTCCTGGACGTGGCGGCCAAGGCGGCCAGCGACGACCACCGCACGCTCTACATCACGGGTGAGGAGTCGGCGAGCCAGGTCAGGATGCGCGCCGACCGCATCAAGGCGCTCAACGACCACCTCTACCTCGCCGCCGAGACGGACCTGTCGGCGGTGCTCGGCCACCTCGACGCGGTGAAGCCCTCGCTGCTCGTCCTGGACTCCGTGCAGACCGTCGCCTCGCCCGAGATCGACGGCGCTCCCGGCGGCATGGCCCAGGTCCGCGAGGTCGCGGGCGCGCTGATCCGGGCCTCCAAGGAGCGCGGAATGTCCACGCTCCTGGTCGGCCACGTCACCAAGGACGGCGCGATCGCGGGCCCCCGCCTCCTGGAGCACCTGGTCGACGTGGTGCTCTCCTTCGAGGGCGACCGGCACGCGCGGCTGCGTCTCGTACGCGGCGTCAAGAACCGTTACGGGGCCACCGACGAGGTGGGCTGCTTCGAGCTGCACGACGAGGGCATCACCGGACTCGCCGACCCCAGCGGCCTCTTCCTCACCCGGCGCGACGTGGCGGTGCCGGGCACCTGTCTCACCGTCACCCTGGAGGGCCGCCGCCCCCTCGTCGCCGAGGTGCAGGCCCTCACCGTCGACTCACAGATCCCCTCCCCGCGCCGCACCACCTCGGGCCTGGAGACCTCCCGCGTCTCGATGATGCTCGCGGTCCTTGAACAGCGGGGCCGCATCACCGCGCTCGGCAAGCGCGACATCTACAGCGCGACGGTGGGCGGGGTGAAGCTCTCCGAGCCCGCGGCCGACCTCGCGATCGCCCTGGCGCTCGCCTCGGCGGCCAGCGACACTCCGCTGCCCAAGAACCTCGTCGCGATCGGCGAGGTGGGCCTCGCGGGCGAGGTCAGAAGGGTCACCGGAGTCCAGCGCCGGCTGGCCGAGGCGCACCGCCTCGGCTTCACACACGCCCTGGTGCCGACCGACCCCGGCAAGGTCCCGGCCGGTATGAAGGTCACGGAAGTCGCCGACATGGGGGACGCGCTGCGGGTGCTGCCGCGCGGCCGTCGTGCACAGGCCCCACGGGAGGAGTAGCCGCGCCGGTAGACTTTGCCCTGGTCTCGCCCGTCCGTACGAGCGGTACGCAAGCACCGTGCGAGCAGTACGCGCCGTATGAGCAACACCGGAGGAGTGCAGTGGCAGCCAACGACCGGGCATCAGCACCCGGAAAGTCCGGCACAGGCTCCGGTAACGAAGCACTGATGCGGGCCGCGCTGAGCGCCGTCGCGCCCGGCACCGCGCTCCGCGACGGCCTGGAGCGCATCCTGCGCGGCAACACCGGCGGTCTGATCGTGCTGGGCCTCGACAAGACCGTCGACTCGATGTGCACGGGCGGCTTCGTCCTGGACGTCGAGTTCGCGGCGACGCGCCTGCGCGAGCTGTGCAAGCTCGACGGCGCGCTCGTCCTCGACAAGGACATCACCAAGATCCACCGGGCCGGTGTGCAGCTGGTGCCCGACGCGGGCATCCCCACCGACGAGACCGGCACCCGCCACCGCACGGCGGACCGCGTCTCCAAGCAGTGCAACTACCCGGTGGTGTCGGTCAGCCAGTCCATGCGCCTGATCGCGCTGTACGTGAACGGCGAGCGCCGGGTCCTGGAGGAGTCGGCGGCGATCCTGTCCCGCGCCAACCAGGCCCTCGCGACGCTTGAGCGCTACAAGCTCCGCCTCGACGAGGTCGCGGGCACGCTCTCCGCCCTGGAGATCGAGGACCTGGTGACGGTACGGGACGTCACGGCGGTCGCCCAGCGCCTGGAGATGGTGCGGCGCATCGCGACGGAAATCGCCGAGTACGTGGTGGAGTTGGGTACGGACGGGCGGCTGCTCTCCCTCCAGCTCGACGAGCTGATCGCCGGGGTCGAGCCCGAGCGGGAGCTGGTCGTACGGGACTACGTGCCCGAGCCCACCGCGAAGCGGTCCCGCACCGTGGACGAGGCGCTGCGTGAACTCAACGACCTCACGCATGCGGAACTGCTCGAACTGCCCATAGTGGCAAGGGCGTTGGGCTACAGCGGCTCGCCCGAGACGCTGGACTCGGCGGTCTCCCCGCGGGGTTACCGGCTCCTCGCGAAGGTGCCGCGGCTGCCGGGGGCGATCATCGAGCGGCTCGTCGAGCACTTCGGGGGGTTGCAGAAGCTGCTGGCCGCTTCGGTGGACGACCTCCAGACGGTCGACGGGGTGGGGGAGGCGCGGGCGCGGAGCGTGCGGGAGGGGCTCTCGCGGTTGGCGGAGTCGTCCATCCTGGAGCGGTACGTATAGGCGGCGGCCCGTTTTCCCGCCCCCTGGGGCTCCGCCCACCCACCCGCCCGTGCAGCGGGCTGAAGGGTTCGGCCCCTGGGGCTCCGCCCCAGACCCCAGGCACCTCGCCCACCCACCCGCCCGTGACGGGGGTTGGCCAACCCGGGTCCCTGGGGCTCCGCCCCAGACCCCGGTGCGTTTGCCCACCCACCCGCCCGTGCAGCGGGTGGAAGGGTTCGGCCCCCGGGGCTCTGCCCCAGACCCCGTTCGCGCCTAAAGGGCGCTCGTCCTCAAACTCCCCCAATGCCTTAAGGGCCAGGGGGGACCCCCATGACGGGCTGAGGTGGCCGATGCGGGCCAGCACCGAGCAGTTAAGGGGCGCGGGGAACTGCGCGACCAGCCACCTGCGGCCCGCAGACGAAAACGCGTTTTTCAAAAGCGGCCACGGCCCGCAGGCCGAGAGCGGGTTTAGGGGCGCGGGGAACTGCGCGGCCGGCCACGCGCGGCCCGGGCGTGGGCGGGATCCCCCGGAGGGTTTCGGGGAGGGGTGGGGTGGGGGCTAATCCTTCGACAGGGCGAAGGACGCTCGGGCCACCGGGAGGCCGGGGAAATGGGCCTCCAGGAGATACGTGCCTGGGCCCACCGAACCCGCGGGCGGCGTCGCACACCCCGGCGCCGACTTCGACCGGTCCCACTCCACGGCGTGGGTGATCGTCGCGCCACCCGGCACCTGGAAGAAGAGGGCCGGGTCACCGGACGGGCAGTCGTCCGTGGACCACACGCGGTCGTTGCCGGCGGAGGTGACCGTCACCACCGCCCCCTTGGGCCCGAGGTCCGCCTTGCACGTCGACGCCGAGTTGTTCTTGACGACGACCTCGATGCGCGGCTTCTCCCCCGGCCCGAACGTCGTCTTGGTGCTGCGCAGGGTCAGGGACAGCGAACCCGGGGCGCAGATCGGCAGGGGGGACCCGGCCGGCACCCGGTTGGTTCCTTCGCCGCCACCGCCTGAACTGCCGCCGCCCGAACCGGAGTTGGCGCCGTCGGAGCCGCCCGATCCCGTACTCGTACCGCCGTCGGCGGAGTTGGCGCCGCCGGAGCCACCGGGTCCGCCGGAGCCGGCCGAGCCGCCGGAGCCGCCCGAGCCGCCGGAACCGCCGGAGCCGCTCGATGTGTCCCGTCCGCCCGGTGCCGTGCTGATGGCGGGGCCGGAGCCCGTGGGGCCCGGCGTGATGGACTGTGTGGGGTTGGGGCCCTTGCTGGAGCCGCCCTTGTTGTCGCCGCCGCCCGAAGTGGCGAACCACAGAACGAGGATGGCCAGCAACGCGATCAAGGACAGCGCGACCGCCCTCCGTCGCCAGTAGATGGAGGAGGGAAGCGGCCCGACCGGATTGCGCAGAGATCCCACGCACCGAACCTTACGAGAGATCGGCGCCAACTCCCGCCCCACCCGCCGCCACTCCGGCCAAGTTTTGCGGATCATCATTCCGGAGCGGGTCGTTCCGCAACCTGGGCGCCGCCTTCCGGGCGGCTCGTGGTCACCGGCCCGTCATCATTCATACTGTCCGTCACCATGGATAGTGAGCTCTACCGCAACATCACCGACTTCGCCCACGACATGCCGTCCTGGGTGCAGAGCTTCGTCGAGGTCTGGACGGAGCTCGGACTCCTGCTGTTCGGCGTGCTGTTCGCCTGCGCCTGGTGGCGGGCGCGCCGCCGGGACACGACGTCGTTCGCCCTCGCCCTGCTCGCGCCCCTCGCGACCGCGGCCGCCTACCTGTGCAGCGAGGTGATGAAGTCGCTGATCGACGAGGAGCGGCCCTGCCGGGCCGTGGCGGGCGCGGCGACCTCGCTGATCGCCTGCCCGGTCAACGGCGACTGGTCGTTCCCCTCCAACCACGCCACGATCGCGGGCGCCGCGGCCGTCGCGCTCGCGCTCGCCTGGTCGCGGATCTGGATGATCACCGTGCCGATGGCCCTGGCGATGGCCTTCTCCCGGGTCTTCGTCGGCGTGCACTACCCGCACGACGTGGCGGCCGGCCTGGTGCTCGGCACCGTGATCGCGCTGATCGTCGTCAAGGTGGGCACGCGCCCGGTGCGGGCCCTGGCCGAGTCGATGCGTACCAGCGACATCACGCCCGTCGCCTGGTTCACCGGACCCGGCGCACGCGTGCACGCCAGGCAGCACGCACGCCGCTGAGACCCGCCACGCGCCCCCCTTCGGACCCGAACATGCCAGGATCGGCTCTGCGATGAACACTCTGCCGACGATGCCCACCGTGTCCACGAACGAGACGACCGAGCCGACCGAGGCCGCCGTCCTCCACGAATCCGTCATCGGATGGTTCGGCGAGCACGCCCGCGACCTGCCCTGGCGGCGCCCCGAAGCGGGTGCCTGGGGCGTGATGGTCAGCGAGTTCATGCTCCAGCAGACCCCGGTCAGCCGGGTGCTCCCGGTGTACGAGCAGTGGCTGGCGCGCTGGCCGCGCCCGGCCGACCTGGCCGCCGACGCGCCCGGCGAGGCGGTCCGCGCCTGGGGCCGCCTCGGCTACCCGCGCCGCGCGCTGCGGCTGCACGGCGCCGCGCTCGCCATAACGGAACGCCACGGCGGCGACGTGCCGGCCGACCACGGACAGCTCCTCGCGCTGCCCGGCATCGGCGAGTACACGGCCGCCGCCGTCGCCTCGTTCGCGTACGGGCAGCGGCACGCGGTCCTCGACACCAATGTCCGCCGGGTCTTCGCGCGGGCCGTGTCCGGGGTCCAGTACCCGCCGACCGCCACCACCGCGGCCGAGCGGCGCCTGGCCCGGGCGCTGCTGCCCGAGGACGAGGTCACCGCCGCGCGCTGGGCGGCGGCGTCGATGGAACTGGGCGCGCTGGTCTGCACGGCCAAGAACGAGACGTGCGGGCGCTGCCCGATCGCCGCGCGGTGCGCCTGGCGGCTGGCCGGCAAGCCCGCGCACCAGGGCCCGGCGCGGCGCGGACAGACCTATGCGGGCACCGACCGGCAGGTGCGCGGCCGGCTCCTCGCGGTGCTGCGGGACGCCACCGGGTCCGTGCCGCAGTCGGCGCTCGACGCGGCGTGGCACGAGCCGGTGCAGCGGGCCAGGGCGCTCGACGGCCTGGTGGCCGACGGTCTCGTGGAGCCGCTCGACGGTGGCCGTTACCGACTCCCCCAGTCCTGACCGCGGCCCGGCGGCCCCCGGTAGCCGAGGGGCGTCCGACTGTGTCCGTAACGCCCGAAAGGCCGCCGTTACCCCTGGAAAACGGCGGTAAACCTCGGCTGTTACACAACCGATGGCTCACCGTGCGCCCCCCGACGGCTCCTCCGCACAGCCCCGTGACAAGCGCTCCGTAGGTTCTCTCACGTAAGCGACCAGCAGGACGAGCGGGACCAGCTCACGGGGATGACGGAGGCGGTTGGGTATGGCGCAGGGCGAGGTGCTTGAGTTCGAGGAGTACGTACGCACCCGGCAGGACGCGCTGCTGCGCAGTGCCCGGCGGCTCGTTCCGGACCCGGTGGACGCGCAGGACCTGCTCCAGACCGCGCTGGCCCGCACCTACGGCCGCTGGGACGGCATCGCCGACAAGACCCTCGCCGACGCCTATCTGCGCCGCGTCATGATCAACACGCGGACCGAGTGGTGGCGGGCGCGCAAGCTCGAAGAGGTGCCGACCGAGCAGCTCCCCGACGCCCGCGTCGAGGACGGCTCCGAGCAGCGCGCCGACCGCGCCCTGCTGATGGACGTCCTCAAGGTCCTCGCCCCGAAGCAGCGCAGCGTGGTGGTGCTGCGACACTGGGAGCAGATGAGCACCGAGGAGACGGCCGCGGCCCTGGGCATGTCGGCCGGCACCGTCAAGAGCACGCTGCACCGGGCGCTGGCCCGGCTCCGCCAGGAGCTGGAGAGCCGCGAGCTGGACTTCCGGGCGCTGGAGCACGGCAACGCGGGCGACGTAAAGGGGCGGGAGCGGTGCGCGGCCTGAACAGGCACAGGGGGAGCGCGGTGACGGCGGGGACCACGGCACTGGCCGGGATCTCCGCCCTCGGGCTGTTCATGACCGGTTGCTCCACGGGCGGCACCGGCACCCGCGACGAAGGCGTGGCACCGCCCGCCGACAAGGTCGCCCACGCCACGCCGTCGCCGAGCACGTCCACCCAGGCACCGTTCACGAAGGTCGATCCGGTGCGGCTGCTCAAGGGCGACCCGAAGGTCAGCGCCCGGGTCAAGGCCCAGCTCAAGCCCTGCACCAAGGACGAGTACCCCATCGACGTGACGTACGGGCACCTGACCGGCACGACCGGCCAGGACGTCGTCGTGAACGTGATGAACTGCGCGGATGCCGTGGGCCTCGGCGCCTATGTGTACCGCGCCTCCGGCGCCGCGTACGACAACGTCTTCACCGCCGAGGAGACGCCCGTGTACGCCGAGATCGACCGGGGCGATCTGGTGGTGACGCGGCAGATGTACGCGCCGGGCGACAAGCCCGCGTTCGCGTCGAGCGAGGTCGTGACGACATACCGCTGGTCGGGCGGCGTGAGCGGCAAGTTCGCGCAGCAGGACCAGGTGGAGAACGACTACAGCAAGGCCGTCGACGGCAGTGGGACCAGCGCCCCAGCGCCCACTACCGGCTGACCGCGCCGTCGGCGTCGGCGAACCGGGCGGTGGGGATGGCGCAGACTGGTACCGAAAACCGCCGGAGACCGCCGGAGACCGCCGGAGACCGCCGGAGACCGCCGGAGAACTGAGAGAGCAGTGCGATGGCCGAGACCCATGTTCTGTTCGTCGAGGACGACGACGTCATCCGTGAAGCCACCCAGCTCGCCCTGGAGCGGGACGGCTTCACCGTGACCGCCATGCCCGACGGGCTTTCCGGCCTGGAAGCGTTCCGCGCCGACCGGCCCGACATCGCCCTGCTCGACGTGATGCTGCCGGGCCTGGACGGCGTGAGCCTGTGCCGCCGCATCCGCGACGAGTCGACCGTGCCGGTCATCATGCTGTCCGCGCGCGCCGACTCCATCGACGTCGTCCTCGGCCTGGAGGCCGGCGCGGACGACTACGTCACCAAACCGTTCGACGGTGCCGTCCTGGTCGCCCGGATCCGTGCCGTGCTGCGGCGCTTCGGACATGCGGGCGGGCCGGGCGCGGCCGCCAAGGCGCCCGAGGAGGCCTCCGGGAGCGGGGTCCTGGCGTTCGGCGACATCGAGATCGACACCGAGGGCATGGAGGTCACCAAGGGCGGCGAGACCGTCGCGCTGACCCCCACCGAGATGCGGCTGCTCCTGGAGTTCTCCTCGGCCCCCGGCACGGTGCTGTCCCGCGACAAACTGCTTGAGCGGGTCTGGGACTACGGCTGGGGCGGCGACACCCGGGTGGTGGACGTGCATGTGCAGCGGCTGCGCACCAAGATCGGGCAGGACCGGATCGAGACCGTCCGTGGCTTCGGCTACAAACTGAAGGCGTGATGGGCCAGTGAGGCGCCCCGTGCTGCGGACCGGCGTCCGCTGGAAGATCAGTATCGCGATCACGGCGGTGGGCGCGCTCACCGTGATGGCGCTGAGCCTCGTGGTGCACAACGCGGCCCGCGTTTCGATGCTCGACAACGCCCGCGAAGTGCAGATGGAGCGGCTCAACTTCGCGCAGAACTACTACGAGACCAGCAACAAGCGGGTCCGCTTCGGCACCAAGCTGAACGATCCCGCGCTGCCGGCCGCCCTCAAGTCCAAGGCGCTGCAAGGGCGCAAGGTCTCCTCGGTGCAGGAGCGCGGCAGCGGGCCGCCGGACATCTGGGCCGCGGTCCCCGTCGGCAACGGCGACGTCCTGTCGCTGCACTCCACCTTCACCGACCGCAGTTCCAATGTGATGGCGGACCTCGACCGCGCCCTGGTCATCGGCTCGGTCGCGGTCGTCTTCGGCGGCTGCGCGCTCGGCATCCTCATCGGCGGCCAGATCTCCCGCAGGCTCCGCAAGGCGGCCGACGCGGCGGGCAAGGTCGCCGAGGGCAACACGGACGTACGGGTGCGGGACGCCATCGGCGGTGTCGTACGCGACGAGACCGACGAGCTCGCCCGCGCCGTGGACGCGCTCACCGACGCCCTCCAGGAGCGCATCGAGGCCGAGCGCCGGGTCACCGCGGACATCGCGCACGAGCTGCGCACCCCGGTCACCGGGCTGCTCACCGCCGCCGAACTCCTGCCGCCGGGCCGCCCCACCGAACTGGTGCGCAACCGGGCGCAGGCCATGCGCACGCTGGTGGAGGACGTGCTTGAGGTCGCCCGGCTCGACAGCGCGTCCGAGCGCGCCGAGCTCCAGGACATCGCGCTCGGCGAGTTCGTGAGCCGCCGGGTCACCGCGTTCGACCCGGCGGTGCGGGTGCGGGTCGTCCACGAGTCGTGGGTCAGCACCGACCCGCGCCGCCTGGAACGCATCCTGGGCAATTTGCTGGGCAACGCCGCCAAGCACGGCGGGGGTCCTGTGGAGGTCACCGTCGAGGGCCGGGTCGTCAGGGTCCGCGACCATGGCGCCGGGTTCCCGGAGGCGCTGCTGCGCGACGGGCCGAGCCGGTTCCGTACCGGGTCGAGCGACCGGTCGGGCAACGGGCACGGCCTGGGGCTCACGATCGCCGCGGGCCAGGCCAGGGTGCTGGGCGCCCGCCTCACCTTCCGCAACGCGGCCCCCGAGGGCTCGCCCAACGCGGCGGGCACCGGCGGGGCGATCGCCGTGCTCTGGCTCCCCGAACACGCCCCGACCAACACGGGCAGCTTCCCGGCCCAGCCGCCGGGGGCGGGGGCGGGCGCGGGGAGGGTGTAGGAAATGGCCGACGCCCCCCCGTACGCATACGAGGGGGCGCCAACGGCCAACAATGGCACGGCAGTTGACAGGGCCGGGCGGGCGGGAAGTCCCCGTCAGCCCGGCCGCGCCGCCTAGGACACCGACTCGGTCACCGGCGGGGCCACCGGCGCGCCGTCCCGCTCGCCCTCCGGCGCCGGCGCGGCTCCCCGCAGCGGGACTTCCTTCACGAAGAAGGCCGCGACGAACATGGCCACCGCGATGATCGAGCCGACCAGGAACGTTCCGTGCGTACCGGAGGAGACGGCGTACTGGTACGCCTCCCGCACGGCCGCGGGCAGCTTCAGCAGGCTCGCGTGGTCGAGCTGGGCCGAGCCCAGCTTGCCCGCGCCCGCGCCGAGCCGGCGCACCATCTCGTCGCCGACCCGGTTGGTGAAGATCGCGCCCATGATCGAGACGCCGAACGACGAGCCGAGCGTACGGAAGAGGGTCGTGGAGGACGAGGCGACGCCCATGTCCTTCATCTCGACGCTGTTCTGCGCGACCAGCATCGTGATCTGCATCAGGAAGCCCATGCCGGCGCCGAGCACCGCCATGTAGACGCCGGACATGAACCGCGTCGTGGTGACGTCCATCGTGGAGAGGAGGAACAGGCCGACCACGACGAGCGCGCCGCCCAGGATCGGGAAGATCTTGTACTTGCCGCTGCTGGTGGTGACCCGGCCCGCGATGAGCGAGACGGCCATCATCGAGAGCAGCATCGGCAGGAGCAGCAGACCCGAGTTGGTGGCGGAGGCGCCCTGCACGGACTGCTGGTACAGCGGCAGGAACAGCATCGCGCCGAACATCACGAAGCCGGTGAGGAAGCCGATCCCGGACATGAGCGTGAAGTTGCGGTTGCGGAAGATGTGCAGCGGCAGGATCGGCTCGGCGGCCTTCGTCTCGACGAAGAGGAAGCCGACGACCGAGACCACGCCGAGCGCGATGAGCTCCATGATGATGGCGGAGCCCCAGGCGTACTGCGAGCCGCCCCACGTGGTGACCAGGACGATCGAGGTGATGCCGACGGTCAGCAGGATGGTGCCGAGGTAGTCGATCCGGCCGCGGGCCCGCTTCTTGGGCAGGTGCAGTACGGCGGTGACCATGGCGAGCGCGACCGCGCCGAGCGGGATGTTGATGTAGAACGTCCAGCGCCAGCCGAGGTGGTCGGTGATGGCGCCGCCGACGAGCGGTCCGCCGATCATGGCGAGCGCCATGACACCGGCCATCATGCCCTGGTACTTGCCGCGCTCGCGGGGCGGAATGAGGTCACCGATGATGGCCATGACGCCGACCATGAGGCCGCCCGCGCCCAGGCCCTGGATCGCGCGGAAACCGATGAGCTGGCTCATGTCCTGCGCCATGCCGCTGAGCGCGGAGCCGAGCAGGAAGATCGCGATGGAGGTGAGGAAGGCGCCCTTGCGCCCGTACATGTCGCCGAGCTTGCCCCAGATCGGGGTGGAGGCGGCGGTGGCCAGGGTGTAGGCGGTGACCACCCATGACAGGTGCTCGAGTCCGCCGAGCTCGCCCACGATCGTCGGCATCGCCGTGTTCACGATCATGTTGTCGAGCATGGCGAGCAGCATCGCGATCATGAGCGCGAGCAGGACGACCCGTACGCTGCGCGGCTGCGGCGCGTCGGTCACCTCCGCCCCTGCTGCCTTCTCGGCCGGTATCCCCGTAGCCATCGTCCCCAACTCCCTGAAGCTGCTGTCCGCCGGGAGAGCTACTTACTTGTCGCCCGGCTAGTTACCACTACACTGGGGAAGGTAGACCCCAACTTGCCGGGCGTCAAGTAAGTAAATGACAAACGGCACGGGCGCCGGGGGACGGCGCCCGTACGCATTCGGGAGAGCAGGCATGGCAAGAGGAAACACCCGCCAGCGGATCCAGGACGTCGCCCTGGAGCTCTTCGGCGAGCAGGGGTACGAGAAGACCTCGCTGCGCGAGATCGCCGAGCGCCTGGACGTCACCAAGGCCGCGCTCTACTACCACTTCAAGACCAAGGAAGACATCATCATCAGCCTCTTCCAGGACCTCACCAGGCCCATGGACGAGGTCATCGAGTGGGGGCGCACCCAGCCGCACACCCTCGACGTCAAACTGGAGATCATGCGCCGCTACAGCAAGGCCCTCTTCGGGGCCGAGCCGCTGTTCCGGTTCATGCAGGAGAACCAGGCGACCATGCGCGAGCTGAGCATCGGCGAGATGTTCAAGGAGCGGATGCACGCCATGGTCGACCTGCTGAAGGACCCGGAGGCCACCATGGCCGACCAGATCCGCTGCTTCACGGCGCTGTTCTCGATGCACGCCGGGATGTTCGTCCTCAAGGACATGGAGGGCGACCCCGAGGAGAAGCGCCTGAGCGTCCTGGAGGTCGCCGGTGACCTGGTGACCCAGGCCCACCACAACTCGCGCGGCTAGGACGCGCCGATGAGGCCCCCCCGGGTCCCGGTCAGACCCGGACGCCCACCGTCCGCAGGAAGGCCACCGGGTTGACGGCCGAGCCGTAGTTCGGCGTCGTACGGATCTCGAAGTGCAGGTGCGGGCCGCTGGAGTTGCCGGTGTTGCCCGAGAGCGCGATCCGCTCGCCGGTGGCCACGCTCTGGCCGATCCGTACGTTGATCTTCGACAGGTGGGCGTACTGCGAGTACGTGTTGTTGGCGTGCCGGATCACGATGGCGTTGCCGTACGCGGGGCCGTCGCCGGCGCCGACCGGGCCGGCCTTCACGACGGTGCCGCCGTGCGCGGCGGAGACGGGCGTGCCGCTGGGCACGGCGAAGTCCTGGCCGGAGTGCTTGTGCGACCACATCGAGCCGCCCAGACCGAAGCCGGCGCTCAGCGTGTAGCGCGCGACCGGCTGCACCCAGGAGGCGGCCTTGGCCGCGGCGGCCTGCCGGGCCGTGGCGGCGGCCTTGCTCTGCGCCTTGGCCTGGCCGGCGACGGCGGTCGTGGTGGCACTGGTAGCGGCGAGCGGCGCCACCCGCGCCTCGTCGGCGGCCGCGACGCCCGCGCCGAGCAGCGTGGCGGCGCCCGTTCCGGCCGCGACGGCGGCGACCGCCAGGGCGCGCAGCCGGGCGGCGGAGGGGCGGACGGTCTGGGACGGGGTGCGCTGGAACATGCGGGGAGGGCTCTTTCGTACGGCGACAGGGATCGCCGCCGAGTGCGATCCGGCGGCATGGGCGGACCCGGCACGCGCAGCGGCACACCGGGTCGGCCTCACCTTGGTAGCGCGCAACCCCATCTCCGCTCAAAACGCCCATCTACGAAGGAAAGCCGTAACGATCACAAGGGGAATAGGCCATATACGCCTAAATCCCGGACATCGGCCCCTAGGGCGCCTAGTAGGCCCCCGATTCCCTGTGCGCCTTGTCACCGCAACCGGGACCTAAGTCCTTCCTTTTCGGGACCAATGGCACGCAACCTCATCGGGCCGACCCGCCCTCGACCCCGTACGGACGGTCCCGGCGCCCGGACGGTTCGCGTCGCCGCCCCCACCCCCCTCCCACCTCTGTCCCAACTCCCTTACAGGGAGGGACACTTGAGGTGAGCGAGGGGGAAAGCCATGACCGACGACAGGCACGACGTGGACGGGATCGAACTCGCCGAAGCCATCGACTCCGTACGCGAACAGCTCATCGAAGCCGCCGCCCGCGCCTGCGGGGAGCCGCTGGTCTTCGAACTCGGCGACATCCAGATGGAGTTCACGCTCGAACTCCGCAAGGAGCTCAAGGGCGGCCTCAAGGTCCGGGCCTGGGTGGTGGACGCGGGCGCCGACGCGGCGCGCGTCACGGGGCGTACGCACAAGGTGTCCTTCACCTTGAAGCCGCACGCCGCCGGCGACGGCGCCGCCTGGAAGGTGCACAACCCCCGGCCGGGCGGAGGCTTCGCGGCCGGCCCCCGATGACCACCGCCCTGCCCACCACCGCCGACCGGGTCGTGGCCGTCCTGTCCGACGGCTGTCAGGGCAGCGGCGTCATCGTCTCGCCGTGGCTGGTGCTGACCTGCGCGCACAACCTGGTGGGCGCCCCGCCGGTCCGCCTCGCCCACCCGGCGATCGGCGTGGTGACCGGCCAAGCCCTGTGGCGCGACGACGCGTTGGACGCGGCACTGATCTACAGCGACGAGGAGCTGCTGCCGGGGCTGCTGCGGCTCGGCACCGTCGACACCGCGCAGTCACTGCCCGGCTGCGAGATCATCGGCTTCCCCGACATCCAGCGCTACGGCCCCGACCACCACCTGGACTACGACCAGTTCGTGGGCACCGTCCTGCCGGTCGCCGGGAGCCTGCGCGACGATCTGGTCTGCGAACTGCACCGGCCGCCGGCCGCCGAGCGCGCGGACGGCAGCTCGCCGCTCATGGGCCTGTCGGGCGCCCCGCTGTTCGCGGCGGCCACCCTGCTCGGCCTGGTCAAGGAGATCCCGCGCGGGCGCGGCCACCGCCGGGTGGTGTGCGTGCCGCTGCGCGGCATCTTCGCCTCGGAGGGCTTTCGGGCCGCGTTCGCCACGCTCGCCGCGCTGCCCGGGCTCGAACTCGTCACCGGCGTACCCCCGCAGGACCAGCGCTACGAGCACGAGTACGCCGAGGCCATCGGCGCCTCGTACCGCAAGACGAGGATCTTCGGCCTGGACGAGCTGAACAAACGGGACTCCGAGTGGGACCTGGACACCGCCTACCTCAGCCTGGAGGCGAGACCCAAGGCGACCGAGCCGCCCCAGCCCGGCCGGGCGCTGATGGACAGCGCCCCGCAACGCATCGACGCTCTGCTCGCCTCCCGCCCCCGGGTCCTCATCCGGGGCGAGGCGGGCGCCGGCAAGACCACCCTGGTGTGGTGGCTCGCCGCGCACGCGGCGGCCGGGCGGCTCGGGCCCGGCCTCGCCGACCTCAACGCGCTCGTCCCGTTCGTGGTGCCGCTGCGCACCCTGCGCGCCCAGGGCGCCACCTTCCCGCTGCCTGCCCAACTCCCCACCGCTGCACGGCTGGTGGTCGACGAGGCGCCCGAGGGCTGGGCCGGCCGAGTCCTGAAGACCGGGCAGGCGCTCCTCCTCGTGGACGGCCTCGACGAGGTGCCCCAGGAGGACCGCGAGGAGGCGCACCGCTGGCTCGCCGCCCTCCTGGACCGCTATCCGCGCACCCGCTGCGTGGTGACGGTACGGCCGATGGCGGTCGAGCCGGACTGGCTGAAGTACGCGGGCTTCGAGGAGCTGCGGCTGCTCCCGATGAACGACGAGGACATCACCGCCTTCGTCTCCGCCTGGCACCGCGCGGCCCGCCTCGACAGCGGCCCGCACGAGGACCTCGACGAGCTGGAACGCGATCTGTCCGAGCAGTTCAAGCAGAACAGCACCCTTCGGGGCCTGGCCCGCACC
The DNA here is from genome assembly GCF_003627815.1 of Streptomyces hundungensis. Classification (NCBI taxonomy): domain Bacteria; kingdom Bacillati; phylum Actinomycetota; class Actinomycetes; order Kitasatosporales; family Streptomycetaceae; genus Streptomyces; species Streptomyces hundungensis. Next base: position 3,859,330 of record NZ_CP032698.1, read on the forward strand.
CCACTGCTGTGCGCCGTGATCTGCGCCCTGCACCGCCTGCGCCAGGGCTTTCTGCCCGACACCCGCTGGAAACTGTACGAGGCGGCCCTGAGGATGCTGCTCGGCAACCGGGACCAGCAGCGCAAGGTCGACTCGCCCGAGGGCATCCGGATCAGCGCCGAGGAGTGCACCGAGCTGCTCCAGCGGATCGCGGTATGGCTGGTGCGCGAGGGCCAGTCGGAGTTCTCCCGCGATCAGGCGCTGCGCCAGCTCAAGCGGGCGCTTTCGGGCATGGAGAACGTACGCGGCCAGGGCACCCCCGAGGACGTGCTGCGCCATCTCCTCAACCGCAGCGGACTGCTCCAGGAACGCGCCGACGACGTCTTCCAGTTCACCCACCGCACCTTCCAGGACTTCCTCGCCGCCAAGGAGTTCGTCGAGGACGGGCACCTGGGCGAACTCCTTCGGCACGCCTCGGAGGAACAGCAGTGGCAGGACGTGATCCTGCTCGCCGCCGGACACTGCGGCCGCCGCGACCGGCCGGTGCTCATCAACGGGCTGCTCGACGCGGGCTCCCGGCAGCCCGGCCCCCAGGACAAGGCCAAGATCCATGTGCTGGCGGCACGCTGCGCCCAGCACGCCGCCTACCTCGACGAGACCACCGCCCGCCGGGTCCGCGAGCACATCACGGCGCTGCTTCCACCCCGGGACCTGGAGACCGTGACCCTGCTGGCCCGTCTGGGCCCGCCCGTCCTCGACCACCTCCCCGACCCGAACGCCACCTCCCCCCAAGCGCTGGCGCACGTGGTGGGACTCATCAACCGGGTCGGCAACGCGGAGGCCATCGACCACGCCCGCGCCTGGTCCGCCGCCCACCCGGACGCCGCCGACCTCTTCGCCGCCGAGTGGTCGCGCTACCCCGCCGAGCGGTACGCCCGCGAAGTGCTCGCCCACCTCGATCTGCGGGAGGCGCGCCTCCATGTCGAGACGCGCTGGCAACTCGCCCAGCTCCCGCACGTGCCCGGCGCCCGCCGGCTGTGGATCACCGTGCCGCCCGACCTCACCGCCGACGAACTGCACACCGCGCTGCGCGGCCGCGAGGTGGTGGCGCTGCGGCTGAACGGCACCGAGCGCCTGACGGGGCTCGCCTTCCTGCGGGACAGCGCGGAGCGCCTGACGGATCTGGAGGTGCTGCGCGGCTCGGGCCTGCGCGACCTCGCCCAGCTCGCCCGGCTGCCCCGGCTGACCTCGCTCGGGCTGCTCGACGTGGCGGCGCAGGAGGTCGACCTGTCCCCGCTCGGCGAGGCCCCGGCGCTGCGCACCCTGCTCTTCGGCAGCAGCACCGATCTGCATCTGGCGCAGCTTCCGGTGCTGAGCGGCGTCACCACCCTGCATCTGGAGGCCGACCAGGTCTCCGGGTTCGACGCGCTGAGCCGCTGGCCCGCCCTTCGCCATCTGGAGCTCGCCCCTTCCTCCACGGCCACCACCCGGCGGTTGCTGGCGTATGTGCGGGGGCGGCCCGGCATCACCCGGCTCGGCGTCGCGCTGAGCTCGGTGGCGGCGCTCGCCGGGGTGGCCCCGCTGCCCGGCGTCCGCCACCTCGACCTGTGGCTCGCCAACTCCGACGGCGATCTGGGGGCGGTCCTCGCCGCGTTCCCCGCGCTGACGACGGTGGACCTCGCGGTCGGCACCGTCCAGGCCGGCTCCTGGAACCCGGGCGCCCTGCTGCGCCGCCCCGGCCTGACGGTCACCGTCAACGGCGGCCCGCTGGCCCCGTGAGCGCACGGAAAAGGGGCTGCCCCGGTCCGTACGTGACGTACGGGCCGGGGCAGCCCCTTCAGGCGTGGCCTCCGAAGAGGACTACGCCTCCTTGCTCAGGTTCGGACCGCCACCGGCGGCCGCGTCCTCGATCGGCGGGACGTCGGGCAGCGCCGACTTCTCCTCGCCGCGGAAGGTGAACTTCTTCTCCTCACCCTCGCCCTCGGTGCCGATGACCACGATGTGACCGGGGCGCAGCTCACCGAAGAGGATCTTCTCGGAGAGGATGTCCTCGATCTCCCGCTGGATCGTCCGGCGCAGCGGCCGGGCGCCCATGATCGGGTCGTAGCCCTTCTTGGCGAGCAGCGACTTGGCCTCGGCATTGAGCTCGATGCCCATGTCGCGGTCCTTGAGGCGCTCGTCCACCTTGTCGATCATGAGGTCGACGATCTGGATGATGTCTTCCTCGGTCAGCTGGTGGAAGACCACCGTGTCGTCGACACGGTTGAGGAACTCGGGGCGGAAGTGCTGCTTCAGCTCCTCGTTGACCTTGGCCTTCATCCGGTCGTACCCGGTCTTGACGTCACCCTGGGCGGCGAAGCCCAGGTTGAAGCCCTTGGAGATGTCCCGGGTCCCGAGGTTGGTCGTCATGATGATGACCGTGTTCTTGAAGTCCACGACCCGGCCCTGGGAGTCGGTCAGACGACCGTCTTCCAGAATCTGGAGCAGGGAATTGAAGATATCGGGGTGGGCCTTCTCGACCTCGTCGAACAGGACGACGGAGAACGGCTTGCGGCGCACCTTCTCGGTGAGCTGGCCGCCCTCTTCGTAACCCACGTAACCGGGGGGCGAACCGAAGAGGCGGGAAACCGTGTGCTTCTCGCTGAACTCCGACATGTCGAGGGAGATCAGCGCGTCCTCGTCGCCGAAGAGGAATTCCGCCAGCGTCTTGGACAGCTCGGTCTTACCGACACCGGACGGGCCGGCGAAGATGAACGAACCACCGGGACGCTTCGGGTCCTTCAGACCGGCACGCGTACGACGGATGGCCTGCGAGAGCGCCTTGATGGCGTCCTTCTGGCCGATGACGCGCTTGTGGAGCTCGTCCTCCATGCGCAGCAGCCGCGAGGACTCCTCCTCGGTCAGCTTGAAGACCGGGATGCCCGTGGCGGTGGCAAGCACCTCGGCGATCAGCTCACCGTCGACCTCGGCGACGACGTCCATGTCGCCGGCCTTCCACTCCTTCTCGCGCTTGGCCTTCGCGGCGAGCAGCTGCTTCTCCTTGTCGCGGAGAGAGGCCGCCTTCTCGAAGTCCTGGGAGTCGATGGCCGACTCCTTGTCGCGGCGCACGCCCGCGATCTTCTCGTCGAACTCGCGGAGGTCCGGCGGCGCGGTCATCCGGCGGATGCGCATACGGGAGCCGGCCTCGTCGATCAGGTCGATCGCCTTGTCCGGCAGGAAGCGGTCCGAGATGTACCGGTCGGCCAGCGTCGCGGCCTGGACCAGCGCCTCGTCGGTGATGGAGACGCGGTGGTGGGCCTCGTAGCGGTCGCGCAGACCCTTGAGGATCTCGATGGTGTGCGGCAGCGACGGCTCGGCGACCTGGATGGGCTGGAAGCGGCGCTCAAGGGCCGCGTCCTTCTCCAGGTGCTTGCGGTACTCGTCGAGGGTGGTGGCACCGATGGTCTGGAGCTCACCACGGGCCAGCATCGGCTTGAGGATGCTCGCCGCGTCGATCGCGCCCTCGGCGGCACCCGCACCCACCAGGGTGTGGAGCTCGTCGATGAACAGGATGATGTCGCCGCGGGTGCGGATCTCCTTGAGGACCTTCTTCAGGCGCTCCTCGAAGTCACCGCGGTAGCGGGAACCGGCGACCAGGGCGCCGAGGTCCAGCGTGTAGAGGTGCTTGTCCTTGAGCGTCTCGGGCACCTCGCCCTTGACGATCGCCTGGGCCAGACCCTCGACGACGGCGGTCTTGCCGACGCCGGGCTCGCCGATGAGGACGGGGTTGTTCTTGGTGCGGCGCGACAGGACCTGCATGACGCGCTCGATCTCCTTCTCGCGCCCGATGACCGGGTCGAGCTTGGATTCGCGAGCGGCCTGCGTCAGGTTGCGGCCGAACTGGTCGAGCACCAGGGACGTGGAGGGCGTGCCCTCCGCAGGGCCGCCGGCGGTGGCGGCTTCCTTGCCCTGGTATCCGGAGAGCAGCTGGATGACCTGCTGCCGCACCCGGTTGAGATCGGCGCCCAGCTTCACCAGGACCTGGGCGGCGACGCCCTCGCCCTCGCGGATCAGGCCGAGCAGGATGTGCTCGGTGCCGATGTAGTTGTGGCCGAGCTGGAGGGCCTCGCGGAGCGAAAGCTCCAGGACCTTCTTGGCGCGAGGGGTGAAGGGAATGTGACCGGACGGGGCCTGCTGGCCCTGACCGATGATCTCCTCCACCTGCTGGCGGACCGCCTCGAGCGAAATCCCGAGGCTCTCCAGGGCCTTAGCGGCGACACCCTCACCCTCGTGGATCAGGCCCAGGAGGATGTGCTCGGTGCCGATGTAGTTGTGGTTGAGCATCCGGGCTTCTTCCTGAGCCAGGACGACAACCCGCCGCGCGCGGTCGGTGAACCTCTCGAACATCGTTAATCGCTCCTCAGAGCGGTCGGGCAGTTAGGGGGCGATCCCCTCCCTGTCCTTCCGCATGCTAGTCCCGCAGGGCGGGACAGCTCATTCCAACTGCCGACACCCGTTCATTGCCTCCCGGCCCGAACAGCCGACAACTGCTCCAACCCGATGGTGCGAGACGATGTTCCCGCAGGCCAGACAGATACCCCTGTCTCCAGTACGCCGATGGCGAACGTGAGACCGTCTGACGAGCGTGTCGCCCCTCCCCACTAGGAATGTCTTACCCGCCCGGACTGACACTCCATGCGACGTTCCCCGGTTCCGTAAGCTACGGGCGAACAACCTTGCGTCCGCCCACACCCCCGAGCGCACCGAAATCCACAGCGGAGTGCGGTCGCATGGAAACCCAGCGTAACTCCGGGCCGTTTCGGAAGTTGCTCCGGGCATGGCCTTCACCGTTCCGCAGCCCCGCACCCCCCTGAACGGCTCGCTCGCGCAGTGGTACGAACGCGGGCTCGGCTGGGCCGTCTCGGCGGGCCCCCCGGTGCAGTTGCTCACCGGAGTCCGCTTCGACGTCCTGGAACTCCCGGCGACCGCCGGCTTCGCGCTCCTTCGGCGCTACGAGCAGAGCGGGCCGGTCGCCCTGGTGGGGCGCCGGATGCGCTGGCTGGTGGCGGCGGGAAGCGCGGACGAGCTGCCGGGGCTGCTCGACTGGCTGGAGTGGGGCGGGGTCGCCCTGGACCTGCGGGCGATCGGCGCCGGAGGGCGGATGACCGCCCCGGTGCCGCCCGGCCGGCCCGGCTCACCGGGGGCCGCCGTATGGCTGCGGCCCCCCGAGCCCGGCTGCGAGGTCGAGGCGCGGCTGCCCTCGTTCACCGGGCTCACCCAGTGCGGTGGGGACGGCGAAAAGGGCGCTTCCGGCGCCTCGGGGACCGCGCGGGACGGCCGCGCCGCGGGCCTCAGCCTGGTGAGGCTGGTGGCCGCGGCGGCGACGGAATGCCACCGGGCCCGGTTGTTTCACGCTCAATCCCCAGGTGGTGCGGGGAACGCGGAAACTCAGCCGTTCTGCTTCTCGTAGGCTTCACGGATTTCGGCCGGGACGCGTCCGCGGTCGTTCACGTTGTAACCCTGCTCCTTGGCCCACTTGCGGATCTCGGCCGTGTTCTGGTTGCCGGTGCCGAGCAGCGCGCCACGCGCCTTCCCGCGACCGCCCGCCGCGCGACCACCGGTACGCCGGCCGCTCTTGACGTAGGGCTCAAGAAGACCGCGGAGCTTGTCCGCGTTGGCGGTGGTGAGGTCGATCTCGAAGCTCTTCCCGTCAAGAGCGAACGTCACGGTCTCGTCAGCCTCGCCACCGTCGAGGTCATCGACAAGAAGGACCTGAACCTTCTGTGCCACCGGATTTCCTTTCATCGAAAATGCAGTACGCGGAAAGGAAACCGCTTTTGCCTGGAAAACACAAACCCCCTGGAGAGGTTCAGGATCCTTGCTCCGCGGGAAACGTACGCGATTCGGACATAGGGTTCCCACAGCTTCCTGCCGCTTGCCCGATCACAGGTGCAGAAGCATCCGGCTGTTGCCCAAGGTGTTCGGCTTCACTCGTTCGAGACCGAGGAACTCGGCGACGCCCTCGTCATAGGAGCGCAGCAGCTCGCTGTAGACATCTGTGTCGACGGTATCGACGGGAGTCTCGCCGATCTCGGTGAACCCGTGCTTCGCGAAGAAGGCGACTTCGAACGTGAGGCAGAAAACCCGGCGCACTCCGAGCCGGCGGGCGGTGTCGAGGAGCTTGCCGAGCACCATATGTCCGATGCCCTTGCCGTGGAACTCGGGGTCGACGGCGAGAGTGCGCACTTCGGCGAGGTCTTCCCACATCACGTGCAGAGCCCCGCAGCCCACCACACGGGCGTCCGACTCGCGTTCCGCCACCCAGAACTCCTGGATGGACTCGTAAAGGGTGACCGTCGCTTTGTCGAGCAGGATCCCGTCACCGACGTACGCGTCGAGAAGGCTTCGTACGGCTCGCACATCGCCGGTCCTGGCCCGGCGGACGGTGACCGCATTCGCGGCGGGATAAGACATGCCTGGACGCTATCGCCCCCCGCTGTCGCCGGGCGCATCGCCCTCTTCGGATCCCTGTTCGGCTTCGCGATCCCGTTCGGGTTCCGGCTCCTGCACCATGCGTACGGCATCGCGCAGCGCTTCGCGCTCCTCGGGCGACATCATGCCGAAGAACGCGACGAGTGCGGCCGCCCGGTTGTCGCTCTGGGCCCAGGCTTCGTTCATCAGGGCGGCGGCGTACGCGGCCCGGGTGGAGACCGCCGTATATCGATAGGCCCGGCCGTCGACTTCCCGGCGGACCCAGCCCTTCTGATGGAGATTGTCCATTACGGTCATGACGGTGGTGTACGCGATGGACCGTTCCTGCTGAAGGTCTTCGAGGACTTCCCGGACGGTCACCGGACGGTTCCACTGCCAGACCCGGGTCATGACGGCGTCTTCCAGCTCTCCCAATTGACGGGGCACATCTGCACCATAGTGGGAGATGTCGCGAATGGCCGGTCATTTGCGGTTAGCGCGCAGCAAAAAGGGCGCACGGCGGGAAATGACCCCCGTGCGCCCCCGGTGTATGTGCGTTGTACGTGCTCGGCCCCGGCCCGACAGGTCAGGACGAGGCGGGCTTCTGCCGTGCGGCCTCGGCGCGGGCGAGCGCGCCGTCGACGGCCGCGTCCTCCTTGCCCTTGTTGGAGCCACCCTGGCTCTTCACGATCGTCACGACGAGCGCGATGAAGAAGATGGCCATCACCACGGGGGGCAGAAGCGCGGAAACGTAGTCCATACCGACAGGGTAGCCAGGAGTACCCGGCCATGGGCCGCCGGGCACCCCCTCAGCCCGCGCGTCGTTCCTCGGGCGGGGGCACCGGGCGTCGACGCGGCGGGAAGGCCTCGGAGGGCTTCGGTACGGGGCGCTCGGGCGCGGGGTGCGCGGGAGCCGGGCGGGCCGGGGCCGGCCTGGGCTCGGGCTTCTTGTCCTGGTCGCCGCCGCCGACCAGGGTGAGCAGCCGGGTGCGCGGTGCGGGAGGGGCCGCGGCGCGCCCGGCGAGGCGGTCGCGCACGGAGCGTTCGGCGATCCGGCGGCACCGCTCCAGGAGGGCCGCGCAGACCGGGTCCGAGCGCAGGGCGCGCAGCGCGGACAGGTCGTCGGGGCCGGGGTCGTAGCCGGCGGCCAGGGCGTCCTGGAGCAGCTCGGTGTAGCCGGGCAGGGAGCCGGGGAGCGCGTCGCGGTAGCGGGCGAGGTCGGCGAGGAGGAAGGCGCGCAGCCGCTCCCCCTCGCGCACGGCCTCGTCCACGGAGTCGGCCAGGCGCAGACAGTCCTTGATGTCCTGATCCTGGACGGCGCTGGGGTGGAGGGCGATGGCGAGGGCGCGTCGGAGCACACGCAGCTCGTCCGCACCGAACGCCATGCCACCGCGGGATCCGTAGGGCGTGGGCATGCGGCGACGATACGTCCTACTTGGACAAAATCGGGTTAATGCGCCGATGCCGGGCGCGTTGCCGGGTGGGTTCCCGCACGCCCGGCCGTCGGTGTCAGGAGCGCGCCACGTTGCGCTCGTACACCAGGCGCAGGCCGATCAGGGTCAGCCACGGCTCGTGCTCGTCGATCTCCTCGGCCTCGCCGAGCACCATCGGGGCGAGGCCGCCGGTGGCGATGACCGTCACGTCGTCCGGGTCGCCGTCGGGGCCGACCAGCTCGCGCTTCATGCGCCGCACCACGCCGTCGACCTGGCCCGCGAAGCCGTACACGATGCCGGACTGCATCGCCTCGACGGTGTTCTTGCCGATCACCGAGCGGGGGCGGGCCACCTCGATCTTGCGGAGCTGGGCGCCCTTGATGCCCAGCGCGTCGACGGAGATCTCGATGCCGGGGGCGATCACGCCGCCCACGTACTCGCCGCGCGCGCTCACCGCGTCGAACGTCGTGCCCGTGCCGAAGTCCACGACGATCGCGGGGCCGCCGTAGAGCTCGACGGCGGCGATCGAGTTGACGATGCGGTCGGCGCCGACCTCCTTGGGGTTGTCGGTCAGGACCGGCACGCCGGTCTTGATGCCGGGCTCCACCAGGATCGCGGGCACGTCGCCGTAGTAGCGGCGGGTCACCTCGCGCAGCTCGTGCAGGACCGAGGGGACGGTCGCGCAGATCGCGATGCCCTCGATGCCGTCGCCGAGCTCAGCCCCCAGCATGGGGTGGGTGCCCATCAGGCCGTTGAGCAGCACGGCCAGTTCGTCCGCGGTGCGGCGGGCGTCGGTGGAGATCCGCCAGTGCTCGACGACCTCCTCGCCGTCGAAGAGACCGAGGACGGTGTGGGTGTTGCCGACGTCGATGGTGAGCAGCATCAGGCCGAGCCCTCCCGGCCGGCCTCGCGCAGGTCGAGACCGATGTCCAGGATCGGCGAGGAGTGCGTGAGGGCGCCCACGGCCAGGTAGTCGACGCCCGTCGCGGCGTACGCGGCGGCGTTCGCCAGGGTGAGGCGGCCCGAGGACTCCAGCATGGCGCGGCCCGCGACCAGGGCGACCGCCTCGGCGGTCTGCGCCGGGGTGAAGTTGTCGAGCAGGATCAAGTCGGCGCCGGCGTCCAGGACTTCGGTGACCTGGGCCAGGGTGTCGACCTCGACCTCGATGGCCAGCTCCGGGAAGCGGTCGCGTACGGCCTTGAAGGCCTCGGCGACGCCGCCGGCCGCGACCACGTGGTTGTCCTTGACCAGCGCCGCGTCCGACAGGGACATGCGGTGGTTGACGCCGCCGCCGCAGCGCACCGCGTACTTCTCCAGGGCGCGCAGGCCCGGGGTGGTCTTGCGGGTGTCGCGGACCTTGGCGCCGGTGCCTTCCACGGCGTCCGCCCAGGCGCGGGTGGCGGTCGCGATGCCGGACAGACGACACAGCAGGTTGAGCGCGCTGCGCTCGCCGGTCAGCAGGTCGCGGGTGCGGGTGGTGACGCTGAGCAGCTTCTGCCCGGCCTCGACGCGGTCGCCGTCGGCGACGTGCCGCTCGACCTCGAACTCCTCGGTACACACGATGGAGAGGATCGCCTCGGCGACCCGCAGGCCGGCCACGGTGCCCGCCTCGCGGGCGGTGAAGTCACCGGTGGCGACGGCGTCCTGGGGCACGGTGGCCGCCGACGTGACGTCGAAGCCGCCGTCCAGGTCCTCCTCGATGGCGAGGTGGGCGATGTCCTCGACCTGGACGGGGTCCAGACCCGACTCGGCGAGCAGCGCGGCGAGCGCGGGGTCGAGCCCGCACTCGTACACCTCCTCGCCGCCGCCGCAGCCGCAGTCGTCGCCGCAGCCGCCGCCCTGCGCGGGCGCACCGATCTGGATCAGGGGGACGTCCACCGGCTGGGGACGGAGTTCCTCGGGCGTGCTCACGGTTACGGCTCCAGGGGGGTGGCTGTGACGGTCGGGGGGAAGGTGGCGCTGGGGGTGGGGCGGATGTCCAGGGTTCGCCCGGGGGTGAGACGGACGACGAGGTGGCGCCGCCAGGCCGCGTCGTCGCGGTCGGGGCGGTCCTCGCGCCAGTGGCAGCCGCGGGTCTCCTCGCGGGCGGCGGCCGCCGCGACCAGGACACGGGCGACGAGCAGGAGGTTGGTGGTCTCCCACGCCTCGACGCCCGGCACGGCGGCCTTGCGCTCGTCGGCGCGGATCGCCTCCAGGCGCTCGGCGGCCCCGGCGAGGCTCTCGGCGGAGCGCAGCACCCCGGCGCCGTTGGTCATGATCCGCTGGATCTGGATGCGGGCCGCCGGGTCGAGCAGCGGCACGGGCCCGCCGTCCCGTTCGGCGTCAACAGCCGTGTGCGGTACGGGAGTTGGGGCATCCGGCGCGGAGCCGTCGGCTCCGTTCGCGGCGATGTCGGCCGCGATGTTCTCCGCGAAGACCAGGCCTTCGAGCAGGGAGTTGGAGGCGAGCCGGTTGGCGCCGTGGACGCCGGTGCAGGCGACCTCGCCGCACGCGTACAGGCCGGGCACCGTGGTGCGGCCGCGCAGGTCGGTGCGGATGCCGCCGGACGCGTAGTGGGCGGCGGGGGCGACCGGAATCGGCTCGGTCACCGGGTCGATGCCGTGCGAGCGGCAGGCGGCCAGGATGGTGGGGAAGCGGTGCTCCCACATGTCGGCGCCGAAGTGCCGGCCGTCCAGGTACATGTTCTCGGCGCCCTGCGCCTGCATCTGGCGGGTGATGGCCTTGGCGACGATGTCGCGCGGGGCGAGCTCGGCCAGCTGGTGCTGTCCCAGCATGAAGCGGGTGCCGTAGGCGTCGACGAGGTGGGCGCCCTCGCCCCGTACGGCCTCCGAGACCAGCGGCTGCTGGCCCTCGGAGTCCGCGCCGAGGAAGAGGACCGTGGGGTGGAACTGGACGAATTCGAGGTCGGAGATCTCGGCTCCGGCGCGCAGCGCGAGCGCCACCCCGTCGCCCGTGGACACCGACGGGTTGGTGGTCGCCGAGAACACCTGGCCCATGCCGCCGGTCGCGAGCACCACGGCGGGCGCGCGGACCGCGCCGACGCCGTCGTGCTGGCCCTCGCCCATGACGTGCAGGGTGATGCCCGCGGTGCGTCCTTCGGCGTCCTTGAGGAGGTCCAGGACGAGGGCGTTCTCGATGGTGCGCACCGCCTGGGTGCGGACGGCCTCGACGAGGGCGCGCGAGATCTCGGCGCCCGTGGCGTCGCCGCCCGCGTGCGCGATGCGGCGGCGGTGGTGGCCGCCCTCGCGGGTGAGCGAGATGGTGCCCGAGTCGTCGGTGTCGAAGTGGGCGCCGGTGTCGATCAACCGCCGTACGGCGCCGGGGCCTTCGGTGACCAGGAGGCGTACCGCGTTCTCGTCGCACAGGCCGGCGCCCGCGACCAGGGTGTCGTCCAGGTGCTGTTCGGGGGTGTCGCCCTCGCCGAGGGCCGCCGCTATGCCGCCCTGCGCCCAGCGCGTGGAACCGTCGTCCAGGCGGGCCTTGGTGACGACGACCGTGGCCAGGCCGGCCGCGGTGCAGCGCAGCGCGGCGGTCAGCCCCGCGACGCCGGAGCCCACGACCACGACGTCCGCGTCGATGGCCCAGCCGGGGGCGGGGGCGTCAAGGCGTATTCCGGTGCTTGTCATTCCGGTGCTCCGAACGTGAGCGGGATGTTGTCGATGAGACGTGTGGTGCCGACGCGGGCGGCGACCGCGAGGATCGCCTCGCCCGCGAACCCCTCGGGCGCCTCGCGGAAGGTGGCGGGGTCGACCAGCGCCAAGTAGTCGGCCACGACCGGGGGTTCGGCCTTCGCCGCGTCGTCGAGGACGCCCTGGGCGACGGCCCTGATGGCCGCGGGCGACGGCGCGGCCACGGCGACCGCGTGGGCGTCGGCTGCGGCGCGGGCCTCGCCGATCGCGGTGAGCGCGTCGGCCCGGCCCGGGGCGGCGCCGCCGGCGGTGGCCCGCGCGTGCAGGGCGTGTTCGGCGGCGAGCCGGTCGCGGGCGGCGAACAGCGCGCGCGACAGGGCGCGGGCCGCGGACCGCTCGGCCGGGGAGAGGTAGCGGTTGCGGCTGGACAGGGCGAGCCCGTCGTCCTCGCGCACGGTCGGCACGCCGACGATCTCCACGGGGAAGTTCAGATCGCGCACCATGCGCCGGATCAGGGCGAGCTGCTGGGCGTCCTTCTGTCCGTACAGGGCGACGTCGGGCGCGGTCAGGTGGAGCAGCTTGGCGACGACGGTCAGCATGCCGTCGAAGTGGCCGGGCCGCGAGGCGCCTTCGAGGAGCTCGCCCATGGGGCCCGCGGTGACCCGCACCTGGGGCTCGCCGCCGGGGTAGACCTCGTCCACGGACGGCGCGAACACCGCGTCGGCGCCCTCCCGTTCGGCGATGGCGCGGTCCGCGTCCAGGGTGCGCGGATAGCGGTCGAGGTCCTCGCCCGCACCGAACTGGAGCGGGTTGACGAACACGGTGACCACGACCTGCCCGGCGGGTCCGGCCAGGGTGCGGGCGGTGCGGATCAAGGTGGCGTGGCCCTCGTGGAGCGCGCCCATGGTCATCACCACGGCGCGGCGCCCGGTCCGCTCCAGGGCCGCGAGCTCCGCGGCCGTACGGACCAGGGCGGTGCGGCCCGTCGATGCCGGCTGTGTCGTCATCGGGACTCTCCTTCGGCGAGCACACCGAGCAGGTCCTGGGCGAGCTCGGGCTTGAGCAGGCCGTGGGCGAGCGCCCGGTCCGCGGTCGTACGGGCCATCGCGAGGTAACCGGCGACCGTGCCCGGGGCGTGCTTGCGCAACTCGGCCACATGGGCGGCGACCGTGCCCGCGTCACCGCGCGCGACCGGTCCGGTCAGGGCCGCGTCCCCGGAGCGCAGGGCGTTGTCCAGGGCCGCGCCGAGCAGCGGGCCGAGCATCCGGTCGGGGTGCGCGACCCCGGCCTGGGAGAGCAGTTCGAGGGACTGGGCGACCAGGGTGACCAGGTGGTTCGCGCCGAGCGCGAGGGCCGCGTGGTAGAGCGGGCGGGCCTCCTCGTCGATCCACTCGGGCTCGCCGCCCATCTCGATGACCAGGGCCTCGGCGGCCAGGCGCAGCTCGTCGGGGGCCGTCACGCCGAAGGAGCACCCCGCGAGGCGCTGGACGTCGACGGCGGTGCCGGTGAACGTCATCGCCGGGTGCAGGGCGAGCGGCAGCGCCCCGGCCCGCCGCGCGGGGTCGAGGACGGCCGTGCCGTACCGCCCGGAGGTGTGCACGAGGAGCTGGCCGGGCCGGATCGCGCCGGTCTCGGCGAGGCCCTCGACCAGGCCCGGCAGGGCGTCGTCGGGGACGGTCAGCAGGACCAGCTCGGCGCGCGCGAGGACCTCGGCGGGCGGCAGCAGCGGCACGTCCGGCAGGAGGGCGGCGGCCCGGCGCACCGAGGCGTCGGAGACCCCGGAGACCGCGACGGGCCGGTGCCCGGCGAGCTGGAGCGCCGCGGCGAGCGCGGGGCCGACCCGGCCCGCGCCGACGACGCCCACGGCGAGGCGGGCGGGGCGGTCCGCCGGGGAGTGTTCTTTGCGGTGCTCTGGTGGTGCGTTCACGCGGTGGGGCCTTCCGTTCCAGTCCGCGGTGGGTACCGGACGCCAAACCAAAATCAAACGGCCCCTCATGCTACGCCCCGGGCACGGAAACCCCTTTGGTTGTCCACAGGGTGTGGGTGATCATCGCCGCATGGCAGACACCGAGCGCGCTTCCCGTCCCGAAACCACCATCACCACTCCCGGCGGGGCTCCGGAGGAGGACCCGGAGCGGGCCCGCCGACACCGTATGGCCGTGTTCGGGGGCGCGGAGCGCAAACTCGCGGACCAGTCGGTCGACCACAGCCTGGCGGAGCGTCTGGCGGCCCTGGTGGCGGACGCCGGTGAGGTCTACGACCTGGCCGAATCCCCCGACATCTACGGCGACGGGGTGGTGGCCGAGCTGGAGCGCCGCACCGCCGAGGAGCTCGGCTTCCCGGCCGCCGCCTTCTTCCCCAGCGGCACCATGGCCCAGCAGGTCGCGCTGCGCTGCTGGGCGGCGCGCACCGGGAACCCGACGGTCGCCCTGCATCCGCTGGCCCACCCCGAAGTCCATGAGCGTCAGGCGTTCAGCCAGGTCAGCGGCTTGCGTACGGTCCACCTGACGGACGAGCCGCGGCTGCCGAACGCGGCGGAGGTGCTCGACTTCGAGGAGCCGTTCGGCACGCTGATGCTGGAGCTGCCGCTGCGCGACGCGGGCCATGTCCTGCCGAGCTGGGAGGAGCTGGTGGCCGTGGTCGAGGCGGCCCGCGAACGGGACGCGGTGGTGCACTTCGACGGCGCCAGGCTCTGGGAGACCACCCCCCACTTCGGCCGCCCCCTGCGGGAGATCGCGGGCCTCGCCGACAGCGTGTACGTGTCCTTCTACAAGACCCTGGGCGGCCTCTCGGGCGCCGTCCTGGCGGGCCCCGAGTCACTGATCGCCGAGGCCCGCACCTGGCGTCACCGCTACGGCGGCCAGCTCTTCCAGCAGTTTCCCGCCGCCCTCGCCGGGCTGCTCGGCCTGCGCAAGGTGTTGCCCGAGATCCCTTCGTACGTAACCCACGCCAAGGTCGTGGCGCAGGCGATCGGGGAGGGGTTCGCGCAGGCGGGCGTGGCCTGGTTCCGGGTGCACCCCGAGCCGCCGCACACCCACGAGTTCCAGGTGTGGCTGCCGTACGACGCCGAGGTCCTGAGCGCCGCGGCGCTGCGGCAGGCCGAGGAGAGCGGTGTCTGCCTGTTCCGGCGCTGGCTGCCGAGCCCCTCGGGCCCGCAAGGCCTCTCCTTCACGGAGGTCACGGTCACCGCCCCGGGGCTCGCCTGGACCGCCGAGGACGTCCGGACGGCGGTGGCCGACTTCGTACGCCGGCTGCGGTGACCGGCTCCGGGTGCCCGCGCCCAGCGGCAGACGGGCGGGTGGCGGCGGGGCTGCGCGCGGCGGGCTCAGTGGCAGGCGGGCGGGTGGCGGTGGTGGTGCGGGGTGAGCAGATGGGCCAGGGCGGCCCGTAGCCGTCCGGTGGCGAGGCGGCCCGCCAGGACCGCCTCGAAGCGGCGCCGGTCCCGTATCCCGCGCAGGGTCGCCACGTCATGGGTGCCCGGCACCGGTGGCGCGGGGGCGCCGAGGCGTGCCGCGCGGTAGCTGTCGATCATGTGCTGCTGCATCGCGTCCATGGGTCCACAGTGGTCCCGTTCGGGCCGCGCGTCGCGCCGATTGACGAGCGGCGTCAAACGACCCCGTCCCAGGCCGATCTCCCGCGCGGTCCGCCGATTGACCGGGACCGTCAATCGGCGGCCGGGTTGTCAGTGCCCCGGTGCACCATGGGCGCATGAGCGTGACCATCGACATCACGGGCCTGCCGCCCGAGCGCATCGGCTTCGCGATCTCGCCGCTGGCCGAGCTGGGCCTGGCCCTGCACGCGCTCTCCGAGCCCGGGCACCACCCGGGTCTGCACGGCTGGGTCACGGCGACGGCGGCCGCCCTGAAGCCCGACCTCGCGGACCGGCTGCACGAGGCGGAATTCCTGTGGCGGCACACCTTCTCCGATGTGTTCATGCCCTTCGCGGGCATACCCGGGCGGGACGGCGGCACCGGCGCCACGCTCGCGGAGGACCTCGACCTGCTCGACCGGCTCTCCAACGAGCGGTTCGCCTCCGCCGCCCTCGAATTCACCTGCAACCTGTACACGGTCAAGACGCCTTCCCCGCTGCACGATCCGGCGATGCGGGCGCGCGCCCTGGAGCTGGCCGCGAACCGGGGGCCCCGAGTGGTCGACTTCACCCGGCGCCTCCTGGACGACCCGGCTTCGGTACGGGCCTGGCTGCGGCGCCTCCTGGAAGACTGCGACCAGGCGTTCTTCGCGGACACCTGGCGGCGGATGCGGGTCCAACTGGCCGCGGACGCACGGCACAAGGCGGAGCTGTTGCGCCACAAGGGCCTCACCGAGGCCGTCCAGGCGGTGTCGGCCGCGCTCAGCGTGGACGACGGTGGGAACCGGATCGGCGTCGACAAGCTGAGCGAGGGCCACACGACCGCCCTGGACCCCGAGCCCGGCGCCGGACTCACCTTCATGCCGACCTCGTTCGGCTGGCCGCATCTGATGGTGCTGCACGCGCCGGGCTGGCGGCCGGTGATCCACTACCCGGTGCACGGGCCCGAACTGCCCTCCCCCGCCTCCGTCGAGCTGCTCAAGCGGCGGATGGAGGCACTCGCCCACCCGATGCGGATGCGCCTGTGCCGCAATCTGGCGCGCTCCCCCAACACGACGGGCGAGCTCGCCGAGCAGCACGGCATCAGCGCACCCGAGGTCTCGCGCCATCTGGCCGTCCTGAAGCGGGCGGGCCTGCTCACCACCCGGCGGCGCGGCCGCTATGTGCTGCACCAGCTCGACCTGACGGTGGTGGCCCGTCTGGGCAGCGACTTCCTGGAGGGGGTGCTGAGGTAGCGGCGGCTCGCGGAGAGGGGCGGTGGGGCGGTGGGGCGGGCTAGTCGACCCGCAGCAGGAGCTTGCCCGTGGAGCTCCGGCTCTCCATCAACTCGTGGGCGGAGACGGCCTGTTCGAGGCTGAACTCGGCGGTGACCGGAAGCTCCACCTCCCCGCTGGTGACGAGCCGCAGCGCACGGTCCGCGATCACGCGCAACGCCTCGGGGTCGCCCGCCGCGAGGCCCAGGATGGAGAACCCGGAGACGCTCCGGCCCCGCGCGTACAGCTCGCCCTGCCCCACCTGCCAGGGCTCCTCGCCGCTCGCGTTGCCGTACGAGACGAGCCGGCCGAACAGGGCGAGCGACTCAAGGCCCCGGCGCAGGGTCGCGCCGCCGACCGGGTCGAGGACCAGGTCCACGCCCCGGCCCCCCGTGGCGCGCAGCACCTCCGTGTCGAAGGTGTCGGTCAGGAAGGCGTCGTCGTAGCCGTGCTTGCGGGCGTAGTCGGCCTTGGCCTCGCTGGAGACCACGCCGTACACCGCACCCGCCCCTGCCAGCTTGGCGAGCCGCCCGGAGACGGTGCCGACGCCACCCGCCGCGCCCTGCACCAGAACGCTCTCACCGGCCCGGAGCCGGCCCACCTCGTGGATCAGGGCGTGCGCGGTCGGCAGCACGGTGGGCAGGGTCGCGGCGGTGCGCGGGCTCACCCCGGCGGGCAGCGGAAAGACGGTGACGGCCGGGGCGAGGGCCACCTCCGCGTAGGCGCCGCCCTCGGTCATCGCGGCGACCTCCTGGCCGACCACGAGCCCCTCGACCCCGGCACCGAGCGCGCGGATCCGGCCGGACAGTTCGAGCCCGGGCACGAAGGGCAGGGCCTCGACCCGGTATCCCACCGAACGCGCCTTGAGATCGGCGAAGTTGACGCCGACGTACGCGACGTCGATGCCCACCTCGCCCGGCCCCGGCGCCGGAACCTCCGTCTCCACCAGCCGGAGCACCTCGGGACCACCGAACTCGTCGAACCTGATCGCACGCATGACGCCACTTCCCCGTAGCCGAATCACCAGCCGAAGCACCGGACGCCTTCGATAGTACGACGCTCATCGAACTAAGGCCAGCGCCGCCGCAGGCAAGGGGCTATGGCCCCAAGTGACCGTGAGGACAGGTCAGTTGGCGCCGCCGCCCGCGCGCACCAGGCCGGTCTCGTAGGCCAGGACCACGACCTGGACGCGGTCGCGCAGTTCGAGCTTGGTCAGGATGCGGCCCACATGGGTCTTGACGGTGGCCTCCGACAGGACGAGTCGGGCGGCGATCTCGCCGTTGGACAGGCCCTGCGCGACCAGCAGCATGACCTCGCGCTCGCGCTCGGTCAGCCGCTCCAGCTGGCGGTGCTCCGGCTCCTTGTTGCCGCTCGGCAGCATCGGCGCGAACCGGTCGAGCAGGCGCCGGGTCGTCGAGGGCGCGACCACCGCGTCCCCGCTGTGCACCGAGCGGATCGCGGCCAGCAGTTCGGCGGGCGGCACGTCCTTCAGCATGAAGCCGCTGGCACCCGCCTTCAGCCCGGAGAAGGCGTACTCGTCGAGGTCGAAGGTGGTCAGGATCAGCACCTTCGGCGGCTCGGGCGCCTCGCAGATGCGCCGGGTGGCCTCCACGCCGTCCAGGCGCGGCATACGCACATCCATCAGGACCACGTCGACGGCGGTCGCCCGCAGGATCTCGATCGCCTCCGCACCGTCGCCCGCCTCCGCGACGACCTCCATGTCCGGCTGGGCGGCGAGCACCATCCGGAATCCGGTGCGCAGCAGCACCTGATCGTCGACGAGCATCACGCGGATCGTCATCGTTGCCTCTCCATCAAGCCGTACAAGCAAGCCGTACAAGGGTCGAGCACTCGGTGCACACAGCGGCGCCCGTACGCGTACGAACACGTGCCCGGGCGCCTGTGCGGGCACGTACAGGAAATCAGGCGCCCGGTTTCAATGGGCCGGTTTGAGGGGCAGCAGGGCGCTGATGCGGAAGCCGCCGCCGGGGCGCGGGCCCGCGTCGAGGGTGCCGCCGACCATGCCGATGCGCTCACGCATGCCGATCAGGCCGTGGCCCTGGCCGTCCGCGCCGCCGTCCTCGTACATCTCGTGGGCGGCGCCCCGGCCGTCGTCCTCGACGAGGAGCCCAAGGCCGTCGTCGAAGTACACGAGGCGCACGCTGGCCCCCACGTCCGGGCCGCCGTGCTTGCGGGTGTTGGTGAGCGCCTCCTGCACGATCCGGTACGCCGTGAGCTCGACGCCGCTGGGCAGCGGGCGCGGGGTGCCCTCGATCTTGAAGTCGACGGTGAGGCCGGCCCCGCGGACCGTCTCGACCAGGTCCTCGATCTGCTGGACGTCGGGCTGCGGCACGTACTCACCCGCCTCCTGGTGCTCGCCCGTGCGCAGCACGCCGAGCAGCCGGCGCATCTCGGCGAGGGCCTGGCGCCCGGTCATCGAGATCGTCTCCAGGGCGGTCCTGGCCTGGTCGGGCGAGGTGTCCATCACATACGCCGCGCCGTCGGCCTGCACGACCATCACCGACACGTTGTGCGCGACCACGTCGTGGAGCTCGCGCGCGATGCGGGCCCGCTCGGCGGCGACCGCCACCTTGGCCTGCGCCTCGCGCTCCCGCTCCAGACGCGAGGCGCGCTCCTCCAGCTGCGCGAAGTACGCCTTGCGGGTGCGCATCGAGTCGCCGAGCACCCAGGCCAGCACGAAGGGGACCGTCATGATGACGACGAAGAAGATCCTCTCCGGTGTGCCGGTGGTGCCGCCGGCCATCTCCATCCATCGCATCTGGGCCACGGGCGCCGCGAAGAGCCCGCCGACGAGCGCGAGCCGTGAGGCCCACCGCTCGCCCGCCGAGGCCACGGTGTAGACGATGACCAGCATCGCGAAGTCCGCGGTCTGGGGATGGACGTTCAGGGCCACCTGGACCAGGCCGAGCCCGATCACGAGCAGCAGCATCTTCTCGGGCACCCTGCGCCGCAGCGCCACGACCGCGCCCATGCCGAGCGCCACCAGAGCCTGGATGCCCCAGGCCGCCTGCCTCGGATGCGCCGGCGTCTCCACGATTTGCAGGCAGGAGAACCCGACCAGGATGACCGCCCAGAAGGTGTCGACCCCGGTCGGGTGTCTGCGGATGAAGTCATAGAGGCGCTGCACGTAACCCAGCGTAGGGAAGCCGGATAGGTGCAGGGGTCAACCGCCGGGGCGATCCTGACCCCGGCGGCGTACTCCCCAAGGTGGAGACTTGGGCACGTGACGGATGAGACGTGTCAGCAGCCCGCTGGTGGGAGCGGTTCGGGGAGCGGCGTGGGAGGAGCGGGAGCGGAGGCGTCCCGTGCGGGGTGTGGGGCGCCCGGCTCGGGTGACGAGCCCCGGGGGTGGCGCGCGGCGGCGGAGGAAGCGCTCTACGGCGACGGCGGCTTCTATCTGCGCCCCGAGGGGCCCGCCGGACACTTCCGTACGTCGGTGCACGCCTCGCCCCTCTTCGCGGGCGCTGTCGCCCGCCTCCTGACGGAGGTCGCGGCCGGGCTCGGACCCGGGCCGGTCGACTTCGTCGACATGGGGGCCGGGCGCGGGGAGCTGCTCACCGGGGTGCTCGCCGCGCTGCCGGCCGACTTCCCCGTCCGGGCGTACGCCGTCGAGCGTGCGGCCCGGCCCGCCGGGCTCGACGAGCGGATCGACTGGCGCGCCTCGATGCCCCGGGGCGTGCGCGGGCTGCTCTTCGCGAACGAGTGGCTCGACAACGTGCCGGTGGAGGTGGCCGAGGTCGATCCCGACGGGGTGGTCAGGCTCGTACGGGTACGTCCCGACGGTACGGAGACGCTGGGCGAGCCGGTGTCGGGCGCGGACGCGGCGTGGCTCGCGCGCTGGTGGCCGCTGACCGAGCCGGGCACCCGGGCGGAGATCGGGCGCCCGCGGGACGCGGCGTGGGCGGCGGCGGTGTCCTCACTGGAGGCGGGGCTCGCGGTGGCGGTCGACTACGCGCACGTGCGGGGGGCGCGGCCGCCGTTCGGGACGCTGAGCGGGTTTCGCGACGGGCGGGAGGTCGCGCCCGTGCCGGACGGGTCCTGCGACATCACTGCGCATGTCGCGCTCGACGCGTGCGCGTTGCCGGGGGCGGAGCTGGTGTCCCAGCGCGAGGCGCTGGGCCGCCTGGGGGTCTCCGGCGGCCGGCCCCCTCTGTCGCTGGCGTCCTCCGACCCCGCGGCGTACGTACGGGCTCTCGCCCGGGCGGGCGAAGCAGCAGAGCTGACCTCCCGCTCCGGCCTGGGCACCTTCACCTGGCTACTCCAGCCCGCCACCCCTGGGGCTCCGCCCCAGACCCCGACGCGTTCACCCACCCACCCGCCCGTGACGGGGGTTGGATAGCCCGGACCCCTGGGGCTCCGCCCCAGACCCCATATCGCGCCTGAACGGCGCTCGTCCTCAATCGCCGGACGGGCTGAGGCGGCCGATGCGGGCCCGCACCAGTGCCGCTAGGGGCGCGGGGAACTGCGCGAGAAGCGGGCACGGTCCGCAGCCAAAAGCCCCTGGGGCTCCGCCCCAGACCCCGTTCGCGCCTAAAGGGCGCTCGTCCTCAATCTCCCCCAAGGCCTTAAGGGCCAGGGGGGACCCCCATGACAGGCTGAAGATGCCTGCACTGGCCAGCACCGAGCACTTAAGGGGCGCGAGGAACTGCGCGACCAGCCACGCACGGCCCGCGGACGAAAGGGGGTTCAGGGGCGCGGGGAACTGCGCAGAGGAGGGAGCCGCCCCCGCCCCGACCCGGCGCAGGCGCCAGCCCCCCGCAGGGGATACTGGCCCCATGACGGAGACGACGGTCGGCATCGGCGGCGGAGCGGAGAGCACCGACATGGTGCTCAACATCGGCCCCCAGCACCCCTCCACCCACGGAGTGCTACGCCTGAAGCTCGTGCTGGACGGCGAACGCATTCAGCAGGCCGAGCCGGTCATCGGCTACATGCACCGCGGCGCGGAGAAACTCTTCGAGGCCCGCGACTACCGCCAGATCGTGATGCTGGCCAACCGCCACGACTGGCTCTCCGCGTTCTCCAACGAGCTCGGCGTCGTGATGGCCGTGGAGCGGATGCTCGGCATGGAGGTCCCCGAGCGTGCCGTGTGGACCCGCACCCTGCTCGCCGAGCTGAACCGCGTCCTGAACCACCTGATGTTCCTCGGCTCGTATCCGCTGGAGCTCGGCGGCATCACCCCCGTCTTCCACGCCTTCCGCGAGCGCGAGGAGCTCCAGGCGGTCATGGAGGAGATCTCCGGCGGCCGCATGCACTACATGTTCAACCGGGTCGGCGGCCTCAAGGAGGACCTCCCGCTGGGCTGGCTCGGCCGGGTGCGGCACGCCGTCGCCTCGGTGCGTTCGCGCATGGACGTGTACGACGGGCTCGTGCTCGGCAACGAGATCT
Source organism: Streptomyces hundungensis (assembly GCF_003627815.1). Lineage (NCBI taxonomy): Bacteria > Bacillati > Actinomycetota > Actinomycetes > Kitasatosporales > Streptomycetaceae > Streptomyces > Streptomyces hundungensis. The sequence continues at coordinate 3,881,072 of NZ_CP032698.1, forward strand.
TCCGGGCCAGGACCAGGAACGTCGGCGTGCTGCCCGCCGAGGCCGTGCACGCGTACGGCGTGAGCGGCCCCATCGCCCGCGCCTCCGGCGTCGACTTCGACCTGCGGCGCGACGAGCCGTACCTCGCGTACGGCGAGCTGCAAGACACCCTGAAGGTCGTCACCCGCACCGAGGGCGACTGTCTGGCCCGGTTCGAGTGCCTCCTGGAGCAGACCCACAACGCGCTCGACCTCGCCGACGCCTGCCTGGACAGGATGGCGGGGCTCCCCCCGGGGCCGATCAACCAGCGCCTGCCCAAGGTCCTCAAGGCGCCCGAGGGCCACACGTACGCCTGGACCGAGAACCCCCTCGGTGTCAACGGCTACTACCTGGTCAGCAAGGGCGAGAAGACCCCGTACCGGCTGAAGCTGCGCTCGGCCTCGTACAACAACATTCAGGCGCTCGCGGTCCTGCTGCCCGGGACCCTGGTCGCGGACATGGTGGCGATCCTGGGGTCGCTGTTCTTCGTCGTGGGTGACATCGACAAGTAGGGGCCCGCAGCACCCCGGGGCACGGGGCGCGCCACCCCCGTCGGCACGGGTCCCCCCAACTGGCCGCCGCCTGCGGTCAGTTGGCCCAGTGGCCGCGGGCCGCCGCGAGGACGAAGCCGGGGCCGAACGCGATGACCAGGCCTGGCGCGCCGTCCGCCGGCGGTGTGGTGGCCGCCGTGCGGGCCAGGACGTCCAGGACCGCCGAGCCGCCCAGGTTGCCGTTGTGGGCGAGGCTCTCCCAGGCGTGCCGCAGGTCGGTGGCGTCCAGGGCGAGGCCCGCCGCGGTGTCGTCCAGGATGCGCGGGCCGCCGGGGTGCACCACCGCGAAGTCGAGCGGGCGGCCGTCGAGCCACTTGGCGAGTTCGGGCAGGCAGTCGTTGAAGGCGGCGGTCGCCGCGCGGGTCGAGTCGAAGTGCAGGCCCGCGCCGCTGAGCCGGCCGCGGTAGCGGTCGGAGCTGTCCGGCAGCACATACTCCATGACGTCCTCGACGACGAAGCTCGGGCCGTCCCAGGCCGGGCGCCCGGAGACCACCGTGGCGGCGGCGCCGTCCCCGAACAGCACCTTGTAGACCATCGATTCGAGGCTGGTGTCCTCGTGGTTGTACGTCGCCGCCGACAGGCACTCCGCGGTGACGACCAGGACGTTCGCGCCGGGGTGCGCGGCGATGTCCTGGTGGGCGCGGACCAGTCCCTGGGCGCCGCCCGCACAGCCGAGCGTGGCCAGCGGATGGCGCCGCACGGCGGGCGGCAGCCCGAGCGCGCCGACCAGGTGGACGTCGAGGGAGGGCACGGTCCAGGACGTGGTGTGGCTGGTTACGATCGCGTCGATGTCCGAGGGCCGCAGCCCCGTCGCGGCCAGCGCCCGGCGTCCCGCCTCGGTGGCCAGCTCCAACGCGTCTTCGTAAGCAGTCCTGTTGCGCTCCTCGACCATGGCGTTTCCGGCCACTGTTGGCGCGTTCAGGGGCCGGGTGAAGTTACGGGTCCGCACGGTGGTCGCCCGGGCGACCCGCAGCATCGCCTCCAGACGCGGCAGATCGGGGTGGGCCCGGCGGATGTCTGCGCAGATCTCGTCGGTCGTCACCACGTTCCCTGGCAGAACCACACAGGGAGGTGCTATGTGAGCGGGCACGGACGATCTCCCTCAACGAATCGAAAAAGGGTGGAACATCACCGTACGGCAGGTGGCCGGAAACAATCCTGAGAATCCAAAAACTTGGTCAACTCATCTGTGGCGCTTCAGGGAACGAGCTACGGCTCGCGAGCGAATCGCCCGGCGTGTAGAGCAGCAGCATCACCCGCGCCCCCGGCGACGTGACCGGCTGGGCGACACAGGTCGTGACCCAACCGGGGCCGTACAGCGCATGGTTGAGCGGCCGCTCCGACCCGTCGGGATAGGCGATGGGCGCGGACGCCGCCGCCTCGTACAGGGGACCGGCCACCGGATCCCGGCGTACGTCGTCCTCAAGGCGGGCCAGCGCCGCGTTCTCCGGACGCAGCTCCACGGCGTGCCGCAGCTGGGGCATCACCACCGGCGCCCAGGACCTCGCCCAGTCGGCGAGCACCACCTCGCGCGCCTGCGGGTCGAGGAGCATCCAGCGCATGGGGTTGGCCGGGGGCTCGCCGCCGGGGAAGAGCGCGGCGAACTCCTTGTTGTGGGCCAGCAGGTTCCACTCCGCGTCATTGATGTACGCGAGCGCCCCGCTGATGCCGTCGACCACCCGCTGCCACTCACCGGGCACGGACAGACCCGATGCGCGGTGCAGCGGGCTCGGCGGGTTCTCGCGCCGGGTGAGCCGCCACAGGAACACCCACTCCTGCTCGTCGAAGCGCAGCACGGTGGCCACCGCGGACAACAACTCGGCGGAGGGGGAGGCCAGTTGACCGTTCTCGAACCGGTTGTACGTGCCCGGGGTGCGCTCCAGAAGGAGGTCGAGCTGCTCCTGGCTGAGCCCGGCGGCGCGACGGCCGGGGCCGGGCTGCCGCGGCGGGAAGCCCAGGGAAGCGGGGCTGACGGCGGCGCGTCGCTCACGCAGCAGCGCCCGCAGGGCGGCACGGTCGGCGGCGGCGAGGTGCAAGGGGAGCGCCTTCCGTGGCGGGGGCGGACGGTGGGGGCGGTCGTGGCGCGCGAAGCGGACCGCCGGGCAATTATCTGCATCCGTGCCCCCTGGAAAGACGGCGGGGTTCCCGATCACAATGGGTGCCGTGGCCGCCCGGGGGGAGCGGCCCACCGGATGCCGTCTGTCCCGTGCGTCCGGGCTCTGCGGCAGGTACCGACACTCGCCACGATGCAGCGGCCTCGGTACCGGCCGCAGACCTTTGCCCCGTGTTCCGGCCCCGTCCTCGGCGCCGGTCCCGGTCCCGTCCTCGACCTCGGCCCCGGTCCCGCGCATCGTTCCGTACGCGACGGGCCGGCCTGGGCGCTCTCCGTCGGGGCGCCTGTGCTCGTGAGTCGTCGTCACGTGCCCTCCCGGATGCCGTCGGTCGACCGCCCGGCGCGCGCGGCCGCTCACGCCCGCGCGGCACGGCCGCCCGGGGCCACCGCCCGCACCGCGGGAGCGGGCGGACGCTACGAGATCGCGGTCCTCAGAACCGCCACGTCCAGTTGTTCCGTCTCGTCGTGGACGGTCAGGTCGATGACCTCGCCGACCACCTTGTCGGGGCCCTGCTGGGCCCGGTTCGCCAGCACTTCGGCGCCCACCACGTCGGCGAGGTCCTCGTCCTGGACGGCCTCGATAGCGGCGGCCTTCCGCTCGGCGGACTCCCCCGGCTGGGCGCCCCCCGTACCGAAGAAGTCGAAGCTGCCCTCGGGGCGCACCGCGCGGCGCGCGGGGTGGGGAACCACGGCGGCGGCCACCGGGGCCGGGGGCGCGGGCAGTTCGGCCCGGCGGGGTCCGGTAGTGAGGGCGGCCGACGGACGGGAGTGCTCCCCGTTGCCGAGGACCGCCGCGTGCTTCCCCTGCGGCTCCTCATCCTCCCGGGACGGCCGGGACTCAGGAGACGGCCGGGACCGGCCGGACGACGGGCGCTCTCCGGACGACCGGGACTCCCCGGACGGCCGCGGCTCTCCGGACGGCTGGGGCCGGCCGGGCTCGCGGGTCCGGGACGCCTCGGCCTCGGCACGCGCCTTCGCCTGCCGTTCGGCGCTGAGCGAGAGGCTCTCCAGGGCGCGGGCCGCCGCGAGATAGGAGGCCGGGGTGGGCGTGCTGCCGGACGGCATGAGCGCCTTGGGTCCGGTGGACTCCAGGGCGAGTTGCCGCCGGCCTTCCAGGGCGCTGGCCCGTTCGGTCTCGGCGGTGGCGTAGCGGCGCAGCAGGGCCGCGTGTTCGCCGCGCAGCCCGGCCAGCTCCATGCGCTTGGTGCGGAGCTTGGCGTCGAGGCGGCCGCGCAGCTCGCGCGACTCCTCCAACTCCGTCTCCAGCTCGGCGATGCGCTCCTCGGTGCGCCACTGGTCGGCGGCGCGCGAGCGGGTCAGCTCCGCGACCCGGCGGCCCGCCGCCCGGTCCCAGGCGCGCATGAGCACCGAGCCGGTGACGCAGGCGGCCGCGGCCGCAGCGGCCAACGCCCGCAGCATCGCGGGCTGATCGACGAGCCAGGCGCCCCCGGCGCAGATGACGGAGACGCCGGCGACGGCCGACGGCTGGAGGAGCCGGTGCAGCGGAGGGGAATGACGGTGGCGTCCACGTGGCATGGCCTGAAATTTACCGTGCGTAGCGCCCCTATGGACCCCCGCCCGCCAATCTGTTCCCCGGTAGTTACTCCGATCGCCGAATTCGGCTACTTCTTGATCAGCCCCTTCGACTGGAGATACGCCTTCGCGACATCGGCCGGCTTGGCCCGCTCGGCGTCGACCTTGCGGTTGAGATCGACCAGATCGGCCGTGGTCAGCGCCTTGGTGAGCTTGCCGAGCGCATCGGATATCTCCGGGGCGGCCGCGTCCTTCGCGTTGACCACCGGCAGCACGTTGTCCGCGTTCTGGAGCTTCTTGTCGTCCTGGAGCAGGACGAGGCCGTAGGTGTCCAGGCTCGCGTCCGTCGTGGTGGTGAGGACCAGCTGGTCCACCCCGTCCTTGACGGCCTGCTTGGCGCCGGGCGTGCCGACGCCCTTGGGGTCGATGCCGGTGACGTCGATCCCGTACTTGGACGTCAGACCGGGCGCGCAGAACGGCCGGATCTTGCACTCGTCACCGGCGGCGACCTTCACCTTCACCTTGGAAGCGCCCAGATCCGAAAGGGACTTGAGGTTGTTCTTGGTGGCGAATTCCTTGGTCACCGCGAACGCGTTCTGGTCGACGGCCTCACCGGCGGGGAGAACCTTCAGACCGCGGGGCCCGGCGAGCTTGGTCAGTTCGGCAAGGGTGGCGGTGACATCGCTGGACGCGAGCGGCTTGTCCTTCGCCTTGTCGCCGTTCACCTTGGCATTGAGGAATTCGGTGAGCGTCGCCGCGTATTCCGGCACGACGTCGATCTCGCCCTTCTCCAGGGCGGGTTCGTACAGTTCGCGGTTCTTCACGGTGGTGATGGAGGTCGCGTATCCGGCGTCGGCCAGGACCTGCGAGTACAGCTCCGCCAGGACCGCGGACTCGGTGAAGCCGGCCGCGCCGACCACCAGCGAGCCCTTCTTTCCGCCACTCGTACTGCTGGAGCCGCCCGACGTGCTCGAACTGCTCTTGTCCTGGCTCTTTTCCAGGCTGTCGCCGCCGCACGCGGCGAGCGTGCCGGCCAGGGCCAGCGTGCCGAGCACCGCACCGGTCGTGCGCAGGATCTTGCTCATTCGGTGTTCACCATCCAGGAGGCATCGCGTAATGACGGGTGTTGCGGGATCGGGGGTGCCGGGGCGGCGCAGGGTGTCGGGTGGCGCAGGGTGTCGGGTGTGCGCGGTGGGGTGGAGTCACCGCGTCACGAGCGCCCCCGCACGGGGCTGAAGATCCGGTCCACCGCCACCAGGACGCCCTCCACCAGCAGGGCGAGCGCCGCCACCAGCATCGCGCCGGCCACCACCTGCGGGGTGTCGTACACCGCGAATCCCTCGGTGACGATGCGGCCGAGCCCGCCGAGACCCGCCATCGCCGCGATCGTCGCCGTGGCGATGATCTGGACCGCCGCCGAGCGCAGCCCGGTCATGATCAGCGGGTAGGCGAGCGGCAGTTCCACCTGGAGGAAGAGCTGACGCCCCGACATCCCCATGCCCCGGGCCGCCTCGACCGCCGCCGGGTCCACCTCGCGCATACCGACATAGGCGTTGGTCAGCAGCGGCGGCACCGCGAAGAGCACCAGAGCGATCACGGTGGGCAGATAGCCGGCGTTGCGCAGCGGCGTCACCATGAACAGGGCCAGCACCGCGAAGACGGGGATGGCCCGGCCCACATTGGAGAGGTTCACGGCGAGCGCGCCGCCCTTGCCGATGTGCCCGAGCCACAGCGCGAGCGGCAGGGCGATCAGACAGGACACCAGCAGGGCCAGCGCGCTGACGTAGACGTGCTCGCCGAGCCGGTGCCAGGCGCCGTCCTCCCCCGACCAGTGGGAGCCGGTGGCCAGCCAGGTCCAGGCCTGTGTGAAGACTCCCATCGCTCAGCCCGCCTTCGCCGTACGGATCCGCGTCCACGGCGTCAGCAGCCGCTGGAGGCCGAGGAGGAGCAGGTCGGCGGCGATCGCCAGCACCACGCACAGCACGGACGCGGTGAGGATCTGCGCCTTGAAGAAGGTGGGCAGGCCCTGCTCGATGAGGTTGCCGAGGCCGCCGTGGTCGACGAGCGAGCCGATCGTGGTCAGCGCGACGGTGGCCACCGTGGCGATCCGGAGCCCGGCCATCAGCGCGGGCAGCGCGAGCGGCAGCTCGACCTCGAAAAGCAGTCGTATCCGCCCGTACCCCATGCCGCGGGCCGCTTCCAGGGCGTCGGGCGGCACCGATTCGAGCCCGGCCAGGATGTTCCGTACCAGGATCGTCAGGGAGTACAGCACGAGGCCCGTGATCACCAGGCCGGCCGAGAGGCCGAACAGCGGGAGCAGCAGGGCGAACATGGCGAGCGACGGCACCGTGTAGAGCACGGTGGTGATGCCGAGGACGGTGGCGGCGACGCCCTTGCGGCCACGCGCGAGCAGCGCGAGGGGGAAGGCGACGAGCAGGCCTATCAGGACCGAGACCGCGGTGATCCAGATGTGCTGGACCGTCGCGTCGGTGAGCTCCTGACTGCGGGAGCTGACGTACTCCCAACAGATCCAGTCGTTGGCCGCCAGGCAGTTCCGCGCCACTCCCCCACCTCCCCCGAACTTCCCGATACCTCTGCCCCGAACGTACGTACCAAACCCTATCCCCGCCCACTGACAATCGCCGTGGGCCATTGCGGTACAGCAACATGGGCTTCACACAAGCGCGCACGTCAGCCTTCACAATGGGGACCCATGATCCGGTTCGAGCACGTCACCAAGCGGTACGCCGACGGCACCATCGCCGTGGGCGATCTCTCCTTCGAGGTGGCCGGGGGTGAACTGGTCACCCTGGTCGGCCCGTCGGGGTGCGGCAAGACCACCACCATGAAGATGGTCAACCGGCTCATCGAGCCGACCGAGGGCCGGATATTCGTGGACGGCGAGGACATATCGACCGTCGACCCCGTCCAACTGCGGCGCCGCATCGGCTATGTGATCCAGCAGGTCGGGCTCTTCCCGCACAAGACGGTCCTGGAGAACACCGCGACCGTCCCGCATCTGCTCGGCGTCAAGAAGGCCAAGGCCCACGCGCGCGCGGCCGAGCTGCTCGACCTGGTCGGGCTCGACCCCAAGACGTACGGCTCCCGCTACCCCGAGCAGCTCTCCGGCGGGCAGCGCCAACGGGTGGGCGTGGCAAGGGCGTTGGCGGCCGACCCGCCGGTGCTGTTGATGGACGAGCCGTTCGGCGCGGTCGACCCGGTGGTGCGCGAGCGGCTCCAGAACGAGTTCCTGCGCCTCCAGTCGCAGGTGCGCAAGACGGTTCTCTTCGTCACCCACGACATCGAGGAGGCGGTCCGGCTCGGCGACCGCATCGCGGTCTACGGGCAGGGCGCCATCGAGCAGTTCGACGCCCCCGCCGCCGTGCTCGGCGCCCCCGCCACGCCCTATGTCGCGGACTTCGTCGGCGCCGACCGGGGTCTCAAGCGCCTCTCGGTGACGCCCATCGAGGAGGGCGACCTGGACCAGCCGCCGGTGGTCCACCTCGACGACCCCCTCCCCGCCGACATCGCGCGCTGGGCGGTCGTCCTGGACGGCGAGGACAATCTGCACGGCTGGATCTCGGGCGAGCAGGCCCGCCTCGGCAAGGGCACGGTCCGCGAGCACGCCCGGCGCATGGAGGCCTGGCTGCCGGTCGGCGCCTCCCTCAAGCAGGCCTTCGCCACGATGCTCCAGCACGACGCGGGCTGGATCGCGGTGATCGACCGCGAGGAGCGGGGCCGCTTCCTCGGCGTCCTCACCCCGGCCCGGCTGCACGAGGCGCTGCGCCGGTCCATCGACGCGGACGCCCAGGCCGTGCCCCGTACCGAGGTGACGGTCGAATCGGTCAGCTCGCGCTGAAGCGCGCGGGCCCGCGCCCGGCCGGTCAGTTCGCGCTGAGCCGCCCGCTGATCCACTCCAGGGTCGGCGGGATCTCGCGGCGCCAGGTGTTGAAGTTGTGGCCGCCGCTGTCCAGGGTGATCGAGGAGACGCGTCCGGGCGCCTTGACCTTCTTGATGAAGGACTGGGTCGGCTTGTAGTTCTCCTCGCCCGACAGCGAGCTGGTGACCAGGAAGGACGACGGGGCGGGCTTGATGTGGTCCAGGCTCCACAGCAGGTTGGCGCGGTTGCGCTCGTGCTTGTCGCCGTGGAAGAGGTCACCGGTCGTCGGGTCGTCCGCCGCGTCGTAGTACGCCGAGAGGCCCGCGCTCGCCGCGAACCTCTCGGGGTGGTGCATGCCGATCTTCAGGGCGCAGTAGCCGCCGGTCGAATTGCCGATGAAGCCCCAGTTCGCGGGCTTGGTGCCGACGCGGTAGTTCGCCGATATCGCGTCCGGCACGTCCTTGGCGAAGAACGTCTCGGTCTGCGGACCGCCGGGTATGTCGACGCACTCGGTGTCCCGCTGGCCCGCCACCGTGGGGCGCATCATCACCAGGATCATCGGCTGCATCTTCTTCTGCTTGGCCTGCGCCCAGGCCGTCTTCGGATACCGCAGGCCCTTGAGCAGGTTCTCGGCCGTGCCCGGGTATCCGGTCAGCACGATCGAGGCGGGAAACGTCTTGTGCTCGTACGCCTTCTGGAAGTACTCGGGCGGCAGATAGACATAGGCGGGGCTGGTTATCTTCGATTTCTCACCGCCCAGCACGATCTTCTGGATCTCGCCCCCCAGCTGCGGTTTTCCCGCGCCCGGGGTGTCCGGCTTCTGCACGCCGACGACCTTGATGTTCTTGCCGCCCGCCGAGTGGTCCACGACCGTGCCCAGATCCTGTTCCTGTCCGAACAGATCCGCCCAGGAGCCGTAGAAGAGGAACGAGTTGTTGGCGGCGAGACCGACCGAGGCGAAGATCGCCAGCTGGGTCGCGAGCAGCAGCCCGATCCGGCCCGTCACTGCCTTCCAGCTGCGACGGGCCAGACGCGGCCACAACCAGATGGTGACCGCGAACAGCACCACCGCCAGGAACGCGGCGAGTGCCAGAACCTTGTTGCTCGTGAGACCCATGAGTCGATGAAACTTTCTGGCTGAGATTTTCCTGGGACCGAGGGAACCCGCCCCCCACAAGTCCCGTCCTAGAGGGCGCACATTGTCCGGCTGGACGGTACGGACGCCGTCCCCCGGCCAACTGAATCTCTCGCGGAGTCACGGGAAGCGATGTCTGTCAGGATAGATGGGGACAAAAACGGATCGGTTCCGACTCGTGTACGAAAGGTCCTAGGCGGACCGCGCGCGGAGTCGGTTCCCAAGCTGGTCGGTACGGCCTGCACGATCGTGGGCCTCCTGGACGTCGCGGCCGGAGTCTTCGATCGCGTCCGGCACAGTCGGTTCCACACGGTCAGCGAGGTGCTGCCGGGCACCTTCGGCCCCTTCGCGGCGGCCGTGGCGCTCAGCGCCGGCATCCTCCTGCTGCTCCTCGCCCACGGTCTGAAGCGCCGCAAGCGGCGCGCCTGGCGGGCCGCCGTGGTGCTGCTGCCCATCGGGGCGGTGGCCCAGTTCTGGTACCGGCACTCCGTCGTCGGCGTACTGATCTCATTGGTACTTCTGACGCTGCTCGTCCGCCACCGGAGCGAGTTCAACGCGCTGCCCGACCCGCGCAGCCGCTGGAAGGCGGTCGCGAACTTCTTCCTCATGGGGGCGAGCTCGCTGGGCCTGGGCCTCGTCATCGTGAGCGTCCACCCGCACCGCACCGTCGGCAACCCGAGCATCGTGGACCGCATCCAGCACGTGATGTACGGCCTGTTCGGCTTCGAGGGGCCGGTCGAGTACCAGGGCAAGACCAGCTGGACCGTCGGCTACTCGCTCGGCGCGCTCGGCCTGCTCACCGCCGTCACCACCATCTACCTGGCGTTCCGCCCCGAGCACCCGGCCGCCCGCCTCACCGAGGACGACGAGCACAAGCTCCGCGACCTCCTCGCCAAGCACGGCGCCCGCGACTCGCTCGGCCACTTCGCGCTCCGCCGCGACAAGGCCGTCGTCTTCTCGCCCAGCGGCAAGGCGGCCGTCACCTACCGCGTGGTCTCCGGCGTCATGCTCGCCTCCGGCGACCCCATCGGCGACGTCGAGGCCTGGCCCGGCGCCATCGAACGCTTCATGGACGAGGCCAAGGCGCACTCCTGGACCCCGGCGGTGGTCGGCTGCTCCGAGACCGGCGGCGAGGTCTGGACCCGCGAGACCGGACTCGACGCCCTGGAGCTGGGTGACGAGGCGGTGGTGGACGTCGCGGATTTCTCCCTGTCCGGACGCGCCATGCGGAACGTACGCCAGATGGTCAAGCGCATCGAGCGCAATGGCTACGAAACCCGCGTACGGCGCGTTCGTGACCTCTCCGACGGAGAGCTCGAACGCATCCGCCGGGCCGCCGAGGACTGGCGCGGCACCGACACCGAGCGCGGCTTCTCGATGGCGCTCGGCCGCATCGGCGACCCCAACGACGGCGACTGCGTGATCGCCACCGCCCACAAGGCCGACGAGGAGGGCGCCGCCCCCGGCCCCTTCGGCGACCTCAAGGCCATCCTGCACTTCGTGCCCTGGGGCAAGGACGGAATGTCCCTGGAGATGATGCGCCGCGACCGCTCGGCCGACCCCGGCATGAACGAGCTGCTCATCGTGGCCTCGCTCCAGGCCTGCGAGAAGATCGGCGTACGCCAGGTCTCGCTGAACTTCGCGATGTTCCGCTCGGCGCTGGCACGCGGCGAGAAAATCGGCGCGGGCCCGGTCCTTCGCCTGTGGCGAGGCCTGCTCGTCTTCCTCTCCCGCTGGTTCCAGATCGAATCCCTGTACAAGTTCAACGCGAAGTTCCAGCCGCGCTGGGAGCCGCGCTTCATGGTCTACCGGGCCCACGCCGACCTCCCCCGCATCGGCTTCGCCGTGATGCAGGCGGAGGGCTTCGTGAACCTGGGCCTGCCCGGCCCGCTGGCCCGTCTGACGCGGGCGGCCCGACGGGACCGGGCGTGTGCGCACGTGCCGCCGAAGGAACGCGAGATGCGAGCGGCGTAGGCCGCTCGCCCCTTGCGCACCCCGGTGCCGGGTCCCCTGCGGGGGGCTTGGCGCCGGGGTTCTTTTCTCCCCACCCCGCCCCTTCCCGAGACCCTCCGGGGGGTGGGGGGGCGGGGCGAGTTCGGCGAGCCGAGCCGAGCCGGGGGCCGGGGGCCGGGGGGTTGCGCAGTTCCCCGCGCCCCTAACCCCTCTCGACCCTGCGGACCGTGCTCGCTTCTCGCGCAGTTCCTCGCGCCCCTGAAACCCGTTTACGTCTGCGGGCCGTGCGTGGCTGGTCGCGCAGTTCCCCGCGCCCCTTAACTGCTCGGTGCTGGGGCACCTTCAGCCCGTCCGGCGATTGAGGACGAGCGCCGTTCAGGCGCGAACGGGGGTGCGGGGGCGGAGCCCCCGCAGGGGTCTGGGGCGGAGCCCCAGGGGCTGAGCCATTCAACCCGCTGCACGGGCGGGTGGGTGGGCGAACCCGCAGGGGTCTGGGGCGCAGCCCCAGGGGCCGAACCATCCGACCCCCGTCACGGGCGGGTGGGTGGGCAAACGCGCCGGGGTCTGGGGCGGAGCCCCAGGGGGCCGGGACCAACCAACCCCCCGCGCGGGTGGGTGGGTGGTGGGCGAACCCCCCAGGGGGCCCGCGCCAACCACCCCCCGCACGGACAGGCCGGCAGGCAAACGGCTAGGCCCGCTCCAAGGCCGACTCCGCCGACTCCGCCGACTCCGCCGACTCCGCCGGGGCGGAAGACGTGACCCGCGACCGCACCCGGTCGGAGGACAGGCCCACCAGAGCCACCCCCACCACCAGCACGAACGCAATCCCCGCCAGCGCGAACGACAGCGTGAACTGGCTCTCCGCCGGCAGCGGCGGCACACCCTTGGGCAGCCCGGACAGAACCTTGGAGGCGAGCAGCGAGGTGATCACGGCACTGGCGATCGCGGAACCCACCGAGCGCGAGATGGAGTTGATCCCGTTCGCGATCCCCGTCTGGTGGTGCGGGACGCTCGCCACGATGAGCGCCGGCATCGCCGCGTACCCGAAACTGATCGCGGCACCGATCAACATGCCCGCGAGGATCACGGACGACGTCGAGTCGTGCGCCCCGGTCAGCCAGGCGAAGCCGAGGACACCGAAGGCCGCGCCCGCCGCGAGGGTGAAGCGCGCTCCGATGCGGCCCACCAGGAGCCCGCCGAGGGGGGCGGCGACGAGCGAGACGAGCGTGGTCGGCAGCAGGTATTCGACTGAGGCGCGCAGCACGGACGCCGAGAAGCCGTAGCCGGTCAGCTCGTCCGGCATCTGCACCAGGTACGAGACGCCGATGAACTGGGAGAACATCGCGAAGCCGAGGAGCAGCCCGGCGAGGTTGGTGAAGAGCACCGGCCGGTGCGCGAACATCCGCATGTCGACCATGGGCGCGGCGACCTTGCGCTCGACGAGCACCCAGACCCCGGCCATCAGGACGGCGGCGACGAAGAGCCCGATCGTACGGCCGGAGGACCAGCCCCACTCGTGGCCCTGCGAGATGGGCAGCAGGAGCAGGACGAGGAAGGCGGCCAGGGTGGCGGCGCCGAACCAGTCGGTGCGTCCGCCCGTCTTCGTACGGGAGGCGGGCACGACCACGATGACGGCGACGAGCGCCAGGACCGCGAGGATCACGGCGAGCCAGAAGACTCGGTGGTAGTCGGGGTGCGAGCCCTGCGTGAGCAGGCCCGCGCCGACGAGCGCGAGTCCGCTGCCGAAGGCGAGGGTGCCGCTGACCAGCGCCATCGCGCCGTGCAGCTTCTGCGGCGGGATCTCCTCGCGCAGGACGGACAGCGCCAGCGGGAAGATCGCGGTGGCCGCGCCCTGGAGCACCCGGCCGACGATGAGCAGGACGAGCGAGCTGGTGGTGGCGGCGAGCACGGAGCCCGCGACCATGACCACGAGCACCCCGATCAGGGTGGGCTTCTTGCCGTGCATGTCGCCGAAGCGGCCGAGCAGCGGGGTGAAGACGGCCGCCGAGAGCAGGGTCGCGGTGGTGACCCAGCTGACGCCCGATGTGGTGGTGCCGAGGTCGTTCTGGATGATCCCGAGGATCGGCACGACCAGGGTCTGCATCATCGAGACGACCATGGCCGCGAGGCCGAGGACCAGGACGAGCCCGGTACCGCCGCGGGGGCGTTGGTTTGTGGTCACTGTTTCTTCCGTACGGCTGAGGAGGAACGGGTGCAAAGGGAAGCTTGATTACCTCAAGCAACTTAATGAAGGTAAACATCAAAGGTTGAGGTAGTCAAGTTTCGCTCGAATCGCGGGTACAGTGGACGGCATGTCTGGAACCAGCCCGCCCCCCGCCGTCAGCAACGCCGCGCTCATGGATGCCATCTGGGACTCCCTGGCCGGCTTCTACGGTGACTTCACGTCGGCCGCCGCCGGCGAGGGGCTCACCTCCAGCCAGGCCAAGACCCTGACCGTGCTGCGCCGGGGCCCCGCGTCCATGCGCTCGCTCGCCACCACGCTGCACTGCGACGCCTCGAACGTGACGGGGATCATCGACCGCCTCGAAGCCCGCTCCCTGGTGCGCCGCGAGCCGAGCCCCACCGACCGCCGCGTCAAGAACGTCGTGCTCACCGAGGACGGCATGCGCACGGTGGAGACCGTCCGCACCGGCATGCTCGCCACCCACACCGCCCTCGACGGCCTCCCCGACGCCGACCGGGTCGCCCTGCACGATCTCCTCCAGCGCCTTTTCGCCACCCCCGAGCGTGGTCCGGGAACCAGCGGCTGACGCCTACGCTGGACGTATGAGTACGTTGCACGGACGGGGGTCCGTCGAAGGCCTGCCCGAATGGGACCGCTGCGCGGTCATGGGCGTGGTCAATGTGACGCCCGACTCCTTCTCCGACGGCGGCCGGTGGTTCGACACCTCCACCGCCGTCAAGCACGGGCTCGACCTCGTCGCCGAGGGCGCCGACCTCGTCGACGTCGGCGGTGAGTCCACCCGCCCCGGCGCCTCCCGCGTGGACGAGGCCGAGGAGCTGCGCCGCGTCGTCCCCGTCGTGCGGGGCCTGGCCGCCGAGGGCGTCACCGTCTCCGTCGACACCATGCGCGCCCGCGTCGCCGAACAGGCCGTCGCCGCCGGCGCCGTCCTGGTCAACGACGTCAGCGGCGGTCTCGCCGACCCCGCGATGATCCCCGCGGTCGCCGCCACCGGCGCCCCCTTCGTCGTCATGCACTGGCGCGGTTTCAGCCAGGACATGAACAGCCGCGCGGTCTACGCCGACGTGGTGGGCGAGGTCGTCGCCGAACTCCGCGCCCGCATGGAGGCCGTCATCGAGGGCGGCATCGCCCCCGAGCGCCTCGTCATCGACCCCGGCCTCGGCTTCGCCAAGCAGGCCCAGCACGACCTCGCCCTCGTCGCGCACCTCGCCGAACTGCGCGCGCTCGGCCGCCCCGTCCTGGTCGCCGCCTCCCGCAAACGCTTCCTCGGCCACGTCCTCGCCGGCCCCGAGGGCGCCGCCCCGCCGCCCGCCCGCGAACGCGACGCGGCCACCGCCGCCGTCTCCGCCATAGCCGCCCACGAGGGCGCCTGGGCCGTGCGGGTCCACGAGGTGCGGGCCACCGCCGACGCCGTCCGCGTGGCGCGCGCCGTAGAGGGAGCCCGGTGAGCCCGCGCACCGAGAGCGAGGCGGTCGAGCGTGCCAACACCGCGTTCTACGAGACCTTGGAGCGGGGGGACTTCGACGAGCTGTCCGCCCTCTGGCTGGACGCCACCGAGGCCGGCGACACCGGGATCTCCTGCGTCCACCCGGGCTGGCCGGTGCTGTCCGGGCGCGGCGAGGTGCTCCGCTCGTACGCCCTGATCATGGCGAACACGGAGTACATCCAGTTCTTCCTGACCGATGTGAAGGTCGTCATCCTGGGCGACACCGCGCTGGTGACCTGCACCGAGAACATCCTCAGCGGCGGCCCCGCCGAGGAGAGCGGCGAGCTGGGGCCACTCGTCGGCCAGCTCGTGGTCGCCACCAATGTGTTCCGCCGCACATCCGAGGGCTGGCGGCTCTGGTCCCACCACGGCTCGCCGGTACTGGCCGAATCGGGCGACGAAGAGCAGGAAGAGGACTGAATCCGGGCACGTTTGGGGAGTTCGGAAGGTTGAAGCCGGGGTCCCGGAGGATTGAAGCCGCAGCCATCGGGTAGGGGCGGCTATCAGGCCTGTCCGGATCTGTCCATAGCCCCCGTGGGCGAGCACTGTCAGTGCCCGCAGGTAGATTCGATCGTGGGCACCGTGCCGCCCGCACGCGGCCGCATGCCCGTCTGACCAACGACAGCAGGAGTGATTCGCGTGGATCGTGTCGCGCTGCGCGGCCTCAAGGCCCGTGGGCACCATGGCGTCTTCCCCCGGGAGCGCGAGGAGGGCCAGACCTTCATCGTGGACCTGGTGCTCGGCCTCGACACCCGCCCCGCGGCGGTCGACGACGACCTGGCGAAGACCGTGCACTACGGCGTGGTGGCCGAGGAGGTCGTGGACGTCGTCCAGGGCGAGCCCGTCGACCTGATCGAGACGCTCGCCGAGCGGATCGCCCAGCAGTGCCTCAAGCACGAAGGCGTCCAGGAGGTGGAAGTGGTCGTCCACAAGCCGGACGCGCCGATCACCGTCCCGTTCGACGACGTGACCATCACCATCACCCGGAGCCGAGTATGAGCGTGTATTCGCAAGGGGCCGCCCAGAGCGACCCGACCGTGCAGCCGGTGCCCGCCTCCGTGGTCGAGCAGGTCGACGCGGCCGACGTCACGCTCTCCAACCCGCGCCGCGCCGTCATCGCGCTCGGCTCGAACCTCGGCAACCGTCTGGAGACGCTCCAGGGCGCCATCGACGCCCTGGAGGACACGCCCGGGCTGCGCGTCAAAGCCGTCTCCCCGGTGTACGAGACGGAGCCCTGGGGCGTCGACCCCGGCTCCCAGCCCTCGTACTTCAACGCGGTCGTCGTCGTGAAGACCACCCTGCCGCCGGCCTCGCTCCTGGAGCGCGGCCACGCCATCGAAGAGGCCTTCGCCCGGGTCCGCGACGAGCGCTGGGGCCCGCGCACCATCGACGTCGACATCGTTGCCTACGCGGACGTCGTCTCCGACGACCCGGTCCTCACCCTCCCCCACCCCCGCGCCCACCAGCGGGCCTTCGTGCTCGCCCCGTGGTTCGACGTGGACCCCGAGGCGCAGCTCGCCGGACACGGCGCGATCGCCGACCTGCTGAGCGCCGTCGGCCGCGGCGGTGTGGAACCCCGCGCCGACCTGGAACTCCGCCTGCCCGAGTAGTCGTTACGCTTCTGAGGGTCGGCCCCCGGGCGCTTCGCGTACGCGGAGGGCGTGGGCGTGGGCCGTCCGTGGCCGGTCACGGCTTCCGGCGTCCCAAAGGGGCACCGGTGGCGCACCGGACTCCACACGACCGCAAAGACGCGAAGGGCACTACTTTCGTGAAGCAACTGCGCCTGGGTGTGCTGGCCGGGCTGTTCGTCGTCGCCGGGGTGCTCTCCTGGGCGGTCGCCCGGCTGTGGGACTCGGTCTCCACCCTGCCGAGCGTGCCGCTGGCGGCGCCCATCGTGCTCGGGGTGATCGCCGTCGTCCTGCTCGCGACCGGCCTGTCCATCCGGGCCCGGCTGCGCGCCCAGCGCGAGCGCCGGCCGGGCGCCAAGGGCGTGGAGCCCCTGATGGCCGCCCGCGCGGTGGTCTTCGGCCAGGCGAGCGCCCTGGTCGCGGCCCTGGTCTGCGGGATGTACGGCGGCACCGGCGTCTATCTGCTGAGCTATCTCGATGTGCCGCCCCGCCGCGACCAGGCGATCTACGCCGGCTTCTCGGTCCTGGCCGGCATCGCCGTCGTGGCCGCCGCCCTGTTCCTGGAACGCGTCTGCAAGCTCCCCGACGACGAGGACGACACCACGGCCCCGGTCACCTGACCCGCCGCGCCGCCGAAACGCCGAACGGCCCCGGCTCCCCCGCTCATGCGGGGGCCGGGGCCGTTCCGATGCGGCCGTCCACCGCCAACCATGCTGCGGCGTACGGGAATTGAGCACGTACGAGAGTTGAGCACGCAACCCACGGGCCGGGCTTCGCCGTGGCGGCTCAGCGAGCCATGATCAGGCTCATCGCCTCACTGCGCGTCGCCGGGTCACGGAGCTGGCCGCGCACCGCCGACGTCGTGGTCTTGGCGCCGGGCTTGCGGATGCCGCGCACCGACATGCACATGTGCTCCGCCTCGATCACCACGATGGCTCCCCGGGCGTCCAGGATGCGCATCAGCGAGTCCGCCACCTGCGTGGTGAGGCGCTCCTGCACCTGGGGCCTGCGGGCGAACACATCCACCAGGCGGGCCAGCTTCGACAGGCCGGTGATCTTGCCGGACTCGGCCGGGATGTAGCCGACATGGGCCACGCCGTGGAAGGGCAGCAGGTGGTGTTCGCAGAGCGAGACGATCTCGATGTCCTTCACCAGGACCATCTCGTCGTGGCCCAGGTCGAAGGTGGTCGTCAGCACCTCCTCGGGCGTCTGACGCAGACCCGCCAGGATCTCCCGGTAGGCCCGGGCGACTCGCGCCGGCGTCTCCTGGAGGCCTTCGCGGTCCGGGTTCTCGCCGACGGCTATGAGGAGCTCGCGTACGGCGTTCTCGGCCCGCTTCTCGTCGAATTCGCCGATCTTGGCCTCGCCGTCCAGCGTCACCGGGTCGGTCATCTGTGCCTCGTTCCTCGAACGTCATCCATGCGCGTGGCCGAAAAACACCCGCGCCCCCACAGGCTAGAACCCGGGGGGCGCGGCATGCATTCCGGGGCCTTCGAGGCCCCGCGGCTCAGCTCTCGGGACGGTCCTCGGGGGCCGGGAGGGCCTCCGTGGCGGTGTCCAGCGGGATGGAGCCGTTGGCACTGGTGGTGGCGCCGTTGGTGAGCGCCAGCTCCTTGGGCGAGAGCACCGGCGGCCTCGTGGACGGCGTACGCCGCGAGGAACCGGTCCAGGCCGGGCGGGCCGGGCGCTTGACGATGCCCGAGAACACCTCGGCGATCTGCTCCTTGTTGAGGGTCTCCTTCTCCAGGAGCTCCAGGACCAGCTTGTCGAGGATGTCGCGGTTCTCGACCAGGATCTCCCAGGCCTCGTTGTGCGCCGTCTCGATGAGCTTCTTGACCTCTTCGTCGACGAGCGCCGCGACCTCTTCCGAGTAGTCGCGCTGGTGGCCCATCTCGCGGCCGAGGAACGGCTCGGTGTTGTCGCCACCGAACTTGATCGCGCCGAGCCGCTCGGTCATGCCGTACTGCGTGACCATCGCGCGAGCGGTGGCCGTGGCCTTCTCGATGTCGTTGGCCGCGCCCGTCGTCGGGTCGTGGAAGACGAGCTCCTCGGCCGCGCGCCCGCCCAGCATGTACGCCAGCTGGTCGAGCATCTCGTTGCGGGTGGTCGAGTACTTGTCCTCGTCCGGCAGGACCATGGTGTAACCCAGGGCCCGGCCGCGCGACAGGATGGTGATCTTGTGGACCGGGTCCGAGTTGGGGGAGGCCGCCGCGACCAGGGCGTGTCCGCCCTCGTGGTACGCGGTGATCTTCTTTTCCTTCTCGGACATGATCCGCGTCCGCTTCTGCGGACCCGCCACGACGCGGTCGATCGCCTCGTCCAGCATCGAGTTGTCGATCAACTTCTTGTCGCTGCGCGCCGTCAGGAGCGCCGCTTCGTTCAGCACGTTCGCCAGGTCGGCGCCGGTGAAGCCGGGGGTGCGACGGGCGACGGCCGACAGGTCGACGTCCGGGGCGACCGGCTTGCCCTTCTGGTGGACCTTGAGGATCTCCAGACGGCCCTGCATGTCCGGGCGGTCGACCGCGATCTGGCGGTCGAAGCGGCCCGGGCGCAGCAGCGCCGGGTCGAGGATGTCGGGCCGGTTGGTGGCGGCGATCAGGATGACGCCGCCCTTCACGTCGAAGCCGTCCATCTCGACGAGGAGCTGGTTGAGGGTCTGCTCGCGCTCGTCGTGACCGCCGCCGAGGCCCGCACCGCGGTGCCGGCCGACGGCGTCGATCTCGTCGACGAAGACGATCGCCGGGGCGTTCGCCTTGGCCTGCTCGAAGAGGTCGCGGACACGCGAGGCGCCGACACCCACGAACATCTCGACGAAGTCGGAGCCGGAGATCGAGTAGAAGGGGACACCGGCCTCACCCGCGACGGCGCGGGCGAGCAGCGTCTTGCCCGTACCGGGCGGGCCGTACAGCAGCACGCCCTTGGGGATCTTGGCGCCGACGGCCTGGAACTTCGCCGGCTCCTGGAGGAACTCCTTGATCTCGTGGAGTTCCTCGACGGCCTCGTCGGACCCCGCCACGTCGGCGAAGGTCGTCTTCGGGGTGTCCTTGGTGATGAGCTTGGCCTTGGACTTCCCGAAGTTCATGACTCGGGAGCCGCCGCCCTGCATCTGGTTCATCAGGAACAGGAAGACCACGACGATGAGGACGAAGGGGAGCAGGGACAGCAGGATCCCCAGGAACGGGTTCTGCTTGTCGGGCGAGACGGTGTATCCGCTGGGGATGTCACCGGCCTTCACTCCGGACTGGAGCTGGTTGGCCATGTCGGTCGCCTGGGCGTCACCGATGTAGTTGGCCTGAACCTTGCTGCTGCCCTTGACCTTCTGGCCCTTCTTCAGGTCGATCTTGATGACCTGACTGTCGCCAGTGGTGATCTTGGCCTGTTCGACCTGCTTGTTGCTGATCGCCTGAACGACCTCGGATGTGTCGACCGTCTTGTAGCCGCCACCCGAGCCGACGACCTGCATCAGCACGACCACGGCGAGGACGGCCAGCACGATCCACATGACCGGCCCACGGAAGTATCGCTTCACGTCCATCCATACGGAGCGAGAACGCCCCGTCCCTCCTGCCCGTAGGTAAATGCTGCTGTGAGTGTGACTAAGGCTGTGTGTAAAGGCTGTTCTTCGGACGGTACCCCAGCATTGTCACCCGTGGTCGCACGGTACGGCTGACAAAGGCACCTTCCCCTGCTCCAACGGCGGGAGCGGCGCTGTGGTTCCCCAAACGGCCCGGGCTTGCGTCAGCCGCCGTAGACGTGCGGCGCGAGCGTGCCGACAAAGGGGAGGTTCCGGTACTTCTCGGCATAGTCGAGGCCGTAGCCCACGACGAATTCATTGGGAATGTCGAAACCGATCCACTTGACGTCGATCGCGACCTTTGCGGCATCCGGCTTACGGAGCAGCGTGCAGACCTCCAGGGAGGCGGGCTCGCGCGATCCGAGGTTGGAGAGGAGCCACGACAGGGTCAGACCCGAGTCGATGATGTCCTCGACGATCAGGACGTGCTTGCCCTTGATGTCGGTGTCGAGGTCCTTGAGGATCCGCACGACGCCGGAGGACTGGGTGCCCGCACCGTACGAGGAGACGGCCATCCAGTCCATGGTGACCGGGGTGGACAGCGCGCGGGCCAGATCCGCCATGACCATGACGGCGCCCTTGAGGACTCCGACGAGGAGCAGGTCCTTGCCCGCGTACTCCGCGTCGATCTTCCCGGCCAGCTCCGCCAGCTTCGCGTCGATCTCTTCCTTGGTGATGAGCACCGACTGGAGGTCGGTGCCCATGTCCTTCTCGTTCACCCGGGCCGCTTTCTTGGGGGGTTTCTGTTGTCCGTGCGGGAGCCGAGTACGTGCGTGAGCTCAGCTCTGCCGAATGACCAGTCTGCCACCCTGCCGACGCGCGACGACGCGGCCGGGGAGATTGATGGCCCGCTGCCCGCGCCAGCTGGTGATCAGCTTGTCGACCTCCTCGACATGGCGGGCGAAGAGCGAACCGGCGGGCGCGCCCGCCCCGATGACCTCCCGGCGCACGATGCGGCGGCGCACGGCGGGCGGCAGCGCGAAGAGCTTCGCGCACTCCAGGAGCCCGGCGTCGTCCCGTACCGTCGCGTCCGCCTGGAGGGCCCAGGCGTCCAGGGCGTCGGCGTCGTCACGGGAGAGCTGGGCGGTGCGGGCGAGGGCTTCGACGACGCCCTTGCCGAGCGCCTTCTCCAGGGCGGGCAGCCCCTCCTGGCGGAGCCGGGAGCGGGTGTAGGCGGGGTCGGCGTTGTGCGGGTCGTCCCAGACGGGCAGCGACTGGACCATGCAGGCCTTGCGTGCGGTCTGGCGGTCGAGCTCCAGGAAGGGGCGCCGGTAGCGGCCCGCCGCCCCCGAGACAGCGGCCATGCCGGACAGGGAGCGCGTACCGGAGCCCCGGGCGAGGCCGAGGAGCACGGTCTCGGCCTGGTCGTCACGGGTGTGGCCGAGCAGGATCGCGGCGGCGCCGTGGCGCTCGGCCGCGGCGTCGAGCGCGGCGTAGCGGGCGTCCCGGGCGGCGGCCTCGGGGCCTCCCTCGCGGCCCACCCGCACGGCGATGGACTCGGCGGGCTCCAGGCCGAGGCCGGTCATCCGGGAGACGACCTCGGCGGCCCGCAGGTCGGAGCCGTGCTGGAGGCCGTGGTCGACGGTGATGCCGCCGGCGCGCAGCGAGAGCTTGCGGGATTCGAAGGCGAGGGCCGAGGCGAGCGCCATGGAGTCGGCGCCGCCGGAGCAGGCCACCAGCACGAGGGGCTCGGGCGCGGTGCGCGCGCCGGTGCCGGCGGGGGCCCCCGCGGTCACGGCGGTGGCCACGGCCTCGTGGTCGCGGGAGTGTTCGTTCAGTAGGTCGTGGAGTACGCGGCGAACCGCCAGGCGTATCGCTGCGACCGCAGGATGGGGACCCATGTCCGGTGCCCTTCGGTGAAGTTGGGGTGCCTCTGGCGCGGAGAGGAAGCGGGGGGAGCAGGAGGGCCGTTCAGTCACACAGAGTGCGTAGATGGTGACAGAACAGAGCCGTTACCCGAGCATTGCACGCCTACCCATGCGCCACGGTCCCTCGGATGGGTGATTCCCGCGTTGACACCCGCCCACCGGCGGCTTCGGGTCAGGACTCCGCGGGGTGGTGGACCCGGGCGACCCACTCCGCGGGCTTGGCGATCTCGGCCTTGGTCGGAAGCGTGTTCGGCGAGGTCCACACCCGGTTGAAGCCGTCCATGCCGACCTCGTCGACCACGGCCCGCACGAAGTGCTCGCCGTCGCGGTACTGGCGCATCTTGGCGTCGAGGCCGAGCAGCTTGCGCAGCGCCTGGTCGAGCCGGGAGGCGCCCTTGGCCCTGCGCTCCTTGAACTTCTCGCGGATCTCGCGCACCGACGGCACGACCTGCGGGCCGACCCCGTCCATCACGAAGTCCGCGTGCCCCTCCAGGAGGGACATCACGGCGGTGAGCCGGCCGAGGATCTCGCGCTGCTCCGGGGTCTGGACCAGCTCCACCAGGGAGCGCCCGCCCTCGTCCTGCTCGCCCTCGGGCCGGCCCCCGGCCAGGGACTGCGCCGCCTCGCGCAGCCGCTCCAGGATGGTCATCGGGTCGACCTCGGTCGCGTCGAGGAACGACTGGATCTCACCCTCCAGGTGGTCGCGCAGCCAGGGCACGGCCGTGAACTGGGTGCGGTGGGTCTCCTCGTGCAGGCACACCCAGAGCCTGAAGTCGTGCGGGTCGACCTCGAGTTCGCGCTCCACGTGCACGATGTTGGGCGCCACCAGGAGCAGCCGTCCGCCGCCGCCCGGGGCGGCCGGAAGCTCCCGGGTCGCGGGCGCGAAGGTCTCGTACTGCCCGAGGACCCGGGACGACAGGAAGCTCAGCAGCATGCCCAGCTCGACGCCGGTCACCTTGCCGCCGACCGCGCCCAGCACCGCGCCGCCGGGCCCGCCGCCGCGCCGCTCCTGCATCTTGTCGAGGAGCGGCCGCAGCACCTCGCGGAAGCCCGCCACATTGGCCTTCACCCAGCCGGCCCGGTCGACGACCAGGACCGGAGTGTCCTCGGGTTCGACGCCCTCCGGGATCATCCGGGTGAACGCCCGTACGTGTTCCTCGGCGGCCTTGGCGTGCCGGCGGAGCTCGGCGACGATCTCGCGTGCCTCGTCGCGGCTCACGTCGGGGCCCGGCCGCACCAGTCGGGTCGCGGTCGCGACCGCGAGGTTCCAGTCGACCATCCCAGAGGTACCTGCACCGCCGATGCCAGTCATGCGTCAACCGTACGTTGTCGTCCCCACAACGGAACCCGGTCGGCGGCGGTCAGTGCTCCAGGAGGCGGGTGGCGAGCCGGTCCAGGGCGCGCTGGGCGGGGGCCGGGTCGGCGCCGGGCGTGCCGGTGGACAGGAACGCGAACGCCAGGAGGCGGCCGTCGGCGCCCACGACGGTGCCGGCCAGGGTGTTGACCCCGGCCCCCGCCAGCGTCCCGGTCTTCGCCCGGACCAGGCCGGTCGCGGCGGAGGCGGCGCCGTAGCGGGTGCCGAGGGTGCCGGTGAATCCGGCGACGGGCAGACCGGTGAGGATCGGGCGCAGTTCGGGGCGCCCGGGGTCGCCGGCCTTGGCGAGCAGCCGGGTGAGCAGACCCGCGGTGACCCTGTCGGTCCGGTCGAGCCCGCTGCCGTCCGCGAACACGCTCCCGTTCCAAGGGAGTTGGAGCTTGGCGAGCTGGGCGGGCACGGCCTCGGCCACCCCGTCGAAGCTCCCGGCCTTGTGGAGGGCGAGCGCGGTGTGGCGGGCGAGGGCCTCGGCGATGTCGTTGTCGCTGTTGGTCAGCATCCGCTCCACGATCGCGGGCAGCGGCGCGGACACGGTGCTCGCCAGCGCCTTGGCGTCCGCGGGTCCGCCCCCCGGCGCCGGGTCCGCCACCGTCAGCCCCCGGGCGCGCAGGAGGCGGGCGAAGGCACGCGCGGTGTCGCCCGCGGGGTCGGTGGTGCGGCTCGCGGGCCCGCTGTCGGAGCCGTCCAGGCGGCCCTCGTCGGTCATCAGGGCGACGACCGGCGCGAGGTTCTCGTTCGGCCCGATCGGATGGACGGCCGACCCGCTGAACAGCGAGGCGTCGTACGCCAGTTGTACGGAGGCGACCGAGCGCGCGCGCAGGGCGCGGGCGGTGTCGTCGGCGAGGGCGGCCAGCCGCGCCTTGTCCAGGGTGGGGTCGCCGCCGCCGACGAGCGTGAGCGCCCCACCGTCGGCCGGGGCCACCACGGTGGTGGTGAAGCGGTGGTCGGGCGGGAGCGCGGTGAGGGCCGCGGCCGCGGTGGCGATCTTGACGGTGGAGGCCGGTGTCATGGGCGCGTCCGCGCCGACCGCGTACACCTCCTGGCCGGTGGCGGTGTCGAGGACCGAGGCCGCCGGGTGCGGGCCGAGCGCGGGGTCGGCGAGCAGCGGGGCGAGGGCCGCGGGGAGGGCCGCCGGGACGGGGGCGCCGCCGGGAGTGCCGAGGGCCGCGAGGACGCCGGGCGCGCTCGGAGCCGGAGCCGGAGCCTCCGGATCCATGGGGCTCTGGTGATGTGCGCCACCCCTGGTGCCCCACGATGCGGCCCGCTCCCGCTCGGCCGTACGCTGGCCTGAGTCCCACGGTCCGGCCAGGGCCACGCTCCCGGCCGACAGTGCCAGGCCGACCGCGGCCGCACCCGCTGTGAGCTGCCATGTCTTGGGCCTCGGCACCGAGGACCAGCCCCTTTCGCGATCACACACCTGCGTGAGGGACACTTAATCACCAGAACTGCTTCCTGCCGTGAACACGGCAGCCGACGCAGCCCCGTCCGATGCATGTGCTGATCATGGAGGAGAGCCACCCGTGGAGTTCGACGTCACCATCGAGATCCCGAAGGGATCGCGGAACAAGTACGAGGTCGACCACGAGACCGGCCGGATCCGCCTGGACCGTCGACTCTTCACCTCGACCAGCTACCCGGCCGACTACGGCTTCGTCGAGAACACCCTCGGCGAGGACGGCGACCCGCTGGACGCCCTGGTCCTGCTCGACGAGCCGACCTTCCCGGGCTGCGTCATCAAGTGCCGTGCGATCGGCATGTTCCGGATGACCGACGAGGCCGGCGGCGACGACAAGCTGCTGTGCGTCCCGGCGTCCGACCCGCGCGTGGAGCACCTGCGCGACATCCACCACGTCTCCGAGTTCGACCGCCTGGAGATCCAGCACTTCTTCGAGGTCTACAAGGACCTGGAGCCCGGCAAGTCCGTCGAGGGCGCCGACTGGGTCGGCCGCGTCGAGGCCGAGGCCGAGGTCGAGGCCTCCTACAAGCGCCTCGAGGCGCAGGGCGGCGCGCACTGACGCGCGACCTTCCGGTACGACTGCGGGCGGTGCACCTCCGGGGTGCGCCGCCCGCAGTCGTACCAGCTCATGACCACCCACATACTGGGCAGACGCACGCAAGCGGCCGGAGGGAGGCGAGGGGCCAGTGGTGGCCGAGCAGCACGATGTGATCGAGGACCGCAAGCCGCAGTCCGACGAGGCGCGCAGCGCCTTCACGCCACCCGAGGGCGTGGAACAGCCGCAGGTGGCCGAGGAAGAGTCCCCGACCTCCGAGTTCGCCCTCCCCGCGGGTCTCGCCACCCCGGTGATCGAGGCCCCCGCCGAACAGCCGGCCTCCGCGTTCACCCCGCCCAGCGCCTACACCGCACGCGAACCGAACCCGATGTCCACCACCGGGTCCATGCCGCTCGTGCGGCTGTCCAAGGACGCGCCCTGGCAGGACCGGATGCGCACCATGCTGCGCATGCCGGTCGGTGACCGGCCGGTGGCCGAGCCGATCCAGAAGCACGACGACGCGGGCCCAGCGGTGCCCCGCGTCCTCGACCTGGTGCTGCGCATCGGCGAGCTGCTGCTGGCGGGCGGCGAGGGCGCCGAGGACGTCGAGGCCGCGATGTTCGCGATCTGCCGCAGCTACGGCCTGGACCGCTGCGAGCCGACGGTCACCTTCACCATGCTGGCCATCACCCACCAGCCCTCGCTCGTGGACGACCCGGTGACGGCCAACCGCACCGTGCGCCGCCGCGGCACCGACTACACCCGCCTGGCGGCCGTGCACCGGCTCGTCACGGACATGACCAGCGAGGACCACGAGGTCTCGCTCGAAGAGGCCTACCGGCGCCTCGCGGAGATCCGACGCAACCGCCACCCCTACCCGGGCTGGGCCCTCACCACCGCCTGCGGACTCCTCGCCGGTGCGGCCTCCGTCCTGCTCGGCGGCGGCATCACGGTGTTCCTGGTGGCGGCGGTCGGCGCGGTCCTCGGCGACCGGCTCGCCTGGCTGTGCGCGTCCCGCGGGCTGCCGGAGTTCTACCAGTTCGCCGTGGCCGCCATGCCGCCCGCCGCGATGGGCGTGGCCCTCAGCCTGCTCCAGTGGGACCTCAGCGCGCCCGCGGTCATCACCGGTGGCCTGTTCGCCCTGATCCCCGGACGGGCCCTGGTGGCGGCCGTCCAGGACGGCCTGACCGGCTTCTACGTCACGGCGGCGGCCCGGCTGCTCGAAGTCGGGTACTTCTTCGTCGCGATCGTCGTCGGCGTCCTGACCGTCCTGTACGGCGGGCTGCAAATCGACGCCCAGCTCAACCCCGAGGGCACCTTCCAGCCCATCGACCGGCCGATTCTTCAGACCCTCGCGTCGATCCTGCTCTGCCTGACCTTCGCGGTCCTGCTCCAGCAGGACCGTTCCACCGTCCTGATCGTGGCCGCGAACGGCGGTGTCGCCTGGGTGGTGTACGCCTCGATCGCGGTCACCGCGGGAGGCTCCCCGATCATGGCGACGGCCGTCGCGGCCGGCCTGGTCGGCCTGTTCGGCCAGTTGCTCTCGCGGTACTGGCACACCTCCGCGCTGCTCTACGTGACCGCGGCCATCGGCCCGCTGCTGCCCGGTAGCGCCACGTACTTCGGTGTCCTGGCGATCGCCCAGAACCACCTCAACCAGGGCGTCACCTCGCTGGCCAAGGCGGCGGCCCTCGCCCTGGCCATCGCGATCGGCGTGAACCTCGGCAACGAGATCGCCCGCCTGTTCCTGCGGACGCCCGGCGCGAGCCGCGCCGCCGCGAAGCGGACCCGCGGCTTCTGACCCGGCCGGGCTCAGCGCTTGGCGTGGCGGCCGCCGCGCTGGGTGGCCTGGCCGCCGGGGCCCTCGGACACCGGCGGGTTCTTCTTCGCCTTGGAGCGGGCCCGCAGGAACTCGATGGCGATCGGCACGACCGAGATGAGCACGATCGCCACCAGCATCAGCTCGATGTGCTGGTGCACGAACTCCACATTGCCGAGCGCCGCGCCGAGCAGGGTGACGCCCGCGCCCCACAGGGTGCCGCCGATGACGTTGAAGGTGACGAACGAGCGGTAGTTCATGCCGCTGACGCCCGCGATGATCGGCGTGAACGTCCGCACGATCGGCACGAAGCGCGCCAGCACCAGCGACTTCGGCCCGTACTTCTCGAAGAACTCGTGGGCCTTCTCCACGTTCTCCTGCTTGAAGAGGCGGGAGTCGGGCCGGGTGAAGAGGGAGGGGCCCACCTTCTTGCCGAACAGATAGCCCACCTGGTCGCCGAGGACCGCGGCGAGCACCACCAGGACGCACACCAGCCACAGCGGGGTGTCCAGCTTGCCGGTGGTGACCAGGAGGCCGGTGGTGAACAGGAGCGAGTCACCCGGCAGGAAGAAGCCGATGAGCAGCCCCGACTCGGCGAAGACGATGATCAACAGGCCGGCGAGGCCGAAGGTGCCCAGCAGATAGTCGGGGTCCAGCCAGCTCGGTCCGAGGGCGAGGGAAGTCACGGGTACCGGGCTCCTGGGTGTGGGTGTGGGACGGGCTGTCCGCCGTCGGCAGCCAAAGTTATCAACGTAACGGGCGCGGGCGTGGTTCCAGGGGCAGGCTGGGTACAGCCGACAAGGCCCGACGGAAGGCGAACCCCATGGGCATCGAGGAGTACGGCGGCGGACAGACTCCGCAGTCGGACGTGCTGGTCGTCACCACCAACGACGTACCCGGCTACACCGTGCAGCAGGTCATCGGCGAGGTCTTCGGGCTGACCGTACGCTCGCGCCATCTGGGCAGCCAGATCGGCGCCGGGCTCAAGTCGATGATCGGCGGCGAGCTGAAGGGCCTCACCAAGACGCTGGTCGAGACCCGCAACCAGGCGATGGAGCGCCTGGTGGCCCAGGCGAAGGCGCGGGGCGCGAACGCGGTCCTGATGATGCGGTTCGACGTGACGGAGGCGGCGGACGTGGGGACGGAGGTCTGCGCGTACGGAACCGCGGTGATCCTCGCCCGCACCTGACGGCACCCCTGCCCCACCCCCCTCAACCACCCTCCCCCGAAAGGGAGTTGACGATCATGGCACTGCACCGCGGCGGCAACGAGAAGGAGCGGCACCTCGACGAGAAGGAGTACGCGCGGCTCGCCCTGAACCCCTTCTTCGGGGAGGCCGACCCGGTCGGCTCCATGACCTCCGCGCCCCCGCGGCACCGGCTGCCCGACCGGCCGCTGGCCCCGGCGACCGCGTACCAGCTGGTCCACGACGAGCTGATGCTCGACGGCAATTCCCGGCTCAACCTGGCCACCTTCGTCACCACCTGGATGGAACCGCAGGCCGGGGTCCTCATGGCGGAGTGCCGGGACAAGAACATGATCGACAAGGACGAGTACCCGCGCACCGCCGAACTGGAGCGGCGCTGCGTGGCCATGCTCGCCGACCTGTGGCACGCGCCCGACCCCAGCGCCGCCGTCGGCTGCTCGACCACGGGCTCCAGCGAGGCCTGCATGCTCGCCGGGATGGCGCTCAAACGGCGCTGGATGCAGCGCAACGCGGACCGCTACCCCTCCCGCGAGGCCCGCCCCAACCTCGTCATGGGCGTCAATGTGCAGGTCTGCTGGGAGAAGTTCTGCGCCTTCTGGGAGGTCGAGGCGCGCCAGGTGCCCATGGAGGGCGACCGCTTCCACCTCGACCCCGAGGCCGCGGCCGCGCTCTGCGACGAGAACACGATCGGGGTCGTCGGGGTGCTCGGCTCGACCTTCGACGGGTCGTACGAGCCGGTCGCCGCGCTCTGCTCGGCGCTCGACGATTTGCAGGAGCGTACGGGGCTGGACGTGCCCGTCCATGTCGACGGGGCCTCCGGGGCGATGGTCGCGCCCTTCCTCGACGAGGACCTGGTGTGGGACTTCCGGCTGCCCCGGGTGTCCTCCATCAACACCTCCGGGCACAAGTACGGGCTCGTCTACCCCGGGGTCGGCTGGGCGCTGTGGCGCACGGCGGCCGACCTCCCCGAGGAGCTGGTCTTCCGGGTCAACTACCTCGGCGGCGACATGCCGACCTTCGCGCTCAACTTCTCGCGGCCGGGGGCGCAGGTGGTGGCGCAGTACTACACGTTCCTGCGGCTCGGGCGGGAGGGCTACCGGGCGGTGCAGCAGACCGCCCGGGACGTCGCGCGGGGGCTCGCGGAGCGGATCGAGGCGTTCGGGGACTTCCAACTCCTCACCCGGGGGGACGACTTGCCGGTGTTCGCCTTCACCACGACGCCGGAGGTGCGGCGGTACGACGTGTTCGACGTCTCGCGCCGGCTGCGGGAGCGGGGGTGGTTGGTGCCCGCGTACACCTTCCCGGCGAACCGGGAGGACCTGTCGGTGCTGAGGGTGGTCTGCCGCAACGGCTTCTCCTCCGACCTGGCGGGTCTGCTCATGGAGGACCTCGGCCGACTCCTCCCCGAACTGCGGCAGCAGGCCGCCCCACTGGGCCGCGACGAATCGAAGTCCACGGCCTTCCACCACTGACGCCCCTGGGGCTCGCCCCAGACCCCGATCGCGCCTAAAGGGCGCTCGTCCTCAATCGCCGGACGGGCTGAGGTTGCCGATGCGGGCCCGCACCAGTGCCGCTAGGGGCGCGGGGAACTGCGCGAGAAGCGGGCACGGTCCGCAGCCAAAAGCCCCTGGGGCTCCGCCCCAGACCCCATTCGCGCCTGAACGGCGCTCGTCCTCAATCGCCGGACAGGCTGAGGTTGCCTGCACTGGCCAGCACCGAGCACTTAAGGGGCGCGAGGAACTGCGCGACCAGCCACCCACGGCCCGCAGCCGACGGCGGGTTTTCAGGGGCGCGAGGAACTGCGCGACCAGCCACCCACGGCCCGCAGCCGACGGCGGGTTTTCAGGGGCGCGAGGAACTGCGCGACCAGCCACACTCCGCCCGCAGGCGAAGACGGGTTAGGGGCGCGGGGAACTGCGCAAACGGCGCCCCGGCCCGCGGCCGGGGACGTTACCCCCGGAGGGTTTCGGGGAGGGGCGGGGTGGGGGAGTCACCCTCGCCTGCGAAGACGTACGCCCCACCCTCGATCCGCCCGATCAACCCCCGCGTCCACTCCGCCCCCGCCTCCGCCGAGTGAACCCACATGTTCATGATCTCCCCAATGTGCCCGTACCGCTGGGGCGAAGCCCCCGCCAGGTAGTACTCCGTCACCGCCCCCCGCCACCGCGCCAACCGCTCCAACCGGTCACGCAGCAGCGAGAGGACCTCCGCACGCGGCAGGTCCACCATGAAGCCGAGCGCCGCGGAGAGCGCGTCCAGCTTCTGGTCGTAGGAGGAGAGCGCCTCGCGCAGCAGCCGGAAGTACTCCTCGCGCCCCGCCTCCGTCAGCTCGTACTCGGTGCGCGGCGGCCCGCCCGCCGTACTGGGCGCCACCTCGTGGGCCAGCAGCACGCCCTGCTTGGCCATGTGTTTGAGGGCGTGGTAGATCGACCCGGGCTTGGCGTTGGACCACTCGTGGGCTCCCCAGTACTCCAGGTCGCTGCGCACCTGATAGCCGTGCGCCCGGCCGTGCCCGCGTACCGCACCGAGGACGAGGAGACGGATGGTTGACATGGCCGCAAGCCTATGGCCTCGGCCACCGGCCCATGGCCTCAACCGTTTGCGAGCGCCACCAACTCGAACGCCGTCTTGCCGTCGATGGATTCACGGATGATGTCCGCGTGCCCGGCGTGCCGCGCGAACTCCTCGATGAGGTGGAGCATCAGCCACCGCATCGACACCTGCCCGTCCTTGGGGAACCAGGGCGCGTCGGGAAGCGGGAAGGTGTCGTCGAGGGAGGGCACCGTGCGGATGAACTCCTCGGTCTGGGCGGCCACTTCGGCCCAGAAGGCCAACATGCCCTCGACGGTCTCGTCGCCGACCAGCAGGAAGCTCTCGTGCCAGTTCGCCTCGGAGCGCTGCTTCTCGTTGGGGATCTGCTGCGCCATCCGCAGCCAGTTCAGCTCGCACTCGGCCACGTGCTTGAGCAGCCCGGACAGGGACAGCTCACCGGCGCTCGGCCGGCTCGCGGCCTGCTCCTCGGTGAGGCCGATGAGAGCGCGCCGCACCCCGCCGCGCTGGGCTTCCACGAAGAGGAGGAGCGCGCCGCGCTCGTCGCCGCGGGCCTCTGAGGGAACGTGCGTGACCATGATCCAACCGCCTTCGTTCAAGTCCGTCCGGCCCGGGTACTGGCCGCTGACAAGAACCACGGTAGGCGGGATAGAGGTCAGATCCTGTCCGCTTGGGACGGCCGAACGAGAACGCCCCGGCGGAACTAGGGCCTGTCCGGCGGATCTTGTCTGGGACGCGGGGGGCCGGCACGCCCATCTGCGGCGTTGTCGTCGGTTGCCGACGCTCCGCGTCGCCGCCCTCCTCCGCCTTGCAGCTGGACGCACCAGCCCCCCGCTCACCAGCGCGACAAGGCCAAGGCACCTTGACGGCGACCAGATCCGCCGGACAGGCCCTAGAACGGGAACGGGCTGCGTTCGTGCTGGACCGAGATCCACTTCTGGGTCGTGAACGCCTCGACCGTCGAGTCGCCGTTCAGCCGCCCGAGCCCCGAGTACTTCTCGCCGCCGAAGGCGACCAGCGGCTCGTCCTGGATGGTCGAGTCGTTGACGTGCATCATCCCCGTCTCGATCCGCTTGGCGAACCGCACCCCGCGCTCCACGTTGGCGGTGTGCACGGCCCCGCTGAGCCCGTAGGGGCTGTCGTTCGCCATGCGCACGGCCTCCTCCTCGCCGTCGAAGGAGATGAGCAGGGCGACCGGACCGAAGATCTCCTGGCGCAGTACGGTCGAATCGGCGGGCAGGCCCGTCAGCACGGTGGGCTCCACCAGGTTGCCGCGCGTGCGGCCCCGTACCAGCGCGGTGGCGCCCTCCGCGAGCGCCTGCTCGACCAGTGACGTCAGCGACTCCGCCTGGAAGTTGTTGATGACGGGGCCGATGTCGGTGGCGGGGTCGGCCGGGTCGCCGGTCCTGAGCGAGGCGATCTTCGCGAGGAACTTGCCCGTGAACTCCTCCTCCACCGACCGGTCGACCAGGATCCGGTTGGCGGCCATGCAGACCTGGCCCTGGTAGACGAAGCGGCTGAAGACCGCCGCGTCCACCGCGTAGTCGAGGTCCGCGTCGTCGAGGACGACCAGGGCGCTGTTGCCGCTCAGCTCCAGGATGACGCGCTTGAAGTGGCTGCCGGCCACCGAGGCGACATGGCGGCCGGTGCGGTCGGAGCCCGCGAACGAGATCACCTTGGGGACGGGGTGCTCTATCAGCGCGTCACCGATCTCGGCGATGTCGGTGACCAGGACGTTCAACAGGCCGGCCGGCAGCCCCGCATCCTTGAAGATCTTGGCGATGAGCCCGCCGCCGACGACCGGTGCGTTCTGGTTCGGCTTGATCACGACCGCGTTGCCCAACGCCAGCGCGGGGGCGACGGACTTGAGGGTGACCAGGAAGGGGAAGTTGAACGGGCTGATCACCCCGATCACGCCGACCGGCAGGCGGTAGACCCGGTTCTCCTTGCCGTCGACCGGCGACGGCAGGATGCGGCCCTCGGGGCGCAGCGCGAGCTGGATCGCCTCGCGCAGGAACTCCTTGGCGAGGTGGACCTCGTACACCGCCTTGAGCCGGGTGCCGCCCAGCTCGCTGACGATGGCCTCGATGATCTCGGCCTCGCGCTCCTCGGTGATGCGCAGGGCGCGCTCGAAGACGAGTCTGCGGGTGTACGGATTGGTCCGGGCCCACTCGCGCTGCGCGCGCTCGGCGGCGCGATAGGCCTCGTCGACCTCCTCGACGGTGGCCACGGTGATGGAGGCGAGCTTCTCCCCGTTGTACGGATCGAAGTCGATGATGTCCCACGACCCACTGCCGGTGCGCCACTGGCCGTCTATGAACTGGTGGGCGAGGTCGGTGAAGAAGGACATGCCATCCCCTACTGCTGTGTCCGCCGGCTTCGCGCGGTCAATCGCGTCACTGGCCTGATGTGACGTCATTCTACTGGCGGGTCAGCTGAGTTGGAGGAGTCCGCGCAGAAGATCACGGCTTTCCTCCGGACCCGGGCTGTCCTGCTGGAGGCGCACCATCGCCTTCTCGTACTGGGCGACCTCTTCGGCCTTGTCCAAATACAGTGCGGAGGTGAGCTGTTCGAGATACACGATGTCCGACAGGTCCGACTCGGGGAACCGCAGCATGGTGAAGGCACCGCTCTCGCCCGCGTGCCCGCCGAAGCTGAACGGCATGACCTGAAGGGTGATGTTGGGCTGCTCCGACATCTCGATGAGATGCTTCAACTGGCCCCGCATGACGTCCCGTTCGCCGTAGGGACGACGCAGCGCCGCTTCGTCGAGCACCGCGTGGAACTGGGGCGCACGCTCCGACACCAACGCCTTCTGCCGCTCCAGGCGCAGCGCGACGCGCTTCTCGACCTCGGCGCGCGGCGCTCCCTGCATTCCGCGCGAGACGACGGCGTGCGCGTACGCTTCGGTCTGCAACAGGCCGTGCACGAACTGGACTTCATAGATGCGGATCAGCGAAGCGGCGCCCTCCAGACCGATGTACGTCTGGAACCAGCCCGGCAGCACATCGCCGAAGCTGTGCCACCAGCCCGCGATGTTGGCTTCCTTGGCGAGGCCGAGCAGCGACATGCGCTCCGACTCGTCGCCGACGCCGTAGAGCGTGAGCAGGTCCTCAACATCCCTGGCCTTGAAGCTCACGCGCCCCAACTCCATACGACTGATCTTGGACTCGGACGCCCGGATCGAATAGCCGGCTGCTTCCCGCGTGATGCCGCGCGACTCGCGCAGGCGCCTGAGTTGAGAGCCCAGCAGAATGCGCCGGACCACCGAACCCCCGCCGGCCTCGACTGCACTCGGCCGGGGGGATCCCCATGCCTCCCCTGCGGTCACTTCGCCGTCCTCCCCATCCAATGGTGCTGGGCAGTCTGCCATCAAAACGCTTCACCCCGTACCCGCGTGATTACGGAAATGGTCAAGGAGTGAAATCGGCCTGAGGAACTTCTCAGGAAGAAATGAGCAAGAAACGGCACGGTCGGGGACAGGTCGGTCGCGTGCACGTGCATCTGCCCTTGCATCGGGCCGAAGCATTCGGAACCATGGCACTCGCGCACCTGCGTGCTCAACTGCGTCTAGTCGCTTGCGTCCTGTACCGCCACGGCCGCGAACCCGGGAGTGCCTCGCATGGGGACGAATGGATCGACCATGCTGGAGCCTCACGAGCCCTTAAGGCAGGCGCTGCCCCCCATCGACCCCTCGACCGTGGCGGGTTCTGCTTCCTGCGCGCTGCCCGCGCGCTATGAAGCCGTGGGCGGGGCACGGAAGTTCACCAGATCCACCCTCACCCAGTGGGGCCTCGCCGAGTGCTTCGACGACGTCGCGCTGGTCGTCTCGGAACTCGTCACCAACGCGCTGCGGCACGCCCTGCCCGCCGACACCCCGCGCGAGACCGAGGTGCCGGTGCGGCTGCACCTGATGCGGTGGACCGGCCGACTGGTGTGCGCGGTGCGTGACCCCAGCGACGAGAGCCCGGTGGCCCGTGAGGGCGACGACTTCGGCGCCGAGTCGGGCCGCGGTCTGTTCCTGGTCGAGTCCTTCGCCGACAGCTGGGGCTGGCACCCGCTGTCCGGCGCGATCCACGGCAAGGTCGTCTGGGCGCTGTTCCGGCTCCAGCACGCGGACTGACCGGCCTCCACCACGGCCGAGCAGGCTGGGCCCCGGCGCCCGGCCTGCTCAGTCGGCTATCAGGTGGTCGAACTCGCCGTCCTTGATCCCGAGCAGCATCGCCTCTATCTCCGCCCTGGTGTAGACGAGGGCCGGCCCGTCCGGGTGGCGTGAGTTGCGTACCGCCACACCCCCGCCGGGCAGCTTGGCGAATTCGACGCAGGAACCCTGCGAGTTGCTGTGCCTGCTCTTCTGCCACGCGGCACCCTGAAGCTCCGCTGCCGCCATGCCGTTGTACGCGTGGTGCAAGGTCGCTCCCGGGATGTGCAGACGTGCAACTGTGAATGGTCAACTGCCCCGGATCATAGCTGTGTTCATGTGCGCCTGCATGTGAAGATGCACGTGCACGCGGGGTGCCCGGGCGGTTACAGCCGCTTCCGCGCCGGAGCGCGCACGGGGGCTACCGATGCGTAACCTCCATGGCATGGTCAAGCACCCCCTCCATGAAGACGCAGCGGAGGGCACTCTGGTTCAGACCTGTCCGGCGGGGTGCGGCTGGTAACTTGTCGCGGTCCCGAACGCCGTTCACAGGGGGAAGACGCACGCCATGCACAAGCACATACGCACCGCCGCATTCGCCGCGGCCGGGCTCTCGGCCGCTCTGGTCCTGACCGGTTGCGGCAGCAGCAAGAGCGACGACAAGCCGGCCGCCAAGTCGCCGTCCGCCGAGGCCTCCGCGACGCCGACCAGTGGCGGCACGCCCGCCAAGAGCGCGGACCTGCAAGGGAGTTGGACCGCCACGACCGGCGGCAAGACCGTCACCATGGCCGTCGCGGGCAAGGGCGCGGCGCTGCTCTCCCCGCACGTCTGCTCCGGACAGGTCGCGGAGAACGCGGGCATGACCATGCTCACCCTCAAGTGTGCGGACGGGAACACCGAGCGCACCCAGGGCATGGCCACGGTCAAGGGCGACAAGCTGGAGGTCAGGTGGGAGTCCGGCGGCACGGACTCCTTCACCCGCGGCAAGACGGGCTCGCTCCCGACCGCTCTGCCGACGGCCGGCCTGCCGACCCCGTAACAGCACACCCCCGCCGCGCGAACCCAACTCACCTATGGCTTGGGCGGGTTGGGAGGGGTGAGGGCATCGGTCAAATCATCCAGGCAGTGCAGGACGAGACCGGCCCCTCTGCGCACCACGCGGTCGGGCACGCCCTCGCCGTCCCAGGCGGCCAGAGCCTGCTCCACCCCCTCCCAGTGCGGGACCCGCCGCTCGCGCACCGCCTTCGCCCCCTGCTCGGTGGCCTCGCTCAACGCCTCGGCGAGCTTGGCGGCCGCCGGTACCGGCACCGCGTCCCGTTCCGGCAGATGCGCCTCCATCAGCATGGCCGTACGCCCCAACTGGCTGAGCGCGTGGTCGGCTTCCTCGGCCGCCGAACGCGACAGGCCGCGGTGGCGCACCGGTTCGTGCGTGGCCTTGTCGAGCGCCTCCTGCCAGGCGATACGGGCCGCACGCGTGTCGAGCAGGGCCTGGCGGACCGCGCCGGCGCCACGGTCGGGGTCGGCGTAGTGCGCGACGACGGCGGAGGCGTAACGGCCGTTCGCGGCAAGCCAGTCGGCGAGCCGGGTGCGCAGCCGCGGGGTCTCCCACGCCGGGTAGAGCGCGTACGAGGCCATGGCGAGCGCGCCGCCGATCAGCGTCAGGAACACCCGGTCGGGCACGGTCTGCGTCCACTGGAGTCCGCCCATGCCGAGCAGGAAGACGACGTAAGCGGAGACGCAGCCGCTGAGCACCGCGTACCCCGTACGCATCAGCAGGTACGCCAGGAACGCGCAGGCCACCGCGATGGCGGCGGAGAGCCCGGTGTCGGGGTGGGTGAGCTGGACGATGCCGGTGGCCAGGGCGACGCCGACGAGGGTGCCTCCGAAGCGGGCGACCGCGCGGGCGTAGGTGAGCGTGAAGTCCGGGCGCATCACCATCACGGAGGCCATCGGGGCCCAGTAGCCGTGGCCGAACGGCAGGACGTGGCCGAGAAGATAGCCCGCCGTGGCCACCGCGCAGACGCGTACCGCGTGCCGGAACACCGGCGAGTTCCGCCGGCCCGCCTCGTCGCGCATGGTGCGCAGGGCGAGCGGCACCAGACGCGGCAGGGTGGGCCTGAGCAGGGGCTCCGCTCCCCCGCCGGTACCGCTTCCCTGCGCCGTCTCGACGACGTCCGCGAGCAGCGCGATGAGCCGGGCGGCGGCGCGGCGGGCCGGCCCGGTGAGGATGGCGCCGGTGTCGGGGGTGGCGAGCGCGGCCTCGGCGGCGGGCGGGATGACGGGTGCCTCGCCGTGCCGGACGGCCCGGGCCGCGGCATCCAGGACGGTGGCCGCCGCGGCGAGCAACTCCCGGGCGCGGTCGCGTTCGACGCCCTCCTCCGGTACGCCAAGGGCCGGGTCCGCGAGCGAGGCGAGCACCGGCCGGATCCGCTCGGCGACGCCCCGGGCGCCGTGCAGTTCGGCCGGGCGGCGGCGGGCTTCGCGGGGCGTGACGGCGGCGGCGAGCCGGGCGGTCATGAGGGGCTGGGGATCGAAGGGGGCGACCGGGTCGTGCCGCAACCGGCGCGCGTAGTCGGCCTCGGCGGCGAGCGCGTCGGCGAGCGCGTCGCGCTGGGCGCCCCAGCGCCGGATCGGGAACAGGACGACGAGAGCGGCCTGGACGACCCCGCCGAACGCGATCATCGCGGCGTGGCCCGCGGCCTCGGCGAGGGAACTGGGCAGGGTGACGGTGACCAGCATGATCGCCACGTTCGACGAGGCGATGACGCCGACGGTCGGCCCCACCGCCCACGCCAGGCCCGCCAGGAACGTCCACGCGGCGAGCAGCAGCAGGAAGAACGGGGAGTGGGTGCCGACGAGATAGCCGAGGAACGTGCTGATCGCGAGCGAGAGCCCGGAGGCGAGGGCGAGCACGGGCCTCGGGCGCCAACTGCGCTGGTACGTGGCGATGGCGCCCTGGAACGCGCCGAACGCGGAGCTGGCGGCGACGGAGGGGCCGAAGAGGGTGAGGCTCACGCCGACGACGATGGCTAGGCCGGTGGCTCCGCGCAGGGCGACGAGGGGTTCCAGGCGGCGCCGCTCGACGGTCAGCCCCGAGCGGGCGGTCTCTCGAAGGGCCCGAAGCCAGCTCATCCCCCGACCCTAACGCCCCCTCCCCCCCAACCCCGCCCGTCACAGTTCCCCGCGCCCCTAAAAACCCGTCTTCGCCCGCGGACCGTGCGTGGCCGGTCGCGCAGTTCCCCGCGCCCCTAAACCCTCTCGACCCTGCGGACCGTGCCCGCTTCTCGCGCAGTTCCTCGCGCCCCTGAAAACCCGTCTTCGACTGCGGACCGTGCGTGGCTGGTCGCGCAGTTCCCCGCGCCCCTAAAAGCCCTTCGGTCTGCGGACCGTGGTCGCTTCTCGCGCAGTTCCTCGCGCCCCTTAAGTGCTCGGTGCTGGGCCGCATCGGCCACCTCAGCCTGTCCGGCGATTGAGGACGAGCGCCGTTCAGGCGCGATACGGGGTCTGGGGCGGAGCCCCAGGGGCCGCACCCTTCAACGCGCCACGGGCGGGTGGGTGGGGAAGGTGCCTCGGGGTCTGGGGCGGAGCCCCAGGGGGGCCGGGCCATCCAACCCCGCGCCTACGGGCGGGTGGGTGGGCAAACGCCCCGGGCCCGGGAGTGGTGGGCTCGGTCCGCCGCCGCCCGCCCATCCCGCCACCCCGACTCGTCAGAAACCCCCCGCACCCGCGTAGCCACCGTCCGCGGAAACATCTCCTCCGCCCGCCCCGCGACAGCCACCGCCCGCGTCGCCAGCACCGGAAGCACCTCACCCCCGAAGGACTCCTCCACCCCCCGCGCCGCCGAGGGGAGCAGATCGCCGAGCCGGGCGGCGTACGCCAGCAGGAAGGACTGGCGGAACGTCTTGGTGCGGCGCCGCCCACCCGCCCGCTGCACCGCCTCGGCCTTGGCCATCGCGGTGGTGCCCTGCACGAGGAGGGAGGTGTACAGGAGCTCCACCGCCTCCAGATCCGCCTCGAACCCGACGACCGTCGTGAAGCCGAGTGCGGAGTTCCACACCGCCCGGCAGTGGTTGGCGGACGCGACCGCGTCGAGGAGGATCGCCTTCGCCGTCTCGTACGGCGCGTCCACCCCGATCCGGCACGCCCCCGGCACCTCCCCGCCCGGCCCGCGCCCGGCGAGCAGCGCGTCGTCCACGCTGTGCCGCGCCATCAGCTCCTGCGCCTTGGTGGTGAGCGCCTCCGCCTCCTCGGGGAACCCGGTCGCCTCGGCCTTGGCGAGCAGCGCCCGGATCCGGGCCAGCGTCTTCGGTTCGCCGTGCACGGGCGGCCCGAGCCCGGACGCCCCCGACGCCCCCGGCGCGGGCCCCGCCGGCTCGATCGAGGGCAGCGCGAGCAACGCCCGGTAGAGCTCCAGCACGGCGGTGGCGTACGAGAAACGGTCGGCCCGCCACGGCTCGCTCGGCAGCTCGTCGAGCTGCCCCTGCCACCGCGCGGGC
The DNA here is from genome assembly GCF_003627815.1 of Streptomyces hundungensis. Taxonomy (NCBI): domain Bacteria; kingdom Bacillati; phylum Actinomycetota; class Actinomycetes; order Kitasatosporales; family Streptomycetaceae; genus Streptomyces; species Streptomyces hundungensis. The sequence goes on from NZ_CP032698.1 coordinate 3,920,593, forward strand.
AGCCGCTCGTACTGGGCGAGCTCGTCGCGGATCAGTCCGCTCAGGATGCGTACCTGAGGCTCGTCCAGGTCACGCCGTACGATCCGTACGACATCGGCGGGCTGCCAGCCCCGGTCCCAGGCGCGGCGTACGAACTCCCGCCCCCGCAGGGCGAGTTCGGCATCCGCCCGGGGTGCGGCGGCGAGCAGCGAGGCGCCGGTGTCCAGGGCGGCGTCGCCCTCGATGTACAGCGCCGCGGCGAAGGCGCGGTCGACGGCTTCCATCACCGCACCACCCGTCCGCGCGCGACGGCGTCCCCGCGCCGCGCCCCCTCACCGACCTGCGCCATAAGGCGTCTCCATCCCTTCCGTCCGCTTCCCGTCCCACCCGATCGAACCCGATCAAACCTGATCGAACCCCATACCCCGACCGCCACCGCCGTACCCCGATCGTCCCAGCAATCGAACGGAACCACGAAACGCGGTGCCGTCAGACCGCCCACAGCCTGTGGACGGAGGCCCGGCGCGCCGACGGGGTGGCGGCGGCCGGGCGGTGGAACCGTCGGGCGGTGCGGGACGTCCACACGGCGTCCGGCCCCCATGATGTCCGCTTGGGACGGCCCCCGCGGGGCACCCGGACGGCCATCGAACCGAAAGGATCGCCGTGTTGCGCCTGCGCACCGCCCCCCTGGCCGCGACCGTCGCACTCACCGCCGGCCTCACCATGACCCTGGCCCTGACCCTGACCGCCTGCGGCGGCGACGGCGGGTCGAGCCGGGTCGCCACCGACTCCCCCACCGGCATCACCCCGCCCGAAACCACCGGCACCGGACCCGGACCCGGCACCCCCGGCACGAGCGGCGGCCGCACCATGGCTCCCTCCGGCGGCAGTACGGGCGGCACGGACGCCGGACCCGGAACCGACAGCGGCGCCGCCGGCGCGCGCTGCCCGACCTCCCAGCTCGGCTTCGCCGTCGCCCCCGGCAGCGGCGCCCAGACGCGGGGCTCCCAGGGCGTGATCACCATCGAGCTCACCAACAAGGGCGCCAAGTCCTGCGCGATGAAGGGCTATCCGGGCGTCGACCTGGTCGGCGGCTCCACCAAGTGGTCACTGCCGCGCGGGACTTCCGAGACCCCGAAGACGGTGACCGTACGCCCCGGCGCCACCACCACCTTCACCCTCTTCTACCTGCCCTTCCACCAGGGCGACGGGAAGGAGTTCAAGCCGAGGAGCCTCGTGATCACCCCGCCGAACGAGACCCACCCGCACACCCTGCCCTGGGAGTTCTCCTCGGTCCTGCTCCAGGACGGCGCGACCCGCCCGGGCACCTACATCGGCCCGGTCGGCTCCAAATAGCCGACGCCCAAGGTTGGTTGAAAGCCTTGCCTGGAGTGCACACGAACCGGCTTTGATGGCGCCATGAAGTACACACAGCTCGGACGCACCGGACTCCAGGTCAGCCGACTCGTCCTCGGCACGATGAACTTCGGCAGCGAGACCGACGAGGCCGGCAGCCACGTCCTCATGGACGCCGCTCTCGACGCGGGCATCAACTTCTTCGACACCGCGAACATCTACGGCGTCGCGGAGGACAAGGGACTCACCGAGAAGATCCTCGGCTCCTGGTTCGGGCGGGGCGGCGACCGGCGCGACAAGGTCGTCCTCGCCACCAAGATGTACGGCGACATGACCCCGGGCAAGCCCTGGAGCAGCGCGGCCTGGCCCAACCACGACCGGCTGTCGGCACTCAACATCCGCCGCTCCGTCGAGGCCTCCCTCCAGCGGCTGAACACCGACTACATCGACGTCTACCAGTTCCACCACGTCGACCGGGCCACCCCGTTCGAGGAGATCTGGCAGGCGATCGACGTCCTGATCACCCAGGGCAAGATCCTCTACGCCGGTTCGTCCAACTTCCCCGGCTACAAGATCGCGCAGGCCAACGAAGTGGCGGACCGCACCGGACGGCTCGGTCTGGTCAGCGAGCAGTGCCTCTACAACCTCGCCGAACGCCGCGCCGAGATGGAGGTCATCCCGGCCGCGCAGGAGTACGGGCTCGGCGTCATCCCCTGGTCCCCGCTGCACCAGGGCCTGCTCGGCGGCGCACTGCGCAAGGAACGCGAGGGCACGGGCTCGCGCACCACCAAGTCCGGCCGCTCCGCCGCGGGCCTGGCCGACCCCGCCGTACGGGCCAAGGTCCAGGCGTACGAGGACCTGCTCGCCAAGCACGACCTCGACCCGGGGGAGGTGGCGCTGGCCTGGCTGCTCACCCGGCCCGGCGTGACGGGCCCGATCGTCGGCCCGCGCACCCCCGCCCACCTCGAATCGGCGCTGCGCGCCCTGGAGTTGGAGCTGAGCGAGGAGCTGCTCGGCGCCCTCGACGAGATCTTCCCCGGCCCGGGCTCCGCCCCGGAGGCCTTCGCCTGGTAGGCGTCTGGAGACCTACGCCGGGTAGGCGTCTGGAGACCCACGACGGGCAGGCCACCGGAGGCCTACGCCTCATAAGCCGCGGGCCGCGGCGCGGCGGCGGTCAGCCGACGGCGGCCGCCACCGCCACCACGACGAACATCAACACGAGCACACCGGCCATGATCCGGTTCCTGGTCTTCGGGTCCACCCCTTGAGCCTAACCGCCCGCGCCGAGCGGCCAGCGGGCGACCGCCTCGTACCGGGGGCGCTCGCCCGGGACTCCGTCACGCGGGAGGCTGCTGCGGATCAGCGCCAACTCCGCGACCGGCCAGGGGCTGCCCTCGAACGCGGCGAGCTCCGTGACGTACGGCCGAAGATCCATCGGCGTACGCGAACGCGCCAGGGTGAGGTGCGGCACATAGCGGCGGTGCTGGTCCATCGGGACGCCGGAGCGGCGGGCGGCGGCGTCCGCGCGTTCGGCCAGCAGCCGCAGCTCGTCGAGGCCGCCCGCGACGCCGGCCCACAGCGCGCGCCCGTCGAACCGCCCGCCGCCGTGCAGCCGCAGCGTGAAGGGGTCGGTGCGGTGGGCCGCCCTGCGCAGCCGTTCGCGCAGCTCGTCCAGGAGCGCCTCGTCGACCTCGCCCAGGAACGCGAGCGTGAGGTGCCAGCCCTCCCGCCCGGTCCAGCGCAGCCCGTCCGCCCCGGGCAGAGCCGCCAACTCCCTTACCGCGCGCCCCAGTTCATCGACGGCCCGCTCGGGGGAAGGACGGCGGCGAAGAGGCGCATGGGAACAGTTAAGCAAGATCGGCATCGGGTGTCGCGCGCGTGGAGACGCGAAACGGCCCGGCCTCCCCCTGTGCGGGGAGGGCCGGGCCATGAGACGAGGTATCGCGTACGTGCCCTCAGGCGGCTGCGACGAGCGCGGGGTTCCTCGGGACGAAGGCGAGGTGGCGGTGGCCGGGGCGGACGTCGACCTTGAGGCGCAGGTTGGCCGCGCGGGCCAGCATCAGGCCCACACCGATCGCCGCCACACCGCAGATCACGCCGCCGAGCGCGAGGCTGACGCGGACACCGTAGACATCGGCGAGCCAGCCGAAGAGCGGGCCGCCGAGCGGGGTGCCGCCGGTGAAGACCATCATGAACAGGCTCATCACACGGCCCCGCATCTCGGGGTCGGTCGCCATCTGCACGGAGGCGTTGGCGGTCACGTTGACCGTGAGCCCCAGGATGCCGACGGGGATGAGCAGCGCCATGAACACGCCGAGGTCGGGCGAGGTGGCCGCCACGAGTTCGAGCACCGCGAACAGTCCGGCCGCGAGCACCAGCATCCGCAGGCGCGTGGTGGCGCGGCGGGCCGCGAGGAGCGCGCCGACCAGCGAACCGATCGCCATCAGACTGTTGAACAGGCCGTACAGGCCCGAGTCGCCGTGGAAGACGTCGGAGGCGAACGCGCTCAGCCAGATCGGGAAGTTGAACCCGAAGGTGCCGACGAAGCCGACGAGCACGATCGGCCAGATCAGCTCCGGCCGCTCGGAGACGTACGCGAGGCCCTCCCTCAGCTGACCCTTGCCGCGCGGGGTGAGCCGGGTCGGCTGGAGTTCCTTGGTGCGCATCAGGGAGAGCATGATCAGCGGGGCGGTGAACGACAGGCCGTTGGCGAGGAACGCCCAGCCGGGTCCGACGGCCGCCATCACGACACCCGCGACGGCGGGGCCGACGAGCCGGGCGGACTGGAAGTTCGCCGAGTTGAGGCTGACCGCGTTGCGCACCCGGTCCGGCCCCACCATCTCGGAGACGAAGGACTGCCGGGTCGGGTTGTCGACGACGGTGACCAGGCCGGTGAAGAACGCCGTCAGATACACGTGCCACACCTGGACGTGCCCGGACAGGGTCATCACGGCGAGGAACAGACCGCCCAGACCCATCGCCGCCTGCGTCACGAACAGGATGTTCCGCTTGGCGAACCGGTCGGCTATGACGCCGCCGTACAGGCCGAACAGGAGCATCGGCAGGAACTGCATGGCCGTGGTGATGCCCACCGCCACCGAGGATCCGGTGATCGTCAGGACCAGCCAGTCCTGGGTGATCCGGGCCATCCAGGTGCCGATGTTGGACACGATGGCGCCGGAGAAGAAGAGTCGGTAATTGCGTACCGCAAGCGAGGAGAACGTCCCCCCGCCACGCTTGTTGTAGGTGGGGTTCGGTGCGGGGGCGGAGTGTGCTCCGGATCCCGTACTCAAAAGGGCTCGCCTCCTAGCGATGCGCGTTTACAGATGTGCGAGCTTCTCCAGGACCGGGGCGGCCGCGCGCAGCTTCGCCCATTCGTCCTCGTCCAGACCTTCCGCGAGGGCGGCGAGCCAGGCGTTGCGCTTGCGGCGGCTCTCTTCGAGCATCGCCTCGGCCTCCGCGGTCTGGCTGACCACCTTCTGCCGACGGTCGTCGGGATGCGGCTCCAGCCTGACCAGGCCCTTCGCCTCCAGCAGTGCGACGATTCGGGTCATCGACGGCGGCTGTACGTGCTCCTTGCGGGCCAGCTCACCGGGGGTGGCCGAGCCGCAACGGGCAAGAGTGCCGAGCACCGACATCTCCGTCGGGCTGAGCGATTCGTCGACGCGCTGGTGCTTGAGGCGCCGGCCCAGCCGCATGACGGCCGAGCGCAGGGAGTTCACGGCGGCGGCGTTGTCGCCAGTGCCGTGGGACAGGTCAGACATGTTCTTTAGCATAACTCATTACTCTGGCTAAATACCACCGGAATCAGGGGAGGTGTCCAGCGCCACACGGGCGTGCTCGGGCCACAGGGGGCGGGGGCGGCCGGTACCGGGGCCGTGCCGGGGCTCATGCGGGGGGGGCGTCCGTCACGGAGCCGGCTCGCCCGACACATCACCCGAACGAGTGAGACTCCGCCCAAAAGTGACCCGTGAGGGCCGGGCGGGCGGTCACCCTCGCTCCATGGGGACCAGTGTGCTCAGCCTACGAATAGACGGTGAGCTGCTCGAACGGCTCAAGCACCATGCGGCGCGGCGCGGCATGAGCGTGCAGGACTATGTGGTGCGGACGCTTATGCGGGACGACTTCGATGAGAGGTTCAAGGCGGCGGTGGACGAGACGGAACGCTTCTACGGCGCGGCGTAGCCCCTTCTTGCGCAGTTCCCCGCGCCCCTGAAACCCGACGTCGACCGCGGGCCGTGGACGCTTCTTGCACAGTTCCTCGCGCCCCCAAAACCCGTTTTCGTCTGCGGGCCGTGCGGGGCTGGTCGCGCAGTTCCCCGCGCCCCTAACTACTCGGTGCTGGCCCGCACCTCAGCCTGTCCGGCGATTGAGGACGAGCGCCGTTCAGGCGCGAACGGGGGTGCAGGGGGCAGAGCCCCCGCAGGGGTCTGGGGCGCAGCCCCAGGGGCCGAACCATCCAACCCCCGTCACGGGCGGGTGGGCGGGCAAACCCGCGGGGTCTGGGGCGGAGCCCCAGGGCTCAGCCCATTCAACCCCCGTCACGGGCGGGTGGGTGGGCAAACGCGGCGGGGTCTGGGGCGGAGCCCCAGGGGCCGGAACCATCCAACCCGCTGCACGGGCGGGTGGGTGGGTGGACCCGCTGGGGGCTGGGGCGGAGCCCCAGGGGCAGCCGGGCAAGCCCGGCCGGCGTCAGGTCAGGCCCAGCGCCGGCATCACGTAGTAGAACGCGAACACCGCCGAAACGACGTACATCGCGATGGGAACCTCACGCCCCCGCCCCGCCACCACCCGCAGCACCGTAAAGCTGACGAACCCCATCCCGATGCCATTGGTGATGGAGTACGTGAACGGCATCATCAGCATCGTCACGAACGCCGGGATGGCGATCGTCCAGTCCGCCCAGTCGATCTCGCGGATCGAGCCGGACAGGATCAGGAAGCCGACGGCGAGCAGCGCCGGGGTGGCCGCCTGGGAGGGCACCATCGTGGCGAGCGGGGTGAGGAAGAGGGCGACGGTGAAAAGCCCGCCGGTGACGACGTTCGCGAGACCCGTGCGCGCCCCCTCGCCGACCCCCGCCGTGGACTCCACGAAACAGGTGGTGGCGGACGAGGACGAGGCACCGCCCGCCGCGACCGCGATGCCGTCGACGAACAGGACCCGGTTCATGCCGGGCATGTAGCCCTTCTCGTCGGTCAGGCCGGCCTCGTCGCTGATGCCCATGATCGTGCCCATGGCGTCGAAGAAGCACGAAAGCAGCACGGTGAAGACGAACAGGACGCCGGTCAGGAAACCGACCTTCGAGAACCCGCCGAACAGGCTGACCTGGCCGACGAGCCCGAAGTCCGGGGCGTCGACGGGGTTGCCGGGCCACTTCGGGGTGGTCAGGCCCCACGACGGCACGGTGGCCACCGCGTTGATGATCATCGCGAGGACGGTCATGGCCACGATGGAGATCAGGATCGCGCCCGGGACCTTGCGGACCATCAGCGCGAGCGTGAGCAGCACACCGAGGACGAAGATGAGGACCGGCCAGCCGAGCAGATGTCCGTTGCCGCCGAGCTGGAGGGGGACGGTGGTGTGCGCGGCGTCCGGCATGCGCGAGACGAAGCCGGAGTCGACCAGGCCGATCAGCATGATGAACAGGCCGATGCCGATCGCGATGCCCTTGCGCAGGCCGAGCGGTACCGCGTTCATGACGCGCTCGCGCAGCCCGGTGGCGACCAGGAGCATCACCACGAAGCCGGCGAGCACGACCATGCCCATGGCGTCGGGCCAGCTCATCCGGGGCGCGAGCTGGAGCGCGACCACGGTGTTCACGCCGAGGCCCGCCGCGAGCGCGATCGGTACGTTGCCGATGACGCCCATGAGCAGCGTGGTGAAGGCGGCGGTGAGCACGGTCGCGGTCACCAGCTGTCCGCTGTCGAGCTGGTGCCCGTACATGTCCTTGGCGCTGCCGAGGATGATCGGGTTCAGCACGATGATGTACGCCATCGCGAAGAAGGTCGCGAAGCCGCCCCGCACCTCCCGGGCCAGGGTGGAACCCCGCTCGGAGATCTTGAAGTAGCGGTCCAGGCCGTTCATGCGGAACCTCGGTGGTGACGGGGAAGGGGAAACGGCACGTACCCGAACTACTTTGGACGTTTTAACGAACAGAATGAGTCAGCCGTAAGCCGTTTCAGTATGAATACATCAGACGAAGATCACCATCTCCGCGCGTAGACCCAGCAGCCCCAAGCGCTCAGCCGTCCCCGCCGGGGCCCGCCGACCCGCGCCCTACACTGACCGCATGGCTGCGTTTTCCACGGGATCACCGAAGCACGAGGCGCCGGAGCCCCTTGAGGGTCCCGTGGTCGCCACCATCACCGGCGGCACGATCCTCTGGTTCGTCCTCTTCCTCGTCCAGCTCCCCTTCTACGGCTGGTTCGACGCGCACGGTCATCTGTGGTGGGTGTGGACCTGTCTGGCCGGCGGCGGCCTCGGCCTCATCGGCATCTGGTACGTGCGCGGCCGTGACGCCGCCCTCAAGCGGCACGCCGCGCAACAGGAGGCCGGCGCCGAATAGGCGCAAGGGCCCAAAGTCACCAACACCCGGGACGCGCGTACCGCCACAGGACCATTCGCCTCCTCCCCGGGTCGGATGTTCGGCCGTCCCGGCAGGTGAAGCGCCCGTTCCCCCCGTACCGTCGAAAACATGACGCAGCGCGCCAACATCGACGCCGGGGCGGAACTCGACCCCGTCCATCCCATGAGCCCGCCCGAACCGGCGCGGCGGGCCGGCGGTCTGACGGCGGCCGAGGTCGCCGAACGGGTGGCGCGCGGCGAGGTCAACGACGTTCCCGTCCGCAGCAGTCGCTCCACCGCCGAGATCGTCCGGGGCAACGTCTTCACCCGGTTCAACGCGATCATCGGCGTGCTCTGGGCGATCATGCTCGTCGTGGCGCCGATCCAGGACAGCCTCTTCGGCTTCGTGATCATCGCCAACACCGGCATCGGCATCATCCAGGAGATGCGTGCCAAGAAGACCCTGGACGGGCTCGCGGTCATCGGCGAGGCCAAGCCGACGGTACGGCGCGACGGCCGGGCGGTGGAGATCTCCACCTCCGAGATCGTGCTCGGCGACGTCATCGAACTCGGGCCCGGCGACAAGGTCGTGGTGGACGGCGAGGCGGTCGAGGCGGACGGCCTGGAGGTCGACGAATCCCTGCTGACCGGCGAGGCCGACCCGGTCCTGAAGAAGCCCGGCGACACGATGATGTCGGGTGCCTTCGTCGTCGCGGGCGGCGGCGCGTTCACCGCCACCAAGGTCGGGCGCGAGGCGTACGCGGCTCAACTGGCCGAGGAGGCGAGCCGGTTCACGCTCGTCCACTCCGAACTGCGCAGCGGCATCTCCACCATCCTCAAGTACGTCACGTGGATGATGATCCCCACGGCGCTCGGCCTGGTCCTGAGCCAGCTCGTGGTCAAGGACAACGACGTCAAGGACTCCATCGCCCGCACCGTCGGCGGCATCGTCCCGATGATCCCCGAAGGGCTCGTCCTGCTGACGTCGGTCGCCTTCGCCATCGGCGTCATCCGGCTCGGCCGCAAACAGTGCCTGGTCCAGGAGCTCCCCGCGATCGAGGGCCTGGCCCGCGTCGACGTGGTGTGCCTCGACAAGACGGGCACGCTCACCGAGGGCGGCATGGACGTCACCGAGCTGCGCCCCCTCAACGGCGCGGACGAGGCGTACGTACGCACCGTCCTCGGCGCGCTCGGCGAGTCCGACCCCCGGCCCAACGCCTCCCTCCAGGCGATCATCGACGCCTACCCGGACAGCGAGGCGTGGCGCTGTACCGAGTCGCTGCCGTTCTCCTCGGCCCGCAAGTACAGCGGCGCCGCGTTCAGCGAGGGCGACGGCGAGAACAGCACCTGGCTGCTCGGCGCGCCGGACGTGCTGCTCAAGGCCGGTGACCCGGCGCTCTCCGAGATCGACGCCCTCAACGAACAGGGCCTGCGCGTGCTGCTGCTCGCCCGCTCCTCGCGCGAACTCGACGACCCCGCCATCGCCTCCGACGCCGAGCCCACCGCCCTGGTCGTCCTCGAACAGCGGCTGCGGCCCGACGCCTCCGACACCCTGCGCTACTTCGACGAGCAGAACGTCCGGGCCAAGGTGATCTCCGGCGACAACGCGGTCTCGGTCGGCGCGGTCGCCGGAAAGCTCGGTCTGCCCGGCGCGGCCGACACCGTCGACGCCCGCCAACTCCCCGCCGAACAGGGCGAGATGGCCGACGTCCTCGACTCCAACTCGGTCTTCGGCCGGGTCACCCCCCAGCAGAAGCGCGACATGGTGGCCGCGCTCCAGTCACGCGGCCACACGGTGGCGATGACCGGCGACGGTGTGAACGACGTGCTCGCCCTCAAGGACGCCGACATCGGCGTGAGCATGGGCTCGGGCTCGGAGGCCACGCGTGCGGTCGCCCAGATCGTGCTCCTGAACAACAGCTTCTCGACGCTGCCGTCGGTGGTGGCGGAGGGGCGCCGCGTGATCGGCAACATCACGCGGGTGGCCACGCTCTTCCTCACCAAGACGGTGTACTCGGTGCTGCTCGCCGTCCTGGTGGTCTGCTTCCAGGTCGAATACCCCTTCCTGCCACGGCACTTGACGCTGCTTTCCACCTTCACCATCGGCATCCCGGCGTTCTTCCTCGCCCTCGCCCCCAACAAGGAGCGCGCCAAACCGCACTTCGTGCGGCGGGTGATGCGGTACGCGATTCCCAGCGGGGTCATCGCGGCGGTGGCCACGTTCGTGACGTACATGATCGCGCGGGCGTACTACACCGGCTCGGGCGCGCTCGACGCGGAGACCAGCGCCACCACGCTGACCCTGTTCCTGGTCTCCATGTGGGTCCTGGCCATCATCGCCCGCCCCTACACGTGGTGGCGGATCGCCCTGGTCGTCTCCATGGCCGTGGCGTTCCTCCTCGTCCTTGCGGTGCCGTGGCTCCAGCACTTCTTCGCGTTGAAGCTGGTGGGGGTGGTGTTGCCGTGGACGGCGGTGGGGGTCGCTGTGGTGGCCTCGGCGGTGCTCGAGCTGACCTGGCGCCACGTAACCCACCGCTGGCCGGACTAGCCCTGGGCACCTTCGCCCACCCACCCACCCGTACAGCGGGTTGGTTGGTTCCGGCCTCCTGGGGCTCCGCCCCAGACCCCGTTCGCGCCTTAAGGGCGCTCGTCCTCAATCGCCGGACGGGCTGAGGTGCTGGCCAGCACCAAGTAGCTAGGGGCGCGGGGAACTGCGCGAGAAGCGGGCACGGTCCGCAGGGCTGTGATGTCCCCCGGAGGGTCTAGGGAAGGGGCGGGGAGGGGCCAAAAAGGGGTCTGGGGCAGAGCCCCAGCGCACCCCCCGGTCGAGCCACGCGGGAGGCCGGGCCAACCCGGGTCGGGGCGGAGCCCCGGCGGCTCCCCCCGGTCGGCCGAGCGAGAGGCCGGGCCGACCGGGGTGTGGGGCGGAGCCCCCGCAAAGACACCCCGGGGTCAGTCGAACCAGCGGTCTCGCGAGAGTTCGGCCGTGCGGGACGGGTCCTCCAGGAGCGCCGCCACTTCGAACCGTCGAGGCCACTGCCCGGCCGCCCAGGCCAACCCCGCCGCAACCCCCTCAAGCGTCGCCGCATGCACCACCCCGTCACCCCCCGCCCGACGCCAGTCGAGCTCCACCCCGCCCGCCACCAGCGACTCGTGCTCGACATAGCTCGCCGGCGCGAGCGGCCCGAGCAGGACCCGTACCGCCTCGGGCACCTCCCGCTCGACCCCGAAGGACGTCACCTCGCCCGACGCCGCCTCGCTGAGCCGCCCCACCTGGAGGAGCTCCGCGAGTTCGGCGGCGCGCGCCGGGGCGACGGGCAGCAGGGCCAGCCCGGAGGCGAGGGGCAGCAGGTCGGGGGCGTCCGCCACGACCGCGTCGGAGGCGTCGACCACCCGGACCTCGCCGTCGACGACCGCCCGCAGTTCGTCGGGCAGGGTGACCTGCTCGGGGTCGAGCTCCGCCAACGCCGTGTACAGGGCGTGGAGTTGGGACGCCGAGACCGATCGGTCGGGGTCGGCGAGGCGGCCGAGGAGTTCCGCCGCGCCGCCCGGCTCGTCCAGGAGCGCGGCCACCGAGGTGCGCACCCCCAGCGCCCGCAGGACCTGCGCGTCATCGAAGCCGGTCGCGTCCACGGGCTCGTAAAGACCGGACAGGAGGGGGTCGGAGCCGGCCGCGCGCAGCCCGGCGGGGCGCCGGCCGTCCAGGACCGGATGGTCGCGCAGCCACCAGGCGGTGTAGGGGCGTACGGACTCGGTGGTGCCGTCGGGCAGCAGGACCCGCACCGGCTGGACCAGGGCGTCCCGCAGCGGCGGCCGGGCGAGCAGGGCGAGGGCCTGTGGCCAGGCGTCGTCGTCGACCAGGTCGAGGTCGCGGACGGCGACGATCTCGGTGGCCACCGGCGGGACCGGCGTCTCGGGCAGCCGGTCCAGGACGTCCTCGCACCACACGTCCACCGCGTCGAGCAGCCCCGCGTCGTCGGGCTCGGCGAAGTCGCCCTCGCGCGGCTCCAGTTCGTCCGGGTCCAGGACGACATCGGCGGCCCGTACGAGGGCGAACGTGGCGAGCACCCCGCATGCGGTGAGCGGCTGCTCGCCCCAGCGATCGGCCAACTCCCGGTCCACTTCGGCGAGTTCACCCTCGCGGACGACGGCGGCGAGGGGGGATCCGGGCAGCAGGAGCTCGCCTGCGGGGGCGAGTTCGCCGTCCTCGTCGGGCAGGGCGAGCGCGCCGAGCCAGGGCTCGTCACCGGGCGCGAGATTGGCCTCGCGCACCAACGCCAGTACGGTGTCGGCGAGTTCGTCGGCGTCGAGCGCGTCCTCGTCCCAGATCTCCCCGCTGTCCAGCGAGGCGGCGACGGCGGCCCGCACCTGAGGGGTCGTCAGAACGGCGCGCGGGGTGGCGGGCAGCGCGCCGAGCTTTTCCAGCAGCGGATGCGCGGCGTCGGGGTGGGCGACCTTCAGGCCCAGGCGTCCCAGGTCGGACGGGGTGTCGGCGAGCGGCAGCAGGATCTGCCGGGGGCCGGTGGCGGTGCGGCCGCCGACCAGCGGCACGGGGAGCCCGGAGAGCCGGTCGGGGTCCACTCCGGCGAGCGTGTCGTAGAGGCGGTACCACCACTCGGGGGGCCGCTCGGCGCCCGCGATCCGCTCGACGGCGTCGCCGAGCGAGAGCCGTCCCACCTCCAACGCCCGCAATTCGGGGCGGCGTTCGAGACCTGCGGGCAGCAGCGTGGGCAGCACTTCGGCGAGCACGCGCACCGTGTCGGCGCCGGCGCCCTCGACGACCTCCGCCTCGAAGGGGCGCAGCGCGGGGAGTTCCTCGGTGGGCGCGGCGGGCGCCAGGAACGCGACACGGGGCAGCCGCTCCAGGATCGCCGCGCGCAGAGCGCCGTCCAGCTCGCCCCGCCCCAGCGGGCCGGGCACCAGGTCGACGGTGCCGGTCGTCACCGGGCGCCAGGCGGCGAGGAGTTCGGCGTAGGCGTCGGCGGCGCGATCCACCAGGAAGTCGGTGAGCGGGCCGGGCGCCGGGTGGCGGCGGGCGGTGTCGAGCGGGAACGAGGCGATGAGCAGCGCGGGGACGCCGAGCGGCTCGTCGGTGGGGGTGGGCGCGTGCACCACGGCGGCGGTACGGGGCCGCTCGGGCGCGCCGTCCTCGTCCACCGGGACGGCCCAGGTGAGGGTCCAGTGCGGGCGCAGCCGCTCCTCCACGGGGCGGTCGGCGAGCAGCTCCTTGCCGAGCGGGCCGTGCCGGCTGACGGTCCGCCAGCGGTGGATCGTCTCGTCGCGACTGTCGTCGATGTGGACGTACGCGTCGTGCACCGAACGTTTCAACACCCGTGTGGCGTCCGGGGTTTCGACGACGATCTCGGTGAGGCCGGGCAGCGTGAGGAGCAGGGCGTCGTCGATGCCGTCGAGGAGACGGCGTACGAGGTCCTCGGCGGCGGCGTCGCGCAGCGGCAGCACCACGACGGTGTCATAGCCCTCGGGGGCGGCGCCCTCGGCGGGCAGCGGCAGCCTCAGCAGCGGTACGTGTCCGTCGCGGCGGCGCAGCTCGTCGCCGAGTCCGGGGCTGGCGAGGGCGGTCTGCGCGGCCAGTTCGCGGGCCTCGGCGAGCGACCAGCGCACACCGCCGGTGCGGCCCACCACGGCGGGCTCGTCGCTGACGGCGAGCACCGCGGCGAACCCGACGCCGAACCGGCCGACGGCGACTTCGGTGTCAGCGCGCTTGGCGCTGGCGCGCAGGGTCGAGAGCGACTCGACGCCCACGGCGTCCAGGGGGGCGCCGGTGTTGGCGGCGGCCAGTACGGCGGGGCCGTCGGGGCCGCCCGGGTGCAGGGTGAGCCGGAGGCGGCCCTCGGTGCCGGTGCGGGCGGCGGCGTCGGCGGCGTTCTGGGCGAGTTCCACGACGAGGCGGTCACGGTAGCCGCCGAGCGCGAGGTCCTCCTCGGCGTTGGCGTCCTCGCGGAATCTGGCGGGGCCCGCGCCCCAGGCGTTCAGGACGCCTCGCCGTAGCCGCGCCGTCCCGAAGGGGTCGGCCCCTTCGGCCGCCATCGCCTTGACGATCACGCCGTACTCCGCTCTGTCCTGCCCCGCGTGCCGGGACCGCGGCCCGAAGGTACCGCGCGTCGGGGGGTGGCCTTGAATTCCCCCCACCCCGCCCCTTCCCGAAACCCTCCGGGCGACGCGCCACCCCCGCGAACCAAGCCCGCGTCTCGCGCAGTTCCTCGCGCCCCTGAAAACCCGCTTGAAAACCCGCTTTCGTCTGCCGACCGTGCGTGGCTGGTCGCGCAGTTCCCCGCGCCCCTAAACCCGCTCTCGGCGTGCGGACCGTGCCCGCGTCTCGCGCAGTTCCCCGCGCCCCTTAAGTGCTCGGTGCGGGCCCGCATCGGCCACCTCAGCCCGTCCGGCGATTGAGGACGAGCGCCCTTAAGGCGCGAACGGGGTCTGGGGCGGAGCCCCAGGAGAGGGGCGGCGGGGTTAGGAGTGGCCCAGGTCTTCCGTGGCGTCCGCCACATCCGGCACGGACCCACCCCGATCCGGCCGGAACCGGAACGGATCCGCCCCCACCGTGTCCAGCACCGGCGAAGCCGGCCGCGGCGGCGTAGGCATGACGGCCGCCTCCGAGTGCCCCCCACAGCCGTAGTCGAACGCCACGACACGCCCGTCCGCAGGACCGAATTCATTGGCGCAGATGCCGAACGCCTGGGAGAGCGATCCCGCGATCGGCACGAGGAAGGCACAGGAGACGCAGGAGGCCGGCGCCGCCTGAGCCATCGCGGTCTTGCCGCCGAAGGACTCCTCCCACCGGTCGGCCGCCGCGTGCAGCCCGTACCGCGAAAGGACCCGCGCCCGGCGCATGCCGAGTTCGTCGGCGACGGACGCGACGGAGCCGCGCGCGCTGCCCGCAGGGGCCTCGCGCTCGGACAGCTCGGCGTCCTCCGCCTCGATCCGCTCGGCCAGCTCCTGCGAGAGCACCGAGTTGGGCGGCGGCGCGTCCTCGCCGGTGTAGCCGGGTTCCAGGCGCGGGTCGTCGGCCTCGGTGGGCAGCAGGTCGCCGGGTCCCATGTCGCCGGGCCGCAGCCGCTCGCTCCACGGCACCCACTCGGGGGCCTGGAGGGCGTCGGGGCCGGGCAGCAGGACCGTCTCGTCGAGGGTGACCAGCTTGGCGCGCGAGGCGCGCGCCACCGTCACCGCCCAGCGCCAGCCCCGGTAGCCGGGTTCCTTGCACTCGAAGAAGTGCGTGACGACCCGGTCGCCCTCCGGCACGAGGGTCACATGCTCGCCGACCACACCCGGCGCGGCGGCTTCCTCCGCCGCCTCGCGGGCTAGGTCGACCGCCTCGGCGCACAGGCGGTCAGGGGTACGGCTTCGCGTCGTCGCAGCACTCACAGGTCTCGCTTCTCTCCTACGCCGTCTCACGGGTACGCCGGGGAGTCGACTGCGAACGGGCGGCGGGCGGAGCGGACCAGGGGGCCGCGTCAACGTCCGCGCCCGGGCGATCAACTGCCCAGCGACTGTCCAGTTCACTGACCAAGGGGGTCCCCCCTGCTCCGTATGAGCGTGGAGGCGCACCTTCTACGATCCATTCTGCGGGATCGCGGAGAGGCGCGCGGCCTTGGGCAGCCGCGGGCGGCGCGCCTGTCACGCTACCCCCTTCGTGGCCCCCGGCCCACCTGCGCGTCCGAATCCTGGTTCGGGTCGGACGGGGTTGGGGCACTATGGCGGGGTGGCAACCGCAAGGTCGTCAGGTTCTTCGGACGAGTCCGGCCGCCTGCGCAGGGCAGGCCGGACGGTCGGTCGCGCCCTGCATCTGCCGTTCACGGGGACGGCGCGTTCGATCAGAAAAGCCACCCATGCGCACGGCGCGGGTGAGTCGGGGCTCGGCAAACTGATCGAGCTGCACGCTGTGAACGGCGCCGGCGACGTCATGATCACCGTGGCGCTCGCGTCGACCGTGTTCTTCTCCGTGCCGACCGATCAGGCCCGCGGCCGCGTCGCGCTCTATCTGGCGATCACGATGGCCCCCTTCACTCTCCTGGCGCCGGTGATCGGCCCGCTGCTCGACCGGATGCCGCACGGCCGCCGCGCCGCGATGGCCGGTGCGATGGTGGCCCGCGCGCTGCTCGCGCTGACCATGTCCGGCGCGGTCGCCACCGGCGGCCTTGAGCTGTACCCGGCGGCACTGGGCGTCCTGGTGGCCTCGAAGGCGTACGGCGTGGTCAGAAGCGCCGTCGTGCCGCGGCTGCTGCCACCGCGCTTCTCGCTGGTGAAGGCGAATTCGCGGGTCACCCTGGCCGGCCTGCTCGCCACGGGGGCCGCCGCCCCGATCGGCGCGGGGCTCTCCCGCATCGGGCCCGAATGGCCGCTCTACGGGGCGTTCTGTGTCTTCGTTGCGGGCATGTTCCTGGCCTTCTCGCTCGACCCGAAGGTCGACTCGGCGAAGGGCGAGACCAAGGCGCGGCTCTCCGACCGGGGTGAGCCGAAGCCCAGTCTGCGTACGGTCGGGGTGTCCGTGCAGAACGGTCTGTACGCCAATGCCGCGCTGCGCGCGCTCTCCGGGTTCCTGATCTTCTTCCTGGCGTTCCTGCTGCGCGAGCACCCCCTGTCCGGGCAGAGCGCGGCCGTCTCGCTCGGCATCGTGGGCGTCTCGGCGGGCGTCGGCAACGCGCTGGGCACGGCGGTCGGCTCGCTGCTGCGGGCGCGCGGGCCCGAGGTGCTGATCGTGACGATGCTGACGATCGCGCTCGGCGTCGCGGCCCTGTCCGCCGCGTTCTTCAGCGGGGTGATGGTGGCGGTGCTGGGCGCGACCGCCGGACTCACCCAGGCCCTGGCCAAGCTGTCCCTGGACGCGATGATCCAGCGCGACGTACCGGAGGAGGTCCGTACGTCCGCGTTCGCCCGGTCGGAGACCCTGCTCCAGGTGGCGTGGGTGCTCGGCGGCGCGATCGGCATCGCGCTGCCGCTCAACGGCGCCCTCGGCATGTCGGTGGCCGCGTCCCTGCTCGCGCTCGGCGCGGCCGTCTCGGTACGGGGCCTGCTCGGTGCGGCCCGCCGGGGTTCCCCCCGGCCGCGCGTCGCCTGAGCCGCGGCCGGAGGGGCGCGCCACACAGGCACGGGCGTCGCCCGGGCCCGGGTCCTGCGGGGCGCGCCACACCGGCACGCCGCACCCCCGCGCGGCGTGGCTCGGGACGACCGATAGCCTTCGCTTCATGACCGTTGCGTTCATTTCCGGTAGGACCCGCCGGGCCGGCTTCGCACTCGCCGCCGCCTCCGCAGGACTCCTCGTCCTCTCCGCCTGCGACAAGCCGACGCCTCTCGCGACCGTGACGGTCGGCACGAACTCCGTCAACGCCGAGGCGTCCTGTCGCGGCGAGAACGGCAAGGCGCTCGCCGACGACAAGCTGACCGGCTGCCTCAGCGGCGTCAAGGACGCCAAGTCCATCGACTACGCGCCCGGCTCGACGCTGCGTCTCGGCGTCGACCCCGACGTCGTCGAGGACGGCCACAAGTGGATCGCGCTCCTCGACGGCAGCCCGATCACCGAGGCCTCCGCCCAGACCTACCGCAGCTTCCCCGGCGCCGACGTCTTCTCGACCGGCGGGCAGGGTGCCGCGCCGAAGGAGAAGAAGGTGAGCATCGTCCAGGTCAACAAGGACAGCAAGCCCGTGTCGGTCTGGAGCTTCACCCTCAAGCGCACCTCCTGACGAGCGGGCCCCGCCTGATGCGTGTGCTGGTGGTGACCGCGGTGGCGGCGGAGGCGGACTCCGTCGCCGCCGGCCTGGCCCGTGCCGGTTACGTCTCGCCGGGCCCCGCTCCGGTACGCCCCGGCACCGCGCAGCCGCTGGAGCCGCCGGTACGCCTGTGTGCGGGCGGGCACGAGATGCACGTACTGCCCGCCGGGGTCGGCCCGGCGGCCGCCGCGGCCGGCACCGCCCTCGCGCTCGGCCGGGCCCGGTACGACCTGGTCGTCTCGGCCGGCATCGGCGGCGGCTTCGCCCCGGTCGCGCCGCTCGGCACGCTGGTGGTGGCCTCGAACATCGTCGCCGCCGACCTGGGCGCCGAATCCCCCGAGGGCTTCCTGCCCGTCACCGCGCTCGGCTTCGGGCGCGACACCCTGACCCCGCCGGCCGAGCTGTGCCGCGCCGTCGCCGAGGCCCTGGGCGCCCGGAGCGGCCCGGTCCTCACCGTCAGCACCGCGACCGGCACGGCGCGGCGCACCGCCGAACTGCTCGACCGGCATCCCTCGGCGGTGGCCGAGGCGATGGAGGGCTTCGGCGTCGCCGAGGCCGCCGCCCAGTACGGCGTGGAGGCCCTGGAGATCCGCGCGGTCTCCAACTCGGTTGGCCCGCGCGACCGTTCGGCCTGGCGGATCGGCGACGCGCTCGCCGCCCTCACCGACGCATTCGGCAAACTCCCGCCCGTACTGGAGAGTTGGACGCCCCATGAGCACTGAACCGGCTCCGAAGACCACGCGCACCGAAGCGGCGCTGAAGATCGCCTACTCTCCCTGCCCGAACGACACCTTCGTCTTCGACGCCTGGGCGCACGGCCGGGTGCCGGGCGCGCCCGCCCTCGATGTGACGTTCGCGGACATCGACATCACCAACGGCATGGCGGAGCGCGGGGAGTTCGACGTGCTCAAGGTGTCGTACGCGGTGCTGCCGTGGGTGCTGGACGAGTACGCGCTGCTGCCCTGCGGCGGCGCGCTCGGCCGGGGCTGCGGCCCGCTGGTCCTGACCCGGCGGCCCGGGGACGGGGGCGCCTCCCTGCCCGAGCGAAGCCGAGAGCTCGGGGGACTGACGGGCGCGACGGTCGCCGTGCCGAGCGAGAAGTCGACGGCGTACCTGCTGTTCCGGCTGTGGGCCGCGGACGTCGTGCCGGACGGGGTCGGCGAGATCGTCGTCATGCCGTTCCACGAGATCATGCCCGCGGTGCGCGACGGCAAGGTGGACGCCGGACTCGTCATCCACGAAGCCCGGTTCACCTACCAGAACTACGGGCTGCACTGCCTCGCCGACATGGGCCGGCACTGGGAGGAGACCACCGGCCTGCCCATCCCGCTCGGCGCGATCATCGCCAAGCGCTCCCTGGGCGAGGACACCCTGCGGCTGCTCGCCGACTCGGCCCGCGCCTCGGTGCGGGCCGCCTGGGAGGACCCCGAGGCGTCCCGTCCGTACGTAAGGGAGCACGCCCAGGAGATGGACCCGACGGTGGCCGACCGGCACATCGGGCTCTACGTCAACGAGTTCACCGCCGACCTCGGCGAGGACGGCTATGCGGCGGTACGCGGACTGCTGACCCGCGCCGCGGCCGAGGGGCTCGTCCCGCCCCTGGGCCGCGACGCCCTGGAATTCCTCCACTGAGCCGACTGAACCGGCTGGACCTGCCTACCCCTAGACGTCGAGCTGGTCGGCGACCGCGCGCAGCAGGCCCGCGATCTTCCCTCCGGAGGCCTTGTCGGGGTAGCGCCCCTTCTCCAGCATCGGCGTGATGTTCTCCAGGAGCGTCGTCAAGTCCTGCACGATCGAGGCCAGTTCGTCGGGTTTGCGGCGCTGGGCCGCGGCCACCGAGGGGGCGGGGTCGAGGACCGTGACGGAGAGGGCCTGGTCACCGCGCTGCCCGGCGACGACGCCGAACTCGACGCGCTGTCCGGGCTTCAGTGCGTCGACCCCTGCGGGGAGCACGGAGGAGTGGACGAAGACGTCGCCGCCGTCGTCGCGGGAGAGAAAGCCGAAGCCCTTCTCGCTGTTGAACCACTTGACCTTGCCGGTAGGCACGTCTGTCCTCGTCCTCGTACTCGTCGTTGGGTGCGGGGCGCCGAAAACGGCTCTGGATAGCACTACAGCGGGTCGCCTGCCGACCCGCCGACATCAAGGCTAATGGTCCTGGGGCTGCTGACAAGACGGCCCGGGCTGTCCTTACGAGCAGGGAACTACCCTGGCGGGGTGAGTACCGAAACCCAGGCCAAGGCCGACCGCTCCGCCCCCACCACCGGTGATCGGCTGGTTCGTATCGGCGTCGTCGTGTTCTTCGTCGGCGCGCTCGCCACACTGGTCACCGTGGCGCCGCTGTTCCTGCACATCGACCCGTTCCCGTCCTTCGCCTATCTGGTCTGCATGCTGATGGGGGCGGGGTTCCTGATCGCGGGGGCGGGTGTGTTGCTGACCATCGCCGAGGAGCGGCGCGGGGCCCGCGCCTGAACCGGCCGGACCCCTGCCCCGGCCGGCCGGGCCGACGCGCCGACCGGCGGGCCCCGTACCGGCATACGAGCCAGGGCCGACGTCAAGCGCGTTGCGCGGCGTAGCCCTTCAACCAGGCCGGAAATGACGTCAGATCGTCGAGGACGACATCGGCGCCGGCCTCGCGCAGTTCGACGGCGCCGATCGGCCCGGTCGGGACCGCGACCGAGAGGGCGCCGGCGGCGCGGGCACCGAGCACGTCCCCGAGGTGGTCGCCGACGTACACCGCGGCGCCGTGCTCGCGCAGCGCGGTCGCCTTGGCTTCGGCCCACAGCCCGCCGATGACCGCGTCCGGGGTGATGCCGAGGTGGTCCAGGTGCAGTTGGGCCTGCGGCGCGTTCTTGGCGGTGACGACGACGGCCCGTCCGCCCAGCTCCTGGACCGCGCGCACGGCGGCGGCCGCGCCGGGCAGCGCGGGGGTGGGCAGGATGGCGCGTGTGGGGTAGATCTCACGGTATTTGAGGACCATCGCGGGAATGTGCTCCTCGGCGAACCAGTGCCGCAGCTCCCAGTCGAGCGGCGGGCCGAGCCGGCCGACGGCCTGGTCGGCGTCGATGTACGTACCGGTGGTGGCGGAAAGTTCCTGGTAGACGGCGCGGATGCCGGGGCGGGAGTCGATCAGGGTCATGTCCAGGTCGAAGCCGACCGTAGGCGCGTCGTAGGGCATCCCCCCATTCTCCCCACCCCCTGGGGCTCCGCCCCAGACCCCGATCGCGCCTGAACGGCGCTCGTCCTCAATCGCCGGACAGGCTGAAATGCCCCGATGCGGGCCAGCACCGACCCGCCAGGGGCGCGGGGAACTGCGCGAGTAGCGACCACGACCCGCACACGGCCGAGGGTTTAGGGGCGCGAGGAACTGCGCGACCAGCCACGCACGGCCCGCGGCCGAGAACGGGTTTCAGGGGCGCGGGGAACTGCGCGAGAAGCGGGCATGGTCCGCAGGGGGCCGGGATCCCCCGGAGGGTTTCGGGAAGGGGCGGGGTGGGGGAAAGGCACCCTCACTGCCCTACCCGCCGCGCTCGCCACACCAAAAACCCCGCCGACGCCACCGCCGCCACCCTCACCAGCCACGGCCACATATCCGTCATCGCCGCCCCCATCTCCCCCTGCGCGATCGGCTCGCCCCACCGCCCGTCCTGGCGGCCCCAGAGCCACACGAGTCCCCCGAGCAGGGTCAGGCCGGGCATGCCGAGGACGGCCCACTTCGACTCCGCCCGGGTCAGCCGGCGGGACGCGTACGCGAGGAGCCAGCCGGCCCCCAGCGCCACCCACAGGCCGAACAGCGCGCCCGTCGCGAGCAGCGCCGCCGCGAGCAGGAGGAACGGGTTCGCGACAGCGGGACGGGCCCCCGCCTCGGCCGAGCCACGACGACGTCGGCGCAGACGCGGCAGCCGACGCCCCGAGGGGACGACCTCGACCAGGTCCTCGTCCTCCGCGACGCCGCCGACGCCGTCCTCGTCCCCGCCCTCCGCATCGGCCTCCCCTCTCCGGCGACCGCCCGCGTCCTTGCCCTCCCCGAGCTCGTCCTCGTCCTCGTCCACCGGCGGCCGCAGTATCTCGGGGATCTCGACCCCGCCCACGAACCCCGCGATGGAGTCACCCCCGAGCAGTCCGGGCGCGCCGGGGGAGCCGCCGGGGCCGATCCGCCACCAGTCGGGTTCGTCGCCCTGGCGGCCCAGCTCGTCCATGCCCGCCAGATGCGGCGGCGACGGCAGCGACGAGGCGGCGGGCGGTGGCGTCTCGGCCGACCTGCGCGGGCGGGGGCGCGGAACACGCTTGCCCCGCCCGGGGAACGGCCGGTCGCGCTGCACCGGTACGGCAGGGTCCGGCGCGGGCCGTGGAGCGGGCGCGCCGGATCCGAAGCCCGGCGCCGTGCCGGAGGCCAGCGCGTCCACCACCTCCTCGGGCGTTCCGAACCGCCCGAGCACGCGCCGTACCGTCGCCGGGGTCTCCGTCGCGTACTTCGCCCGTTGTTTGTCGATCTCGTTGCGCAGCGACGACACCAGGCGCATCCGGTCCCCGGACGGCACCTGCCGCTGCTGGGCCAGGTCGCCGACCCGGCTCAGATAGTCGTAGACCAGCTGGTCGCTCTCGATCCCCACGCGTGTTTCCCCTCCACGGGCCCCGCCCGCCCCGAACCCTCCAGCCAGGGGTACCCCCGTACGGGCTCCCGAGGCCCGGGAAGGACCGTCGGCCTCCCCGGGAGCCGCCGTCCGGCGGTCCGGTCGCGTTT
Source organism: Streptomyces hundungensis (assembly GCF_003627815.1). Lineage (NCBI taxonomy): Bacteria > Bacillati > Actinomycetota > Actinomycetes > Kitasatosporales > Streptomycetaceae > Streptomyces > Streptomyces hundungensis. Next base: position 3,942,961 of record NZ_CP032698.1, read on the forward strand.
CGGACACCGGCTCCGGGTCCTGACGGTAGCGCGCACGGGCTACCGTGGGGCGGATGGGGACCGGCGAGCGCAATCAGGAGGCGCACGTGTCCGAAGGATCGACCGGCGCGACGAGCACGGCTGCCGCCGGCGCGACGAGCAGGGGTGCCTCCGGCGCGACGAGCAGGGGTGCCGCGGCCGCGGCACCCCGTACCCTCGCCGAGTCCCTGCGTGCCCGTTCCGACGCGTCGCTCGCCGCGCTGCTGCGGATCCGGCCCGATCTGCTCAACCCGGTCCCGAGCGACCTCACCCAGCTCGCCACCCGCGCCGGAACCCGCGCCTCGGTGGTGCGGGCCCTGGAGCGGCTCGACACGTTCGCGTTGCAGACCGCGCAGGTCCTGGCGGTGGCCCCGGAGCCGGCTCCCTACGAGGCGGTACGCGCTCTGCTGGTCGGGGACGACGGTGACGCGGCGGTCGAGGCCGCGCTGCCCGGCGCGCTCGCGGCGCTGCGCGAGCAGGCGCTGGTATGGGGCGGGGACGACCGGCTGCGCCTGGTGCGTACCGCCCGCGAACTGCTCGCGCCCTCGCCGCACCACCCCTCGCCGACCGGTCTCGGCCCGACGGTCGCCGAGGCGACGGCGGGGATGTCGCCGGGCCGGGTCCAGGAGATCCTCCAGGCCGCCGGCCTGCCCGCGACCCACGACCCGGTGTCCGCGGTCACCGCCCTGACCTCGCTCTTCACCGACCGCGCCCGCATGGCCGAACTGCTCGACAGCGCCCCGTCCGAGGCGCTGACGGTCCTGGACCGCCTGGTGTGGGGCCCGCCGTACGGGGAGGTGTCGGCCGATCCGCCGCCGCCGGTGCGCTGGCTGCGCGACCACGGTCTGCTGCTCCCGGCGTCCGCCCGCACCGTGGTGTTGCCGCGCGAGGTCGCCCTGCATCTGCGCGCCGGGCGCGCGCACCGCACCACCGAGCCGGTGCCGCCCGCCGTCGCGCCGCTGCGCGAGTACCGTCCACAGGTTGTGGACGCGGCCGCCGCGGGCCAGGCGTTCACCGCGCTCACCACCGTCGAGGACCTGCTCGCCGAGTGGAACGAGGGCGGCCCCGCCGTGCTGCGCGCCGGTGGTCTGTCCGTACGCGACCTCAAGCGCACCGCGACCGCCCTCGACACCTCGGAGCAGACCGCCGCGTTCTGGCTCGAACTCGCTTATGCGGCAGGCCTGTTGGCGTCCGACGGCGAGGCGGACGAGCGGTACGCGCCGACCCCCGAGTACGACGCATGGCTGGAGCTGCCGCCCGCCGAACGCTGGGCGCGGCTCGCCATGGCATGGCTGGCGGCCACCCGGACCGCCGGTCTCGTCGGCGAGCAGGACGCCAAGGGCCGCACCCTGTCCGCGCTCGGCCCCGACCTCGACCGCTCCCCCGCGCCCGAGGTCCGCCACCGGGTGCTGACCCTGCTCACCACCTTGCCGGAGGCCACCTCGGCGGAGCCCGGCTCGCTGCTCGCCCGGCTGCGCTGGGAGCACCCGGCCCGCAGCGGCCCCGACGACCTGCGCCCGCGGCTGGCCCAATGGACGCTGTCCGAGGCCGAGTTGCTGGGGGTGACCGGCCGGGGCGCCCTCACCACGCACGGCCGCACCCTGCTCGCCCCGGCCACCGGCGCCGCCGAACGCGAGGCTCTCGGTCTGCTCGCCGCGAAGGCGCTCGCCCCGCATCTGCCCGAGCCCGTCGACCACGTACTGCTCCAGGCGGATCTGACGGCCGTCGCGCCGGGGCCGCTGCGGCGGCCGCTCGCGGCGATGCTCGGGGTGCTCGCCGACATCGAGTCCAAGGGCGGCGCCACCGTCTACCGCTTCACGGCCGGCTCGGTGCGCCGCGCTCTCGACGCCGGGCAGACCGCCGCCGACCTCCAGGCGTTCCTGACCGAGCACAGCCGTACGCCGGTGCCGCAGCCGCTCAGCTATCTGATCGACGACGTGGCCCGCAGGCACGGGCACCTGCGGGTGGGCGCGGCCTCGGCGTACGTACGCTGCGACGACGAGGCGATGCTGGGCGAGATCCTCGCCGACAAGCGCAGCCAGCCGTTGCGGCTGCGCCGCCTGGCGCCCACGGTCCTCGCCACCACGGCCGAACCGGCCGCCCTCCTCGACGGGCTGCGGTCGATGGGATACGCCCCGGCCGCCGAGTCCGCCGAGGGCGATGTCCTGATCACCCGCGCCGACGCGCGCCGCACGCCGCGCCGTGCGGCGCCCGCGCCGGTACCGGACGGGCCGCCGCGGCCCGACGAGACGCTGCTGGACGCGGCGGTGCGGGCGATTCGGGCGGGGGACACGGCGGCGACGGTCGTCCGCAAGGACCAGCCGTCGGCCGCCGCCGGCGCGCCCGGCGCGCTGCCCCGCACCTCCTCGGCGGAGACGCTGGCCACGGTGCAGGCGGCGGCGATGACGGGGTCAGCGGTGTGGATCGGGTACGTCAACGCGGAGGGCGCGGCGAGTCAGCGGGTCATTGCGCCGGTGCGGGTGGAAGGGGGGTTTGTGACGGGGTACGACCATACGGCGGACGAGGTACGCACGTACCCCCTCCACCGCATCACCGGCGTAGCCGAACTCCCCGACCCCGCGTAACCCCCACCCCTGGGGCGTTTGCCCACCCACCCGCCCGTGCAGGGGGTTGGATGGCCCCGGCCCCCTGGGGCTCCGCCCCAGACCCCGATCGCGCCTAAAGGGCGCTCGTCCTCAATCGCCGGACAGGCTGAGGTGGCCTGCACTGGCCAGCACCGAGCACTTAAGGGGCGCGGGGAACTGCGCGACCAGCCACCCGCGGCCCGCAGACGAAAACGGGGTCCCAGGGGCGCGAGGAACTGCGCATAAAAGGCCCCCGCTAGTCGAGGCCCACCGGCCCGTCCCCCTTTGCCGCGCCTCCCGACCCGGAGCGCGAGGACAACCCCGGCAGCGACAGCTGACCGCCCTTCCCCTCGGACCGATCCGAACCACCCAGGTTCTGACGGACCGAGTCGAGAATGGTCAGCCCCTGCCCGACCAACCCCGCCGCAATCTCCCCCAACCCATCCGCCCCGTTGAGCACATTGACGTTCGCCCCCGCGAGACCCCCCGCCGCCTCCTTGACGATCTGCGGAAGCTGGTCGATGAGCATCCGGTCGAGCGCCACCCGGTCGTACGACGCCGCCGCCTCGGCCTGGATCTTCATGCGTTCGGCCTCGGCGATCGCGAGCACCTTGATGCGTTCGGCTTCGGCCTCGGCCGGCTTGACGATCTCGGCGACGAGCTGCTGCTGGCGCAACTCGGCCGCCCGCTCGGCGAGTTCGGTCTGGGCCGCGAGCACCTCCTGCTGGGCGTGGGCCTGGGCGAGCGGGCCCGCCTGGGCGGCCTGCGCCTGCGCGCGGTCGACCTCGGCGGAGTACTCGGCCTTGACGACCGCGGTCTGCCGCGCGTATTCGGCCTGGTTGCGCGCCGCGACCTGCTCCGCCTCGACGGCGGCCTGGGTGGCCTGCGCCTGGGCGATCTGGGCGGCCCGGTGGATGGCGGCCTTGTGCGGCGCGGACATCGCGTCGATGTAGCCGACGTCGCCGTCGTCGATCGACTGGATCTGCAACGAGTCGACGATCAGCCCGATCTTCGCCATCTCCGTCTTGGAGGTCTCAAGGACCTCCGCGGCGAGCTTCTGCCGCTCGGTGACGATCTCCTCGACGGTCATCGAGCCGATGATGGACCGCAGGTGACCGGCGAAGATCCGGCCGGTCAGGACGGACATCTGGTCCTGGTCGGACAGGAAGCGCTGGCCCGCGTTCACGATGGACTCGGTGTCGTTGCCGACCTTGAACGCGATCACCGCGCGGACGTGCAGCGCGATGCCCTGCTTGGTCACACACGTCTCGGTGACCTCGGCCTCACACATCGAGAGCGTGAGGAAGCGGGTCTTGCGGAAAACCGGCAGGACGAACTTGCCGTGGCCGGTCACTACGCGGAACGGGGCACCCCCGAGACCACGCCTGCCACCCGAGATCAGCATCGCCTCGTCGGGGGCGGGCACCCGGTAACCGAACATCCTTTGTCTCCTTTGAAACGACGTCTCCCTGGAAACGACGTCTAGCCGGCGTCGGCGGAAAGGCCGCCCGACGCGTCCAGCGGATCGGCCCACTCGATGACGTCCACCTGGCGGGTGCCACGGGATCCGATCACGAGCACGGTCGCCCCCTTGGGCAGGGGCTCCTGCGACCAGGCGAGGAAGGCCTCCGTGCCGCCTCTGACACTCACCACGACCTCGCCGGGCCCGGCGGTTCCGCGGGTGGCGACGTGCAGCACTCCGGGGCAGCCGATGACGGCTTCGTCCTGTTCCACGCCCTGGCGCCCCCCATCGTTGTGGTCCTGGATTCCAGACCTTAGACCTGAGGGGATCAGCCGCCTATCCTCGGGCCGCCCTGTGTTGCGCCACCCCCGGCCCGCACCCCCCGTTCACGGCCGGGGCGCCCCACCCGGGGCCCCGATGCGGCAGACTGGAAGTTTGCCCGCCCTGCCCGGGTGGCGATCCGCCGGAAGGACATGCCCCAGGTGACCGGACCACTCATCGTCCAGAGCGACAAGACCCTGCTCCTGGAGGTCGACCACGAGCAGGCCGACGCCTGCCGTCGCGCCATCGCGCCCTTCGCGGAGCTGGAGCGGGCCCCCGAGCACATCCACACCTACCGGCTGACGCCGTTGGGCCTGTGGAACGCGCGGGCCGCCGGGCATGACGCGGAGCAGGTCGTCGACGCCCTCGTCGAGTACTCGCGCTACCCCGTCCCGCACGCCCTGCTCGTCGACATCGCCGAGACGATGGACCGCTACGGCCGGCTCACCCTGAGCAAGCACCCCACCCACGGCCTGGTGCTGACCTCCACCGACCGTCCCGTACTCGAAGAGATCCTGCGGTCCAAGAAGGTCGCCCCGCTGGTCGGCGCCCGCATCGACGCGGACACGGTCGCCGTGCACCCCTCCGAGCGCGGCCAGATCAAGCAGACGCTGCTGAAGCTGGGCTGGCCGGCCGAGGACCTCGCGGGGTACGTGGATGGCGAGGCGCACCCGATCGAGCTCGCCGAGGACGGCTGGGCGCTGCGCCCGTACCAGCGGCAGGCCGTCGAGGGGTTCTGGCACGGCGGCAGCGGTGTGGTGGTGCTGCCCTGCGGCGCGGGCAAGACGCTGGTCGGCGCCGGGGCGATGGCCGAGGCGAAGGCGACCACGCTCATCCTGGTCACCAACACCGTCTCGGCCCGCCAGTGGAAGCACGAGCTGGTGAAGCGGACCAGCCTGACCGAGGACGAGATCGGCGAGTACAGCGGGACGAAGAAGGAGATCCGTCCCATCACGATCGCCACGTACCAGGTGCTCACCACCCGCCGTAAGGGCGTCTACGCGCATCTGGAGCTGTTCGACTCCCGGGACTGGGGCCTGATCGTCTACGACGAGGTGCATCTGCTGCCCGCGCCGGTCTTCAAGTTCACCGCCGACCTCCAGGCCCGCCGCCGGCTCGGTCTGACGGCGACGCTTGTGCGCGAGGACGGCCGCGAGTCGGACGTGTTCTCGCTGATCGGTCCCAAGCGGTTCGACGCGCCGTGGAAGGAGATCGAGGCGCAGGGTTACATCGCGCCCGCCGACTGCGTCGAGGTGCGGGTCAACCTCACGGACAGCGAGCGGCTCGCGTACGCGACCGCCGAGACCGAGGAGAAGTACCGCTTCTGTGCGACGACGGCGACCAAGCGGAAGGTCACCGAGGCGCTGGTACGGAAGTTCGCGGGTCAGCAGATCCTCGTCATCGGCCAGTACATCGACCAACTCGACGAGCTGGGCGAGCACTTGAACGCTCCCGTCATCAAGGGCGAGACCACCAACGCGCAGCGCGAGAAGCTGTTCGGGGCGTTCCGCGAGGGCGAGATCAGCGTCCTCGTGGTGTCGAAGGTGGCGAACTTCTCGATCGACCTGCCGGAGGCGACGGTCGCCATCCAGGTGTCGGGTACGTTCGGCTCCCGCCAGGAGGAGGCCCAGCGCCTCGGCCGTGTGCTGCGCCCGAAGGCCGACGGTCACCAGGCGCACTTCTACTCGGTGGTGGCCCGCGACACCATCGATCAGGACTTCGCGGCGCACCGCCAGCGCTTCCTGGCCGAGCAGGGCTACGCCTACCGGATCATGGACGCGGACGAACTCCTCGCGGGCAACTGAGCATCCGGCTCCACCGGGGCGGCCCTTCGACCGGAGCGCCGGGTCGCCCACCCCAGCACCGCGAGCCCGACCAGCGCGTAGGGCGAGGCCAACGGCTGCTGCCAGAGCGGTAGTTGGAGGTCGAGTTCGCCCGCGTGCGGTACGAGCCAGAGGGTGCGGGCGGTGAAGACGACCGCGAGCACGACGGCCGCACGTGCCCGCCCCTCCCCGGCCGCCAGGGCGATCAGCGGGACGCACCACACCCAGTGGTGCGACCAGCTGATGGGCGAGATCAGCAGGGCGGTGAAGGAGCTCACCAGCAGGGCGTGGCGCTCCTCGGCCCGGCGGGCGATCCACAGCCCTGCGGCGCCGACGACGAGCGCGCCCGCCGCCCACACCATCCCCGGCGCGGGGGTGTGCAACAGCCGCGCGAGCAGCCCTTGCAAGGACTGATTGTCGACGATCCACGCCTTGCCGACGCGGCCGGTCTCGAAGAGGCGGCGGGTGAAGAACTCGACGCTGGCGTAAGGGAGTACGAGCGCTGCGACCAGCACGGTCGTGATGAATCCGGCCAGCGCGGTGAGGGCCTCGCGGACGCGTCCCCGTACCAGCAGATGGAGCACGAAGAAGAGCGGCGTGATCTTGATCCCGGCGGCGAGCCCGACCGCGAACCCCTTCGCGAAGGCACCCGCCGGCCGGGACAGGTCCCAGAGCACGAGGCAGACGAGTGCGAGGTTGACCTGCCCGAAGATCAGGGTCTGGAAGACGGGTTCGAGCCACAGCGCGAGCGCGGTGGCGGCGAGCACGTGCGCGGCGCGGACCTCGATGCGCGCGAAGCGGCAGGACAGCACCACGAGGAGCGCGAGCAGCGCGACATTGGCCCCGCAGAAGGCCGCCTTGAGCGCGGACAGCGGCACGAAGGCAGTGGGCAGGAACAGCAGGGCGGCGAACGGCGGGTAGGTGGCGGGCAGGTGCCATGGCGTGACGGTGAACCCGTAGAGCGGTCCGCCGTGCGCGACGGCTGCGCCCTCCGCCCGGTAGACCTGGGCGTCCGCCATGGGGATCCGCAGGGCGGCACAGAGCACGGTGAGCGCGGCCAGCGAAAGCCCGAGCAGGACGATGGCCCGGGTGGTGGCGGCTGCACGCGGCGTACGGACGGTCACAGTCACACGAAGTGACCCTAGCGGTACGGTCGGTCAGCGCCGAGGACGGTCGCCAGGGGGCCGCGCCGAGTCAGCCCTGGTGGCGCCGGCGGACGCCCGCCTCCTCCGCGAACTCGCCCATCACCACCACGCTGAACGCGGCGCCGGCGAGCACCTTCGCGGCCCGGACCGCGTTGCCGATCTTGTGGGTACGGTGAGGGGCGGCGCCCGAGGCGGTGGCGCCGCGCGGGGTGCCGGGACGGGCGGAGGGGGCTGGGGTGCAGGTCGTTGTACTCATGTATCCATGATGGATTTCGGACAACCCCGGCACATCGACCCCCGGGTTGAACCTCCCCGCCCCCCGCGTAGTCCTCTGGTCCGACGCCGTCCCCTACGGGTATGAGCCGGGACCCCCTGAGGGCGGGACCAAGGCCTCCCCCTCGCCCGGGACCACCGTCCCCGGCCCAGTCCGGCGAAAGACCTGCCCCCGCGCCTGTCACACCACGCCCCCTTCCGGTGTCAGAGCAGCACCACCACTGCCACCAGCGCCACCACGCAACGCGACGGAGGAACAGCAGACATGGTCGACGACGAGTACCTCGCGCAGCGCTTCGAGGAGCACCGCGGTCATCTGCGCGCGGTGGCGTACCGGATGCTGGGCTCCCTCAGTGAGGCCGAGGACGCCGTCCAGGAGGGCTGGCTGCGGGCCAGCCGCGCGGACAGCGGGGCGGTGGACAACCTGGGCGGCTGGCTGACCACGATCGTCGCGCGGATCTGCCTCAACATGCTGCGGGCGCGCGGCACCCGGCGGGAGGCGGCCCTCGACGTCGGGGAGTACGAGTACGTGCACGTGCCGGACCCGGTGCTCGGCCCGGTGGACGGGGCCGACCCCGAGCAGGAGGTGCTGCTCGCCGACTCGGTGGGCCTGGCCCTGATGGTGGTCCTGGAGACGCTGGCCCCCGCCGAGCGGCTGGCCTTCGTGCTGCACGACATGTTCGCGGTGCCGTTCGAGGACATCGCGCCGATCGTCGACAAGACGCCTGCGGCGACCCGTCAGCTCGCCAGCCGGGCGCGACGGCGGGTGCAGGGCCGGGTGCCCTCGCCCTCGCCCGACCGCGCCCGCCAGCGCGAGGTGGTCGAGGCGTTCATCTCGGCGGCGCGCGGCGGCGACTTCGAGGCGCTGCTCGCGCTGCTCGACCCGGACGTGGTGCTGCGGGCCGATGCGGGGGCGTTGCCGACGACGAAGCTGGTGCGGGGGGCTCGGGCGGTGGCCGAACAGGCCAACAGCTTCCGCAAGTTGGCGGCGTTCAACCGCCTGGTCCTGGTCAATGGCGCGCCGGGCATTCTGGCGGTGGTGGGGGGACGGGTGGTCTCGGTGCTGGCCTTCACGCTGGGCGAGGACGCCCGAATCACCGAGCTGAACATCCTCGCCGACCCCACCCGCCTCCACCCCCTGAACCCCCTGGGGCTGACGCCATAACCCCCCGGGGCTCCGCCCCAGACCCCGGCGCGCTTGCCCACCCACCCGCCCGTGCAGCGGGTTGGTTGGTTCCGGTCCCCTGGGGCTCCGCCCCAGACCCCGTTCGCGCCTAAAGGGCGCTCGTCCTCAATCGCCGGACAGGCTGTAGGTGCCCCAGCACCGGCACGGCTAGGGGCGCGGGGAACTGCGCGCCCAGCCACCCACGGTCCGCAGACGAGCTCACCCCCGGAGGGTTTCGGGAAGGGGCGGGGTGGGGGAAAACCATTCGCCCCACCCCCACCCCCCTCGCTAAAATCCCCACCCCCCGCCCTCCCCGGAGGCGCCGCCCCCCGTCCGGAAACCGGGAGGCCGCCGTACCGCCACCAAACACGGCACGGCCCGTACCCACCCCCGCCGGAGGCAACCCGTGCCCGCGCACGCCCCCACCCCCAACCCCCTCGACCACGAACGCACCCACCTCGCCCACTCCCGCGCCGCCCTGCGCGCGATGCGCGAGGACGTCCAGGCCCTGGACATCAAGGACGTCACCGCGAACTGGGTGAACGCCGCCGTCCTCCAGCGCCAGATCGACGACCGCATCAAGGCCCTCGCCGACCTCTCCCACACCCCCCTCTTCTTCGGCCGCCTGGACTACCTGCACGCCCCCGGCGCGGACCTCGCCGAGGGCGCCGGGGGCGAGAGGTTCTACATCGGGCGCCGCCACGTCCACGACGCCGACGGCGACCCGATGGTCATCGACTGGCGCGCCCCCGTCTCGCAGCCGTTCTACCGCGCGTCGAAGAAGGACCCGCTGGACGTCTCGCTGCGCCGCCGTTTCGGTTACACCGGGGGCGAGTTGACGGCGTACGAGGACGAGCACCTGATGGACGCCACGGAGACCGCCCGGACCAGCAAGCTGCTCCAGGCGGAGATCGAGCGCCCGCGCGTGGGCCCGATGCGGGACATCGTGGCCACCATCCAGCCCGAGCAGGACGAGATCGTACGGTCGGGTCTGAGCGGCAGCGTGTGCGTGCAGGGAGGGCCGGGCACCGGCAAGACCGCCGTGGGCCTGCACCGGGTCGCGTATCTGCTGTACGCGCACCGGGACCGGCTGGCCCGCACCGGCACCCTCGTCATCGGCCCGAACAAGTCCTTCCTGCACTACATCGAGCAAGTCCTGCCCGCGCTGGGCGAGTTGGAGGTCAAGCAGGCGACCGTGGACGACCTGGTGGCCTCGACGGGCGTCGAGGTGCGGGGTACCGATCCCGCCGAGGCGGCCGTGATCAAGGGTGACGCCCGCATGGCCGAGGTGCTGCGCCGCGCGGTCTGGTCGCACGTGACCACCCCCTCCGAGCCCCTGGTCGTGGTGCGCGGCTCGCGCCGCTGGCGCGTACCGGCGTACGAACTCGCCACGATCGTCGAGGAGTTGAGGGACCGCGACATCCGTTACGGTGCCGCGCGCGAGGCCCTGCCGCAGCGGATCGCGCACACGGTGCTCGTCCGGATGGAGCAGGCGGGCGAGGCACCCGACGACCGCGTGCAGGACGCGGTGGCCCGCAACACGGCGGTCAAGGCGGCCGTGAAGGCGATCTGGCCGCCGGTGGACCCGGCGAAGCTGGTGCTGCGCCTGCTGAACGAGCCCGCCTTCCTCGCCACGCACGCCGAGGGCATCCTCACCGACGACGAGCAGAAGGCGATCCTCGCCCCCAAGCCCGCCCGCAGCGTGAAGGCGGCCAAGTGGTCGGCGGCGGACGCGGTCCTCATCGACGAGACGAACGACCTGGTCGCCCGCACCCCCTCACTGGGCCATGTGGTGCTCGACGAGGCCCAGGACCTCTCCCCCATGCAGTACCGCGCGGTCGGCCGCCGCTGCACGACCGGTTCGGCGACCGTCCTCGGCGACCTGGCACAGGGCACCACGCCCTGGGCGACGGCGAGTTGGGCCGAGGCGCTGCGTCATCTCGGCAAGGGGGACGCGGTGGTGGAGGAGCTGACGGCCGGCTTCCGCGTGCCGCGCGAGGTCATCGCGTACGCCTCGAAACTGCTGCCCTCCATCTCGCCCGGCCTGGCCCCCGTGGAGTCGGTCCGTGAGACGCCGGGCTCCCTGGACGTACGCGCGGCGAGCACACCGGCCGAGCTGGACGCGGCCGTGGTGGCGGCCTGCGAGGAGTCCCTCGCCCACGAGGGCTCGATCGGCCTGATCGCCGCCGACGCCCGCATTCCCGTACTGGCCAAGGCACTTGAGGCAGCGGGCCTCGCCCATCTCGACCCCGGCGAGGAGACCACGGCGACCTCCCGCCTCACCCTGGTCCCGGCGTCCCTGGCGAAGGGCCTGGAGTACGACTACGTGGTCCTGGACGAACCGACCGCCGTGGTCGACGGCGAGCCCGACGAACGCACGGGCCTGCGCCGCCTGTACGTCGCCCTGACCCGAGCGGTCTCAGGCCTGACGATCGTCCACGCGAGCCCGCTGCCGCCCCAACTCGCCCTATAGGGGCCCGACTCCGGCGTACGCCACGAACTCGCCCCAGGCGCCGGGCGAAAGCGTGAGCTGAGGACCGGCCTTGTCCTTGGAGTCCCGGACGTGGATGACGGCGGGGGTGGCGGCGACCTCGACGCAGGAGTCACCGTCGCCGCTGCTGTAGCTGGACTTGCTCCAGCACGCGGAAACCTCGACGCAGGAGTCGCCCTCGGCGCTGCTGTAGCTGGACTTGCTCCAGCATTCGGCGACTTCGACGCAGGAGTCGCCAGACCCGCTGCTGTACGTCGACTTCCGCCAGTCGAGGGCGACTTCGACGCAATCGTCGCCGGAGCCGCTGCTGTAACTGCTCTTGAACCAGCCCAGTTCGGTTGTGCTCATGGCGCTCCTCGCAGTAGCTCCAGTCGGCCCACCGATTGCTCAGGCGTAAGGGCCTGTGACCGCAGTTTCGCATACCGCATGTGAAGCGTGCTGATCAGTTTGGGGTCGGAGACGAAGATGCCGCTCTCCTGCCCCTCGCAGTACCCGAACCACCGATGAGCCGGCGTTTCAGCGAGCCGAATGGGACCGGCCAATCCCGCGTGAACTCCCAAGCCCGCCGGGAGGATTTGAAGCTCGACGTTGCGAGCGGCCGTCCGCTCCAGGACGTAATCGATCAGCTCACGGGTCACGTCCGGCCCTCCCGTACGCCGCGCGAAGACGTGCTCGTCGACGATGAAGCTGTACGCCGTGTTGGGGCGCTCCGTGAGCAGCCGCTGCCTCTTCAGTCGAGCCACCATGTTCGCGTCGATCTGCGCGTCGGCCAGCGGCGGCAGTTGGGCCCGGAACAGCGCCAGCGCATACGCCTCCGTCTGGAGCAGCCCCGGGATCAGCCGGGACTCGTACGTGTACAGGCTGATCGCGGTGCGCTCCAGGCGGGCCCACCGGCGGAACCAGGACGCCAGGCCCGGCTGGCGGCTGAGGTGGCGGGCCGCAGCGGTCAGCGCGCCCGTGTTGCCCAGCGCTCGCTCCGCGCGCTCGATGAAGGCCGGGTCGGGCATGCGGCGGCCCAACTCCACTGAGGCGACCGTGTGTTTGGAGTAGCCGACCAGCGCCCCGAGCTGCGCGCGGCTCAGGCCGGCGTGTTCGCGCAGGGCCTGGACGACCGCGCCGAATGTCCGCAGGCTGTCGGAGGCCTCGGGCTCCCCGTCTCGGCCCTCGTGATCGTCCAGGCCCGCTTGATCCTCGTGATCGTCGTGGTCCTCGTGGTCCCATGGCATCGGCGGCCACCTCCAGGTGAACGGATCGCCCCGCGTTCGCAACTCACCCAGAGTTACGGCAGAAGGCCCGTACCGTCTACACCCTGTGCGCGTACGCTCGCGCAGCGTACGCGGCTCAGATCTGGTGGCGACCTCTGCGGGCCCCTCACCTTGGGGTTATGCATCTCGACATGGAACCCCGAGCCGAGCAACTCCCGGCTACCGTCTGTGCGTTCAGGAAGCGGTTCGCGTCCACGCGACGCGCGGCGGGGCTGGCGCGCAGGCTGGCGCAGGGGCAGTTGGCGGCCTGGGGCATCGCGCCGGAGAGCGAGGCGTCACGGACGGCGGCGCTGCTCGTGGCGGAGCTCGCCGCGAACGCGGTGCTGCACGCCTATGTGTCCGGGCGGGGCTTCGAGGTGGGGGTGGCGCTGCGCGAGGACGGCGTCCTGCGCATCGAGGTGACGGACACCCGGGCGGACAAGGCGCTGCCGGTGGTGGCCTCGGCCCCGGCGGCCGACTGCGAATCGGGGCGCGGGCTGCTCCTGGTGCAGGCGTTCGCGGACCACTGGGGGACGGTGGAGGGGCCGACCCCGCTCAAGACCGTATGGGCTCAACTGGCCTTGCCCGAGGGGGAGTTCATCCGGGTGCTTCGTCCCTGACGGGTCGCGCCGGGTGACGGGTGGGGCGGCCGCGCACCCCCCCCCAGCGCCGAGGGACCCGCTACGCGTCGAGCGCCGCGCGCCACTCGGCGACGGCGGCCGGGGACACCGGCTCACTCCATCCGCCGGGGCGGGACGCGCCGCCGATGTGGACCGCGTCGATCCCGGCGTCCCGCAGCACCGGCAGGTGGGTGAGCTGGAGGCCGCCGCCCACCAGGATGCGCGGCTCGTAGCCGGGTTCGCCGTGGCGCGCCGCCTCCGCGAGGAGCACGGGCAGGCCGTCGTCGACGCCGAGCGGGGAGCCGGCCGTGAGGTAGGTGTCGAGGCCCGCGAGACCGGAGAGCTCCTTGCGCAGGGCATCGCGGGACGCGGCCCGGTCGACGGCCCGGTGGAAGGTCCAGCGGCAACCGTCGAGCACCGGCGCCAGGGCGCGCAGGGCCGCCATGTCGGGGCCGCCGGTCTCGTCGAGGAAGCCCAGGACGAACTCATCCGCGCCTTCGGCCCGCAGCGCCTCGGCGTCCCGCAGGAGCGCGTCGACGTCGCCGGCCGCGAAACCGTCGTGCGCACGCAGCATCACGCGCAGCGGGATGTCGACGGCGGCGCGGATCGCCGCGAAGGTCTCCCGGGACGGGGTCAGGCCGTCGGCCGCCATGTCGGTCACCAGCTCCAGGCGGTCCGCCCCGCCGGCCTGGGCCGCGACGGCGTCCTGCGCGTCGAGCGCGATCACCTCAAGCAGTGCGCGGTTGCTCATCTGACCCCATTCCTCCGTAACCCGGGCCCCACTCGGACCCCAATAGGTCTAGTCCATTGACCAGCCTACGCGGCGAGATGCCCACCCGCGGCGACGGTAAAACCGGCGGTCCTGACCTTTCCGCCATGCTGGAAGTCCAGGAAGAGACGGTACGTACCGGCACTGGGCACAGTCGCGCCGAAGGAGACGACCGGCCCGGGGCCGCCCTCATTGGGGTGTACATGGAGATAGGCGAGGTCACCGGCGCGCAGCGCCACGAGGTGTCCGTACGCTCCGAGGTAGGGCTCCAGATCGGTCACCGGCCTGCCCTCCTTGGTGACGGACAGCTTCAGCTCGGCGGTCCTGCCCGGCGTCAGGTCGCCCGCGAGGCTCACCGTGTAGCCGTCCTCGACCGGGGCCGTCGCCGTCGGCGCGGGCAGCTCCTTGGGCGCGTACGCGCCCGAGACCGCGAGGTCGGCGCCGAGCACCAGGTTCTTGGCGTCCTTCGTGTCGCCGGGCGTGAAGTCGGCGAAGACCCGGTAGCCCCCGGCCTCGGGCAGCTCGGCCGGGACCGACCAGGTGCCGTCTGCGGCGCGTACCGGATGCAGGTGGCGGTACACGGCGAGGTCGTCGGAGGCGACGACGAGGTGCAGCTCCTTGCCGTGCTCGCTCTTGAACGCGGTCACCGGGCGCCCGTCATGCCCTGTCACCGCGAACCTGATCTCGGCGGCCCGGCCCGCTTCGAGGCGGGGCGTCCTGAGGTCGAGGGCGTACCCGCCTTCGGCGATCTGGAGGCCGCCGGGCAGTTCGGCCGCGCCGTCCTGTTCCTCGTGCCCGCCGTGCCCGGCCTTCGCGGTGGGCTCCCCGTGCGCGGCATGCCCGGCGGGCTGCGCCACGATCGGGTCGACGCCCTTGCCGACCCCGTAGGCGGTGCCGAAGGTCGCGGCGAGCGCGGCGGCGAAGGCGGTGATCTTCAGTCCTGTGCCCATGACGAATTTCATGACGAACTCCCTAGGAACGCTCTCCGGTGGGACGACCACGTCAACATACCCCCAGGGGGTATTAAGTCAAGAGGGGATCCGCCTTGCGCCGCGTACGCCCCGGGGGTATACATGACCTTGTCGCTGTACCCCCAGGGGGTATCAAAGTTTCCCCGTGGGTCCCGCCCACCGCCTCACCGCACGTAGCATTCGTACGAGGAGCCGCAGTCATGACCACGACCACCACACCCGGCGCCGCCGACGTCGAACTCGTCATCGGCGGCATGACCTGCGCCTCGTGCGCGGCGCGGATCGAGAAGAAGCTCAACCGCATGGACGGGGTCGAGGCGACCGTCAACTACGCCACCGAGAAGGCGAAGGTCACCTTCCGCGAGGACGTCTCGGTCGCCGACCTGATCGCCACCGTCGAGGCCACCGGCTACACCGCCAAGGAGCCCGCGCCGGTACGGACCGAGTCCGGCCCCGCCGAGGGTGAACGGGAGGAGGCCGCCGACGAGCTGCGGCCCCTGCGCCAGCGGCTGCTGACCGCGGCGGTGCTGGCCATCCCGGTCATCGCGATGTCGATGGTCCCCGCCCTCCAGTTCGAGTACTGGCAGTGGCTCTCGCTGACCCTGACCGCGCCCGTCGTCACCTACGCCGCGTGGCCCTTCCACCGGGCCGCCTGGACCAATGCCCGGCACGGCGCGGCCACCATGGACACGCTGATCTCGGTCGGCACCTCGGCCGCGTTCCTGTGGTCGCTGTGGGCGCTGTTCTTCGGCACCGCCGGCACCCCCGGCATGACCCACCCCTTCGAGCTGACCATCGGACGCTCGGACGGCGCGGGCAACATCTATCTGGAGGCCGCGGCCGGGGTCACCGCCTTCATCCTCGCCGGGCGCTACTTCGAGGCCCGCTCCAAGCGCAAGGCGGGCGCGGCCCTGAGGGCGCTGCTCGAACTCGGCGCCAAGGACGTCACCGTACTGCGGGCCGACGGGCGCGAACTGACCGTACCCACCGATGAGTTGAAGGTCGGCGACCGGTTCCTGGTGCGGCCCGGCGAGAAGATCGCCACCGACGGCACGGTCGTCGAGGGCTCCTCCGCGGTCGACGCCTCCATGCTCACCGGCGAGTCCGTCCCCGTGGAGGTGGCCCCCGGCGACGCCGTCACAGGCGCCACGCTCAACGCGGGCGGCCGGCTCGTCGTCGAGGCGTCCCGGGTCGGCGCGGACACCCAGCTCGCCCGCATGGCCAAGCTCGTCGAGGACGCCCAGAACGGCAAGGCCGCCGCCCAGCGGCTCGCGGACAAGATCTCCGCCGTCTTCGTGCCGGTCGTCATCGGCCTCGCCCTGGCCACCCTCGGATTCTGGCTCGGCAACGGCTCCGGCCTCACCGCCGCGTTCACCGCCGCCGTCTCCGTACTAATCATCGCCTGCCCCTGCGCCCTGGGCCTGGCCACCCCGACCGCCCTCATGGTCGGCACCGGCCGCGGCGCCCAGCTCGGCATCCTGATCAAGGGCCCCGAGGTCCTGGAGACGACCCGCAAGGTCGACACGATCGTCCTGGACAAGACGGGCACGGTGACGACCGGCCGCATGACCCTGCTCGCCGTCCACACCACCGACACCACCGACGAGGCCGAAGTCCTGCGCCTGGCAGGGGCGTTGGAGCACTCCTCGGAACACCCCATCGCCCGGGCCGTCGCCGACGGCGCCGCCGCCAAGGTCGGCCCGCTGCCCACCCCCGAGGACTTCGCCAACATCGCCGGTCTCGGCGTCCAGGGCGTCGTGGACGGTCACGCGGTCCTGGTCGGGCGCGAGAACCTGCTCGGGGACTGGGCCATGGAGCTCACCCCGGCGCTGAAGCGCGCGAAGGAGGAGGCCGAGGCGGCGGGGCGTACCGCCATCGCGGTCGCCTGGGACGGCGAGGCCCGCGCGGTCCTGGAGGTCGCCGACGCCATCAAGGAGACCAGCCCCGAGGCGATCCGGCGACTGCGCGCGCTGGGCCTCACCCCGATCCTGCTCACCGGCGACAACCGGGCCGTCGCCGAGGCGGTCGCGGCCGAGGTCGGCATCGACACGGTGTACGCGGAGGTCATGCCGCAGGACAAGGTCGATGTGGTCAAGTCCCTTCAGGCGGAAGGTCGTTCGGTCGCCATGGTCGGCGACGGCGTCAACGACGCGGCCGCCCTCGCCCAGGCCGACCTGGGCCTCGCCATGGGCACGGGCACGGACGCCGCGATCGAGGCCGGCGACCTCACCCTGGTCCGCGGCGACCTGCGGGCGGCGGCCGACGCGATCCGGCTCTCCCGCAAGACGCTCGGCACGATCAAGTCCAACCTGTTCTGGGCCTTCGCGTACAACGTCGCCGCGCTGCCCCTGGCGGCGGCCGGCCTCCTCAACCCGATGATCGCGGGGGCCGCGATGGCCTTCTCCTCGGTCTTCGTGGTCGGCAACTCGCTGCGTCTGCGGGGGTTCCAGGCCACGGTCTGACCGAGCCCGGCCGCCCTCTGAACCCCCGTGCGTGATGCGGGGGTTCAGGTCGTCAGGAGGTCCTCTGGGGGTCAGGTCGTCAGGACGGTCAGAACCCGCGTGCCCGCGGCGGGGGTTCAGGTCGTCAGGACGGTCAGGTCGAGCGTGCCGAGCCGCTCCGGGTCGGCCAGGATGTCGATGGTGGTGATCCGCCCCGCGGCGATGGTGAACGCCATCACCGACAGCGGCCGCCCCTCGGTCAGTGAGACGAGCCCGGGGCTGCCGTTGACCAGTACCAGGATGGTGAACTCGGCGAGCCGCGCCCCGAACACGGCCCCGCCCGCCACCGCCCGCGCACCGCGCAGCACACCGCCGGGCCGCAGCTCACCGCCGTCGGAGCGGGCCACCACGTCCGGGTCGAGCACCGCGACCAGCGCGTCGAAGTCGCCTTCGCGGGCCGCCGCCATGAACGCCTCCACCACCTCGCGGCGGCCCGCCGGATCCATGTCGGAGGCCGGGGCGCCACCCCGGACCCGCCGCCTGGCCCGGGAGGCGAGCTGGCGGGCGGCGGCGGGCGTGCGGCCGACGATGGGGGCGATCTCGTCGAACGGTACGGCGAACAGGTCGTGCAGTACGAAGGAGAGCCGCTCGGCGGGGCTCAGCGTCTCCAGGACGACGAGCAGTGCGAGCCCCACCGAGTCGGCGAGCAGCACCTCGTCCTGCGGGCCCGCGCCGTCGGCGCCCGTGACGATCGGGTCGGGCACGTGCAGCCCGAGCGGGTCCTCGCGGCGCGAGGCGCGGGCGCGCAGCATGTCGAGGCAGACCCGCCCGACGACCGTGGTCAGCCAGCCCCCCAGACTGGCCACCGTGCCGGTGTCGGACCGGCTGAGCCTCAGCCAGGCCTCCTGCACGGCGTCGTCGGCCTCGTGCAGCGACCCGAGCATCCGGTAGGCCACCGCCCGCAGATGTCCGCGATGCCCCTCGAACCGCTCGGCCAGGTACTCGTCCGCGTGCATCCCACGTCTCCTCACACCGGTTGCACCAGCTCCTTCACCGGGCTGACGCCCGGGAGGGCGCGGATGTGACAGGCCCCCTCCGGGGCCCCCTGGGGCTCCGCCCCAGACCCCACGGGTTTGCCCACCCACCCGCCCGTGCAGGGGGCTGGAGGGTTCGGCCCCTGGGGCTCCGCCCCAGACCCCTGCGGGGGCTCCGCCCCCTGCACCCCCGTTCGCGCCTTAAGGGCGCTCGTCCTCAATCTCCCCCAAGGCCTTAAGGGCCAGGGGGGACCCCCATGACAGGCTGAGGTGCTGGCCAGCACCGAGTAGCTAGGGGCGCGGGGAACTGCGCGAGACGCGGGCACGGTCCGCACACGACGTCGGGTTTCAGGGGCGCGAGGAACTGCGCGACCAGCCACGCACGGTCCGCAGCCGAAACCGGGGTTTCCTGGGGCTCCGCCCCAGACCCTGTTCGCGCCTTAAGGGCGCTCGCCCTCAATCGCCGGACAGGCTGAAGGTGCGGGCCAGCACCGAGTGGTTAGGGGCGCGCCCCGCTACCCTCGGCCGCATGCCCCACCCCAACGACCTCCTCCTCCGCTGGCACCAGGCGATCCTCGCGACCCGCTCCCCCGCGAACAGCCCCGTGGACCCCACCCCGTACGGGGAGAACCTGCTCGCCCGCTGGGCGGAACCGCAGCGCCACTACCACGACACCACCCACCTCACCGCGGTCCTGGACCACATCGACGTGCTGGAGCGCTACGCCGACCAGCCCGACCTCGTACGCCTCGCCGCGTGGTTCCACGACGCCGTGTACCTGCCGGACCGCTCCGAGAACGAGGAGCGTTCGGCACGGCTCGCCGAACGGGCGCTGCCCGAGGCCGGGTTGAGCCGCGAGGACACCGCCGAGGTCGCCCGTCTGGTGCGCCTCACCGTCACCCACGCGCCCGAGGAGGGCGACGCGAACGGCGCCGTGCTGTGCGACGCGGACCTCGCGATCCTCGCCGCCGCCCCGGACGCTTACGCCGCGTACGCCGCCGCCGTGCGCGAGGAGTACGCCTTCGTGCCGGACGAGGCGTTCCGCTCCGGCCGCGGCGAGGTGCTGGCCCAACTGCTCGCGCTGCCCGCCCTGTTCCGCACCCCGCACGGCGTACGCGCGTGGGAGGGACCGGCTCGGGAGAATCTCGAGGCGGAACTGACCCTGCTGACCGCATAATCGGGCCGAGACCACCGCTCGCCCCGACCCAAGGCAGGTGTCCCGCGTGCTCCCGGTGACAGTCCAGGCCGATCGCATCGCCCTGC
Source organism: Streptomyces hundungensis (assembly GCF_003627815.1). NCBI lineage: Bacteria > Bacillati > Actinomycetota > Actinomycetes > Kitasatosporales > Streptomycetaceae > Streptomyces > Streptomyces hundungensis. Next base: position 3,962,586 of record NZ_CP032698.1, read on the forward strand.
ACGAGCTGACCCGCGCGTCGGCCGCGGCGCTCCAGGACGGCGGCTCCGGCGGCTGGCGGTGGGCGCCCGGCGGCCCCCACGAGGGCAGCCGTTTCGCCGCCGCGAAGATGCTCGCGGGCATCGAGACCGGGCGGCACCGCACGGGCTGGGGCGCGTATGTCATCGTCCGCGCCGAGGACGGCCGGGCGATCGGCGGCATCGGCTTCCACGGCCCGCCCGAGGACGGCCGCGTGGAGATCGGCTACGACCTCGCGGAGTCCGCGCGCGGCCAGGGGTACGCGACCGAGTCCCTCGCCGTCCTCACCGCCTGGGCGCTGGCCCAGCCCGACGTCGAGACGGTGTACGCGACGACGGACGAGGACAACACGGCTTCGCAGCGCGTCCTGGAACGAGCGGGGTTCCGGCGGGTGGGCGACACGCCGCGCACGATTGGCGGCCGCCGGCGTCAACACGTCTTCGAACACACCGGCGCCTGACCGGGGCCCTCCGCAGCCACCCCGCACCCCCCGGAGCCAGCCCCGGGCCCCCTACCCCACATCCCGTGCGGAGCATGCCCACGTCTCGCGCAGTTCCCCGCGCCCCTAACCACTCGCCGCTGGCCAGCACCCCAGCCCGTCATGGGGGTCCCCCCTGGCCCTTAAGGCCTTGGGGGAGATTGAGGACGAGCGCCCTTAAGGCGCGAACGGGGTCTGGGGCGGAGCCCCAGGGCCTTCGCCTGCCGACCGTGCCCGCGTCTCGCGCAGTTCCCCGCGCCCCTTAAGTGCTCTGCGCTGGCCAGCACCCCAGCCCGTCCGGCGTTAGAGGACGAGCGCCGTTCAGGCGCGAACGGGGGTGCAGGGGGCGGAGCCCCCGCAGGGGTCTGGGGCGCAGCCCCAGGGCTCAGCCGATTCAACCCGCCGCACGGGTGGGCGGGTGGGCAAACGCCCGGGGTCTGGGGCGGAGCCCCAGGGGGCCGGACCTACCAACCCGCTGCACGGGCGGGTGGGTGGGCGAACCCGCTGGGGGCTAGGGCGGAGCCACAGGGAATGGGGATGCGGGGAGGGGCGTTGGCACTTGGTATGCCCGCCGAGCCCATACCCACGCCCGTGCCCGCACCCACCCCCACCCCCCCACCGCCCCCCGCCCAAGGGGCCCGCATGCCCCTGGCCGTCTACATCCTCGGCCTCTCCGTCTTCGCACTCGGCACGAGCGAGTTCATGCTGACCGGCCTGCTCCCGGCCATCGCGGACGACATGAACGTCTCGATCCCCCAGGCGGGCCTGCTGATCTCGGCCTTCGCGATCGGCATGGTGGTGGGCGCCCCCCTGCTCGCCGTGGCCACCCTGCGACTGCCCCGCCGTACCACCCTCATCGCGCTGATCACGGTGTTCGGCCTGGGTCAGGTCGCGGGCGCGCTCGCCCCGAACTACGCCCTGCTCTTCGCCTCCCGGATCGTGTCCGCACTGGCCTGCGCCGGGTTCTGGGCGGTCGGCGCCGCGGTCGCCATCGCGATGGTGCCGGTGAACGCGCGGGCCCGCGCGATGGCCGTCATGATCGGCGGCCTGTCGATCGCGAACGTCCTGGGCGTGCCGCTGGGCGCACTGCTCGGTGACGGCCTGGGCTGGCGTTCGGCGTTCTGGGCGGTCGGCGCGGCCTCCGCGATCGCCCTGGTCGGCATCCTGACCCGTATCCCGCGCATCCCGCTGCCCGCCGAGAAGCCCCGGCTCAGGCAGGAGCTGCGTATCTACCGCGACCCGCAGGTGCTGTTCTCGGTCGCCGTCACGGCGCTCGCCGCGGGTGGCGTGTTCTGCGCGTTCAGCTACCTCAAGCCGCTCCTGACGGACGTGGCGCACGTCGACGCGGGCTGGGTCCCGGCCGTGCTCGGCCTCTTCGGGGTGGGTGCGCTGATCGGTACGACGATCGGCGGCCGGGTCGCCGACGCGCACCTGTTCGGCGTGCTGCTCAGCGGCATCACCGCCTCGACGGTGTTCCTGGTCGCGCTGGCCCTGTTCGCCTCGACGCCCGCAGTCGCGGTCGCCCTGTCGTTCCTGATCGGCCTGTCGGCGTTCTACACGGCCCCGGCGCTCAACGCCCGGATGTTCAACGTGGGCGGCGCCGCCCCGACGCTGGCCGGCGCGACCACGACGTCCTCGTTCAACCTGGGCAACACCGCGGGGCCCTGGCTCGGCGGTCTCGTGATCAGCGCGAACCTGGGTTTCGCCGCCACGGCCTGGGCGGGCGCCGCGATGACGGTGCTCGCGCTCGTGCTGGTCGCCGCCTCCCTGCGGCTGCACCGCTCGCAGTTCCGCGTGGTGGCCCGCTCGGCGGAGCGGGCGCCCGCGGCGGCCTGCGTGGAGGCCTGACCCGCACGCGACCGGACTCCGGGCCCCGGGCCCGACCAGACCCGGCCGCCCGGTCGCCCGGCCGCACCGGCAAAGGCGCCCCGCACCCATTCCCCGGGTGCCGAACGCACAAAAGCGCCCCGCACCCATCCCTCGGGTGTCGAACGTACAAAGGCGCCCCGCACCCATCCCTCGGGTGCGGGGCGCCTCCGCGTTCCCCCGGGCCGAAGCCGGGGTCACCGCATCACTGATTCAGCGAGTCACTGACTAGGCGGGGGAGACGTTCTCCGCCTGCGGGCCCTTCGGGCCCTGGGTGACGTCGAAGACCACGGCCTGGTTCTCCTGGAGCTCGCGGAAGCCGGTGGAGTTGATCGCGGAGTAGTGGACGAAAACGTCCGGGCCGCCGCCGTCCTGCGCGATGAAGCCGAAGCCCTTTTCGGCGTTGAACCACTTCACGGTGCCGGTTGCCATGTGTTTCCCCTGTCGAGGATCGCGGGGTACTGGCTTGTCAGTACCCCTGGGTGAGGTGATCGCCCTGGTCCTCGGACATTGCTGCACAGCAAACGCCCACGGCGTAAACCGCGGGCGCTGAGACTTCGGAACCACGACTACTGGCAAGGAAGTTAGCCGATCCGCGATCGTCTGGCTACGGGCCGCAGCCGAACCGGCGACAAGTTCCGGCCCCCGGAGTCCTCCGTCCGGGGCAGAAGCGGCGGCGCGTGGCGGCTCCGGGACCGGCCGCTCCAGGTGCCGCGTCGCCCGGGTCCGCCCCCGGGTTGCCCCCGGGCCACCCCCGGGTCCGCCCCCGGCAACCGGCCGCGCCCGGCCTCAGGCCGGCCGCCCCTTCGGGCGTCTGAGCCCCGCCCCGGTCAGCCGGCGTACCAGCTCCTTCGAGCCGATCTCCACCGCGCCCGCCCGCACCGCGTCCGCGTACCGGTGGGACGGCACGTCGTAGTGATCGCCGTCGAAGGCGCGCGAAGGGCAGCCGATGGACGCCGCGAACGTATGCAGTTCCTCGTACGAGACGTCGCTGACCAGGTGCGACCACATGCGGCCGTGTCCCGGCCAGGTCGGCGGGTCGATGTAGAGCGTCATCCGACGGGACCACCGAGCCCACCGAGACCGCCGACGCGGGACACCACGACGCCCGCCTTGCCGCACACCCAGTGCGGGTCGGGCCCGAGCTCCGGCTCCACGTCGAGGGCGTGCGGGTCGCCGCCGTCGCACACCGGGCACAGCGGCCAGCGTCCGTACCGCTCAAGGAGCGCGTCCTGTACGTCCTGGGCGACCAGACCCGCGACGTACTCCGTGCCCTCGGGCCACTGCTCCACCCACCAGCGTCGGTGGGTCACCGCGTCCTCGACCATCGAGACGACGTCCGCGTGCGCCACGTCGCGCGCCGCGAGGTCGGCGAGGACCAGGGCGCGGGCGGCGTGCAGGGCTTGTTCCAGAGGTTGTACGTCGTCCATGCCCTCCATTGTCACCCCAGCCGCACCAGCGCCACCGGGCCGAGGGGTGGACCGAGGGTGGGCCGAAGGTGGGACCGAGGTGGGACCGATGCGGGGCCCGAGGGGTGGCCCGAGGGGGTTGACCTCACCCCGTCCCGAAAATATCTTTCAGAGGTGACCCATTACGTGAAGGAAAGTTTCAGCGGGGGTGCCCCGCCCGCGCCGGCCGCCCTCGCGGCCAAGGTGCGCACGCTCGCCCCGTCCATGACCCGCTCCATGCAGCGGGTCGCCGAAGCCGTCGCCGGCGACCCGGCCGGCTGCGCGGCCCTCACGGTCACCGGCCTCGCCGAGCTCACCGGCACCAGCGAGGCCACCGTCGTGCGCACCGCCCGCCTCCTGGGTTACCCCGGCTACCGCGACCTGCGCCTCGCGCTCGCGGGCCTCGCCGCCCAGCAGCAGTCGGGCCGGGCCCCCGCCGTCACCGCGGACATAGCGGTGGACGACCCGATCGCGGACGTCGTCGCCAAGCTCGCCTACGACGAGCAGCAGACCCTCGCCGACACCGCGGCCGCCCTCGACACCGTCCAACTGGGCGCCGCGGTGGGCGCGTTGGCGGGTGCCCGGCGCATCGACATCTACGGCGTCGGCGCCTCGTCCCTGGTCGGCCAGGACCTGGCGCAGAAGCTACTGCGCATAGGCCTCATCGCCCACGCCCACACCGACCCGCACCTGGCCGTCACCAACGCCGTGCAACTGCGCTCGGGGGACGCTGCGGTCGCCATCACCCACTCCGGCTCGACGGGCGACGTCATCGAGCCCCTGCGGGTCGCCTTCGACCGCGGCGCCACCACGATCGCGATCACCGGCCGCCCGGACGGCCCGATCTCGCAGTACGCCGATCACGTCCTGACCACGTCCACGGCGCGCGAGAGCGAGCTGCGCCCGGCCGCGATGTCGTCCCGTACGAGCCAACTCCTCGTCGTGGACTGCCTGTTCATCGGCATCGCCCAGCGCACCTACGAAACCGCGGCCCCGGCCCTCTCCGCCTCGTACGAGGCGCTGGCCCACCGCCACAACCCCCGCACCCGCTGAGACCACCACCGGCCCCACCCCTTCGCACCCGCCAGAGCCGTCCGCAGAGAAAGAGCAGCGTCACCATGACCACCCAGGACTACGCCGAGCTCCGCGCCCAACTGGCCACCCTCACCACCGAGGCGTTCCGGCCCGAGCTCGCGGAGATCGACCAGCTGCCGACCGCCGAGATCGCGCGGATCATGAACGGCGAGGACGCCACGGTCCCGGCGGCCGTCGCCGAGCGGCTCCCGGACATCGCGGCGGCCATCGACGCCACGGCCGCGCGGATGGCGAGCGGCGGCCGGCTGGTCTACGCGGGCGCCGGCACGGCCGGGCGGCTCGGCGTCCTGGACGCCAGCGAGTGCCCGCCCACCTTCAACACGGACCCCTCCGAGGTCGTCGGCCTCATCGCGGGCGGTCCCTCCGCGATGGTCCGGGCGGTCGAAGGCGCGGAGGACTCCCGGCAGTTGGCGGCCGAGGACCTGACGGCGCTCGGCCTGACCTCCCTGGACACCGTCGTCGGCGTCTCGGCCTCGGGCCGCACCCCGTACGCGGTCGGCGCGGTCGAGCACGCGCGGCGGCTCGGCGCCCTCACGATCGGCCTCTCCTGCAACGCGGACAGCGCGCTTGCGGCGGCGGCCGAGCACGGCATCGAGGTCGTGGTGGGCCCGGAGCTCCTGACGGGCTCGACGCGGCTGAAGTCCGGCACGGCCCAGAAGCTGGTCCTCAACATGATCTCGACGATCACGATGATCCGGCTCGGCAAGACCTACGGGAACCTGATGGTCGACGTACGGGCCTCCAACGAGAAGCTCCGCGCCCGCTCGCGCCGCATCGTGGCACTGGCCACGGGGGCGGGCGACGCCGAGATCGAGGCCGCGCTGGCCGCCACGGACGGCGAGGTGAAGAACGCGATCCTGGTCATCCTCGGCGGGGTGGAGGGCGCCACCGCCGCCCGCCTCCTGTCCGACTCCCAGGGCCACCTACGAGCGGCCCTGCACGCGGCCCTCTGACCGTCCGAAGCCCCCTCATGCCCCGGCTGCCCGCCCCCTTTACCGCCCGCCCCTGAGGCGAATCACTCTTGCGCGGGCCGTACGCCCCCTGCTACGCGAAGCGCCACCATTTTCGGCCGACGTGCTGCGGGCGCTTGCCCGGCTCAAGATCTACATGCCTAACTTTGTACGGGCGGCGCGGAGGCCGCACGGGGAACGAGGGCGCGGGGGGACATGAGTACCGCGGCATATCCGGAAAGCTGGCAGCGCCTGCTCGACCAGGCGGGACCGCCGCCCGCCCCGTCCCTGCACCTGGCCTCGGCCGCACCGGGCGGGGGCGACCTCCATCACACCCCCAAACCCTGGAACGACGCCGCCGGTGCCGCCCACTCGCTGCGCACCGACACCGACACGGCCAGGTCCGGACTGATCACGGCCCATGCCGGTCTCGACACGAGCGGTGCCGGGCTGCTGAGCGTGACGGCGCTCAAGACCGTCCTGACGTCCTGGGAGCAACGGCTCGGCGCCGTACGCGACGAGTGCGCCGACCTGGAACCGAAGTTGCGCGAAGTGGCCCGCACCATGGGCGGCACCGACCACGCGGTCCGGTCCTCCATAGCCGGTTACGCCGACCCTGTCCCGGCCGACGAGAAGGGGCGCTGACGGCGTGCTCACCTGGCAGCACCTCCGCGACCTGCGGCCGGCCGGTCTTCAGAGCGCGGCCGACGGCTGGGGCGACGTCAGCCGCCATGCCGACGCGGCCCGCGACCGGCTCAGCAACGAGATGCTCGGCGCGATCGAGAAGTCCCAGACCGGCAACGCGGCGGACAGCGCGGCCGGCCGTCTGCGCGGCCTGGACCGCAACTACGACTACATCCACATCGAGTGCGGTCTGATCCGCACGGCCCTGGACTCACTCGCCTACGAACTGGCGGGCCCCCAGCGGAAGTTGCTGGACGCCCTGGACGAAGCGGCGGCGTTGAAGTTCACCGTCGGCACGGACGGCTCCGTGAGCTATCCGCCCGGCGGGGAGAACCTGATCTCGAAACAGCCCCTCCCCGGCGGCAGCGCGACGGGCGGATCGCCCTTGCTGTCCCGCCCGCCGGCCCTCACCCAGACCCCGCCCGGCTTCACCGACACCAACCCGAACCACGCCAAGGCCCAGGCCATAGCGGACCAGATCCTCGCCGCACTCCAGGAAGCCCGCCGCGTCGACGAGCGCTTCAGCACGACCCTCGCCAAGCTCAAGGCCGAGCCCGGCCTCGGCGTGGCCACGGCGACCTGGCAGGACATGGCCGCCGACGCGGCGGCGGTGCGCGCGGTCGCCGACCAGTACCTGAAGAACGACATCCCCACGGCCAAGTCCCCCGCCGAACGCAAGGCCTGGTGGACCTACCTCACGGAGAAGGAACGCGAGGAGTACCTCGCCGCCTACCCGGACATCATCGGCAACCTGGAAGGCATCCCGAGCGCGGTCAGGGACACGGCGAACCGGGACAACTTGCAGGTGCTGATCGGTAAGTTGGCGGGAGCGGGCGACGAGGCGTCGAAGACGAAGTTGGCCGGACTGCTGTCCATCGACAAGCAGCTGAACGCCGTTCCGGAACCTGGTGTGCCGCCCATGTACCTGCTCGGGATCGGAGACCACGACAACGGCCGTGCGATCGTCTCCTTCGGTGATCCCGATGCCGCTCGCAATGTCTCCGCATACGTCCCGGGGCTCTCCACCAAGTTGAGTGAGCACTTCGCGACGAACGACATCGAGCGTGCCCGCGCGACCGCCAAGTCCGCCGCCTTCCTGGACCACTCCAGTGCATCCATCGTCTGGCTCGGCTACGACGCTCCACAGCTACCGGCCGAGCAAGTCGTCGATGACCTGGCCGTCATGGGAACACACGACGCCGAGGTGGGCGCGACGGCGTACAACCACTTCATGGACGGCATCCGCACGACGAACCAGAACGCCGATCCGCACATCACCGCCATCGGCCACTCCTACGGTTCGCTCACCGTCGGCCTGGCCGCGCAGCAGGCCGGCGGCATTCCCGGCGCCGACGACATCATCCTCGTCGGGAGCCCGGGCACGGAGGCGAAAACCGCCGACGACCTCGGGGTGGGACGCGACCACGTCTATGTGGGCGCAGCCGAGAATGATCCCGTGACCATGCTGCCGAACAAGAAGGAAGCGACGGGTGTCCTGGGCGGAGCGGCCGTCGGGGCGCTCGGAGGGTTCGTCGTGCCGATGCCCGGGGGGACGATCCTGGGTGCCGCGGAAGGCGCCCTGGAGGGCTACATAATCGGAGACGCGGCGAGCGACCCCTCCCAGATCTACTTCGGTACCGATCCCGCGAACCACGCTTTCGGAGCCCATCGATTCCAGGTCGGTGACGGCCCGCGCCCCTTCATCGACGGGCAGGGGCCCGTACCGGCCCATTCGAACTACTTCGACGACGACCCGGTCTCCGCGGCCAACATCGCCGCGATCGTCGCGGGACAGCCCCAACTGGTCACCTCCCAGGAGCCCCGATGACACACCTCCGCCGCGCCTGCGGTCTGCTCCTGTTGCTGACCATGACCGGGTGTGGCCCAACCTCACACGCCTCCACGGGCAACCGCACAGGGAAGTCACCGAACATGAACATGCAGCAGGCCGCCGACAGGGCCGACGCCGTTCTCCAGGAGACCGTCACGAGGATCAACCCAGGGCTGCGCTGGGTCCACGAGGCACCGGGCCAGAACAGTTGCACGGACTGGAAGAACACCGACACCGGGGGCGGCTACGTCAACCGCGGGCTCATGGTGATGACGATCGTGTCTCCCCAACGTCGAGGCGGGCTCCTCGGGGTCGTCGAGCGCGACTGGAAGGCCCGCGGCTTCACCGTGACCAATGTGCGGTCGGACGCCCAGTTCCCCGCGATCTTCGCGTCAACCCCCGACGGCTTCCGTCTGGAGGTGGCCGTGGGCGGTGAGGGACAGTTCCGCTTCGGCATCACCAGCCCCTGCGCCGCAACGTCCCCGGTGGCAAAGCCCACCGCGCCGTCCAACGTGGACACCAATGCCCCTGCCTACGAGGGCGGCAAGCCCCTGCCGCGCCCGTACATCCACGACGACTTCTGGTCCGCCACCACTTCGCCCACCACCCCGCCCACCCCCTGACACCCCTCCCCGCATCCCGGAACCCCGTTCCACCCCCTCACATCCGCCCAGCTCAAAGGGGCCGCAACCATTCCAGCGTCCCGGATGGGGCGGCGGCCCTGGCGGGTGGGACGGACGGCGGCGCACTGTTCGGTCACCGACCAACCGCCGAACGCCCCGGGAGCAACCGATGCCCAAGCCGACCCCCCGCCTCACCGCCACCCTCCTCGCCGCCGCCGGCCTCGTCGCCCTCGCCGCCTCACCCGCCGTAGCCGTGCACGGCGGGACGGTCACCAGCACCTCCGCGCACCCGTTCATGGTCGTACTGGAGAACCCCGACGGCTCGCAGTGGTGCGGCGGGGCGCTCATCGCGCCGGACAAGGTGCTGACGGCCGGCCACTGCGTGCGGAACTCGCCGGACCCGATGGCCCTCACCGTCACGGGCGGCCGCACCGACCTCGCCACCGACGCCGGACGCGTCCGCCGCGTCAAGGCGATCACGGTGGACCCGAAGTTCGACATCGGCACCCTCGACCACGACGCCGCCGTCCTCACCCTGACCAAGCCGCTCCCGTACAAGCCGCTCCGCATAGCCACCAAGAAGGACGCCGCGCTGTACGAGAACGGGCGTACCGCATCCGTCTACGGCTGGGGCATGACCGCCACCAACACCCCCGGCCAGAAGCTCAAGCAGGCCACCCTCAAGCTCGCCCCGCTCTCCACCTGCGAGCCGTTCACAGAGCCGGGCTCCGACCCGTCCCTGCGCGTCTGCGGCGTCCCCACCAAGGGAACCACCGACAGCATCTGCGCCGGCGACTCCGGCGGCCCGCTCGTGGCGAACGGCGTCCTCATCGGCATCGTCTCGACCGGGAACAAGTACTGCGACACCCAGTACCCGGTCTCCGTCTTCACCAAGGCGAGCACGGTGGCGCCCGAACTCGGGTTGTAGGCGGCCCAGTTCACATGGCTGAGGTGAAGGCCGCCCGGTTCACACCGGCAGGCCGCGCGGGGGCGGGGCTCGTCAGGCGCGAGCCTCGCTCGCCCCGTCGCCCCCGGCCCCCGCCCCCTCCGGCCAGGGCGGCCACAAGCCCGCCCCCACCCCCACCCCCACCCACACCCCGCACGCGAACCGCGGCCTGGCCAACACGGGCACCCAGATCGCTGCGCTTGCGGGCGCGGCGGTGCTCCTGGTCGGCGTGGGCGCCGGCTTGGTCTGGCTGCGGCGCCGACGCAACGGCCTCGGCTAGGAACGCTCAGCAGGAGCAGAGGAAGGGGTGTCGCCCACCGGCGGCGCCCCTTCCCCGCTGTACGTCCCGGCCAGTACGGCCACCAGACGCAGCGCCATGTCCATGTTGCAGCGCCCCAGGTCCACCAGCGGGAACAGGACGTGACCCCCGCACGTCAGCGGGTCGATCCGCAGCGACGGGAGCACCACCCCGGCCCGGTCCAATTCCGTACGGAGCTGCTCCACCGCCTCCTCCGCCGCCCGAATCCGCTCCATTGCGGTCAGCGCCATCTGCCTTGCCCTCCTGCACACCGAGTGTTCTGCTTTCCTCACCCAGCGTGGCCGACTCCGGCTAGCCTGACTACCGACGGCAACCCAACAACCCCGCATGTCCAGGGAGTTGCCCATGCCAGGATCCAAGGACCTCGACCCCTCCTCCTCCCCCCGCGCCTTCCTCGGCGCCGAACTCCGCTTCGCCCGCGAAAAAGCCGGCCTCACCCAGGACGAACTCGGCCAGCCCCTCTTCGTCTCCGGCTCCTTCATCGGCCAACTCGAAGCGGGCACCCGCCGCATGCACCTCGAATACGCCCGCCAGATCGACGAGATCCTGGGCACGGACGGCTTCTTCACCCGCAACTGCGTCGCGGCGGCGAAGTCGAAATACCCGGATCACTTCGCGGAGGCAGCGGAAGCGGAGGCTGTCGCGACGACGATCCGCGAGTACGCGCCCTCTCTGATTCCGGGCCTCCTTCAGACCGAGGCGTACGCGCGTGCCGTCTTTCGCGCCCACCGCCCGACCGCGCCGGAGCCCGCGATCGATGAGCTGGTCGCGGCCCGACTGGAACGCACCCAGCTTCTCGACGATCCAACAACCCCGCTGATGTGGGCCGTACTTGACGAGTCGGTGCTGCGTCGCGGTGTAGGCGGCAACGCGGTGATGGCCGAAGCCTTGGCGCATGTCGCCGCCCTCGGCTTCCGCCACCGCATCATCGTCCAAGTGCTGCGGTTCAACGCCGGAGCTCACGCCGCGATGAGCGGCGCGCTCAAGCTGATGGCGTTCGCGGACGCTCCCCCGCTGGCATTCGTCGACGGGCTCGGGACCGGGCGGCTGGAAGACGATCCCGCCACCGTCGCGCGCCACGAACTTACCTACGATCTTGTGGGGGCCAGCGCACTGTCACCGTCCGAATCCCTGGCCCTGATCGAGTCAGTGGCGGAGGATTACGCCCATGAGGATCAGCCCTGAGTACGACCTGAACAAGGCCACTTGGCACAAGTCCAGCTACAGCGGGGGTGAAGGCGGCAACTGCCTCGAAATAGCCCGCTGGCAGAAGTCCAGCTACAGCGGCGGAGACGGCGGCAACTGCCTTGAGGTGGGCCGCTGGCGCAAGTCGACCTACAGCGCAGGAGATGGCGGCGACTGCCTCGAGGTGTGCGACGACCACGCCCACATCGTCCCCGTCCGAGACTCGAAGACCGCACCGCACGGCCCGACGCTCGTGTTCCGGGCAGGCGCATGGTCGGCCTTCATCGCCGACGTGAAGGCATCCAACACGGCGGCCTGACAAGGAAGTTCGCCGAGACCGAGCCGGTCACCCTCGCAGGGTGGCCGGCTCGTTCGCGTACGCCTCGAAGCTCAAGCACTGCGCTCCTAGCCAAATAGGTACGGGTACTCAGTACTGGTTCCTCAGCAGCCCCTAGTCTCGGCTGGGTTGGCGCGATGACTGATCCGGTTGCGTGGCGAAAGGGCACGGGTGAGGACGGGTATGGGGTGGGACGAGTGGGAGCAGCTGAAGACCGCGGCCGCGGAAAGGCACTCCGCACAGCCCCAGAGTGGAAACGGCGACAAGCCGTGGACACACGCCGCGAGCGTCGCTCACGATCTGTGTGTTCGTGGGAGCGGCAAACCACGATCTCATCAGCTGGGCCCCGTCAGGGAAGCAGGTCATCGGTGGCGCGCTCGGGTCGGTGTTGGGACCAGTCGGTACTTTCGTCGGGGAGAGTCTCGCCGACCCGACGCAGAACTGGTTCGGCAGGGACCCTGCCAGCGAGGCCTTCGGAGCCACGCGCTTCGCTGTGAGTGACGGCCCACTCCCCTTCTCCGACGGCAGTCCCACGCCCGCGCACTCCAATTATTTCAGCCCCGAGCGGGACCCGGTGTCGGCGAAGAACATCGCTCGCATCGTCTCCGGGCACTCGGACAGGATCACAACGGAGCCGTACCGATGAATCGGCGATTCACTCAAACCGCGACATTGGCTCTGACAGGCCTGCTGCTCACAGGGTGCGGCGCAATCGATGGTGCTGATGGTGCTGCTTCCAGAAAGAAGGGGTTGGACATGAACATGCAGGAGGCAGCGGATCGGGCCGACGCCATGCTGGACGCCACATTCGCGGCCATCAAGCCGGAAGTGCGGTGGTCCTCTACCGCGACCACCACGGGAAGCTGCGACGTGACGCGTCGGCGCATGGTGATGACGATCGTCTCCGAACAGCGCCGCGGGAACTTCCTCGGTCTGGTCGAGCGGTTCTGGAAGCAGAGCGGCTACGCAATCAAGTCCGTCAACCCGGACCCCCAGATGCCTGCGATCTTCGCGCAGAGTCGGGACGGCTTCGCCATTTCCGTGTCGGTCGGCGCCAAGGGCAACGTCGACTTCGAGGTCGACACCCCTTGCGTCAAGGAATCCTCCGTAGCCGAGCCGACCAGCCAACCCAACGGCACCTCCAACGTTGACACGTGGCCGCTCCCCCTCCCCAACGTCCACTCCGACTTCTGGTCCGCCGGCGCTCCGCCCGCCTCCAACTAGAGCTTGTCGCGGGCGAGAACGCCACGCCCCCTCCATCCTGATCAACGGAGTCACTGAGGCCGAGCACGGTGACCTCGCCAGGAACCCGCACATGACCATGGGGGTTCCGCGACGCGCGCCGCTCGCCGTCGTGACGATGGACAGGGCCGCGAGCGGCGCCGCCCTTTACCCAGCCGAGCCGCGAGCCGGTCACCTTCACGGGGGTGGCCGGCTCGTTTGCGTAGGGTCCGAAGCTCAAGCGCTGTGTGCCGAGCCGTGCTGTAAATCGAATGGGCGGAGGGCCTCAACCCGCCCACCCTCCCCGGCAGTTGGGCACGCGCTGTCACGCTGGGCACTTTCCGCGTTCGACTTGCCACGGAGGGTGACAACCCTCTAGCGTCCAGACAGCAAACGGCCCCCGACAGGCGCGCAAACACCTGCGGGGGCTGGCCGCAAGATCGTAACGAGCGATCCGGCGGCGCGACCACCACGATCGAAATGAGCGATCCGATGGCTGACAGCCACTTTAGTGCCGACCCGTTCTCCGCGCATCCGGACCAGCACCCGATGGCCAATCCTGGTTACGGGAAACGGTGCGTACCGGGCCAACAGCCGCGCACCAACCACGACTTCCTGCACCTTCCGCCCCGTGAGGCTGCGGTCGCCGGGTACATCGACCGGCTTCCGGAAGGCGCGGACATGTCCGCGAAGACGCTGGCCACAGTGCTCCCGTACGGCCAGTGCGCCCTGCGAACCGCGCTTCAGCGCCTCGTTCACGCGGGCCATCTGCGTCGGGGGCGGGAACATTTGCGCGGCTCGGACAGTCCGCGCTGGGTGACCCGTACTTGGTTCTCGAGGGCGGCGCGGGACGACGCGTGGTGGGCGGAATTCACCCGTGGGGGTGGCGACGACAGTTCACCGGCACCGGCACCGGCACCGTCACCGCCTCCGCAGGGCGCTGCGGCGGTTGCCCAACTGGCCTCGCGCAGTCGTGCGTTGATCCTGCTCGCCGCGCTGGGCCGCACCGCGCCCGCGCTCTCCCTCTCGGCGAGGGACTGCGCGGAACTGGCACCGCTGGCTGCCGCGTGGTTCGAGCGGGGCGCGGCCGAACAGGACGTCCTGCGCGCCCTGACCGCCGGTCTCCCCACCCCGGTCCACAGCCCGGCCGCCCTGACCCGGACCCGTCTCATCTCCAAGCTGCCCCCGGCACCGCCGCCCCCGCCCCCGGTACTGCGCATCCTGGAGTGCGCGAAGTGCGGCGCCCCGGGTCGCCCGGAGGCTCTGCCGGGCGGCGAATGCGGGCCCTGCCGAGGCGAACCGGATCCCCGGCTGCCCGTCGGCGCCCTCCCCTCCGAACGGGTCCGCGCCCACGCCGCCGAGGCGCGCGCGGCGGCGGGCCGGGGGCCCCAGGGGGCTCCCTCCCGCGTGACCAAGCGGTCGGCCTCCCCGTCTACCTCCGTCGGCTCAGAGGGCGCCGACTCCTTGGCGACGCTTGCGCAGAGCCCAGAGTCCTAGACCTACGACCAGGATGCCTGTCGCACCAACCACCCAGTAGGGCGCGCTAGTTGACCCGTCTTCAGGCTTGCTTGCCTGGGGCGCGTCCGCCCTGGCCGGGGCGGCGGCCGGGCTCGGTGCGGAGGGTGTCGGTGACGGCGTGAGGTCGGGCAGAGGGTATACGTCCGCCGGGCCCGGGTCGCCGGGGTTCTCCAGGGCGACGCGGGGGCGGACGATCCCGTAGCCGATCGAGTCGTTCCGCTTCGACCCGTCGGTGGGGGCGCCGATGGTGTTCAGCATGACTCGGAGTACTTGGTTGTTGGTCCAGGTCGGGTGCTTGGACCAGATCAGGGCGGCGGAGGCGGAGGCGAGGGCCGATGCGTCGCTGGTGCCGTCGGTCTTGCAGAGGCCGGTCTTGCCTCCGCAGGCGTGGACCATCTCGGCGCCCGGGGCGGCCATGTCCACCTGGGGGCCGTATTGCGACCATGCGGTCCTGTGAAGGTCCTTGCCGACGGCGCCCACGCCCACAACACCCGGCGTAGCAGCGGGGTACTCGACTTCGTTGCCGCTGTCGCCACTGTTCCCAACGGCAGCGAATACCAACGAACCTTTATCCAAAGCGTATTTCACTGCTGCACTTAGCTGGGGCGAACCTTCGGCGCTCGCCAGAGAAATGTTGATGACTCTCGCGTCATGGTCGGCTGCGTAGCGAATAGCCTGGGAAGCCGTGACATTGAACCGCTTATCGCCTTCGGCTTGATTAACGTCACCTGATTTAGGCATGCGGACTGGCAGGATCTTTGCGCCCGGAGCAAGACCGAAGGCGCCGAATCCGCCATCTCGTGCCCCCGTTCCAGCGATCAGCCCGGCCATGCCGGTGCCGTGACCTTCCAAGTCAGTGTGTTCGTCGCCGGGCTGCCCCTGCGCAAAGTCCCTTCCTGGCAGAATTCGTCCGGCCAAATCGGGATTACTTGAGTCGACGCCTGAATCAATCACAGCGACGGTGATGCCTGTTCCCCTACTGGTGTGCCACATGTCGTCGGCCTTCATGGCGTCGAGGAACCACTGCTTTTCGCGCATCGAATCCGCCCAGGCCGGTGTGACTGCGGCGTCCAGCAACAACAGGCCACACAAAGCCGATACCGCAGCAGACCCGCGTTTACACCGACGACCGCTCTTTGGCATGAGCTTCTCTCGCACCTTTCTAGACATGTCAGTCGATGACCGGAGGTACAACTCGGGGGTCATCCCGCAGCCATGTCTCATCGTCTTCGACGAGGTTGCCACGGGCACTGCCGCCCGCCTCACGCTGCGACCGTCCTTTTTGTGAGTCTCGGGGCGGTCGCCCCACACCAGCGGCTCCGCCAACGGCATTGCCAGCGATTGGCCTCCCGCCAGAGATGCCTCCTCGTTCCCCATTCGCGCCTGCCGATACGGAACGGGGACCGGCAGCTCGCCCCGCTTGCTGTGCGCTTCCGCCACTCACCCCGCTGCGCAAGGGCATCGGTCCCTGCTTAGGCATTGCGCCCGGCCGTCCCGCTACCTGCCCGACAGGGCCGGCTCCTGTAATAGGCCTCGTCGCACCGTGGGTTTGTGTATCCCCGGCGCCTACAACTGTTCCCTTGGGAATCTGCCCACCTGACCGACTCTGCGGAGCCGGCATCGGCCGACCACCGGTGATACCGGGACTGTTAGCGGGCATGCGTACGGAAGTACGACCAGACGGACTCTCCCCAGACATCCATGGAGATCGCTGCCCAGCCGTAGGGGGTTCTGGGTCGACCGGTACTGGAGACGCGCTTAGCCCTCCGCGGAAAGCTGGCGGATACAGGCTCACGGCCGGTTTCTCACCGCTGGTCGCCGGCCCGGTTGCATTCCCACCGGGCCCTGGTGTTTGTACGGCACCTGGGAACGAGGTGACCGAGTCGATATCCGTCCGCACAGGCCGTTGAGCGTCAATCAGCGCTTGGGGCTCAGGCACGCCGAGACCTGGTTGGCGCGCCTGCCTAGAGGCGTCAGAATCCGGCATTTGTTCGCGCGCTGCGCGTGCTGGTGTGACGTGGGCAGGAGACGCGGTGTCCTGGCCTGCACGACCTGAGCCAACGTCCATGCCGTTACGATCACGCGAGCGGTCGTACTCCGGCGCGATCGCAGTCGGCGGCGGGGGAAACTTCGGCCGTTCCAAGACGTTCATCTGCGTCGCAGACTGCTCGTACGCCTGGCCCAGTTTTCGCATCTGGGCTACGGCCTCCTGCCGGACCTTCTCCTTGTCGGCTTCCAGGGCGGCCAGTTCGGATGCTGATTTGCGTGCGATCTGCGCCGCGTCCGGGTCGTTGTGGGCGGCTTTGGCTGCGGTCAGGTTTGCCTGGGCGGCTGGCTGGTCGCGGGGGATGGAGGCTTGGGCGGAGGCGATGGCGTTCGAGGCGTGGCCCAGCCATTTTGAGGAGCCTTCGCTGAAGTCGCCCAGGCGCAGGGTCGCGTTGGCCAGGTCGGCGCTCCAGGTGCGGAACGCGTCCGCGCCCGCGCCCTTCCACTCCACCCACTGGGGGCGGACCTTCAGGTCTTCCGCGATCTTGCGGATCTCCTTGGCCGCGGCCGCCAGCCGGTCGGCCGCGCCCTGGACCGTGCCGCTGTTCGCCTGGTCCAGCCACGCCAGCATCGCCTCGTGGCTCATTCCCTCGAAGGGGGTGCTCGCGCCCATCAGATCGTTCCTCCGGCGTCGCCGCCCGACGGGGATTTCGGACCGGGGTGTGTCTGCTCGGGGGTGTAGTCGCCCCCGTAGTGCTTCTTCGCTTCCGCGCTGATCGCGATCATGCGTTTGCGTACGTCCGCGTCGATGTTCTCGTAGCCCTTGTGCGAGGCGAGGACCGCGATGCCCATGCCCTCCATGGAGTCCGACAACAGGGCCGACAGGCGCTCCAGTTCGGTGATCACCGTCTCGTACGAGGTGTAGAGGCCGGAGGCTTCGGTGAAGGCGCCGGCGCCTCCTCCGAAGTGCTCGCGCGGCAGGCGTTCCTGGCCCACCTCGCCGGGGCCGGCCGGTGAGCCCTTGAGGGTGCGGATCAGTTCGTCGACGCGTTGCTGGAAGTTGGTGAAGGACGACAGTTCGGTGACCACGTCGCCCGCGGCCGCCGCCCCCAGGCCGAGCATGCCGAACGTCCATGGCGGCGACTGCGGCGCGGCCTTGTCCTCGCTGGTTGCCAAAACCCCTCCCCCGTAAAGCCCTTGCCCCACAACTCTAGTCAGCGGTCATTGCAGTTCACAGTCGTACCCGTGCGAACGGTGACCGGAACTGGCCAATGTGGGGCGGGGGATGGCAGGTTCGCGGGGGTTACTCGGGTTACTTGGCCGGGTTCAGGGTTATGGCGCCGTTGGTGGTCGTCAGGGTGAGGTGGTGGGGGGCGGAGGGGGCGTCGGTTATGCCGAGGGCCTTGTGGCCGTGGGTGGACTGGGCCGAGACCCGGTAGGGGGCGCGGGGGGCCGTCACCGTGATGCTGCCGTTGCTGGTCTGGGCCGTGACGTCCTGGACGGTGGCGGGGGTGAGGGTGATCGCGCCGTTGGAGGTGCGGGCGGTGGTGGCCGTGCCCTTCAGGCCGTTCGCGTCGATCGAGCCGTTGCTCGTGCGGATGTCGACCGGGCCCGTCGCGCCCCGGACCTTGACGGCGCCGTCGCCCGTCGACACCTGCACCTGACCGACGGCGGACAGGCTCAGGCCGCCCGCCTTGGTCGAGCCCGTGACGGGGATCCCGGCCGGGACGTCCACCACGTAGTCCACCGAGCAGCGGCCCGCGCAGCCGCCGAGGACCAGGACGCCGTTCTCGACGCGATACGTCGATCCCGTCGGCTTCTTCTTGCCCCGGTAGGTGACCTCGCGGTGCACGGAGGAGGTGGTGAGGCCCTGCTTTCCGCGGACCCGGAAGCCGTCCGACGTCCCGTCTATGCGTACCGCCGTGATCGTGGACTTCACCGTCGTGTCGTCCTTGAACGTCGTGTCGTCCATCGGGCCGCATCCGCCGAGTGCGCCGACCGCGAGGACGGTGAGGGCGGTGAGAGCGGTGAGAGCGGTGCGTGGCACGGCCGCGACGGAGCGGGTACGCAGTCGTGTGGTGGTCATGAAGGTCCCCCGGATTGGTGCCAGTCGGGGCGTCCCATCGCCCCTCTCTGTGCCTCAAGCTTGCCCGGCCCGGCCCCCTCGCACCATGGCGCCAGCACCCGTATCGACCTTCGGTTTTCCGTAGTCCGCCCGGTTCGGTTGGCACGCAGGACGAACGGCCGAGGGCGGCACCCCCGCGATGGGGATGCCGCCCTCGGCGTACAGCTGTGGCAGCGAACTGCCGTGAACCACCGATCCGTTGGGATCAGAAGTCCATGTCACCGCCCGGCATGCCGCCCGGAGCGGCCGCGGCGGCCTTCTCCGGCTTGTCGGCGATGACGGCCTCGGTGGTGAGGAAGAGCGCCGCGATGGAGGCGGCGTTCTGGAGCGCGGAACGCGTGACCTTCGCCGGGTCGATGATGCCCTCGGCGATCATGTCGACGTACTCACCGGTCGCGGCGTTCAGGCCGTGGCCGACGGGCAGGTTGCGGACCTTCTCGACGATGACGCCACCCTCGAGACCACCGTTGACGGCGATCTGCTTGAGCGGGGCCTCCAGGGCCAGCTTCACGGCCTTGGCGCCGGTCGCCTCGTCGCCCTCGAGCTCGAGCTTGTCGAACACCGCGGAGGCCTGGAGCAGGGCCACGCCACCACCGGCGACGATGCCCTCCTCGACGGCCGCCTTCGCGTTGCGAACGGCGTCCTCGATGCGGTGCTTGCGCTCCTTGAGCTCGACCTCGGTGGCCGCGCCCGCCTTGATGACGGCCACGCCGCCGGCGAGCTTGGCGAGGCGCTCCTGGAGCTTCTCGCGGTCGTAGTCCGAGTCGCTGTTCTCGATCTCGGCGCGGATCTGGTTGACACGACCCTGGACCTGGTCGCTGTCACCGGAGCCGTCGACGATCGTCGTCTCGTCCTTGGTGATGACGACCTTGCGGGCGCGGCCGAGCAGGTCGAGACCGGCGTTCTCCAGCTTGAGGCCGACCTCCTCGGAGATGACGGTGCCGCCCGTGAGGATGGCGATGTCACCGAGCATGGCCTTGCGGCGGTCGCCGAAGCCCGGAGCCTTGACGGCGACGGACTTGAAGGTGCCACGGATCTTGTTGACGACCAGGGTCGACAGGGCCTCGCCCTCGACGTCCTCGGCGATGATCAGCAGCGGCTTGCCGGACTGCATGACCTTCTCGAGGAGCGGCAGCAGGTCCTTGACCGAGCTGATCTTCGAGTTGACGATCAGGATGTACGGGTCGTCGAGCGACGCCTCCATACGCTCCATGTCGGTCGCGAAGTACGCCGAGATGTAGCCCTTGTCGAAGCGCATGCCCTCGGTGAGCTCGAGCTCGAGACCGAAGGTCTGCGACTCCTCGACCGTGATGACGCCTTCCTTGCCGACCTTGTCCATGGCCTCGGCGATGAGCTCGCCGATCTGGGTGTCGGCGGCGGAGATGGAGGCCGTCGAAGCGATCTGCTCCTTGGTCTCAACATCCTTCGCCTGCTCCAGGAGGGCGGCGGAGACGGCCTCGACGGCCTTCTCGATGCCGCGCTTCAGGGCCATCGGGTTGGCGCCGGCGGCCACGTTGCGCAGACCCTCGCGCACCAGGGCCTGGGCGAGGACGGTCGCGGTGGTCGTTCCGTCACCGGCGACGTCGTCCGTCTTCTTGGCGACTTCCTTGACCAGCTCGGCGCCGATCTTCTCGTACGGGTCCTCGAGCTCGATCTCCTTGGCGATGGAAACACCATCGTTGGTGATCGTGGGGGCGCCCCACTTCTTCTCGAGGACGACGTTGCGGCCCTTGGGGCCGAGGGTGACCTTGACGGCGTCGGCGAGCTGGTTCATCCCGCGCTCGAGACCGCGCCGTGCCTCCTCGTCGAACGCGATGATCTTGGCCATGTGAAGTGGTCCTCCCGGACAGGGGTGGCGTTCTTCGTGGACCGCGTCGGTGCCCGCGACGGACGGCCTGCATCCCTTGTGGTTCCTTGCCCCACATGGGCTGCGGGCCTCACTGACCCGATCCAAGTTCTGTCACTCTCACTCGGAGAGTGCTAACGCCAATGATTAGCACTCGGCCCCTGCGAGTGCAAGCGAGTCTCTTGAACCGGGGGCCTTTGGTTGGGGGTGCGCCTTGTTTGGCGGGGTGCGCCTTTGCTTGGCGGGGTGCGCCTTTGCTTGGCGGGGTGCCGCCGTCCCGGGGCTTCGCTCCCCGGGCTCTCGCCCCTGGGCTCCGCCCCTTGGGGTCCGGGGGTCCTGGCCGCTGGGTGCCGGGGGCGGGCCGTGCGGTCGGGGGTTCTTTGCGCAGTTCCCCGCGCCCCTGAACCCCCTCGATCCTGCGGGCCGTGGTCGCTTCTCGCGCAGTTCCTCGCGCCCCCAAAACCCGTCTTCGTCCGCGGACCGTGCCCGCGTCTCGCGCAGTTCCCCGCGCCCCTAAACCCTCCCGATCCTGCGGACCGTGCGTGGCTGGTCGCGCAGTTCCCCGCGCCCCTAACTGCTCGGTGCTGGCCAGCGTCGGCCACCTCAGCCTGTCCGGCGATTGAGGACGAGCGCCCTTCAGGCGCGATACGGGGTCTGGGGCGGAGCCCCAGGAAGGGCCGGAGCCATCCAACCCCGCGCCTACGGGTGGGTGGGTGGGCGAACGGGGATGCTTGAAGGGGGTCGCCCCTTGGGGCGGCCCCCTTCATGCTTGCGTGCGTCGGTGGTCGATCGCGCCGAGATCAGACGGCGAGCTTGACCATGTCCGCCTGCGGACCCTTCTGGCCTTGCGAGATCTCGAACTCGACTCGCTGACCTTCTTCAAGGGTGCGGTAACCGTCCATCTGGATCGCGCTGTAGTGGACGAAAACATCCGCACCACCGTCGACCGCGATGAAGCCGTACCCCTTCTCCGCGTTGAACCACTTGACGGTGCCCTGAGCCATGCCTAACTCCCCTATTACTGGCCCTTGCACGGGACCACACTTCGCGGACCCGGGTCAGACCTGCACCCTCCGACAGGAGAGGGTGTGCGCCGGAACGCGTCGACCGCGGCTGAATGTATCTGCCCAACTGCCCTCTGCAACAGGTCAATCGGACGAGAATTCCGGGCGCACGAGGGGAGCGGAATGCCATCAATTCAACATTCCGGGGCAAGTCGGGCCGGGCAAAGCGCACTTAAGGCGCAAAGGGCTCGCATACTTTGGCACCACGTTGTCGCGTTCTCATATGCGCTCGGCGCCGGAAGCGAGGGGGCTTCCCCAACTGTACCCCGCTCAACCATGTTGAATTGCCCCCTCCGCTTCTCTTGCGGAGGGGGCAATTCCGAAAACAAACGCGGGGTTGTTCAGCCGCCCGCGACCGCCGGAATGATCGAAACACCGGCACCGTCGGGCGTGGCCGTCTCCAGGCCCTGCTCGAAGCGCACGTCGTCGTCGTTGACGTACACGTTGACGAAGCGGCGCAGCTTGCCCTGGTCGTCCAGGACGCGCGCGGCGATCCCGGTGTGGTTCTTCTCCAGGTCGGCGATGACCTCGGCCAGCGTCGCGCCCTCGGCGGCGACCTCGGCCTTGCCGCCGGTGTAAGTGCGCAGGATCGTGGGGATGCGGACGTTCACGCTCATGGTTCGGTGCTCCTAGTCGTTCGGCAGTGGCTCAGTGCTCAGCAGGCGCCACTTCAATGGCTCAATGCTCAACGAGCCCCTCGCACATGGCTCAGCGCTCAACGAGCCCCTCGCACATGGCTCAGTGGGCGAGGCCCGCGTCGCGGAAGGCGTCCAGGCTCGGGCGGATGGTGGCGGTCGCCTGGGACGTGGCGGCCACCGCGTCCAGGGTCTTGAGTCCGTCACCGGTGTTGAGCACCACCGTGGTGAGCGTGGGGTCGAGGAGACCGGCCTCGATGAGCTTCTTGGTGACGCCGACCGTCACACCGCCCGCGGTCTCCGCGAAGATGCCCTCGGTGCGGGCCAGCAGCTTGATGGCGTCCACGATCTGCTCGTCGTTGACGTCCTCCACCGCCCCGCCCGTACGGCGCGCGATGTCCAGGACGTACGGGCCGTCCGCCGGGTTGCCGATGGCGAGCGACTTGGCGATGGTGTCCGGCTTCTGCGGGCGTACGACGTCGTGTCCGGCCTTGAAGGCGGTCGACACCGGGGAGCAGCCCTCGGCCTGGGCGCCGAAGATCTTGTACGGCTTGTCCTCGACGAGGCCGAGCTTGATCAGCTCCTGGAGACCCTTGTCGATCTTGGTGAGCTGGGAGCCCGAGGCGATCGGGATGACCAGCTGGTCCGGCAGCCGCCAGCCGAGCTGCTCGCAGATCTCGTACGCCAGCGTCTTGGAACCCTCGCCGTAGTACGGCCGCAGGTTGACGTTGACGAAGCCCCAGCCCTCGCCCAGCGGGTCGCCGATGAGCTCGGAGCAGAAGCGGTTCACGTCGTCGTAGTTGCCCTCGATGCCGACGAGCTCGCCGCCGTACACCGCGGCCATGACGACCTTGCCCTGCTCCAGGTCGTGCGGGATGAACACGCAGGAGCGGAATCCGGCCCGCGCCGCGGCGGCGCCGACCGCGCCGGCGAGGTTGCCGGTGGAGGAGCAGGAGAGCGTGGTGAAGCCGAAGGCGCGGGCGGCCTCCAGGGCCTGGGCGACGACGCGGTCCTTGAAGGAGTGCGTCGGGTTGCCGGAGTCGTCCTTGACGAACAGCTTGCCGGACTCGACGCCCAGCTCGCGCGCCAGGTTCTCGGCCTTGACCAGCTTGGTGAAGCCCGGGTTCAGGTTCGGCTTGTCGGCCACGTCGGCGGGGACGGGCAGCAGCGGCGCGTAACGCCAGATGTTCTCCGGGCCCGCCTCGATCTGCTTGCGCAGCGCCTCGGGGTCGCCGAGCGGCAGGTCATAAGCCACTTCGAGCGGTCCGAAACACAGTTCGCAGGCGAAGATCGGGCCAAGTTCGAAACGCTGGCCGCATTCGCGGCAGGAAAGCCCGGACGCCGGACCGAGATCCACGGAAGTGCCGGCGGAGTCGGACGGGTTCTCGGTGGAGGTACGGCTTTCAACGGTCTGTGCAGACATGGAGGGGAGGCCCTTTCTCCTCATCTTCCTCAGGGCGAACTTCGCCATGAGACGGATTTGGCACCTTCCCTAGCCGGTGGCCTCGTGTCCTGAACAACGTGAGTACGTGATCGACGAGAACCGACTGGAGGGTTGCCGGGGCTTCAACGGGCCGTTTCCCTCTGCCCCTCTGGATGAGCGGTATTTGATTGTCGGCGGGAGGACCCCCGGCATGCGACGGTCCTTCGCGTTGTTCAAGACTGTAACCGAAGCCCTGGACGGTTGAGATAGCCGTCCGAACCGCGAGATGGATCACACGAGGAGGCCAGGAGCCGTGCTGGAAGAGGTGGAACGCTGGCTGAGCAGGCGTTCCTGGTCCGCGGCCGAGCGTCCGCTGGACCGGATGCTGGCCGCGAAACACCGCACGGGGACGACGGTCAGTGTCGTGTTGCCGGCGCTCGACGAGGAGGCCACGGTCGGCGCCATCGTGGCCACGATCCGCCGCGAGCTGATGACCGACGCGGTGCCGCTCGTCGACGAACTCGTGGTCGTCGACTCCGGCTCCCGCGACCGCACGGCCGAGGTCGCGGCCGCGGCCGGGGCCCGGGTCGTGCACCGCGACGCGATCCTGCCCCGCGTTCCCGCGCTGCCCGGCAAGGGCGAGGTCCTGTGGCGTTCGCTCCTGGTGACCAGCGGCGACGTCGTGTGCTTCGTCGACGCCGACCTGAGGGACTTCGACGCGGGGTTCGTCTCCGGCATCGTCGGGCCGCTCCTGACCGACCCGGACGTGGCCTTCGTCAAGGCGATGTACGACCGCCCCTTCGGGACCACGGTCGGGCAGGGCGGCCGGGTCACCGAGCTCGTGGCGCGCCCGCTGCTCAACCTGCACTGGCCCCGACTGGCCGGAGTGGTCCAGCCGTTGGGCGGGGAGTACGCGGCCAGGCGCTCCCTCCTGGAACGGCTGCCCTTCCCCGTCGGGTACGGGGTGGAGCTGGCGCTGCTCGTCGACGCGCTGCACACGGTGGGCCTCGACGCGCTGGCCCAGGTCGACGTGGGCGTACGCAAGCACCGCCACCAGGACGGGCAGGCGCTCGGCCGGATGGCCGCCGCGATCTACCGCACCGCGCAGCTACGGCTCTCGCGCGGCCATCTCGTACGGCCCGAGCTGACCCAGTTCGTGCGCGGCGAGCACGGCTTCGTACCGCGTACTTACGCGGTGGACACCGAGGAGCGGCCGCCGATGCGGGACATCGAGGAGTACGCGGTCCACCGGGCGGCATAGCGGCATAGGGGGCGACGGGGGGCAGGCACCAGGGGGCGGCGGTGCGGCGGGGGCCGTCGGGTGGCCGGATCCCGTCCACGGGGGCGGGCGCACGGGTGTTTGAGGGATCGCGGGGCGGGCTAGGTTCCGCAATATGGTCACCACGCACGCAGCCCCCCGGGCCCAGGTACTCCTCGCCTCCAATCGAGGCCCCGTTTCGTACGCTCTGAAGGACGACGGCTCCCTGGAGCCCAAGCGGGGCGGGGGCGGGCTCGTCTCCGGGCTCAGCGCGATCGGCTCGGACGTGGAGTCGGTGTGGGTGTGCGCGGCGCTCGGCGAGGGGGACCGCGAGGCGGTGCGGCGGGGCGTCGGTGAACACGGCGTCCGCATGCTGGACATCGATGCGGAGGTGTTCTCCGACGCGTACAACGGCATCGCCAATTCGGTGCTGTGGTTCGTCCAGCACATGCTGTACCAGACGCCGCTGGAGCCGGTCTTCGACGCGGAGTTCCGGCGGCAGTGGGCGTCGTACGAGGCGTACAACCGGGCCTTCGCCCAGGCGCTGGCGGCCGAGGCGGGGGACGGGGCGCGGGTCCTGGTGCAGGACTACCATCTCGCGCTGGTGCCCGGCATGCTCCGCGAGCTCCGCCCCGACCTGCGCATCGGCCACTTCTCGCACACGCCGTGGGCGCCGGTGGACTACTTCCGGATGCTGCCGGACGACATCGCGCGCCAGCTCCTGCGGGGCATGCTGGGCGCCGACCGGCTCGGCTTCCTGACGCGGCGCTGGGCGTCGGCGTTCATGGCGTCGGTGGCGGGGGTGCTGCCGGCGGGCGAGGGCGAGCTGTTCGGGGCGGCGGAGGGCGAATCGGGCCGGTGCTTCTTCCGGCACGCGCCGGCCGGCTCGCTTCCCGCGCGGGACACGGACATCGCCGTCCACTCGCTCGGCGCGGACGGGGACTTCCTGCGGCGGCGCTCGCACGAGCCCGACGTCGAGGAGCGGATGGCCGCGCTGCGCGAGCAGATCGGGGCCGGCCGCAAGACGATCGTGCGGGTCGACCGCACCGAGCTGTCCAAGAACATCGTGCGGGGTCTGCTCGCCTACCGGCACCTCCTGGAGGAGCACCCCGAGTGGCGCGAGCGGGTCGTGCACGTCGCCTTCGCGTACCCCTCCCGGCAGGACCTGGCGGTGTACCGGGAGTACACGGAGGAGGTGGCGCGGGTCGCCGCGGACATCAACTCCTCGTACGGTACGGAGAGTTGGACGCCGGTCGTGCTGCATGTCCAGGACGACTTCGCCCGTTCCCTCGCCGCGTACCGGCTGGCGGACGTCGCCCTCGTGAACCCCGTACGGGACGGGATGAACCTCGTCGCGAAGGAGGTGCCGGTCGTGTCGGACGCGGGGTGCGTGCTGGTGCTTTCGCGGGAGGCGGGGGCGTACGAGGAGCTCGGGGAGGATGCGTTGGTCGTGAACCCGTACGACGTGACGGGGACGGCTTCCGCGTTGTACGCGGCGCTGAGTATGGGGGAGGGGGAGCGGGGGGAGCGGACGAAGCGGTTGGCGGCGGCGGGGACGGCGTTGCCGCCGCGAGCCTGGTTCCTGGGCCAGCTGGAGGCCCTGGCCCCCTAGCCCCCTGGGGCTCCGCCCCAGACCCCGGACGCCTTTGCCCACCCGCCCGCCCGTGACGGGGGTTGGACAGCCCCGGCCCCTGGGGCTGCGCCCCAGACCCCCTTCGCGCCTCAAGGGCGCTCGTCCTCAATCGCCGGACGGGCTAAAAATGCTCCCATGCGGGCCAGCACCGACCCGCTAGGGGGTGGGGCACGTGGGGGTGTCGGGGGGTGGGGTTCCGGTGGATAGGTATGTGTTCACCCTGTCGTCCACACACGCACTTCCATAACGCCCGTACAGACCATGCCTGTTCGCACCCTCAACCGTGAGGAGCCCGGAGCTCGGGAGCAGGCGGTGCAGTTCCAGGCTGCTCCGGTACGTCGTGCGGGGATCGCCCGTCGCCGCCACGATCAGGGCCTTCGCGTCGTGGCTCACCCGCGTGGGCGCCTCACGCGGACGGTCCCAGAACGCGCAGGGCGTGATGTTGTTGGCCAGCGGGCCGAACAGCGGATGCGTCGCGCGGCTGCGGCGGACGTCCCGCCAGTACGACTCGGGGTCGTGCGAGTCCGACACATCGCCGCAGATGATCGCGGTCTGCATGCCCGTCGCACCACCCCCCTCGCCGCGCAGCGCGTATCTGAGCCCCGCCTCGAACTCCGGGGACAACGGCCTGGGCGGCCGCCCGTCGGCCGCCGCCGCGAGGAGCGACAACTGATCGGCGAAGGACGCCCGCGCCGCGGCGGTGTCGTCCGCCGTGCCCGTGTAGAGCAGAAGCGGCACCTGCGTATCGTCGATGCGGAAGGCGTCGGCGCCGGTCCCGATGGTCAGCGGCGCGCGGGCGGACACCGCCCGGACGTGTTCGACGGTCGCCAGCACCTCGGCACGGCTGCGCCCCAGCCCGTACACGCCGTGCCGCTCCGCCGCCCAGCCCGCCCAGTCCGCGAGCGCCTCCTCGTTCTCCCGCTCGGTTCCCTTCAGCAGCCGCGCACGGTAGTCGTCCGGCGCGAACGCCCCGTCGAGCACCACCCGGTCGGTGCGGCCGGGGAACATCTGGGTGTACACCGTGCCGAGGTAGGTGCCGTAGGAGTAGCCCAGGTAGGAGATCCGCCGCTCGCCGAGGGCACGCCGCATGACGTCCATGTCGCGGGCGGTGTTGCGGGTAGTGACGTACGGCAGCACGGAGGCGTCGGCGGCCCGGCACTTGTCGGCCAGGCTCTTGTGCAGGGTGACCTGACGGTCGAAGGAAGCCCTGGTGGCGCCGGCCGAGAGCCATGGCATACCGACGGGCCAGCCGCAGTCCAGCGGGGTGCTGCGGCCCACGAAGCGCGGGTCGAAGCCGATGATGTCGTAGCGCGCTCCGACGTCCTTCATCGCCTTCCGGATCGCCGGCGGCGCGCCCACCCCGGGGCCCCCGGGACCGCCCGTGTTGATCAGGAGCGAGCCGATGCGGTGACGGGTGTCGGTGGCCTTGAGCCGGGACATCGCGATGGTGATCGTCCGGCCCCGGGGGTCGGAGTAGTTCAGCGGGACCGTCGCCGTGGCGCACTGGAGGCCCGTTCCGTCCAGCTCCCGGCCCGTCGCGTCATCCGCGTCGCGGGCACAACTCCCCCAGCGCAGACGCTGGTTGTAGTAGCGATCGAGGGTGGAGGTGGTGGAGGTGGTGGGGGTGGTGGAGGTGGTGATGGTGGAGGTGGAGGTGGGCATGGTCGGCGCGGTGGGCGCGGTGGGCGCGGCCGTCGCGGGGATCGTGGCCAGGGAGGTGACCAGGGAGGTGACCAGGGCGAGGGCCGTCACGTGGAGCACGGGGCGCACGTGGCGGGGGAGGCGAGAGGTCGGGCGGGCGGAGGTGTGGGGGCGAGGGCGCGTCACCGGGTGTCGCCCGGGTGCGGCGTCGCCCTGTCCGCTTCGTGTGATCGCATGGTCCGAGGCTAGGGATCCGGCCCCGGGTGCCACATCGGGCGGCGGCACGAGGGCCACGGGCCCGCTCTCGGCGGCCCCACCGGGACCGGTGTCCCGGGGCGTCCTCCTCCTGGAGGAGGACGTCCCGGAGGGGCCGGAGGCCCGGAGGGCCCGAGCGGGGGCGGCACCCGCGGGCAGCACAGGCGCGCCTGCGGGCACGGGTGAACCCGCGGACGCGCGTGAACCTGCGAGCACGGGCGAACCCGCGGGCACGGGCGAACCCGCGGACGCGCGTGGACCCGCGGGCGTCGCAGGTCACATGTGCATGGCAGGCCACATGTGCGTGGCAGGTCACATGTGCGTGGCGAGCGCCTTCAGGAACGTGGCCACGGACGCGGGGCCGTCCAGCAACAGGTCGCCCTTTTCGGCGAGTTCGTCGATGACGGTGTCCGCGGCCACCAGCAGCCCCGGCATGCCGTCCGAACGCAGCTTCTCCACCGCGCCGAACGCGGGCAGGTCCCCCAGGTCGTCGCCCGCGTAGAGCACCGACTCCGCCCCCACCTCGCGCAGATACGCCGTGAGCGCCACCCCCTTGTCCATGCCGGGGGGCCGCAACTCCAGGACCATCCGGCCGGGTTCGATGACCAGGCCGTGCTGGGCCGCCAGGTCGGTGAGGGGTGCGCGCAGGGCCTCGAAGGCGGCTTGGGGGTCTTGGGCCCGGCGGGTGTGGACCGCGACGGCCTGCCCCTTCTCCTCCACCCAGGTGCCCCGCCAGGCCCCGTGGGCCTCCAGGAATCCGGGGAGTTCGGCGCGGGCGGCGGCCACGCCGGGGTGGGGGTCGGGGGTGTGGACGGTGCCGGTGACGGCGTCCCAGCGCTCCGCACCGTAGTGGCCCAGGACCACGAGGTGCTCCAGGCCCGGTACGCCCGCGAAGCCTCCGTAGCGGACCGCGACGCCGGCCGGACGGCCGGTGACCACGGCTACGGACGCCACGTGCGGGGCGAGCGCGGCCAGCGCGGGGACGGCGTCGGGGTGGGCCCGGGCCTGTTCGGGATCGGCGACGATCTCGGCGAGCGTGCCGTCGAAGTCGACGGCGATCACGGCTCGCTCCGGTCGCGCGAGGATCGCGGCGAGGCCGTCACGGCCGTACTGGGTGACGGGGGTCGGCAGGGGTTCCGGTTGGCTTCCCATGACACCGACCCTATCGGGCCCCGGCCGGGGCGGGGTGGGTGCACGTATGGCGCAAGGGCGCGTACGTCATCGTCGGGCTCGCTGTTCCTCGCGGAGGCGGCGCAGGCGGTTGACCGTGACGGGGTCGTGGGCGAGGGCGCGGGTGTCGTCGAGGAGGGCGTTCAGTAGCTGGTAGTAGCGGGTCGGGGAGACTCCGAGCTCCTCTCGGATGGCTCGTTCCTTGGCGCCGGGGGTGGGCCAGGGGCGGGTCTCCAGGTGGAGCACGGCGCGGGCGCGGGCGTCCAGGTCGTCGTCTGCCATACGCCTTACGGTAGCCTCCCGCTCCCCTCGCCCCCGGCCCCCTCTCCGCGCCCCCGGCCCCGGATCGCGCAGTTCCCCGCGCCCCCAAAAACCCGCTTTCGTCTGCGGGCCGCAGGTGGCTGGGCGCGCAGTTCCCCGCGCCCCTAAACCCTCTCGCACCTGCGGGCCGTGGTCGCTTCTTGCGCAGTTCCTCGCGCCCCTGAAAACCCGTTCTCGTCTGCCGACCGTGCGTGGCTGGGCGCGCAGTTCCCCGCGCCCCTAACTACTCGGTGCTGGCCAGCACCTCAGCCTGTCATGGGGGTCCCCCCTGGCCCTTAAGGCCTTGGGGGAGATTGAGGACGAGCGCCCTTAAGGCGCGAACGGGGTCCGGGGCAGAGCCCCAGGAGGCCCGGGACCGACCAACCCGCTGCACGGGCGGGTGGGTGGGCGAACCCCCCGGGGTTGGGGGCGGAGCCCCCAGGGACCCGGGTTATTCGGCGTTCTCCGCGTCCATCGCCACCTTCGCGATGTCCTGAAGGACCGACTTCGGCGACCCCCCCGGCGCCACAGCGGAGCCAATCTTCTTCTTCACCGTCTCACTCACCTTCGGCCACGACGTCTTGCCCACCGGAGGCAGCTCGGACGTCGGAAGCGCCGCCAGGAACGGCTTGAGTTCCTTGTGCTTGGGGTCCGCCGCCATCGCCGAGGACGCCGACACCGTGGACGGCAGCAGGTCGTACTGGTCGGCGAACTTCAACACGTTCGCGTCGGAGAAGGTGAAGTCCAGGAACTTGCCGATCTGCGCCCGGTGCCCGCCCTGCTTGAAGCCCATGATCCAGTCGGCGACACCCATCGCCGCCTTGGCCTGGCCGTTCTGGCCGGGCAGCGGCACCATGCCGAACTTGATGCCCTTCTTCTTGGCCGCCTCCATCAGCGAGGGGTGGCCGTTCAACATGCCGACCTCCCCCTTCGCGAACGCGTCGAACGCGTCCTGCCGATTGAGCTTGCCGGGCGCGACCGGGCCGGTCAGCTCGGGCTCCACCAGGTTGGCCTTCAGCCAGTCGAAGGCCTGGATGTTCTCGGGCGAGTCGATGTCGTAGCCGTCGACGGTGTTGGTGTAGCCGCCGTTGTCGCTGAGCATCCACATCATGGTCTCGGCCTGCGCCTCCTCGCTGCCGAGCGGCAGCGCGAAGGGGGTCTTCACCCCCTTGGCCTTGAGCGCCTTGGCGTCGGAGGCGATCTCGGCCCAGGTGGTGGGCGGCTTGATGTGGGCCTGCTCGAACAGCGTCTGGTTGTAGAACAGCAGCCGTGTGGAGGCCACGAACGGCATGCCGTACTGGACGCGCTTGACGTTGCCCGCGTCGGCGAGCGGCGACAGGAAGTTGGCCTCGACGGGGATGGAGAGCAGCTGGTCGACGCTGTAGAGCTTGCCGCTGGACGCGTAGTCGGAGTACGCGCCGATCTGTGCGATGTCGGGGGCGTTGCCCGCCTTCACCATCTCGGCGACCTTGGCGTCGACGACGTCCCAGGAGAAGATCTGGACGTCGACCTTGATGTTCGGGTTCTTCTTCTCGAAGTCCTCGACAACGTTGTGCCAGTAGGTCTTCGTGCTGCTGCCGCCGGCTATGTCGTAGTCGGCGGCGACCAGCTTGAGCGTGACGTCGCCGGACCCGCTCTCCCCGCCGCATCCCGAGAGCACTGCCGTCATGCCGAATGCGGCAACCGCCGCGGTCAAGCCCAAGAAGCGCCTGCGCACGCGCTATCCCACCCTCGTCGTCGATCCTGGCGGATCCAGTCGGTCCCCCGTGACGTCCTGTATTGAGCTGCGATGTTCCCTCATTCGGGGGTATGAGGTCTACACCAGTCGCATATCGCTTCCGCAACGCCCGGTGCAAGAGTACATTGGGGAAGTTTCTGGAAAGAAAGCGCTTTCCATTCCATCCGGCGAGTGGACTAGACCTTTAGTGGGTGTTGGCGCGAGACTGTCTCCCGTGAGACACGTCATCGCCCTGGATGTGGGCGGCACCGGGATGAAAGCCGCCTTGGTCGGGGCGGAAACCGCGCTGTCCGCAGGGAATCCCCCCGGACCCCCGCAGCTGCTCCACGAGGCGCGCCGGCCCACCGGCCGAGAGCGCGGGCCCGACGCCGTCGTCGAGTCGATCCTCGCGTTCGCCGCGGATCTGCGGGCGTACGGGGAGGAACACTTCGGCGAGAGCGCCGTCGCGGCGGGCGTCGCCGTGCCGGGCATCGTCGACGCCGAGAACGGGATCGCCACCTACGCGGCCAACCTCGGCTGGCGCGACGTGCCGATGCGCCGGCTGCTCAGCGAGCGCCTGCACGGCGTACCGGTCGCCCTCGGCCACGACGTGCGCACCGGCGGGCTCGCGGAGGGCCGTATCGGCGCGGGCAACGGCACCGACCGGTTCCTGTTCGTGCCGCTGGGCACCGGCATCGCGGGCGCCATCGGCATCGACGGCCGGGTCGAGCCGGGCGCGCACGGCTTCGCCGGCGAGATCGGCCACATCGTCGTACGCCCCGGCGGCATCGCCTGCCCGTGCGGTCAGCGGGGCTGTCTCGAACGGCTCGCCTCGGCCTCCGCGGTGACGCTGGCCTGGGCCGAGGCGAGCGGCGACCCGGACGCCGACGCGGCCGACTGCGCCAAGGCCGTCGAGTCCGGCGACCCCCGTGCGCTCGCCGTGTGGCGCAACGCGATCGAGGCGCTGGCCGACGGTCTGGTCACCGCGCTCACCCTGCTGGATCCCCGCGTACTGATCATCGGTGGCGGACTCGCCGAAGCCGGGGAAACCTTGTTCGTACCGCTCCGGGCCGCCGTCGAGGAGCGGGTGACGTTCCAGAAGCTGCCCGAGATCATTCCGGCGGCCCTCGGGGACACCGCCGGGTGCCTGGGCGCGGGCCTGCTCGCCTGGGACCTCGTCGCCGCGACCGCCGGGACCGGCTCCCGCCCCGACCCCCACCCGCACCCCGGCTCCGACCCCGACTCCAGTGAGGTAACCGTCTGATGGCCGCATCGAAAGTTCTCTCCGGCGCCCGTGTCGTCCTCCCGACCGGGGTCGTCGAGAACGGACGCGTGATCGTCGACGGCACCTCTATCGCCGGGTCGGCCCCGGCCGACGCCGTCGCCCTCGATCTGTCGGGCCACTGGGTCGTGCCCGGCTTCGTCGACATGCACAACCACGGCGGTGGCGGCGCCTCCTTCAGCAACGGCACGGTCGAAGACGTTCTCAAGGGCGTGCACACCCACCGGCTGCACGGCACCACCACGCTGGTCGCGTCCACGGTGACCGGCGAGATGGACGTGCTCGCGCAGCGCGCCGGGCTGCTGTCCGAGCTGGTCGAGCAGGGCGATCTGGCCGGCATCCACTTCGAGGGCCCGTTCATCTCGCCCTGCCGCAAGGGCGCGCACAGCGAGGGCCTGCTGCGCCACCCGGACCCGGCCGAGGTCCGCAAGCTCCTTGACGCCGCGCGCGGCACCGCGAAGATGGTCACGCTCGCCACCGAACTGCCCGGCGGCCTCGACTCCGTACGGCTGCTCGCCGAGCACGGCGTCATCGCGGCGATCGGCCACACCGACGCCTCGTACGAGCAGACCGTCGAGGCGATCGACGCGGGCGCCACCGTCGCCACCCATCTCTTCAACGCGATGCCCGCGCTCGGCCACCGCGAGCCGGGGCCCATCGCGGCCCTCCTGGAGGACGAGCGGATCACCGTCGAGCTCATCAACGACGGTACGCATCTGCACCCGGCCGCCCTCGAACTCGCCTTCCACCACAAGGGCGCGGACCGCGTCGCGTTCATCACGGACGCCATGGACGCGGCCGGCTTCGGTGACGGGCTCTACCACCTGGGCCCGTTGGAGGTCGAGGTGAAGGAGGGCGTGGCGCGGCTCGTCGAGGGCGGCTCCATCGCGGGCTCCACGCTGACCCTGGACCGCGCGTTCAAGCGCTCAGTGACGGTCGACGGCCTCTCGGTCGAGGACACCGTGCGCGCCCTTTCGGCCAATCCGGCCCGGCTGCTCGGCCTCGACGACACGGTGGGCTCCCTCGAACCGGGCAAGGACGCCGACCTGGTGGTCCTGGACGCCGACTTCGCCGTCAAGGGCGTTCTGCGCAAGGGGAGTTGGGTCGTCGAGCCCGAGCTGGGCTGAACGCTCACGCGCGACATCCGTACGGCGGCCGGTTCCGGGGTCTGGGCCTGCCGCCGTCCGTTTGGCATGATCACCCCGTGATTCTGACCGTCACGCTGAACACCGCACTGGACATCACCTACCGCGTCCCCGCCCTCGTGCCGCACGCGAGCCATCGCGTCGAGGAGGTCACGGAGCGCCCCGGCGGCAAGGGCCTCAACGTCGCCCGGGTGCTCGCCGCGCTCGGCCACGAGACGGTGGTCACCGGGTTCGTGGGCGGCCCGAGCGGTGAGGTGCTGCGCGCCCTGCTCGCGGGGCTCGCGCCCGTCGACGAGCTCGTCCCCATCCGGGGCGCCACCCGCCGCACCATCGCCGTGGCGGACGCGGCGACCGGTGACACCACCCAGCTCAACGAGCCGGGCCCGGTGGTGTCGTCCACCGAGTGGGACGCCTTTCTCACCGCGTACGGGCGGCTGCTCGACGGCGCCGAGGCGGTGGCCCTGTGCGGGAGTCTGCCGCCGGGCCTGCCGGTCGGGGCGTACGCGCAACTGGTGCGCCAGGCCCGTACCGCGAAGGTGCCGGTGCTCCTGGACACCAGCGGCGAGGCCCTGCGGCGCGGCATCGCGGCCCGGCCGGACCTGGTCAAGCCCAACGCCGACGAGCTGGCCCAGCTGACGGGTTCGCGCGAGCCGCTGCGGGCGGCGCGGGACGCGCGCAGGCGCGGCGCGCACACGGTGGTGGCTTCGCTCGGCGCGGAGGGGCTGCTCGCGGCCTCCCCCGACGGCCTGTGGCAGGCGGCCCCGCCGGCCGCGGTCCGCGGCAATCCGACGGGCGCGGGCGATTCGGCGGTGGCCGGACTGCTGTCGGGTCTGGTGGAGGGCCTGGACTGGCCCGGTCGCCTGACGCGGGCGGTGGCCCTGTCCGCCGCGACCGTACTGGCGCCCGCGGCGGGCGAGTTCGACCGGGAGGCGTACGCGAAGATGCTCGGCTCGGTGCGCGTGAGCGAGCACGCGCACTGAACCGAGCATCGCGACCGTGACGGTACGTCAGGCGGTGGTCAGCCAGAGCTGGTCGAGATTGGCGTTGCACTGGTTGCCCTGCTCGCAGGACAGCTTGATCTCGTTGTCGCCCTTGTCCAGCGTCACGTTGGCGAACGTGGTCTGCCAGCCCTTGGCCCAGTCACCGGCCGGCGAGTGAGCGAAGTTCTTCATGTTCATCGGGCGCGACTCGGCCTTGCCGTTGAGCGTTATCGTCGCGTTCGCGTCCGCGCCGGGGACGCCGAAGCGCAGGTTCAGCTTGTACGAGCCGGCCTTGGGCACCTTCACCTTCCAGGTGACCGACGAGCCCACGTTGTTGAAGTTGGTGACGAAGGCGCCGCCGGTGCCCTTGGCGCCCGGCACGTTCGTGCCGACCTGCGCGGGGCCGCCGAGCGTCAGCGTCGCCGCGTCACCCTTGGGCAGGTCCGCCGGGGCGGACGGCGAGGACGTCGGGTCGGTGCTGGGCGACGGGGGCTGGCTGGAGGCGGACGTGTTCGGCTTGGCCGCGTCGTCCTTCTTGTCCTTGTTGTCGCTGTTGCTGGCCAGCGCCACGGCGATGCCGATGACGACGGCCGCGACCACCGCGACCGCGCCGATCAGCAGGCCCTTGGTGTTGGGCCCGCGGCCGCCGGAGCCGGTCTGCTGCGGCGGCGGCCCCTGCCGGGGCGGGGTGGCGCCGGGGTAGGTCTCGGGCGCCGCGTACTGGGCGGTCGGCTGCCCGTACTGCTGCTGGGGAGGGCCTTGGTGCTGCTGGGGAGGCCCCTGGTACTGCTGCGGGGGCCCCTGGTACTGCTGCTGCGGGATCTGGCCGTACTGGCGCTCACCGACCGTGCGCACCTGGTTGTACGACGTCCTGGGGACTCCGGGCTGCTGCTGCCCCGCCGCCGGACCCGGGTAGCCGTAACCGCCACCGCTGCGGGCCGGGTTGCCTGTGGCCTGCCCGTCCGCGTACAGGTAGCCGAACGGATCGTCGTCCTCGGGGGTGTTCGCGCCGTTGTTGCCGGGCGTCGTCATCCGGGGTCACTCCTCACTGTCCGCCAGCCGTCGCCGACCGGCCGAGCCTACCCCGAACGGACCACTGCCCGATCTGGCCCCGACCACACACCCGCCGGGCCCGGCCGCGCTCACCCCGCCCGGCGGTGGACCTTGGCGCGGGAGCGCTTCTCGATGTACATCCGTTGGTCGGCGGAGCGCAGGACCTCTTCCACGGACATCCCGCAGCTGGCCCAGCCGATGCCGAAACTGGCCCCGACGCGGACCGCCCGGCCGTCCACCCGGATGGGCGGGATGATCGCGTTGCGCAGCCGAACCGCCAGGTCGGCGGCGTCGGCGGCGCCGAGCCCGTCGGCGAGGACGACGAATTCGTCACCGCCGAGCCGGGCCACCGTGTCGCCGTCGCGGACGCCGGTGGTCAGGCGCCGGGCGACCTCGATCAGCACGGCGTCGCCGGTGTGGTGGCCGAACCTGTCGTTGATCGACTTGAACCCGTCGAGGTCGCAGAAGAGCACCGCGAGCCCCTTCGTACCGTCGTCGATCTCACTGTCGGGGGCCACGGTGTGGACGTGGTGGTCGTACGGTCCGCCGCCCGGCAGCGCCTCGAAGTCGAAGCCGTCGGCGCGGAAGGCGTGCCCGTGGGCCTCGGACTCCGCGTGCGCGGGCCCCCGCTCGTAGGCCGCGTCGAGGGATTCGGCCGCGCCGACCGGCCCCACCGAGTGCGGCCGGGGACAGAGCCGGGACGAGAGTCTCGCGCGCAGCTCGGCACTGTTGGGCAGGCCGGTGAGGGCGTCGTGCGAGGCGCGGTGGGCGAGCTGGAGCTCGTGCCGCTTGCGGTCCTCGATGTCCTCGACGTGGGTGAGCAGGAAACGGGGGCCGTCGGCGGTGTCGGCGACCACGGAGTTGCGCAGCGACACCCACACGTAGGTGCCGTCGCGCCGCCCGAGCCTGAGTTCGGCCCGGCCGCCCTCGGCGGAGGTGCGCAGCAGGGTTCCTATGTCCTCGGGGTGGACGAGGTCGGCGAAGGAGTAGCGCCGCATGACGGAGGCGGGCCGGCCGAGCAGCCGGCACAGCGCGTCGTTGGTGCGCAGGAGCCGGCCGTGCTGGTCGCCGCCCATCTCGGCGATGGCCATGCCCGAGGGCGCGTACTCGAAGGCCTGCCGGAAGCTTTCCTCGCTGGCGCGCAGCGCCTGCTGCTCGCGCTCCAGGCGGACCAGGGCGCGCTGCATGTTTGCGCGGAGCCGGGCGTTGCTGATCGCAATGGCGGACTGCGATGCATACATCTGGAGGGCTTCCCTCCCCCAGGCGCCGGGCTTGCGGCCGTTGCGGGGTTTGTCGACGGAGATGACGCCCAGGAGCTCCTGGGTGCCGCCCGCCGAGTACATCGGGGCGTACAGGCGGTCCTGCGGGTGCCACTCGTCCGCGAACCGCGGGTCGGGGCCCTCGGTGTACCACTGGGGGACGTCGTCCTCCAGGAGCACCCAGCCCTCGGTGTGCGGGATGAAGCGCAGGCCGTCCCAGTCCTCGCCCATCGACAGGCGGCGCTCCCAGGAGGTGCGCGAGCCGACCCGGCCCGTGATCAGGGCTTCCGCGGCGGCGTTGCCCGCGAAGGCGGCGACGACCAGGTCACCGTCGGGGCGTACGAGATTGACGCAGGCCAGCTCGTAGCCCAGTCCCGCGATGACGCCGTCCGCGACGGTCTGCAACGTGTCCGCGAGGCTGCGGGCCGTGTTGAGCTCTCCGACCACCTGGTGCAGCTGCCGCAGGGTCGCAAGACGGACGTAGGGCTCCGACTCGGTCTCCATTGCTCGCTCTCCCCGAGACCTCGACAGCAACTCCTGGCTTTAGATCGGCATACCTTTTCGTACTGTCCCGCCACTGAATCACAGCGAGCTGTCTAGCCGGTACACAGGGTCAACAAATAGTGCCTTCTGTGACTCAAGTCACAACAGATAGTGGGGGGTTGGCCGTTCTTTCCGTCTTTGCCCCCTACCTTTCCTGAACGCAAACTGAGAACGGGCCGAAAGGCGCGGAATCCCTTGGGCGCAGAGGGACGCGTGGGCCGGAAGACCTAGGTCCCGACTGGTCCCAGCGTCCGATGCGGTCCGCGGTGGCAGGAGACTAGCGTTCCGGTTGTGTTGCAGACACCCCTTACCGACGCCCTTTCCGCGCTTGCCGCGGCGACCCCTCATCCTGAGGGGGTGAGCAATGACGAGTTCCGCGCCGCGATGTCCCGGCTGGCCGCGGGCGTGGTCCTGGTGACCGCGCACGACACCGACGACGGGCCGCGCGGCGAGGACGTCGGCATGACCGCGACGGCCTTCCTCTCGGTCTCCCTCGACCCGCCGCTCGTCCTGGTCTCGCTGCGGGAGGGCTCACGGATGGACGACCTCCTCGCGGAACAGCCGCTGTGGGCGGTGTCGATCCTCTCCGAGAGCCAGCGGCACATCGCGGGCCGGTTCGCGATGAAGGGCCGGATCAGCGACCGTCTGCTCTTCGAGGACATCCCGTACAGCAGGGGCGAGGCGAGCGGCGCGCCCCTGGTCGCCGGGGCGCTCGCGACGCTGGAGTGCCGCACCGAGCAGCGCGTGACGGCGGGCGACCACACCCTGGCCATCGGCCGCGTCCTGACGGCGAACCTGCCGAGCGCCGAGGGCGGCCCGCTCACCTATTTCCAGGGCCGGTACCGGCAGTTGGGGTAATACGGGCGGGGCGTTGGGGGATGCGGGCGAGGCCCCGGGGGATGCGATGCGGCGACCGAGCCCGCGGCCGGGAGCTACCAGTCGCGGCCGGAGCGGCCGTTCTTCGTCTGGGCGCGCTGCTTCTTCTCGCGCAGCCGCCGCTCGTTGATGCCGCGCGGGATCTTCGTGGCGCGGCGCGGCTTGGGCGGCGGGGCGGTCGCCTCCGCGAGGAGCGAGGCGAGCCGGACCGCGGCGGTCTCGCGGTTGCGCCACTGCGAGCGGTGCTCGGAGGCGCGTACGGAGACGACACCGCCCACCAGGCGGCCGGCGAGCCGTTCGAGGGCCCGGGCCTTCCAGACCTCGGGCAGTGCCTCGGTCCTCGCGAGGTCGAAGCGGAGCTCCACCTGGGAGTCGCTGGTGTTGACGTGCTGGCCACCGGGCCCTGACGACCTGGAGAAACGCCAGATCAGCTCGGCCTCCGGGAGGGAGACGGAGCCACGGATGACATAGGGCCCGGACATGACATCCATGGTGCCGGGTGCGCGGCACCGCGTCTCCCGCTTTTACTCCCCCGCGGCCGTTTGGCAAAGAAAGCAAAGCGGGATGGAACCTCTCGGTCCCCTGCCGACGTTATGGGGGATGACGGTAGCTTCGGGACGGCTCGAAGCCCGCACACCAAGACGAAGGGGACACATCCCATGGCTGTAAGCCTGTCCAAGGGCGGCAACGTCTCGCTCACCAAGGAGGCCCCGGGCCTGACCGCCGTCACGGTCGGCCTCGGCTGGGACGTCCGCACCACCACCGGAACCGACTTCGACCTCGACGCCTCGGCCATCGCCGTGAACCCGACGGGCAAGGTCTACTCCGACAAGCACTTCGTCTTCTTCAACAACAAGTCGACGCCGGACCAGACCATCGTCCACACCGGTGACAACACCACCGGCCAGGGCGAGGGCGACGACGAGGCGATCAACGTCAACCTGGCCGGTCTGCCCGCCGATGTCGACAAGATCGTCTTCCCGGTCTCCATCTACGACGCCGAGGCGCGCTCGCAGAACTTCGGCCAGGTGCGCAACGCCTACATCCGCATCGTGAACCAGGCCGGCGGCGCCGAGATCGCCCGCTACGACCTGAGCGAGGACGCCGCGACGGAGACCGCGATGGTCTTCGGCGAGCTGTACCGCAACGGCGCGGAGTGGAAGTTCCGTGCCGTGGGCCAGGGTTACGCCTCGGGCCTGGCCGGCATCGCGCAGGACTTCGGCGTCAGCGTCTGACGTTCGGCGACGTTCGGAGAAGTTCGGCGACCTTGGTCGACGACTGACGCGAAGGTGCCCCCGG
The DNA here is from genome assembly GCF_003627815.1 of Streptomyces hundungensis. Classification (NCBI taxonomy): domain Bacteria; kingdom Bacillati; phylum Actinomycetota; class Actinomycetes; order Kitasatosporales; family Streptomycetaceae; genus Streptomyces; species Streptomyces hundungensis. The sequence continues at coordinate 4,002,593 of NZ_CP032698.1, forward strand.
CGGGAACGCCGAGGGCACCTTCGCGTTTCAGCCGGGGGCGCCGTCGCCCTCTCGCGCGGCCACCGCCAGGTCAGGGGCCCGCGCGACCACCGGAACACCGGCTCACCGAACCGTCGGGCCACCGGAACAACGGGGCGCCCCCATGCATCGGACAGCGAACAGGAACCGTCAACTCCGCTGTGCGCGGCCTGATTTGATCGGTCAGCGGACATGCGCGCCCTTCTTTCGGACACGATCAGGTCAAATACTTGTCGCGTCTCTGTCAACCAGTGGTCATCTCCTGGCAGTCTCCAACTCGCCCCCACGGAACGAGTGAAGGAGAACACCGAGTGCGAACCACTCTGCGTGCCGCCGCTCTTGCAGCATCCGCCGCCATGGTCGTCGTCGGCGTACAGGCCGGCTCGACGGCCGGCGCAACCGACCGCGCCGCCGGCGCCACCGCGCTCGACCTCACCAGCGCCCAGCGCTCCGACGCCCTGGCCGCGGCGCAGGACACGGCGCCCGCCACCGCCCGGAAGATCGGGCTCGGCGCCAAGGAGAAGCTCGTCGTCCGCGACGTGATCAAGGACGCCGACGGCACGGTCCACACCCGCTACGAGCGCACCTTCGACGGCATGCCCGTCCTCGGTGGCGACCTCGTCGTGCACTCCTCGAAGGACGGCGCCCTCAAGGGCGTCAACAAGGCGACGGACGCGAAGATATCCGTCGCCACCACGACGTCGCTCAAGGCCGCCCCCACCGGCTCCCGCAAGGTCGTCTGGGCCGCTTCCGGCAAGCCGGTCGTCGCCTACGAGCGCACCGTCACCGGCACCCAGCCGGACGGCACGCCGAGCCGCCGCGACATCGTCACGGACGCCGCCACCGGCGCCGAGCTCTTCTCCCACGAGGAGATCGAGACCGGCACCGGAACCAGCGAGTACTCCGGCACGGTCACGCTCGGCACCACCAAGAGCGGCTCGACCTACAGCCTCACCGACGCCTCGCGCGGCGGACACTCGACGTACGACCTGAAGGGCGGCAGCTCCGGCAAGGGCACGCTCTTCACCAAGTCCACCGACACGTGGGGCAACGGCTCGCCGTCCAACCGCGAGACGGCCGCCGTCGACGCCCACTACGGCGCCGCCGAGACCTGGGACTTCTACAAGACCGAGCTCGGCCGCAACGGCATCGCGGGCAACGGCAAGGCCGCCTACAGCCGCGTCCACTACGGCAACGCGTACGTCAACGCGTTCTGGGACGACAGCTGCTTCTGCATGACGTACGGCGACGGCGAGGGCAATCAGAAGCCGCTCACCGCGCTCGACGTGGCCGGTCACGAGATGAGCCACGGTCTCACCGCCGCCACCGCCAAGCTGAACTACAGCGGGGAGTCCGGCGGCCTCAACGAGGCCACCAGCGACATCTTCGGCACGTCGGTCGAGTTCTTCGCCAACAATGCCTCCGACAAGGGCGACTACCTCATCGGCGAGAAGATCGACATCAACGGCGACGGCACGCCGCTGCGCTACATGGACAAGCCCAGCAAGGACGGCGGCTCGGCCGACTACTGGTCGAGCGGCGTCGGCAACAAGGACGTGCACTACTCGTCCGGCCCTGCCAACCACTTCTTCTACCTGCTGTCCGAGGGCAGCGGCGCGAAGACGATCAACGGCGTGAGCTACAACTCGCCGACGTACGACGGCTCCAAGGTCACCGGGATCGGCCGGGTCAAGGCGTACAAGATCTGGTACAAGGCGCTCTCCACGTACATGACCTCGACCACCAACTACAAGGCCGCGCGCGCCGCGACCCTGAAGGCGGCGGGCGACCTGTACGGCACGACCAGCACCGAGTACAAGACGGTGGCGGCCGCCTGGACCGCCATCAACGTGAAGTGACCGACGTGCGATAGCAGCATCAACTCACCTGGTTCTACGGGGAGTTCAGGAGGCCTCGGGCTTCCCGTCCCCGTAGAGCCAGGTGTCCCACACCGCCGTGAGCCGGCGCCCCGCCGCATCGTCCACGAAACGGACGAAGTCCTTGGTGGAGGCGTTGCCGTGGCGGTGTACGCGTACCCAGTCCCGGACGAGCGCGTGGAAGGCCTCGTCACCCAGGGCCTCGCGGATCTTGTGGACGACCATGGCGCCGCGCACGTACACCGGCCGGCCCGACACATCGGCGGCGGTCGGCGGTTCGGCCGGCGGGAAGGCCCAGATGTCGTCGCCGCCGCCCTTGGCGTACTCCCCCTCGAAGATCTGCTGAGCGCTGGGACCTGAGTGGTCCTCGCTCCACAGCCACTCCGCGTACTGCGCGAAGCCCTCGTTCAGCCACATGTCGCGCCAGGTGGCGGGGGTGACGGAGTCGCCGAACCACTGGTGGGCCAGCTCGTGCACCACGGTGGTGGCGTCGAAGTGGTCCAGCGGCAGCACCGGACGGTTCTGCGTCTCCAGTGCGTAACCCGAGGCCTTCGCGGGCGCCACGATCAGCCCGGCGGACGAGAACGGGTAGGGCCCGAACTCCTTCTCCTCCCAGGCGAGCATCTCCGGCAGCCGCGCGACAACATCGGCGGTCTGCCGACGCACCTCCGGGTCGATGGCGCTGTAGATCGGGACGCCGGACCCGGTCCTGCCCCGGTCGATCTCGTAGGGGCCGATCGCCACGGTCGCGAGATAGGTAGCCATCGGCTCCCGGGTCCGCCAACTGAACGTAGCCCGGCCCTTGTTGACCGTCCGCGACACCAACTCACCGTTGGAGACGGCCTGGAGGCCGTCGGGCACGGTGATCCTGATGTCGTACGTGGCCTTGTCGCTCGGGTGGTTGTTGGACGGGAACCAGGTCATCGAACCGGTCGGTTCGCCGAGCGCCAGCACGCGGCCGCCGGGCGAGCGCAGCCAGCCCTCCTCCGAGCCGTCGACGTCGGTGATGGTCCGCGGGCGCCCCGAGTAGCGCACGTACGCCGTGAACGTCTCGCCCCGCGTGAGATCTTCCTCGGGGCGCAGAGTGAGTTCGTCACCGGCCCGGTTGACGGCGGCGGGCTCGTCGTCCACGGTGGCCGACTCCACGTCCATGCCGGCGAAGTCGAGGTCGAAGGCGCTGAGGTCTTCGACGGCCTTCGCCACGATGGTGACGCCCCCCTTGAGACGCCCGGACGACGGGTCGTAATCGAGGTCCAGCGTGTAGTGCTGGACGTCGTAGCCGTCGTTGCCGAGCCGGGGGAAGAGCGGGTCGCGCACCCCGGCCGAGCCGGGGCCGCCGGTCACACCGCCGGTGCAGGAGGCGGCGGCGAGGGCGGCCAACAGGGCGGCGGCGAGGCGGGTTCGGCGGCCACCGCGCCCTTTCGGTGCCGTCCGCAGGGCCGGTCGTTTGTCCACGTCTGTGATCCTACGGGCGGCAGGGCGGCGGGGCGGACCGCTTCCGGAATCCCGACTTCCCTTATCGGCGGGCTACTTGTTCAGCACGGCGACGCCCGCCCGGGCGAACTTCTCGTCGAGGTCGCCGCTCGGGGCCCCGGCGACGCCGACGCCCGCGACCGGCGCGCCCTTCGCCTGGACGGGGGCGCCGCCCGCCAGGAACAGCGTGCCCGGGATGTCCTTGAGGTTCGGGGCCTGGGCGAGCCGCTTGGCGAGCTCGGAGGTGGGCGCGTTCCAGGAGACCGCGGTGTACGCCTTGCGCACGGCCGACTCGGGGGACTGCGGGCCCGCGCCGTCGCCGCGCAGGGTGACCAGGGTGTTGCCGTCGCGGTCCACGACGGCGACGGACACCTTCTGGTTCTCCTTCACGGCGGCGTCCAGCGCGGCCTGAGCGGCGTGGGTGGCGGCGGCCACGGTGAGGTGGGTGGTGGTGGTGAGGTTGCCGGTGGAAGCGGCGGTCGCGGTGGCGGGAGCGGTGCTCGCGGCGGGGGCGCCGGTGGCCGCGGTTCCGGTGGCCGCGTTGGCGGTGACGACGCCGAAGGTTCCGGCGGCGGCGATGGCGAGGGCGGCGGCGGTGAGCGCGAGCTTCTTGTTCCGGGTGCCGGCGGTGTGCGTGACGTTCTTCGCGGTGGGGTTCATGCTTCGATCCTCCCGGCGGAACCGGCCCTCCCCCCTCGGCGTACCGGCTGCCCTCGCGACGCGGTACGGCGGACCCGCCCGTCAGCCGATCGGTTGATGCGGGGGTGGCCCGGCCGGGTCACGATGGGTACGCGACACCTGCGTACGGGCAGGTGAGGCGGGCGAGGCGAGGCCGAGGGAGAGGGCGGATGAGGGACCACGACGGTGGGCGGGGAGCGGCGGGGGCGAGTCCCCCGGCCGACGCCGAGCCGTGGTTGCCCGTGGTCATGCACGCGGCGTTCTTCCTGCTCCTCGGCGCCTCGCTCGCACGGTTCCTGATCCGGCACCCCGGCGAGCCGCGTACGCCGTGGATCATCGCCCTGTCGACGACGCTGGCCCTGCTGTACGTGCTCGGCCCTGCCCTGGGCTCACGGCCGACGCCGCGCCGGCTCGGCTGGCTCGGCGGGGTCGTGGCCACCTGGATGGTCCTGGTGCTGCTCGCGCCGAGCTTCGCGTGGTGCGCGGTGCCGCTGTTCTACACGGGCCTGCGTACGTTGCGGCCCCGGGCCGCGCTGGTCCTGGTCGGGGTGCTGACGGCGTTCGTCGTCACCGCCCAGGTCGAACTGTCCCCCACCGGCTTCGACCCCAACCTCGTCCTCGCACCGCCCGCCGTCGCGGCGATCGCGACGGCCGTGTTCGTCCAGATGCAGCGGCAGGCCGAGCGGCAGCGCGAACTGGCCGACCGGCAGCGGCAGTTGATCGACGATCTGTTGCGCACCCGGCGCGAGCTCGCCGCGACGGAGCGCCGCGAAGGCACGCTGGCCGAGCGGCAGCGGCTCTCCATGGAGATCCACGACACCCTCGCGCAGGGCCTGTCCAGCCAGCGGATGCTGCTCCAGGCGGCCGACCGGGTGTGGGCCGCCGACCCCGGCGCGGCACGCCGTCATGTCCGTACGGCGGAGTCGATCGCCGAACGCAACCTCGCCGAGGCACGCCGCTTCGTCCACGACCTGGGTCCCGCCGACCTCGCGGAGGGCGGCGGCCTGGACGAGGCACTGCGGGCGCTTGCGGCGCGGGAGTCGGTGGAGTGGGTGGGGTCGGCGGGGGCAGTGGGGTCGGCGGGGCCTGGAGGTGCTGTGGGGGATGCGGGTGCCGCGGGGGATGCGGGTGCCGTGGGTCTCCCCGGCCCGGGGGCGTTGCGGGTGCGCTGCCATGTCGACGGGGCGCCGAACGCACCCCTGCCCGAACGGGTCGGCCCGGCCCTGCTGCGCATCGCCCAGGGCGCGCTGGCCAACGTTCGCGAGCACGCCGGTGCGACGACGGCCGCGCTCACCCTCACCTACCTGGGCGACCAGGTGGTCCTGGACATCGCCGACGACGGCCGGGGGTTCACCCCGGGCCCCCTCGGCGTACGGGACTCCGCCTCCGGTGTACGGGGTCACGGCCTGCCCGCGATGCACGCGCGGGTACGGCAGCTCGGCGGCACCCTGACCGTCGAGTCGGCGCCCGGCGAAGGCACCGTCCTGTCCGCCCCAACCCCCTGGGCCTCCGCCCCAGCCCCCTTCGCCCACCCACCCGTGACGGGGGTTGGTTGGTCCCGGCCCCCTGGGGCTCCGCCCCAGACCCCGGGCGTTTGCCCACCCACCCGCCCGTGCAACGGGTGGAAAGGTTCGGCCCCTGGGGCTCCGCCCCAGACCCCGTTCGCGCCTTAAGGGCGCTCGTCCTCAATCGCCGGACAGGCTGAGGTGGCCTGCACTGTCCAGCACCGAGCACTTAAGGGGCGCGGGGAACTGCGCGACCAGCCACCTGCGGCCCGCAGACGAAAACGGGTTTTCTTGGGGGCGCGGGGAACTGCGCGACCAGCCGCCCACGGCCCGCGGGCGAAAGCGGGTATCCAGGGGCGCGGGGAACTGCGTGAGCAGCCGGGCCGGGGATGGGGGTGGGGGTGGGGCGTGGCACCATCGGGGCGTGCTTGACATCGGCTACTCCCTATCCCGCCACTTCCCCGACCCCACCCGCATCGACTACCGCCGCGCAGACGTCTACACCCTCCGCCACGACCTGTTCTGCGGAGACGTCTACCTCGCCGACACCAAGGCGGACCGCGAGGTGTCCACGGCCTGGGGATGGGTGCCGGTGCTCGACTTCGCGTGGGCGCTCTGCGACACCGTCGAGCTGCTCGACCGGGACCCGCTGGGCTCCCGCGCCGCGCGACCCCAGTACGCCGAGATCGACTTCACCGAGTCCTCCGACCGCATGCTCTTCGAGCGCCGCTTCGGCTGGGTGGACGTGGAGGCGGACTGGATGCCCGGCGACGAGGAACCCCTCACCTTCTCGCACACCGAACTCCGGCGCGAGACAAGGGACTTCCTGCACGACCTGATCGCCGATCTGACCGACATGCACGAGGACCTCGGCGAGAACCCGATCATCTGGGACCTCCAGGCCCGCTTCCCCAGAATCCCCTGAAGCGGCCCCCTCACGCCTCCACCCGCACCCCCACCTGCGCCGCGAACGCCGGTGCCAGGTCGAGGAGTTGGGAGGGGCTGATGACGGCGCCCGCCAGTCGTTCCACGCCGCGTGCGATGTCGAGCAGCGTCACCCCGCGCAGGTCGACGTCGGCCATGCGCACGCCCGTGAAGTCGGCCCCGCGCAGCTCGCAGCCCCGGAACTCGACCCGGGTCAGCCTGGCGCCGCCGAAGTCGGGCTCGGAGAGCACACAGCCGTCGAAGACGACATCGCGCAGCTCGGCCTCGCGCAGGTTCAGGTAGTCGATCTTCCCGCCCTTGACCAGCACCCGTTCGAGCACCGCGCCGTGCAGCTGGACCCCGCCCATGCGCACGTCCCGGACCTCCACGTCGCGCAGGCTCGCCCGCGCCAGATCCGTACCCACCCCTCGGATCCCGGACAGCACCGAGTCGATGAAGCGGGCTCCGGTCAGGCGTGTGTCGTCCAGGACGCAGCCGTAGAGGCCGCAGTCGAGGAAGCGGGCGCTGGGTGCCTGCTGGCGCGCCAGGTCGAGGTCCCGGAACTCCAGGCCGTCGTAATCACCCTCCGGTTCCAACTCACCCGCGCCGAACGGCGCCAGTGGCGGCAGTCGCACCTCCACCCTGCGGGCACCCGCCGTAGCCGCCGTCTTCTTCGCACTCCGAGCCGCTGCCATGCCCCCATGCTGGACCATCGCACTGACAATCACCCCTGCTCGCGACGGGGGAATCCCCCACTCCGTACTTTCGCGCCACGGGCCCACCACATTCCGGCCGCCCGCCGGTAAGTCACGACGCGCCGGCCGACCCCGAGCCCCCACCCGGCGGCGCTAAGCCACCCCGCCCGGCCCACTCCGCTCCCCGCGCTCCGGCGACTGGCCCAGCGCCGTCAGCGCCGCATCCGTCAACCGGTACACCGTCCACTCGTCCTGCGGGCGCGCGCCCAGCGACTCGTAGAACGCGATCGACGGGGTGTTCCAGTTCAGGACCGACCACTCCAGGCGCTCGTAGCCCCGCGCCACGCAGATCCGGGCCAGTTCCCCCAGGAGTGCCTTGCCGTGGCCGCCTCCCCGGGCGCCGGGGCGTACGTACAGGTCCTCCAGGTAGATGCCGTGCACCCCGCGCCACGTCGAGAAGTTCAGGAACCAGATCGAGAAGCCCACGGGTTCGCCCGACGCGTCCTCGGCGATGTGCGCGAAGGCGGCGGGGTGCGCGCCGAACAGCGCCTCGTGGAGCCGCTCCTCGGTGGCGCGCGCTTCGGCGAGGCACTTCTCGTAGTCGGCGAGCTCGCGAACCATCCGGTGGAGGGCGGGGATGTCGGTGGGTGACGCGTCGCGAATCATGGCCGAAGGGTAGGCCGAGCCCGGCCCGCACCCGGGACGCGGTCCGCCGTACGGAACGTCCGGGACTCCCCGCGTCCCGGATGTCGGTCCCCGCGCCCGCGCCGCGCCCGTGGGTGAATCGGGGCATGAGGCCCTTTCCTCCCGGCGCGCGGCCGGTTCGCGCCGTGGTGCGTTATGTCCGTAGCGCACCCGGCACCTACCTCTGGCTGGCGGCGCTGTTCGTCACCACCATCGCCATGCACCACATGTCACCGGAGTTCGAGGCGGACTTCCTGCGGCAGCGGTCCACCAACATCCACGAGCTGTCGACCAACCCCCGCCGGGTGCTGATCGCGAGCGCGTTCTGGATCGACGGCGGCGGCTGGCTTCCGTACGCGGCGCTCTACAGCCTCTTCCACGCCCAGGCCGAACGGTGGCTCGGCACCCCGCGCTGGCTGATCGTCGCCTTCGGTACGCACGTGACCGCCACCTTCATCAGCGAAGGCGCCCTGCTGTGGGCGATCCGGCACGACTACGCACCGCACTCCGCAGTCAACACCCTTGATGTGGGCGTGAGTTACGCGCTCGCGGGAGTGGTGGCCGTACTCACGTACCGGATCGCCGCGCCGTACCGCCACCTGTATCTGCTCGGCGTCCTCGTCCTCTACGGCGCCCCGCTGCTCAGTGACCGCACCTTCACCGACCTCGGGCACTTCGCGTCCGTGCTCATCGGGCTGGCCTGTTGGCCGCTCACCCGGGGGCGGGGCGCGCCGTGGAATCCGGCGGACGGTCTGCGCGCGGCCGGGCGGGGGTGGAGGCGACGGCGGGGCCGGCGGCGCCGTCAGGAGACGCCCGACTCCGCGAGCACCTTCTGGAACGCGTCCGCGTCGAACATGGCCCGGCCGTCACCGGACGGCTCCTTGCCGTCGATCAGGACCACGGGGCTGCGGTTGACGCCCGAGTCCTCGAACGCCGCCTGCGCCGCCTTCACGAAGTCCTGGTACGTGTTCTCGCGGACCGCCCGGTCGAAGGTGGGCCCGCGCAGGCCCGGCACCTTGTCGGCGATCTTCAGGAGATCGTCGGCGGTGAAGGCGTCGTCCGTCTCCTTCTCCGGCTGGCCGGCGAAGACGGCCGCGTGGAACTCGGGGAACGTGCCGCGTTCGACCGCGGCCCGCATCGCGTTCACGGCCCGCTTCGAGCCACCCTCGTCGGGGTCGGCGTCGAGGAACGAGGCGATCGTGTAGCGGATCTTGACCTTGCCCTCGGCGGCGAGCCGGGCGACGGCCCTGGCGCCGCCCTCCTCGAAGTGCTTGCAGTAGGGGCAGCGCGGGTCCTCGTACACCGACACGGTGTGGGGCGCCCTCGGATCGCCGACGACGATTTCCGCACCCTCCACCTTCGCGGGCAGCTTCGCGAGCGCGGCGGCGCCCGGGGAGGCCTCGGCGCTCGGCTCCGCCCGCGCGGACGCGCCCGAACCGGAGCCGCCGGGGCCGTCGGGGCCGGAGCTGCCGGAGCCGTTGCTGGCGGGGCCGTCGGGGCCGGACGAGCAGGCGGCCGCCGACAGGCCGAGGGCGGTGGCCGCCACCGCCGCGACGACGGCACGACGGAATCTGCGGACACCCATGACGACCCAACCCTTCGGTACAAATCCCACAAACCTTGCGAAACCGCCTGCCCTTCGACCCTAGACACCCGCCCCCACGACCCCGCCCGGCAAAGGTCCCGCCCCACGCCGCCCTTGGTCCCACGAATTCCGCACCGCGCCCGCCACCTGCGGATTCCATCGGATTCCAGTGGATTCCAAGGGTGGACAGGCGAGGGAGGCGGGTGTACGAACAAGCCTCATGAGCGCGATCAACGGCGGAATCTCCTTCTGGTACGCAACCGACGGCATCCCCGCACCCCGTGAGCCGCTGCCCGGCGACAGGACCGCCGACGTGGTGATCGTCGGCGGCGGCTACACCGGCCTGTGGACGGCGTACTACCTGAAGAAGGCGGCCCCCTTCCTCGACATCACCGTCCTGGAGTCCCGCTTCTGCGGCTACGGCGCCTCCGGGCGCAACGGCGGCTGGCTGTACAACGGCATCGCGGGCCGCGACCGGTACGCCAAGCTGCACGGCCAGGACAGCGCGGTGCGCCTCCAGCGGGCCATGAACGACACGGTGGCGGAGGTGGTGCGGGTCGCCGCCGAGGAGTCCATCGACGCCGACATCCACCAGGGCGGTGTCCTCGAAGTCGCTTACGGACCGGCCCAGTTGGCCCGCCTGAAGGCCTTCCACCACGCCGAGGTCACCTTCGGCGAGAAGGACCGGGTCCTGCTCGGCGCGCGCGAGACCGCCGAGCGCATACGGGTCAGCGGCGCGGTGGGCTCCACCTGGACGCCGCACGGCGCGCGCATCCACCCGGTGAAGCTCCTCAAGGGGCTGGCCGCCGCGGTCGAGGCGCTCGGGGTGACGGTGTACGAGTCAACCCCGGTCACCGAGATCCGCCCCCAGCACGCCGTCACCCCGTACGGAACGGTCCGCGCGCCCTATGTCCTGCGCTGCACCGAGGGGTTCACGGCCTCGCTCAAGGGGCAGCGCAGGGCCTGGCTCCCCATGAACTCCTCCATGATCGCCACGGAGCCGCTCGGGCCCGAGGTGTGGGACGCGATCGGCTGGGCGGGCCGCGAGACGCTCGGCGACATGGCACACGCGTACATGTACGCGCAGCGCACCGCGGACGACCGGATCGCGCTCGGCGGGCGGGGCGTGCCGTACCGCTTCGGTTCGCGCACCGACAACGACGGCCGCACCCAGCCCGCGACGATCGAGGCGCTGCGGGAGATCCTGGTCCGCTTCTTCCCCCAGCTCGCCGGGGTGGGGATCAGCCACGCCTGGTCGGGCGTGCTCGGCGTCCCGCGCGACTGGTGCGCCTCGGTCACCCTGGACCGCACGACGGGCCTCGGCTGGGCGGGCGGTTACGTCGGCTCCGGCGTAGCCACGGCCAACCTCGCGGCGCGTACGCTGCGCGACCTGATCCAGCGCGACTCCGGCCAGTCCGGCCCCACCGACCTGACGGCCCTGCCGTGGGTCGACCACAAGGTCCGCGCGTGGGAGCCGGAGCCGTTGCGGTGGCTGGGGGTGCGGGGGATGTACGCGGCGTACCGCGCGGCGGACCTTCGAGAGCTTCGGAGTCCGCGGGTGGCGACGGATCGGGTGGCGCGGGTGGCGGACCGGGTGGCGGGCAGACGGTAGGACCCGGGACCACGTCACCAGCCCCCTGCGCCCCCAACCCCCTGGTCATGCGCGGACCGTGCCCGCGTCTCGCGCAGTTCCCCGCGCCCCCAACCCCCGGTCACGTGCGGACCGTGCTCGCGTCTCGCGCAGTTCCCCGCGCCCCTGAACCCCTCTCGATCCCGCGGACCGTGGGTGGCTGGGCGCGCAGTTCCTCGCGCCCCAAAACCCTCGGTCACGTGCGGACCGTGCTCGCTTCTCGCGCAGTTCCCCGCGCCCCAAAACCCTCTCAATCCCGCGGACCGTGGGTGGCTGGTCGCGCAGTTCCCCGCGCCCCCAACCCCCGGTCACGTGCGGACCGTGCTCGCTTCTCGCGCAGTTCCCCGCGCCCCTGAACCCCTCTCGATCCCGCGGACCGCGGGTGGCTGGTCGCGCAGTTCCTCGCGCCCCCAAAACCCGTTTTCGTCCTCGCGCCGTGCGTGGCTGGGCGCGCAGTTCCCCGCGCCCCTAACTACTCGGTGCGGGGCACCTTCAGCCTGTCATGGGGGTCCCCCCTGGCCCTTAAGGCCTTGGGGGAGATTGAGGACGAGCGCCCTTTAGGCGCGAACGGGGTCTGGGGCGGAGCCCCAGGGGCCAAACCTTTCAACCCGCTGCACGGGCGGGTGGGTGGGCAATCGCTTGGGGTCTGGGGCGGAGCCCCAGGAAGGGCCGGGACCAGCCAACCCGCTGCGCGGGTGGGTGGGTGGGTGGGCGAAGGGGGCTGGGGCGGAGGCCCAGGGGGTTGGGGGTCAGGTGGTTGTGAGGCCGAAGGGGGCGAGCAGGTCAGCCAGGCCGCCCCGATACCCCGCACCCCCCGCCACAAAGTCCCAGTCCCCACCCCCCGCCGCCGAAACGCCCCCAGCACCAACGCCGTCTCCCCGACCCGCCCGTCGGAAACGGGCAACCGATCGAGCTCCCGCCCCGCCCGGTCCCGCAGACAGATCGCCGCATCCGTGAACCCGGCCAGATCCCGCCCGGGGTCCACCTCGGGGTCGACCGCCGCCACCAGCACCAGCCGGTCCGCCTCCTCGGGCAACGCGTCGAAGACGACCCGCACCGCCGCCCGGTCACCCCCCACCCCCGGCACCATCCGTACCGAACCACCGGGATTCTCGGGGTTGTTGAAGAACACGAAGTGCTCCTCACCAAGGACCCGCCCGCCCCGGCACACCAACGCGCACACGTCGAGCGCCACCGACCCGGCCCAGGTCATCCCGAGCAGATTGAAGTCCTCGGAGCCCCCCGCAGCCGGACCCGGGCCTGGGGCCGAAGTCGGGGCCGGGCCCGAGGACGGGACCGAGGCCGGGGCCGGGCCCGGGGCGCCCCCCTCCCCGAGCCGCCCCCGCAACCCGTGCTGATGCAGCAGCTCGACCAGCTCGCCCCCCGACACCAACGTCAGCGGCTTGCCCTCGGCGAACCCGTACGACCCGGGCCCGAAGCCCGAAGTCGTCACCAGGACCCCCTTGTTGGCCCCGGCCGCCTGCACCGTGCCGTACAGATCGCGCACTGCCGTCGGCGGGACCGTATTGCGGTAGCGCTTGACCTGGACGATGATCCGGCCGCCGCTGATCGGGTCCGGGTCGAGCGCCTCGACGTCGACGCCGCCGTCGTTGGAGCGCTGCGTGGTGAGCGCCTGCATCCCCCGGGCCCGGAACAGCTCGGCGACCAGCCCCTCGAACTCGATGGGGTCCATCGTGAACAGGTCGGGCTCACCGCCGCCCCCGTGCGACACGACCCCGGTGCCGACGTCGGCGGGCCGGCGCCCGGGACGTATCGCCGCCCGCTGGTCCGGCCGGGCGGAGAGCTGCCCGCGCAGCGCCTCCACCAGGCACTCCACCGCGCTGACCTGGCCGAGGTTGAGCTGCGCGAAGGTGGCGCGCGCCACGCTCACCGTCGCGAGGAAGATCTCCGCGCGCCGCCCGGTGGCAGGGTCCACGTCATCGACGAAGCCGTTGAGGACGACCGATTCGAGCACCCCGTACTCATCGGCCGCGAACAGATCGCGGAGCACGAGCAGCAGGCACTGCGCGAGCGCGTCCCGGTACAGGGCGCGCCGCTGGGTGACGGGCCGCGCGGTCTCCTTCTCCTGGTCCGAACTGGCCACGTACCGAACGGACTTGACCTCCGGCACCACCTCGATGCCGGGCAGCTCCCAGTCGAGTACGAGCTGACGCGCGCCCCGGTCGAAGGCCGCCGTCACCTGCCGGGGGAACCCCTCGGGCCAGGCGCCCGACGCGTACAGCGCAGCCGTGAAGTAGTCGACCGCCGCACCCGGGTCGCCGCCGCGCAGCGCGTCCACCAGCTGGGCGAGGCCCGCGTTGTGCGCGCGCACCTCGGCGAGTTGCTGCGCCGCCCACGCGTCGTACTGCGCCCGGTACTCGGCGAGTTGGCGTACCCGGTGCGCCTCGGCGGCCTGCGCGGCGTGCCAGTCGTGCTGGTACCTGGCCTGCGCCTCCTGCTGCGCCTGCGCCCGCCGCCCGGCCGTCCAGCCGCCCTGCGCCTGATAGTGCGCGGGGTCGGGCATCGCCACGGGCCGGCCGAGCGGTCCGGGCTCGAACGGCGCGACCTGTTCCGGCCGGGTCAACGCCGCCACCCGGAACGGCGCGGCCCGGCACCCCTGGGCCAACAGCGCGCCCAGCGCGGCGACTTGGCCCTCCAGCTCCTCCGTACGCAGCCGGGCGTCCGCCTCCCGCCCCTGCCGGTACGCCGCCTGCTGTTCGCGCTGCATCCGGGCGAGGTCACGCTCGTGGGCCCGCTGCTGCCGCTCCCCCTGCACCACCGCCCGCCGCTGCGCCTCCCGCTGCCGCTGCTGCTGCCGCTGCGCCTCGGCCCAAACCCCAGCCACCCCACTGGAACGCCGGCTCATACGATGTCCGCCTCTCTCCCCACACCCCGGAAACCCAAGTCTTCCGGACCCGGCGCCGACGGGCGGCCGGCCCCGCACCTACCCAGCGCCCCCCGGCTCGCCGGCGCCCCCTGGGCAAGCGCGGCTCCGCGTGGGCGCGGCCCTCAGTGGGCGCAGTCGTCCCGCTCGCGGTGGAGACGACGGAGCTCGCCCAGTTCCGCGGCCGGGAAGGGGTGCTCCGCCCACTTCTTCAGGTACCCCTTCGCACCGTGCCGGTCGAGGAGGCCCTGCGCCGCTTCCAGTACGGCGTGGGCGACGACGCGGCGCGGCTGGACCGAGCTCCACACGCATTCGCCGTCGCCGTCCGGCAGCCGGGAGCTGTGGTGCAGGTCGGGGAAGCGGTGGATGTCGATCGTGACGGTCTTCCCCGCGGCCCGCAGCACCCACCTCACTTCGGCCGGCTCCATGTCGAAGGAGACCCGCTGCGGCGCTTCGGAGCCGTACAGCCCCGCCACCCCGGCGAGCAGATCGGCGAGGGCGTCGGTGCAGTAACTCGGAACGTCCGAGTGCTCCGACACCCCGTCGGTGATCCGGTACGTCGCCCACCCGGACCCCGTCAGGGCCCACTGGAACTCGAACCCGCCCGCCACCCGGTCCCCCACAGTCGTCCACCCCCGAAAGCCGGAGGGCCCCAGCCACGATCGGCTGAGGCCCTCCATCCAAGAGCCCCCTGTCGGGTTCGAACCGACGACCCCCGCTTTACAAGAGCGGTGCTCTGGCCAACTGAGCTAAGGAGGCAACCCGTGAAGTGTAACCAACCCGCGCGCGGGCGCGGCCGGATATGGGGTGGGGTGGGCGGGCGGGGTGGCCGGAGCGGGCCCCCGCCAACTTCCCGCTCCCGGACTGCTGACAACCCGGACATCCCCGGGGTAGCGTCCTGACCCAGTCCACCCAGGTGGACTACACCACTTCTCCCTCTACTCGGATCGTCCGGCACGTTCCTGCCGGTGAAGGGACACATCAGTCATGGCCACTGTCACGTTCGACAAGGCGACCCGGATCTACCCGGGCTCCACCAAGCCCGCGGTCGACGGGCTGGAGATCGAGATCGAGGACGGCGAGTTCCTCGTGCTCGTCGGCCCCTCGGGCTGCGGAAAGTCCACCTCCCTGCGCATGCTCGCGGGCCTGGAGGACGTCAACGGCGGAGCGATCCGCATCGGCGAGCGGGACGTCACGCATCTGCCGCCCAAGGACCGGGACATCGCGATGGTGTTCCAGAACTACGCGCTCTACCCGCACATGACGGTCGCCGACAACATGGGCTTCGCCCTGAAGATCGCGGGCGTGAACAAGACGGAGATCCGCAAGAAGGTGGAGGAGGCGGCCAAGATCCTCGACCTCTCCGAGTACCTGGACCGCAAGCCCAAGGCGCTCTCCGGCGGTCAGCGCCAGCGCGTCGCGATGGGCCGGGCCATCGTGCGCGAGCCGCAGGTCTTCCTCATGGACGAGCCGCTCTCCAACCTCGACGCCAAGCTCCGCGTCTCGACGCGTACGCAGATCGCCTCGCTCCAGCGCCGGCTCGGCATCACCACCGTGTACGTCACCCACGACCAGGTCGAGGCCATGACGATGGGCGACCGCGTCGCGGTCCTCAAGGACGGTCTGCTCCAGCAGATCGACTCGCCGCGCAACATGTACGACCGCCCGGCCAACCTCTTCGTCGCGGGCTTCATCGGTTCGCCCGCCATGAACCTGGTCGAGGTCCCGATCACCGACGGCGGCGTGAAGTTCGGCAACAGCGTGGTGCCGGTCAGCCGTGAGGCGCTGACCGCCGCCGCCGACCGCGGCGACCGTACGGTCACCGTCGGCGTCCGTCCCGAGCACTTCGACATCGTCGAGCAGGGCGGTGCCGCCGCGCAGACCCTCACCAAGGAGTCCGCGGACGCCCCGGCCGGCCTCGCCGTCACGGTCAACGTCGTCGAGGAGCTCGGCGCCGACGGCTATGTGTACGGCTCCGCCGAGGTCGGCGGCGAGACCAAGGACCTCGTGGTGCGTGTGAACGGCCGCGCGGTGCCGGACAAGGGCACACAGCTCCACGTCGTCCCGCGTCCGGGTGAGACCCACGTGTTCTCCACCTCAACGGGCGAGCGTCTTACAGACTGATACCGGTGCGCGGCCCCCAACCAGGGGGTCTACGGCTCGGGCGGCCTCGCACATGCGTGCGGGGCCGTCGGCCGTTGTCGACAAATACCCCGGCATCCCGGGCAATTCGAATCGTGTTCGTCAACACGTCATTCGAAAAACGACGTCGAACCATCCCCCGGGAGGGTGACGAAATGTCGCCAAATCATCACTCCCCGCTACGCTCGCCTCCGTGACGCACACAGCCCGCCGAATCGGCCGAACCCTCGCCCTCGTCCTGCCCGTCGTCCTCGTCCTCTCCGGGACACTCGCGGTCACCCGGGTCAACTGGGCCGGGAACGAATCGCAGATCCTGACCGCCTCCTCGGAGAACGTCTCCGTACGCGCCAAGTCCCGCGCCCCGCAGGACGTTCTGCGCGACGCGCTGCTGACCGAGCTCCAGGAGAAGGACCCCGGCACCGCGCTGACCCATCTCCAGCGCGAGGTCGAGCACCGCCCCTCGCTCGCCCAACACTGCATGTCCATCGCCCGTGCGCTCGGCAGGGCCGCCGTGGAGCACTACGGCCCCGTCAAGGCGCAGTCGTACTCCCGCCCCGTCTGTGACACCTCCTTCGCCTCCGGCGTGGCCCAGGAGCGGTGACGCCCCGCTGCGGGGACGCCTATCGTTCACCGCATGACTGCGAGCACGACTGCGACATTCCCGACCCAGGCCGTGGTCCTGGCGGGCGGCCAGGGCTCACGACTCCGCCCGTACACCGACGACCGCCCCAAGCCGATGGTCGAGATCCCGGGCACCGGGGTCCCGATCATCGGCCATCAGCTCTCCTGGCTGGCCGCCGAGGGCGTCACTGACGCCGTGGTCTCCTGCGGCCACCTCGCCGACGTCCTGAAGGACTGGCTGGCGACGGCCGACCTTCCGCTGCGCGTCACCACGGTCGTCGAGGACGAACCGCTGGGCCGGGGCGGCGGCCTCAAGTACGCGGCGGCCTCGCTGCCCCACCCCGACCGGCCCTGGTACGCCACCAACGGCGACATCTGGACGCGCTTCTCGCTCCGCGAGATGGCCTCCTTCCACGGCGAGCGCGACGCGACCGCCACCCTCGCCCTGGCCCGCCCCCGCATCCCGTGGGGCGCCGTCGAGACCGACGCCTTCGGCCACATCACCGACTTCATCGAGTCGCCGCCCTCGCCGTACCTCATCAACGCGGGCGTGTACGTCTTCTCCGCGGCCTTCACCGCGATGCTGCCGGACGTCGGCGACCACGAACGCACCACCTTCCCCCGCCTCGCCCGCGAGCGCCGGCTGGCCGGGTTTCCGCTGCCGCACGGCGCGTACTGGCGGGCCATCGACACGGCGAAGGACCTCACGGAGGCGGCCAAGGAGCTTGCGCAGCACGGGGGTTGAGGCTCACCCGGCATGCCCGGGGCTCCGCCCCGGACCCCGTATCGCGCCTGAAGGGCGCTCGTCCTCAATCGCCGGACAGGCTGTAGGTGCCCCCGCACCGAGCAGTTAAGGGGCGCGAGGACCTGCGCGACCAGCCACGCACGACCCGCAGACGAAAGCGGGTTTTCAGGGGCGCGGGGAACTGCGCGAGAAGCCACCCGCGGCCCGCAGCCGAAAACGGGTTTTAGGGGCGCGAGGAACTGCGCGAGAAGCGGGCACGGTCCGCAGGTTCGAGAGGGGTTAGGGGCGCGGGGAACTGCGCGAGAAGCGGGCACGGTCCGCGGGCGACAGCGGGGCCGCGCCATGGCGAAGGGGGCCGGAATGTTCCGGCCCCCTTCATCCGCTGCGCCGCGCAAGCGGTCGCGCTACCCCAGCAGCCCTCCGATGGGGTTGCGGTTGCCGCCGCCGCCCCCGCCGGAGCCCCCGCTGGAGCCCGTGCCGCCCGAGGACGTCGGTCCCGCGCTGGTGGACGGGGGCGCCTGCGGGGCCGTGTGGTGGCGGGAGGGGGGCTGGCCACCGGTGCCGGCCGAGTGGCTCGGGCGGCCGGTGGTGCCCGCCGTGGCACTCTGGTGCGCCTTCGGCTTCTTGGACGCCTTCGCGGACGGGCTCACCGAACTCTTCGGCTTGGCCGACGGCTTGACGGCCGTGGGGGTGGTGCGCGGCGCGAGCGCCGGACCGGTCTCGCTCGGCAGCGGGGTGCCGGGCAGGTAGTTGGTCGGGTCGTCGTCGGGCCCCGGCACGGTCACCACCGTGGTGGAGCGCACCGCGCCGCCCAGCAGCGCGCCGGTCGTCAGGGTGAGGCCGACGACGACGGTCGTCATGACCAGACCGCGCCGCAGCACCCGCCGCCGCAGCTCCCACAGTTCGGAGCGCGGGCCGAGCTTGCGCCAGGCCTCGCCCGCGAGCCGGGCGTCGAGCGAGTACACCGGGGCGCCCGCGATGATCAGCGGGGACCAGGCGGCGAGGTAGATGATGTCGGGCGCGTCATAGGCGCGTACGGTCTGCCAGCTCACGGTCACCAGCAGCGCCCCGGAGAGCAGCGCCCCGAACACGGCCGCCACCCGCTGCCACAGGCCGAGCATCGTCAGGACGCCGACGACGACCTGGAGGAAGGCGACGGTGAGGCCGGCCCCCACGGGGTGCTGGAGGGCGAAGTCGCGCAGGGGCTCGGCGAGCGCCCAAGGGTGCAGCGAGTTCAGCCACTTGACCATCGAGCCGCGTTCGCCGCCGTCGAAGTAGACGGGGTCGCAGAGCTTGCCGAGCCCCGCGTAGACCGAGATGAAGCCGAGGAAGACGCGCAGCGGGAGCAGCACGACGCCGAGGTTCATCCGGCGGCCGGGGTAGTAGGCGTGCCGGACCGGGTCGGCCCCGCGCCGCTTGGCGGGCGAGCCGTCGTCCACGTCGTCGCCGTCGAGGTCGTCGAACTCCTCGAACTCGTCCTGGGCGTACGGCTGTTCACCGTACGGCGTGCGCATCTGCGGGAGCAGCGCGGTCTCCGGACCCGATCCGGATCCGGGGATCAGCGGCGTCGGCCTCGTGTCGTCGACGGCGACGCGCGGGATGGTCTGCGTCGCACCGGTGTCGTAGCCGGCGCCGACGGCCGAGGTGGCGCGGACGGCCTGCAAGAGGCCGCTCGCCCCCGGCGCCGACTTCCCGCTCCACACCACGGGCGCCCTGCGGCGCACCGAGGTGCCCGAAATGACGGGCTTCGGCAGCGGCTTGGGTGCAAGCTGCACCCGGAAACTCGCGTGGTTGACGATGACCTGCGCGGGGTCGCAGTCCACCTTGGCCATGCTCAAGGCAGGCTGGTCGTCGAACCCGGGCCGGGGCGTTCTGGTGTCCACACTCATCTAACCGAGTGATGGGTGCTTAGGACACTGCTTGACGGGTCCGAATCTGTCCGAGACCCGTCAAGATCACCCAGCTCAGGCGCGTCGGCGGGCCGCCTCGTAGAGCACGATGCCCGCCGCCACACCGGCGTTGAGGGACTCGGCGCCGCCCGGCATCGAGATCCGCACCCGGTAGTCGCAGGTCTCGCCGACGAGTCGGCCAAGTCCCTTGCCCTCGCTGCCGATCACGATGACGACGGGGCCGCCGATCTGCTCCAGCTCCTCGACCGTGTGCTCGCCATCGGCGGCGAGACCCACGATCGTGAGGCCTTCCTTCTTGTAGGCCTCCAGAGCGCGCGTCAGGTTGGTGACGCGGGAGACCGGCGTACGGGCCGCGGTGCCCGCCGACGACTTCCAGGCGCCCGCCGTCATGCCGGCCGCGCGCCGCTCGGGCACGACCACGCCGTGGCCGCCGAAGGCGGACGTGGAGCGGACGATCGCGCCGAGGTTGCGCGGGTCGGTCACACCGTCGAGCGCGACGATCAGCGGGTCCTCGCCGTTGTCGTACGCGAACGTGGTGAGGTCCTGCGGCTCCGCGTACTCGTACGGCGGGACCTGAAGGACCAGACCCTGGTGGTTGAGGCCGTTGGTCATCCGGTCGAGCTCGGCGCGCGGGGCCTCCATCAGGTTGATGTTGCCGCGCTCGCCGGCGAGCTGGAGGGCCTCGCGGACCCGCTCGTCGTTGTCGATGTACTGCTGGACGTAGAGCGTGGTCGCCGGGACGCCGTCGCGCAGCGCCTCGAAGACGGGGTTGCGGCCCACGACCATCTCGGACGCGCCCTTCGCGCCACCGCGCCGGGGCGCGGGGCGACGGGTCGCGGCCTGCTTGGCCTTGGCGGTCGCGATGCGGTTCTTCTTGTGCTTCTTGCGGGCCTCGGCGGGCGGCGTGGGGCCCCTGCCTTCCAGACCCCGGCGCCGCTGGCCACCGCTGCCGACCGTCGCGCCCTTCTTGTTGGACGTGCGGCGGTTCCTGCGCTGGCTGTTCCCGGCCATGACCTACCTATTTCCTCAGTGAATCCGCGATCCACTTACGGATGCAGATCGTGTACGTACGTATATGAAGTGTGCCGCCCGATCGCCCGGGCGGCACATCAGGCCGCTCAGCGCGGGCCGAGGGTCCAGCGGGGGCCGCTGGGGCTGTCCTCGACGACCAGGCCGGACTGGGTCAGCTGGTCGCGGATCGCGTCCGCGGTCGCCCAGTCCTTGCGGGCCCTGGCGGCCTCGCGCTGCTCCAGGACCAACCGTACGAGGGTGTCGACGGCGCCGTGGAGGTCCTCGCCCCGTTCGCCCTCCTGGGCCCATTGCGGGTCCAGCGGGTCCAGGCCCAGCACGCCCAGCATGGCGCGCACCTCGGCCAGGCGCCCGATGGCGGCTTCCTTGTCGTCGGCCGCGAGGGCGCTGTTGCCCTGGCGGACCGTGGTGTGGACGATCGCGAGGGCCCCCGGCACGCCCAGGTCGTCGTCCATGGCCTCGGCGAACGCGGGCGGCACCTCGGCGGCGGGCTCGACGACGCCCCCCGCCTTCTCCACCACGCGCTGGATGAAGCCCTCGATGCGCGCGAACGCCGACTCGGCCTCGCGCAGGGCGTCCTCGCTGTACTCGATCATGGAGCGGTAGTGCGGGGTGCCCAGGTAGTAGCGCAGCACGATCGGGCGCCACTGCTTGACCATCTCGGAGACCAGCACGCTGTTGCCGAGCGACTTCGACATCTTCTCGCCGGACATCGTCACCCAGGCGTTGTGCACCCAGTACGAGGCGAAGTCGTCGCCGAAGGCCTTGGCCTGGGCGATCTCGTTCTCGTGGTGGGGGAAGATCAGGTCGAGGCCGCCGCCGTGGATGTCGAAGGCGCTGCCCAGGTACTTGTGGGCCATCGCCGAGCACTCCAGGTGCCAGCCGGGACGGCCGCGCCCCCACGGCGTCTCCCAGTCGGGCTCGCCCGGCTTGGATGCCTTCCACATCGCGAAGTCACGCGGGTCGCGCTTGCCGGTGATGCCCTCCTCGGCGGGCTGGCGCAGATCGTCGATGTCCTGGTTGGAGAGCGCCAGGTACTCGGGGAAGGACCGCACGTCGAAGTAGACGCTGCCGTCCGCCTCGTAGGCGTGGCCGCGCTCGATCAGGCCGCGCATCATCTCGACCATCTCGGTGATGTGGCCGGTCGCCCGCGGCTCGTAGGTGGGCGGCAGGCAGCCGAGCGCGGTGTAGCCGTCGTTGAAGGCCCGCTCGTTGGCGTACCCGATCGACCACCAGGGGCGGCCCTGCTCGGCCGACTTCTTGATGATCTTGTCGTCGATGTCGGTGACGTTGCGGATGAACGTGACGTCGTAGCCGCGGTACTCGAACCAGCGGCGCATGATGTCGAAGTTGAGCCCCGACCGGATGTGCCCGATGTGCGGGGCCGCCTGGACGGTGGCGCCACACAGGTAGATCGAGACACAACCCCGCGTGAGCGGGACGAAGTCGCGAATCTGCCGGGCGCTGGTGTCGTACAGGCGAATGGTCACCACACCAGGGTAGTGGCCCAATACCAGTGCCCCGCGACCCTTCCGGGCCTCGGGGCACACAATTTGGCGACTGTTGGGTGTCAGAGCATTCCGACGATCTTGCGCGGCGTGATCCGGACCACCACTCGGGGGGCGTCGTCGACCGAGGCCGGGTTGAACTCCCGGTACGTCTTGCCGGAGTACTTCATCGACAGCTCGTCGATCAGTTCCTGGCCACCCTCCGTGGTGAGCTCGGCGGTGCCCCTGATCTCGGCGTACTCATAAGGCGAGTCGAAGCGCTGGAGGAGCACGCTGACCCGCGGGTCGCGGCGCAGGTTCTTCTCCTTGCGCCGGTCCACGGTCGTCGAGATCAGTACGTCGTTGCCGTCCCGCTTCACCCAGACCGGGGAGACCTGGGGGCTTCCGTCGGGCTGGATGGTGGCGATGTTGACGAAGACGGGGCTGTCGAGCAGTTCCTTGAGCTTGTCGCTGAGCTCAGCAGACACGGGGCGGTCCTTCCGGAGGAGAGGAGAACGGGTGCCTCCTCTACTACCCCAATCCGGACCTTTTTCATGGCATCCGGTACACCATCGCCGTGGCGATCGCCGCGAGTCCCTCCGCCCGGCCGGTCAGACCGAGCCCGTCCGTGGTGGTGCCGGACACGGCGACGGGCGCCCCGGCCGCGGCCGACAGCGCCTTCTGTGCCGCCTCGCGCCGCTTGCCGATCTTCGGCCGTACGCCGATGACCTGCACCGCGACGTTGCCGATCTCGAAGCCCTCGGCACGCACGATCCTGGCGGCCTCGGCGAGCAGGGTCACGCCCGAGGCGCCGGACCACTCGGGGCGGTCGGTGCCGAAGTGGGCGCCGAGGTCTCCGACGCCGGCCGCGGAGAACAGCGCGTCGCAGGCGGCGTGGGCGGCGACATCGCCGTCGGAGTGACCGGCGAGCCCGTACTCCTCGCCCTCCCACAGGAGCCCGGCGCACCACAGCTCGCGCCCGCGCTCGAAGGCGTGCACATCGGTGCCGATCCCCACCTGCGGGATCACCGGGCGAGGCGCCACCGACCGGGTGTCCAAGGCGTCTCCGGTGTCCAAGACGTCTCCGCTGTCCAAGGCGTCTCCGGTGTCCAAGGCCTCAGAAGCCATCGTTGGCCCTCCGTCGTGCGAGTACGGCCTCGGCGAGGACGAGGTCGAGGGGGCGGGTCACCTTGAACGCCTCTTCGTGCCCGGGCACCACCACGACGGGCAGGCCGAGCCGCTCGATCATGCCGGCGTCGTCCGTGACGCTTCCGGTGACCGTCGCGTGGGCGCGTACGAGCGTGTCGTGATCGAAGCCCTGCGGGGTCTGCACCGCGCGCAGCGTGGCCCGGTCCGGGGTGGCGAGGACGGGCTCGGGCGAGCCGTCGGCGCGCGGCTCGACCTGCTTCACGGTGTCGGCGAGCGGCAGCGCGGGCACCACGGCGGGAGCGCCGTCGCGGACCGCCTCGATGACCGCGTCGACCGTGTCGACGGGGACCAGCGGGCGGGCCGCGTCATGGACCAGTACGGCGTCGAAGCCGGGCGGCAGCGCGTCCAGGCCGAGCCGCACCGACTCCTGGCGGCTCTCCCCGCCGGGCACGACCAGGTACTCGGTCCTGCCCCAGCTGCTCCCGGGCGGGCCGCCGGGCAGCGCGTGCTCGGCGAGGAGGTTCTTCACCTCGGCCTCCCCGTCCGGCGGGGCCACCACGACGACCAGCGACACGGCGCGGGAGGCGGCCATCGCCCGGACGGCGTGGATCAGCATGGGGGTGCCGTTCAGGGCGCGGAGCGCCTTGGGGGCACCCGGGCCGAGACGCACACCGCGTCCGGCCGCAGGAATCACCGCGGCGGTGCGGAAAGTGCGCGATTCGTCAGACAAGGTTTGTGTCCTCAAACGACATGGGTATGGCCTGGGGGTACCCCTGGCTCCTGGAGCCGGGGAGTGCCGGGCGCTCCGCCCTGACCGGCCCTTCCGTGACGACCGGTCAGGCAGCCGCCCGGGCCCGGCACGCATACGGTGCGGGTGTTGGGGCAGGGGATACGAACATGCCGCAGCGCCCGGCGACACAGCAATTTTCACTGCTGGTCAGCGGGCACCGCGGCAATGCCGAATGTTCCGGGGCGGGCCCCGGAACCAGCGGCGTCAGGACGCGAGAACCTCGTCGAGGAGGGCCTCGGCCTTGTCTTCGTTGGTGTTCTCCGCGAGGGCCAGCTCGCTCACCAGGATCTGGCGCGCCTTGGCGAGCATGCGCTTCTCACCTGCGGA
Source organism: Streptomyces hundungensis (assembly GCF_003627815.1). Lineage (NCBI taxonomy): Bacteria > Bacillati > Actinomycetota > Actinomycetes > Kitasatosporales > Streptomycetaceae > Streptomyces > Streptomyces hundungensis. Next base: position 4,026,746 of record NZ_CP032698.1, read on the forward strand.
CAGTCCGCGCTCGCGCTCACGACGCCACAGGTCACGCACGACTTCCGCGACCTTGATGACATCGCCGGAGGCGAGCTTCTCGAGATTTGCCTTGTAGCGACGGGACCAGTTCGTGGGCTCCTCCGCGAACGGCGCGCGCAGCACCTCGAAGACCCGGTCCAGCCCATCCTGCCCAACTACATCGCGAACGCCGACGAACTCCGCGTTGTCCGCGGGCACGCGCACAGTCAAGTCGCCCTGGGCGACCTTGAGCACCAAGTAGGTCTTGTCCACGCCTTTGATCTGGCGAGTTTCGATAGCCTCGATCAGCGCGGCCCCGTGATGGGGATAGACCACGGTGTCGCCAACCTTGAACGTCATGTGACAGGTACCCCTTCCGTGGCTATCCAGGGTAACACGGATACGGCTTCTTCTGAATGGCGTTTTCGCAGGTCAGGGCATATCTCGGGGCTTGACAACAGCGCCAGGAACGTGCTGCGGAGGGCTTGTGGAAGGCGGTATTCGCAGGTCGGAGCAGCTGCGAAGGGGCTGCAAAACCACTACGTTACGCCCCCTCGATCGGGGCCCCGGACGGCCGAACGTCCCGGTTTGTCGCCTTCCGGACGGTGAACTTCATCTACTCCGTTCGGCGCCCGTTCACCCGTTCGGACCCGCGGGATTCTTTCCGGAATTGATCAACGATCGACCCGGTCGGACCAGTCCGGAGGATTTTCCGTAAGGAATGTGTGGCGGCCCCGGGAATTGATCATCCGCCGATATGGGAACGACACGCGAAAGACCAAGATCGGCGGGTGATCCACCCGAGTGGGCCGGGCCCGTCGTCCGTAGGGGCGGGTCGGGTGCGGGGGGCGAGGGGCGGCTCGGTAATCTAGGCCCGCTGACACACCCTTAGCCGGCCCTCAGGCATGCGGCCGGCCGACTCGTAGACCGTCCGAAGCCAGTCCGTCCCGTACGTCCAAGGAGTTGCCGCCGCCGTGAGCCGCAGCCTTCGACGCGGCGCCCTCGCCGCTTCTGCCATCGCGTTCTCGCTCGCCTCCCTCTCCGCCTGCGCGGCGGGCAACGGAGCCCAGACGCTCGAGGTCAAGGCGGACAACGCCTACGTCACCGTGGGCGACATCAAGGTCCAGAACGCGACGGTCGTCACCCAGCCGAAGGCCGACGCCGAAGGCCCGGCCGTCGTCGCGGCGACCCTGTTCAACAACGGCGGGGACCCGCAGACCCTGGACGCCGTCCAGGTCGGCAGCGCCACCGTCAAGCTCTCCCCCGCCAAGGGCGCCGGCGCGATCACCGTCCCGGCCCACGGCTCGGTGGTGCTCGGCGGCAAGGACAACGCCTCCGCGGTCGTCGACAACGGCCGTGAGGCCGCCAAGAACGGCGACGCGCAGAAGGTCACCTTCCAGTTCAGCAAGGCCGGCGCCGTGAGCCTCCAGGCCTTCGTCGTCCCGGCCACCAGCTACTTCGAGGGCGTCGGCCCCAGCAAGCTGCCGAAGCCGAAGGAGAGCCCCGAGGCCGGCCCCACCGGCAAGGCGAGCGGCTCCCCCTCGGGCGGCGCCTCCACCTCCGCCACCCCGAACACGGGCACCGTCAGCGGCAAGCCCGCCGGCTCCGGCTCGCCCTCGCACACCGCGACGACGGGCCACTGACCCGGCGCGAGCGAGCGGCGGACAGACAGACAGACAGACGAAGGAGGGCGGGCCCGGATCCGGGCCCGCCCTCCTTTCATGTCTCCATCCGGCGGGTCACGTCATGGCACGGCATGGCATGTCTCCATCCGGCGGGTCACGCCGTTGACCCCCGGCCGGGCCGGCCTACGGCTCGAACTTGTAGCCCAGGCCCCGGACCGTCACCAGATAGCGCGGCGCGCCCGGGTCCGGCTCGATCTTGGCGCGCAGCCGCTTGACGTGGACGTCGAGGGTCTTGGTGTCGCCGACGTAGTCCGCGCCCCACACCCGGTCGATGAGCTGCATACGGGTCAGGACGCGGCCCGCGTTGCGCAGCAGCATCTCCAGGAGGTCGAACTCCTTGAGCGGAAGGTCCACCTTGCCGCCCGAGACGGTGACCACGTGCCGGTCGACGTCCATGCGGACCGGGCCCGCCTCCAGGGCGGCCGGGGCGACCTCCTCCGGCTCGCCGCGGCGGCGCAGCACCGCGCGGATGCGGGCCACCAGCTCGCGGGAGGAGAAGGGCTTGGTGACGTAGTCGTCGGCCCCTATCTCCAGGCCCACGACCTTGTCGATCTCGCTGTCCTTGGCGGTCACCATGATGACCGGCACATTGGAACGGCCGCGCAGCTGACGGCAGACCTCGGTGCCCGGCAGGCCGGGCAGCATCAGGTCGAGCAGCACCAGGTCGGCGCCGTTGCGCTCGAACTCGTCCAGGCCGTCGGGCCCGGTGGCCGCCACCGCGACCTCGAAGCCTTCCTTGCGGAGCATGTAGGACAGGGCGTCGCTGAAGGATTCCTCATCCTCGACGACGAGCACTCGGGTCACGGAAGGACCTCCGGGGCAGGAACTATGGCTGGTGAGTGAGGCACAGCGGAACTGAAGGTCTCGTACGGGACGTCGTCGTCCTCGTCGACGGGGGCGGGCCCCCGCCGGGCCGAGGCGCGGTCGCGGACGGCGCCGGCTTCCGGCAGCCGCAGGGTGAAGGTGGAGCCCTGTCCCTCGGAGCTCCACACCGTGACCTCCCCGCCGTGCGAGGCGGCCACGTGCTTGACGATGGCGAGGCCGAGGCCCGTGCCGCCGGTGGCACGGGAGCGGGCGGGGTCCACCCGGTAGAAGCGCTCGAAGACGCGCTCGCGGTCCTTCTCGGAGATGCCGATGCCCTGGTCGGTCACCGCGATCTCGATGAGTCCCCCAGTGCCGAAAGCCTGGGAGGTGCCCCCACCGCCGGGCGCCGCGATGCGCCGCCCGGCGATGCCGACCCGGGTCCTGGCCGGCGAGTAGTTGACCGCGTTCTCGACCAGGTTGCCGAGGGCGGCGGCGAGCTGGCCGCGGTTGCCCCAGACGTACAGGTCCGCGGTGCCGCCCGCGGCCATGGTGATCTGCTTGGTCGAGGCGGGGTGGCGGGAGCGGTCCATGGCCTCGGCGACGAGTTCGTCGACGCGGACCGGCTCGGCGTCCTCCAGCGGGTCGTCGTTCTGGACGCGCGAGAGGTCGATGAGCTCCTGGACCAGATTGGTGAGCCGGGTGGCCTCGATCTGCATCCGGCCCGCGAAGCGGGTGACCGCCTCCGGGTCGTCCGAGGCGTCCATGACGGCCTCGGAGAGCAGGGAGAGCGCCCCGGTCGGGGTCTTGAGCTCATGGCTGACGTTGGCCACGAAGTCGCGCCGCACCGCTTCGATGCGGCGGGCCTCGGTGAGGTCCTCCACCAGGAGCAGCACCAGCCGGGAGCCGAGCGGGGCCACCCGGGCCGAGACCGCGAGGGCCTCGCCCCGGCCGGTGCCGCGCCGGGGCAGGTCGAGCTCGACCTGGCGTATCTCGCCGTCGCGCCGGGTGTCGCGGGCCATGTGCAGCATGGGCTCGACGGCCAGCTTGCCGCCCCTGACCAGGCCGAGTGCGTACGCCGCCGAGCTGGCCTTGACCACCGAGTCGCTCTCGTCGAGCACGACCGCGGAGGAGCGCAGTACGGACAGGACCGTGTCCACGCCCGGGGGCAGGACCGCGTCGGTGTGCAGGGACGACCGGGTGGGCCGCGCCTGGTCGCGCTCGCTCCAGCGGAACGCCAGCATGGCGATGACGCCGGTGCACACCCCGGCGATCGCTGCCAATGCGGCGACCGCCGCGTTCACGTCCATGCACCCAGGTTATGCGGGGTGGCCGACACTCTCCCAGCCAAATGGGTGGCAGCTCGAACGTTCGTCGCTCAGAGTTCACCGAGGTGATAGGGACGGTTCACTTCCTATGGCCGAACCGGACGCGTAACGGACGGAACGTGGCAGCGTGGGGGCCGCAGGCACCCCCGGCCCCCCGGAGACCGTTGAGAGAGGGACAACCCATGCGGGACGCGTACCACGAGGAACTCGACTCGATCGGCGAGGGCCTGGTCGAGATGGCCCGGCTCGTCGGGTCGGCGGTCGGGCGCGCCACCACGGCCATGCTCGACGCCGACCTCAAGCTCGCCGAGAGCGTGATCGCGGCCGACCAGAAGGTCGACGATCTCCAGCACGACCTGGAGGCCCGCGCGATAGCACTGCTGGCCCGCCAGCAGCCGGTCGCCACCGATCTGCGGATCGTCGTGACGTCGCTGCGCATGAGCGCGGACCTGGAGCGCTCGGGCGACCTGGCCCAACACGTGGCTAAGCTGACCCGGCTGCGTTACCCGGAGCGCGCCGTACCGCACGACCTGCACGCCACCATCCTGGAGATGGGCCAGCTCGCCCAGCGCCTGATGGCGAAGGCGGCCGAGGTCATCATCACCAAGGACGTCGACCTGGCCCTCCAACTGGAGCAGGACGACGACGACATGGACCTGCTGCACCGCACGCTGTTCCAGCACCTGATGGACGACCGCTGGAAGCACGGCATCGAGACGGCCGTCGACGTGACGCTGCTCGGCCGCTACTACGAGCGCTTCGCCGACCACGCGGTCTCGGTCGCCAAGCGCGTCGTCTACCTGGTCACGGGCGAGCACGCCGACGAACTCCAGCCGCCGACGCAGCCCGAGGGGGCCTGAGCGTTCGCAGCGGACCAGCCCTTCGGGGGCGGGTCCCAACTGCTGTGCGCACCCGGCGGGTTGAAGCTTTCGCGCATGCGCCGTTGACGCGCCCGTCCCCGTGGGCATGCACTGGGGGAAGGCTCCACGCGTCTGCCTACCCCCGGGAGGGACCCATGGCCGATTCGCCCACGACCGAACCACGCCAGGAAGCACCCGTGACACCTGTAGAAGTGGTCCGACTGCCGCTGATCGGCGCGTGCGGCTGCGGATCGAGCTGCGGCTGCGGCTGCCAGTCGGGCGCGCCGTGCCAGTGCGGCGGCTGACCCACGAGACCGGTATGTGAAGGGCCCCGCCCGGTTGTCGGGCGGGGCCTTTCACGTCGTCTCACCGCAGGCCGGGGTCACTTCACGGTGACGCTGACCGTCGGCGAGACGACCTCGTCGTACTTGACCCGCAGGTCCTGCTTGCCCTTGTCGTTGAGCTTGGCGTCCAGGGAGTAGCTACTGCCCTGCTTGACCAGGGTGCTGGCCTGGAGCGTGGTCCACTTGTTGCCCTTCTTGTGCTGGAGCACCAGCTTGGTGCCTATGGGCAAGCCCTTGGTGCGGCCCGTGAAGGTCACCTTGTCGCCAGCCTTCACCGACGTCGACGACGCCTTCACGGTGATCGAGCCGGCCGTCTTGGACGCGGAGGGGCTCGGCTTGGACGCGGACGGACTGGGCTTGGACGCCGCGGCCGCCGAGGCAGAGGTGCCGGCGGCCCCGGCGGACAGCAGGGCGGCGGACAGCGCGCCGGCGGCAAGGGTGCGGATACAGCGGCTGCGCAGGGTGGTGTTCACGTTCTGGACTCCCGTCGTGGCGGATTCCCCCGGGGGTGCGCAGCTCACCACTCCGGGCGAAATGCGCCTTTCGAGGCTATCCAGGGAGCCGGGAGTCGGCGACCGGAGCGTGCCGGGACCGTGACAGAACGTAAGGACGCCGGTCCATGGCCAGAAACACGCGAGCCCCCCGGCGCCGGAAGTACGGCGCCGGGGGGGCTCGACGGGCGATGTTGCTCGACGGGCAGTGCGGAGCCGAGGCCCCTTCCCGCGCCCAGGTGAGCTACTTCTTCTTGCCCTGGGTCTGGACCGCCCGTTTTCTGGGCCTGGTCAGGAACCCGCACACCTCATCTGACCTGCGGTCGACCTGTCGTCATTGGTCGTTGTTGGTTGTCACTGGCGGTCGCCGGACGGCCCACAGACGGCCCCACACATCGAGCCGCTTCCCTGGTCAGGACGCGATACCGGACCCGGAGGCGGTCGGCTCCCGGAGCAATCGACGACCGTCATGCGTTCGCACGGGCGGCGCCTCCAAGTCCAACGCGTCGAGGACTCGCACCGCGTAGGCCTCGGTCATGTGGCTCTCGATCTCACTCCGGGTGAACCAGCGGACCTCAACCGACTCGCTGGACGTCCTCTCCTCACCCCCTACAGGGCGACACAGGAACACGAGCGCAACGACACCACGCGCCATGTTCTTGTAGACGCCAGTCAGCCGCACAGCTTCAACCTGGAGACCTGTCTCTTCCAGGACTTCGCGGCACGCGCCGGCCTCGGGCTGCTCGTCGAGTTCCAGGACACCGCCCGGCGCCTCCCAGGCGCCGTTGTCGGCACGCCGAATGACCAGCACGCGGCCGTCTTCGCGAACGACCACGCCCGCGACCGAAACCGAGTGAAGCGACATTGACGCACCTTCCTGGGTAGCGTTACTCATGTATAGGAGCATAGGAGGAACTGAAGGACATGGGCACTACAGCCTCTAGGGACTCGGGTCAGCCACGGTACCTACAGATCGCGGACGACCTTGCCCAGCAGATCAGGGCGGGTGTCCTCAAGCCGGGGGAGAAGGTACCCAGCGAGTCGGAACTCATGACCCGGTATTCGGTCTCCCAGGGCACGGCGCGCAAGGCAGTCGCCGAGCTGCGCCCCACAGGACTGATCGACACCCTTCACGGCAAGGGGTCGTTCGTTAAGAGCCAGCCCCCAGTGCGACGCAAGTCGTCCGACCGGTTCCGGCGCTCTCACCGCCGAGCAGGCAAGGCGGCTTACATCGCCGAGACAGAGCAGGCAGGTAAGAAGCCGGGCGTCACCGTCTTGTACATCGGTCCCGTCGAGGCCGCAGACGAGATCGCCGAGCGGCTGGACGTACCGGCTGGCACCAAGGTGCTCGCCAGGCGACGCCTGTACTTCAGCGACGGAACTCCCACGGAGGAAGCGACTTCCTACCTGCCCTGGGACATTGCAAAGGACATTCCCGAACTCTTCGAGGAGAACCCGGGCGGTGGCGGCATCTATGCACGGCTCGAAGAGAACGGCCACGTCCTGAAGGAGTTCGTCGAAACGGTACGGGCTCGACTCGCCACGAAGCAGGAGACCGGGGCGCTCAGCCTCAGCCCAGGGTCCCCCGTCATCCACCTGACTCGAAGTGCCGAGACAGAAGCAGGCCGGATCGTCGAGGTCTGCGACACGATCATGGCCGCTGACCAGTTCGTTCTCGACTACCGCATCCCCGCCGGGGACTAACGGCCCGAACGTCTTCCCAACCCGTCGCGAAGATTCTTCACGCGGCGGGTTGACTCATGTACAGGAGTTGGGCACTCTAATGAACGTAACTCCTGCACATGAGTGCAGGAGTACAGGAGTCCTCGGACTCCGTGCATTGTGCGCCCGGAGGAAAGCCCGCAGGGGTGAGTACGAAGTGAGCGTTCGCTGGCTTGAGAACTCAACAGCGTGCCGACCCAGCCGCATGAACAGGTGCGGTCGATGGGTGCGGGTCACCATCCCGACCGACCATGTCGGGCCGGGTGGCCTGCCCTGATCCGCCTTACGGGGTGGTGACGGCATTGCGTGATCTGACATCCGCAGAACCTTCGCGGCGCCTGCCGCACTTGATCTCAACCATCGCCGGGTTACACGGCGGCCGGTTGCCTCCTCTGCCCGTCCGGGCGCCCTGCGGGGCGGTCGTACGGGCGGGGTTGAGGGGAGCCGGATTGACCGACTTCAACGGCGCGCGGCCCCGGTGCGGGAACACCGGGGCCGCTGTTCGAGCCGTTTCACCTGCTAGGGAGACCACGACTCATGAAGAACATCGCTGCACTTCAGAAGGCCGTTACCGGCACCCTGCCGGACACCGAGCCGACGCCGGTCGAACTCGACGCGCTCGACATCGAGATGCCGCTGATCCTGGCGGAAGTCGAGTTGCTGGACGCACAGATCATCACGCTCGACCGCACCCCGAACGAGCTCGACGCCCGCCGCATCCGCCGGGCCCACCGCAAGGTCCTCAAGGCGCGCCGGGCGCTCACCACCCAGGCCACCGTCGGGGGCACGTCGGGGGTGGGCGCGTGAATGGCAACGACTCGCTCAACACCGCGCACGCTGAGGTGAAGGCGGAGATTGCCCGGACCGACTCCAAGGTCAGTCTGCTGCTGGCGTTCGTCGGCGCGCTGGTGGCCGGTGCGGGGTCCGTCGCCAAGGACATGCAGCCGAGCGTGAGCGTCTGTGTCGTGGGCGGGCTCGGCATGGCCGTGCTGGTGGTGGCGGCCGGGCTGCTGTTGCGGTCGGCCCGCCCTAACCTGCGTGGTCGTCACGGGTTCCCGCTGTGGGCGACCCTGACCGCTGAGGAGATCACCACGGCCGTTGCGACGGACCGGGCGGCCGACATCGCGGGCCTGTCCCGGATCGCGGTCGCCAAGTTCACCGCCCTGCGCCGCGCGGTCGACCTCACGATGACCGGCGGCGTCCTGCTGGCCGTCGCGCTCCTGCTTCATGTCGGGGGTGCGGCGTGAATCGCACTCCCAAGACGCTGCTTGTGATCGCTCTGGTCGCCGTGGTCGGTATGGCGTTCCGGGTGTCGTGGAACGCGCTCAGGGATGTGGCCCGTGCGATCGGTGCGGACCACACCGCCGCGACGCTGTACCCGTTCGTGGTCGATGGGCTGATGGCGCTGGCGCTGGTCGCCACGCTCGTGCTGACCGCCGACGCCCGGCGGTTCGCGCTGCGGGTGCTGGGCACCTACACCGCCGCTTCTCTGGTCCTCAACTACGTGCATGGTCTGGTTCCGGCGCTGCACGGCGCGTCAGTCGACTGGGGGCGGTTGGCCGACTGGAACCCGGCGAACTGGGCGCTCGTGCTGCTGGCGACGTCGCTTCCGGTCGGCTCGATCTACTTCGGGTCCGATCTGGTCGCCAAGGTCCTCCACCACCAACCGAACCCGATCGCGAATACGGAGGAATCGCCTGAGATCGTGAGTAATCGGTCTACGGGTGACCTCGCAGAATCGACCCCTGAGCCCGTGATCGTGAACGCGACGCCGATCCCGGCCGCCGTTCAGGTCGGCTTCCTCAAGCCGACCATCCCGGACAAGCCGGTGCCGTCGACCGCGCTCGTGCCGATCGGGCGTTCCGTGCCTGCCGAATCGGCCCGCCCGCGCCGGGCGACCGGCCGGGTGCCGGACGTCGCGCGATCGAGTCGTCCCAAGCGGACCCCGGACGAACTCCTCACCGAAGCACGGTCGGTCACGGCCGACTGGGCTATGGAGAAGCTGACTGCCGAGGGCATCCGCAAGGCCGTCCACACTTCCCCGGCGAATGCCCGCACCCTGCGTGACGCGCTGCGTGCCGAGCGGGCCGAGCACGGAGCGGCGGCGTGAGCGGCCTGCGCGTCGGGTCGCTCTGCACCGGTTACGGCGGCCTGGACATGGCCGTGCACCAGGTGTTCGGCGGCTCTCTGGCATGGGTCGCGGACAGCGACCCGGGAGCGGCTCGCATCCTCGCCCACCGCTTCCCCGGCGTTCCCAACATCGGCGACATCACCGCCGTGCGCTGGGAGGACCTGGAGGCGGTCGACATCCTCACGGGCGGCTACCCCTGCCAGCCCTTCAGTTCCGCCGGCCACCGGAAGGGAACCAAAGATGCCCGGCACATCTGGCCCCACATCGCCCGTGCCCTTGGCGTTCTACGACCCCGCCTCGCGGTCTTTGAAAACGTCGCAGGGCACCTTTCTCTCGGATTCGACACCGTCCTCGCTGACCTTGCCCGCCTCGGGTTCGATGCGGACTGGTGCTGTGTACGCGCATCCGACATCGGCGCCGCCCACCAGCGCAAACGGCTCTTCCTGCTCGCCTGGCCTGCCAACCCCGGCCGCGAGGGACTGGCGCGGGGGCGGGCAGAACGGTCAACTGCCCACCGTGGTCTCTCTGCTGCCGACTCCATCGACCTCAGAGGCGACCGGAGCGGGACACGCGGCGCAGGGCGGGATGAACCTACGACACGTCGTCTCCCTTCTGCCGACCCCGCGTGCGTCGGCGAACGAGAACCGGCAGACCAAGCGCACCCCGTCGCAGGAAGCCGGGACACACGGCAGGTGCCTGGCCGCCGAAGTGGCCAGCCTGCCAAGTCCGGCGAGCCTGCCTGGGGCGAGTACGGGCCGGCGGTCGCGCGGTGGGAAAGCACCCTCGGACGCCCCGCTCCCTGGCCAACTGACGCTCTGGGACGACTGAACCCGCCGTTCGTCGAATGGCTCATGGGCCTGCCCGCAGGCCACGTCACCGACGTCCCCGGCCTGTCGCGCACCGCACAGCTCAAGGCGCTCGGCAACGGCGTGCTGCCCGCTCAGGCCGCGCTCGCCCTGAGGGCATTGCATCGCCGTGCCACCAGCACCGCCCCCGCGACCCAGCCCGCCGCTGCCTGAACGCGAACGGAGACGCTGTGAAGCTCACCGTCACCACCCACAAGGTGTCCGGCTACCGCCAGACCCAGCGCACCGCCCAGTACCTGGCCGACCAGGCCGGGCGTTTGGTGGCCCGGTCGGTGTCGGGCCGCATGCCCGACGTGCAGATCGTCCTGACCACTGCCCGGGGCTTGGCTGAGCTGGCCACGGCCGCCGAAGCCGAGTTGGCCGGCGGGGTCGACAAGCGCGCCCTGAGCCGCGAAATGCGGCATGCCGTGCGTGAAGCCCGTGACGTGGCCGGGCGGGCCGTCCCGCTCGTGGACGGTTCGGTGCTGGTGCTGGTCAACGTCGACCAGCACCGCACCCCGGACGACTTCGCCGTAACCCTCGTTCACGAGCTGGTGCACGCCATGCAGTTCAGCCGCAAGGGGGTGAGCGGACGCATCATCCGCGACCGCCGCCACTGCTTCGGCGTCGAGCGCCAGACCCGCCGCCAGGCCCGCGAACACGAACGCCTGATGCGCGAGGAAGAGAACGAGGCCTACGGCCGCGAATTCCTCGCCCGGCAGCTCATCGCCGCCGCCGCCTGACCGGGGCAGCATCCCTCCCGTTGCCGCCCCGGTCCGGGGCAGTCAGGAGTCAACTCCCGTGAGTACCAACGTCGTTCGCCTCACCAAGGACGTCACCAGCGCCCCTGTGGAGCCGTCCGGTACGCCGAGCGTTGCTGTAGCAGCGCCGGGCACCGAAACGCCGCCTGTGCCCCTGTGGGTGCGCTCCGGGCGGGCCGTGCGCGGCATCGTCACCCACGAACACACCCGCACCGCCGCACGCCTCACGGTCCGCCACAGCATGTACGTGTTCGGCGGGTCCCGGATCGTGGCCCGCCGCACCTGGGAGGGCCGCACCGCCACCCGCTACGAACGCATGCTCCGCGCCGCCGAAGCCGCCGGAAACTACGAGGTGGCGGCCGAGTGGGAGGAACGCGGACAGCGCTTCCGCGAGGCCCGACACCGCCGCCGCATGGACCTGCTCACCGCTCCCGTCGACGCCGCCAAGAGCGTGCTCGTGGGCACCAGCATGGGCATCGGTTCGCTGGTCGCGCTCGGGGTCGTGCTGGCCATCGCCAACAAGAACCCGGCCGACGTCGTGACTCCGCTGATGGCCGTGGTCGAGTTCGTTCAGCTCCTGGTCACGATCGTCACCATCGTGTGGGGTCCGGCCATCACCATCGGCCCGTTCCTCGCACTGCTCGCCCTGTGGGCCGTCGGCCGCCACCAACAGGCCGCCCCGAACTGGGCACTCCCGGCGGCCGTGCGCAACGGGGAAGGCGACCCGATCACCCCGTCCATCGTCGTCAAGGCCCTGCGCGACCTCGGCGTGCCCGCACTCGGCCGGGCCATCAAGGAGATGGGCGACGCAGGGGCGTCGATGCTCGGCCCGATCCGCATCGCCGGATGCGGCGTCGAAGTCGACGTCACCCTCCCGTCCGGGGTGTCGACGAACGAGGTGCAGAACCGTCGGCGCAAGCTTGCCGAAAACCTGTCCCGGCACGAGCACGAAGTGTTCATCACCATCCCCCAAGCCGCCCGCACCGTCCGCCTGTGGGTCGCCGACAGTGGCGCGCTGGATGAGCCGATCGGCCCGTCCCCGCTCGTCACCGACGAGACGATGACCGCCGACTACGCCAAGGGCCGCGCCCCCTGGGGACAGGACCTGCGCGGGGATGCGGCGGCCATCAGCCTGTATCAGCGCCACCTGCTGATCACGGGCCTCTCCAACCAGGGCAAGACTGTCGCGCTGCGCTCGCTCGCCCTGTGGGTCGCGCTGGACCGGTCGGTGCAGTTCCTTATGGGCGACCTCAAGGGCGTCGGTGACTGGGCCATGTTCGAGGGACTGGCCAAGGTCCTGATCCAGGGCCCGACCGACGACCACGTCATCCAGGTCACGGAGATGGTCGAGAGTGCGGTGGATGAGATGAACCGCCGCCTTCAGGCCCCGCCCGGCACCGTGTTCCCCGCCCTGATCGTCCTGGTTGATGAGGCGCAGGTGGCGTTCATGTGCCCGGTCAAGGACGACGAGAAGCGCCCCTACGGCGGGTCCAAGGCGAACTCCCGCTATTTCATGGCGGTCCGCAAGATCCACAACCAGGGGCGTGCGGTCAACGTGCTGATGTGGCAGGGCACCCAGGATCCCACCGACCAGAACCTTCCGAAGTTGGTCCGCGAGGGCGCCCACACCCGGGCATCGCTCGCGCTCGGCACCGAGTCTCAGGCGCGCATGGCCCTCGGGGACAAGGCGGTTGACGGTGGCGCCGCCCCGAACCTGCTCCGTCCGGGCCTGGACCGGGGAACGCTGGTCGTCGCGTCCGACGGCATCGCCATTCCCGCGGGGCAGGCCTCGATCACGGTGCGCACGCACTACATCGACGACGACGCGGCCGTGGCCATCACCGACCGGGCCAAGGCCCTGCGCGATGGCGTCACCACGGTGACCGTGATCGAGCGGGGTGAGGAGCGTGACCCGCTCGCCGACATCGCTTCCGTGGTCGGCACGGCCGACAGGGTGCGGACCAAGGACGTCCTCGCCCGGCTCGCCACCCTGAACGCGGGCGCCTACGGCAAGTGGTCCTTCCTCGACCTCAAGCGCGTTCTCGACGGCACCGGAGCCGAGCCGTACAAGTCCGACGGGGTCATGGTCGTCGGCCGTGACCGGGTCGCCCGGGCGCTCGCCAACCGCGACGCGGATGGTTCCGCTTCCGCCGCATAGATCAGGGAGCGAACCCCTGGCGGGTCAGGGATGCAGGGAGAACTCCCTGACCCCCTCCCTGACCCGCCTCCCTCTCTCTCACCTGCACAAATGATCTGCCAGGGAGTCAGGGAGGCCCGCAGGTCAGCACCCCCAAAACCCCTCCACCACGCACCCGGCAGGGGGTCCCCCTGCCTCCCTGCCCATCCCCGGAAGGGATTCCGCATGTTCCCCGAACACCCCCGGCACGCGCCTGTTGAGCGGGGCGTGGAAGTCCACCACCCCACCCCGATCCAGCCGGTTGCGGCGCCACTCGTACCGGTCCAGCCGGGCACTGTCCCGGCGGTGGCGAGCATCGTCTTGCCGGACGGGCGGGTCGTGACCGGCTACGCCATCGAGCCCGCCAAGCCCGACCGGGTCGCCGCCAAACCGGCCGTGTCCCGCACCGCCGTGAACGTCGCGCTCGGCGGGATCGGCTTCGCCGCCGTGTGCGGCGGGCTGCTCCTGCTCACCACGTTCATCGCCGCACTCGCCGCCCTGATCCAGCAGCTCATCATCCTGGCGGCCGTCATCTTCGGCGGCGTCATCGCCGTACAGGTCCTCGGGCCCCGGCATGGGGAGGGCGGCACGGTCGTCAACATCCGCAAAGCGATCTTCAAGCGCAACCACTTCCGCAGCTAGCTACGCCAAGGGCGGCCCCCGTCTCGCCAAAGTCCGGGGCCGCCCTTGCCTGCCAGCACTCATCACAGAACTGGAGACACCCAGCATGACCCAACACGACCCCGACGTGAAGCGAGCCTTACTCGATGCGGCTCTCCGGGCTACCGAAAGCGGCTGGCACGTCTTCCCCTTGCGTCCCGGCACCAAGCGCCCGGCCCTGCACGGTGAAGCTTCCTGCCCCGGCACGGGCCCGTGCGCGGGTGGGCACCGCAAGTGGGAGCAGCGCGCGACCACCGACGTCGGCCGTATCCGGGCGACGTGGGAGCGGGCGCCGTTCAACGTCGGTATCGCCACCGGCCCGTCCGGGCTGGTCGTCGTCGACCTGGACGTGCCCAAGCAGAACGACAACAGCAGTGCGGACACGCCTTGCGGCGCGACGGCCTTTAAGGCGCTCTGCGAGCGCACCGGCCACGCCGTCCCCGCCACCTGCCGGGTGCGGACTGCGAGCGGCGGACAGCACCTCTACTTCACCGCCCCGGTAGGTGTCCGGCTCACCAACACAGCCGGTTCGCTGGCCCCATTGGTCGACACCCGGGCGTGGGGCGGCTACGTCGTCGGCCCGGACAGCATCACGCCGATCGGCCCGTACGAGGCGGTGGGCGACGCTCCGGTAGCTCCACTGCCCGCATGGCTGGTGCGGTTGCTCCAACCCGCGCCCGCGCGTCCGGCCGAGCCGTTGCGGCTGCCCGTGGTGAGCGGGAGCCGCGCGGCGCGGGCCGCCCTGGCTGCGGAGTGCGCCGTGGTTACCGCATCGCCGGACAAGCAGCGCAACATCACGCTCAACCGGTGCGCCTTCAAGGTGGGGCGGTTCGTCGCGTGGGGCGACATCCCCCGGCACGTGGTGGAGGAAGCCTTCCAAGCGGCTGGGGAGGCGCGGGGACTCACCGCTGCGGAGTGCCGCTCCACCGTCCAGAGCGCCCTCAACAGCTCGCTGCGCAAGGCCCGTTCCCGGGATGCGGCATGAGCCCACGCCTGCATCCCCCCTTGGAAGGCCAACCGGCCGCTACCGGCCCGCACGCCGCCGAACCGGCCCCTGCTCGGCCGGTCGTGGGCGCCCCGAAAGGCGTCGCCCGCAGGGCGTCCGCTTCATCGGTTCGCTTTAGCCGGCACAACTACGACGACGGGCGCCGCCCCGTGGCCTGGCTCCACATCTGCGCCCCGCGCGGCGCCGTGCCCACGGCCACCTCGAAGTGCCTGTGCGGCCGGGACCGCAGCGCCGTCGGCTACCGCCGGGTGCTCGCGCTCATCGACGACCACACCGCCCACCTTGACCGCTGCCCGCTCTGTGCTTCCCGGGAAGGCAGGAATGCCGCATGACCACCACTCCGCCCGCGCCGTCCATCGACGGCGCGGCCCTGCTCGATGAGGTCGAAGCGTTCCACCGCCGCTTCAACATCTTCCCCAGTGAAGCCGCCTACGTCGCCGTCGCATTGTGGGACGCGCACGCGCACCTGCTCGACTGCTTCGACTCCACCCCGCGTCTGGCGTTCCTGTCCCCGGAGCCGGGATCAGGCAAGTCGCGTGCGCTGGAAATCGTGGAAACCCTCGTACCGCGCCCCATGGTCGCGGTGAACGCGTCCGCCGCCGCGCTCTTCCGGGCAGTGTCCGGTGCCGAGGGTCGGCCCACGATCCTGTTCGACGAGATCGACACGGTCTTTGGCCCCAAGGCCGGGGACAACGAGGAACTGCGCGGGTTCCTCAACGCCGGACACCGCCGGACCGGGGTCACCTACCGGTGCGTGGGCGACAGCCAGACCGTCACCCCGTTCCCGTCCTACGCCGCCGTCGCGGTCGCAGGACTGGGCTCGTTGCCGGACACGATCCTGACCCGCGCCGTCATCATCCGCATGCGACGCCGGGCCCGCAACGAGAAGGTGGAACCCTTCCGTGCCCGCCTGCACGAGCAGGAGGGCCATGCCCTGCGGGACCGCCTTGCCGAGTGGGCTGAGCAGGCACGCGGCTGGGTCATGGGCGCGTGGCCCGAGATGCCCGACGGGGTCAGCGACCGGCCCGCCGACGTGTGGGAAGGACTGCTGTCCATCGCGGACGCGGCCGGGGGCGACTGGCCCAAGCGGGCCCGCCAAGCCTGCCTGACGCTCGTGGAAGCCTCCCGCGCCAACGACAAAGGCAGTCTCGGCATCCGGCTGCTGACCGACCTGCGCGACCACGTCCTGATCGGCATCGACCGCCTGCCCACCGTCGCCATCCTCGACCGGCTCAACGCCCTGGACGATGCCCCGTGGGCCGACCTCAACGGACGGCCGCTCGACAACCGGCGCCTGTCCAAGATGCTCAGCGACTACGTGACCGCCGACGGCGGCCCCATCGCCTCCCGCAACATCCGTACGAGCGGCGGAATCCTCAAGGGATTCTTCGCTGAAGACCTCACCGACGCGTGGGCCCGCTACTGCCCCTCTCCCGCGTCCGCTACAAGCGCTACGCCGCTACATCCCAGCTCAGAGCCCCTGACTCTGTAGCGGCAATCCGAAATGTAGCGGCTACGGCCCCCACCCCCCGAAACGGCCGTAGCCGCTACATCCCACCCCTCCGCTACAAAAATCATGCCGCTGACCTGCGATGTAGCGGCGTAGCGGATGTAGCGGACCCCAGAGAAGGGGGCCGCCCCCTTCCCCTGCCCCCACGAGGAGGCGCCCAGCATGCGCCCGCCACCGGCCGTCGCCGACACCCTCCGCAACGGCATTCCGGACCGCTACCTCACGCCCGATGACATCGCCGCGATCTTCGAGGTGCCCAAGGAAACCGTCTACCAGTGGCGCAAGAAGCGCGTCGGCCCGCCCGGATTCCGCATCGGCAAGCACGTCCGCTATGACCCCGCCGAAGTGCTCGCCTACGTAGCCGAGCGCAAAGGCGCGGACCGCGCCGCAGCCTGACCCAGCACACCGCCAGGACCCCAGGGAGGGCCACATCGTGGCCCTCCCTTCGCCATCCCCGAAGGGAACCGCGTTCATGGCAGGCCACATCCAAGACCGCTGGTACAAAACCGAAACCGACGCCAACGGCAAGACCACCCGAGTCAAGTCCGACCGCTACGGCACCGGCATGCGCTACCGGGCTCGCTACATCGCCCCAGACGGCACCGAGAAGTCGAAGTCCTTCCCCGACGGTAAGAAGCGCCTCGCTGAGGAGTGGCTGGCCCGGATCGAGGCCGACATGTCGCGCGGCCAGTACATCGATCCCAAAGCCACCCGCATGACCTTTCAGGAGTTCGGGGAAAAGTGGCTCGCGAGCCAGAGCGGCGACCCGAACACGAAGGCTTCGATGACTTCGCAGCTTCGGCTGCACGCGTTCCCGCGTATCGGGGCCCGATCGCTGGGAGCGTTCCAGCCCAGCCACATCCGTGAGTTCGTGACGCAGCTCGAAGGGTCCGGCATGTCCGGCTCGTACGCCCGCGTCATCTTCTCCAACGTGCGCGCCATCCTGAGCGCGGCCGTCGAAGACGGATACATGCCCCGGAATCCCTGCACCTCCCGCACAGTGACGCTGCCGGAGATGGGAGCACGGCGTGTGGTCCCATGGCTGCCGGAACGGGTCTTCGCCGTGCGCAGCGCCATGGTCGACCGGTTCCGCCCCATGGTGGACGTGGGCGCTGGCTGCGGCATGCGGCAGGGGGAAATCCTCGGTCTCTCAGTCGAAGAGCTGGACTTCGGCAACGGCACGCTGCACGTCGTTCAGCAGCTCAAACTGAGCCTGAGCCAGCCCGTATTCGCTCCTCCGAAGGGGGGAAAGCTGCGTGACGTGCCACTTCCGGAGCCCGTCGCAGACGCGCTCCGGGAGCACATGAAGCTCTTTCCCCCGGTTGAGATCACGTTGCCCTGGATGCGTGCGGGAGGTCAGCCCGTCACCAAGCGCCTGATCTTCACCGGCCCTCTTGGCAGCCACGTCTGGCGTACGTCGCTGAATGAGGACCACTGGAAGCCCGCGCTCGCCAAGGTCGGCGTCATCCCCAAGGCGAAGAGCCGGGAGCACACCGCCGCTCGCGAGCACGGCATGCACGCGCTCAGGCACTTCTACGCGTCCGTCCTGTTGGACGCCGGAGAGAGCATCAAGGCCGTGAGCGAGTACCTGGGGCACTCCGATCCGGGGCTGACTCTGAAGGTCTACGCCCACCTCATGCCGAGCAGTCGGGACCGCGCTCGGAAGGCTCTCGGTAGGGCGCTCAGGCCACAAGATCCCCCGGCCTCACGGCCCACAGACGGCCCCGAATAAGTGAAAGCCCCTGACCTGCGCCTAGAGCGCAGGTCAGGGGCATGATCACGATAGCTACTTCTTCTTGCCCTGGTTCTTCACGGCCTCGATCGCGGCGGCCGCCGCGTCCGGGTCCAGGTAGGTGCCGCCCGGGTTGACCGGCTTGAAGTCGGTGTCGAGTTCGTACACCAGCGGGATGCCGGTCGGGATGTTGAGGCCCGCGATGTCGGCGTCGGAGATGCCGTCGAGATGCTTGACCAGCGCGCGCAGCGAGTTGCCGTGGGCGGCGACCAGGACGGTCTTGCCGTCGAGGAGGTCCGGGACGATGCCGTCGTACCAGTACGGCAGCATGCGCGTCACGACGTCCTTGAGGCACTCGGTCCGCGG
This sequence comes from Streptomyces hundungensis, assembly GCF_003627815.1. Taxonomy (NCBI): domain Bacteria; kingdom Bacillati; phylum Actinomycetota; class Actinomycetes; order Kitasatosporales; family Streptomycetaceae; genus Streptomyces; species Streptomyces hundungensis. The sequence goes on from NZ_CP032698.1 coordinate 4,045,164, forward strand.
GCGCAGCTCCGGCGGGATCGTGGCGTAACGGGCGTCGTCGCTCTGCGAGAACTCCGTGCCGTCCTCGAGGGCGGGCGGCGGGGTGTCGTACGAGCGGCGCCACAGCATGAACTGCTCCTCGCCGAACTCGGCCAGGGTCTGCGCCTTGTCCTTGCCCTGGAGCGCGCCGTAGTGGCGCTCGTTCAGGCGCCAGCTGCGGTGCACGGGGATCCAGTGACGGTCCGCGGACTCCAGCGCGAGCTGGGCGGTGCGAATCGCGCGCTTCTGGAGGGAGGTGTGCAGCACGTCGGGGAGCAGGCCGGCGTCCTTGAGCAGCTCACCGCCGCGCGCCGCCTCCTTCTCGCCCTTCGGCGTGAGGTTGACGTCCACCCACCCGGTGAACAGGTTCTTCTCGTTCCACTCGCTCTCGCCGTGGCGGAGCAGGATCAGCTTGTACGGTGCGTCGGCCATGCCACCGAGCCTAATCGACGTTCCGGAGCCCTCGCGCGCCCGGGGACCAAGGCGCCGGGGGCGTCTCGATTGACGGACGCCGTCAATTCGCTGGCTTGCGGAAGCGAACCACTTGTAACGTCCGGGTGTTGGCTGCACCACTTACAGGTACGTATCGCCGTGCCTCACACCAGTGTCAGAGCTTCCGGGGGAAATCGTCATGTCCATCGCCACGTTGAGACGCGCCGCGCGAGAAACCGTCTCGGGTCTGCCCCGGGAGTTCTGGTGGCTGTGGACCAGCACCCTGATCAACCGGCTCGGCGCCTTCGTCGCCACCTTCATGGCGCTCTACCTGACCCTCGACCGGGGCTATTCGGCCTCGTACGCGGGGCTCGTGGCGTCGGTGCACGGGCTCGGCGGGGTCATCTCGGCGATCGCCGGCGGCGTCATGACCGACCGCCTCGGACGCCGGCCCACCCTGGTCATCGCCCAGACCTCGACGGCCCTTTCGGTCGCACTGCTGGGCTTCATGACGGATCCGGCGGCGATCGTGGGCGTCGCCTTCCTCGTCGGCATGGCGAGCAACGCCTCGCGGCCCGCCGTCCAGGCGATGATGGCGGACATCGTCAAGCCCGAGGACCGGGTGCGCGCGTTCTCCCTCAACTACTGGGCGATCAACCTGGGTTTCGCCGTCTCCTCGATGGCGGCCGGCTTCATCGCGCAGTACAGCTATCTGGCCGGCTTCCTCGGCGAGGCGACGCTCACGCTGATCTGCGCGGTCGTGGTGTTCCTCAAGCTCCCGGAGTCGCGCCCGGTGCGCACGGCCGAGGAGAAGGTGGCGGAACCGAGCGTCGGCATCGGTACGGTGCTGCGGGACGGCCGTTTCATGGGCGTGGTCGGCCTGTCCTTCCTCATCTCCCTGATCTTCCAGCAGGGTTACGTGGGCCTGCCCATCGCCATGGGCACGGACGGCTTCTCCAGCGCGGACTTCGGCCTGGCCATCGCCGTCAACGGCATCCTCATCGTGGCGGTCCAACTCCCCATCACCCGCTACACCCAGCAGCGCGACCCGCGCCAGTTGCTGATCGTCTCGGCGCTGCTGGCGGGCTACGGCTTCGGCCTGACGGCGTTCGCCGGTTCGGTCGCGATGTACGCCCTGACGATCTGCGTCTGGACCCTGGCGGAGATCATCAACGCCCCCACCCAGACCGGCCTGGTCGTCCGCCTCTCCCCCCTCCACGGCCGCGGCCGCTACCAGGGCGTCTACACGATGTCCTGGTCGGTGGCGGCCCTGCTGGCCCCCCTGCTGTCCGGCTACGTCATCGACCACTTCGGCGCGGGCTGGCTGTGGGGCACGTGCGCGGTCCTGGGAACGGGGACGGCGGTGGGGTACTGGGCACTGATGCGGAGCCTGACGGCCACCCCTGCCCCCGCCAACCCCGCCAACCCCGCCGATGCGGCTCGGGTCCGGGTGGAGGTTCGAACGGATTCGGGGGTGTGAGGCGGGGGGGCGCGGTGGGGACGAAGTCCCCGCCGGGGTCCGGGGCGCAGGGGACGAAGTCCCCGCCGGGGTCGGGGGCGGAGCCCCCAGGGGTGCAGGGGACGAAGTCCCCGCGGGGGGTCCGGGGCGGAGCCCCGGGGCTGCACCCTCGCACCCCCCGCACGGGCGGGCGGGTGGGAAAGCGCCCCCAGGGGTGCAGGGGACGGAGTCCCCGCGGGGGGTCCGGGGCGGAGCCCCGGGGGCCGCACCCTCGCACCCCCGCACGGGCGGGCGGGTGGGAAAGCCCCGCCGGGGTCCGGGGCGGAGCCCCGGGGGCCGCACCCTCGCACCCCCCGCACGGGCGGGCGGGTGGGAGAGCGCCCTACCCCCCACCCCCACCCGTCACCCGCTCAAACGCCGCAAGGTTCACCGTGGACTCACCCCGCGACACCCTCCACGCGTACTCCCGCCGGATCGCCTCCGCGAACCCCATTTCCAGCAGGGTGTTGAACGACCCGTCCGCCTCCTCAAGGACGACCCCGAGGAGCCGGTCGACCTCCTCCGCCGTCACCGAGGAGAGCGGAAGCCTGCCCGCCAGGTACACGTCCCCGAGCCGGTCGACCGCGTAACTCACCCCGTACAGACGGAGGTTGCGCTCCAGGAGCCAGCGGTGGACGGCCGGCTCGTTCTCGTCGGGGTGGCGCACCACGAACGCGTTCACGGAGAGGGAGTGCCGCCCGACCCGCAGCGAGCAGGTGGTGGAGAGTTTGCGCGTGCCGGGCAGCGTCACCACGTACGCGCCGGGCTCCGGGGACTCCCACGAGAGCTCCGCGTCCTTGAGGGCCGCTTCGATGACCTGCCGCACGTCAGCCATGCCGCGAGCCTACGCGAAGCGGCCCCGCCCGGCCGAGGGCGCCGGGCACACCCGAAGCCACCCGGGCCCGGCCGGCATGGGACGCCTCACCCGAGCCGCCGCGGCAGGACGCCTCATCCGTGGTGCGACCGCACCCGCCGCCGGTGCTCGTACATCGCCGCCGTGTACACGTCCGCCGTCGCCGACGCCGCCGTCCCCCAGCCGAAGGACTGCGCGTGCCGGGCGGCCGCGTCGCCCATGCGACGTACCAGCGCGGGGTCCGCGACGAAGCGGTGCAGGGCGGTCGCGTAGTCCTTGGGGTCGTGGCCCTGGACGAGGAAGCCCGTCGAGCCGTCCCGTACCGCCACCGGAAGCCCGCCGACGGACGCCGCGACCACCGGCGTCCCGGCCGCCTGCGCCTCGACGGCGACCAGGCCGAACGATTCGCTGTACGAGGGCATGACCAGGACGGACGCCGCGCGGAACCAGTCCGCGAGCCGGTCCTGGCCGACGGGCGGCCTGAACCGTACGACGTCACTGATGCCGAGCTTGGCCGCCAGCTTCTGCAATCCCTCCGGCTTCGCCAGGCCGCTCCCGGACGGACCGCCCACGACCGGCACGATCATGCGCGAGCGCAACGACGGGTCCCGGTCGAGGAGTTCGGCCGCCGCGCGCAGCAGGACGTCGGGCGCCTTGAGCGGCTGTATGCGGCCCGCGAAGAGCGGGATGAAGGCGTCCTGGGGCAGCCCGAGCCGGTCCCGTGCCGCGGTCCTGCCGTCGGCCGGGCGGAAGCGGTCGAGGTTCACGCCGGGGTGGACGACGGCGACGTTGCCGGGGTCCGCGTCGTAGAAGCGGACGAGTTCGTCGGCCTCCTCGGCGGTGTTGGCGATCAGCCGGTCCGCCGCGTTCACGATCTGCGTCTCGCCGATGACCCGCGCGGCCGGCTCGGGGGTGTCGCCCTCGGCGAGCGCGGCGTTCTTGACCTTGGCCATGGTGTGCATGGCGTGGACCAGGGGCACCCCCCAGCGCTGGGCGGCGAGCCAGCCGACGTGCCCGGAGAGCCAGTAGTGGGAGTGGACCAGGTCGTAGTAGCCGGGCCGCTGGTGGGCCCAGGCCTGCATCACCCCGTGGGTGAAGGCGCAGAGCTGAGCGGGCAGCTCCTCCTTGGCGAGCCCTTCGTACGGTCCCGCGTCGACGTGGCGCACCAGCACCCCGGGCGACATCTCGACGGTCGGCGCGAGGCCGCCCGTGGTGGCCCGCGTGAAGATCTCGACCTCGATGTTGATCGCGGCGAGGCGCTTGGCCAGCTCGACGATGTACACGTTCATGCCGCCTGCGTCGCCCGTCCCCGGCTGGTGCAGCGGGGAGGTGTGGACGCTGAGCATGGCGACCCGGCGCGGCTTGCGGTGGCCGCCGGGCAGCCGGAGCCGGGGCGGCCCCGCCAGGGTGCCGGCGAACCGGGACACGTACTGGCTCACGTCGGGGCCCTCCTCGGCTCGGGGCACTGCCTACGGACGCGGAGCGGGCATACGGGCACGCCTCTCCAAAGCCCCGAACACCGGAATCGGTCTTTTCATTTCCACTTTGCCAAAATGTTGCCGACCGCGTCCCCGGCCCCCCGGTTCCCGGTTGCCACCACGCCGCCGCCGTGCCCCCGGCCCCCGGGTTCCCGGTTGCCACCACGCTTTCGACCGTGTCCCCAGCCCCGGGCTCCGCTCGCCACCACGATCCCGACCGTGTCCCCGGCCCCCGGCCCCGGGCTCCCGCTCGCCACCACACCGCCGGCCGTGTCCCCGGCCCCCGGCCCCGGCCGCCCCGCCGCCTACCCTCGTCCTATGGCTCCACCCGCCCCACCCGCGAAGCGCGCCCCCGCCGGGCGCCCCGTCGGCACCGTCACCCGCGGCACCACCAACCCGAACCGGCTGCGCCGCATGGACCGCTGGATCGCGGACGCGCACGGGCCCGCGCTGCGCCGTGCCGAGGCTCCGGTCGCCGTCGACCTCGGGTACGGAGCCTCTCCCTGGACCGCGGTGGAACTGCTCCAGCGCCTGCGCACCGCCGCCCCCGCCGTCTCGGTGGTCGGCATCGAGATCGAGCCGGCCCGGGTGGCCGCGGCCAAGCCGTACGAACGTGAGGGCCTGACCTTCCGGCACGGCGGCTTCGAGGTGCCACTGGCCGAACCGCCGCTGCTGATCCGCGCGGCGAACGTACTGCGCCAGTACGACGAGGACGAGGTGGCCGCCGTCTGGGCCCGGCTGTGCGCACGGCTCGCGCCCGGCGGGCTGCTCGTCGAGGGCACCTGTGACGAGATCGGCCGCCGCCACGTCTGGGTCGCGCTCGACTCCGAGGGCCCCCGCACGGTGACCTTCGCGACCCGGCTCGGCTCCCTGGAGCGCCCCTCCGACCTCGCCGAACGGCTGCCGAAGGCGCTGATCCACCGCAATGTCCCGGGCGAGCCGGTGCACTCCTTCCTGCGCGACTTCGACCGGGCCTGGGCGGCGGCCGCGCCGTACGCCTCGCTCGGCGCCCGCCAGCGGTGGATCAGGTCCGTACGGGAACTGTCGGCGGACTGGCCCGTCGTGGACGGCGTACGACGCTGGCGGCAGGGCGAGGTCACGGTCAACTGGTCGGCGCTCGCGCCCTGTTGAGGCCCCGGGCCTAAAGGAATCGGGGTCCGCACCCGGCCGGAACGAGAGGTTCCGACCCGGCCCGCGCGGGCTTGCGCGCGTCGTCCAACGAGTGAACTCCCGTGGCCGCTGGAACGCGTGGAGTGCGCGATTCGTCAGACGGGAGGGGACGGAGGGCGGCACGCGCAAGGGGACGTGCCCCGTCCGATGCCCCGGCGCCCCTGTCGTTTTGGCGAAGGGCGTGGCAGCATCGCGGACATCGGTGTGATGTTACTGACGGTAAATCACATGCGGTGTCCGGAGGTCCGGGCGGGTGTCCGGAGGTCCGGGCGGGTGTCCGGGAGGTCCGGGCGGAGGGTCCGGTGTTCCGGTGTGGGGCCGGAGTTGACTGGAGGGGGAGTTCTCAGTGCCGAAGACGCGACGTTTGGCGATCGCCATCGCCTTGGTGTGCGCCCTGACCGCGGTGGCCGCGCCGGGCACGGCGTTCGCCGACCCCGCGCCGACGCCGTCGACCACGGCGCCGGCCCAGCCGAGGACGCTGGACGAGGTGAGCAAGCAGATCGACGACCTGTACCGCCAGGCGGCCGCGGCGACCGACGCGTACAACCTCGCCGAGGAACAGACCAAAGAACAGTCCGCGATGATCGTGCGGCTGGCCCAGGACATCGTGAAGGGCCAGGAGAAGATCAAGCGCCTGAAGGACCAGGCGGGCGCCACCGCGCGGATGCAGTACCGCAACGGCGGCCTCCCGCCCGGCGCGCAGATGATGCTCAGCGGCGACCCCGACTCCTTCCTGACCGGTGCCGACGCGCTGCGCCAGGGCCAGCAGGCGGCCCAGGGCCTGCTCGGCGAACTCGACAGAACCCAGGCCGAGTTGGCGGCGTACAGCAAGGACGCCACCGCCCAGTGGCAGAACCTGGAGGCCAACCGGGCCAAGAAGGAAGCCGCGAAGAAGGACATCACCGAGAAGATCGCGGCGGCCGAGAAGCTCCAGTCCCAGCTCAAGGAGGAAGAGCGCGAGCGCCTGGCCGAGCTGGAGCGCAAGAAGGAGTTCGACTCGCAGACGGCCTGGCTGAGCACGGGCGTCCTGAAGGAGGTCAACGGCAGCGCGAGCGAGCAGGGCAAGAAGGCCGTGAAGTTCGCCACCGACCAGATCGGCAAGAAGTACGTCTGGGGCGCCGCGGGCCCCGACACCTTCGACTGCTCGGGGCTCACCTCCCAGGCCTGGCTCGCCGCCGGGCACCCCGTCCCGCGCACCTCGCAGGAGCAGTGGGCGCAACTGCCGCACGTGGCGATCAAAGACATGCGCCCCGGTGACCTGGTCATCTACTTCGCCGACGCCACCCATGTCGGGATGTACATCGGCGACGGAGCGATCGTGCACGCCCCCCGGCCCGGCCGGAACGTGACGATCACCGGGGCGGGTTCCATGCCGATCCTCGGGGTCGTACGGCCGGACAAGTAGCCCGTACGGGCACTCCGGACGGGCGGCAGGGCACCCCCGCACCGCCGGTACGGGCACCCCGCGCCGGCGGTACGGGCACCCCCGGACGGGCGCCACGGGCACCCCCGGACCGCCGGTACGGGCACTCCGCAACTTCCTGAGGCCCCGACAAATCGGGCATGAGGCATATGCCAACCGGGGTTGAGTGATGAACGACCCATCGCCATTCCGCCGCGCCGGTGGATGACGCTAGGGTCCCGGCTGGTGGGGCGCCGACCGGCGCTCCTCCGCGCCCTCGGGGGGAGGGAAGGATTCCGGAACCGACGATGCCCGCATCCCAGCACGCACCCGTACCGCATCAGCGAGCCGCCCCGGAGGCCCGGACGGGCAGCGCCCAGACGGGCAGCGCCGTCGACGGCCCGCTCAACCTGCTGGTCATCGAGGACGACCCGGCGGGCACCTTCACCGTGCACGAGCTGCTCGACGAGGCCGGCACCCGGGTCCGCATCCGGACCGCCCGCAACCTCACCGAGGCCGAGCGGCTGCTCACCGACGACATCCACTGCATCCTCCTGGACCTGGCGCTGCCCGGCCGGGACCCCGACGACGAGCTCGCGGCGCTGCGCCACCTGCTCCGCCTGGCCCCGCGCCACGCCGTGCTGGCCCTCACCCCGTCCACGCACGCGGAGCGGGCGGCGGAGGCGGTCCGGGTCGGCGCGCAGGACTATCTGTTCCGCGACGAGCTCGACGGCAGGCTGCTGAGCCGCGCCATCCGGTACGCGGTGGAGCGCAAACGCGCGGACACCGCCCAGTACAAGCTGGCGGAGTCGCGGCTGCGCGCGCAGGAGAACGCCCGCCTGGAGCGCGGGCTGCTTCCGACGCCACTCCTGGAGGGCTCGGACCTGCGTTTCGCGGCCCGCTACCGGCCCGGCCGCTCGCGCGCGCTGCTCGGCGGCGACTTCTACGACACGGTGCGCACCCCCGACGGCACCGTCCACGCGATGATCGGCGACGTCTGCGGCCACGGCCCCGACGAGGCGGCCCTCGGGGTCGAACTCCGCATCGCCTGGCGGGCGTTGACGCTCGCGGGCCTGTGCGGGGACGAGCTGCTCTCCACCCTTCAGCAGGTCCTGGAGCACGAGCGCGACAGCGAGGAGATATTCGCGACCCTGTGCACCGTGGACATCGCGCCCGACGGCCGCCGGGCCGGCCTCTGCCTGGCGGGCCACCCCTCACCGCTGATCGCCCTCAACGGCCGGGCCCAGTTACTCCCGTACGAGAACAGCGGCCCGGCCCTCGGCCTGCTGCCCCGGGCCCGCTGGCCGCGCCGTCAGGTCGAACTCGGCCGGGAATGGGGCCTGTTGATGTACACCGACGGCCTGATCGAGGGCCGCACCGGTGAGGGCAGCCAACGCCTGGGCCAGGACGGCATGCTGGACATGATCAATGGTCAGCTGGCGTCGGGGCTGCGGGGCGAGGCCCTCCTGGAGGCGGCCGTGACCCGGGCCCGCGAACTCAACGGGGGCGAGCTGACGGACGACGTGGCGGTGGTCCTCCTGGAGCGCAAGCGCCCGGAGAGCCGAGCCGCCTGAAGCCCCCCGCCCCGCCCAGGGGACGCCGACCCGTCCGGTGCCGCCGACCCGCCCAGGGGACGCCGACCCGCCTCGAAGGGCTAGCGCCCGCCGTTGTACGGCCCGTAAGGACCGTCACTGCTGGAGCCGCCCCCGCGGCGGCCGCCCCGGCCCCCGCCGGAGACCTGACGCAGCGCGGGCCGTACGTCCACCATGAACACGATCGAGGCGACGAGCCCGGCGAGCTGGAGGAACAGGACCGGCACGACCAGATTCACCACGACCGTGATGCCGAGGATGATCAGCCAGAACGGCTTGGTCTTTTTGTCCGCGGCGCGGTACGCGTCCTCGCGGGCGATGACGGCGAAGACGAACGCCACGACGGCGATGACGAGCATCGCGAGATTGAGCAGCGAGGTGAAGAGGCTGAATCCCGTGAGCAACATGCCGTGCACCGCCTAGATAAGTCCTGATGAGGATGGAGAACGCTCGCCGCCAAGGTACTGGTCCAACGGTGCGGGCACCTCGAAAGTGCCCGCACCGCGAGATGGCGCAGCGCGTCGAAGGGACGACTCCCGGACGTTACTCCGCGGACTTGACGATCGGCTTCTTCGCCGGGGCCTTGCGCGGGGCGGCCTTCTTGGCGACGGGCTGGTCGGCCGCGTCCGCGCCCACGACGGGCTCGACGGGCTCGACGGGCTCGGCCTGGGCAGGAACGTCCTTGGCCGGAGCCTCCTTGGCCGGGGCGCCGCCCTCGACGGCGCCGGCGATCTCGACGATCTCGTCGGCGGCCTCACCGCGCCACTGCCTGACGACCTCCTGGCCGTGCTCGGCGACGGAGTCGTAGCCCTCGCGCGCCTTGACGGCGTACTCGGCGAGGACGCCGACCCCGCGCAGCGCCAGGTCCTGGGCGTTCTCACCCAGCTTCTTGAAGTCGCCGTCGATGGCGCCCAGAAGATCGTTGGCGCGGGTCGTGACGGCGGCCTGGACCTCCTTGACGCGAGCGGCGGCCTTCTCCTGCACGACCTTCGGGTCGGTACGGCGCACGGCCTCGATGCGCTCGGGCGCCTCGGCCTGGATCTTCTCGATCAGCGCCGGAACCTTCTTGGCCTGCTGCCCTGCGAGGTCCGCCGTGCCGGCGAGGAAGTAGAGGGGGGTGGGGTCGGTGAGGGTCTTGCGCAGGTCATCGGTGATGGCCATGTCTGTCCTCCCGGATCAGTACTCAGTTGCTCGCTTGAGGGTGGTCGGCATCACTGCCGTCGGCGGCGCTGTCGGTGTCCGTGTCGAGCCCGTTCTCCTTGCGGAAGGACTCGTAGATCTGGAGCAGAACCTGCTTCTGACGCTCGCTGAGCGAGGGGTCGGCAAGAATCACGCTGCGCGTCCCGGCGGCCTCGGGAGACCGCTCGTCGAGAATCCCGGCCTGTACGTACAGCGTCTCGGCGGAGATCCGCAGCGCCTTCGCGAGCTGTTGCAGGATGTCCGCGCTCGGCTTGCGCAGCCCGCGCTCGATCTGGCTCAGATACGGATTGGACACCCCGGCGGCATCGGCGAGCTGCCGAAGCGACAGCTGCGCGGTGCGCCGCTGCTCGCGCAGGTACTCCCCGAGATTGCCGACGTTGAGCGATGCCATGCCCCGATGGTGCACCCCCCTTGCTAACTTTTGCAAGCGCCCGCTTGCAAAAGTGTGCCACGCCACCCGAATCGCGCCTCGACTCGCCCCCTACGCCGTGATCGTCACGCAGGGCAACCCCACGCTCTCCCCGCCGCGGAAGCCCTCCGCGCACAGGCGGGTGCCCGGGGGGAAGTGGCGTTGGGGGTAGGCCTGGTCGCGGTAGGTGCGGAACTTCGACACGTCCTCCACCTTCGTATGGGCGCTCCAGCCGTTGGTGGTCCACACGCGGGCGTGGATGCGGTGCGGCTGGTTGGTGTTGATGACGGAGACCTCCACCCGGCCCAGGTAGTCGCCGTTGTCGTACGTCTCGATGCAGACCGCGTTGTTGCACCACTTGCCCGACGCCGCCACGGGCGGACCCGTGACGACGAGGCAGCTCAGTGCCGCCGCGGCCACCGCCGCCCCGGAGGCGAGTTTCCTGGTGATCTCGTGCATGGCGGTTCCCTCGCAGATGGCCCGCGGAAGCCGGTCGGCCCCCGCGAACCAACGCCGGGCACGATCACGAGTTACGCACCTTGACCTCAACTGCGCTTCGGGTTGAAGACTCTGGCCATGAGCCGCGCACCGGCGCGGACAACGGGTGGAAACGGTGGTCGTCATGCGTGTCGCACAGGTGCAGGGGTTCGGCGGGCCCGAAATGCTGGTCCACGTCGAGGTGGCGGACCCGGTCGCCGGGCCCGGCGAGGTCGTCGTCGCCGTCGACCACATCGACACCCTCTTCGTGCAGACCCAGATCCGCGCCGGGGGCTTCAGCGAGTTCTTCGGCGTCGAGCCGCCCTATGTGCCCGCCGGCGGCGTCTCCGGCACGGTCACCGCCATCGGACCCGGCGTCGACGAGGCCCTGGCCGGCCGCCGCGTGGCCGTGTCCGGAATCGACAACACCTACGCCGAGCTCGTGACGGCGCCCGCCGCGCAGCTCTGCCCGGTCCCCGACGGGGTCGGCCTGCGCGAGGCGGCCTCCCTCGTCCACGACGCGGTGACCGCCCTCGCGCTCCTGGAGAACACCGCCCTGAAACCGGGCGAGACCGTACTGATCACCGGCGCCTCCGGCGGCATGGGCACCCTGCTCGTCCAGCTCGCGCACGGGCTCGGCGCCCGGGTGGTGGGCGTGGCGCGCGGGCCTGAAAAGACCGCTCTGGTAAGGGAGTTGGGGGCCGATCTCGTCATCGACGCGGGCGACCCGGAGTGGGGACTGCGCGCGCGGGCCGCGCTGGGAGAGGGCGGCGCCGACCTGATCCTGGACGGCGTCGGCGGCCAACTCGGGCGGGACGCCTTCGCGTTGACGGCCGACGGCGGACGCTTCTCCGCGCACGGCGCCCCCTCCGGCACCGGATTCGCCGCCGTCGACCCCGACGAGGCGCGGCGCCGCGACATCACCCTGCTCGGCATCGGCGACGTCCAGGTGACGGACGAGCGCCGCACCGCGTTCCTCGCCCGGGCGCTGCACGAGGTGGCGGCCGGCCGGCTGCGCCCGGTGATCGGCGAGGTCTTCCCGCTGGCCCGTGCCGCCGACGCCCACCGGGCCATCGAGGGGCGCGGCCTGGTCGGAAAGGTGCTGCTCACGCCCTGACCGTCAAGCCCTGGCCCGCCCGTCTGCGGCATCGAGCCGCGACGGGCCCACGAACCGGCATGTGACGATCCCCCACGGGGGTGGGGGTCAGAACATGTCGGGGCACCAGGGGCGGCGCGCCGTGCGGAACAGCGCGTCCGCGCGCGCCGCCGCCCCCGGTCGCTCCTCCGCGACCCGGCCGAGCGCGAGCAGCCTCGACGCCGACTCGTCGCCGAGGTAGAGGGAGGCCAACTCCCTTGCGTCCAGGGTCAGTTCGGCGCTGCGCGTGGTGGGCGTGCAGCGCGCGCCCGTCTCGTCCGCCTCCAGCAGGAAGCGTCCCGCCGCCGGGCCCGCGGCGTCCTCGACCTCCAGGACGAGGGCGCCCTCACCGGCGTACGCACGCGCCTCCAGGGCCCGTACGACATCGAGCAGCCGCAGCCACAGGAAGTCGCCGTGGGTCACGATCCTCGCCGCGCGCGGGTTGGCGAAGAAGAGCGGGAGCAGGTCGTCGGGGGCCCGGTAACCGGTGCGTACCGTGCGGATCCAGTCGATGGAGCACAGGAAGTGCCACAGGGCGCGGTCGGCTGCGGGGGTGAGGCCGATCAGGCTCTTCACCGTCGCCGTGTTCTCGGGCAGCTTGGCGTCGCTCCACCGCTCGTCGGCGGTGTAGGCGGCGATCCCGGCGGGTTCGCCGTCGGCCGTGCGGTACACCGCGAAGAACGGCTCGGTCCAGGGGCCCTCGCGGCGGACCACGCCCGTGGTCAGGTCCCACCAGCGGCGGTCCCGGCTGATCACACCGGCTCGGGACGGCCGAAAACGTTCGAACACCTCGGTGCCGATCTTGGCGGCCTCCGCCGGATCCACCAGGTCCACGCGACCACCGTCGGCCGGCCGCGACCAGTGCGGGTCGAGACCGGTGCGGGCGGTGTCGATCTCCCACTCGGCGAGATGGGTGGCCGGCCCGTAGCCGTACCGGCCGTAGATCGGGTACTCGGCGGCGATCAGCGTGGACGCCACGTCACCGCGCTCGCGGGCCTCCGCGAGATCGACCGCCATCATCCGCGTCAGCAGACCGCGCCTGCGATGGGTGGGCGTGACGGTGACGCCGCTGACGGCGCTCACGGGCAGCGCGGCGCCGCCGGGCACGGTCAGCTCCTGCGCGAAGGACCGGAACGTGGCCACGCACCGGCCGTCGTCGAAGGCGCCCCGCACCCGGCTCAGATCGCTGTTGGCCCGCAGGTCACGCGCGTACTCCTCGCCCACCACCGGCGAGCGCAGGAACCCCACGGCGACCGCCTTCATCCAGTGGGTGAACTCGTCGTCGGTGACGGTACGGACCTCGATGTCGGACGTGCCCGGGCTGCTCATGGCGGCCACGCTAGGCGCGCCTCGCTCAGAATGTCGCCCGAATTTCACCGACCTCGGCGGCCCCGCCCAGCAGCGGGGCCCGGCCGATCCGGTCCACGACGGGCGCGTCCACGCCCATCAGGCGCAGCGCGCGGGCCAGGACCGGGCCGAGCGCGCGGATCGCGCCGTCGTCGACCTTGAAGGCGAGCGCGCGGCCGTCGGCGAACGCCACCGCCTGCACGGCCTCGGCGCCCATCTTCGACAGCGTGCCCGGCACCTCGCGCATCAGCCAGGTGTCGGGGCGCCGGGTGCCGGCCACGTACTCGGGGTGGGCGCGCATCGCCTCGGCGACCCGGCCCTCGGGCGAGCCCGCACCGGCCGTCGCGAAGGTGCGGAAGGCCCGGGCGAGACCGGTCAGGCCGATCGCCATCAGCGGCGCCCCGCAGCCGTCCGTGCCGACCGAGGCGACCCGCTCGCCCGCGGCCGACTCCACGGACTCCAGGACCAGGCGCTGGAGCGGGTGGGCGGGGTCGAGGTAGGTGGCGAGGTCCCAGCCGTTCTGCTTGCAGGCCGCGAGCATCGCCGCGTGCTTGCCCGAGCAGTTCATGGTGAGCCGCTCGCGGACGTGCCCGGCGGCCAGGTACGTCTCGGCCTCGACGGCGTCCAGCGGCAGGTCGGGCGGCGTCTGGAGGTCGTCCGGGGTGAGCCCGTGCTCGGCCAGCATCTTGCGTACGAGATCGAGGTGGAAGCCCTCGCCCGAGTGGCTGGCGGCCGCGATGGCCAGGCGCTCGCCGGAGAGGTCGAGGCCCGCCCGCAGCACGGCGGCGGCCTGCATCGGCTTGTTGGAGGAGCGGGGGAAGACGGGCGCCGCCGGGTCGCCGAGCGAGAACTCGACGCTGCCGTCGGCCGCCAGCACCACCAGCGAGCCCCGATGGTGGCCCTCGACGAATCCGGAACGTACGACTTCGGCGAGGACCGGGGGTATCGGGGACGTCGAGGACACGGCGGTCATGGGTGCGGCCTTCCGGACGGGGTGACCTGCCCCGGAGGTCTCTTCCGGACGGGCGGGTCAGATGAGCAAATCGTCTACTTGTGCTTCCCCATCACGGTACCTGCGGGCGATCTCCGCACTGCAATCGTCGGCGGTGCGCTGGACCTCCTTGCGGCGCCGCGACACGTGCTGTTCGTAGCGGATCAGGCGCCCGGTGGCGGTGTGCAGCTCGTCGTCCGTACGGGCGTCCAGGTCGGACAGCTCGACCTCGGCGTCCATCGCGGCGGCGAGCGTGCGGTACTCCTCGCTGCGCGGCGCGGACAGCGTGACGTGGCGGGCCGAGGCCCGGTGCGAGGACGGCGCGTCGGTGAGGATCTCGGCGAGCCGCTCCACGACCGGCGCCTGCGGCCCGGTGCGCCGGGCCAGCTCCGCGCGCAGGATGTCGATGCGGCCGTGCAGCAGCCGCCGCACATAGCTGAGGTCGGCCTCGTCGCGCTGCGACTGACGGCGCAGGGTGCGCAGCTCGGCGAGGCGGAGCGCGGCCAGGTCGTGGTCGCGCTGGGGCGGCAGGGTGCCACCGGCCCGCCGCACGGGCGGTCGCACGGCGGTCGTCGTACGCGGGCTGGTCCGGGTCAGCGATACGGGACCGGGCGACTGCCCGGCGCCTGGTGTGGTCATGCGTTGTTCCGTCCCCTCGACCGGTGCATGGGGTCTCCCCGGGCCCTGAGGGCCAGGGGGAAGCACCGCGTGTACGCATCGTGCCACTCCCGGTACGGCACGTGCAGGTGCACTGCACCCGTTCAGCCGCTCGGAATTCGGACGCGCCCGTGGCATAGGTTGGGGCGCATGCGAGCGGTGGTGCAGAGAGTGGACGGCGCGAGGGTCGTCGTGGCGGGCGAGACGGTCGGCGAGATCACGGGCGAGGGTCTGTGCGTCCTGGTCGGCGTCACCCATGAGGACACTCCGGACAAGGCGGCGCAGCTCGCCCGCAAGCTGTGGTCGGTTCGCATCCTTGAGGGCGAGAAGTCCTGCTCGGACGTGAATGCGCCCTTGCTGGTGATTTCGCAGTTCACCCTCTACGGGGACGCCCGCAAGGGCCGCCGCCCCACCTGGAACGCGGCCGCCCCGGCGAGGTGGCGGAGCCCCTGGTCGACGAGGTGGTGGCCCAACTCCGGGCGCTGGGCGCCCAGGTGGAGACGGGCCGGTTCGGCGCGGACATGCGGGTGTCGCTCACCAACCACGGCCCGTTCACGATCGTCGTCGACGTCTGAGCCGCACGGCCCGGCGCCGGGCCGGATGTCCGAGCCGCACGGCTCGGCGCCGGGCCCGGCCCAGGGCCGGACCACGAGCTCGATCCGGCCCTACGGCTCGACCACGACCTCCTGGGCCGCCGCCGTGTTCCCGGCGAGCAGCTCCGCGTCGACCGGCACGTTCCGCTTGACCAGGGCCAGCGCGATCGGGCCCAGCTCGTGATGGCGGGCCGAGGTGGTGATGAAGCCGAGCTGACGGCCCTCGGCGCCGTCGGCCGCGAGCCGTACCGGCGTGCCCGAGCCGGGCAGCAGCACCTCGCTGCCGTCCAGGTGCAGAAAGACCAGGCGGCGCGGGGGCTTCCCCAGGTTGTGGACGCGGGCGACCGTCTCCTGGCCCCGGTAGCAGCCCTTCTGGAGGTGGACGGCCGAGCCGATCCAGCCGACCTCGTGCGGGATCGTCCGGTGGTCGGTCTCGAAGCCGAGCCGGGGCCGGTGGGCCTCCACCCGCAGCGCCTCGTAGGCCAGGATCCCCACGAGGGGGCCGGCCTCGGCGGCGTACTTCTCCAGGTCGGCGCGGGGCAGGAACAGGTCGCGGCCGTACGCCGTCTCGCGCACCGCCACCCCGTCCGGCACCTCGGCGATGGAGCCGGCCGGCAGGTGGACGACCGCGAACTCCCCTGTGCGGTCGGCCACTTCGACCCGGTAGAAGAACTTCATCGACTCCAGGTACGCGATCAACTCGGCCTGGGTGTCGGGCTCGACGTGGATCCACACCGTGGTGCCGTCGTCGACGAGGTACAGGGCGTGCTCGACATGTCCGTGGGCGGACAGGACGAGCGCCTCGGTCGCCTGTCCGGCGGGCAGTTCGCTCACGTGCTGGGTGAGCAGCAGGTGCAGCCAGCTCAGCCGGTCGTCGCCGGTGACGGTGACGACCCCGCGGTGCGAGAGGTCCACGAGGCCGGTGCCGCCGGCCAGCGCGCGCTGCTCGCGGAACAGGTCGCCGTAGTGCGCCGCGACTCCTTCGTCGCGCCCTTCGGCGGGGACGGCGCCGGGCAGGGACAGCAGGGGGCTCTTCATGTACGCAAGCCTACGACTCGGCGGCCGCGGCCTTCTTGGCGCAGTCCTTGCACCGCCCGAAGATGGCGAAGTGCTTCATGTCCGTCTCGAAGCCGAAGGTGTCCCTGAGCTTCGCGGTGAAGTCGGCGGCCACGGAGACGTCGGCCTCGATCACCTCGGTGCAGTCCCGGCACACCAGGTGGATGTGGTGGTGGCGGTCGGCCAGGTGGTACGTCGGGGCGCCGTGGCCCAGATGGGCGTGCGAGACCAGACCCAGCTCCTCCAGGAGCTCCAGGGTCCGGTACACGGTGGAGATGTTCACGCCGCCCGCCGTCTTCCGCACCTGGGTGAGGATGTCGTCGGGCGTCGCGTGCTCCAGTACGTCCACGGCCTCGAGGACGAGCTGTCGCTGGGGCGTCAGGCGGTATCCGCGCCTGCGGAGGTCGCTCTGCCAGTCGGTGGTCACCACGCCCCCAGTGTAGGAGCCATCGCGGCGGCCGCCCGGGGAGAAGGCGGCCCGCTCGACGCGAACGGGGAGGGAGTCGGCCTACTTGAAGAAGGCGATGCCGTCGTCGGGAAGGTCACCGAGGCCCCGCGCCATGTCGGCGACCTCCTCGGGCGTGACGACCTTCTTCAGGTGCGCCGACATGTAGGGGCGCAGCTCGACCTCGGGGGTCGCCTTCTCGCCGACCCACATCAGGTCGCTCTTGACGTAGCCGTACAGACGCTTGCCGCCGGTGTACGGGCCGGAGGCGGCGGTGCGGGCGACGGCGTCGGTGACCAGGTCGATCTGCGGCTTCTGGTGGGCGAGCTCGCCGTACCAGATCTCCACGATGCCCTGGTCGCGGACCATGACGACCTCGACCTTGCGGTCCTTGTCGATGCGCCAGAAGCCCGACTCGGACTCCAGCGGCTTCACCTTGTTGCCCTCGGCGTCCAGGATCCAGGAGTGCGAGACGTACTCCAGGAAGTCACGGCCGTCGTGGGAGAAGGTCACGGACTGCCCGAAGTTCGCCTTCTCGGCGCCGGGGAAGTCGGTGACGCCGGCGCCCTCCCACGTGCCGAGGAGGAAGACCAGGGGAACCAGGTCGGGGTGGAGGTCGGACGGAATCTCGATCATGAGGCTGCGATCTCTTCGTTGCGGTCGAGGTGAGCGTCGGGGTGGTTAGCGCTGACCCTGGTACAGCTTCTTGACGGTCAGCCCGGCGAAGGCGAGGACGCCGACGCAGACCAGGACAAGGAGGGTGGAGAAAACAGCCTCAAGCACGGGGGGCTCCTCGCATGAGCGGGTGTAGGGGCGGTCAGGGCCGGCCCCCAGCCTAATGGGTGGGGGGCCGGCCCTCTCTGTGAGGTACGCCGCCGGTGGCACGCCGTTGGGCTGCCGCATCCGGGCGGGGACCACCGGTGTCGCCGAGCAGTCTGTCGAAACGCCGGCTTCGGCCCAGGCGAGGAGGTCGCCGCGCAGGGTGCCGGTGTCGTTCAGCGGTGAGTCGCGCTCCGGGGCCGGCGAGGTGGCGGGCCCGGCCCCCGGACCCGCCGTCGAGCGGCCGCACGGCTCCTAGCCCAAGAGCTGTTCCTGCAACACGGTGGTCTGGTGGAAGGGGACCGCGGCGGCCGAGCCCTTCCTCGACTGGACGACCAGGGCGACGACGTCCCCGGCCGTGAGGTAGGCGTGCCACACCTGGACGGGGCCGATCGGCGCGGACTCGGCGTACACGTCGTGGCGTACGTGCGGGATGCCGTTGCCGAGGTTGTAGTCCTCGTCGAGGGCGGACTCACCCTCGACTTCCTTCAGGCGCCGCGGAGCCATGCCCGTGTTGGAGAAGTGCAGCGTGCTGAACGCGTTCTGGTAGCCGGCGCTGTGGAAGCGCACCAGATAGATCCGGGTGGCGGTGCCGTCCGGCATGGTCCAGCCCCGCGCCGCGATCTGGACCGGCCCGCTCTGGGCGAGGTCCTGACGCATGGAGGCGACGTGGTCGTCACCGCCGAACTCCTCAAGGAAGCGGTCGGCGGAGATCCGGCTCCGGTCCCCCTTGAGCGTGGCGTCGGGCACGGATCCCGCCGGGGCGGGCAGCAGGAGCTGCTCCAGACCGGCGTAGTGGATCATCCCGGGGTTGTCGGCGGCGAACGGCAGCGCGGCCCCGGCCGGGAGCGCGGGCTTCACCAGCTCGGGGTAGTCCCAGCGGCCGTCACTCCGGGTGGAGAGCCCCGGTACGTCGGTGCGCTCGCGCTCGGTGATCCCGTACGCGACCCCGCTGCCGAGCACCCCGAAGACGACCACGGCGGCGGTCCAGCGCAGCACGGCCCGCAGCACCCGGCGGTCCTTGGGGGCGACCGGCGGGGGCGCTTCGGGGAGCGGGGGCGCGGACGGCTGGAGCGGGACCGGACTCTGGACGGCCTTGTCGGCGGGCTCACCGTTGAGCTCGGCCGGCTCGGGCTTCTCGTTCACGTCATTGAGGTCGTTCACACGGACTCCCCGGGGGACTTGATGAGGTCGAGCTGCTTGCCCAGCAGCTGGGCCGCGACCTCGGTGTCCAGCGGAGCCGGCCCGTAGGTGTACGTACCGACCATGACGTTGCCCTCGAAGGCGTTGCAGAACATCGCGTCGAGCCTCAGCTCGTCGTCCTTGGGCAGCAGGAAGCACACGGCGTTGGCGTGGCCCGTGACCTTCGGGCCCGCGCGGAGCGCCTTGAGGGCGTGCGCGAACTCGCCCTGGAAGGAGTTCAACTCCCTGATCGCCTTCGTGTTCTCCATTTGGGACAGCCGCATCTCGGTGACGACGCCGTCCTTGGCATAGCTGCGCAGGGCGACACCCTGGACCTTCAGACCGTCGATGGCCTTGTCGTTCTTCTCCCGCTCATCGGCCGGGAGATGGCGCCCGCCGTCCTTCAGCATGGCGATGGCCTGCTGGGCGCCGAACGTCGAGTCATTGCCGAACTCGCCTATGTCGGGGCCGAGTTCATAGCCCGGGGGCAGCGGAAGCAGTCTGCCGCCGAGCCCGGTGCGGACGGGGGCCGCGGCGCGGGGCGGGGGCGTCGCCGCTGCGCCCGGCGACGCCTGGAGCACGGTCGGGGCAGTGCGGTCCGCGTCGCTCAGCTCGGCCAGCGCCCAGACGGTGCCTCCGGCCACGAGCAGCAGCGCGACGGCACCCGCCACGAGCGGGACGAGACGGCGGCGCCGACGGGGGGCGGGCTCGACGGACCCGGGTTCTACGGGAGCGGGCTCCACGGTCGGCGGCCGGCCGGTCGTGGGCTCGTCGTGGTCGTTCACAATCGCTCCAACTGCTGCTTGGCCAGCGCCTGTAGGGCGGATTCCGAGACGGGACCGGAGTTGTTCTCGTAGAGCAACTCCATGAAGGTGCCGTCGCGCCAGGCGAGGGCGCGGCCCTCGTAGACGGGCTCGTAGCCGGGTTTGGTGTGCGGCTTGTCGTACACATAGGTGCGTCCGTCGACGCTGCCCGGGATCGTCTTGCCGAAGTTGCCGGCGTGCTCGTCCTGTGCCATGAGGTCCTGCTGTTTGCGGGCGAACTCCTTGGAGTTGACGGCGGTGGCGTCGCCGAACTGGGTCAGCATGACGCTGACGTACACCCGGCCGTCCTGGGACCAGGACGTCATCGCGCTGCGCCGGAAGCCGTTGCCGAGGAGGTGCGCGAACGCCGCGTCGGGGTGCTCGTAGTCCGCGGCGGTGATCAGCAGGTCCCGCCAGCCGGGCTGCTCCTCGGTCTTCGCGCCGTCCGGCTTCGGCAGGAGGAGACGGCGCAGATCGCCGTCCGTCTTCTCGTCCCAGCGGTTGGCCGAGACGGTGCGGGCCGTCGTCCCGGTGCCGGCCGGCGCGGTCTTCGAGTCGGCCAGGTCCCGCTGCGCGAGGGGCGCCGAGGGCGTGGGCTGCCGCTGGTACTGCACGGCGTACCCGGTGACGGTGCCCGCCAGCACCCCCAGCACGGCGGCACCCGCGATGATCAGGGTGGTGCGGCCCCGGCGGCGGCGCGGACGCGCGGGCAGCCCGTCCGGGGCCTCGGCGCCGGACGCATCCGGCGCGGGCGGCGTTTCGGGGTCGGGCGGCGTCTCGGGATCGGGCCGCGTCTCGGGATCGGGCCGCGTTACGGGATCGGGCGGCGTTTCGGGGTCGGGTCCGGGCATGCCGGACGGGTCTTGCGTCGAACTCATGGGTCCCCCCACAGGACTTGGCGAACTGGGGCGCGGGGCGGCAGGGCTGCCTGCCTTCCACCCGCGGCACACAACAGACTCACAGGGACGGGGGGAGGTTGTGGCGCGGCGGATTACAGTTCGGCATATGCCCAAGCAGAAGCTCGTGATCAAGGTGACCGCCGGCGCCGACGCGCCCGAGCGGTGTTCGCAGGCCTTCACCGTCGCGGCGGTGGCCGTGGCCAGCGGGGTGGAGGTCTCGCTCTGGCTGACCGGCGAGTCGTCCTGGTTCGCCCTGCCGGGCCGCGCCGCGGAATTCTCCCTCCCGCACGCCGCGCCGCTGCCGGACCTGATCGCGTCGGTTCAGGCGGGCGGCCGGATCACGCTGTGCACGCAGTGCGCGACCCGGCGGGAGATCACGGAGCAGGACGTCCTGGAGGGCGTACGGATCGCGGGGGCGCAGGTCTTCGTGCAGGAGATCATGGCGGACGACGTCCAGGCGCTCGTGTACTGAGCGGTCACGCGGGCCCGGCGGACGGGGTCAGGGGCGGCGCCGCTTGCCGTCCAGTTCGTCCCACCACTCGTCCGACTTGGGGTCGCCCGAGGGGTCGTCCCACCAGCGGTCGTCGGGGCCGCGCCGATTGGCGACCATCGCGGCGACCGGCGGGATCACCATGGCGACGACGCACATCCCGACCGCCACCGGAATCGACCACAGGCGCACGAAACCCCAGGCGGACACGAAGAGCAGGATGCAGCCGCCCATCATCCAGAAATAGCCTCGCCGGCGCCGGGCCAACATGACTCCAGCGTACGACCGGAACGCCGGGCCCGATACGGCGCGAAGGACCGCACCCCATTCCAAGGCGTCCAACCCCCGGGGTGCGGCCCTCCGGCCGGTCCTGCGATCCGTGCCGTCGGTCAGACGGCGATGGCGACCTCGGCGAGGCCTCCGGTCTGGGCGACGACCGTACGGTCCGCGCTGCCGCCCGGCACCAGGGCGCGCACGGTCCACGTGCCCTCGGCCGCGTAGAAGCGGAACTGTCCGGTGGCCGAGGTCGGGACCTCGGCGGTGAACTCGCCGGTCGAGTCGAGCAGGCGCACGTAACCGGTGACGGGCTCGCCGTCGCGGGTCACCTGGCCCTGGATCGTGGTCTCACCGGGCTTGATCGTCGAGGCGTCGGGGCCGCCGGCCTTCGCTCCACACATGGGTTCTTCCTTACGGTCTACGGTCTGGGGGGTCGAGCGGGGCTGTGCGGAGTTACTTGTTGGCGCCGAGCTCGATCGGCACGCCGACGAGGGAGCCGTACTCGGTCCACGAGCCGTCGTAGTTCTTGACGTTCTCCTGGCCGAGCAGCTCGTGCAGCACGAACCACGTCAGGGCCGAGCGCTCACCGATGCGGCAGTACGCGATGGTGTCCTTCGCGAGGTCGACCTGCTCGGCCTCGTAGAGGGCCTTGAGCTCGTCGTCCGACTTGAACGTGCCGTCGTCGTTGGCGTTCTTCGACCACGGGATGTTGCGGGCGGACGGGACGTGGCCCGGGCGCTGCGACTGCTCCTGCGGGAGGTGGGCCGGGGCGAGCAGCTTGCCGGAGAACTCGTCGGGCGAGCGCACGTCGACGAGGTTCTGGTTGCCGATCGCGTTCACGACGTCGTCGCGGAAGGCGCGGATCGAGGCGTCCTGCGGCTTGGCCTTGTACTGGGTGGCCGGGCGGCTGGGGATCTGGTCGCCGTCCACGAGGTCGCGGGAGTCGAGCTCCCACTTCTTGCGGCCGCCGTCGAGGAGCTTCACGTCCTGGTGGCCGTAGAGCTTGAAGTACCAGAAGGCGTAGCTGGCGAACCAGTTGTTGTTGCCGCCGTACAGGACGACGGTGGTGTCGTTCGCGATGCCCTTCGCGGAGAGGAGCTTCTCGAAGCCCTCCTGGTCGACGAAGTCACGGCGGACCGGGTCCTGGAGGTCCTTCGTCCAGTCGATCCGGATCGCGTTCTTGATGTGGTTCTTCTCGTAGGCCGAGGTGTCCTCGTCGACCTCGACGATGGCGACCTTCGGGTCGTCGATGTGGGCCTCGACCCAGTCGGCGTCTACCAGGACGTCACTGCGGCTCATGTTCTTCTCCTCCGGGGCAGTCTGCGGGGGGGCGGTGCGGGTGTGCGGGGACGCGGCGGCGCGGGGTGCGGTGTGGGTGCGGTTCGCCTGCGGCGGCACGGGGTGGCACGGGTGGCCCTGTGGTCCGGTCGACCTTCGAATACGGTCGTTCGCGGCCAACGGGCCCGGGGAATGCGGGAGTTGAGCGTCCCGCTCAGAAGGGGCGACAGAGCATGGCGGCGACGCGGCACAGGTCTACTGCCCGCCGCTTCGTGAGGTCCGCCTGTCGCTTCATGCGTCCGATCGTAGGGACGCATACCGGGGCGTGTCACCGGTGTGTCGCATGTTGAGACTCGATCATCCGCATACTGATACGTGGCCGTCGCCCGGGGCCCCGAAAGCCCTTCCCCGGGCGGGTGGCGGGGGTGGGCTCCTGCCCTACGGACCAGAACGTCTCACCATCCGGTTGCGGGGGGGCTCCGCCCCAGACCCCAACGCGTTTTCCCACCCACCCGCCCGTGACGGGCATTGAAGGGTTCAGCCCCTGGGGCTCCGCCCCAGACCCCGTTCGCGCCTGAACGGCGCTTGTCCTCAATCGCCGGACGGGCTGAGGTGGCCGATGCGGGCCAGCACCGAGCATTTAAGGGGCGCGGGGAACTGCGCGCCCAGCCACGCACGGTCCGCACACGACCGAGGGTTTTGGGGGCGCGGGGAACTGCGCAAGACGCGAGCACGGTCCGCACACGACCGGGGGGTTGGGGGCGCGGGGAACTGCGCGGTCTGCCACCCTCGGCGCGGCGCCGGGACGGCTCCCCCGGAGGGTTTCGGGAAGGGGCGGGGTGGGGGAAAGATCAGCCCGCCAGGCGGACTTCCGTGCCCTCCCCCGAGAACCGCAACCCCTCCTCCGACGCCGTCACCTTGTTGAGCTTGATGCTCGACGGCATCCCGTCGATCTTCAGGTCGTAGTCGACCGCCTTGCGCAACCGCTGGTCGAACCCCGGCACGGGCAGCGCCGGCAAGGACTCGGCCCGCAACTGCACCGCCCCCGAACCGTTCAGGCTCACCGTGCTGTAGGCCGAAACCGTCCGCCCCTGAAGCAGCGCCTTGATGGCCGCCGGCAGCACCACGCCCTGGCCCTCCAGGAGGTCCGCGAGGGGGCCGGTCACCTTGACCTGGCCCTTCGCCGCCCGCTCGGGGCCGGCGTAACCCACCGTCGCCCCCTTGGGCGCGGCCTTGGACAGGTCCGCGTACGAGATCCGCGCCGCGCCCTGCGCCCGCCCGGCCACCGCCGAGGAGAAGGAGCCGTCGATCTTCACGGCGTGCAGCTCGGCCGTCACCTCGGTGACGTTGACCGAGTGGCCCCCGGCCGTCGCGGTGACCCCGGAGAGCGAGACGTCGACCTCGTCGAGTTCCTTGCCGACCACCTGGGTCAGGAAGGGAAAGCCCTTGATGTCGACGTCAGGGGTCGAAGCCAGCCGCTGACTGCTCTTGATCTTGTCGGCCGTCTTCGACTCGGCGATGTTCACCGCGACGCGGTCCACGGCGACGAAGATGCCGCCGAGAACGATCGCGATGATCAGAAGTATTCGCAGTGCTCGCATTGCCTACGTGTCCCCCACCAGTCGGCCGCCAGTCGGCCCTCGACCCCTTGACCGTCCCGGGGCTGATCGATGCGCGTGTTCGTGATCCTGTTCGTGATCCACCCCGGATGACGATCGCGAGCCTAACCCCGGTTCCCTACACCACGGCGCGCCCGATGAGATACAGCACAGGGACGGCCGCGGTGAGCGGCAGCGCCACGCCCGCCGTCAGATGGACGAAACGGGAGGGGTAGTCGTACGAGGCGACCCGCAGCCCGATCAGCGCGCAGGCGCCGGCCGCGAGACCCAGCAGCGCGCCGGACGCGCCGATCCCGGTCAGGCCGCCCACCGCGACGCCCGCCCCTGCGGCCGCGAGCAGCGCGACCGCCACGCGGGCCACCGAGGGCAGCGGCAGCGCCCGGGCGAGGGCCGCGACGGCCACCGCGGCCGCGCCGACCGACACCGCGTGCGGCGGCGCCGCGAGGTATCCGCCGGCCAGGATCGCGAGCGCCGCCGAGGCGACCGTCGCCATCAGCCCGTACATCCGCTCGTCGGGGTCCGCGTGCGAGCGGAGCTGGAGGACGAGGGTGAGCAGCACCCAGACCCCGAGGGTGCCCAGGATCGCGCCGGGCGCGTTTTCACGGCCGAGCGCGAGCAGGGCGACGTCGGCGACGAGTCCCCCCGCGAAGGCGAGCGCGATGCCCTGGCGGGCCGGCCACATCCCGTTCAGGCGGAACCATCCGGCCGCCGTCACGGCCTGGAGGGCGACGAGCGGCACCGCGAGGGCGTACGGGCCGATCGGGGCCGCCACCGCGAGGAGCAGGCCGAGCGCGGCGGTCAGCGCGGCCGGCTGCATACCGGGCGCGATGATCGGCGAACGGCCCTCCGCGCGGGCCCGCTGGGCGTCGGTGACCCGCGCGTTGCCGACCGTGGTGGGCGAGCCGTAGGCAGGCCCACCGGCGGCACCGGTCGGGGCCGGCGTCGGGGTCGCGGCGGGCTCGTACACCGGCTCGGGGGCCGGCCCGGACGCCATCGGCATCTCGGGCGGCAGCGGCACGGACGTCGTTCCCCCACCGTTCTGCGGCGGCAGATACCCGGCGCTCGCCGAGCCGCCTTCCTGCCAGGGCTGTGCGGCCGCACCCGTCGCGCCGCCTCCTCCCTGCCAGGGCTGCGCCGAGCTCGCCGACGCGTCGTCCTGCCAGGGCTGCGCGGGCTGGGCATGGCGGCCCCGGCGCGGCGCGGGCTCGGCCGGCTGCGGGACCGGCGGGACGGTGGGCTGGTACTGGGTGTCCCAGGTCTGCCCTTCCCAGGTCTGCGTGTACTGCTGGTGGTCCTGCTGGCCCTGGTGCTGGTCCGGCTGACTCTGGTGCTGGTCCGGCTGGACCTGGTGGTGGTCCGCCAGGCCCTGCTGGCCCTGGTACGCCTCGTACGGGAACGGCGGTTGCGCTTGCGGATGCGGGTGCGGCACGGGCTCCCCGTACGGCGTCTGCGGCTGCACGGGGCGGCCGTACTGGTCGTACTGGGGCTGCTGTTGATACGGGTACTGCTCGCTCATGACGTGGGGGTCACCCTCCTGCGAACGGCGGGAGCACCTCGACCGTGCCGCCCTCGGCAAGGCGTACGGTCTCATGCTTCCGCTTGCCGACGGGGTCACCGTCGACCAGGAAGGAGCACCGGCGCAGGACGCGCGTGAGCTCTCCGGGGTGCCGTTCGCGCACCGCGTCGAGGGCTTCGGCCAGCGTTTCCGCCGTGTACGGCTCGTCGGCGACACCGGCGGCGGACTTGGCCGCGGCCCAGAAGCGGATGGTTCCCGCTGCCATGGTCAGGCTCCTTTCGTCGCCCTCCATGATGGGCTACCCGGCGGGCCGCGCGGCGATCAGCCAGGTGGCGATCCGCTCCAGGAGCTCGTCGCCGGCCGCGTTCTCGGCGTGCCCCATGCCCTCCTCCAGCCACAACTGCGCAGGTCCGGCCGCCGCCAGCAGGTGGGGGTGGTCCACCGGGAAGTACGGGTCGCGGTCGCCGTGCACGATCAGCAGCGGGGTCGGCGCGATCAGCGGGACCGCCTCGACGGGCGAGAGCGGCACCGGGTCCCAGTCCTCGGAGTGGATCCGGGTGGCGAAGCCGAGCCGGCCCACAAGCCGGCCGGACCGCCGGGTGATCAGCCAGTGCACCCGGCGCATGGGGGCCGTCCCCCGGTAGTACCAGCGCGCGGGCGCGCTGACCGCCGCCACTGCTTCCGTGCGCCCCGCGGCGCTCCCCCGGTGGGTCGCCGCGTGCCGCAGCACCACGGAGCCCCCCATCGAGAAGCCGACGGTCACCACGCGGGCGTACCCGAGTGATCTCGCCCACTCGACGGCCGCCGCGAGGTCGAGCACCTCGCGGTCGCCGACCGTCGAGCGGCCGCCGGACCTCCCGTGCCCGCGGAAGGAGAAGGTGATCACGGCCGCGTACTGGGCGAAGACGCCCGCGGCCCTTCGTACGGCGGGCCGGTCGGCCGAGCCGGTGAAGCCGTGGGCGACCACGATCGCGGTGTCGCAGGGGCCCTTCACCCAGGGTGCGTAAACCGCCTCGATCCGGACACCGTCGGACGTACGCAGGGTGGCGCGCAGCGGGCCGGGAGTGATCGAGGAAACAGCTGGACTGTGAAATCGGCCCTCTGCCTCGCCATTCATGTGGGCTATTCTCCTTGGCAGAGGATCCGGGCAACGTAGCCCCCGGGTCCTTTTGTGTTTCCCGGTCGTTGTAACAGCCGGGTGAACAAAGGCTCACAAACGGCCTGCGACCGGCAGGACGAGCAGGACCAGCAGAACCGGCAGGACCAGCAGACCGGCAGGACCAGCAGGACCAGCAGGACAAGTACGAAGCAGTGCCGCAACGCCCCCCGGCTCCGAAAGAGCGGAGGGGACCCCCCTCCGCAGGGACCGAGGAGGAAACGACGTTATGGGCAAGCGAACCGTGCACGATACGAAGCGGACAACCGGGGTAGGAGGAGCGCGATGAGCTCCTTGTTGCTCCTGACCAACGCCCTCCAGCCGTCGGCGGAGGTGCTCCCCGCCCTCGGCCTGCTTCTGCACAGTGTGCGGGTGGCGCCCGCCGAGGGGCCGGCCCTCGTCGACACCCCTGGCGCCGACGTCATCCTGATCGACGGCCGCCGCGATCTGCCGCATGTGCGCTCGCTGTGCCAACTGCTCCGCTCGACGGGCCCCGGCTGTCCGCTGATCCTGGTGGTGACCGAGGGCGGTCTCGCCGCCGTCACCGCCGACTGGGGCATCGACGACGTCCTGCTCGACACCGCGGGTCCCGCCGAGGTCGAGGCCCGGCTGCGGCTCGCGACCGGGCGCGCGCAGGCCACGTCGGACGACTCCCCGATGGAGATCCGCAACGGCGACCTCTCGGTCGACGAGGCGACGTACAGCGCGAAGCTGAAGGGGCGGGTCCTGGACCTGACCTTCAAGGAGTTCGAGCTGCTGAAGTACCTCGCTCAGCACCCGGGCCGGGTGTTCACGCGTGCCCAGCTCCTCCAGGAGGTCTGGGGTTACGACTACTTCGGCGGCACCCGCACGGTCGACGTCCACGTACGGCGGCTGCGGGCCAAGCTCGGTCCCGAGCACGAGTCGCTGATCGGCACCGTCCGCAACGTCGGCTACCGCTTCGTGACGCCCGAGAAGCCCGAGCGTTCGACCGAGGGTGCCAAGGCGAAGGCGGTCGTGGACGCGGCCACCGCCGAGGCCAAGGAAGCGGCGGCCCGGTCCTCCAACCGGTGACGCGGCCCCCGTTCGGGTGACGCGGCGGTAGATCACGCATGGGGTACGACCTGCGATACGGCCTGCCCAGCGGGGGGTCACCCCGCGTAGACTGCCGCGCGTGGCCAAGGTGACGCGGGACGACGTGGCACGACTTGCGGGTACTTCGACCGCCGTCGTCAGTTACGTCATCAACAACGGACCCCGGCCGGTCGCCCCGGCCACGCGCGAGCGTGTCCTCGCCGCGATCAAGGAGCTGGGGTACCGGCCCGACCGGGTCGCCCAGGCGATGGCGTCGCGGCGCACCGACCTCATAGGAATGATCGTCCCGGACGCGCGCCAGCCGTTCTTCGCGGAGATGGCGCACGCCGTCGAACAGGCCGCCTCCGAGCGCGGAAAAATGGTCCTGGTCGGCAACTCCGACTACGTCGACGACCGCGAGGTCCACTATCTGCGGGCCTTCCTCGGGATGCGGGTCGCCGGTCTGATCCTGGTCAGCCAGGGGCCCAGCGAGCGGGCCGCGGCCGAGATCGACGCCTGGGACGCCCGTGTGGTGCTGTTGCACGAGCGGCCCGAGGCCATCGACGACGTGGCGGTGGTGACCGACGACATCGGCGGCGCCCAGCTCGCCACCCGCCACCTGCTCGAACACGGTCATGAGTACGTCGCCTGTCTCGGCGGGATCGAGTCGACCCCGGCCGTCGGCGACCCGGTGGCCGACCACGTCGAGGGCTGGCGCCGGGCGATGCTGGAGTCCGGCCGCTCCCTGGAGGGCCGCCTCTTCCAGGCCCCGTACAACCGTTACGACGCCTACCAGGTGGCCCTGGAGATCCTCGCCGGGCCCCAGCGGCCGCCGGCGATCTTCTGCGCCACCGACGACCAGGCGATCGGCGTGCTGCGGGCCGCCCGCGAGCTGCGCATCGACGTGCCGGGCGAGCTGGCCGTGGCGGGCTTCGACGACGTCAAGGAAGCGGCGCTGACCGACCCCCCGCTGACCACGATCGCCTCCGACCGGCCCGCGATGGCGCGGGCCGCGGTGGACCTGGTCCTGGACGACGCGCTGCGGGTCGCGGGCTCGCGCCGCGAACGTCTCAAGCAGTTCCCCTCGCGGCTCGTCGTACGCCGGTCCTGCGGCTGCGGCTAGCCAGCCGCACGAGCCGCTCACCGGACGCCGCGAGGCGTCTTTATTTCGGGCAAACGCGGTTCTGCCGGGCTTCTTACCCGGTCCTCAGACTGCTCTCATCATCCGTGGCGAAGGTCATAGGCATGACCGAGAGCCCCCGCCACAGCGGCGAGTACCCCGAGCAGCAGCCGACCCACTCTGACGAGTCCTGGCAGCGAGCCAAGGACGACGCCCGGCGAGAGGCCGAGGCCTACGCGGCCGCCTATCCGCCGCCACCCCCGTACCAGCCGGCCACCGCGATGCCCGCCACCGCGGGCGAGCCCGGCGCCCCCCGGCCCCGCCGGGCCAAGCGCTCCGTCGGCCTGATCGCCGCCGTCGCCATCGTCGCGGCGGCCATGGGCGGTGGCACCGCGAGCCTCGTCGAGCACTACGTCGGCAACGACCGTGCGTCCGTCAGCTCCGGAGTCAGCGGCACCAACGCCTCCAACAGCACCAACGGCACCGTCTCCGGCGTCGCCAAGGCCGTGATGCCGAGCATCGTCGAGATCAACGCGACGTCCGGCTCGGGCGAGTCGACCGGCGCCGGCGTGATCATCACGGCGGGCGGCGAGATCATCACCAACAACCACGTCATCTCGGGCGCGACCTCCGTCAAGGTGAAGCTCAGCGACGGCAAGAGCTACACCGCCAAGGTCGTCGGCACCGACCCCGACAAGGACCTCGCGCTGATCAAGCTGAACGGGGCGAGCGGCCTCAAGCCCGCCTCACTCGGCGACTCGTCGAAGATCGCGGTCGGCGACCAGGTCGTGGCGATCGGCTCCCCCGAGGGTCTCACCGGCACCGTCACCAGCGGCATCGTCTCCGCCCTCGACCGCGACGTCACCGTCGCCAAGGAGCAGGGCAACCAGGGGCAGGGCCAAGGACAGGGACGCGGGCAGGGCGGCTGGCCGTTCGAGTTCGGCGGGCAGCAGTTCAACGGCGACACCGGCTCCTCCAAGACCACGTACAAGGCGCTCCAGACCGACGCCTCGCTGAACCCGGGCAACTCCGGGGGCGCCCTCATCGACATGAACGGCAACATCATCGGCATCAACTCCGCGATGTACTCGCCGAGTTCGAGCAGCCAGAGCGGTTCGTCGGCGGGCAGTGTCGGGCTCGGCTTCGCCATCCCGATCAACACCGTCAAGTCCGACCTGGCCAGTCTGCGCGGCGGCGGCAGCGGCGGCGACACCGGCGGCTCCACCAATCAGGGCGGCGACAGCTCCGGCGGCCCCTTCAGCGGCAGCTACTGACACCCGGCGGCGCGGGGCGGTGACACGAACCGCGCGCCACACCGTCCCCGTGCGAGGCTGATGCTCCGAGCCGGCAGAGAGACAGAAGAAGGAACCCGCTCATGAGCCCCGCCGAGGACGACCCGCAGCGCATCCTGATCGTCGACGACGAACCCGCCGTCCGCGAGGCGCTGCAACGCAGTCTCGCCTTCGAGGGATACGGCACCGAGGTCGCCGTCGACGGCCTCGACGCCCTCACTAAGGCGGAGGCGTACCGGCCCGAACTGATCGTCCTGGACATCCAGATGCCGAGGATGGACGGGCTCACCGCGGCCCGCCGGCTGCGCGCGGGCGGCTCCACCACGCCCATCCTGATGCTGACCGCGCGCGACACGGTCGGCGACCGCGTCACCGGACTCGACGCGGGCGCCGACGACTACCTGGTCAAGCCGTTCGAACTGGACGAACTCTTCGCCCGCATCCGGGCGTTGCTGCGCCGCAGCTCGTACGTGGTCGACGCCGGCGCGGCCGGTCAGGACGCGGGGAACGTGCTGACCTTCGGGGACCTGCGGATGGACCTGTCCACCCGTGAGGTCACCCGCGGCGACCGGGTGGTGGAGCTGACCCGTACCGAGTTCACCCTCCTGGAGATGTTCCTCGCCCACCCCCGTCAGGTCCTGACCCGCGAGCAGATCCTCAAGGCCGTGTGGGGCTTCGACTTCGAGCCCTCCTCCAACTCCCTCGACGTGTACGTCATGTACCTGCGCCGCAAGACGGAGGCGGGGGGCGAACCGCGGGTGGTGCACACCGTGCGGGGCGTGGGGTACGCCCTGCGGCCGGGCGGCGCCGAGTGAACCCTCTGGTCCGGCGCTACCGTGCGATGCCGCTGCGCTCCCGGCTCGCCATGCTGGTGGCGACGGCGGTCGCGGTCGCGGTGGCCGCGGTCGCGGTCACCTGCTGGCTGCTGACCCGGGCCCAGCTGCGCGACGAGCTCGACACGACGCTGCGCAACACCAGCGCCCCCACCAGCCTGGTGCAGGCCGCACTCCAGTCCTGCCTCTCGGACGGCAGCCTGCCGCCGGGGCAGCGGCCGTTCGCCTACATCCAGGTGGTGCTGCCGGACGGCACCCGCTGTGTGGCCCCGGACTCGCCGCCGGTCCGCGTCACGTCCCAGGACGTCGCGGTGGCCCGCAACGTCAAGGCCGAGACCCTGCACAGCGGCACCACCGACGGCGGGATGGACGTACGGGTGCACACCCAGCGCCAGGAGTTCGCCGGACGCTGGGCCACCGTCTCGCTGTCCCGCCCGCTCACCGAGATCGACTCCGCGCTCAACCGGCTCGCCCTGCTCCTGGCGGGTCTGGCGGGCATCGGCGTCATCGCGGCCGGCGCGGCGGGGCTGTGGGTAGCGCGGACCGGTCTTCGGCCCGTGGACAAGCTGACCGGGGCCGTCGAGCACGTGGCCCGCACCGAGGACCTCACCGTGCGCATCCCCGTCGAGGGCGAGGACGAGATCGCGCGGCTCTCCCGCTCGTTCAACGCGATGACCGCCGCGCTCGCCTCCTCCCGTGACCGGCAGGCACAGCTCATCGCGGACGCGGGGCACGAGTTGCGTACGCCGCTCACCTCGCTGCGCACCAACATCGAGCTGCTCGCGCGGAGCGAGGAGACCGGGCGGGCCATTCCGCCCGCCGACCGCAAGGCGCTGATGGCCTCCGTCAAGGCCCAGATGACCGAACTCGCCTCCCTCATCGGGGACTTGCAGGAACTCTCCCGCCCCGACGCGGTCCGCGAAGGCCCCCTGGAGGTGGTCGGGCTGCACGACATCACCCGGGTCGCCCTCGACCGGGCGCGGCTGCGGGGGCCCGAGCTGACGATCACGGCGGAGCTGGCGCCCTGGTACGTACGGGCCGAGCCGGCGGCGTTGCAGCGGGCGGTGGTGAACGTGCTGGACAACGCGGTGAAGTTCAGCCCGCCGCACGGGGCGGTCACGGTCACCCTGGACCGGGGGGTGCTTTCCGTACGCGACCACGGGCCGGGGATTCCCGCGGAGGATCTGCCGCACGTCTTCGAGCGGTTCTGGCGGTCGCCGTCGGCTCGGGCGTTGCCCGGGTCGGGGCTGGGGCTTTCCATCGTGGCCCGTACGGTTCGGGGGGCGGGGGGTGAGGTCGTTCTGGCCGCTGCGGCCGGGGGTGGCACGCTGGCCACGCTCACCCTGCCAGGCGCCCCCTCCCCTCCCCCGCCCACCCCCTAGCCCCCTTGCCCACCCACCCGCCCGTGCAGCGGGTTGAATGGTTCGGCCCCTGGGGCTCCGCCCCAGCCCCCAGCGGGTTCGCCCACCCACCCACCCGTACAACGGGTGGAAAGGTTCGCCCCCTGGGGCTCCGCCCCAGACCCCGGGCGTCTGCCCACCCACCCGCCCGTGCAGCAGGTTGAAAGGTTCGGCCCCTGCCTGGGGCTCCGCCCCAGACCCCGCGGGTTTGCCCGCCCACCCGCCCGTGACGGGGGTTGAAGGGTTCGGCCCCTGGGGCTACGCCCCAGACCCCCGCGGGGGCTCCGCCCCCTGCACCCCCAATCGCGCCTGAACGGCGCTCGTCCTCAATCGCCGGACAGGCTGAGGTGCTGGCCAGCACCAAGTAGTTAGGGGCGCGGGGAACTGCGCGACCAGCCACGCACGGTCCGCAGACGAAGGCGGGTTTTCAGGGGCGCGACAACGGCCCGCAGATCGAAGGGCCTTTAGGGGCGCGGGGAACTGCGCGACCAGCCACGCACGGTCCGCAGACGAAGGCGGGTTTTCAGGGGCGCGACAACGGCCCGCAGATCGAAGGGCCTTTAGGGGCGCGGGGAACTGCGCGAGAAGCGGGCACGGTCCGCAGGGGCAAGGGGGCCCGGGGCGGAGTGGCCCCGGGCCCCGGGGCCCGGAGGGGGTGGTTACTTGCGTACTGTGATGCGACCCGGAACCGGCGGAGCCATCGGCGTGGACGCCGACGAGTTCGCCGCCAGGTACGCGTCGAAGACGTCCAGGTCCGACGCCCCGACCAGCTTGTTCGTGCCGACCAGCGCGGGGAACCCGTCACCCCCGCCCGCGAGGAACTCGTTCATCGCGACCCGGTACGTCTTGGTGGGGTCGATCGCCACCCCGTTCAGCTTGATCGTGTCGACGACGACCCGGGCCGCGCCGGACTTCGTCAGGTCCAGCGTGTACGTCAGGCCCTTCGAGATCTGGAGGATCTTGGGGTCGGCCGCGTTGGCGCCGCTGACCTGCTGCTGGAGCGCGGTGATGAGCTGCGCCCCGGTCAGGTCGACCACGTTCATCATGTTGGTGAACGGCTGGACCGTGAACGCCTCGCCATAGGTCACGACCCCGTCGCCCTCGGCGCCGCTCGCCTTGTAGACGAGGTCCGAGCGGATGCCGCCGGGGTTCATCAGGGCGAGCTGCGCGCCACCCTTGTCGGGGGCGGACAGGCCGGCGAGCTGGGCGTCGGCGATGAGGTCGCCGAGCGGCTTCTCGGGGGCGTCCGAGCCGCGGCCGTTGATGTCGGCCGAGATGAAGCCCTGCGGCCGGTTGGCCACCGGCGCGGCCAACTTGCCCCAGCGGGCGATCAGTTCAGTCATGTCGGCGGCCTTGGGCTGGTCCCGGCGCACGATGTGGTTCGCGGACTTCGGGGACCGTACCGCCGTGCGCACGATGTCGTTGGTGCGGCGGTCGTAGGTGAGCGTCGTGTCCGTGTACAGCTTGCCGAAGGAGGCCGCCGAGGTGACCATGCGCGGGTTGCCCGCCGGGTCGGGGACGGTGCAGACGTACGCCTGGTGGGTGTGGCCGGTGACCAGCGCGTCCACCTTGGGCGATATCCCCTTGGCGATGTCGACGATGGGGCCCGAGATGCCGCTGCCGGGCCCGTTGGTGTCGCAGCTGTCGTTGTACGCGTTGCTGACGGGCATCCCGCCCTCGTGGATCAGCGCGACGATGGACTTGACGCCCTGGCGGTCCAGTTCCTTGGCGTACTTGTTGATCGTCTCGATCTCGTCGGCGAAGTTGAGGCCCTTGACGCCGGACGCGGTGACGACGTTCGGGGTGCCCTTCAGCGTCACGCCGATGAAGCCGATCTTGACGCCGTTCTTCTTCCACACCGTGTACGGCTTGAGGATCGGCTTGCCGGTCTTCTCGCTCGTCACATTGGCCGCGAGGTAGGGGAAGTCCGCGCCGGGGAACGTCTTGCCCTTCTCGTAGCAGCCGTCGGTGGGGTGGCAGCCGCCGTTCTGCATCCGGGCGAGCTCGGTGGCGCCCTCGTCGAACTCGTGGTTGCCCACGGCCGTGACGTCCAGCTTCAGCTTGTTGAGCGCCTCGATGGTCGGCTCGTCGTGGAACATCCCGGAGAGCAGCGGGCTCGCGCCGATCATGTCGCCGCCGGCCGCGGTGATCGAGTACGGGTGGCCCTGGCGGGCGGTGCGCAGGGAGGTGGCGAGGTACTCCATGCCACCGGCCGGCACGGACTTGGTGGTGCCGTCCGCCTGACGCTCCGTCACCGCGCCCGCGGAGCCGGCCGGGGGCTCCAGGTTGCCGTGCAGGTCGTTGAAGGACAGCAGCTGTACGTCGACGGTGCGGTCCGGCTTCGGGTGGTGCCCGTGGCCGCGGTCGTGCGCGTCCGCGGGCATCGCGGCGACGAGCGCTCCGACGGTGGCGAGTCCGGCGGCCCCCGCCCACAGTCGTGTGGCCGCACGCTTCATGTGGGGTTTGGCTGGCATGTGTTCTGGGTGTCCCCTGTGAGTGTCCGGGTGAAGTCCCGGCGCAGCCTAAGGTCAACGCGCGTAGCGCAACAGGGGGTGGCGGGTCACGAGCTGATTGCCATTGGGTGAGCGCCGGGGGTGGGGCGACCTCCCCAGGTGCCCCGCATCGCGAAGACGAGCCCGCACCGCGAGCCACCCCGCAAACCGCCACGCGAGCCCGCACCGCGAACCGCCACGCGAGCCCGCACCGCGAACCGCCACGCGAGCCCGCACCGCGAACCCGCCCCGCACCCACCTCCGTTCGCACCCACCTCCGTTCGCACCCGCCCCCGTTCGCGCCCGCCCGCGCCGTACCCTCGTACCCATGACAGACGCAGCCGCCCCCGCCCCGTCCTCCCGCGAGATCCAGACGCTCGACGAGCTCAGTCACTCCCAGGCGCGGGACGTCCTGGACCTCCTCGCCGAAGCCGGCCGCGCCGACGGGCAGCAGGCGGTCTCCGAGCAGGGGCGGCTCCAGTTGCGCGGCGGCCGGCGCGAGGGCGTGCGGCATTTTCTGCTGACCCTGGGCGATGTGCTCGCCGGGTACGCCCAGCTGGAGGACACCGATCCCGTGGAGGCGCCCGCCGCCGAGCTGGTGGTGCGTCCCGCGCACCGCGGTCAGGGGCACGGCCGGGCGCTCGGCAGCGCGCTGCTCGGGTCGACCGGCAAGCGGCTTCGGGTGTGGGCGCACGGCGGACACCCGGCCGCGCGTCACCTCGCCCAGGTGCTCGGCCTGACCCTCTTCCGTGAACTGCGCCAGCTGCGGCGGCCGTTGAGCCCGCTGGACATCGCCGAGCCGGTCTGGCCCGAGGGCGTCACCGTGCGCACCTTCGCGCCGGGCGAGGACGACGCGGCGTGGCTCGCGGTGAACGCGGCCGCCTTCGCGCACCACCCCGAGCAGGGCTCGCTCACCCAGCGCGACCTCGACGACCGCAAGGCCGAGCCGTGGTTCGACCCCAAGGGCTTCCTCCTCGCGGAGAAGGACGGCGAGCTGATCGGCTTCCACTGGACCAAGGTGCACGCCGAGGAGCGGCTCGGTGAGGTGTACGTCCTCGGGATCCGGCCGGACGCCCAGGGCGGCGGCCTCGGCAAGGCCCTGACCGCGGCGGGCCTGCGCCACCTGGCGGCCGAGGGGCTGCCCACGGCCATGCTGTACGTCGACGCCGACAACGTCGCGGCTCTCAGCGTCTACGAGCGCCTCGGCTTCGCCACGCACGAGGTGGACCTGATGTACCGCGCCGAGTCCTGAGGCCCGGGTTCGCTTGCCCACACGCCATGTCCCCGTAACCATTTATTCAGACACGCTTGCGACGCTCGCGTAATGAAGCCGCCGGCGCTCGCCTCCCGGAACGGACCAGTTCCCCCACCTGGCACCAGCCGGGCTCTCGCTCCCGCCCTCTCCGACGCGCTGGACAGGCCCCGCGCGCGGAACAATGGGGACATGAGCCAGCAGCCCAGCGCCGACGTCCCGCCCCAGCCGGCCCAGCCGTCCGTCGGCTCCATAGCCGGGCACCGGCCGCACACCCTGGCGGCCGTCGTCTCCGACCTGGAGCCGGACATCGACGCGGGCCTGGACGCCTACGAGGACGAGAGCGAGGGCGACGAGCTGCCCTCGGGCCGCTTCCTGGACCGGGAACGCAGCTGGCTCGCGTTCAACGAGCGCGTACTGGAGCTCGCCGAGGACCCCGCGACCCCGCTCCTCGAACGGGCGAACTTCCTGGCGATCTTTGCCTCGAACCTGGACGAGTTCTTCATGGTCCGGGTGGCCGGCCTCAAGCGCCGCATCGCCACCGGCGTCGCCACCCGCTCCGCCTCCGGCCTCCAGCCCCGCGAGGTCCTCGACCTGATCTGGACCCGCTCGCGCGAGCTCATGGCCCGCCACGCCGCCTGCTACCAGCAGGACGTCGCCCCGGCCCTGGCCGACGAGGGCATCGACCTGATCCGCTGGCCGGAGCTGACCGAGAAGGAGCAGGCCCGCCTCTTCACGCTGTTCCGCCAGCGGATCTTCCCGGTCCTGACCCCGCTGGCCGTGGACCCCGCACACCCCTTCCCGTACATCTCGGGACTCTCGCTCAACCTCGCCGTGGTGGTGCGCAACCCCGTCTCGGGCCACCGCCACTTCGCGCGCGTGAAGGTCCCGCCGCTGCTCTCCCGCTTCCTGGAGGCCTCGCCGCAGCGCTACGTCCCCCTGGAGGACGTCATCGCGGCCCACCTGGAGGAGCTCTTCCCCGGCATGGAGGTGCTCGCGCACCACATGTTCCGGGTGACCCGCAACGAGGACCTCGAAGTCGAGGAGGACGACACCGAGAACCTGCTCCAGGCGCTGGAGAAGGAACTCATGCGGCGCCGTTTCGGGCCGCCGGTGCGCCTGGAGGTCGAGGAGTCCATCGACCCCTACGTACTCGACCTGCTGGTACGGGAGTTGAAGGTCTCGGACGCCGAGGTCTATCCGCTGCCCGGCTCCCTCGACCTGACCGGACTCTTCGGGATCGCCGCGCTCGACCGGCCGGAGCTGAAGTTCCCCAAGTTCATCGCGGGCACCCACCGCGACCTCGCCGAGGTCGAGTCGGCGTCCGCGCCCGACATCTTCGCCGCGGTCCGCGAGCGCGACGTCCTGCTCCACCACCCCTACGACTCGTTCTCCACCTCGGTGCAGGCCTTCCTCGAACAGGCCGCCTCCGACCCGGACGTGCTCGCCATCAAGCAGACCCTGTACCGGACGTCGGGCGACTCGCCCATCGTGGACGCGCTGATAGACGCGGCCGAGTCCGGCAAGCAGGTGCTCGTCCTCGTCGAGATCAAGGCCCGCTTCGACGAGCAGGCCAACATCAAGTGGGCGCGGAAGCTGGAGGAAGCCGGCTGCCACGTCGTGTACGGGCTCGTCGGCCTCAAGACGCACTGCAAGCTCTCCCTCGTGGTGCGCCAGGAGGGCGAGGCGCTGCGCCGCTACAGCCACGTCGGCACCGGCAACTACCACCCCAAGACGGCCCGGCTCTACGAGGACCTGGGGCTGCTGACCGCCGATCCGCAGGTCGGCGCCGACCTCTCGGACCTCTTCAACCGGCTCTCCGGGTACTCCCGCCGGGAGACCTACCGGCGGCTGCTCGTGGCGCCCAAGTCCCTGCGGGACGGCCTGGTCGCCCGGATCAACAAGGAGATCGCCCACCAGCACGCCGGGCGCCCCGCGCACGTCCGCATCAAGGTCAACTCGATGGTCGACGAGGCCGTCATCGACGCCTGCTACCGGGCCTCCCAGGCCGGCGTGCCGGTCGACGTCTGGGTGCGCGGCATCTGCGCCCTGCGTCCCGGTGTCACCGGCCTGTCGGAGAACATCCGGGTACGGTCGGTCCTCGGCCGCTTCCTGGAACACTCGCGGGTGTTCATCTTCGGCAACGGCGGCGAACCCGAAGTCTGGTTCGGCAGCGCCGACATGATGCACCGCAACCTCGACCGACGCATCGAGGCCCTGGTCCGGGTCGCCGACCCGGCCCACCGCGCGGTCCTGAGCCGGCTCCTGGAGACCGGGATGTCGGACACCACCGCGTCCTGGCACCTGAGCGCCGACGGGAACTGGACCCGGCACTCGGTCGACGCCGAGGGACAGCCGCTGCGGAACGTCCAGGAGATGCTGATAGACGCCCGGAGGCGCCGGCGTGCAACGCCCTGAGAACACCGCGGCCCGGCCGACCCCCGCCGCCCCGACCCCCGCCCCGCAGGCACCCGCGGCCCACGCCCTGGCCCCCGACCCCCGTACGCCGGCGGTTGCGCTCGACGCCTCGGCCGGCGAGGTGCTGGCCCCTTACCTGCACGCGCGGGCCGGGGACTTCCTGCGGGGGCTGCGGCGCCACCAGGAGGCGGGGTCCGACGGCCGCTCGGCCGAGGAGGCGGCCCGCGCGCTGCGGTCCGCCGCCCGCCGCGTCAGCGCCACCCTCTACACCTTCCGCCCGCTGCTCGACGCCGCCTGGGCCGACCAGGTGCGCGGCGAACTGGGCTGGCTGTCCGCCACGTTGGCGGCCGAGCACTCCTGCGCCGCCCGGCTCACCCGGCTCCTGGACGCCCTGCACCGGCTCTCCGGCACCCGGGTGCCGCCGCCGCGCGGGGACACCGGCACCCTCGCGGTGGGAGCCGCCCGCGCCGGAGCCCTGCTCGACCGGCAGCTCACCCTGACCCGCACCCGGGCCCACTCGGCGGCCCTCCAGGCGCTCGGCTCCGCCCGCTTCCACGCGGTGGCGGACGCGGTCGCGCTGCTCGCCGGTGAGGTTCCGCTGGGGGCCGCCGCCTCGGCCCGTGCCGCCGAGGTGCTGGTGCCGGCCGCCCTCGACGCCGAGGACCGGCTCCAACGGGCCGTCGCCGCCCTGCCGTTGGCCCGCGCGGCCCATCCGTACAACGCCGAGGCGCTCGGCCAGGAGAGCGAGGGCCAGGACGGCCCCTGGCATCAGGTGCGGCTGCTGCTGCGGCTGCACCGGTACGCGCGAGAGGTCCTGGACCACCGGCCCGGCGAGCCGGAGCGTCCCGAGCGGACGGCCGCCGCCGGGGTGGCCCTGGACCGGCACCGGGACGCCGCCGGGGCCGCGTCCGCCGCGGCCGCCGCCGCCCGCACCCCCAAGATCGCCCCGGCGACCGCGTACGCCCTTGGCGTGCTCCACGCCGACCAGCGGCACGAGGTGGAGGCGGCCCGCTTCACCTTCCAGCGGGTCTGGCAGCCTGGGGCGGTGACCACAGCACCGGCGGCGACCCCGGCCGCATCATGAGCACCGCACCCGACGGAACCGTCCTGGCCGCGGGATGCGTCCTGTGGCGCCGCGCCCCGTGGGGCGACCAAGCCCTGGAGATCTGTCTCGTCCACCGGCCGAAGTACGACGACTGGTCGCATCCCAAGGGCAAGTTGAAGCGGGACGAGGAGCCGCTCACGGGCGCGCTGCGCGAGGTCCTCGAAGAGACCGGCTTCACCTGCGTGCCCGGCGCGGCCCTGCCCACCGTCCACTACACGGACGGCCAGGGCCGCCCCAAGCGCGTCGAGTACTGGGCCGCCGAGGCGGGCGAGGGCCGGTTCACCGCCAACGAGGAGGTCGACCGGCTGCTCTGGCTGCCCCCGGCCGCCGCCCACCACCGCCTCACCCAGCCACGCGACCGCCAGCTGGTCCTCGCACTGCTCGACGCGCTGCACCGCACCTGAGGCCGGGCCGCGCGGGGCGCGGGCCGGGCGCGGGGCCCGGCGGGCCAGACGGGACGCGCCGGAAAGCGGACCCGCCCGGTGCCGCGCCGGGCGGGTCCGGGCCGCGGAACACGGACCGATAACGGTCGGCACCGCACTGCCCGCCACGGTTCACCTTCCGTTAACTCTCCCCCGCCGACGGCTTCACCTGTTCTGCCTAATTTCGGCCTTACACGGTGCACGGCATCCCGCCTCACCGCCCATCCAGCGCACGCCGCCGTACAACGAACGGACCCCGGCGGCTCCCGGAAGGAACACCCGACAGTGAAGCTTCAGCGCAAGAACCGGCTCCGCGCCACCGCCCTCGGCGTCATCGCCGTGTCCAGCGCCCTGGCCCTCACGGCGTGCGGCAGCGACAACAACAGCGGCGGCGGGAGCACGGGCGGCGGCGGCGCGACCACCGGCGCGGCCTCCAGCGTGAAGTGCGACGGCGCCAAGGGCCAGCTCCTGGCCTCCGGCTCCTCCGCCCAGAAGAACGCCATGGACCTGTGGGTCAAGAACTACATGGCGGGCTGCAAGGACGCGCAGATCAACTACAAGGCCTCCTCCTCCGGTGACGGCATCGTCGCGTTCACCCAGGGGACGGTGGGCTTCGCGGGCTCGGACTCGCCGCTCAACGCCCAGCAGGTCGAGGACTCCAAGAAGGTCTGCACCGGCGGCGGCCAGGGCATCAACCTGCCGATGGTCGGCGGCCCGATCGCGATCGGCTTCCACGTCGAGGGCGTCGACAGCCTGGTCCTGGACGCCTCCACGATCGCCAAGATCTTCAACGGCAAGATCAGCAAGTGGAACGACGAGGCGATCGCCAAGCTGAACCCGAACGCCAAGCTCCCGGACCTGGCCATCCAGGCCTTCCACCGCTCCACGGACTCCGGCACCACGGACAACCTCACCAAGTACCTCTCCGCCGCCGCCAAGGCCGACTGGCCCTACCCGCCGGCGAAGAAGTGGGCCGCCTCCGGTGGCCAGGCCGCCTCCGGTTCGGGTGACGTCGCCGCCCAGGTCAAGCAGGTCAACGGCGCGATCGGCTACTTCGAGCTCTCCTACGCCGCGTCGCAGTCCATCAAGACCGTCGACATCAACACCGGCGCCTCCGCCCCGGTCAAGGCGACCGCCGAGAACGCCTCCAAGGCCATCGCCGCCGCGAAGATCGCCGGCACCGGCAAGGACCTGGCGCTGAAGCTCGACTACACCACCAAGGCCGACGGCGCCTACCCGCTGGTCCTCGTCACGTACGAGATCGCCTGCGACAAGGGCAACAAGCCGGCGACGCTCGCCGCGGTCAAGTCCTTCCTCTCCTACACCGCCGGCGCCGACGGGCAGAAGCTGCTCACCGAGGCCAGCTACGCGCCGATCCCGGCCGAGATCAACGCCAAGGTCATCGAGACGGTCAACTCCCTCTCGTAAGGCCACAGTTGGGCCGCCGGGCCGAAGACCCGGCGGTTCGCGTGGGGCGGGGGCCCCGATCCGGCCCCCGCCGCACACCATCCGGTGCACCGCCGCCAGGGAACCCAACCGGTTCCCGCCCACAGACCGGAAAGACCATGGCTTCTTCCATAGCTACCGACACACCACCACCCGCTCCCGGCCCCTCGACGACCCGCCGCACGGCGTCCACCGGCCGCGCGGGCGACAAGATCTTCCTCGGGCTCTCCCGGGGCTCGGGCATCCTGCTGCTCGTCGTCATGGCGGCGATCGCCGCCTTCCTCAGCGTCCGGGCCGGCATCGCGATCTCGCAGGACCAGGGCAACTTCCTGACCACCTTCGACTGGAACCCGGCCGGCTCGCCGCCGGCGTTCGGCATCGCGGTCCTGCTCTTCGGCACCGTCGTCAGCTCGGTCATCGCGATGGCCATCGCGGTCCCGGTCGCCGTCGGCATCGCCCTGTTCATCTCGCACTACGCGCCGCGCAAGCTGGCCGCGCCGCTCGCCTACGTCGTCGACCTGCTCGCCGCCGTGCCCTCGATCGTCTACGGCGTCTGGGGCGCCCTGTTCCTGGTGCCCTACCTCGGCGGCCTCAACGAGTGGCTCGACACCTACCTGGGCTGGACGTTCGTCTTCGAGAAGACCGAAGTCGGCGTCGCCCGCTCGATGTTCACCGTCGGCATCCTGCTCGCGATCATGATCCTGCCGATCGTGACCAGCGTCAGCCGCGAGGTCTTCCTCCAGGTCCCGCGCATGAACGAGGAGGCCGCCCTGGCCCTCGGCGCGACCCGCTGGGAAGTCATCCGCCTGTCCGTGCTGCCCTTCGGCCGCTCCGGCGTCATCTCCGCCTCGATGCTGGGCCTGGGCCGCGCGCTCGGCGAGACGATGGCCGTCGCCACGGTCCTCTCCCCGAGCTACGTCCTGTCGCTGCACGTCCTCGACCCGGGCGGCGGCACCTTCGCGCAGAACATCGCGGCGAAGTTCGACGAGTCCAACCAGCTCGGCCGGGACGCCCTGATCGCCTCCGGTCTGGTCCTGTTCGTCCTCACCCTGCTGGTCAACGGCGCCGCCCGCATGATCATCGCGCGCCGCAAGGAGTACTCGGGGGCCGCCGCATGAGCGCCGCCCACACCCGGGACATCCCGGCCGCAGCCCACCGGCGCCGACCCCGCCCGAACCTCCGCCCCGAAGGGAGCCCCGCATGAGTCACGCAGTCGTCCAGGACGCGCGGCCGGCCACCCCGGCCCCCCGCAAGGGCAGCCTCAGCCACCGCGCCCTGCCGCGCTGGGCGGGGGTCGGCTTCGCGGCCGTCTCGATCGCGCTCGCCGTCGGCATCGGCCTCGCCTTCGACCTCCACAGCAAGGTCCAGTGGGGCCTGATCGCGGCGCTGCTGTTCATCGCCGTCTCGTACGCGGTCACCACGGCCGTCGAGAACAAGCGGCAGGCCAAGGACCGGGTGGCGACCTCCCTGGTCTGGGTCTGCTTCATCCTCGCCGTCATCCCGCTGGCCTCCCTGCTGTGGACGACGATCAGC
This sequence comes from Streptomyces hundungensis, assembly GCF_003627815.1. Lineage (NCBI taxonomy): Bacteria > Bacillati > Actinomycetota > Actinomycetes > Kitasatosporales > Streptomycetaceae > Streptomyces > Streptomyces hundungensis. Next base: position 4,088,321 of record NZ_CP032698.1, read on the forward strand.
CGCGGCACCAAGGTCCTCAACGGGTACTTCCTGTCCCACTCGATGGCCGGCGTCCCCGGCTTCGAGACCGGTGGCGGTGTCTACCACGCCCTGATCGGCACCCTGGAACAGGTCGGCCTCGCCACCTTGATCTCCGCGCCGCTCGGCCTGCTGACCGCGGTCTACCTGGTGGAGTACGGCAAGGGCGCGCTCGCCAAGAGCGTCACCTTCTTCGTCGACGTCATGACGGGCATCCCGTCCATCGTGGCCGGCCTGTTCATCCTGACCCTGATGCTGATGTTCGAGCTCCAGCCCTCGGGCTTCATGGGCTCGCTGGCGCTCGCGATCCTGATGATGCCGGTCGTGGTGCGCTCCACCGAGGAGATGCTCAAGCTCGTCCCGAACGAGCTGCGCGAGGCCTCCCTCGCCCTGGGCGTGCCCAAGTGGCGCACCATCGTGAAGGTGGTCCTGCCGACCGCGATCGGCGGCATCACCACGGGCGTCATGCTCGCGATCGCCCGTATCGCCGGTGAGACCGCCCCGATCATGCTGCTCGTCTTCGGCAGCCAGCTGATCAACACCAACCCGTTCGAAGGCGCCCAGTCCTCGCTGCCCTTCTACATCTGGGAGCAGTACCGGGTGGGCAGCGACGCGGCGTACGACCGCGCGTGGGCCGGCGCCCTGGTCCTGATCGCCTTCGTCATGATCCTCAATCTGGTGGCTCGCGGCATCGCCCGCTGGAAGGCCCCCAAGACCGGTCGCTGACGCGACCCCCTCAGCGACCAGTCCTTTCGAAAGACAGTGAGTCAGCCATGGCCAAGCGAATCGACGTATCCGGCCTCTCCGCCTACTACGGCGCCCACAAGGCGATCGACGACATATCGATGACCGTCGAGCCGCGCTCGGTGACCGCCTTCATCGGCCCGTCCGGCTGCGGCAAGTCGACGTTCCTGCGCACCCTGAACCGTATGCACGAGGTGACCCCCGGCGGCCGCGTCGAGGGCAAGGTGCTCCTGGACGACGAGAACCTGTACGGCTCGGCGGTCGACCCGGTGGCGGTGCGCCGCACGGTCGGCATGGTCTTCCAGCGCCCCAACCCGTTCCCCACGATGTCGATCTTCGACAACGTGGCTGCGGGCCTGCGTCTCAACGGCAAGTTCAAGAAGAACGAGCTGGCCGACGTGGTGGAGAAGTCCCTCAAGGGCGCCAACCTCTGGAACGAGGTCAAGGACCGCCTCAACAAGCCCGGTTCGGGCCTCTCCGGCGGCCAGCAGCAGCGCCTGTGCATCGCCAGGGCGATCGCGGTGGAGCCGGACGTCCTGCTGATGGACGAGCCCTGCTCGGCCCTCGACCCGATCTCCACCCTGGCGATCGAGGATCTGATCGGGGAGCTGAAGGAGCGCTTCACGATCGTCATCGTGACCCACAACATGCAGCAGGCGGCCCGCGTCTCGGACCGTACGGCCTTCTTCAACCTGGCGGCCGTCGGGCAGCCCGGCAAGCTGGTCGAGCTCGACGAGACCGCGCGGATCTTCTCCAACCCCTCCGTGCAGGCCACCGAGGACTACATCTCGGGCCGCTTCGGCTAGGCCCGCCCCCAAGACCGTCTGCGGTGCTGCATGGCGGTGCCACCGCACGACGAAGGGCCCGCCTCCCCTCACGGGAGGCGGGCCCCTTGCCTTGTACGGGTGCCGCTCTGCACGGGTGCCGGGGCAGGGCCCGCGAGCGCGGCGGCTAGCCGAAGAAGAGCCGCACCAAGAAGTAGCTCACCGCGGCGACCAGCGCCGCCGCCGGCATCGTGATGAACCAGCCCAGGATGATGTTCTTGGCCACGCCCCAGCGCACCGCGTTGACCCGCTTGGTGGCGCCCACACCCATGATCGCCGAGGTGATCACGTGCGTGGTGGAGATCGGCGCCTGAAACAGGAACGACGAGCCGAACATGATCGAGGCACCGGTGGCCTCCGCCGCGAAGCCCTGCGGGGGATCCAGCTCGATGATCTTGCGGCCCAGGGTGCGCATGATGCGCCAGCCGCCCGCGTACGTACCGAGCGACAGCATCGCCGCACACGCGAACTTGACCCAGATCGGGATCTCGTCCCCGGCGGACTGCACATCGGCGATGGTCAGCGCCATCACCACGATGCCCATGGTCTTCTGCGCGTCCTGGAGGCCGTGCCCGAGCGCCATGCCGGCCGCCGAGACGGTCTGCGCGATGCGGAACCCGCGCTTGGCCTTGTGCGGGTTGGACTTGCGGAACAGCCACAGGATCGCGCACATCACCAGGTAACCGACGACCAGACCGATCACCGGCGAGATGAACATCGGGATGACGACCTTGTCGAGCACACCGGACCAGTACACGGTGGTCCCGCCCGCGAGGGCCGCGCCGACCATGCCGCCGAACAGGGCGTGCGAGGACGAGGACGGCAGCCCGAAGTACCAGGTGACCAGGTTCCAGATGATCGCGCCGACCAGCGCCGCGAAGAGGATCCCCATGCCCTTGTTGCCCTCGGGCGTGGAGATCAGGCCCTTGCTCACCGTCTTGGCGACGCCGCTGCCGAGGAAGGCACCGGCGAGGTTCATGACGGCGGCCATCGCGAGCGCGGCCCGGGGGTGAGCGCCCGGGTCGACACCGAGGTGGCGATGGCGTTCGCCGAGTCGTGAAAGCCGTTCGTGTACGTGAATCCGAGCGCGACGCCAATGGTCACGATCAACGCAAAGGTGTCCATGACTGGGTCAGGACTCCTTGACGGCGATGGTCTCCACCGTGTTCGCCACGTGCTCGAACGCGTCCGCCGCCTCTTCGAGTACGTCCACGATCTGCTTGAGCTTCAGCACCTCGATGGCGTCGTACTTGCCGTTGAAGAGGTGGGCGAGCAGCTTGCGGTGGATCTGGTCGGCCTGGTTCTCCAGGCGGTTGACCTCGATCCAGTACTCGGTCAGGTTGGACATCGTCCGCAGGTTGGGCATCGCCTCGGCGGTCAGCACGGCCGCCCGGTTGAGCACCTCGATCTGCTGCTCGACGCCCTTGGGCAGCTCCTCCACGTTGTAGAGGACGACCAGGTCGACGGCCTCCTCCATGAAGTCCATGATGTCGTCGAGGCACGAGGCGAGGTTGTAGATGTCCTCGCGGTCGAACGGCGTGATGAAGGAGGAGTTGAGCTGGTGGAAGATCGCGTGAGTGGCGTCGTCGCCCGCGTGCTCCGCCGCCCGCATACGCTCCGCGATCTCGGCCCGGGACGCGGAATCCGCTCCGAGCAGTTCCATGAGGAGCTTCGAGCCCGTGACGATGTTGTCCGCTGATGCGGAGAACATGTCGTAGAAGCTCGTCTCCCTGGGGGTCAGACGAAAGCGCACGTGGGGTCCTCGGAGTGCTTGGGATTCGGTCAGGCTGATGCTAGGCGCATCATCCGGCCACGGCTAACCGGCGTTCTTCAGTGTCGCCCATCGGGCACAGTGATCAGCACGGACCCCCGCCCGGGGGCCGGAAGTTCGTTACCATATACCCACGAGGGGTATCAAGCCCCTTGCCGCAGACGGCAGCCACTTGGCACATGGCAGACAACGGGAGGACGCGATGACGACCACCGAGGCAGCCGGCCCCCCGGTCGAGACCCCCCTGACCGATCACGACCACGGCGTGCACGGCTACCACAAGCAGAAGGACGAGCACCTCAAGCGCCTGCGCCGGATCGAGGGCCAGATCCGCGGCCTCCAGCGGATGGTCGACGAGGACGTCTACTGCATCGACATACTCACCCAGGTCTCCGCGTCCACCAAGGCCCTCCAGTCCTTCGCCCTCCAGCTCCTGGAGGAGCACCTGCGCCACTGCGTGGCGGACGCGGCGGTCAAGGGCGGCGACGAGATCGACGCCAAGGTCGAGGAGGCCACGAAGGCCATCGCCCGGATGATGCGCACCTGACTCCCCCGCCCCACCCGGCACGGCTGCCCCACGCCGGGGCGCGGCGGGACCCGGAGGGGGCGGACCCGACCCGGCGGGACCCGACCCGGCGGGACCCGACCCGGCGGGACCCGACCCGGCGGGACCCGGCCCGACCGCGCCACCGGCGGGCCGCCGGGCCTACGCCCGGGCGCTTCCGCGCCCTGCCACCTTGCAGGACCGTTCCGCCGACGGCCCGGCGCCGGGGTGCCCCACGTTCAGGACCTCGTCGATGAGGTCCGGGCTGAGCCGGTCCCCCTCGGCGGCGGACGCCGCGATCATCAACTCACCGCACAGCTCGATCTCGACGAGGGCCACGTGGTCCTGGACGGTCGCACCGCGAAGCGAAGCCACGCACATCACCTCTTCCTCGACCTCTTCCCACCGGTCGTCGCTAGCTGCCGTTCGCTCGGTCGATCCGCTCGATCTGTTCGCTCGGTCTGCTGCCTCGTCGGCTTCCCAGCGTAAGGAGAGGGGCACGGGCCGCGCATGGCACGGACGGACCATTTCCGCCACCACCGGCCCCCCTGAGGGGGCCATGTCTGGCTGATTACGGCTGGATCTTCCCGTCGAAGATGTCCCGCGCGTCGGGCAGCCGTACGTTCACGTCCGCCCCGAACCCGTACAGCAGCGTCGTCGAGGCGACCGCGACGGGCCGGCCCCGGTTGACGTAGCTGAACTGCTGGCGCACCTTGCACAGCCGTCCCGCCGCGTCGAAGTACGCGTCGAACGGCACCACCGCTCTGGAGAACCCTTTCGCCACCGGGGCGGGCAGCGCCGCGCTCCCCCGGTAGTGCCGCACCGACACCCCCGCGAGGTCCTCCTCGCCGACGTACGCCACGTCCTGGGCGCCGCGCAGCAGAGCGGCGGCCGTGTACGGGTCGGTGGCGCCGCCGGTGACCAGGTTGCCGTCCAGGAGCGTGGTGGTGTCGACCCGCACCCATTTGTCGGCGGGCACTCCGGCGCCCCGGTTCTTCATGTAGAGCGCACCCGGCGCGAAGAGCTCGGTGATCGGCCGCCGCTCCTGCGCGCCCTTGGCGTCCTGGGGCAGCAGCACCGTCAACTCCCCGGTCCTGCGCCCGAAGTCGTAGGTGCCCATGCCCCGGATCGTGACCCGGGTGCCCCCGGTGGCCATCTCCATGGAGGTGGTGGCCCGCGAACTCCCCGCCGCCACCAGACGATCGGCCGCCGCCCGCACCAGCGCCGCCGGGTCGGGCGCGGACCCGCTCGCGATCTCCGCACTGCTCCCGCCGCACCCGGCGGCTCCCGCGATCACGCAGCCCACCAGCGCGGCGGCCACGATCGCACCCGCTCGCCCGGCTCCGTGCCGTTGCACCACCATCGCCGCCGAACCCCCAACGCCCTTGGCCTAGCCCACCTCTCCTAACGACCGCGGTACGGCCCCCGTCACGCCCGCAGTACGGTGGTGAGGTGTCCCACCAGACCTCCCTCACGGAGCGCGGCAGCTTCGCCGTGGCCCGTTGCTCCTGCGGCTGGGCGGGCCCGGCCCGCCGCAGCCGCGACCGGGCCCGCGCGGACGCCGAGACCCACGCCCTCACCCTCCCCTCGCCCTCCCCTCCCCCGGACCCCGTCGACGCCTGAGACGGCGCCCCGCGGGGGCGGCGGGTCCGGGAACGGGCGCGGCCGGTTCGGGAACGGGCGCGGCGGGTTCGGCAAGGGGCGCGGCCGGTTCGGCAAGGGGCGCGGCCGGTTCGGCAAGGGGCGCGGCCGGTTCGGCAAGGGGCGCGGCCGGTTCGGCAAGGGGCGCGGCCGGTTCGGCAAGGGGCGGGGCCGGTTCGGCAAGGGGCGCGGCGGGGAAGAAGCGGGCACAGCGCCCGTCCCACGCCCCCGGGAGCCCCCATGCGCCGCCGCACCCTCCTGACCGCAGCCACCGGCGCCGCGGCCGCGCTCACCGCCACCGCCTGCGGCGCCTCCGGGCACCCCGAGCCCGCCCCGACCCGCACCGCGACCCGCTCCCCGTCCCCGAGCTCCCCCGCGCCCGCCGACTACAACGCCCTGGCCCGCTCCCTGGACGGCCGGCTCGTCCGCCCCGGCGACGCCGACTACGCCACCGCCCGCCAGCTCTACAACACCCGCTTCGACGGCCTGCGTCCGGACGCCGTCGCCTATGTGGCCCACGCGGCGGACGTCCAGGAGTGCCTGGCGTACGCCCGCGCCCACCACACCCCGGTCGCCGTCCGCAGTGGGGGCCATGACTACGCGGGGTGGTCCTCGGGGACCGGGCGCCTGGTGATCGACGTATCGCGCCTGAACTCCGTCGCGGCCGACGGCACGATCGGCGCGGGCGCCCGCCTCCTGGACGTCTACACCGGCCTCGCCCGCAGCGGACGCACCATCCCGGGCGGCTCCTGCCCCACCGTCGCCGTCTCGGGCCTGGCCCTGGGCGGCGGACACGGCGTCACCGCCCGCGCCTACGGCCTCACTTGCGACAGCGTGACCTCCATCGACCTCGTCACCGCCGACGGCCGGACACTGACGGCCAGTCAGAAACAGAACCCGGACCTGTTCTGGGCGCTGCGCGGCGCGGGCAACGGAAACTTCGGCGTGGTCACCGGCTTCACCTTCCGTACGCACCCTGCGCCGCGCGGGGTGACCGCCTTCCTCACCTGGCCCTGGCGGCAGGCCCGCGGGGTGATCGAGGCCTGGCAGGAGTGGGGCCCGGACCAGGCCGACGAGATCTGGTCCGCGGCCCATCTGGCGGGCGCGGTCGGCGGGGCCGACCCGACCGTCACCATCGCCGCGTTCTCGCTCGGTTCCTACGGCGATCTCCAGAACGCCCTCGACCGCCTGGCCGACCGGGCGGGCGCCCCCGCCGCCACGGTGGCCCTGCACCGCACCGGCTTCCAGGAGGCGATGCTGCTGTACGCGGGGTGCTCCACCTTCAGCCAGGCCCAGTGCCACCTGCCCGGCACCACCCCGGGCCGCACCCCGCAGGGAGTCCTCCAGCGCGAGACGTACGCCGCGAAGTCCGACTTCTACACGAAGCCCCTCCCCGAGCCCGGCGTACGCCAACTCCTCGCCCGCGCCGAGGAGTTCACCCGCATCCCGCCGGGTGACAACGGGGGCGGCGGCACCCTCGTGCTCACCGCGCTGGGCGGCGCGATCAACCGGGTCGCCCCGGACGCGACCGCCTTCGCGCACCGCACCTCACGGGTGCTCGCCCAGTACATCGCCTCCTGGGTGCCCGGCACCGCCGGCGCCACCCAGCAGTCCTGGCTGGCCCGCACCCATGACGCGATGCGCCCCTACGCCTCGGGCGCGGCCTACCAGAACTACCCCGACCCCGCGCTCACCGACTGGCGTACCGCCTACTACGGCGCGGGCGCCGGGCGGCTGGCACGGCTCAAGCGGCAGTACGACCCGGGCAGGCTCTTCGACTTCCCGCAGGCCCTGTGACCTGAAGGCTCCGGTCAGGCCGCGAGGTCGCGCTCCTCGGTACCCGGCCGGTCGACGGCACCGCCAGGCGCGGCCGGAACCACCGTCAGGGCCCGGCGCGAATGCACCAGGAGGCCGAGCCGCGGGGAGCGGGCGACGGCCGCGACGACCGGGGTCAAAAGGAGCTGGGCGAGCGGCGCGAGGAGCAGCGTGACGGCGGTGCCGAGCGCGAAACCGCCCACGACGTCGGTCGGGTAGTGCACCCCCAGGTAGACCCGGCAGAACCCTTCGAGGAGGGCGAGGCCCAGCGCGATCAGGCCGAACTTGCGGTGGGCGACGAAGAGTCCGGCGCCGATGGCCATGGCGAGGGTGGCGTGGTCGCTGACGAACGAGAAGTCGCTCTTGCCGCCGACCAGGACGTCGAGACCCCGGTGGTCAAGGAAGGGCCTGGGCCGCTGAACGAAGCCGCGGATGGGGATGTTGACCAGGACGGCGATCCCCGCGGCCAGCGGCGCCCACACGATCCCGGCGACGGTGGCGACCGCCGACTGCCGGTCCTCCGCGCGCCGCACGCTCCACCAGCACCACAGCACGACGAGCACGAGGCCCAGCAGGATCCCGTACTCCCCGACGAAGGCCATCGCCCGGTCGAGCCAGGAAGGGGCGTCCTGGGCGAGCCCGTTGATGTCGTAGAGCAGGCTGACATCGGGATTCGCTCCGTCGAATGCGAGTCCAGCCATGCTGCGGCCCCTTGCCTTGTTCCGTCCTGCTACCAACCCCCGTGGTCAGTACGTACATCAGTCACTGTCCAGGGAACGCCCTCGACGCCCGCCGCGTTCCACTCTCCACTGAATGATCACGCCGACGTTATCGAAGAGTGACTCGTCGTCCCAGCTCAGGGCCTTGGCTTCACGGAGAGTTCCAGCCATCGGGGGGCCGTGTTCAGGCCCCCGCTTTGGAGCCGGGCAGCGCGGCGGCACCGTCCTTGGTGACCCGGGTCGCGCCGAAGTAGTCCGGCGCGTCGATCTTGTCGAACCGGATGACGGCGCCGGTGAAGGGGGCGTTGATCATGTACCCGCCGCCCACGTAGAGCCCCACGTGGTGGATGGCGCGCGAGTTGCCGAGGTCGGTCGAGAAGAACACGAGGTCCCCCGGTAGCAGTTCGTTGCGGGCGGGGTGCGGGCCGGCGTTGTACTGGTCGTTGGCGACCCGGGGCAGCGTGATCCCCACGCTCTGGTAAGCGGCCTGCGTAAGCCCCGAACAGTCGAACCGCCCCCCTTGCTCGGGCGTCCCCTCCCCACCCCAGAGGTAGGGAGTCCCGAGCTTCTGCTGCGCGTAGTAAATGGCCCCGGCCGCCTGCTGCGAGGGCTGCACCCGGCCTACGGGGGCGGCGAAGCTCTTCTCCAGGGAGCGGATGGTTTTCACGTAGCCCTGGGTTTCCGGGTACGGAGGAACACCCCTGTACTTGATGACCGCGTACGCACCCGCGTTGTAGGCGGCCAGCATGTTGTCGCTCGCGTCGCCCGGCACGTCCTTGACATATTTGGCCAATTCACAGTCGTACGAGGCCGCTGACGGGATGGCGTCCGCGGGGTCCCAGATGTCACGTTTGCCATCGCCATTGCCGTCGATGCCATGGCTCGCCCAGGTGTCGGGCATGAACTGGGCGATGCCCTGTGCGTTGACCGGGCTGACCGCACTGGTCTTCCAACCGCTCTCGGAGTAGAGCTGGGCCGCGAGCATCGCCGCGTTGAGGCTGGGACAGAGGTTGCCCCACTTCTGCACGAGCGGCTGGTAGACAGCCGGTACAGCCCCCTTGGCCAGCCCGACCGCGTTGCCTGCCGCCGAGGCGAGCCCGGCGGCGGCCGAATACGTACCGACGACGAGCAGCGCGATGAAGCTCAGGCACACCCCGAACCCGATCCCACCGATCACCCAGACTCTGCGCACCCCTCAACCCTCCCCCATCGAGGCGCGGTTCACCGCCACTTCGTCCGCACTCGTGTCGGACCGTCGCTCATTCGGCCATGAAACCGTCGCACACGACGCTCTTGTAGTCCTTGACGGATTTGACATGACGCAACGTCACCGTCCACTCTCCGGGGTCCGCGCTGAGGGCGATGGCCGGAAACTCCTTGCCGCCGGACCGATAGACGAAGTCGTCGGGATAGGTGAAGTACTTCCAGTCCGTCTGCACGGGGGCATACATGTTGGTGACCTTGTTCATCATCCCGAGCTGCCGGTTGGGGCCCTTGGTCGTGGCATGCCCCTGGGCATCGAGCTCGTGGGGCGGTTTGACCGCCACGGACAGGTAGTACGGGTCCAGACCGGGGTCCTCGTACTTGAGCCGGTAGCCGATGCGTGCCTTGCCGGAAGGGACGCCGTCCGTGAGGGAATCGTCCCCAGCCGTGACGGAATACTGGAAGTGCAGGTCTGCGGCCTCCTCGGAGGGAACAACGCACGCGTGATCCTTGCCCGACCAGGAATCCCCGGACGGAGCGGTCTGCTCGATGAACTGCGGCGGACCCTTCGGGGTCTGGTCCCCCACGGGCTGCGGGCTGCCCGTGAGCCCCGGCGACACATCACCCGCCGAAGGCCCTTTGCCACTGCCCTGCGCCTGCGCCCCGTCCTTCCCGTCCGGCAACAGCCGCACCGCGACAGCTGCCGTCACGCCCAGGACCGCTGTCACCGCGAGCGCAATGAGCCACGGTCTGCGGCGGGAGCGGGAGTGCGGCGCCGTCATCCCCTGCGGAGCCAGCGTCGGCACATAGCCGGCCTGCGAGGGCGACCGGGTCGGGACGTAGCCCGGGCCCGCCGTGGGCATATCGTGCGGCCCCCGCATCGCGGTCTCCGGCACCTCTTCGCCAAGGCTGCCGAGTGCCAGGTAGTGAGGGTCCTCCGACAGCGCGGAGCCCACCGCGCACAGGGCGATGATCTCGGCCGGCCTCGGCCGTTCGGCCGGGTCCTTGGCGGCGCACGCCCGGATCAGCGCCGCGAGCCGGGGCTCGACCCCGACGAGGTCGATCTCCTCGTGCACCGCCCGGTACGACACGGCGTCCATCGGCCCCGAACCGAACGGCGCCCGCCCCGTCGCCGCGAACGCGATCGTCGCCCCCAGCGCGAACACATCCGCCGCCGCCCCCACCTGATTACGCATCAGCACCTCGGGCGCCGTGAACCCCGGCGTTCCGGGGGCGAGGCCCGTGCGGGTGAGGGCCGTGTCCTCCGCGCCCTTGGCGATGCCGAAGTCGATGAGCTGAGGCCCCTGGGGCGACAGGATGACGTTCTGGGGCTTCAGGTCGCGATGGGTCACCCCGTACCCGTGCACGCTCGCCAGCCCCTCCGCGAGCGCCGCGAACAGGCGCAGACAGGTGTCCGCGGGGAACGCGCCCCGCTCGCGCACGGCGTGCGACAGCGTCGGCCCGGCGACGTACTCCGTGGCCAGCCAGTACGGCGGCGCGGACAGTGAGGCGTCGATGAGGTTGGCGGTGTACGCGCCGCGCACCGCCCGCACGGTCTCCGCCTCGCGACGAAAACGCGTCAGGGCCTCGGGGTGGTCGGTGATCTCGTCCTTGATCACCTTGATCGCCACGAGCCGCCCGCCCGGCGACCGCCCGAGGTACACCATCCCCATGCCACCCGCCCCGAGCCGGGCGAGCAATGCGTACGTACCGATCCGTTCCGGATCCTGCGAAGGCCTGAGCGTGTCCACCGCTCAACCCTGCCATGTGACGGTGTGCGGTCAACTGCGGGGCAGCGGACGGGATCCAGGCCCGCCCAGAGCCCGGCTCCCGGCCCGAGAGCCCGCTCCCGGCCCGAGGGCCCCCTCCCGGCCCGGGAGAGCCCGTACGACCTCAGAGCACCCTCACGGCATCAGACACGCACACACCATCGGCCGCTCCGACGGAGCCGACCCGGCAGGATCGCCACCCGGCGCCGCGGACTGAGGGGCGCTCAGCGAGCCGCCGTCCGCGGCCGGTTGGGACGCGGCCGCCTTCGCCGCCGCCGCCGGCTTCGGATCGCCCGCCGACTCCGCCAGCCGGAAAAGGGACTTGGTGCGCGGCCCGAAGACGACGCTGTACGAGACGTCTGGGTCGTCCCCGCCGAACTGGTACCCACCGATCACCCCCGCGACCGCCCCGCCCTCGACCACCCACGGGCTGCCGCTGGTGCCGCCGGGGAAGTCGGGGCAGTCGATCCGCTGCTGGGTGTCCCCGTACGCGACGGCGGTGTTCGTGCAGACCTGGGGCACTTCGGTGTCGGACGGATAGCCGGTGAGGGTCGCGGCCGTCCCGGTCGCGCGGCCCGCGAACAGCGGGGCGCCGCCGACCACGTCCTCGACCTTCTTGCCGCCGTCCGAGCCGGGCCCGAGCACGGCGAAGGCGACGTCGCTGTCCTGGTCCCCGTCCTCGTTCCAGCGGTCGTCCTCGTACACGGACTCCACCGGCCAGGTCCCGTACGGCGCCGAACCGTCCCGGTAGGCCGGCGCGAACACCGCCTTGCCGCCCTCCGACTCGTCCGCGGGCAGACAGTGCGCGGCGGTGACGATGAGGTCATGGCCCGAGCTGCGCACCACCGACGCCGTGCAGTAGTGCCCGTCGTCCAGGCCCCCCTTGAACAGCGCGCCCACCCGGGCGTTCTCGGCCGTGGCCGGCGCCGGTGCGGTCCGGCCGCTCGCCTGCGCGGCCTGGCCCCCGTACGCCGGTATGACGAGGAGCGCGACGGCGGCCGCCAGCGCGCCGAATCTTCCGCGCCCGGTCGCGAACTTCTTCCCGAAGATGCCAGTGCGCTTCATACGGTGCGTCTCCTGGGGGTCGGCGGGCGTGCTGCTGACTGCGAACACTGTGACTCTCGCTGCCCCGACTGAGAGCGACCATGAACCTTTTCTGAGAACTTTCTATGAACCGTCCCCGGTCCCCACCTGCTCCGTCGACCCCCGACACGACAAGCGGCCCAAGGGTGTAACAACGACAGTCATTGCCCGGAGTCACCCTGCGTGATACACAGAGTGACCATACGCGCTTTCGTCAACAGCCGGTTCACCGCAGGTCAGGGCGGTCGGACCGGCACTGGTGTGCGAAAGCGGGTAAAGAGAGGCGCGAAGGCGTCCTCCTCCGGCGGTTTCATCAGCGAAGATAGAACCTGACCCATGCCGTGGGGCAGGGGCATCGAACTACCCGACAGGGGCGGTGAGTTACATGTACCTGGCAGCCGGAAAAGGCGACATCACCACCATCATCGGCGGAATCGCCCCCAACTGGGGGCCGTTCGGGACGCTCGGCAACGAGGCCCGCATCATGGTGGAGGTGGTGATGGCGGTCGCCATCCTCCTCTGCCTCGGCATCGCGGTATGGGGTGCGGCCAAACAGCGGATCGGAGCGACGGCGCTGCGCGACACCTTCAGCGCCGAACAGGGCAAGGGCCTGATCGTGGCCGGCCTGACCGGAGTCTTCATCATCGGCTCGCTCGGCACGCTCTTCACCATCGTGTACGGGATGGCTGTCTGACTTATCGTCAGTCGAACCTCGCCCCTCCTGTCCCCCTCACACCATCCGTCCGTCGCGCCCACCGGCAGAGGTTGCGTCCCCCTGATGTCGAGTCACCACACCGCGCCCGCGCGGCAACCAGCACGGCTACCGTCGTACTACGCGGAACCGCACACGGTCGAGGGGGCGCAGGCATGAGTTTCGACGACGAGCCGGGCCACGGCGGGGGCGACTCCGGCCACGCCGACGACCGCTTCAGCACGCTCGGCGGCACCCGCCAGACCCGCACCCGCATGCCCGAGAACCCCACCGACGGCTACGGCACCACCCGCCGGCCCCCGCGCACCTCCCGCTCCCTGGTCATGGTGGTCGGCGTCGTCGTCCTCCTGATCGCGGCGATCGCCTTCGCCAACCGCAGCGGCGACGACGCGGGCACGTCCGGCGACAACGCCGCGAAGCCCGGCACCGCCGAGTCAACGGCGGCCACCGGCACGAAGCCGGTCCCGGGCAAGCACTCCGGAATCGCCTCGGGCTTCCCCCAGACCGAGCAGGGGGCGCAGTCGGCTGCGGCGAATTACGCGGTGGCGTTGGGGTCGGACGGCATGTTCAAGTCCAGCACCCGCAGCGACATCGTGCGGGCCACCCACGACCCCTCCATCGTGGACGGGCTGCTCGGCAGGCTGGACCAGGCGTACACCCCGAGCTTCTTCAAGAACGTGGGCCTCAACGACGACGGCTCCACGCCCTCAGGGCTCACCTTCGTGTCGCGCACCGTGCCGGTGGGCACGAAGGCGACCCAGCAGGACGGCGCGACCGCGACGGTCGAGGTCTGGTGCACCGGTCTCGTCGGCCTGGCCGGTACGGGGTCGACCAAGCCCGTGACCCAGACCTGGTTCACCCTCACCGAGAAGCTCAAGTGGATCGACGGGGACTGGAAGATCGCGTCCTCGTCGCAGGCGGAGGGCCCCACCCCCGTCAGCGGCGACAACCGCGCCTCGACCGCCGACGAGATCGCCAAGGCCGTTCAGGGATACGGAGGCTTCACCTATGCCCGGTAGCCGGCGTGCGCTCTCGTACTCCCTGCTCGCGGCCCTTCCGCCCTCGGTGGTGATGCTCGCCTCCGGCGCGTGGGCGGCGCCCAGCCCGACTCCGTCGCCGAGCGGCAGCCCGAGCCCCAGTCCGAGTGGCAGCAACAACCCCTGCGACCTCATCGTCGGCCTCGCCAAGGAGTACTGCGAGAACGGCAGCGCCAAGGGCGGCTCCAAAACCACCGCCCCCGACCCGGCCGGGACCGCCGACCCCCTCACCTCCCTCGCCAAGGGCTGCGCCGACGCCGCCGCCTGGATCGTCGGCAAGCTCTCCGACGCCGTGAAGTCCACGGCCACCGTGGACTTCACCAACGACAGCTTCCGCACCCAGTACGCCGTCGTCTTCGCCGCCGCCACCTTCCTCACCCTCGTCCTGTGGCTCCTGGCCGTCGCCAAGCGGGCCATCCGGGGGGTGCCGCTGTCGACGGCGATCTCGGAAGCCGTCGGCTTCCTGTGGCTGACCGTGCTCGCCTCCGCGTTCACCCCGCTGATCCTCTACACCGTCGTATCGGCGACGGACGCCGTGACCGAGGCGATCTCCAACGCGACCGGCAACCAGTCGGACGTGTTCTTCGGCTCGTTCTCGGCCGCGCTCAAGAAGGGCACCGACATCGGCGGCGGCCCGATCATGCTGATCGTCGTCGCCCTCGTCTCGATCCTCGCCTCGGGCATCCTCTTCCTCGAACTGGTCGTCCGCGCCGCCCTGTTGTACGTCGGCGCGCTGCTCGGCACCGTGGTGTACGCGGGCCTGGTCGACAAGAACATGTGGGGTCACGTCCGCCGCTGGGCCGGCATCATGATCGCCGTGATCATGGTGAAACCCGTCATCGTGATCGTGCTCGGGCTCGCCGGAGCGCTCTCCTCCGGCAAGGGCCCCGACTCGTTCTCGGCCGTCGTCTCCGGCCTCGCGATCATCCTGCTCGCGATCTTCGCCTCGGCGATGATCTACCGCTTCGTGCCCGGCTTCGGCGACGAGATCGCCTCCGCCCGCACCAACCGCAAGCAGGCCACCGACGGCTCCCAGGCCGCGGCCCTCATCTCCTCGCCCGCCGCCCTGGTCTCCCAGGGCATCAAGACCCACAGCGGCCGGGGCAACCAGGGGGGCGGCGGCGCCGCCCAGGCCCGCCCCGCCAACCCCCTCTCCGGTGGCGTGGCCGCCCACAGCAGCCGCGGCTCCGGCGGCGGGGCCGGCGGCGGAACCGTCCCCTCCGCCGCACCCCCGCCCCGCAGCGGCTCCGGACCCACGTCCGGCACCCCGCACACCCACCGCCGCAACTCCGGCGGCACCACAGGTAACAAGAACACGGGAGGTGGAGGGCGTTGACGACCCAGTCCCAACCGGTCGCGCCCCGCCGTACGTATCTGATCGGCCGTGCCCGGCCGTCGGCCGTCGTCGGCAAGAACCGCGAGACCGGCGAGATCGTCCTGATCATCGGCGGCGCGTTCCTCGGCATGATGTGCGGACTCCTCGTCCCCGTCCTGTCCCTGCGGATCGTGCTCCTGATGGGCTTCCCGTTCCTGGCGCTCGCCGCGGTCTACCTCCCGTACAAGCACCGCACGTTCTACAAGTGGTTCGAGATCAACCGCAGTTACAAGCGCTCGCTGCGCCGCGGCACCGCCTACCGTTCGGGCGTCGCCGAGGCCGGCGTACGGCTCGACGGGCGCGAGATCGAGGTCGGGCCGCCGCCCGGCATCGGCCACGTCAACTGGCTCGCGGCCCCCTTCGGCCCCGACGAGATCGCGGTCCTGCTGCACGCGGACCGCCGTACCGTCACCGCCGCGATCGAGATCGAGGGTCCGGGCGTCGGCCTGCGCGACAGCGAGGACCAGGAGGCCCTCGTCGACCGGTTCGGCACCCTGCTCAAGCACGTCGCCAACGGCGACGGCTTCGTGACGCGGCTCCAGATGCTGGCCCGCACCCTGCCCGCCGACCCCGACGCCCACGCCAAGGACGTCTCCCAGCGCGGCGACACCAAGGCCCCCGAGTGGCTCCAGGAGTCCTACGAGCAGCTCCAGTCGATGGTGTCCACCTCCAGCGAGCAGCACCGCGCCTACCTCGTCGCCTGCATGCAGTACAGCCGCGAACTCGCCGCCGAGGCCAACGCGATGGCCCGCGCGGCCAACCCCCACGGCCGCAAGCTCGACCGGGACGCGGGCCTCGCCGTCGTCATGGCCCGCGAACTGACCGACATCTGCGCCCGGTTGGCCGAGGCCGACATCCGGGTGCGCCAGCCGCTCGGCCAGAGCCGGCTCGCCTCGCTCGTGCACTCCATGTACGACCCGGACCACCCCATCGACCACATTCAGGCCATGACCAAGCGCAACGCCTGGCCGGCCGAGCTCGACGCCGTCGAGCCGACCTACCTCCAGGCCAAGACCCGGGAGTCCTCGACGCGGGCGCCCTGGTGCCACGCCACCGCCTGGGTGAAGGAGTGGCCGATGACGCCGGTCGGCGTCAACTTCCTCGCCCCGCTGCTCGTCCACACCCCGGATGTGATCCGTACGGTCGCCGTCTGCATGGACCTCGAACCGACCGAGGTCGCCATTGAGCGCATGCTCACGGAGAAGACCAACGACGAGGCCGAGGCGTCCCGCGCGGCCAAGATGAACCGCACCGTCGACCCCCGTGACATCGCCGCCCACGGCCGTCTCGACCAGCGCGGCGAGGACCTCGCGAGCGGCGCGGCCGGCGTCAACCTGGTCGGCTACATCACGGTGTCCTCGCGTTCGCCGGAGGCGCTGGCCCGCGACAAGCGGACCATCAGGGCCTCCGCGGGCAAGTCGTATCTGAAGCTGGAGTGGTGCGACCGCGAGCACCACCGGGCCTTCGTCAACACCTTGCCGTTCGCGACCGGCATCCGCCGCTAGTTGAGAGGCTGTCCCCGCCATGCGAGATCCGCTGTCTCTCATCACCGACGCCTTCACCGCCCTGCTCTTCGGCAAGGTGGAGACCACCCGGCTGCCCGTCCGCACCTCCACGGGCCAGGCCCAGGCCGTCTATCTGCCGACCGCCGCCCCCGGCCTCGGCGACTCCGGCGTGATCATCGGTCGCGAGGTGTACAGCGGCAAGGGGTACATCTACGACCCGTTCCAGCTGTACGGGCAGCAGCTCCCGGCGCCGCACTGGCTGGTGCTCGGCGAGTCCGGCAACGGCAAGTCGGCGCTGGAGAAGACGTACGTGCTGCGGCAGTTGAGGTTCCGCGACCGGCAGGTCGTGGTGCTCGACGCCCAGGGTGAGGACGGCGTCGGCGAGTGGAACCTCATCGCGCGCGAGCTGGGGATAACCCCCATCCGGCTCGACCCGATGACCGCGATGGACGGCGGCATCCGGCTCAACCCCCTGGACCCGGCGATCACCACGACCGGCCAGCTCGCCCTGCTTCGAACGATCATCGAAGTTGCGATGGGTCACGGTCTGGACGAACGATCGGGTTTCGCTCTCAAGGTGGCGCACGCGTATGTCAACGCCACGATCACCGACCGCCAGCCGGTCCTGACCGACATCGTCGAGCAACTGCGCCACCCCGAGGCCGAGTCGGCCGAGGCGATGAACGTCGACATAGAAGACGTACGCGCCTGGGGCCTGGACGTCGCCCTCGTCCTCGACCGTCTGGTCGACGGCGACCTCCGCGGCATGTTCGACGGCCCGACGACGATCGGCATCGACCTGGACGCGCCCCTGATCGTCTTCGACCTCTCGCACATCGATCGAAATTCGATCGCGATGCCGATCCTGATGGCGATCGTGGGCGTCTGGCTGGAGCACACCTGGATCCGCCCCGACCGGAAGAAGCGCATCTTCCTGGTCGAGGAGGCCTGGCACATCATCAACAGCCCCTTCGTGGCCCAGCTCTTCCAGCGCCTCCTGAAGTTCGGCCGCCGCCTCGGCCTGTCCTTCGTGGCGGTGGTCCACCACCTCAGCGACGTCGTGGACGGCGCGGCGGCGCGGGAGGCCGCCGCGATCCTGAAGATGGCCTCCACCAGGACGATCTACGCCCAGAAGGCCGACGAGGCGCGCGCCACCGGCCGCGTCCTCGGGCTGCCCCGCTGGGCGGTGGAGATCATCCCGACTCTGACCCCCGGCATCGCGGTGTGGGACGTGAACGGCAACGTCCAGGTGGTGAAGCACCTGATCACCGAGCGGGAACGCCCCCTGGTCTTCACCGACCGCGCCATGACGGAATCCGCGGCCACCGACGACATCCTGGCCTCGGAGCTGGACTCCCAACTCGAATCCGAGACGGAACGGCGAGCGGCACTGATGGAACGGCAACGGCTGGCATCCGACTCCCCCGAGTCCACGGTGGCCTGAATGAGCGCGGCGGGCACCCCGAGAGGCGACCAGCGAGGCATCCCGGACTCCCTCCTGGTCGGACTGCTGGCCTTTCTGCTCGGCCTGACGGTCCTGGTGTGGACGGCCACCGGCCTCGGCGGCCTCTTCACCCAGGGGGCCTGGCCCCCAGGCGTATCGTTCACGCACAGCCCGATGGCCCTGCGCGCCCTGGTCACCGCTCCCCACGACCTGCCCGCGGCCTGGCCCGACACCCCGCCCTCGGCCCTCTCGGGCTACGGACTGTTCTGGGGCCTGTTGATCGGCGAACTGCTCATCGTGATCGTTCTGACGATTTTCGCTCTGGGAACGTTCACACGGTGGCGCGCGGTACGAGCGAGAGCGAAGCTCACCTCCGACCCCGCCACCGACCCCGCCACCGCCACCGGCCCAGGTCCCGCCACCGCGCCCATCCCCGGCCCCGGCCCGGGCCCCGCCACCGCAGTCCCGCTCCCGTACGCCGCCGCCCACCAGGCTCCGCCAACCCCGGCCGCCGAGCCCCCGCTCCCGTACCCCGCGCAGCCCATCGGCCCCGCGCAGCCCATGGACGCCGCCCAGCCGCTGAACACCGGGCGGCCGCTGGACACCGGGCGGCCGCTGGACACTGCACAGCCCCTGGACAGCATGCGGCCCCTGGACACCGGGCGGCCCACCGACGCCGCCCACCCCGGCGCCGCCCACCCCGTCACCCCCGCCCCCGCCCTCAGCTCCATGACCCCCGGCCCGGCTCAACTGCCCTCCCCCACCGCCGAGTTCACCGCGCTGCCGACGGAGCCCATCCCGCTCCCCCGCGCCGAACAGCCCACCCCGCGGCTGCTCTTCGGCGCCCCCGAATCCCGAAGGCCCGCCGCCCTCCAGGCGATCCGGGACGCCGAGGGGCCGGCCCTGGTGGTCACCTCGGACGCCACCTTGTGGGCCGAGACCAAGGACGCCCGGGCCAAGCTCGGCCCCGTCCACGTCTACGACCCCACCCACCGCTGTGACACCCCCGCCCGCCTCCACTGGTCCCCCGCCGCCGGCTGCGAGGACCAGGACACCGCCGCCGCGCGGGCCGCCGCCCTGCTCGCCCCCGTACGCCCCCAGGCCCGGATGGACGCGGCGATGGCCGACACCGCGGAGACCCTCCTGCGGTGCTGGCTGCACGCGGCTGCCCTGGAGAGCCGGGACGGCAAGGCGATCAAGCAACTGCACCGCTGGGCCCAGGGGACGGCCGCCCATGAGGCCGTCCGCATCCTGCGCACCCACCCCAAGGCGCAGAGCGGCAGCGCGGGGCTCCTGGAGTCCGCCCTCACCGCGTATCCCGAACGCCGGGAAATCGCCCAGCAGTTGACGGCTCGCGCCCTCGACTGCCTCTCCTCGATCCACATCCGCGAGGCGTGCACACCGAACCGAGCGGATTCGCTCGCTCTGGAATCATTTGTGAACGAGGGGGGCACTCTTTATGTGGTGGGCGAAGCGATCGAGGATCCCCGGTCCCATCCCGCCGCGATGCCCCTGCTCACGGCACTCGCCTCAGACGTGGTCGAGCGCGGCCGCCGCATGGCCGAACGGTCATCTGACGGTCGCCTCGACCCACCAATGACGCTCGTCCTGGACGACGTCGCGGCGGTGGCCCCGCTGCCCCAGCTGCCGGAGCTCCTGTCCACCGGCCGCCCCCGCGGCCTGCACCCTCTGGCCCTGCTCCGCTCCCCCGAACAGGCCCGAGCCCGCTGGACCGAAGCCCTGACGTGACCCGTTGGGCCTGCCCTGCCGCAGGGGCGGCGCTCACCGGGCCGGGCCCGCACCCGTATGGCCGGCCACCCCCGGCAGACGCATCCCCCGGCCGCCGCGCTCACACGTCCCGGCTCCGTACGCGTCCTGCTCGCCGACGACCAGCCGCTGGTACGGTCCGGCCTGCGCGTGATCATGGCCGACCACCCCGACCTCGAAGTCGTCGGCGAGGCTTCCACCGGAGCCGAGGCGGTCCGCCTGGCCACGGAGATCGCCCCCGACGTCGTGGTGATGGACATCCGGATGCCCGTCATGGACGGCATCGAAGCCACGCGCCTCATCACCGCAGGACCGACCGCGACGCGGGTGCTCGTCCTGACCACCTTCGACGAGGACGACTACGTCTACGGTGCGCTGCGCGCAGGTGCGAGCGGCTTCGTGGTGAAGGACATGGCACTCGACGACATCCTCGCGGCGGTCCGGGTGGTCGCGGCAGGCGACGCGCTGATCGCACCCGGTGTCACGCGCCGTCTGATCGCCGAGTTCGCCGGGCGCCCCGAAGCGCCCCCGGCGCGCCCGCAGCGGCCGGTGGAAGGCATCACCGAGCGGGAACGCGAGGTCTTGGCCCTGATCGGACGCGGCCGCTCCAACACCGAGATCGCGCAGGACCTCTTCATCTCCGTGGCCACCGCGAAGTCCCATGTGTCCCGCCTGCTCACCAAACTGGACGCCCGCGACCGCGTTCAACTCGTGATCACCGCCTACGAGATGGGTCTCGTCACCCTGCCCAGCTGAGTACGCCCCCGGGCGGCCACAGACAGGAAGCATCAGCCGATGACCGGTGCTACGGCCGCCCGATCTCCATCTCCAGATCGTGCCGGCCGTCCTCGGACAGCAATGCGGTGACGCCGGTCGCCACGAAGCCGGCCTTGCGGTAGAAGGCCTGGGCTCGCGGATTGTCCTCGTGCACGAAGAGACGAGCCCGGTGCAGACGCGGCTCCTCCAGCGACCAGGCCCACTCCAGCGCGCCCGCGAACAGCAGCTCGGTCAGCCCGGTCCCCCGGAACTCCTGCCGCACGAACACGCCCACGAGATGCGCCTGTGCCGTGTCGACCCGGGCCCCGAAAATGTCGTCCGCACCCTCGGCCTCGACGAGCACGGCAACGGTGCCGGCCCACTCCCCGTCGGGCCCCTCAGCGACGAACTGCCGTACGGAGTTCCCCTGCGAAGCCCTCTCCGCCCGCTCCTGCCAGAACGAGTCGGGCTGCGCGGACGCGTTCTGCCAGGTATCCATGAAGGCCACGGGAGCCGCGGGATCGGCAAGCGCGGCCAATCTCAGCTCTTTGAGCTTCCGCCACTCATCGGCGCGTACGGGGCGTATGACGTGCTGCATGGGGAGATCCTGCCACAACGCGAAAAAGCCCCGCACCATGACCGTATTTCTACGGTCTGGTGCGGGGCTTTCCCCTAAAATTTGTTCGGCGGCGTCCTACTCTCCCACAGGGTCCCCCCTGAAGTACCATCGGCGCTGAAAGGCTTAGCTTCCGGGTTCGGAATGTAACCGGGCGTTTCCCTAACGCTATGACCACCGAAACACTATGAAGTTGAACTCGACCGGCACACACCCCATCAGGGCATGCGGGAGTTCATTGCTTCAGAACAAACACAGTGGACGCGAGCAACTGAGGACAAGCCCTCGGCCTATTAGTACCAGTCAGCTCCACCCGTTACCGGGCTTCCACATCTGGCCTATCAACCCAGTCGTCTACTGGGAGCCTTACCCTCTCAAGGAGGTGGGAACACTCATCTCGAAGCAGGCTTCCCGCTTAGATGCTTTCAGCGGTTATCCTTTCCGAACGTAGCCAACCAGCCATGCCCTTGGCAGGACAACTGGCACACCAGAGGTTCGTCCGTCCCGGTCCTCTCGTACTAGGGACAGCCCTTCTCAATGTTCCTGCGCGCGCAGCGGATAGGGACCGAACTGTCTCACGACGTTCTAAACCCAGCTCGCGTACCGCTTTAATGGGCGAACAGCCCAACCCTTGGGACCGACTCCAGCCCCAGGATGCGACGAGCCGACATCGAGGTGCCAAACCATCCCGTCGATATGGACTCTTGGGGAAGATCAGCCTGTTATCCCCGGGGTACCTTTTATCCGTTGAGCGACGGCGCTTCCACAAGCCACCGCCGGATCACTAGTCCCGACTTTCGTCCCTGCTCGACCCGTCGGTCTCACAGTCAAGCTCCCTTGTGCACTTACACTCAACACCTGATTGCCAACCAGGCTGAGGGAACCTTTGGGCGCCTCCGTTACTCTTTAGGAGGCAACCGCCCCAGTTAAACTACCCATCAGACACTGTCCCTGATCCGGATCACGGACCGAGGTTAGACATCCAGCACGACCAGAGTGGTATTTCAACGACGACTCCACAACCACTGGCGTGGCCGCTTCAAAGTCTCCCACCTATCCTACACAAGCCGAACCGAACACCAATATCAAACTGTAGTAAAGGTCCCGGGGTCTTTCCGTCCTGCTGCGCGAAACGAGCATCTTTACTCGTAGTGCAATTTCACCGGGCCTATGGTTGAGACAGTCGAGAAGTCGTTACGCCATTCGTGCAGGTCGGAACTTACCCGACAAGGAATTTCGCTACCTTAGGATGGTTATAGTTACCACCGCCGTTTACTGGCGCTTAAGTTCTCAGCTTCGCCACACCGAAATGTGACTAACCGGTCCCCTTAACGTTCCAGCACCGGGCAGGCGTCAGTCCGTATACATCGCCTTACGGCTTCGCACGGACCTGTGTTTTTAGTAAACAGTCGCTTCTCGCTGGTCTCTGCGGCCACCCCCAGCTCAAGCAGCAAGTGCTATCACCGGTGATGGCCCCCCTTCTCCCGAAGTTACGGGGGCATTTTGCCGAGTTCCTTAACCATAGTTCACCCGAACGCCTCGGTATTCTCTACCTGACCACCTGAGTCGGTTTAGGGTACGGGCCGCCATGAAACTCGCTAGAGGCTTTTCTCGACAGCATAGGATCATCCACTTCACCACAATCGGCTCGGCATCAGGTCTCAGACTATGTGTTGTCCGGATTTGCCTAGACAACGTCCTACACCCTTACCCCGGGACAACCACCGCCCGGGCTGGACTACCTTCCTGCGTCACCCCATCGCTTACCTACTACAAGTCTGGGTCACCGGCTCCACCACTTTCCTTTCCCCGAAGGGTCCGGAACGGCTTCACGGGCTTAGCATCGCCTGATTCGATACTGGGCGTTTCAAAGCGGGTACCGGAATATCAACCGGTTGTCCATCGACTACGCCTGTCGGCCTCGCCTTAGGTCCCGACTTACCCTGGGCAGATCAGCTTGACCCAGGAACCCTTAGTCAATCGGCGCACACGTTTCTCACGTGTGTATCGCTACTCATGCCTGCATTCTCACTCGTGAACCGTCCACCACTAGCTTCCGCTGCGGCTTCACCCGGCACACGACGCTCCCCTACCCATCCCAGCCCCCGTTGGGGGTATGTGCTGGAATGACACGACTTCGGCGGTACGCTTGAGCCCCGCTACATTGTCGGCGCGGAATCACTTGACCAGTGAGCTATTACGCACTCTTTCAAGGGTGGCTGCTTCTAAGCCAACCTCCTGGTTGTCTCTGCGACTCCACATCCTTTCCCACTTAGCGTACGCTTAGGGGCCTTAGTCGATGCTCTGGGCTGTTTCCCTCTCGACCATGGAGCTTATCCCCCACAGTCTCACTGCCGCGCTCTCACTTACCGGCATTCGGAGTTTGGCTAAGGTCAGTAACCCGGTAGGGCCCATCGCCTATCCAGTGCTCTACCTCCGGCAAGAAACACACGACGCTGCACCTAAATGCATTTCGGGGAGAACCAGCTATCACGGAGTTTGATTGGCCTTTCACCCCTAACCACAGGTCATCCCCCAGGTTTTCAACCCTGGTGGGTTCGGTCCTCCACGACCTCTTACAGCCGCTTCAACCTGCCCATGGCTAGATCACTCCGCTTCGGGTCTAGAGCGTGCAACTCAATCGCCCTGTTCGGACTCGCTTTCGCTACGGCTTCCCCACACGGGTTAACCTCGCTACACACCGCTAACTCGCAGGCTCATTCTTCAAAAGGCACGCAGTCACGACTGCATGTGCAAGCACATACAGCGACGCTCCCACGGCTTGTAGGCACACGGTTTCAGGTACTATTTCACTCCGCTCCCGCGGTACTTTTCACCATTCCCTCACGGTACTATCCGCTATCGGTCACCAGGGAATATTTAGGCTTAGCGGGTGGTCCCGCCAGATTCACACGGGATTTCTCGGGCCCCGTGCTACTTGGGTGTCTCTCAAACGAGCCGTTGATGTTTCAGCTACGGGGGTCTTACCCTCTACGCCGGACCTTTCGCATGTCCTTCGCCTACACCAACGGTTTCTGACTCGCCTCACAGCCGGCAGACTGTGAAAGAGAGATCCCACAACCCCGCATGCGCAACCCCTGCCGGGTATCACACGCATACGGTTTGGCCTCATCCGGTTTCGCTCGCCACTACTCCCGGAATCACGGTTGTTTTCTCTTCCTGAGGGTACTGAGATGTTTCACTTCCCCTCGTTCCCTCCACATACCCTATGTGTTCAGGTATGGGTGACAGCCCATGACGACTGCCGGGTTTCCCCATTCGGAAACCCCCGGATCAAAGCCTGGTTGACGGCTCCCCGGGGACTATCGTGGCCTCCCACGTCCTTCATCGGTTCCTGGTGCCAAGGCATCCACCGTGCGCCCTTAAAAACTTGGCCACAGATGCTCGCGTCCACTGTGCAGTTCTCAAACAACGACCAGCCACCCACCACCCCGAACCAACCGGTTCGAGTTCACTGGGGCCGGCACTGAAGGCAGCCTTATCGGCCGTACCTTCAGACACCCAACAGCGTGCCCGGCCCAGCCAGTTGATGTGTTCGCTTTCCACGCCGAAGCAGTACTCGCAAACCCACCGAACCAACTGGTGCCGAATAGTCAACGTTCCACCCATGAGCTGACCGTGTAGAACATTTGTCTACAGACGGTGCTGTGCTCCTTAGAAAGGAGGTGATCCAGCCGCACCTTCCGGTACGGCTACCTTGTTACGACTTCGTCCCAATCGCCAGTCCCACCTTCGACAGCTCCCTCCCACAAGGGGTTGGGCCACCGGCTTCGGGTGTTACCGACTTTCGTGACGTGACGGGCGGTGTGTACAAGGCCCGGGAACGTATTCACCGCAGCAATGCTGATCTGCGATTACTAGCAACTCCGACTTCATGGGGTCGAGTTGCAGACCCCAATCCGAACTGAGACCGGCTTTTTGAGATTCGCTCCGCCTCGCGGCATCGCAGCTCTTTGTACCGGCCATTGTAGCACGTGTGCAGCCCAAGACATAAGGGGCATGATGACTTGACGTCGTCCCCACCTTCCTCCGAGTTGACCCCGGCAGTCTCCTGTGAGTCCCCATCACCCCGAAGGGCATGCTGGCAACACAGAACAAGGGTTGCGCTCGTTGCGGGACTTAACCCAACATCTCACGACACGAGCTGACGACAGCCATGCACCACCTGTATACCGACCACAAGGGGGCGACTATCTCTAGCCGTTTCCGGTATATGTCAAGCCTTGGTAAGGTTCTTCGCGTTGCGTCGAATTAAGCCACATGCTCCGCTGCTTGTGCGGGCCCCCGTCAATTCCTTTGAGTTTTAGCCTTGCGGCCGTACTCCCCAGGCGGGGAACTTAATGCGTTAGCTGCGGCACCGACGACGTGGAATGTCGCCAACACCTAGTTCCCAACGTTTACGGCGTGGACTACCAGGGTATCTAATCCTGTTCGCTCCCCACGCTTTCGCTCCTCAGCGTCAGTAATGGCCCAGAGATCCGCCTTCGCCACCGGTGTTCCTCCTGATATCTGCGCATTTCACCGCTACACCAGGAATTCCGATCTCCCCTACCACACTCTAGCTAGCCCGTATCGAATGCAGACCCGGGGTTAAGCCCCGGGCTTTCACATCCGACGTGACAAGCCGCCTACGAGCTCTTTACGCCCAATAATTCCGGACAACGCTTGCGCCCTACGTATTACCGCGGCTGCTGGCACGTAGTTAGCCGGCGCTTCTTCTGCAGGTACCGTCACTTTCGCTTCTTCCCTGCTGAAAGAGGTTTACAACCCGAAGGCCGTCATCCCTCACGCGGCGTCGCTGCATCAGGCTTTCGCCCATTGTGCAATATTCCCCACTGCTGCCTCCCGTAGGAGTCTGGGCCGTGTCTCAGTCCCAGTGTGGCCGGTCGCCCTCTCAGGCCGGCTACCCGTCGTCGCCTTGGTAGGCCATTACCCCACCAACAAGCTGATAGGCCGCGGGCTCATCCTTCACCGCCGGAGCTTTTAACCCCTCAAGATGCCCTGAGGAGTGTTATCCGGTATTAGACCCCGTTTCCAGGGCTTGTCCCAGAGTGAAGGGCAGATTGCCCACGTGTTACTCACCCGTTCGCCACTAATCCACCCCGAAGGGCTTCATCGTTCGACTTGCATGTGTTAAGCACGCCGCCAGCGTTCGTCCTGAGCCAGGATCAAACTCTCCATGAATGTTTACCCGTAATCGGGTGCACACATCACGTAAGAGCGGGACGGAACCACCGGAATAAGGTGGCCCGTCCACAGCGTCCTCGCTGTGTAATCGCCTGCCGACCGTGAAGGTCGACAGGACTTTTCAAAGGAACCTCGATCCACCGGAGTGGATACGGGGTTGTCAATCTGGCGTTGACTTTTGGCACGCTGTTGAGTTCTCAAGGAACGGACGCTTCCTTTGTACTCACCCTCTCGGGCTTTCCTCCGGGCGCTTCCCTTCGGTATTTCGTGTTCCCGACTCTATCAGACGCTTTCGTGTCCGATTTCCTCGGCGCCTTTCCGGTTCTCCCTCTCGGGTTTCCCTTTCCGGCGGTTCCGACTCTATCAGATCCTTTCGGGCCTGATTCCCGGTCTCCCGGGGCCAAGTCGGCTTGTCTTCACGGCTGTTGGGCCGTTCGGACTCCCCAACCCTAGCGGACTTTTCCCGGTAACCCGTAATCGGGGCTGTCGGGCCCGATCGAAATGAATTCGGCATGCCGAAAACAATCCCGGTCGGGAGATCGTGCTGAGTTGGGTGGCCGCAGAGTCTGCGGCGGACGGTCGTTGCAGAACCGTATCGGCTCCGCGACAACTCGAAGAACCTTACGGATCGGGACGGGCTGTGTCAACCCCGGGTCCCGGGCTCCTGTCCAGTGGTTTTTCTGTCCAGCGGTTTTTGCCGGTCGGTTGCCTCAGTCGAGGTCGGTGAGGCGGCCGCCCGCGTCCGGCTGGGCGTGCTCCACCCTGCGCAGGAGGCGGATCAGCATCTCGCCGAGGACGCCGCGCTCCTGCGGGGAGAGGTCCTGGAGGAGGTCCTCCTCGAAGTCGCTGGCCATGCGCATGGCCTCCAGCCACTTCGTGCGGCCCTCGTCGGTGAGCTCGACGATGACGCGGACCCGGTTGTTCTCGTCGCGGTCGCGCGTCACCAGGCCCTCGCCGGCCATGCGGTCGATGCGGTGGGTCATGGCGGCGGGGGTGAGGCCGAGGCGCTTGGCGAGTTCGCCGGGGCCCAGGCGGTAGGGCTCGCCCGCGAGCAGCAGGGTCTTGAGGACTTCCCACTCGGCGTTGCTGATGCCGAGGGCGGCGACCTGTCGGCCGTACGCCACGTTCATCCGGCGGTTCAGGCGGCCGAGCGCCGAGACCACCTTCTCCACCTGGGGGTCGAGGTCGCGGTACTCCCGCTGGTACGCGGCGATCTGCTCGTCGAGGGTCGGCTCCTGGGGGCCGTCGGGCTCGGTGGGCTCGGTGGTCTCAGCCATGTCGCGAGTATGGCACGGGGGCCGTTGGCGTCTAAGTCCTTGAGTGTGTATTGTTAAGGATCTAATTTTAGTGTTGAAGTCTTCAGATCTGAGCCCTACACGTTCGAGCCCTTCGCTCACGTCCGAGGGCGTCGGGTTCTCCAAGCTTCCGGATACCCAAGGTGGTGAGTGTGACCAAGGCGATGGGTGCAGCGATGCGCCGGATCCAGGCAGGCAACGCGCTGAGCGCGTTTGGACTCGGGTTCACCGTTCCGTACCTCTATGTCTATGTGGCCCAGGTGCGTGACCTGGGTGCGACCACGGCCGGTGTCGTGCTCGCCGTCTTCGCGATGGCCGCGCTCGTGGTGCTGCCGTTCACCGGTCGGGTCATCGACCGGCGTGGGCCGCTGCCGGTCCTGGTCGGCGCCGCGGTGCTCGCCTCCGCCGGTGCGCTCAGCATGGGCTTCGCCTCCAGCGTGCCTGCCGCCGTGGCGTCGGCCGCGCTGCTCGGCGCCGGGACCGCCGTGATGCAGCCGGCGCTCGCGACGATGATCGTCTGGTGCTCCGGGCCCGCGACCCGCACCCGCGCCTTCGCCCTCCAGTTCTTCCTTCAGAACCTGGGCCTCGGCATCGGCGGTCTCATCGGCGGGCAGCTCGTCGACCAGAGCCGCCCCGCCAGCTTCACCCTCCTCTTCTCCATCGAAGCGGTGATGTTCCTGGTGCTCGCGGGCGTCGCGGGTTCCGCGAAGATGCCGCGCTCGATGCCCCTTTCGGACGCGCGTCCCACGGGTGAGCAGGGCGCGGGCGTTGGGATCCGGGCGATCCTC
The DNA here is from genome assembly GCF_003627815.1 of Streptomyces hundungensis. NCBI lineage: Bacteria > Bacillati > Actinomycetota > Actinomycetes > Kitasatosporales > Streptomycetaceae > Streptomyces > Streptomyces hundungensis. The sequence continues at coordinate 4,116,955 of NZ_CP032698.1, forward strand.
GGGCACCGGGCGATGGTCCAGCTGTGTGTGCTCGGCTTCGTGGTGTTCTTCGCCTGCTACGGGCAGTTCGAGTCCGGTCTCGCGGCGTACGGCACCGAGGCCGCCGGGATCCAGCCCTCGACGCTGGGGATCGCACTGGCCGCCAACACGGCCGTCATCGTGGTCGCGCAGTTCCTGGTGCTGAAGTTCGTGGAGCGCCGGCGCCGCAGCCGGGTCATCGCGGCCGTGGGTCTCATCTGGGCGTTCGCGTGGATCGTCGCCGGGTACGCCGGGCTCGGCCACGGCAGCCAGGCCATGGCGACCGCCGCCTTCGTGTCGACGTACGCGCTGTTCGGTCTGGGCGAGGCCATGCTGTCGCCGACCGTGGCGCCGCTGGTCGCCGATCTCGCGCCCGAGTCGATGGTCGGGCAGTACAACTCGGCGTTCGCGCTGGTCAAGCAGCTCGCGCTGGCCGTCGGTCCGGCTGTGGGCGGGCCCATGGGGGCCGCGCTGCACGGGCCGTACATCGTGACGTTCGTGCTGTTCTCGCTCGGGATCACCGTGCTCGCGCTGCGGCTCGGCAAGGGGCTGACGCCGGCGCAGGACCAGCCGGTGCTCGCGGCCGCCTCGCGCGTGGTCTCGGTGCACAAGCCCGAGCCGACGCCCGCCAACGCGTAAAGCACACGCCCCTAACCGGGCAGCGCGAACTCGCACCACACCGCTTTGCCGCCGCCCGGTGTGCGGCGCGAACCCCAGGACGAGGCGATCGTCGCGACGATCGAGATGCCTCGTCCTGCTTCGTCCGCGGGGTCGGCGCGGCGGCGGCGCGGCAGATGGTCGTCGCCGTCCGTCACCTCGATGATCAGCCGGCGGTCGGTGCGGCGCAGTCTCAGGCGCATCGGCGGGGTGCCGTGCTGGAGCGAGTTGGCGACCAGCTCGCTCACGGCGAGGACGCCCAGGTCACGCAGCTCCACCGGGAAGCGCCAGGAGGACAGGACCCCCGAGGCGAACGCCCGGGCGCGGGGCGCGGCCTCGATGCCGCCCAGCAGGTCGAGGGCCGCGTTGTGGAACAACTCCGCGGCATGGCCGGTGCGGGCGGGGTGCTGGCAGACCAGGACCGCCACGTCGTCGTCGTGTTCGGCGGTGACTCCGAGGGCGCGCAGCAGCCGGTCGCACACCACCTGCGGGGTGCCGACCGCGCCGGACAAGGCGCGTTCCAGCGCGGCCACGCCCTCGTCGATGTCCTCCCTGCGGCGCTCGACCAGGCCGTCCGTGTACAGGACGGCGGTGGCGCCGGGGGGCAGGGCGATCGAGCCGGAGGTGTGCAGCCAGCCGCCGGTGCCGAGCGGGGGGCCCGTCGGGTCCTCGGCGCGGTGGACGGTGCCGTCCTCATGGCGTACGAGCACGGGCAGATGGCCCGCCGACGCGTACACCAGGCGGCCCTCGTTGGGGTCGTGCACGGCGTAGACACAGGTGGCGATCTGGCTGGCGTCGATCTCGGCGGCCAGCCCGTCCAGGAGCTGGAGCACCTCGTGCGGGGGCAGGTCCAGGCGCGCGTACGCCCTTACCGCGGTGCGGAGTTGACCCATGACGGCGGCCGCGCGGACGCCCCGGCCCATCACGTCGCCGATGACCAGCGCGGTGCGTCCGGCGCCGAGGGTGATCACGTCGTACCAGTCGCCGCCGACCGCCGCGTCGGTGCCGCCGGGCTGGTAGGTGGCGGCCACCCGCAGGTCGTCGGGTTGTTCCAGCTCCTGCGGGAGCAGGGAGCGCTGGAGGGTGACGGCGGTCTCGCGGTGCCGGCGTTCGCTGGCGCGCAGCCGCTCGGCGGCCTCGGCGTGGTCGGTGACGTCGGCGGCGTAGACCAGCACACCGCCTTCGGCGTGGTTGGGGATGGTCACCGGGGTGCACGTCACCGTGTACGAACCGGCGCTCTGGGTCTTGCGGGACTTCACCGTGCGGGACGTTCCGCTGCGCAGCACCTGGTCCATCAGCGGGAGCAGGCCGAGCTCGTCGAGCTCGGGCAGCGTCTTGGCGGCCGGAGCGCCGAGCGGGCGGACACCGAAGGCCGCGGCGTACGCGTCGTTCACGTACGCCACGCGGTGTTCGGGGCCGTGCACGAGCGCGACCAGGGCGGGGAGCTGGCCGAGGACGTCGCGCACCGAGAGGTCGTCGAGGACCGGGGGCTCGGCCGCTTCGTCGGTGTCGTCGGTCCAGGGCTCCGGCTGCGACCCGGATTCGCCGCGGGCCGCGGGCACGGAGCCCCGGTCGGTCCGTGCTGCGGCGCGGCGTTGCGTACCGGGGAGCCGGGCGCTCCAACGCGTGAAGTTCACGGTGTTCCAAGCCTCGTGTGTTGCTGCGGGTGCTGTGCTGCCGGTGCTGGTGCGGTGCTGGGCCGCTGGATCACTCTGTGCAGGTGTGGGTCCACCTATGGTCACACGCCCAGTGTGACGGACCGCACTGACAGCGTCAGGTGTCCTGGGGGGCGGGGCCCTTGCCGGGCGGGCCGCCGCCCGCGGCGATCTCGAACTCGGCGCGCGGATGTTCCAGCGAGCCGAGCGAGACGATCTCGCGTTTGAACAGTCCGGCCAGGGTCCATTCGGCGAGCACCCGGGCCTTGCGGTTGAAGGTCGGGACGCGGCTCAGATGGTAGGCGCGGTGCATGAACCAGGCCGGGTAGCCCTTGAGTTTGCGACCGTAGACGTGGGCGACGCCCTTGTGCAGTCCGAGGGAGGCGACCGAGCCGGCGTAACTGTGCCGGTACTCCACCGGCTCTCCGCCCCGTACGGCGGCGGCGACGTTCTCGGCGAGGACCTTGGCCTGGCGCACGGCGTGCTGCGCGTTGGGCGCGCACTCCTTGCCCTTCTCCCGCGAGGTCAGGTCGGGGACGGCGGCCGCGTCGCCGCCCGCCCACGCATGGTCGGTGCCGGCGACGCGGAGCTGGGCCGTGCACTCGATGCGGCCGCGCTCGTTCAGGGGCAGATCGGTGGCGGCGAGGAGCGGCGCGGGCTTGACGCCGGCCGTCCACACGACGGTACGGGTGGGGAAGCGGGCGCCGTCGCTGAGGACGGCGATCCGGTTCTCGCAGCTGTCGAGCCGGGTCTCCAGGCGGACGTCGATGTTGCGGGAGCGCAGCTCGCGGATGGCGTACCGGCCCATCTCCTCGCCGACCTCGGGCAGGATGCGGTCACTTGCCTCGACGAGGATCCACTTCAGGTCCTCGGGCCGGATGTTGTGGTAGTAGCGGGCGGTGTAGCGCGCCATGTCCTCCAGCTCGGCGAGCGCCTCGACGCCCGCGTAGCCACCGCCGACGACGACGAAGGTGAGGGCGGCGTCGCGGACCGCGGGGTCGCGCGTCGAGGAGGCGATGTCCATCTGCTCGATGACGTGGTTGCGCAGGCCGATGGCCTCCTCGACCGTCTTGAAGCCGATCGCGTAGTCGGCGAGGCCGGGCACCGGCAGGGTGCGCGAGATGGACCCGGGTGCGATGACGAGTTCGTCGTACGTCAGGCGGATGGCGCCGGTGCCGTCCTCGGGCGAGGCGAGCGTGGTGACGGTGGCGGTGCGGTGCGCGTGGTCGATGCGGTCGGCCTCGCCGATGACGATCCGGCACTTGTCCAGGACGCGGCGCAGCGGCACCACGACGTGGCGCGGCGAGATGTTCCCGGCCGCCGCTTCGGGCAGGAACGGCTGGTACGTCATATACGGGTCCGGCGCCACCACGGTGATCTCGGCCGTCCCGGCGCGCAGCTCGGTCTTGAGCTTGCGTTGCAGGCGCAGCGCCGTGTACATCCCGACGTATCCGCCGCCGACCACGAGAATGCGTACAGGTTCTGTCACCTCCCCATGACGCAACGGGCCTCGGGCTTTGTCCACAGGCTCGACAAATTGTGTGACTGGGGAAAGCCGACGCCGCGGACGGCGCACCCTTTCGGCCATGAGGTGATTTCCGCAGGTCAACGGGTGAGTGACACGTGATCGACAAGGTCCGATTCGGTTGGGTTTCGGTCCTTGGTCCGATCGGGCGGCACGCTGTGCGGAAGAACCTCTTCTGAATTGAGCCGGGCTCAACTATGTTCGTATCCCGTCGGGTGTCGGATCAGGGACCGGTCCTCGACTGTCAGGGCGGGGAGTCTCCGGGGGGAGACGTTATAACCGGGGGATAAATGCACATTCAGGACTCTCATTGGCAGACCGCCGTCGCGTCGTCCGACGGCCATGGCCGCGTGGGTACGGCTCCGGGCGCGGGCGGATCGCGTTCCGCGCCGCTGCGGGTGGACGCCCAGCGCAACCTCGAACATGTGCTGCGCGCGGCGCGCGAGGTGTTCGGCGAACTCGGTTACGGGGCGCCGATGGAGGACGTGGCGCGCCGGGCGCGGGTCGGGGTGGGCACCGTCTACCGCCGCTTCCCCAGCAAGGACGTGCTGGTGCGCCGGATAGCCGAGGAGGAGACCTCGCGCCTGACCGACCAGGCGCGCACGGCGCTCGGCCAGGAGAACGAGCCCTGGTCCGCGCTCTCCCGCTTCCTGCGCACGTCGGTGGCGTCGGGCGCGGGCCGGCTGCTTCCGCCGCAGGTGCTGCGGGTCGGCGTGGACGCCGAGGAGACCGAGGGCGTACGTCCCGAGGCGCCCCGGGACGAGACATCGCGGCCCGACGGCGTCCGGGACGGGTTCGACGAGGCGCGGGTGCCGCAGCAGCGCCAGGTCGGCTCCGCCGAGCAGGGTGCGGCCTGGGGCCGGGTCATCGCGCAGCGGACCGCGCCGGAGCAGGAGCTGGACGACCCGGGAGCGGCCGAGCTGCTCGACGTGGTGGGGCAGTTGGTGGACCGGGCGCGTGCGGCGGGCGAGCTGCGCGTTGATGTGACCGTCGCCGATGTGCTCCTGGTGATAGCCACGGCGGCGCCGTCGCTGCCCGACGCCAACCAGCAGGCCGCGGCCTCGTCGCGACTGCTCGACATCCTCCTCGAAGGACTGCGTTCGCGCCCGTCCTGACTCTCAACTCGCTTACAAAATGGGCGAGTTGGAGTTCAGTCCGGTCCGTCTCCAGCCGTCGAGCCTTCCCCGAACGAGTGACGGCTAGTGCTCGGGTGCGGTAAGTCTCCCCGGATGAGTGGTTGCCGGGCCTGAGGCTCGGCTCCGCCTGCGCTCTGTGGCACGCTTGCCCGGTGGTCGGGTCTGAGCGTGCTTACGGGAGCTTCCGCTATGGGCGTTGAAGAGCGGGACGAGTCGCTCTCAGGCGGCGGTGGACCGGAATCGGGCGGCCCTGACGGGGGGCGTCCACCGCGGCAGGTGCCGAGTCAGGGCGGCTTCGGCCCGGGCGCTCCGAGCGGCCCCGCGCCGGTCCCGGGGCAGGCCGCCAAGGGTTCCGGTTACGAGCATGCGGGTGATTTCGGCCTGGCGGGCGGCGCCGGCCTCGGCGGGACCGTACTGCCCGGGCCCTGGGGCCCCATGGACGGCATCGGCGACCCCGGCTCGAGCGTGCCCACGCAGCGCGAGGGCGGCCTGCGCGACGGCGTGACGCTCGACCTCCCCGAGGTGGGCCAGTCCGACGCCGACCTCATCCACGCGATGCGGGCCGGCGACGACAGCGCGTACGAGGAACTGTTCCGCCGCCACTCCGAGGCGGTGCGGCGTTACGCCCGCACCTGCTGCCGGGACGCGCACACCGCCGACGACCTGACGGCGGAGGTCTTCGCGCGCACCCTCCAGGCGGTACGCGGCGGAGCCGGGCCCGAACACGCCGTGCGCGCCTATCTGATGACCACCGTGCGCCGGGTCGCGGCCACCTGGACGCGGACCGCCAAGCGGGAGCACCTGGTCGACGACTTCGCGGTCTTCGCCCAGCAGTCCGCGCGCTCCACGGAGGCCTTCGACGACGACACCATCGACCTCGGCGCCGAGGTGCGGGCCATGCACGAGGCCGAGCAGACGCTCGCCATGCAGGCCTTCCGCTCGCTCCCCGAGCGCTGGCAGGCGGTGCTTTGGCACACCACCGTCGAGGAGGAGTCGCCCAGCGAGATCGCGCCGCTGTTCGGGCTGACCGCCAACGCCACGGCGGTGCTCGCGAGCCGGGCCCGCGAGGGCCTCAAGCAGGCCTACCTCCAGGCCCATGTCTCCACCGCGCTGACCTCCGGCGGGGACTGCGCGCGCTACGCCGACCGGCTCGGCGCGTACGCACGCGGTGGCTTGCGGATGCGGGCCGAGCGCGGGCTCAGCAAGCACTTGGAGGAGTGCGCCAAGTGCCGGGTCGCGGTCATCGAGCTCAAGGACGTCAACGCCGGGATTCCCGCGCTGCTTCCGGTCGCGGTCATCGGCTGGTTCGCCGCCGGGTTCTCTCTCAAGGCGGCCGGAGTCGTGGCGGGTGGCGCCGCCGGAGCGGCGGGCGCGGGTGCCGCGGCCGCCGCGACGGGCAGCGGCGCGTCAAGCGGGGCGGCGGGGGGTGCCGCGGTCTCCGAAGGGCTCGGCGCCCCGGCCAAGGCGGGCATCGCCGCGGCGGTCGCCGTCGCCGTCGCGGCGGGGATCGTGTTCGCGCTGACCGGCAACGACGCGCCGGCGCCCAAGCCCGACGCGAAGCCGCCCGCGGTCGTGCCCGCCGTCCCCCACAAGCCCCCGCCGGCGCCCGAGCCTCCCGCCGCTCCCGCGGCCGCGCCCACCCCGCCGCCCCGGCCCGCCCCCAAGAAGCCGGCCGCGCGGCCCCTTCCGCCGACGCCCACGCGTCCCGCACCCACCCCGCCCCGGCCGACGCCCCCGAAGCCGACCCCGCCGAAGCCCACGCCTGCGAAGCCGCCACCGCCGCCCGCGCCGAGCGTGTTCCAGGTGAACCGCCTGGAATACGGCCTCCTCGGCGACGGCACCAAGCCCGAAGTGCGGCTCGGCGGCTCCAGTTGGCTGTGGCAGCGCTCCGGCATGAGCATCGACGGCCACCGCTATCCGCACGGGGTGACCGTGCACGGCCGGTCCTCGGTGACCATCGACCTCAACCGCCAGTGCCGTACCTACGACGCGTACGCGGGGGTGGACGATCTGATGGCGGGGCTCGGGGCGGTGCGGTTCTCGCTGTACGGGGACGCGACCAGGCTGTGGCAGTCGCCGGTGGTGCACGCCGGTGATCCGGCGGTGCCGGTGCACGCCGACATCGCGGGCCGCAGGACGATCCGGCTGGTGGTGGAACCGGCCGGCCCGTTCGGCGGGGCGGCGCTCGCGGACTGGGCGCAGTCGCGGATCGGCTGCGCTTAGCGGTACGCCCCCCCGGGGGGCCGGGCCGGGTCAGGCTTCCGTGACCTCGTCCAGGATCGGCGGGATCTCGGTCGGGGTCAGCGGTGATCCGGCGGCGTACTCGGCCTCGTACCGTTCGGGGGTGAGCGCCTCGCGGGCCCGGAGCCGGATGGACTCCTCGATCGCCCGCTCCGGTACGGAGCGCGGGATGTCGGCGCGCCAGGTGCTCGCGGCCGCCAGGAGGCGCAGCGCGCGGCCGTGCTCGCCGAGGTCGCCGAGGAACTGGGCGGCGCGCTCGGCGAGATGGGCCAGGACGTGCTCGGTGCACCGGCCGCCGGCCGCCGTGCGCAGCGCGTTCGCCATGCCCCGCAGCCCCGCCAGGGGGCCCGACTCGATGGCGGTGGTCCGGGCGTCCAGGGCGTCGAGCAGCGCCACGAAGTGCGGGGGCGCGCCCGGCGGCCCCTTCTCGGCGAAGTCCAGGGCCTGGTCGCGCAGGGCGAGAGCGGTGACGGTGTCACCCCGGTCGAGGGCGATGGTGGCGAGCAGCGAGTGCACGTACGGCAGGGCCTCGGCCACCCGGTAGCGGAGCGCGTCCGCCGCGGCCTCGGTCAGTGACTTCTCGGCGGCGTCCAAGTCGCCCTGCCGGTAGGCGAGTTCGCCGACGCGGGCGGTGAGGAACGGCGTCTCCTGGTGGGCTCCGACCTCGCGGGCCAGTTGCAGCGCCTCCTCGTAGGCGGGGCGGGCCACTTCGGACAGGCCGCGCGTCATCGCGGCTTCGGCGGCGGCGCCGGCCACCTGGGCGCGCATCCAGCGGTCGCCCACGCGGCGGCCCAGCTCGCGCAGCTCGGCGAGGTCCTCGTCGACGCCCTCCAGGCCCCCGGGCATGTCGATGGACATGTGGGTGCGGAACATCAGGCTCACCGCGGTCGCCCAGTCGTCGCCGTAGCGACGGCAGTTGGCGACGACCCCGTTGATCGAGTCGCGCACCAGGCCCGGCGGGTCGGTGTGGAAGGTCGCGAACGGCCACAGCAGCCCCGGGAAACGGGCCGCCTGCGGGCCGCCGCCCTCGAAGGCCTTGCGGAGTTCGGCGAGCCGGTCCTGGACCCCGTTGTCTTCGAGCCCGTGGCCGCGTTCGACGTCGGAGAGCAGGAAGTAGCGGAGCAGGTCGAGGTGGAGCCGCGGCCAGTACCGCGGGTCGCACTCGTCGTCGGGGAGCGGCGCGAGCTCGGCGGCAGCCCGGCCCCAACCGGCGCCTTCCGTACGGTAGTTGCGCAGCCACCAGAACCAGCCCATGTTCAGGACGAGTTCGGTGGCGGCCTCCTCGTCGGCGGTGCGTCCGGTCGTGGTGCGGCGCAGCGCGGCCCGGATGTTGTCGAGCTCCGTCTCCAGGCAACGGATCCAGGGGAGTTGTTCGGCGGAGCGGATGAGGGGTTCCGCCTCGGCGACCAGTGCGCGGTAGTACGCGGTGTGGGCGTCGGCCGCCTCGCGCAGCACCTGCGGGGTCTCGGCGGCCCGCTCGGTGGCGTACTCGTGGATGGTCTCCAGCATCCGGTAGCGCATTCCGCTGCCGTCGGGCGCGGGGACCGCGATGACCAGGGACTTCTCGACGAGGGCGGCGAGGTCGTCGGTGGCCGCGCACACCGCCTGGGCGGCGGCGAGGTCCCAGCCGCCGGCGAAGACGGAGGCGCGGCGCAGCACGGTGCGCTCGGGCTCTTCGAGCAGGTCCCAGGACCAGTCGACGACGGCCCGCAGGGTCTGCTGCCGGGGCAGTACGGTACGGCTGCCGCCGGTCAGCAGGCGGAAGCGGTCGTCGAGCCGGTCGGCGATCTGGCGGGGGGTGAGCAACCGCAGCCGGGCGGCGGCGAGTTCGATGGCGAGCGGCAGCCCGTCCAGGCGACGGCAGATCTCCGCCACCGCCTCGGGGTCGGCACCGGGGTCGAAGTCGGGGCGTACGGCGCGGGCGCGCTCGGCGAACAGGCGGTGGGCCGGGGCGGGCGGCAGCGGTTCGACCGGGCGGACCGTCTCGCCGGGCACACCGAGCGGCTCCCGGCTGGTGGCGAGGATGCGCAGGCGCGGGCAGCGGGTCAGGAGGGTCTCGGCGAGGCGGGCCGCGGCGTCGATGACGTGCTCGCAGTTGTCGAGGACGAGCAGCGTGTCGGGGCGGCGGGAGAGATCGTCGGCGAGGCGGGCGGTGGGGTCGTCGTGGCCGGGCTGCCCCTCGCGCGCCAGCAGGGTCGTCTCGCGCAGGCCGAGCGCGGAGACCACGGCGCCGGGCACGGCACCGGGGTCGTCCAGCGGGGCGAGTTCGACGAGCCAGGCGTCGACGCGTGCCGCCGATGCGGCCTGTTCCGCGAGGCGGGTCTTGCCGGTGCCGCCGGGCCCGGTGAGGGTGACCAGCCGGTACGTCGCCAAGTCGCCCTGGATCGAGGCGAGTTCGGGCTCACGGCCGACGAACGAGGTCAGCCGGGGCCGCAGGTTGCCCTCGGGGCGAGGGGAAGGGGCCGGGGCGGGCCGCTCGACGGCGGGGCCGCCCGCCAGCAACTCGGCGTGCAGGGCGGCCAGTTCGGGGCCGGGGTCGGTGCCGAGGGCGTCGGCCAGGGTGCGGCGGGCCTGCTCGTAGGCGGCCAGCGCGTCGGCCCTGCGGCCCTCGGCGACCAGGGTGCGGATCATCTGGGAGTGCAGCGTCTCGTCGTACGGGTACGAGGCGAGCAGCTCCGTCAGCTCGGGAAGCAGCCCGTGGGTGGCGCCGCGCCGCAGATCCGCCTCGATGCGGTTGCGCCGGGCGCTCAGGCGCTGGGCTTCGGCGCGTACGGCGCCGTCGGGTTCCGGGAGGTCGCAGAGGGCGGGTCCGCGCCACAGCGCGAGGGCGGCGCGCAGGGTGGTGGCGGCGCGTTCGGGCTCGCCCGCGGCGAGTTGGGCCGCGCCCTGTGCGGCGCGCTCCTCGAACACGAACAGGTCGACGGCGTGGCGCGGTGCGGTCAGCCGGTATCCGGCCGGGCCGGACTCCACGGCGTCCTTGCCCAGCGCCCGCCGCAGCCGACCCACGAGCGCCTGGAGGGCGGCCGGGGCGTCCTGGGGCGGATCGTCCGCCCATACGTCGTCGATGAGGGTCGCCACCGGGACGGCCCGGGGCACCCGCAGTGCCAGCGCGGTCAGGAGGGCGCGCACCCTGCGACCGCCCAGGGGTATGGACGTGCCATCGGGCTCGTGCGCCTCGGTGGCGCCCAGGATCAGGTACCGCACGGGTTCATTATGCGGGGGGCCGGGGCGGGGGCGGCCCGGCGGCGAATGCGGGCCCTCCCCCGAAGCGCCCTCCCGCTGAGCCCCCGCCCCCTGCGGGTGGCCTCACGCCCTGGTCCCTCATGGCCTCGGGTCCACGGGTCCCCGGGTCCTCAGGACCTCAGGGTCGGGCGGCGCGGCGGGGTCACGCCGCCCGCCACCGCGCGTTGGCGTGGCGCGGCCGTGCCGGTCCAGCAGGTGCCTCTGCGGGACAGCAGGCGGCGCAGCCACAGTTCGGTGGAGATCAGGTCGGCCAGGCCGTCCAGCGGGAGGGGCTCGCCCGCGGCCGCCGCGCGTACGGCCTTGCGTACGGTGCGGGCCTCTATCAGGCCCGCGTCCGCGAGCAGCGGGGCCTCGAAGAGGGAGATCAGCGGGTCTGCGAAGTGGCGCAGGCCGGCCCGGGCGGTCGCCGTGGGGCCGTGCGAGGGGGCGCCCCAGCCGGGGGGCAGGTCGCGGACCCCGGACGCCGACAGGACCGTCCGCAGGATCGTGGCCCGGGCGCCGGGCTGGACCCGCAGGGATTCGGGCAGCGCGCGGCAGGCCCGGACGACCTGGTTGTCCAGGAACGGGGCGTGCAGGCGCTGGCTGCGTACCTCGGCGGCCTGTTCCAGGACGCGGTGGTCGGCCGCGTACCGGGCCAGCGCCGCCGAGGCGCGGGCCTGGCCGGGGCGCTGCGAGGGGGCCGGGCGGGTCGCCGAGGCCATCAGGCGGGCCGAGACCTCGGCGAGTGCCTCGCCGGTCAGCCAGCGCGCGGCCGGTCCTGGGCGGGTCCACGACAGGGCGGCCAGGGAGATGGAGAGCGGACTGGTCGCGTCGTCGAAGCTGGGCTCGCGCAGGGCGTCGGCCGCCGACTCGATGCCGGCGCGGTAGGGGGTGCGGGCCAGGCGGCGGGCCGCGCGGTAGACGGTGAGCGGGACGAAGAGGGAGTTCGCCGAGGGGCCGCCAGCCTTCGCCAGGGCCGTCGCGGGCCGCAGCAGATGGCGTCGCTGACGGTCCATCAGTAGGTCGGCCAGGCGCGCCGGATGGGCGTCCAGGACCTGGCGTGCGCCGCTTCCGGTGAAGTGGTCCGCGCTGCCCGAGAGCAGGCGCCTGCGGTGCCGGGGGGCGGCGATCAGGGACGGCCCCGGCTCGTCGGTGAGGGGGCCCTCCAGGTCCGCGTAGGGCAGGAACTCCTCGCCGCCGGTCACCACCACGTGGTGCAGGCGCGGGTTGGCGGCCATCGCGCCGGCCCGCTCCAGCTCGGCCTGGCGGCCGGCGCCGGGCACGGTGAGGTCGTTGAAGGTGACGGCGAGCAGCCGCTCGCCCGCGCCGGTGCCGTGGCCCAATACGGTGCCGGGCACGCCGGGAAGACCGGCCGCGAGCAGGGCCAGGGTGGCGGAGGCGGGGCCTCCTGAGAGGTCGGCCCCTATGCCGGGCGCCGGGCCGCCGCGGGCCGCGCGCCGCTCGGCCGGGCCCATGCCGGGGACCGGGCCCGGGTCGGGCGGCAGGGTCTCGGGGGCGTGCCGGGGCGCGGTGAGCCGGGCCCGTACCGCGGCCACCAGCGCGTCGCGGACGCCGTCCACCGCGGCCACGGGCGCCAGTTGGGGCGCGGCCACCGCGAGCGAGGCGACCGGCTCGTACCCGGTGATCTCCCGCGAGCCCTCGCGCAGGACCAGCGCATGGCCGGGCGGGATGCGCCGTACGCCCGCGTAGGGGGTGGAGTCGCCGAGCGCCTCGGGCACGTCGGGGCAGGCGAGGAGGGCGGCGAGGTGGCCGATGTCGAGCTGGGCCTCGATGAGGTCGGCCAGCGGAAGTGCCGCCGTGCCGTAGGCCGTTCCGCCCGCCCAGGGGGTGTAGAAGACGGGCCGCGCGCCGGCCAGGTCGCCGACGACCGTCACCCGGCGGGCGACCTGGGCGACGGCCGTGTAGCTGCCGGGCCAGGCGGTGAGGTGGCGCAGTGCGCCCCCGCGCGCGGCGAAGAGTCCGACGCGCAGTTCCTCGTCGGTGGCGGCGCAGCAGCCCAGTACGGCGAGGCGGGTGTCGGCTCCGACGCTGACGATGCGGATCTCGTCGGGCCGCCAGTCGCCGACCGCCCACAGCGGATCCGGGTCGCCCCACAGGAGTTGGGCTCCGACGGGGTGGACGGTGCGGCCCTCGTCGGGCTCGCCGACGGCGCCCGCCGTGCCGTATCCGCCGGCCCCCTGGGCGCCCGCGCGGAAGCTTGCGGCGACGCTGCTCCACCCCACCAACCACCGCATCGCGCCTCCACAGGCTGTGGACAACTCGTGGACATCCCCGTACCGCCCTCGATGTGACGCACCGTCAGAATACGTCGTGACGGCTTCCCGTCAGTACGCTCCGCACGGCCCGAAGGAGGCCGGGCCCCATGCTGCCACGACAACGGCGCCCCGGAGGGGCTACGGGAAGCGGGCACACGCAGTGAATTGGCCCCGGACGATGGCCGATTGGCGTCGGTCCCGGGACGTACGGGACGGGTCGCGAGAGACCCGTGCCACTCGCCGGAACCCTCCGACGAGGGGCGATATCCGGCCATTCTCCGTCGGTCGAGCGGTCGTCACACCCGCCCCGGGGGACCCTCAACACACGGTCCGGGAGGCGCTGTTCGCCTCCCGGACCGGTCCGCCGCCCGCGGGGATTGAGGCGGCGGTGTCCCCCAGCCCACTGGATCCACGCAGCGGGCCGACCCACGCACCACACATGGAAGCGCTCCCCTGGGGGACCGGCGAGAGCGCACGGCCGGGCGCACGGCCACACGTCGGGAGCGCGGCGGCGACCGGTCCCGCCGCCCCCCGGCGCAACCGCTCCGCGGCCGGCCCGCGCCCCCCGGTGTCCGCAACCGGCCGTACGGAAAACAATCTCGCCATACGGAAGACCGCCTCTTAACGGTCGGGATGCGGCGAACTACGCTGTGTTTACTGCTGTTTCTCACGGCTGGCATATACCCGAGGGCTCGGCCACGTGCTTGTGCGGCCGACGAATCGGACACCAGGCCACTCGGGGGAACGCCGTCTGTGTCGAGGGGTGGCGCATGTCCAGGGAGCAACGCGGGCCGAACGAGAAGCTCGGCACCGTTCTCGCCCTCGCGGGAATCAGCAATGCCGGCCTGGCGCGACGGGTCAACGACCTCGGCGCGCAACGAGGCCTGACCCTTCGCTACGACAAGACCTCCGTGGCCCGGTGGGTCTCCAAGGGCATGGTGCCGCAGGGCGCCGCGCCCCATCTCATAGCGGCGGCGATCGGCGCCAAGCTCGGCCGGCCCGTCCCGCTGCACGAAATCGGCCTCGCGGACGCCGACCCGGCCCCCGAGGTCGGGCTCGCCTTCCCGCGCGACGTGTCGGAGGCGGTGCGCTCGGCGACCGACCTGTACCGGCTGGATCTGGCCGGACGGCGGGCCGGCGGCGGCATCTGGCAGTCCCTCGCGGGCTCCTTCGCCGTCAGCGCGTACGCCACACCGGCCTCCCGCTGGCTCATCACCCCCGCCGACTCCTCGGTGGCCCGCAGCGTCGAACTGACCGACCTGCCGCCGCTGAAGGTCGGCCACAGCGATGTCGCCAAGCTGCGCGAGGCGGCCGAGGACGCCCGCCGGTGGGACTCCAAGTACGGCGGCGGCGACTGGCGTTCCTCGATGGTCCCCGAGTGCTTACGGGTCGACGCGGCCCCGCTGCTGCTCGGCTCCTACAGCGACGAGGTGGGGCGCGCCCTGTTCGGCGCGACCGCCGAGCTGACCCGGCTCGCCGGCTGGATGGCCTTCGACACCGGCCAGCAGGAGGCCGCCCAGCGCTACTACATCCAGGCCCTGCGGCTGGCGCGCGCCGCGGCCGACGTGCCGCTGGGCGGATACGTCCTGGCCTCGATGTCCCTCCAGGCCACCTACCGGGGCTTCGCCGACGAGGGCGTCGACCTCGCGCAGGCCGCCGTCGAGCGCAACCGCGGGCTCGCCACCGCCCGCACCATGTCCTTCTTCCGCCTCGTGGAGGCGCGCGCCCACGCCAAGGCCGGCGACGGGCACCCCGCCGAGGCCGCCCTCAAGGCCGCCGAGGCCTGGCTCGAGCGCTCGCGCGACGGCGACTGCGACCCCTCCTGGCTCGGCTTCTACTCCTACGACCGCTTCGCCGCGGACGCCGCCGAGTGCTACCGCGACCTGAAGGCGCCCCGGCAGGTGCGCCGCTTCACCGAGCAGGCCCTGTCGCGGCCCACCGAGGAGTTCGTCCGCTCGCACGGGCTGCGCCTGGTGGTGAGCGCGGTGGCCGAGCTGGAGTCGGGCAACCTGGACGCGGCGTGCGCGGCCGGCACCCGGGCTGTCGAGGTCGCGGGCCGCATCTCCTCGGCCCGCACCACCGAGTACGTACGCGATCTGCTGCACCGCCTGGAGCCCTACGGGGACGAGCCCCGCGTCGCCGAGCTGCGCGAACGCGCCAGGCCCCTTCTGGTGACGCCGGCGTAGCGGCCTCCACCGGACGTTTACCGGGAGTGTCAGTGGGTCAGTGCAGTATGTGATGAGGGGGTCCGGGGCCGTCCTCCGGGAAGACACGACCGGGGTGGGAGGTGCCTGGGTGACGACGTACGACTGCGATGTGCTGGTGGTCGGCGGCGGGATCGTGGGCCTGTCGACGGCGTACGCCCTGACGCGGGAGGCACCCGGGACGCGCGTGACGGTCCTGGAGAAGGAGAACGGCCCCGCCCGACATCAGACCGGGCGCAACAGCGGGGTCATCCACAGCGGCATCTACTACAAGCCCGGCTCCCTCAAGGCGCGCTTCGCGGTGCGCGGCGCGGCCGAGATGGTCGAGTTCTGCGCACGGCACGGCATCCCGCACGAGGTCACCGGCAAGCTGATCGTGGCCACCGAGCGCGCCGAGCTGCCACGGCTGCACGCCCTGGTGCAGCGCGGCCGGGAGAACGGCATCCCGGTGCGCGAGCTCGGCCCCCCGCAGATAGCGGCGTACGAGCCGGAGGTGCGCGGGCTCGCGGCGATCCACGTCGGCACGACGGGGGTGTGCGACTACGGGGCGGTCGCGGCGCGCCTCGCCGAGCTGTCCGGCGCCGAGGTGCGCTACGGCGCGGAAGTCGTCCACATCGACCGGCGCCCCTCCCTCGGCGTCGCCGTACGCCTGGCCGACGGTACGGTGCTGCGCGCCCGGGCCCTGGTCAACTGCGCCGGCCTGCACTGCGACCGGGTGGCCCGGCTCGCGGGCGACGACCCCGGGGTACGGATCGTGCCGTTCCGCGGCGAGTACTACGAGCTGGCCCGGCCCGGGCTGGTCAAGGGCCTGGTCTACCCGGTGCCCGACCCCGCGTTCCCCTTCCTCGGCGTCCACCTCACCCGGGGCGTCGACGGCACGGTCCACGTCGGCCCCAACGCGGTGCCGGCCGCGGCCCGCGAGGGCTACGACTGGCGCACGGTGCGGCCGCGCGAGCTGGCCGGCACCCTCGCCTGGCCCGGCTCCTGGCGGATAGCCCGCCGCCACTGGCGCTACGGCGCGGGCGAGCTGCACCGGTCCTGGTCGAAGCGGGCCTTCACGGACGCGGTCCGGCGCCTGCTCCCCTCGGTACGCGAGGCCGACCTCCGCCCTGCCCCGGCGGGGGTTCGGGCCCAGGCGGTCCTGCGGGACGGCACGCTCGTGGACGACTTCCTCATCCGCTCGGCGCCCCGGACGATCCACGTCCTGAACGCGCCGAGCCCTGCGGCGACGGCGTCCCTGCCGATCGGAAGAGAGGTAGCGAGAAGGGCCTTGGCAGCCCTACCCCGCCCCTGACCCAACCCCCTGGGCGTCTCCCCACCCACCCGCCCGTGCAGGGGGTTGGATGGCCCCGGCCCCCTGGGGCTCCGCCCCAGACCCCGTTCGCGCCTTAAGGGCGCTCGTCCTCAATCGCCGGACGGGCTGAGGTGCTGGCCAGCACCGAGTAGTTAGGGGCGCGGGGAACTGCGCGCCCAGCCACGCACGGTCCGCAGGCGAAAGCAGGCCCCTGGGGCTCCGCCCCAGACCCCGTATCGCGCCTTGAGGGCGCTCGTCCTCAATCGCCGGACGGGCTGAGGTGGCCGATGCGGGCCAGCACCGAGCACTTAAGGGGCGCGAGGAACTGCGCGAGACGCGGGCACGGTCCGCAGGATCGAGAGGGGTTAGGGGCGCGGGGAACTGCGCGACCAGCCACCTGCGGGCCGCAGACGAAAACAGGTTCTTTGGGGGCGCGGGGAACTGCGCGATCAGGGCCGTGTGGGGGCGGGGCCGGGATGGGGGCGGGCCCCCGGGGTGAGAGGGGGCCCGCGGCGGTGCGGGGAGGGAGGGGGCTTCGGTACAGGCATCCCGCCGCACTCCGCCCCGTAGAATCACAACATTGTGTCTGAGCAGCCCCAAACCCCCGAACCCCCCGCCCCCCGGACCGAAAAGGTCCTGCCCCGGGACAAGGCACCCCGCTTCCCGGGCGGCCCCGCCGCCGACCCGGCCGGCTCGCACCACGAGCGCCGCATCCGCAGCTTCCAACCCCGCCGCAGCCGCGTCACCACCGGCCAGGGCGAGTACCTGGAACGCCTGTGGCCGGTGTGGGGCTTCGACATCGACGGGCTGCGCGAGATCGACCTGGTCGAGATGTTCGAGGGGCTGCCCGTCGTCCTGGAGATCGGCTTCGGCATGGGCGAGGCCACCGCGCAGATGGCCGCCGACGACCCCGGCACGGGCATCCTCGCCGTCGACGTCCACACCCCCGGCCAGGGCAATCTCCTCGGGCTCGCCGAACGCGGCGGCCTGAACAACGTCCGCGTGGCCAACGGCGACGCCATCATCCTGCTGCGCGAAATGCTGCGGCCGGACGCCCTGGACGGCCTGCGCGTGTACTTCCCCGACCCGTGGCCCAAGAAGCGGCACCACAAACGCCGCCTGATCCAGCCCGAGTTCCTCTCCCTCGCCGCGACCCGCATGAAGCCCGGCGCCGTCCTGCACTGCGCGACGGACTGGGAGGACTACGCCGAGCAGATGCTGGAAGTCCTCGACGCGCACCCCGACTTCGAGAACACCGTGGACGGCGGCGGCTACGCGCCGCGCCCCGCGTTCCGGCCGCTGACCCGGTTCGAGGGCCAGGGCCTCGACAAGGGACACGTCGTCCACGATCTGCTGTTCCGACGCGTCGGGCACGGCGGATAGCGCGGATCGTGCGCGTGGCGCCGATGGTGAGGGCACCGTCGCGCATTGTCAGTGACCCTCGTTAGGGTCGTCAGGTGTCCTTCGAGTCGCTTCCGCATCGCCCGCACCCCGGGCAGGCGCCCCAGCAGGCCGGGTCGGCCTTTTCGGCCCAGCCGGTTCCGGCGTGCGCGGACGAGCCCCGCTTCGACGCGGTCCCCCCGGACCGTGCGAAGTGGCGCTACCGGCCGCGCCGCGACTTCTGGCGTTCCAAGGCGGTCCGCGCGGGCGCGCTGATCACCCTGCTCGCCCTGTGCGGCCTGGTCATCTTCGCGCTCGTACGGGACGAGACGGGCACCGAGGGGTTCCTGGTCGGGCTCGGGCTCGCCGTCCTTCCGGTGCCGCTGCTGGCCGCCGCGTTCCGCTGGCTGGACCGGGTGGACCCGGGCCCCTGGCGCAACCTCTTCTTCGCCCTGGCGTGGGGCGCCTGCGCCGCCGCCCTGGTGGCGATCATCGCCAACTCGTTCGCGACGCGCTGGATAGCCACGGCCACCGCCGACCCCTCCTCGGCCGACCATCTGGGCGCCGGCGTGATAGCGCCCATAGTCGAGGAGAGCGCTAAGGCGGCGGCCGTCCTGCTGCTGTTCCTGTTCCGCAGACGCGACTTCAAGAGTCTCGTCGACGGCGTCGTCTTCGCCGGCTTCACCGCGACCGGCTTCGCCTTCACCGAGAACATCCTGTACCTGGGCAACGCGTTCGGCGAGGACCAGGCCAGCCACAGCGGCGGCCTCGCCTCGACGACCGCCGCGACCTTCTTCGTACGGGTCGTCATGTCGCCGTTCGCCCACCCGCTGTTCACGGTGATGACGGGCATCGGGTTCGGGGTGGCCGCGCTCGCGCCGTCCGGCAGGAGGCTGCGCCGGGTGGTGTTCCCGCTGCTCGGCCTGGTGTGCGCGATGGGCATGCACGCCCTGTGGAACAGCTCGACGCTGTTCGGGGCGTACGGCTTCCTCATCGTGTACGGGGGGTTCATGGTGCCGGCGTTCGGGCTTGTCACCTGGCTCGCGATCTGGAGCCGCCAGCGGGAGCTGCGTACGGTCGCCGCCGAGCTGCCCGCGTACGCCGCGGCGGGGTGGCTCGGGCTTGCCGAGCCGTTCGCGCTCTCCTCGATGCGGGCCCGCGCCACGGCGCGCGAGTTCGCGCAGCACCGTCTCGGGGGGAAGTCGGCGGCGCGGGCGGTCGCCGAGTACGAGGCGTTCGCGACCGCGCTCGCGTTTCTGCGGCACCGGGCGTATCGCAGTGCGGGGGCCACCGGGCCCGGGCCCGATTTCGCGGCCCGCGAGCAGGAGTTGCTCCACCATCTGTGGGAGCGCAAGCCGGTTGCGGGGCCGGCGCTGCTGTACGCGGCGGGGGCCACGGGCCGGGCCTGGCCGCCCCCGCACCCCGGCCCGCCGTCCCCCTACCCCTACTGGCCCCCCACGCCCCCACCCACCTACAACCCCTACCTGACCTAACCCCCGGGCCCGCACCCGTGACGGGGGTTGGCCCATCTGAGCCCCTGGGGCTCCGCCCCAGTCCCCAGGCACCTCGCCCACCCGCCCGCCCGTGCAGCGGGTTGGTTGGTTCCGGCCCTGGGGCTCCGCCCCAGACCCCGTTCGCGCCTAAAGGGCGCTCGTCCTCAATCGCCGGACGGGCTGAGGTGGCCGACGCGGGCCAGCACCGAGTAGCTAGGGGCGCGGGGAACTGCGCGACCAGCCACCCACGGTCCGCAGCCGAAAACGGGTTTTCAGGGGCGCGGGGAACGGCGCGAGAAGCGACCACGACCCGCGGTCGAAAACGGGGGTAAGGGGCGCGAGGAACTGCGCGACCAGCCACGCACGGTCCGCAGGGTCGAGAGAGTTAAGGGGCGCGGGGAACTGCGCAAAAAGCCGCCGGCCCTGCCCAACGGCGAGTTCAGCCGCGCCGGACCCCCGGGGTCAAGGGGCAAGCCCCGAACCCAGGGTCAAGGGGCGAGCCCCTTGGATTGGAGCCAGGTCATGGGGTCGATGCCCGTGCCGGACGGCGTATGCACCTCCAGGTGCAAGTGCGGCCCCGTAACATTCCCCGTCGCCCCCACCCGCCCAACAACCTCCCCCGTCGCCACCCGCTGCCCCGCACTGACCGCGATCGACGACTGATGGCAGTACCAGAGCTCACTGCCGTCGTCGAGCTTGACGACCGTCCGGTACCCGTACGCCCCCGCCCACCCCGCCGACACGATCGTGCCGGAGTGGATCGCCTTGAGCGGCGTACCCGTGGGCGCCGCGAAGTCGAGGCCGGTGTGGTGGCCGGAGGACCACATCGAGCCGGCCTCGCCGAACGTCGAGGTGAGCGTGTTCGAGCCGACCGGCAGCGAGTAGCTCGCCGCCAGCTTGGCCAGCCGCTCCTCCTCCGCCTTCTTCTCCGCCGCCTCCTCCTGCGCCTTCTTCTCCGCCGCGGCCTTCGCCCGCGCCGCGTCCTGCTGGGCCGCCGCCTCCCGCGCCGCCTTCTGGGCCGCGGCCTGCTGCGCGGCCGCCTTCGCCTCGGCGGCGGCACCGGCCTTCTGCTGTGCGGCCTGCTGGAGGATGCGGGCGCGCAGCGCCTCGCCCGCGTCGGTGGCGCCCCGCTCGGCTTCGCCGGTGGACAGGCCCGTCATGGTCAGCGGCGCCGCGGCGATCTTCTGGTCTGCCTGGGCGGCGCCGGACGTGAGGCTGTCCGGAGCGTGGTGCGGGACCAGTTCGCCGACGCCGGGCAGCGATCCGAGGTCGGGCAGGCTCGCGCTGAGGGAGTCGGGCAGCGATATGGAGACCGGCGGCTTGCTCTGCGCGCTGGCCATGCCGCCCGCGCCGACCGCCGCGATGACACCGACGCCGAGAACCGTGGAGCTCCGGGCGAGCCCGCCACCGCGCTGCTTGGCCACCCGGTGCCGGCCGCGGACGGGGCGTACGGACTCCTCGGTCGGGTCCCACTCCTCCCAGGTCTCCGTCTCGCCGGGCGCGTCCCCGTACAGCGGCTGGGGTCTCGCCGGGTCGAGCGTCGTGGAGGGGAACGCGGGGAGGGGGGTGCCGAGGGCAGGCTCGTTGGCGGCCACGGGGGCGCGCTCCTTTCCTTCCTTCTCGCCTACCGGTTGGCGGTGGGGGTCCCCCTGACCCTGAGGCCAAGGGGAGGGTTCGGAGCAGGAAGGTCTCCTACGAGCGCCCATGACGGACGTCCGATTCACCCCAAGTCGGTGGTTCCCCGGTTCCCTGACGGGATTCGGCGCAGGCGCGCGGTGCCGCCGTGGCGGCGGCTGGGACGGCCGCGCTGCGTTATCGAACGTTAATAGACACGGGGGGAGGATTCCAAGCCGTTCCCACTGATCGTTAACGGTTCTGGCCCGGACTTAGTGCCCATTGCCGGGGCATTCCGGGCGAGTTGACGACTTCTCAGCGTCACCTTCATCACCGGCGCTTTCTGATGGTGTGTCAATTGTTATGCGCAGGGACACTGTCGGGCACCCTCGGTGACGACCCCGTCCCCCGCGAAACCCCCTTCCGCGAGGCCCCTACTTCACGATCTGGACCGTGCGGCGCCGCTCCGGCTGCCCCTCGGCCGGCCGGGCCACCGCCAGCAGCGCCATGTCGTCGCTGGAGCCGCCACCCGTGTAGCGGCGTACGTCGTCGACGAGCGCGTCCAGGACCTCCTCAGGGCCCGGGAAGATCGCACCGCTCAGCCGGGCGCCGGGCTGGTAGAAGACGCCCGCCTTGTCACGGGCCTCGGACAGGCCGTCCGTGTAGAGCAGCAGCATCGAGCCGGCGGGGAAGGGGCGCGCGTCCGCGCGGTCCGGCCACACCCCGAGGTCGGACATGCCGAGCGGAAGCGCGGGCTCGCTCGGCACCAGCGCGTCGAGCGACCCGTCCGCGTGCAGCAGGAAGGGCTCGGGGTGGCCCCGGTTCACCAGGCGTACGGTGCTCTCGCCGCGCGGGATCTCGGCGAGCAGCGCCGTGGTGAACCCCTCGACCGCGTCGAGCCGGTCGCGCCGGGTCCCCTCGCGGGCCAGCGCCCGTTCCAGCCGCTGCGTCACCGCCTCCAGGGACGACTCCTGCTCGGCCGCCTCACGGAACGCACCGATCACCACGGCGACGGCCTCCACCGCCTGGAGCCCCTTGCCGCGTACGTCACCGACGATGAGCCGGACCCCGTACGGGGTGTCCTGCACGGCGAAGAGGTCCCCGCCGATGAAGGCGTCCGCCTGCGCAGCCTCGTACCGCGCGGCGACATGAAGACCGCCGATGCGGGCCGCGGGGGTGGGCAGTACGGCGCGCTGCGCGGTCTCGGCGATGACGCGGGCGGAGGCCAGCTGCTCGCCGCTGTGGCGCAGGATGCGATTGATGACGAGGGCGAGGGCGCTCACCGTGAGCACGGTGAACAGCTCGCTGGCGCCTTCGCCGAGGTTGGGGAGGTCGTGTATGAACCAGAGGGCCACGACGGCGGCCACCGAACCGGCGCCGACGGCGGCGGTGCCGCGGTCGGAGTAGAACGGGGCGGCGGCCACCGGTGCACCCGCGAAGAGAGCGGCGGCCGTCAGATCGGGCGGGGTGGAGGCGTCGAAGACGAAGCCGACCACGATGAGAAGTACGGGTAGCGCCCGTACCAGGCGCCTGTCGCCCTCTGCTCGCTGCCGCACTCGACCAGCCTGCCGCTTTTCGGCCTCGGCGGCCACTCGACGCACCCATGCGGGGAGACGGCGTCAGTGGCGGCGGCAGCGGTGCGGGCCGGGGCGCCCCCGCACACAGCTCCCCCGGGTGTGGCGATGATTGGCCGCCCGCTCGGGCACACAGGGCAGCTCGGCCCAGCCGTCCCGGTTGAGACGACAGCCGTGAGCAGGCACCGTGACCCCGACGGCGGGCCCCCGCACCACGACGGGCACGGGACCCCCCGCCTCCTGGCACCCGCTCAGCCCGGCCCCGAGCCCGACGACCAGCAGCACACCGGCCAGCACCCTCCGCCGCATCCCCACCACCACCTCGCACCGACACTTACGTACGCGCACGCGCCGACCCGCATGCCCAGCCGTACGGCCGCACTCACTCCGCGGCCACTCACTCCCCGCGCACGCACGACAACTCAGCGTACTCACTCACAAGCAACAAAAAGACCCGGCACTTTTTCAAGTGCCGGGCCTCTTCGTTCAGTAGCGGGGACAGGATTTGAACCTGCGACCTCTGGGTTATGAGCCCAGCGAGCTACCGAGCTGCTCCACCCCGCGTCGGTAAACACAACTGTACGCCACTCGCAGGGGTGCTCCGAACCATTTACCGCGCGGGCCCCCGGAGCGAGCGGGCGAGGTCCAGCCAGGTCTTCAGGGTTCGGGCGGCGGCGCCGGAGTCGAGGGCGTGGCGGGCCTCGTCCAGGGCGGCGGCGAACGCGTCGGGCAGGTCGCGGTCACCGAACCCCCGGTACGCGGCCAGCGCGCCCGCCGCGTTGGCGAGCACGGCGTCGCGCACCGGCCCGGTCTCGCCGTCCATCACCCGGTGGACGGCGCGCGCGTTATAGGCGGCGTCGCCGCCGCGCAGGGCGTCGGGCGCACAGCGAGGGAGGCCGAACTCGGCTGTGTCCAGGCCCACTTGACGCACCCGCCCGGCCGCGGCGACCCACGCCCGGGTCGGCGCGGCCGTGGTGATCTCGTCGAGCCCGTCGTCGCCGCGCACCACCAGCGCACTCGCCCCGCG
Organism: Streptomyces hundungensis; assembly: GCF_003627815.1. NCBI lineage: Bacteria > Bacillati > Actinomycetota > Actinomycetes > Kitasatosporales > Streptomycetaceae > Streptomyces > Streptomyces hundungensis. Next base: position 4,140,271 of record NZ_CP032698.1, read on the forward strand.
CGCCGCGAGCACGTCCGCGAGGACGGGCGCGAGCGCGGTGTTGGAGCAGCCGACCACGGCGGTACGGGGACGGGCGGGGTTGGTCAGCGGGGCCAGGTAGTTGATGACGGTGGGCACGCCGAGCGATTTGCGGACCGGGCCCGCGTGCCGCAGCCCGTGGTGGAAGCGGGGCGCGAAGGTGAAGCCGATGCCGGTCTCGCGTACGCAGCGGGCGACGGCGTCCGGGGTGAGGTCGAGGGGGAGCCCGAGGGCCTCCAGTACGTCGGCGGCGCCGGCCTTGCTGGAGACCGAGCGACCGCCGTGCTTGACGACCGGGACGCCGGCTCCGGCCACCACGACGGCGGCCATCGTGGACACGTTCACGGTGTGCGCGCCGTCGCCGCCGGTACCCACGATGTCGACGACGTCGGCGCCGTCCACGGGGAGCGGAACGACCCGCTCCATCAGGGCGTCGAGCAGCCCGTGGATCTCCTCGGCGCTCTCGCCCTTGGCCCGCAGCGCGACCAGGAACCCGGCGAGCTGCGCCGGATCGGCCGCGTCGTCCATCACCTGGCGCATGGCCCACCGGGCGTCATCCGCACCGAGATCCTCGCCACGCAGCAGTACGGCCAACAGGTGCCGCCATGTCCGGCCGGCCTCGATCACGTGACTCCCTCCACCACAAACGCCTCCGAAAACCCCGACCGGCCCCCTGTCCCCCGCACAATATCCACCCCACCCACCCCACCCTGGGTCGCCCACCGCCCGGAGCCTTGCGGCCCCGGCGCCCCCGCCTACCCAGGGTGGATCCTGCGCACGAAGCCCGAGGAACACGAGGTGCGTCCAGCTCGGCCGGCGCCGCGTCCGCAACGTCACCAAGTTCGCGCCTCGGTCGCCGCAGCGCACCCAGTACGCGCGCCGGCGGTTGGGGCACTCTTCGAGCACGCACATGGGCCGCAAAGCGGTCGAAACGACTTCGGTCCGACTGGGCGTTCCCAGTCGGACCGAAGAAGTTGCAGGTCAGAGCAGATCTGACGCTGCGACAAGCGGTAGGCCATGTCGGACTCGAACCGACAACCAACGGATTAAAAGTCCGCTGCTCTGCCAATTGAGCTAATGGCCCTTGGCGAGTCACCCCCGAGCATAGCCGGACGGCGCCCGGCAGCCGATCGGGTATCGGGTGTCGGGCCCGTCGCGGGTCGGGTGGGAGGCCACCGCGCGCTGCCCGATGCGGACATAACGGGGTGACACTTCCGCGGGCCGGGGCCACCCCGAGTTGGCTCCCGCCGGCAACGCCCCCTACTCCCCCCGCACGCCCCGCAAGAACCAGTGGCGGGCCGACGCCAGCCACCACGCCGTGGCGAAGCCGAGGACCGCCAGGACGGCCAGGGGGGCGTAGTTGAAGGTTTCCCAGGTCACCGGGGAGACCTGGGGCAGCATGAACAGGACCGTGATGACCGTCACCCAGGCCACCGCGACGATGCCGACCGGGCGCGACCAGCGGCCCAGGTGCCAGGGGCCCGGGGTGAAGGCGTCGCCGCGGAACAGGCGCAGCAGGGTCGGGATGACGTACGCGATGTACAGGCCGATCACCGCGATCGACGTCACGGCCGCGTACGCCGTCACATTGATGAGGTACGGCAGACCGAGGACGAGCGCGGCCCCCGCGGCCAGCCAGACCGCCGCGACCGGGGTGCGGGTGCGCGGGCTCACCGTGTGCCACAGGCGGGAGAACGGCAGGGCCCCGTCGCGCGAAAAGGCGTAGATCATGCGGGAGTTGGCCGTCACCGAGGCCATGCCGCAGAAGAGCTGGGCGCCGATCACCACGAGCAGGAGCAGCTTCCCGCCGGTCTCGCCGAGGGAGTCCAGGAGGATCTGGGCGGGCGGCGCGCCCGTGGCCGAGTCGAGCTGGGTGTCGTACGAGCCGATCGCGTACGTGAAGCCGAGCAGCAGGACGAAGCCCGCTATCCAGGAGGTCCAGATGGAGCGGACGATGCCGCGCGGGCCGGCCGTGGACGCGTCGTGCGTCTCCTCCGTCATGTGCGCGGAGGCGTCGTACCCGGTGAAGGTGTACTGCGCCATCAGCAGGCCGATCAGGACCACGTACACGCCGTTGGTGAAGCCCGTCTCGTTCACGAAGCGCGTGAAGACGAACGACGTCGACTGGTGCGTGTCCGGTACGAACAGGAGCGCGGCCACGATGGCCACGACCCCGAGCACGTGCCACCACACGCTCACGCTGTTGAGCAGCGCCACGATCCGCACGCCGAACGTGTTCAGGAGGCCGTGCAGCAGCAGGATCGCCGCGAAGAGCAGGATGGTGCGGGCCGGGGTCACCTCGAAGCCGAACTGGAGGTTCAGATACGCCCCGAGGAACGACGCCGCACCGAAGTCCACGCCCGCCGTCACCGCGATCTGGCCCAGCACGTTGAACCAGCCCGTGAACCACGCCCAGGCCGCCGCGCTGCGCGGCGGGGCCAGCCGGTGGGCCCAGAAGTAGAGGCCGGCCGAGGTGGGGTAGGCGGAGCAGATCTCGGCCATCGCGAGACCGACGACCAGCGTCATGAGGCCCACCGCCACCCAGCCCCAGGTGATGAGGGCGGGGCCGCCGGTCTTCATGCCGTACGCGTACATGGTCAGGCAGCCGGACAGCACCGAGATGATCGTGAACGAGACGGCGTAGTTGGAGAACGCCGACATACGGCGGGCCAGGACCTGCTTGTAGCCGAGCTGCGCCAGGCGTTCCTCGTCGGTCGTCGCCACGCCGGCGGATCCTTCCGCGCCGGCGGATCCTTGTTTCTCCGGGGAGTTGGTGCTGGCGTCGTTTGTCATGCCCCCAGCGATTCCCTCCCCGGGGGCCGACCATGCGCCGTGCCGTGGCCGGAATCTGACGGAGCGTCGGATGCGCGGGCCCCGGCTCATGGGCTTACGCCTCATACGTCCGTGTCGGACATGTGGCGGGGGCCCATGCAAAAGGGCCCGCACCACACCGAGCAGGTGGGGTACGGGCCCTGATGAGCCGTCAGGCAGCGGGATCAGCCGTTGCGCTTCCAGCGGGGCTTGTCGTCGCGGCGGCCGAAGGAACCGGTCGCGGTGCCGGTGCCGGTGCCGCGGTGGTCGTCACGACGGCCCTGCGGGCGGTCGTGGCCACCGGTGCGGAAGCCGCCACCGGCGGGACGCTCGTCACGACGGTCACGGTTGAACGGACGGTCGCCGCCACCGCGGTTGAAGCCGCCCGAGGGACGCTCGTCACGACGGTCACGGTTGAAGCCGCCACGCTCGCCACCGCGGTCGTCACGGTTGAAACCGCCCGAGGGACGGTCGTCACGGCGGAAGCCGCCACGGTCGCCACCGCGGTCGTCACGGTTGAAGCCACCCGAGGGACGCTCGTCACGACGGAAACCACCGGAGGGACGGTCGTCACGGCGGAAGCCGCCACGGTCGCCACCGCGGTCGTCACGGTTGGAGCCACCCGAGGGGCGGTCGTCGCGACGGAAACCGCCCGAGGGACGGTCGTCACGGCGGAAGCCGCCGCCGGCCGGGCGCTCGTCACGACGGTCACGGTTGAACGGACGGTCGCCGCCACCGCGGTTGAAGCCGCCCGAGGGACGCTCGTCACGACGGTCACGGTTGAAGCCGCCACGCTCGCCACGGTCGCCACCGCGGTTGTCGCGACGCTCGAAGTTGCCCCGGTCGTCACGGCGCTGGAAGCCACCGCGCTCCTCGCGGGACTCCTGCTGGACCGGCACGGCAGCGGCGGCGGCAGCAGCCGCGACCTCGGCCTCGGCCTCGGCGGCGACCTCGGCCACCGCGGCCTCCGGGTCCTCGCCGCGCTCACGGGCGGCGCGGGCCACCAGACGGTCGGCCTCCTCGCGCAGCTCGCCGGCCCGACGGGTCAGGCGCTCCAGCTGCTTGGTGAGGTCGGCGACCTCGCGCTCGGCCTGCTTGGCCGAGTTGTTCGCCGAGTCGGCCTGGACCTCGGTCAGCGAACGGGCGCCGGTGATCTCGGCGACCTCCGGGTCGAACGCGCCGGCGCTCTGGATGATGTGGCGCGAGGCGTCGACGCCCGCGTCCTCCATCAGCCGGAAGATCTGGCGACGCTGGTGCGGCAGCGAAAGCGACACGACGACACCGGACTTGCCGGCGCGGGCGGTACGGCCCGAGCGGTGCAGGTAGTCCTTGTGGTCACCGGCCGGGTCCACGTTGAGGACCAGGTCGATGCCGTCGACGTGGATGCCGCGGGCGGCGACGTCGGTGGCGACCAGGGCGTTGACGTAGCCCTTCTTGAAGTCCTCCAGGACGCGGGTGCGGGCGCCCTGGGTCATGCCGCCGTGCAGAGCGTCGGCCTTGACGCCCGACTCGCAGAGCTGCTCGGCGATGCGGTCCGCGCCGAGCTGGGTGCGGACGAAGATGATCGTGCGGCCCTTGCGGGCGGCGATGGCGGCCGTGACCGGCGCCTTGTCCTTCGGCTTCACGACCAGGACGTGGTGGGTCATCGTCGAGACGTTGCCCTGCGCGCTGTCCACCTCGTGCGTGACGGGGTTGGTCAGGTAGCGCTTGACCAGCGTGCTGATCTCGTTCTCCATGGTGGCGGAGAAGAGCATGCGCTGGCCGCCGCCGGGGATCTGGTCGAGCAGCTCGGTGACCTCGGGCAGGAAGCCCAGGTCGGACATCTGGTCGGCCTCGTCGAGGACGGCGACCTGGACGTTGGCGAGCGAGCAGGCGCCACGGTTGATGAGGTCGCGCAGACGGCCCGGGGTGGCGACGAGGACGTCGACGCCGCGCTCCAGGGCGTAGATCTGGTTGCTCATCGACGTACCGCCGCAGACGACCTTCATCTTCAGGCCGAGCACGTCGCCGTACGGCTGGAGGGCGTCCGCGACCTGCATCGCGAGCTCACGCGTCGGCGTGAGGATGATCGCGCGGGGCTTCTTCTTCTCGGTGTGCCCGCCGGCCAGCTGGGCCAGGGTCGGCAGACCGAAGGAGAGGGTCTTGCCGGAGCCGGTGCGGCCACGGCCGAGGATGTCCTTGCCGGCCAGGGCGTCCGGGATGGTCGCGGCCTGGATCGGGAAGGGGGAGGTCACACCGTTCTGCGCGAGCTTGCGCACGACGCCCTCGGGCAGACCGAGGGCCGCGAAGGTGACGGTGGGCTCGGCGTTCTCGTCGTTCTCGTCCGCCTCGGACTCGACGATCTCCACGACCTCGATGACGTCGGAAGCCGCTACGGCCTCGACGACGTCGTTCTCACGGGCCTCGACGACCTGGACGGCCTCGATGGAGTCGTTGTTCTCGTTCTCGGGCAGGACGGAGTGATCAGTGCTGGAAATGGACATGCGAAATGCGAAACCTTCCGGAGTCTCGGCACGCGCCCGTCAACTCCGTGAATTCGCAATTCGACCGCCTCAATGCGGTCAGCCACGGCTAGGGAATACGCGCCACGCGGCGCTCTTCTGTGTCGGCGCCGGGCAATGGGATCAAACGATCTACTACCATACGCACCCTCACCCCCCTAAGGCAAACCGAGTCCTCCTAAACCGGTCCGACCTGCGGTGATGCGGTCGGCTCCGGATCGATCGGAGGCTGATTGCGATGGAGCGCGGTGTTGTGCGTATCGGCCCCCGGGGTCGTCGACGGGGAGGCGGCCGGAGGCGGCGACGACGAGGGGGGCGCGGGCGGCGAGACGGGCGGCGGGGCCGGAACCGAGCGGGTCGGCGACGGGGCCGGCTTAGAGGGGGCGCCCGGCGACGGCTTGGCCGGACCGGGACCGCCGGGCTTCGGGTTGGCACCCGCCGACGGCGCGGCCGGACCCGACGCCCCCGGCGACCCGCCCGCACTGGGCTTCCCCGCCGACCCGCCCGGCGCTTTCGGATCCCGCTTGCCGCCGTGCTCCCGGCCCGCGCCGGACCCGCCCTTGCCCTCGTCGGACGCGGCCGCCCCACCGTGCTGCCCCGCGGAGACCGAGGGCTTCGGCTTCCCCTCGTCCTCGCTCACGCTCATGCAGCCCGCCGACGCCGTCAGCACCAGGACGGTCACGGCCAGCTCGGCCAGGCGGACAGGGGTGGTCAACTGGCGCACGGGGGCACCTCCGGAACACGGGAGCGTTGGGGTCGTACGTTCCAACTCCCGCGCCCCCACGGGGGACACGCCCGGGCGACACCCGGCTTGCGATCCGACATCCGTCCGAGCCGCACGCACGGGCGCGGCGCGGGCTTACCGATTCAGCCGCCGCCCTCCGGCTTTCCGGTGCCGGGTCACCTGTACTTGCGTACTTGTCCGAGGTCACCCGTACCCGAGGGCGTGGAGGCGTTCGTCGTCGATGCCGAAGTGATGGGCGATCTCGTGGACCACCGTCACCTCCGTCTCGGCGACTACTTCCTCGCGCGTCTCGCACATCCGCAGGGTGGGGCCCCGGTAGATGGTGATCCGGTCCGGGAGCACGCCGGCGTACCACTCGCCGCGGTCGGTGAGCGGGGTTCCCTCGTAGAGGCCGAGCAGCTCGGGGTCGTCCGGGGCGGGCTCGTCCTCGACGAACACCGCGACGTTGTCCATCAGCCGTGTCAGCTCGGGCGGAATCCGGTCGAGCGCCTCGCCGACCAGTTCCTCGAACTCCTCGCGCGTCATCTCCAGCACCCGGCCATTGTGGGTCACCTGGGGGGTGGGCGCCGAGTGCGGCTCGGGCGGGTGTGGCTCGGGCGAGTGCGGGTGCGGCTCGCCCTGGTCCGGCCCGTCCTGGTCCGGTCCGGTCCGGGCGGCCCCGTCCGGGTCGCCCCGGTGCCGCTCGTCGTCCGTCCGGTGCCGGTCTCCGGTGGGGGCTGCGGGACCCCCTCGGAAACCGTTTTGGCGATACCTCCCCGCATCCCATATGCTTCTCACGTCCCCGACGCGCTGCAAAGCGCCCAGGCGGGCCAATTAGCCCTCATCGTCTAGTGGCCCAGGACGCCGCCCTTTCAAGGCGGTAGCACGGGTTCGAATCCCGTTGGGGGCACGCACAATCCTGTGCGAGACTAGTTCTCGCGCAAGCTTGGTCCTGTGGAGCAGTTTGGAGTGCTCGCCACCCTGTCAAGGTGGAGGCCGCGGGTTCAAATCCCGTCAGGACCGCTGTAGTTCACTTCGGTGAGCTACGTGGCTGGGTAGCTCAGTTGGTACGAGCGATCGCCTGAAAAGCGATAGGTCGCCGGTTCGACCCCGGCCCCAGCCACCCCTCGAAAGCCCTGGCCCATCCGGCCGGGGCTTTCGCCATTGCGGGGGCTGTGTCCCCTCGCCCCGTGCGCGGCCGGTTGCGCAGTTCCCCGCGCCCCCAACCCCTCTCGATCCCGCGGACCGTTGATGCTTCTCGCGCAGTTCCCCGCGCCCCCAAAACCCGCCTTCGTCCGCGGCCCGAGCCCACGTCTCGCGCAGTTCCCCGCGCCCCTGAACCCCCTGGCAGCTGCGGGCCGTGGTCGCTTCTCGCGCAGTTCCTCGCGCCCCTAAACCCCCCTGTCGTCTGCGGGTCGTGGGTGGCTGGTCGCGCAGTTCCCCGCGCCCCTAACTACTCGGCGCCGGCCAGCATTGGCCACCTCAGCCCGTCCGGCGATTGAGGACGAGCGCCCTTAAGGCGCGAACGGGGTCTGGGGCGGAGCCCCAGGGGGCCGGAACCGACCAACGCGCTGCACGGGCGGGTGGGTGGGAAAACGGGCCGGGGTTTGGGGCGGAGCCCCAGGAGGGCCCGCACCATCCAACCCTGCGCCTACGGGCGGGTGGGTGGGCGGACCCCCCAGGGGGCCGGGGGCGACCCGGGTGGTTAGGAGCGGGGTGGGGGTTTGGGGCGGCGGGCTCGGGTGGTGAGGAGCAAGCCCACCACCCCGACAACGACCAACAGCAACGCCCAGTCCGGCACCCACCCCCCAACCCCCCGCGCCCACTCCTCCACCGCATAGGACTCATCGACGTCGAGCACCCCCGGCAACCCCGTCGCCCCGTCGTACGCGAGGAACAACGCCCCCAGCGCGATGAAGAAGAGCCCCGACAGGAGGGAGGTCGTGTGGAGTTCGAAGCGCGCCACCCTCACCACCCGGCCCCGCAGCCACGTACGGCCGCCGAGTTCGAAGCGTTCCCAGAGCAGGGCCAGGAGGAACAGCGGGACCGCCATCCCCAGGGCGTACACCGCGAGCAGCAGGCCGCCGTAGAGCGGGCTGCCGCTGACCGCCGCCACCGTCAGGACGCTGCCCAGGATCGGTCCCGCGCAGAACCCCGCGAGGCCGTACACCGCGCCCAGCGCGTACACCGAGAGGGCGGTCGTGGGGCGGATCCGGCCCGACAGCTCCGTCATGCGGCGGCTCGCGAAGCCCATGCCCACGATCTGCGCGACGCCGAGCACGATGATCAGCCAGCCGCCGAACAGCACCAGCGCGTCGCGGTGGCCGTAGAAGAGCCGGCCCGCGTACGAGCCCGCCGCGCCCAGCGGCACCAGCGTGGTGGCCAGACCGGCGTAGAAGATGCCGGTGCGGGCGAGCAGTTTGGTGCGACTGGAGATCGAGTACGCGAAGAACGCGGGCAGGAGCAGTGCGCTGCACGGGCTGAGCAGGGCGAGCAGGCCGCCCAGGAACGCCGCGAAGTAGCCGATGTTCGGGGTCACTTCTTCGCCGTCCGCGCCGCCGCGTCGATGACCTGCGCGAACGAGTCCATCGGCTGGGCGCCCGCGAGGGGGGTGCCGTTGATGAGGAAGGAGGGGGTGGAGCTGGCGCCGAGGGCGTACGCCTCGTCCTGGTCCTTCTTCACCGCCGCCTTCGCCGCCTCCCCGTCCAGGTCCGCCGCGAAGCGGGCCGCGTCCGGCACGCCCGCCTCCTTCGCGAGCTCCTTCAGACGGTCCCCGCCGAACCCCTTCTCCTTGGCGTCCCGCGCGTACGCCGCCGCGTGGAACTGCCAGAACCTGCCCTGCTGCCCGGCCGCCCACGCACCCCGCGCCGCGGCCTCCGACTCCGCGCCGAAGATCGGGAAGTTGCGCCACTCGATGCGCAGGGTGCCGTCGTCGACGTACTTCTTCACGAGCTCGGGCTCGGTGTCGCGGGCGAACTTCCCGCAGTACGAGCACTTGAAGTCGGCGTATTCGATCATCACGACGGGCGCGTCGGCGCGGCCCTGGGCCAGCGGGTCCTTGGCGTCGCGGCGGGCGAGCCCGGTCAGCTCGGGATGGGCGTCGGCCGGGGCCGGGTCCGAAGCGGCGGCCGCGCCGGACCCGTCGACCGCCGGCCGCGGATCGGGCGCGCTCACCTGGTACGAGGCCATCCCGAGCACTCCGGCCACGACCAGCACGGCCGCACCGATCAGATACGGCTGCTTCCTGGACTTGGCGGGCTTGCGGGCGGTCTGCTTGGACTGGGTCTTGGGCCTGGACATGCGGGGGCTCCTGGTGCGTCAACGTACGCATATGCATACGCGTAGGCGTGACCGCTCACAGCGGACGCGTACGGGAAGAGAAGGGGGGACGGGCGGGCGCCTTCGGAGGCGGAACCGTGCCGTCTAGACCCTGAGCACCGAGAGTTCGACGGGCGTGGGCGCGCCGAGCACCGGGCCCCGCACGGGCGGGTTGCGGTGGGCCGCGTACAGGCCGCACAGCGCGACCGGGGCGAGCCGGTCCTCCAGGACGGGCGCCTGGTCGTGGGCGGTACGGGCGCGGACCGGCGCGGCCGGGTCGGAGCCGTGGTGAGCGCCACCCCGCCGGCAGCCGGGCGTCGAGGCACCGCTGGTGAAGACGGGCGCCGAGGCTTCCCCGGCGGGCGCGGTCGCCGCGACCGACACGGCGGATGTGGCCGAAGCCGCCGCCGAGACCGGTTCGGCCGCCGAAGCCGAAGGAAGCGGTCCGAACAGCGCCACCGCCAGCACCCCGAGCACCATCAGCACCACCGCGGTGAGGCGGCGGCGCGGGGTGCGGGAGCGGGGCATGCCCGAAATGGTACGGGGTGGGCGCGCAACTGCGGCGAAATGCGTTCGCCACTCGTCCTCGGCGGGTGAGATCCTGAATCAGGTATGTCTACTTCCTTCGCCGATCTCCAGCCGCTGCTCGACGGGGCCTCGCTGCGCGACGCCCACCGCCTGGGCCGCCGTCTCGAAGGCGCCCGCCGCATCCGTAAGCCCGAGGCCCGGCAGGCCGTGCTCGACGAGATCGCCGCCGAGGCCCAGAAGTCCGCCGACCGCGTCGCCCGGCGGTCCGCCCGTATGCCCGCGATCACCTATCCCGAGCAGCTTCCGGTCAGCCAGAAGAAGGACGAGATCCTTCAGGCGATACGCGACCACCAGGTCGTGATCGTCGCGGGCGAGACCGGCTCGGGCAAGACCACCCAGATCCCCAAGATCTGCCTGGAGCTCGGCCGGGGCGTGCGCGGCATGATCGGGCACACCCAGCCCCGCAGGATCGCGGCCCGCACGGTCGCGGACCGCATCGCCGAGGAGCTCAACACCCCGCTGGGCGAGGCGGTCGGCTGGAAGGTCCGCTTCACCGACCAGGTCGACCCGAACGCGACGTTCGTGAAGCTGATGACCGACGGCATCCTGCTCGCCGAGATCCAGACCGACCGCGAGCTGCGCGGCTACGACACGATCATCATCGACGAGGCCCACGAGCGGTCCCTCAACATCGACTTCCTGCTCGGCTATCTGGCCCAGCTGCTGCCCAAGCGCCCCGATCTGAAGGTCGTCATCACCTCGGCGACCATCGACCCCGAGCGGTTCTCGCGCCACTTCGGCAACGCCCCGATCGTCGAGGTCAGCGGCCGTACGTACCCGGTCGAGGTGCGCTACCGCCCGCTGCTCGAAGAGGACAGCGAGGATGCCGACCGCGATCAGATCACCGCGATCTGCGACGCCGTCGACGAGCTCCAGTCCGAGGGTCCCGGCGACATCCTGGTCTTCCTCTCCGGCGAGCGAGAGATCCGCGACACGGCGGACGCGCTCAACAAGAAGAACCTCCGCTCGACGGAGGTGCTCCCCCTGTACGCGCGCCTGAGCCACGCCGAGCAGCACCGCGTCTTCCAGCAGCACAGCGGCCGCCGGATCGTCCTCGCGACAAACGTCGCCGAGACGTCCCTGACCGTGCCGGGCATCAAGTACGTCATCGATCCCGGCACCGCCCGCATCTCGCGCTACAGCCACCGCACCAAGGTGCAGCGGCTGCCGATCGAGCCGGTCTCGCAGGCCAGCGCCAACCAGCGCAAGGGCCGCTGCGGCCGTACGTCCGACGGCATCTGCATCCGGCTGTACAGCGAGGACGACTTCCTCACCCGGCCGGAGTTCACCGACGCCGAGATCCTCCGCACCAACCTGGCGTCCGTCATCCTCCAGATGACCGCGGCCGGCCTCGGCGACATCGAGAAGTTCCCCTTCATCGACCCGCCGGACCACCGCAACATCCGCGACGGCGTCCAACTCCTCCAGGAACTGGGCGCGTTGGACCCTTCGGAGAAGGATCCGAAGAAGCGCCTCACCGAGCAGGGCCGCAAACTCTCGCAGCTCCCCGTGGACCCGCGCCTGGCCCGCATGGTCCTGGAGGCCGACCGCAACGGCTGTGTGCGCGAGGTCATGGTCATCGCGGCCGCGCTCTCCATCCAGGACCCGCGCGAGCGCCCCAGCGACAAGCAGGCGCAGGCCGACCAGCAGCACGCCCGCTTCAAGGACGAGACCAGCGACTTCCTGGCCTACCTCAACCTGTGGCGTTACGTCCGCGAGCAGCAGAAGGAGCGCGGCTCCTCCAGTTTCCGCCGGATGTGCAAGCAGGAGTATCTGAACTTCCTGCGCATCCGCGAGTGGCAGGACATCTACTCGCAGCTGCGCACGGTCGCCAAGACCATGGGCATCCACCTCAACGAACAGGACGCGCCCGAACAGTCCGTCCACACCTCGCTGTTGGCAGGTCTGCTCTCGCACATCGGGCTCAAGGACACCGACAAGAACGAGTATCTGGGCGCCCGCAGCGCCAAGTTCGCGATCTTCCCGGGTTCGGCGCTGTTCAAGAAGCAGCCCAAGCTCGTGATGTCGGCGGAGCTCGTGGAGACCTCCCGGCTGTGGGCCCGGGTGAACGCGAAGGTCGAGCCCGAGTGGATCGAGCCGCTCGCCCAGCACCTGGTCAAGCGCACCTACAGCGAGCCGCACTGGGAGAAGGACCAGGCCGCGGTGATGGCGTACGAGCGCGTCACGCTGTACGGCGTGCCGATCGTGGCCAACCGCAAGGTCAACTACGGCCGGATCGACCCCGAGGCCTCGCGCGAGCTGTTCATCCGCAACGCCCTTGTCGAGGGCGACTGGCGTACGCACCACAAGTTCTTCGCGGACAACCGCAAACTCCTCACCGAGGTCGAGGAGTTGGAGCACCGGGCGCGGCGCCGCGACATCCTCGTCGACGACGAGACGCTGTACGACTTCTACGACCGGCGGGTCCCCGACCACGTCGTGTCCGGCGCGCACTTCGACTCCTGGTGGAAGCAGAAGAGGCGCGAGGAGCCCGAACTCCTCGACTTCGAGCGCGAGATGCTCATCAACGAGAAGGCCGGCGCCGTCACCAAGGACGACTACCCGGACTCGTGGCGCCAGGGCCCGCTGAAGCTGCGGGTGACCTACCAGTTCGAGCCGGGCGCGGACGCGGACGGCGTGACCGTGCACGTGCCGCTCCAGGTCCTCAACCAGGTCACCGACGAGGGCTTCGACTGGCAGATCCCGGGCCTGCGCGAGGAGGTCGTCACGGAGCTGATCCGCTCCCTGCCCAAGCCCATCCGCCGCCACTACGTACCCGCGCCCAACTACGCGGCGAAGTTCCTCGACCGCGCGGTCCCCTTGCAGGAGCCGCTGCCGGTCACGCTCGCCCGCGAACTCCAGCGGATGGTGGGCGTCCCGGTCACGGCCGACGACTTCGACCTCAGCCGCGTACCGGACCACCTCAAGATCACCTTCCGGATCGTCGACGAGCGGCGCCGCAAGCTCGCCGAGGACAAGGACCTGGAGGCGCTCAAGCTCCAGCTGCGCCCCAAGGCCCGCAAGGCCCTCTCCCAGGCCGCCGCCGCGACCGCGGGCCCCTCGGGCGAGTCCATCGAGCGCTCGGGGCTCACCGACTGGACGATCGGCACCCTGACCAAGGTCTTCGAGACGCGCAGGGCCGGCCAGCCGGTGAAGGCCTTCCCCGCGCTCGTGGACGCGGGCGAGTCCGTCTCGGTACGCCTCTTCGACACCGAGGCCGAGCAGCGGCAGGCGATGTGGCGCGGCACCCGGAAGTTGATCCTGCTGGGCATCCCGGTGAACCCGGCCAAGTTCGCCTCGGACAAGCTCACCAACCAGCAGAAGCTCGCCCTGTCGCGCAATCCGCACGGCTCGATCCAGGCGCTCTTCGACGACTGCGCGACGGCCGCCGCGGACAAGCTCATCGCGGACCACGGAGGTCCGGCCTGGGACGAAAAATCGTTCCGCGCGCTGTACGACAAGGTCCGCGCGGACCTTGTGGACGCGACCGTGCACACGGTCAACCAGGTCCAGCAGATCCTGGCCGCCTGGCAGGCCTGCGAGCGCCGCCTGAAGGCCACCAACAGCCTCACCCTGGTCGCCAACGTCACGGACGTACGCGACCAGCTGGCGGCGCTCGTGCCGCCCGGCTTCGTCACGCTCACCGGCCTCAAGCGGCTGCCCGATCTGATGCGCTACCTGGTCGCGGTGGACCGCCGGCTCCAGCAGATGCCGACGGCCGTCCAGCGCGACACCACGCGCATGGCGAAGGTCCACGAGATGCAGGACGAGTACGCGTGGCTGCTCGAACAGCTGCCCCGGGGGCGGCCGGTGCCGCAGCAGGTCCTGGACATCCGCTGGATGATCGAGGAGCTGCGGGTGAGCTACTTCGCGCACGCGCTCGGCACGGCGTTCCCGGTCTCCGACAAGCGGATCGTGAAGGCGATCGACGCGGCGGCCCCGTAGCGCGGGCATCGCTGTGAGTGAGTTCGACCTGACCCGCTGACCTGCTGTAGAGTCTCACTCGCAGCCAAGCACCAACGGGCTGCGAAACAAGGTCCTGTGGAGCAGTTTGGAGTGCTCGCCACCCTGTCAAGGTGGAGGCCGCGGGTTCAAATCCCGTCAGGACCGCAGCAAGTCGAGGCCCGCATCCCCACCGGATGCGGGCTTCGGTGTTTGTGAGCACACCCCCGGAGGCCGCGCCCCGCGGCGGAGCCGCGCATGGACACAGCAAATCCCGTCAGGACCGCAGCAAATCGAAGCCCGCATCCCATTCGGATGCGGGCTTCGGTGTTTGTCGGCGCCGGTGGTGTCCGCCGTGTCGAGGAAGGCCCGGGTCCCTCAGGATCCGGGCCTTCTCGCCGTCTTGACGGGGGTACGTGTCGCCGGTACCCCTGCAAGGAGGGAGAGCGGAGGCCCCCGGGAGGTGCGCATGGCGGACACGGCGAGGCACGAGACGCGGGCGCTGCTGCGCGCCCATCTGTCGGCCGCTCTGGGCTACCGGCACCTCACCCGGCACTGCGCGGTCTGCCACCGGCTCCTGCGGCTCGCCATGGAGGTCGCCGAGCCGGCCGGGCCCGAGGACGAAAGACCCCCCAACCGGTGACCTATGGCGGGCCGGTGGCGGCTTCGGCGGTGAAAGGCTCGGAGAGCAGGCACCCTTGGGGGTGTGACGGGAGTCACGGAACGAGTTTCTGGAACGGGTGCACTTACACCCCCCATACAACACCCCGATTTAATATGTGCAATTGCACCACCCTCGACGGTGGTGTCCCGTAGGCGGGGAAAGGCACCCCACGGAAGCGGCCATCGAGACGGCCGGAGGGTGGTGCGGGGAGCTGCCGGACGTGCCGGACAAGGCCGGACATAAAAAGATCGCGCTGGACCCGGCGGAGTCCAGCGCGATCGATGACACAGCCCGTTGGGGCGGGCAGGTGTCATGTGGAGCTATAGGCGGGCTCGGCCGGGGTGGGGGCCCCGGAACGCCCGTTTCAGTGGGGTGTTGTTCAGGCCTCGCTGCGCTGCTGCGGAATACCCGCCAGCAGTGCGCGGACCTCTGCCTCGCGGTACCGGCGGTGTCCACCCAGGGTGCGGATGGACGTGAGCTTGCCGGCCTTGGCCCAGCGGGTCACCGTCTTCGGGTCCACGCGGAACATCGTGGCAACCTCAGCCGGGGTCAACAGCGGCTCGGCATCAGGGGTGCGAGCGGTCATGAGCGGCCTCCTCGGGAGAACCGAACCTTCTCGGTTCTTTCCTCTAAATTCTGCACCTTGACCCGCGTTGCCCGAAATGGCGGACGCGAGCCGAGTCGGTTATAGGACGAACGGCTTGTCCTCGGCACTACAACTACACCATCCGTCCAGCCACGTCGGCCAAACCGATGGAATTGCCCTCCCAGGTGTTCATCAGCGACGGAAGCCGATGGACCATGCCATAGCGGACAGTCACGCCACAGTGACGATCAGTCACAGAGCGATCAGGAGTCGTCAGACCCCCCATAGCAAGCAATACCGAGCAATCCGCCCTTAGTTGGGCGGAAGGAGTCCTCCCCGGACCCCTTGTCCTATTTTGGCACGAGGGTGGGGTCTGGGCGCAAGGGTGAGATAAGTGCGGTCCGTCACCCTTGGGGCATAGGCCCGGATCAGGACCTACGTCCCGGGCACCGCCCGCGGAGGCATCCGAAGACCCCTCAGAACCGGCCCGGAGGGCTCAGTTGGCCATCCGGCGTTCCTTGACGGCCCGCCAGCGCTCCGTGAAGCGACCGTAGGCCTCCTGCGCGCCGGCGTCGTCGCCGGCCCGCAGCGCGGCGATCCCCTCGGCCACGTCGGCCGCCGAGCGGTCCGCCACCAGGGCCTGCGGGGAGAGCGCGTGCACCAGGCCCCCGTAGTCCAGCTCGACCAGCGAGCGCGGATGGAACTCCTCCAGCCAGCGCCCGAGGTCCACCAGGCCCTCGGTCAGCGGCCCCTCGTCGATGCGGTCCCGCACCGTGCGCAGCGCCCTGGCGAGGCGCCGCCGGGCCTGAACCATCGGAGTGCGGTAGCGCAGCACGGGCGCCTCGGCGCCCCCGCCCGGTGCATACTCTCGCTCTTCGTCCGAAAAGACCGTGAACCAGCTCACAGGAACGTGCCAGACGCTGGTCAGGATCCACGGCCGGGCGTCCGGGTTCCGCTCCCGCCAGCGCTCGTAGTCCGCCTCGGCCTGCCGGCGGACCACCGGCGGCAGCAGGGCGTCCAGGACCGGCTCGGGGAACTGGCCCGCGAGGCCTTCGAGCGCCTGCCAGCCGCGCAGCCGGGTCCGCCAGGGGCAGACGCACACGACCCCGTCGATCTCCGCCACGAACGCGTCGGGGCTCTCGTGCACCGGCACCGGGACGGGCGGGGTGGGCACCAAGTCGGCCAGCGCGCGCCGGAGTTCGTCCTGGGCGTCCGGGGTGCGCCCGCGCTCGGCGTAGCGCGCCCAGTGGCCGCGCTCGGGCTCGGCGAAGGCGGCAAGGGGCTCGTACACCCGCAGGTAGGACGCGTACGGAACGATCACCGAGGACACCACCGCCATGCCCCGCATCGTCCCACGGGAGGGTGCCCGAAGGCCCCCGCGGGGGGTGATCCTGAGCACTGAGCCTGATCTACGGGCGCGTAGGACTTAACCTGCTCCCGAACCGGGCCTGCCCCACCCACAGGCGGGCCGTCAACCGCCGCTTCGTACTTGGGAGTCACCACCGTGACCGATGTGACCGGAGCCGATGACGTACTGCACACCCTCTTCCGCTCCGACCAGGGCGGACACGAGCAGGTCGTGCTGTGCCAGGACCGAGCCACCGGGCTCAGGGCCGTCATCGCCATCCACTCCACCGCCCTGGGCCCGGCCCTGGGCGGCACCCGCTTCTACCCGTACGCGACCGAGGCGGAGGCCGTCGCCGACGCCCTCAACCTGTCGCGCGGCATGTCGTACAAGAACGCCATGGCCGGGCTCGACCACGGTGGCGGCAAGGCCGTGATCATCGGTGACCCCGAGACGATCAAGACCGAAGACCTCCTGCTCGCCTACGGCCGGTTCGTGGCCTCGCTCGGCGGGCGCTATGTGACGGCCTGCGACGTCGGCACCTACGTCGCCGACATGGACGTCGTCGCGCGGTCCTGCCAGTGGACCACCGGCCGCTCCCCCGAGAACGGCGGCGCGGGCGACTCCTCCGTGCTGACCGCGTTCGGTGTCTTCCAGGGCATGCGGGCCTCGGCCCAGCACCTGTGGGGCGACCCGACGCTGCGCGGCCGCAAGGTCGGCGTCGCGGGCGTCGGCAAGGTCGGCCGCCACCTCGTGGAGCACCTGCTCTCCGACGGCGCCGAGGTCGTGATCACCGATGTCCGCGAGGAGTCGGTACGCGCCATCACCGACCAGCACCCCGAGGTCGCCGTCGCCGCCGACACCGAGGCGCTGATCCGCACCGAGGGCCTCGACATCTACGCCCCCTGCGCGCTCGGCGGCGCGCTCAACGACGAGTCCGTACCGGTGCTCACCGCGAAGGTGGTGTGCGGCGCGGCCAACAACCAGCTCGCGCACCCGGGTGTGGAGAAGGACCTCGCGGACCGCGCGATCCTGTACGCCCCCGACTACGTCGTGAACGCGGGCGGCGTGATCCAGGTCGCCGACGAGCTCCACGGCTTCGACTTCGACCGCTGCAAGGCGAAGGCGGCGAAGATCTTCGACACCACGCTGGCCATATTCGCTCGTGCGAAGGAAGACGGCATTCCGCCGGCCGCCGCGGCCGACCGGATCGCCGAGCAGCGCATGGCGGAGGCACGTCAACACTGAGCCCCTCGGGGACCCGTCGGCCGCGCTGAGAGACATGACTCACGCCGGTCGGCGGGTCGGACGCCCGGAAGGGGTTAAAATCGCGGTTGACCAGCGAGGACGGGGCGCTTTGTTGGTTCTGCCAAGTGGCGCGTCATGCGGGCGGCGTACCGTATGGCCGCGGAAGCAGGTACCGTTGAAGCCCTACGGACGCGGTCTCTCCATGGAGAGTCCGTTCCGGACCATGAACGCGTGTCAAGACTCTGGGGCCATCGAGCCCCGTCACCGAGGGGGTCGAGCCATGGGGCGCGGCCGGGCAAAGGCCAAGCAGACGAAGGTCGCCCGCCAGCTGAAGTACAGCAGCGGCGGGACTGACCTGTCGCGTCTGGCCAACGAGCTGGGCGCATCTACTCCGAACCCGACAGTGAGCCAACCGCCGAACGCGGAGCCACTGGAGGACGAGGAGGACGACGACCCGTACGCCCGCTATGCGGAGCTGTACGGGAGTGACGACGACGACGAGGACGAGGAGTCCGGTTCGTCGGCGCAGCGCCGCGGCGCTTGACTTCGCTGATCCCGCTTTCGCAGCACCGTACGTTGTCGCTGCTCTGAGCACACCGACCCGGTCCGGGGCCCTGGCCCCCGACCGGGTTTCGTGCTGCCTCGGGGCGCCCGTGCCCGGCCGGTCTCGGCCCCACCCGGATCGGGCAGGGCCGAGGGGGCCTCGATTGCTACTTGGCGTAGTCGCCGGTGAGCGCGGCGCCTTCGCGGTGCTCGCCGCGCTCGACGACGGCGCCCGCGACCCAGGCGTCGACGCCCCGGTCGGCGAGGGTCTGGAGCGCGACGTCGACCGAGACCTCGGGGACGATCGCCATCATGCCGACGCCCATGTTCAGCGTTTTCTCCAGTTCGAGGCGCTCGACGTCGCCCGCCCGGCCGACGAGGTCGAAGACCGCGCCCGGCGTCCAGGTCGAGCGGTCGACGGTGGCGTGCAGGTGGTCCGGGATCACCCGGGCCAGGTTGTTGGCAAGACCGCCGCCGGTGATGTGGCTGAAACCGTGCACCTCGGCGGTGCGGGTCAGGGCCAGGCAGTCGAGCGAGTAGATCTTGGTCGGCTCCAGGAGCTCCTCGCCGAGCGTGCGGCCGAACTCCTCGACGTGGCTCTCCAGGGTCATCCCGGCCCGGTCGAAGACCACATGACGGACGAGTGAGTACCCGTTCGAGTGAAGACCGGAGGACGCCATCGCGATGACCGCGTCGCCCTCGCGGATGCGGTCCGCGCCGAGCAGCTGGTCGTACTCGACGACACCCGTACCGGCGCCGGCCACGTCGAAGTCGTCCGGCCCGAGCAGGCCCGGGTGCTCGGCGGTCTCGCCGCCGACCAGCGCGCAGCCCGCGAGCACACAGCCTTCGGCGATGCCCTTCACGATGGCCGCGACCCGCTCGGGGTGGACCTTGCCGACGCAGATGTAGTCGGTCATGAACAGGGGCTCGGCACCGCACACGACGAGGTCGTCGACGACCATGCCGACGAGGTCGTGCCCGATGGTGTCGTACACGCCCATCCTGCGGGCGAGGTCGACCTTCGTGCCGACACCGTCGGTGGCGGAGGCGAGCAGCGGGCGCTCGTAGCGCTTGAGCGCCGAGGCGTCGAAGAGTCCGGCGAAGCCGCCGAGGCCGCCCAGGACCTCGGGCCGCTTCGTCTTCTTCACCCACTCCTTCATCAGCTCGACGGCGCGGTCGCCCGCCTCGATGTCGACGCCCGCGGCTGCGTAGCTGGCACCAGTGCCCGCGTGCGGAGCACGCTGATCAAATTCAGCAGACATGGCTCGGGGAACTTTCGTGTCGTACTACAGGGTCTTACGGGCGCCGCAGGGCGTCGGCGGCCGCGGTCGCGGCGGGGCCGGAGGCCAGCTCGGACTCCAGGAGCTGCTTGCCGAGCAGCTCGGGGTCGGGGAGCTCCATCGGGTACACGCCGTCGAAGCAGGCCCGGCAGAGGTTGTCCTTGGGGATCGTCGTCGCCTCGATCATCGCGTCGGTCGTGATGTACGAGAGCGAGTCGGCGCCCAGGGACGTGCCGATCTCCTCGATCGTCATGCCGTTGGCGATCAGCTCCGCGCGGGTCGCGAAGTCGATGCCGAAGAAGCAGGGCCACTTGACCGGGGGCGACGAGATCCGGATGTGGACCTCGGCGGCGCCCGCCTCGCGGAGCATCTTCACCAGCGCGCGCTGGGTGTTGCCGCGGACGATCGAGTCGTCGACGACCACCAGGCGCTTGCCGCGGATGACTTCCTTCAGCGGGTTCAGCTTGAGCCGGATACCGAGCTGGCGGATGGTCTGCGAGGGCTGGATGAACGTACGGCCGACGTAGGCGTTCTTGACCAGGCCCGAGCCGTACGGAATGCCGCTGGCTTCCGCGTATCCGATCGCGGCGGGGGTGCCGGACTCCGGAGTCGCTATCACCAGGTCGGCCTCGACCGGCGCTTCCTTGGCGAGTTTCCGTCCCATCTCCACTCGGGAGAGGTACACGTTGCGGCCCGCGATGTCGGTGTCCGGGCGCGCCAGATAGACGTACTCGAAGACACAGCCCTTGGGCTTCGCTTCTGCGAATCGAGAGGTGCGCAGGCCGTTCTCGTCGATGGCGACGAGCTCGCCCGGCTCGATCTCCCGCACATAGCTGGCGCCGCAGATGTCGAGAGCGGCGCTCTCGGATGCGACGACCCAGCCGCGCTCCAGGCGGCCGAGCACCAGCGGGCGGATGCCCTGCGGGTCACGGGCGCAGTACAGCGTCTGCTCGTCCATGAAGACCAGCGAGAAGGCGCCCTGCACCTGCGGAAGGACCCTGGCGGCCGCCTCCTCGACGGTGAGCGGCTTGCCGTCCTCGTCCGTCTGGCCCGCGAGCAGCGCGGTGACCAGGTCGGTGTCGTTGGTGGCGGCGAGCTGGGTGGCCCGGCCGTTCTCCTTGGGCAGCTCGGCGACCATCTCCGCGAGCTGCGCGGTGTTCACCAGGTTGCCGTTGTGGCCGAGCGCGATCGAGCCGTGGGCGGTCGCCCGGAAGGTCGGCTGAGCGTTCTCCCACACGGAGGCACCCGTGGTCGAGTAGCGGGCGTGACCGACCGCGATATGACCTTGGAGGGAACCGAGAGAGGTCTCGTCGAAGACCTGGGAGACAAGTCCCATGTCCTTGAAGACGAGGATCTGGGAGCCGTTGCTGACCGCGATGCCCGCGGATTCCTGGCCCCGATGTTGGAGGGCGTAGAGCCCGAAGTAAGTGAGCTTCGCGACCTCTTCACCCGGAGCCCAGACACCGAAGACGCCGCAAGCGTCCTGGGGGCCCTTCTCACCGGGGAGCAGGTCGTGGTTGAGTCGTCCGTCACCACGTGGCACGCCACCGAGTGTAGGCGAGATCGACCACTGGTCCGAATTGGGGATACGGACAGACGACGACCCTGCCCGCTTTTGTAGGTTTCGCGCCTCGGCCCTCCGGGTCGGCTCCCGAACGACGTCTTGCTTACGTCCTCGCAGGTGAGCCGGGGTGGGGCTGCGGCGGGGGCCGTGTTCGCACCTGCTCACGGCGAGCCGGGTTCGGGCGCCTGAGGTGTGACGGAGTTCGCTTCGGGGGCGGAGTCGGGAAGGGCGGCCGGTAGGGGCGCGTGTGCGCTGCGTGAGGGCGCCGGGCGCTCGGCGCGCGGCGTTCAGCCGCTCAGCCGGCGGTCGCCGACAGGCCTTTGGCGCCGGATGCGGCGGTCAGGGTCAGGGTGCCGTGGTCGACCCGGTAGTGGACGGTGCCCCGGAGGACGCCGAGGACTTCACGCTCCAGGCGCATCTCCGGATCCGTACACATCATCCGGGTCGTGCCGAGCGGCCCGAAGGCGACGGTGCGCGCGGACGGGGAGACCCGCGCGCTGCCGTGGAAGACGTTGCACCCCGCCCGGCCCTGCACCTTCCCCTCGGTGTCGAAGGTCAGATACGCCCTGCCCGCCGTGCCCTCGGGGAGAGGCGCGGCCCTCCCCTGGTCGAGCAGCGCGCTCACGGTCCACTTGGCCGCGGTCACCGGGGCTCCCGCTGCGGCGCCCTCTGACCCGGCACCGCCCTTGCCGTCCCCGGCGTCGGCGCCACAGGCCGCGAGCGCGAACAGCGCGACGAGGACGACGGCGACCCCGCCGAACTTACGGCCTGGCTTGTGGCCGGGCTTGCGGCCGGCTTCTCCGCTGGGCTTTCGCATACGGATGGGCTCTCGCATACGAA
Organism: Streptomyces hundungensis; assembly: GCF_003627815.1. Lineage (NCBI taxonomy): Bacteria > Bacillati > Actinomycetota > Actinomycetes > Kitasatosporales > Streptomycetaceae > Streptomyces > Streptomyces hundungensis. Next base: position 4,162,243 of record NZ_CP032698.1, read on the forward strand.
TGGGACGGGACGGGCGGCCAAGCGGTTCCGGCCCCCGCAGGACGGGCCCCGGGCTCCGCCTACGCCATCACCGGCAGCACCGCCGACAGGTCCGCCCGCTCTCCGCTCGCCGCGACCCTCGCCCCGTCGAGCGCCTCGGCCCAGCCCGTGCGGCCGGTGGCGAGGCGGATCCAGGTGAGCGGGTCGGTCTCCACGACGTTCGGCGGGGTGCCCCGGGTGTGCTTGGGGCCGGCCACGCACTGCACCACCGCGTACGGCGGGATCCGCACCTCGACCGAGCCGCCCGGCGCCTTGAGGGCGAGCGCGTCGGCGAGCAGCCGGGTGCAGGCGGCGAGCGCCTCACGGTCGTGGGGGACGGCGAGTTCGGGCAGCGCGTCGTTCAAGTCGGCGGTGTGGACGGTGAGTTCGACGGTCCGGGTGACCAGGACGTCGGCGAAGCTCATCGCGCCGAACCGGGTCGGCATGAGGCGGTCGTCCGCGGTGGTCGCCAGGAGTTCGGCGGTGCGGGCGGCCCGCTGCTCGAAGAGCGCGTCCAGATCGGGGGTCGATGCCGCCAACTCCCTTGTCTGGTCGTCGACTTGGCCGGACACGGCGGCCGTGCGGAACGGCCAGTCGAGCAGCGCGACCTCCTGCTTGAGCGGCTCCGCCTCGGCGAGGTAGCGGTCCAGCATGCCGAGCGCCATGGTGTGGTGCGCGACGAGTTCGCGCACCGTCCAGTCGCCGAGCCGGGTGGGCCGGGCCAGCTGCTCGGGCGTCAGCGTACGCACGGCCTCGTGCACGTGGGCGAACTGGGCGAGGACGGCGGCCCGGATCTTCGCCGGGTCGTACCTGCGGGTGCGCTTCTTGGCCGGGGGCATGAACCGAGCCTACGCCGGGCCGGGGCGCCGCCCCAGACCCCGTATCGCGCCTTAAGGGCGCTCGTCCTCAAACGCCGGACGGGCTGAAAATGCCCATGCAGGCCGGCACCGAGTAGCTAGGGGCGCGGGGAACTGCGCGACCAGCCACCCACGGTCCGCAGGATCGAGCGGGTTTAGGGGCGCGGGGAACTGCGCGACCAGCCACCCACGGTCCGCAGGATCGAGCGGGTTTAGGGGCGCGGGGAACTGCGCGACCAGCCACGCACGGTCCGCAGCGTGAAAGGGGACGGCGGCGGGGGGGTTCCCCGCGAACGCGTCGCCGCCTGCACGCACTTCGGCCCCGCACCCCCTCAACAGGGGTACGGGGCCGAGGAGTTGGCGCGTACGGCCGGACCTCAGTGGGCCAGCAGTGCGGGGATGGTCGCCTCGTGGGCCGTGCGCAGCTCGGCGAGGCCCAGGCTGAACTCGCCCTGGACCTCGATGGCTTCGCCGTCCACGACACCGATCCGGGTGGCCGGAAGGCCGCGCGCCCCGCACATGTCGGTGAAGCGCAGCTCCTCCGAGCGCGGCACGGACACGACCGCGCGGCCCGCCGACTCGCTGAACAGGAAGGTGAAGGCATCCAGGCCGTCCGGGACGACCAGGCGCGCGCCGTTGCCGCCCTTGAGGCAGGACTCGGTCACGGCCTGGATCAGACCGCCGTCGGACAGGTCGTGCGCGGCGTCGATCATGCCGTCGCGCGAACCCGAGATGAGGATCTCGCCGAGCAGCTTCTCGCGGTCCAGGTCCACCCGGGGCGGCAGCCCGCCGAGGTGGTCGTGGATGACCTCGGACCAGGCCGAGCCGCCGAACTCCTCGCGGGTGTCACCGAGGAGGTAGAGCAGCTGCCCCTGCTCGGCGAAGGCGATCGGGGTGCGCCGGTTCACGTCGTCGATCACGCCGAGCACCGCGACCACCGGGGTCGGGTGGATGGCCGTCTCGCCGGTCTGGTTGTAGAGCGAGACGTTGCCGCCGGTCACCGGGGTGCCGAGCTGGAGGCAGCCGTCCGCCAGACCACGGGTGGCCTCGGCGAACTGCCACATCACGTCCGGGTCCTCGGGGGAGCCGAAGTTCAGGCAGTCCGAGATGGCCAGGGGCTTCGCGCCGGAGGCCGCCACATTGCGGTACGCCTCGGCGAGCGCGAGCTGGGCCCCGGTGTAGGGGTCGAGCTTGGCGTAGCGGCCATTGCCGTCGGTCGCCATGGCCACGCCCAGGTTCGACTCCTCGTCGATCCGGACCATGCCGGCGTCCTCGGGCATCGCGAGCACCGTGTTGCCCTGCACGAAACGGTCGTACTGGTCGGTGATCCACGCCTTGGAGGCCTGGTTCGGGGAGGCGACCAGCTTCAGGACCTGGTCCTTGAGCTCGGCGCCGGACTGCGGACGCGGCAGCTTGCCCGCGTCGTCGGCCTGGAGCGCGTCCTGCCAGGAGGGGCGGGCGAACGGGCGGTGGTAGACCGGGCCCTCGTGGGCGACGGTGCGCGGCGGCACGTCGACGATCTGCTCGCCGTGCCAGAAGATCTCCAGCTGGGAGCCCTCGGTCACCTCACCGATGACGGTGGCGATGACGTCCCACTTCTCGCAGATCTCCAGGAAGCGGTCGACGTGCTGCGGCTCGACGACCGCGCACATGCGTTCCTGCGACTCGCTCATGAGGATCTCCTCGGGCGAGAGCGAGGAGTCGCGCAGCGGCACGGTGTCCAGCTCGACGCGCATGCCGCCCGAACCGGCACTGGCCAGCTCGGAGGTGGCACACGACAGGCCCGCGCCACCGAGGTCCTGGATGCCCGCGACGAGCTTCTCCTTGAAGATCTCCAGGGTGCACTCGATGAGGAGCTTCTCCTGGAACGGGTCACCGACCTGGACGGCGGGGCGCTTGGCCGGGCCGGTCGACTCGAAGGTCTCCGAGGCCAGCACCGAAACACCGCCGATGCCGTCGCCACCCGTGCGGGCGCCGTACAGGATGACCTTGTTGCCCGGGCCCGAGGCCTGGGCGAGGTGGATGTCCTCGTGCTTCATCACGCCGATGCAGCCGGCGTTGACCAGCGGGTTGCCCTGGTAGCAGGCGTCGAAGACCACCTCGCCGCCGATGTTGGGCAGCCCGAGGCAGTTGCCGTAGCCGCCGATGCCCGCGACGACGCCCGGCAGGACGCGCCGGGTGTCGGGGTGGTCGGCCGCGCCGAAGCGCAGCGGGTCCACGACGGCGACCGGGCGGGCGCCCATGGCGAGGATGTCGCGGACGATGCCGCCGATGCCGGTGGCCGCGCCCTGGTAGGGCTCGATGTAGCTGGGGTGGTTGTGCGACTCGACCTTGAAGGTGACCGCGTACCCCTGGCCGACGTCGACGACGCCCGCGTTCTCGCCGATGCCGACGAGCATCGCGTCGTTCTCGGGGGCCTTCTCGCCGAACTGCGCCAGGTGGACCTTGCTGCTCTTGTACGAGCAGTGCTCGGACCACATGACCGAGTACATGGCGAGCTCGGCGCCGGTCGGGCGGCGGCCGAGGATCTCCCGGATCCGCGCGTACTCGTCCTCCTTGAGGCCGAGCTCCTTCCAGGGCTGCTCGACGTCCGGGGTCTCGGCGGCGTGCGCAACAGTGTCGAGAGTCATGCGTTGACCAGCTTCTTCAGGATCGAGGTGAAGAATCCGAGGCCGTCGGTACGGCCCGTACCGATCAGCGGCTCCACGGCGTGCTCGGGGTGCGGCATCAGACCGACGACGTTGCCGGCGGCATTGGTGATGCCGGCGATGTCACGGAGCGAGCCGTTGGGGTTGCCGTCGAGGTAGCGGAACGCGACCCGGCCCTCGGCCTCCAGCTCGTCCAGCGTGCGCTCGTCGGCGACGTAACGGCCGTCCATGTTCTTGAGCGGGACCCGGATCTCCTGGCCCGTCTCGTAGTCGGCGGTCCAGGCGGTCTCCGCGTTCTCCACCCGCAGCCTCTGCTCACGGCAGATGAAGTGCAGGTGGTTGTTGCGGAGCATGGCGCCCGGCAGCAGGTGCGACTCGGTGAGGATCTGGAAGCCGTTGCAGATCCCGAGGACCGGCATACCGGCCCTGGCCTGCTCGATGACCGTCTCCATCACCGGCGAGAACCGGGAGATGGCCCCGGCCCGCAGGTAGTCGCCGTAGGAGAACCCGCCGGCGAGGACGATCGCGTCGACCTGGTGGAGGTCCTTGTCGCGGTGCCACAGGGAGACCGGCTCGGCCCCCGCGATGCGCACGGCCCGCAGACTGTCCCGGTCGTCGAGCGTGCCGGGGAAGGTGACAACGCCGATTCGGATGTTGCGCAGGCCCGAAGGGCCTTCGGGCAGGGCGGCGGTGGGAGACGGGAGGGCAGTCACTTGGACTGCTCCTCGACCTTGACGGTGAAGTCTTCGATGACGGTGTTGGCGAGGAAGGTCTCGGCCATCTCGTGGATACGGGCGAGGGCGGCCTCATCGACCGGCCCGTCCACTTCCAGCTCGAAACGCTTTCCCTGACGTACGTCGCCGATCCCCTCGAAGCCGAGACGGGGCAGTGCGCGCTGCACCGCCTGTCCCTGCGGGTCGAGGATTTCCGGCTTGAGCATGACGTCGACTACGACGCGTGCCACTGGCACTCCCGGTGTGGTGTGGTGCGAAGGCGGTTCCCTCAGAGTACCCGCCCGAAAAATCTACGCGGGTAGATATCGGTAACGCCTGATCACGTTCCGGTTTCGGCGACGACAACACGTGGGAAAAATCCCGAGAAAAAGTCGACGAAGTCATTGCGTGGAGACACGCTGATGCAATTGGCTGGGCTTCACATTGCAATGGGTACCGCTGTACAAAGGAATCCCAGCGAAAACAACATTGCTCCATAACAGCCGCAAGGCCGGTATCGCCGCACGTCAGGCATGTGAGGGCGGCGACACCTCAGGAAGGAACCGATATCCGTGGCTCAGCGCGTAGTGGTCACACTCTCCGATGACATCGACGGCGGAGAAGCGGCGGAAACGGTCACGTTCGGCCTGGACGGAAAGGTCTACGAGATCGACCTCAATCCCGCCAATGCAAAGAAACTGCGCAAGGCGCTCGCGCCTTACGTGACGGCGGGCCGCAAGCACACGAAGTCCGGCAGGACCTACCGGCACACCGCCGTCGCCCCCGACCCGGCGGCCGTCCGCGCCTGGGCACGCTCCAACAAGATGGACGTACCCGCCAGGGGCCGGATCCCGAAGAAGGTCTACGAGGCCTTCGCCGAGGCGAGCTGACCCGGTGTCCGGGGCGGCCCTGCGCCCGCCCCGGACACCGGAGTTGCACGACCCCCCCGCTGATCAGCTAGAGTCTGGAGCACGCCGAGGGGCAAGGCCGAAAGGCCCGGTCCACCGGAGCGTGCGGGTGTAGTTCAGTAGTAGAACACCCCCCTTCCAGGGGGGAGGCGCAGTGTGCAATTCCTGTCACCCGCTCTGCATCGCCTACCGGTCCCTCTTGTGGATCAGGTAGAGTGATGCTCGCGCCGCCCAGTGAGAGCTGGTCGGAGGCATGCGGACGTGGCTCAGTTGGTAGAGCATCACCTTGCCAAGGTGAGGGTCGCGAGTTCGAATCTCGTCGTCCGCTCAGGAAGCACGAAGGCCCCGGTTCATCGAACCGGGGCCTTCGTCATGTGCCCGGCCGCTCGCCCCGGACCAACTGACATTTGTCATGGCCGGCGATGACAGCGCGCACTGCCCCGGCCGCCGTTCCCGCGGAACGCTGACGTCATGGCAGGAACAGCAGATGTGATCGAGGTCGAGGAGCTGCGGCGGACCTACGCCGGGGGCTTCGAGGCCGTTTCCGGAATCTCCTTCTCCGTGGCGCGCGGCGAACTCTTCGCGCTGCTCGGCACCAACGGCGCGGGCAAGACCTCCACCGTCGAACTCCTCGAAGGTCTCGCCCCGCCCAGCGGCGGCACCGTCCGGGTGCTCGGGCACGACCCGTACACCGAACGGGCCGCCGTCCGCCCCCGTACCGGCGTGATGCTCCAGGAGGGCGGCTTCCCCGCCGAGCTGACCGTCGCCGAGACCGTCCGGATGTGGGCGGGGTGCACCAGCGGGGCCCGCCCGGTCGCCGAGGCGCTCGAACTGGTCGACCTCGCCCGGCGTTCCCAGGTGCGGGTCAAGCAGCTCTCCGGCGGCGAGAAGCGCCGGCTCGACCTGGCGCTCGCCCTGCTCGCCCGGCCCGAGGTGCTCTTCCTCGACGAGCCGACCACCGGCCTGGACGCCGAAGGGCGGCGCGCCACCTGGGAGTTGGTGCGGGCGCTGCGCGACGGCGGCACCACCGTCCTGCTGACCACCCACTACCTGGAGGAGGCCGAGGCGCTCGCCGAACGGCTCGCGATCCTGCACGAGGGACGGATCGCGGCGAGCGGCCGTGTCGATGAAGTCGTCGCCGCCCAGCCCTCGCACATCTCCTTCGATCTGCCCGACGGCTACCACCTGGGCGACCTGCCGCCGCTCGACCGGCTCGGCGTCGTCGGCCACGAGACGGCCGGGCGGACCGTACGGCTGAAGACCGACAAGCTCCAACTCGCCGCCACCGGGCTGCTGTTGTGGGCCAGGGACAGCGACGTCGAGCTGCGGGGGCTCGATGTGCGCTCGGCCTCGCTCGAAGAGGCCTTCTTGAAGATCGCGCAGGAGCAGCACGGGGAAGCGGAGACGGTTCGATGAGCACCACACTGGACGCCGTACGCGGCCCGGCCCGGGCCAAGGAGCGCGCACTCACCTCCTCGGCGGACCGCATGAAGGCGCTGGCGCGCGCCGAACTGACCCTGCTCGGCCGCAACAAGTCCGCCCTGTTCACCATGTTCGTGCTGCCGACCATGCTCACCTGCTCCATGCGCCCCGCCGTCCGGGGCATGGACCTGGAGCACGCCGGGCTCACCGTCGGAACGCTGCTGCTGCCCGGCGCGCTCGGCTATGTGCTGCTGTTCGCGGTGTACTCGACGCTGAGCGCCGTCTACGTCGTACGCCGTGAGGAACTCGTCCTCAAGCGGCTGCGCACCGGGGAACTGCGGGACCTGGAGATCCTGGCGGGGGCCGCGCTGCCCATGGTCCTCATCGGGCTCGGGCAGTCCCTGCTGCTCGCGGTGGGCTGCTCGGTCCTGATGGACGTCCCGGTGCCGGGCACGGTGTGGCTCGCGGCCGTCGGGCTGCTGCTCGGCATGGGCCTGATGGGCGCACTCGCCGCGGCGACCGCGGCGCTCACCAAGTCCGCGGAGGCCGCCCAGGTCGCGGTGTTGCCGCTGATGATGCTGTCCATCCTCGGCTCGGGCATGGTCGTCCCGCTCGACGTGCTGCCCGACCGCCTCGCCTCCGTCTGCGAACTGCTGCCGCTGACCCCGGTCATCGGCCTGATCAGGGACGGCTGGACCGGCGGCGCCGGCGCCGGGGAGGTGCTGCGCGAGCTGCTCGTCATGGTTGTCTGGACGCTCATCGCGGTGCTGGTCGTGCGCAAGCGCTTCCGGTGGGAGCCGCGGCGCTGAGACGAGGGGGCGACGGCGTGATGGGCCGGATACGGGCGTGGCATCAACGCCACTGGCGGGACCGCAGCAGGGTCGAGAAGGTCGAAGTGCAGAGCCGGTTGATCTGGCAGTGCACGACGTGGTTCTTCTTCCTCAGCTGGGAAGTGCCGTTCGTCGTGCAGGGGTTGCGGCACGCGCCCCTGCCGCTCGCCCTGGCCGTCGCGGCCCTCGCCACGGGCGCGGCCCAGGCCTTCCAGGGCATCCGCTCGCACCGGGGCGCGCTGGACCAGTACTTGGGGCGCGGCGATGCGCCGCGCGGCCCGCTCCTGGTGTCCTGCGCGCTGTGCCTGACCTCCCTCGCCCTGGTCGCCGCGCTGTACGCCGCGCACGGCCTGAAGCTCACCGACCTCGTCCTGATCGTGCTCTACGTCGTGATGCCGTTCGGGATGACGTACAGCACCCTCACCCCGCCGTGGCCGTTCCTGTGGCGGTTCGCCCTGCTCGCACTGCCGACCGTGGCCGTGTTCGCGGCGGTCGGGGTGCGCGGCGGCCACCTGCTCGCCCTGGCGCTCGTGGTCGCCCTCTCCGGCACGTACATCCTGCTGATGGCGCGCTGCGGCGCCTGGACGCTGTCGGTGATGTGGGAGTCCGACCGGGCCCGCGAGACCGAGGCGCGCCTGGCCGTCGCCGAGGAACGGCTGCGCTTCGGACGGGACATGCACGACGTGCTCGGCCGCAACCTCGCCGTCATCGCGCTCAAGGCCGAACTCGCCGTCCAGCTCGCCCAGCGCGGCCGGCCCGAGGCGGTGGCCCAGATGGTGGAGGTGCAGCGCATCGCCCAGGAATCACAGAAAGAGGTACGGGACGTGGTGCGCGGCTATCGCGAGGCGGACCTCGGCGTCGAGATCGAGGGCGCCCGAGGGGTGTTGCGGGCGGCCGGGATCGGCTGCCGGTACGCGGGCCCGGACGACGCGCTCACCGTCGAGGCGCAGTCGGCGCTCGGCTGGGTGGTGCGCGAGGCCACCACCAACGTGCTGCGGCACGGGGACGCCCGCAGTGTGGCGATCACCCTCGCGGTCGCCGAGGCCACCGCGACCCTGGTCGTCGAGAACGACGGCGTACCGGAGCGGCCCCACGGCGCCCCCGGCTCCGGCCTCGCGGGCCTGCGCGAGCGGCTGGCCGCGCTCGGCGGGACCCTGGAGGCCGGCCCGGTGGGAGACGGACTGTTCCGGCTGACCGCGGAGGTGCCCCGGTGAACCGCGTACGGGTGCTGCTCGCCGACGACGAGCACCTGATCCGGGGCGCGCTCGCCGCCCTGCTCGGTCTGGAGGACGACCTGGAGGTGGTCGCCGAGGCCGCGTCCGGCCCCGAGGCGCTCGCCATGGCGCGGGCCCACCGGCCCGATGTGGCGGTCCTCGATCTGGAGATGCCGGGCGCGGACGGTGTGACGGTGGCCACAACCCTGCGGACCGAACTGCCCTCCTGCCGGACCATGATCGTGACCGGGCACGGCCGCCCCGGCCACCTCAAACGGGCGCTCTCGGCGGGGGTGCGCGGCTTCGTGCCCAAGACGGTGAGCGCCCAGCGGCTCGCCGAGATCATCCGGACCGTACACGCCGGAAACCGTTATGTGGACCCGGAGTTGGCGGCCGACGCGATCTCGGCCGGGGACTCGCCGCTGACCGCCCGGGAGGCCGAGGTGCTCGGGTTCGCGGCCGACGGGGCGCCCGTCGCGGAGATCGCCGAGCGGGCCGCGCTGTCCCAGGGGACGGTCCGCAACTACCTGTCGTCGGCCGCCGCCAAGCTGGGTGCGGGCAACCGTCACACGGCGGTCCGTCTCGCCCGCGAGCGCGGTTGGGTATAGTGGTGTCCGCGCCACGGCGCATGCGAACGTAGCTCAGCTGGTAGAGCACCACCTTGCCAAGGTGGATGTCGCGAGTTCGAACCTCGTCGTTCGCTCAACGGAGGAAGCCCCCGGTCATCGGCCGGGGGCTTCTTCGTGTCGTCGTCGCGGCCACGGCGGGCGTTACCGCGGCCGGGGCCCGCGCGGCCCGGGTGAGGGACGCGCGGCCCCCGGACGGGGGCGAGGGCGGGCTCAGGCCCAGCGGACGCCGGTGAGCTGCTCGTACGCCTCGACGTACTTGGCCCGGGTCGCGTCCACCACGTGCTGCGGCAGCGCCGGCGGGGGCTGCTCGCTCGTGCGGTCCCAGCCGGACTCGGGCGAGGTCAGCCAGTCACGGACGTACTGCTTGTCGTAGGACGGCTGGTCGCGGCCCGGCTCCCAGCTGTCGGCCGGCCAGAAGCGCGACGAGTCGGGGGTGAGCACCTCGTCGGCGATGACGAGCTCCTCGCCCGCGAAGCCGAACTCGAACTTGGTGTCCGCGAGGATGATGCCCCGCTCGCGCGCGATGTCACGGGCCCTGCCGTACACGGCGAGGGTGGTCTGGCGCAGCAGCGCGGCGGTCTCCGCGCCGACCTGGCGGGCCACCTCCTCGTAGCTGACGTTCTCGTCGTGGTCGCCGACGGCGGCCTTGGTGGCGGGGGTGAAGATCGGCGCGGGCAGCTCGGAGCCGTTGTCGAGCCCCTCGGGCAGCGCGAGGCCGCACACCGTACGGGAGGCGTTGTACTCGACGAGGCCGGAGCCCGCGAGGTAGCCCCGGGCCACGCACTCCACCGGGACCATCGCCAGGGACTTGCACACCAGGGTGCGGCCCGCCCAGTCGGCGGGGGCGCCGGCCGGGACCTCGCTGGAGATGACGTGATGGGGGACGAGGTCGGCGAGCAGGTCGAACCACCACAGGGAGAGCTGGGTCAGCACCCGGCCCTTGTCGGGGATCTCGGTGGGCAGCACCCAGTCGTACGCGGACAGCCGGTCGCTGGCGACCATGACCAGGTCGCCGGCCTCGTTCTGATAGAGGTCACGCACCTTGCCCGTGTGGAGGTGGGTCAGGCCCGGCACCTCAAGCGGCTCGGGCTTTTCTACGAATCCGGACACGGTTCCTCCGCGTAGGTTGATCCAGGAGCGTTCCGATTCTCTCGCATCCGGCCGGGTACGGCGGTCGCGGGTCGGGCGGGGGCCTGCCGGTGCGCCGACGGGGTGCGGCGGGGCGGGCATGGCCCGGTCGGCGGGGGCGGGGTCAGTCGCGTTTGCAGATGCGGTCGAGGAGGTTGGCCGTGGCCCGCTGGACGCGGGGGTCCACATGGCCGGGCCGGTCCAGCGCCGGGGACCAGGCGAAGGTGCCCGAGGCGAAGACGAGCGCGCCCGACGGCGCCCGGTACAGGGACGTCTCCTGGTGGCGGAGGTTCTGCTCGCCGTCCCGGTACGGGGAGTGGGCGAGCAGGATGCGGTCCTGGTGCTCGGGCAGGGCGGTACGCGGGTAGTAGCGGTCCGCCTCGCCTGCGACCAGGCCCTCGATCTCCTCGCCGTCACTGGCCCCGGTCGCCTCCCACAGCCAGTGGTCCGCGTTGCGTACGACCAGGGGGTGCGGCTCGGGGACGCGGCCCGCGTACTGGATGCCCAGGAGCTGCTGCTCGGGCCGGGCCACCTCGCGCCACAGGGCCGGCCGGCCGGGCCCGCGCCGCTTGCGGCAGGTCAGCAGGCGGTCCGGCACACCGGACGGCGAGGGCCCCAACTCCACTTGCCAGTAAAGGGAGTTGGCGGACAGGAAGACCAGCGAGGTGCCGCCGTCGCGGGCCAGCTCGACCGCGCGGCGCATGGGGGCCGACCAGTACTCGTCGTGACCGGGGAAGACCAGGCCCCGGTAGCGGGTGGGGTCGATGCGGCCGGCGTGCAGATCGCGGGCGTCGGCGTAGGCGAGGTCGTAGCCGTAGCGCTCGGCCCAGCGGATGAAGTCATAGGCGTGGCCCACATGAAGCGGCAGGCCCGCGCCCGCGTACGGCCGGTCGAAGGAGACGGTGATCGCCGCGTCCTCCTCGCCGAGCAGCCGGCCCTCCTCGTCCCAGGCGTGGTAGAGGCTCGCGCCGGTGCGGCCGTCCTCCGGGTAGAGGTTGTACGCCTGCCAGGTGATGTCGGGCAGCAGCAGGAGCAGATCGGCCGGATGGTCGTCGCGGACCGTGAAGGGGATGTGCGAACGGTAGCCGTCGGCGGTGGTGAGCACGGCGACATGGGCGCCGATCGAGGCGTGCGCGGGGACCTGGTAGCGCCAGGACTGCCACCAGTGGTGGCAGGAGACGGTCCGGTCGGCGGTCAGCGGCGGCGGCTGGACGATGCCGGAGAGGCGGGGGCTGGTGGCGATCTTCGCGGCTCCGTCGCCGCCGTAGTGCCCGATCCGGTAGACGTCGACGGTGAACTGCTGCGGGGGGTCCACGGTGATGTGGAAGTCGATCGCCTCGCCGGGCGCGACGCCTCCGCTGGAGGCGAACCCCTTGATCTGCTGACCCACGTCGTCCGCGGTGCGCGGGCCGGTGACGTGGGCGGTGGTGCGGGCGGTGGTGCGGGGGGTGTCGCGCTGGGCCGGGACGTGGTCCACGTACCAGGGCACCACGTGGCCGGTGTCGTCGAAGTAGTGCTCACTGCCGCGCAGCCAGGGCAGCGGGCCCTGGCCGAAGGGGTCCGAGACGGCGTGCGCGAGGGCACCGGACTCCCAGCGCCGGATGTGTTCCGACCGTTCCACCCCCATGTCACTGCCCTCCCTCGATCCCCCGTGACAACAGATGACGCGACCGTGGTGCGCGGTCTGTCCGCGACCGGTCCCCAGCACATCACATAACGCACGCACTCCGTCACCGTTCGTCGCGAATTGACGTTAACGGGAATTCACCGTTCCGGGTGGGTCGGGGGGCGGCCCCGGCCCCTTTGCCCACCCACCCGCCCGTGCAGGGGGTTGGATGGCCCCGGCCCTGGGGCTCCGCCCCAGACCCCGAGCCGCTTTGCCCACCCACCCGCCCGTGACGGGGGTTGGACAGCCCAGGCCCCTGGGGCTCCGCCCCAGACCCCGTTCGCGCCTTAAGGGCGCTCGTCCTCAATCGCCGGACAGGCTGAGGTGCTGGCCAGCACCGAGTAGCTAAGGGGCGCGGGGAACTGCGCGACCAGCCACCTGCGGCCCGCAGACGAAAACGGTTTTTGGGGGCGCGGGGAACTGCGCAACCTGCCCCGTCCGGGGCCGCACCGGTTCTGCCAGGGGCGCGGGGAACTGCGCGAGAAGCGACCACGACCCGCAGATTCGAGAGGGTTTAGGGGCGCGGGGAACTGCGCAAAACGCGGGCACGGTCCGCAGACGAAGGTCGGCCGGCTCGGCCGGAGCGGGTCGGTCGGCCGCGCCGGAGCGGGGTGGGCCCGGCACGCCGGAGCCGGGGGCCCGGCACGTCGGAGTGGGGCGGGGCCGGTTAGACCAGGCGTAGGGGCTTTTCGGGGCGGACGCCCACCGCCGCCAACCAGCCACGCAGACCGTCCGCATCCCCGTCCTCGACCAGCGCAAGCACCGGCGACGCCAAATCCGAACGGCGGACCTCGTCGACGAGCAGCGAGGGGCCGTCCAGCCAGTCCAGCCCGGGCAGCGCCCCCGCCGTGTCGACCGCGGCGCAGCACACCATCGCCGTCACATGGTCGGCGAGCAGTTCCCTGCCGGTGCGCGGCGGCTGGAGCGGGAAGAGCGGCACCCCGTCACCCCAGGACTCGGGCCCGGGCGGGAGCGGCGCGGACGCGGCCTCCTCGTCGGCCACCTCCGCCGCGATCCGGGCGGACAGCCGCTCCGCGGCCTCGCCGTCCGACGCGGTGAGGTGGTCGATGACCCGGGCCAGGGTGGGCGCCGCGGACTCCGCGCCGCCCCCCTCCTCCAGCGCGTCCAGGACCCGGTGCAGCCGGGCCGCCTCGGTGCGCCACTTGCGGTCGACGACTTCCTCCGGATACGCGGCCCAGTCCACCGGCGCCCAGTCGGGGCCGGGCTCGGCGGGGCCGCCGTGGAACAGCCGGGCGGCGAGCAGCGACGTCGCCTCGTCGGCGATCCCGGGCTCCTCCAGGAGGTCGCAGGCCGGCCGCTCGCCGAGCCGCGTGGTGAACCCCTCGGCCAGCCGGTCGCGCCGGGACAGCTCGGTGAGCGCCGAGACCACTCCCGCGTCCAGCCGGGAGGGCCAGCGCCCCATCCGCCAGGCGGGAAGCGCGACCCGGGTCAGCAGCCGGTCCCAGCCCGCGTAGGCGAGCCCGACCTGTTCCTGCGCGACGATGCGTACCCCGTAGTCCACCGCCTGGGCGCGCTCGGACGCGGCGACCGCGACCCCGCGCTCCATCTCGGCGGCATGCACCCGGCACCCGCGCAGGAGCAGCCGGGCGATCGATCCGACGAAGCCGAGCGCGAGCCGCCGCACCGGGTCGAGGCCGGGGCGTGCGGCCACGCCGACCGCCGCGTCCAGACCCCGGACGAAGCGGCGGGCGGCCGCTATGTCCGGGTGCGCGGAAGGGCCCGTACCGGCGACGACCGGGGCGAGGATCGCGCGCAGCTCTCCGACGCGCATCCACCACATGAAGGGCGAGCCGATGACCAGGACCGGAGCGGTCGATACCCGCCGGGCGCGAGCCGTCCCCGCGCCCGCGCGGCGTATGAAGCGCGCGGGCAGCGCCCCGCGGCCGGCGGTGTGCGCCGGATGCGTACGGTCCTCCAGCCAGCTGTCGCAGTCGGGAGTGAGGGCTATCGCCGAGGGCGGGGGCACATCGAGCCGCTCCGCCAGGTCCCTGACCAGGCGGTACAGATCGGGGGCGGCCGACTCGGCGAGGTCCACCGTCGGGGAAAGGGCCGGTCTGGCCCGGGCGATGACGGCCGCGACGGCGGCCGCGAGCAGCAGCACGAGCAGCGCGGCGGCGGTGACCGACCAGCGCGCGGTGTGCCAGGCACTGCCTTCGATACGGCCCTGCGCGGCGGCGACGATCAGCACGACGGCGACAGCCGCCGGCAGCAGAGCCACGGCCAGCGCCCTGCTACGGATGCGCAGCACGGCGAGAGCCCGCGAGCGCGCGTGCAGCGCGCCCGCCTCTCCACCCATTCCGGTACCGGACACGGCCGGACTTCACCCCCTCTGCCCTGCGGCGGCGTTGCTCACTCCCCCACTGTGGCACCCGCCACTGACATCGCAATGCCGGTGGGCCAAGTGCCGGAACGCCTCCGCCGCACCCTAGTTGGGGCTTGGGCGAGAGTCATCCGGATGGGCCAGCCGTCACTCGATGGAATGGCTTTGGGCAAAGGTGCGGGTGTTCCGGTGCGGGTTGCGGGTGCGCACGCGGGGCCGGGGGCCGGGTGCGCTCGCGGGGTCGGGCGGCCGGCGCGCACGCCGGGCCGGGGGCCGGGTGCCCTCGCCGGGCCGGGGCTGGTGGCTTCGCGGGTTCCGGGCAGGGGGCTTGGCTCGTTCGGGGCGGGCGGGGAGAACGCGAGGGCCCCGGCGCGCGTGCGGCCGGGGCCCCGGGAAGCGTGGTGCGGGTCAGCCCTGCGTGCGGGCCGCCTCGCGGGCGATGTCGGTGCGGTGCTGCGAGCCGTCGAGCCGGATCCGGCCGACCGCCGCGTACGCGCGCTCCCGGGCCTGGGCGAGGTCCTCGCCGGTCGCGGTGACCGACAGGACCCGGCCGCCCGCGCTGACCACGGCGTCGCCGTCCCGCCGGGTCCCGGCGTGCAGGACGTACGCGGTGGGCTCGTCCTGCGCCGCGACGTCCGCCAAGCCCTCGATGGGGTCGCCGGTGCGCGGGGTCGCGGGGTAGTTGTGCGAGGCGATGACCACGGTGACGGCCGCGTCGTCGCGCCAGGCGAGCGGCGGCTGTACGTCGAGGGTGCCGTTGGCCGAGTGGAACAGGACGCCCGCGAGCGGGGTCCTGAGGCGGGCCAGCACGACCTGCGTCTCGGGGTCGCCGAACCGCGCGTTGAACTCGATGACCCGCACCCCGCGCGAGGTGATCGCGAGGCCCGCGTACAGCAGTCCGGAGAACGGGGTGCCCCGGCGGCGCAGCTCGTCGACGGTGGGCTGGAGCACGCTCTCCATGACCTCGTCGACCAGCTTCGGGTCGGCCCACGGAAGCGGCGAATAGGCGCCCATACCACCGGTGTTGGGGCCCTCGTCGCCGTCGAGCGCGCGCTTGAAGTCCTGCGCGGGCTGGAGCGGGAGGACGGTGACGCCGTCGGTGATCGCGAAGAGCGAGACTTCGGGGCCGTCGAGGAACTCCTCGATGACGACGCGGTCGCAGGCCAGCGCGTGCTCCCGGGCGGCGGCGAGGTCGTCCGTCACGACGACGCCCTTGCCGGCCGCGAGACCGTCGTCCTTCACCACGTACGGAGCCCCGAAGGCGTCCAGCGCCGCGTCGATCTCCTCGGGGGTGGTGCAGACGTAGGAGCGGGCGGTCGGCACGTTCGCCGCCGCCATCACGTCCTTGGCGAACGCCTTGGAGCCCTCCAGCAGGGCGGCCTCCCGGGAGGGGCCGAAGCAGGGGATCCCCTCGGCCCGTACGGCGTCGGCGACCCCGGCGACCAGGGGCGCCTCGGGTCCGACGACCACCAGGTCACTGCCGAGCTCGACGGCGAGGCGGGCGACCGCTCCACCGTCCAGCTGGTCGACCGGGTGGAGCTCGGCGACCTCCGCGATCCCGGCGTTGCCGGGGGCGCAGTGCAGCGCCGTCACGTCGGGGTCGAGGGACAGGGAACGGCACAGGGCGTGCTCACGGGCACCGCCGCCGATGACAAGGACCTTCACGGCAGCCAGCCTAACCGCCGCGATGGCTTGATCTTTGTGCGGGCCACCCAGTGGACCGTCAGCCCTCGTTCGTATATTCCTCCACCACGGTGGCCCCGAGCTCGCGCACGATCAGGTCGTGGCCGGACAGCGCGTTGTCCACCAGATCCGGGTCGTCGTCCTCCGGAACGTCGTCCTCCGGCCGGACCGGCGGCGGAGGCTCCTCATGGCGTACGGGAGCGGCGCCCCGGGGCGGCTGCTGGACCTGCGGTACGGGGGCGGGGCTGGCCGAGGTCGCGGAGCTCGGAGGCTGCGCGGAGGCCTGCGCCTGGTGCTGTTGGTGTTGCTGGTGCGGCTGGTGCTGCTGCACGGGCGGCGCGGGGGGCCGGGGCGCGGCACCCCCGAAGTTGCCTGCGGCGGGCGGGGGTTGGACACCGCCCGACGGGTCGATGATCGCCTCGACCTTCCACTGCACCCCGAACCGCTCGGAGAGCACGGAGCGCAGCACGTCCTCACTGCCGCTGCTCGCGAAGTTGTCGCGGGCCCCGGCGTTGATGAACCCGAGCTGCACGGTGGTGCCGTCGAAGCCGGCCACCTGCGCGTTCTGGCTGAGCAGGATCCAGGTGAAGCGCCGCTTGTTCTTGACGGCCTCCAGGATGTCCGGCCACATGGACCGCACCTGCATGGCATTGCCCTGAGCACCGCCGGACGCGGGGGCCTGCGCGGCCGGGGCGGGGGCAGCCTCGGGTGCGGCCGCCGGTGTGGCCGAGGACCCGGCCGAGGACGCAGCCGAGGGCCAGGCTCCGGCGGAGGGGGTCGGAGTCGGGGCGGGGGCCGGGGTCGGGGCGGCGGCCGACGCACCGGGCCAGGCGCCGGCCCGCTGGCCGCCTCCCTGCCCGGGCGAGGCAGCCGAAGGCCAGGTCCCGGCGGGGCTCTGCTGCGCGGGCTGACCGAAAGCCTGACCAGACTGCGCGGGCTGTCCGGGCTGAGCCGCTTGGGCCGGAGCGGGTTGCGGCGCGACGGGCCGGCTCGGCGCGGCCGGCGCCTGCTGGGCGGGCTGCGGCATGGGCGGCTGCGGCGCCGGGGGCTGCTGCATGGGCGGACCGGAAGGCGCGGCGCCCCCCGAGTGGGCGGGCCCGGCAACCGGCGCCGCCCCTCCCGCCCCACCACCCCGCACCGCGGCCCGAGCCGCCTCGGGCCCGCCGGGACCACCCTGCATCGGCGCATGTGCCTCGGGCCCGGGCATGTACCCCATGGCGGGGCCGCCGACGGGCGCCGCCTGGAAGTGGGCGCCGCGCTCAAGGCGGTCGATACGGGCCTGGAGCGAGCGCTCGTCGTCATAGGCGGCGGGCAGCAGCACCCGGGCACAGATCAGTTCGAGCTGGAGCCGGGGCGAGGTGGCCCCGCGCATCTCGGTGAGCCCGGTGTTGACGAGGTCGGCGGCGCGGCTCAGCTCGGCCGCGCCGAAGACGGAGGCCTGCGCCTGCATGCGCTCGACGACATCCGCGGGGGCGTCGATGAGCCCCTTCTCCCCCGCGTCGGGGACGGCGGCCAGGATGACGAGGTCCCGCAGCCGCTCCAGGAGGTCGGCGACGAAGCGGCGCGGGTCGTTGCCGCCCTCGATGACACGGTCGACCACCTCGAAGGCGGCCGCCCCGTCCCCGGCGGCGAACGCGTCCACCACCGAGTCGAGCAGCGAACCGTCGGTGTAACCGAGCAGGGCGGTGGCCATGGCGTACGTCACACCGTCGTCGGCGGCGCCGGCGAGCAGCTGGTCCATGACGGACATCGAGTCACGCACGGACCCGGCGCCGGCCCGCACCACGAGCGGCAGCACCCCGTCCTCGATGGGAATGCCCTCCTGCCCACAGACCTCGCCCAGGTACTCCCGCAGCGTGCCGGGCGGCACGAGCCGGAACGGATAGTGGTGCGTACGCGACCGGATCGTCCCGATGACCTTCTCGGGCTCGGTGGTGGCGAAGATGAACTTGAGGTGCTCCGGCGGCTCCTCGACGACCTTCAGCAGGGCGTTGAAGCCGGCCGAGGTCACCATGTGCGCCTCGTCGATGATGTAGATCTTGTACCGGCTGGATGCGGGGCCGAAGAAGGCCTTCTCGCGCAGCTCACGGGCGTCGTCCACGCCACCGTGCGACGCGGCGTCGATCTCGATCACGTCGATGGAGCCCGGCCCGTTGCGCGCGAGGTCCCGGCAGGACTGGCACTCCCCGCACGGGGTGGGCGTCGGCCCCTGCTCGCAGTTCAGACAGCGGGCGAGGATACGGGCGCTGGTCGTCTTGCCACAGCCCCGCGGCCCGCTGAACAGGTACGCGTGATTGACCCGGTTGTTCCGCAGCGCCTGCTGCAACGGGTCGGTGACATGCTCCTGCCCGATGACCTCGGCGAACGACTCGGGGCGGTAGCGGCGGTACAGCGCAAGGGACGACACGCATACGAGGTTATCGGGGCCCACTGACAACCGGCCCCGCCGACGACCCACCCGCCCCGCCCGGGCCCGCCACACAGGCGGCCGCATAGGGGGCCACACAGGGGATCGAGGCCCGGATCGAGGCCTCCGACCCCACAAAATCAAGCGCCCCCCACGCACCCGCCAGAGCCGACCTACCCTTGCTGCCTTCCGGCCCTGGGGGAGTTCAGTCAGATAGCGCCACGTGAGGGGCTCCGCACAGGGTACCCGATCCCTGACGTGGGAACGAGTTCGCGAGCACCCCCCAACGTCTTGTATTGTTTGCCGCGGAGGATTCGCCTAGTGGCCTAGGGCGCACGCTTGGAAAGCGTGTTGGGGGCAACCCCTCACGAGTTCGAATCTCGTATCCTCCGCCATTGCTCTCACCGGGCAATACGTCGAAGGGCCCCGCAGTTCGCTGCGGGGCCCTTCGGCGTTCATGGTGGCAGTGGCCGTCCGCATGCCCGGAGCAACACAGATCCCCGGCTCCTCCGCCGCCGGGCGCGCTCTGCCTCGACGGCGGCCGCCTCGCCGCCGTGAGTGCCGGCGCACCGAGCTTCAGGCCGACGGGGCTCGCGACTACGCCTTGTGCTGCCGAAGCTGCCAGAGCTCACCATCCCCCGCCTCGTACGCCGGATCAACGCCGGCATCCAGAGCCGCGCGACCAGCCGAATCGCCAACCTGGACACGGACAATCGCCGGAAGTCACGGGGGACTCGGCGCAAGTGGAGGCGCCGATCCAGCGATTGAGGCTCGTTGGCGCCTGCGGGAGGTACCCCCCGCACGGGACTCACGCTCCCGAGGCCTGCCAGGAGACTCGATCCGCGGCCTCGGTCTACACCGGGGCCACGGCGCGGGCCCTCCTCTCGGCTCAATCGACTCCAAGGCCCCGCAGAGACCTCACTTGCGACGCCACACGCGGCCCCAAGCACCCGGGGTCTCTGTCGCAGACTGAGCGCCGCCTGCCGAATACCGGCCCCGCCCCATCATTGGCACCGTCAAACATTCTTCACTCAATGGGGCCGAATCCAAGCAGGATTCCCCCAAGGCACCCCTGCCGTAGCCCACGATTTCCCCAGACCTGCCCGCCCTACATGATGGGGAAAATTATGCGCGATGTCTTCGCTCTCATCTCTGAAGCAATTACACGCGACTTCAGAGGAGAGCCCATCTGTGCACACGTCGGCGATGTACGAGCGTGCACAATCAAGAGCCATCCCCCATATAAGGTACTGCGCAAGACAGTTCGCTTGGGACGATCCAGATCCGTGAAAAGCCTGCGCCTGTGGGAGTCGGTAGTAACGCTGGCGAGAGAGGGGGAGCCGCAGGAGCGAGAGAAATGGTTGATGATCCTACTTGATCTACTGACGCTACATTTTCGGGGATGGTCGAAGGAGCTGGCGCAACAGTGGAGTTACGACCTCTCGGACATCAGGTCCGCGATGGTGCACGGCGCCCTCGAGGAATGGTTTTCCGCGCCGACTGGCACGCCCTCGAATAAACTCCTGGACGCCATGATGGCTCGTGCGTTCGCCAGCGCTCGCGCCCTGGTAGAAGCCGGCAGATCGGAAACATGTGCGGTAAGTGTGGAGGACCTCATGGCTGACGCCGCATATGAAGAAGGATCCACGCTACGTGCAGCTTCGATCCTTGACGCCAGCACGATGCTGAATCCAGATTCCGACGAAAGGATTCGCGGTGAGCGCACGGGAGCCCTGTTGCAAAGCATGGGAGTCATGGACCACGTCAAAACCTTTCACGCGAAACTGCGCAGCGGTTGCCGTGACGAGGTAGACGCTTCCGCCATTAGCCCGGAACAGTTGGGGCGATCATGGGTGGACGGGAGGAACCTTTACTATCAATTCTCCGACCTCCTCCCCACTCATCTCGGATTCCGCAAAGCGGCCGATGCCGCTGGCCTCTCAGAATCGCAGGCATCAAGAAAGTCCAATGCGGGTTCATTATCCTTCAGGGTACTCTGGAACGGCAATAGTCGAGTTGTACCGGTAAAATCGCTGATGCGTGCCACAGGCGTTCACGACTCTGTAGTGCATCCCGATGATGTGGAGAATGGAGCTTCACATGTCGGCGGATAACAGGCAACCGACGAACCGCTAACGCTGCACTCCCCACGTGAGCCCTGAGTGGCAATCCATCATTAGCCGGTAGGTGGAGTACTGCAACGAGGGATATTGGACTGGTGGCGCAGCCACAGCCCCCTCCCCCTTCCGCCCGTCAGCGGTGTGGGCCGCGCCCACTCGCGTGAAGGTCAGGGTCCCGGCGTACCAGTTGCCAGAGACGTCTTGACCACCAAGGACGGGATGCACCCACTCTCCGGAGGTATCCCGTGAGATATACTTGGTTGCATCTTTGATACCAAGGAGGCCACATGAGTCGGACGGTTATCGACCTCGACGACGACCTGGTCGCGGAAGTGTCCAAAGCGCTCGGGACGAGCACCAAGAAGGAGACCGTCAACACCGCTCTTCGCGAGGTACTGGACGGCCGGCGTCGCGCGCTCGCCCTCACCCGGCTGCGGGCGGCCTCCAGCGAGGGCGCCTTCGACCTGGACCTGCTCGAAGACAAGAGGAACTACCGCAGGTGAACGCGGCTCAGTTCCTGATCGACACCAGCGCGCTCGCGCGGTTCATGCGGGGGGACTCGGACCAGTACGGCTGGGACCAAGCCGCCGCAGCGGGTCTCATCGCGACCTGCCCGATCACCGAGCTTGAGTTCTTCTACAGCGCCCGGTCGGCTGCCGACCGGGCACGCGGCATCGAGGACATGCGGCTGATCTTCGGCTGGGTCCCCGTGGACGACCGGGCCTATGACCGCGCCTGGCGCGTACAAGAGGCTCTCACCAAGCAGGGGAAGCACCGAAGTGCCGGAGCGGTCGATCTCGTCGTCGCCGCGACAGCCGAGTTGCAAGGGCTCACCCTGCTCCATCGCGATCATGACTTCGAGTGCATCGCCGCAGTGACGGGCCAAGCCCTCCAGTGGTACGGCCCGGAGCACGGCAAGTAGGACGGTGGTGCTTGCTACCCCGGACGCGTGTCAGCCACAGAACACTTCGCACGACGAGGCGGCTCAGCGCGGTGGGTCCTCGGGCTGGTGGGGGATGCGGATGGTTTCCGTGGGGCGGAGTTGGCGGCGTCTGGTGGGGAGTGGGGTCGGCTCGGCGGGGTGGGTGCGGGGGCCCCGTTGGCGGGGGGCGGGGCCGGTCAGGAGGGTGCTCGTGCGGTACAGGTACTGCACCTTGATCCGCAGCGCCCACGGGTCGATGGGCTTGATCAGGTAGTCGGCCACGCCCAAGTGCAGGGCCTGGGCGGCGATTTCGTTGTCGTGGCCCCTGCCGGTCACCAGGATGACGGGGATCAGCCGGGTCTGGGTCAGGCGGCTCAGATAACGGGCGACGTCCAGGCCGCTCACGCCGGGCATCACCACGTCGAGGACCGCGACCCCTATCCCCCCGTGCAGCGCGGCCTTGAGGGCGGCGTCCCCGCTGGTCGCGAGCTCCAGGGGATAGCCGAGCGGCGCGAGGATGCTCTCCATGGCGAACAGGTTGTCCTCATGGTCGTCGACCAGTAGCACCTTCATGTCCGCGGACATGGCCCCATCACCTTCATTCGGGAGCGCCGGATAGGCATATGCCCGTTCGCGGCGGCTCGTACGCAGTCGGGGAGCACCACTGTGGTGTCACTGTGGTGTGCATGTGGGGGATGCACATGTGGCATGCGGGGGCCGGATCGGTCCGCACATGGTCTTCGGCTGGCTTGTGTGGACCGAATTCTCGCACCGGGCGCCCCGGAACATCAGGGGGCCGACGCGTCCGTTGGCTCCGGCCTCGGCCGCCGATCGCATGGCACTGAGTGCCGACACGCAAGTGCCACTGGCTCATGTCTCCTCCCCGCTCACACCTACGGGTGAACCCGCACAGGTGGGCCCGGTGATCCCGGCCGGCCCGGGTCGCGTCGACGACACGTGCAAGATCGGCCCCGTCGGTCCCGACCGGGTGGTTCCGAGAGGTCTGAACGACCTTGCGCCGTATGCGAGGTGACTCCCCACAGGCTTCAGAATGACCGGATGATGATCGAGTCATCCCCTTTCGTGCGGTACGTGCCCGGGAGCGGCGAGCGGTGAACACAGCTCCCGCCACGGTCCGGGACCGCTCGGCCGTCCTCGTTCCCGCGGTGATCGGCGTCGTGCTCATGCTCGCCGCCGGCTGGCTGCTGCTTGCGACCGCGCCCCACGCGCTCGACGAGGAGCGGGCCTTCGCGTCGGCGTCCAACTGCCCGGTCGCCGAGGTCTCGACGGAGTGCAGACACACCATCACGGCCACGGTGACCTCCGCCGCGGCCGACCACAAACACCGCTCGACCTACTACTGGCTGGGTCTCGGCGACGTACAGGAGGGGTCGGGGGCGCTGCCGGGGCGGCTGAAGGCCAGTCCCGCGAAGGTCCCGGCGGGCGGGGCCACGCCGCCGCACCGCGTGAAGATGGACGGCCGGGCCCCCGTGTTCGCCGCGGTACGCCCCGGGGCCACGCTCCACCTCACCTACTGGCGCGGGGAGATCAGATACGTCGAGTTCCGGAGCCTGCGCCAGTACACGACGGCGGACCCGAGGGGCGGCTACCGGCTGCCGCTGGCCGGGGCGCTCGTCTCGCTCTCCGTGGGCGTGGCCTGTCTGCGCGCGGCCTACTGCTCGGCACGGCGTGCCACCGAGTCGCCCGTGCACGAGCCCTGGCGGCTCACCCTCCCCCTGGGGTCGGTCCTGCTCATCGTCTGCTTCGCCTTCGGCACCCCCTGGGTCACCGGCGGCGTGCCCACCGCCCTGCTGCTCACGGCGGTCGGGGCCGTGCCCGTTCTCTCCGGCGCCGCCTGGCTCACGCACCGCCACCGCCGCCGCACCCCCGACACCATCAAGGTGACCCCCTTGGTCCCGCTCGTGGAGGAGTGCTTCCCCGGCGCGATCCTCGGCGAAGTCCCGTACTGCCACGAGGGGTTCAGGTATGTGGTCGCCGCGCCGGGGCTGCTCGCCGCCACCCCGGACCCGTCCGGCCGGATCGCCCGCCAACCCGTGCCGCGCACCCTCACGGCCGTCCGGGTCCGGCCGCCGTACTGGACCGACCCGGGACCCCGGGCCGCCCCCGACTGCCAGGTGGTGGAGTGCCGGGACGGTGTGACCCCTGTGTATGTGGTGACCGAACAGCGTTACGTGCCCTGGGTGTTGGGCGCCCTTCAACGCTCCACGGACACCCGGCTCCGGGCGTCCGACGCGGAGAGAGCGGAGAGAGCGGAGGGGGCGGGGAGAGCGGAGAGGAGGGGCTGAGCGGCCTCCGGGCGGCCCTCGGGTTCCAGCTGGACCGCTTGCGGCAGGTGCCCCGTCAGAGGATCAGACGGTGTGTCCTTGCGCCACGGTGGACAGGGGGAGGGCCGGCGGGGGCGGCCCCGCGGGAACGGAATGCGCGGCCGTGGCCATCACCGGCGGCGCCACCGTTTCCGCGACCGACACCAACATCTCCGGGAGCCGCACCCGGTCCGCCGAGGTCCCCGCCCCGGTGGGCCGCATCCACCAGGGGGCCACACTGCCCCGGGCCACGCTGTGGGGGGAGCTGCCATGCGGGAGGGCGTCCGGGAGGTCGGCGGCCCCATAGCGGCGCGTCGACTCATGCCAGTTCAGAATGCCCGCGATCCAGTCCTGGAGCTCGGCCACATGGGCGCCCAGCACATGGCGCTCGCCCTCATCGAGCTCGAAGTCCTCGCACAGCACCGGGAGTTCATGCGTGATGACGTGCTGGAACTGGCGCAACCGCGAGCGCATCAGGTCGTCGACGATGCGCAGCGCCGTCGGGTAGTCGCAGTTGAAGAAGTTCTGGACGACGAGGACGCCGTTGTGGACCTCGCCCTCGTACTCGATCTCCTTCTGGTACGAGAAGACGTCGTTGAGGAGCGTGCAGTAGTCGGCTGCGGCGTTCTCCAGGCTGCGCAGGGGGCCGCTTTCTCGCACACCGGGCGGGAGTTGGCCCGCGTGACGCAGGCGCGCCAGGCTCATGGTGAGGTCGGCGCCGAAGGTGTAGCGGCGCATCTCGATGTAGTCGACCGGGTCGGGGATGCGGTGCTGGGCCTGGTTGTGCAGCTCCCAGAGCCAGCTCTCCAGCATGATGTCGACGGCCCGGCGGAAGGCCGCGCGGGCTTCGCCGGTCATCGGTCCCGCGGTGCGCGCCCACAGGTCGGCGAGGCCGCGCTCCATGGGGGTGCGCGCCGCCGCGTGCCCGGCCGAGGGCTCGTCGAGGGGCATGCAGGCGGAAAGCCGATCGGTGGCGGCCCGCGCGGCGGCCAGGTTGCGCGGCCTCCCGAACGCCAGCGGGTAGTAGTCGTCGCCGTAGGTTCCCCAGGTCAGCCACTCGGTGCTCAGTTCGAGCTCCTCCGGCGTCGCGTCGGGGTCGAGGCCGGCCGCGCAGAGCGCGAAGTCGTACCCCGCCAGCTTCTCCGCGTCCCAGATGTCGTCGAGCAACCCCATCCGGTCCGCCCAGTCGACAGACGCCACACGTGCGGCGCCCACATGTGGGCTGAGCGCCAAGGGATACGGCATGTCGAAGTCGGGCAGCAGCGACGGGCCGACCCGCTGCATCGGAACGTGGGTGAAGCTGCGCCGACGGGCCTCGGCGGGGCGCCCGAACAGCGTGCTGCCATGGCGGGCCGAGGTGCCGAGCGCCCCGTCGAAGGGCGAGGCGGAGAGAGCGGCGCCCTCATTCATGTAACGGCTGGAGCGCATGTGCCACTCATGGCCGCCGGACTGCCAGTCCTGAAGCCCCTTGACGTACGCGCCGACGGCCGCGCATTGGTCGGGGGTGAGGCCCTTCTCCACACACAGGCGCGGCATTTCGGTGAGCGCGGTGTTCTCGAACTGCTGGAGTCGCGAGGTCAGCAGGTCGTTGACGGCTTCGGCGGCCTCCTGCGTCGTACAGCCCAGGAAGTTCTCAAGTACCAGGACGCCGTTGCTGAGTTCGCCTTCGTCCTCGACCTCGCGCTGGTAGGAGAACAGGTCGTTGCGCAGATGGACGGCGTCGGCGAAGGCGTCGGTGAGGACCCGGGCCGGCCTCGACTCGGCGATGGACGCCGGGAGTTCGGCGTTCGCGGCGTACTCGATGAGGCCCGCCGACCAGGGCGCGCCGCCCACCTTGCGGCGCATCTCGATGTACTCGACGGGGTTGGCGACCCGCCCCTCGTTGATGTTGGAGAGCTCCCAGAGCGACTCGTTGAGCAGATTGCGAGTGCTGGTCGCGAAGCGGTCGCGCCACTCGCGCGTCATCGACGGAACGGTGCGCGCCCACAGGTCGGCGAGGCCCGCCTCGACGGGATTGGTCGCCTCCGGGAACCCGTCGGCGAGGTCCATCGGCATGAAGGCGGGCAGCCGGTCGAGGTATTCCTTGCCGCCCTTGCGGTCGAGGGTGCGTTTGAACATCTCCAGGAAGTGGTCGTCGAAGAAGAACACCCACACGTACCAGTCGGTGACCAGGGCTAGCTGATCCGCGTCGCAGTCGGGGTGGGTGTAGGAGCAGAGCAGGGCGTAGTCGTGTGCGTCGAGGTCCTTCAGCTCCCAGATCCCGGAACCCTCCAGCATGCCCATCTCCCGGGCCCAGACGCGGGAGTGCTCCCGCGCGGAGTCCAGATGGGGATTGAGCCGGGCCGGATACGGCAGATAGAAATCCGGCAGGACGAAAGGCTGGCTCACTGCGGTTGCCCCTCTTGCTGCGCGCGGCTGTACGCGCGTGCGGGTACGGGCGTGCCCGGGGCGTACGTCTTGGGTACGCGCGTGCCCGGTACGCACGGGGTGGTCCGAGCCGAGCTACCCCACCACGGCTTCGCCATTCCGCGGGTGGGGGAGAGTCATGCGAAAGCGTGAGGGGGTTCGAAAGGCGAGCGATGTTGGGAGAGTGGCCGAGGTTTGGAAAGTGGCCGGCGTTTGAAAAGTGTCGCTTTGAAATGGCGGTGCTTGCGGGGTGCAAGTCACGTGGGTGCGGGTCCGCGGGACGGGTGCGGGTCCGCGGGACGGGTGCGGGTCCGCGGGACGGGTGCGGGTCCGCGGGACGGGTGCGGATCCGCGGGACGGGTGCGGATCCGCGTTGCGGTGCGGGTCCGCGGGGCGGTGCTCGTCCGCGTGCGGTGCGGTCGTTGCGCGCCGATCATCGAGGCATGAACACAACCCTTCGGCTCGCCCAGCAGCCCGAAGCCGACGAACTGCTCAGCCGCAGTCCGCTCGCCGCGCTGGTCGGCATGCTGCTCGATCAGCAGGTCCCCATGAAGTGGGCGTTCTCCGGCCCGTACACGATCGCCCAGCGCATGCGGGTGGACGATCTCGACGCGGGGGCGATCGCCGCGTACGACCCGGAAGCCTTCGCGGAACTCCTCAAGGAGAAGCCCGCGGTGCACCGCTACCCCGGTTCCATGGCCAAGCGGATCCAGCAGCTGTGCGGGTTTCTCGTGGAGGAGTACGGGGGTGACGCGGCCGGGGTCTGGACGGGGGTGGCATCCGGGGCGGAGCTGCTCTCCCGGCTCAAGGCGCTGCCGGGCTTCGGGGAGCAGAAGGCGAAGATCTTCCTCGCGCTCCTGGGAAAGCAGCTCGGGGTCCGGCCGGCGGGGTGGCGGGAGGCGGCGGGGGCGTATGGGGAGGCGGGGTGTTTCCGGTCCGTGGCGGACATTACGGGGGTGGAGTCGTTGGGGAAGGTACGGGCGTACAAGCAGGGGGTTAAGGCGGCGGGGCGGACGCCGTAGGCCCTGGGGCTCCGCCCCGCTCGCCCACCCACCCGTGCAGCGGTTGGTTGGTTCCGGCCCCCTGGGGCTCCGCCCCAGACCCCGAGCCCCTTTGCCCACCCGCCCGTGACGGGGGTTGGACAGCCCGGGCCCCTGGGGCTCCGCCCCAGACCCCAAGGCACCTTCCCCACCCACCCGCCCGTAGGCGCAGGGTTGGATGGCCCGGGCCTCCTGGGGCTCCGCCCCAGACCCCGTTCGCGCCTGAACGGCGCTCGTCCTCAAACGCCGGACAGGCTGAAGGTGCCCCAGCACCGAGCAGTTAAGGGGCGCGGGGAACTGCGCGAGAAGCGAGCACGGTCCGCAGGATCGAGAGGGTTCAGGAGCGCGGGGAACTGCGCGACCAGCCACCCACGGCCCGCAGACGAAAACGGGTTTTGGGGGCGCGGGGAACTGCGCGACCAGCCACCCACGGCCCGCAGGCGTAAACGGGTTTTGGGGGCGCGGGGAACTGCGCGACCAGCCACCCACGGCCCGCGGGTGAAAGCGGGTTTCAGGGGGGCGGGGAACTGGGCGAGTGGTCAACGACCCCACCCGCGCCTGGCATGCGGCCCCGTACCCCCACCCCCCGGAGGGTTTCGGGGAGGGGCGGGGTGGGGGAAGAAACCCGCCCCCTACCGCCTCCGCGTTCCGAACAGGGACCTTGAGATCTCTCGGCCCAGCTGCGTCCCCACCGACCGCGCGAGCGAGCGGAAGATCCCGCTGCCCACCACCTGCTCCGCCAGCGACGCGTCCCGCGACGCCTCCCGCTTCCGCGGGCTGGGCGAAGGGGCGGGGGCCGCGGTGTCCAGGGCCTCCGTCACTGCCGTTTCCTCCCGTTTGCGTTCCGCCTCCGACAGCTTCTCGAAGGCCGATTCGCGATCCACCGCCTGGGCGTAACGCGCGTACAGGGGTGAGGAGTTGACGGCCTGGTCCAGGGCAGCCGGGTCGATGGGGGCCATCAGGGAGCGGGGGGCCCGCAGCCGGGTCGCCGCGACCGGGGTCGGCGCGCCGTTCTCGCTCAGTACGGTGATGACCGCCTCCCCCGTGCCGAGCCCGGTGAGGAGTTCCTCGAGGTCGTAGGGGGACTTGGGGAAGGTCCGTACCGTCGCCTTCAGGGCCTTCGCGTCGTCCGGCGTGAACGCCCGCAACGCGTGCTGGACGCGGTTGCCGAGCTGGGCCAGGACGTCGCCGGGGACGTCCTTGGGGGTCTGGGTGACGAAGAAGATGCCGACGCCCTTGGAGCGGATCAGCCGCACGGTCTGGGTGATCGACTCCAGGAACGCCTTCGACGCGCCGTTGAACAACAGGTGTGCCTCGTCGAAGAAGAAGACGAGCTTGGGCCGGTCCACGTCGCCGACCTCGGGGAGCCGGTGGAAGAGGTCGGCCAGCAGCCACATCAGGAAGGTGGAGAAGAGCTGGGGCTTGTCCTGGACCGCGGGGAGTTCGAGGACGGACACCAGGCCGCGGCCGTCCGGGGCCAGGCGGACCAGCTCGCTCGTGTCGAACTCCGGCTCCCCGAAGAACGACGCCGCGCCCTGCTGCTCGAACGCCGTGATCGCCCGCAGGATCACGCCGGCGGTGGCGGGCGACAGGCCGCCGATTCCCTTCAGTTCCGCCTTGCCGACGTCCGAGACCAGGAAGCCGGCGACCGCCCTCAGGTCCTTCAGGTCGTACAGCTCCAAACCCTTGGTGTCCGCGTAATGGAAGATCAGGCTCAGCGACTGTTCCTGCGTCTGGTTGAGCTGGAGCACCTTCGACAGGAGTACGGGGCCGAAGCTGGTGACCGTGGCGCGCAGCGGGATGCCGGGGCCGATGCCGCCGAGGCCGTAGAACGCGCAGGGGAATCCGGCCGCCTCCCACTCCTGGCCCACCTGTGCGGACCGTTCGGCCACCTTGTCGCCCGGCTTGCCGGGGGCCGAGATGCCGGACACGTCGCCCTTCACGTCGGCGAGGAACACCGGTACGCCGTTGGCGGAGAGCTGTTCCGAGATGAGCTGGAGGGTCTTGGTCTTGCCGGTGCCGGTCGCCCCGGCGACCAGGCCGTGCCGGTTGAGCATGGACAGCGGGATGCGGATGGGCGCGTCCGCCAGGCACTGGCCGTCCCAGAGCAGGGCGCCCAGTTCCAGCGCGGGCCCGGTGAAGGCGTACCCGGCGGCGATGTCGGCCGCGACCTGCGGCAAGGCCTGGGCCCGGGGGGTCGCCGGGGTGCCCGGTGTCGGGGAGGAGCCCGGGGCGGACGCGGGGGGCGTGGGCGTGGCCGCGGGCGCTGGTGCGGGATCCCGCACTCCGGTTTCGTCGGGTGTCCCGTCCCCGGGCGCCGTACCGGCCGGCGTCCCCGCCGACGGCGCGGCGCCGACGGGCTCGCGCCCGGCCGCCGTCTGGTCGCTGTCGGTCATGACGGGCCCCCTGCGTCGGGTTTCGGGCGTTTTGCCCAGGATCGCACTCGCGCTCCATGGCTGCGCCCGGAGCCGCTCGCCCGGTAGGCTTTCCGTGTGATCTTCAAGCGCATCGGAAGCGGGCGGCCCTACCCCGACCACGGCCGGGAAAGCACCCGGCAGTGGGCGGACGTCGCGCCGCGCCCGGTCCGGCTCGATCAGCTCGTGACCACCAAGGGCCAGCTGGACCTGGAGACCCTCCTCGCCGAGGACTCCACGTTCTACGGGGACCTCTTCGCGCACGTCGTGAAGTGGCAGGGCGACCTCTATCTGGAGGACGGGCTGCACCGGGCGGTACGGGCGGCGCTCCAGCAGCGCCAGGTCCTGCACGCCCGCGTCCTCGAAATGGACTGAGTCTGAGTCCGAGGCAGAGCACGGGCACGAAAAGGCCCCAGGAGTCCGGCAGAGCTCGGACGCGAATCAGAACCGGGCCGAGGCCGGCAGAGTTCGGACGCGGAACGGGCCACTTCGTCCGGCAGAGCGCGGACCCGAAGTGCGCCGCGTGCGACAGGGCGCGTACCCGAAAGGGACCGGGTTCGATCGCACGTACCCGATACGGATCGAGTCCGACAGCCGGGTGAGCCTTTCGGACGCTTTCGGACGCATACGGGCGCACATGTACGCCACCCGTTGATCGTTTAGTAGGCATCGTCCCGGGTCGGCACTACCCTGCGCCTATGAGCATGCTCACTCCCCCCGGCATGGGCGGAAAGTACCGCGTCAAGGGTGACGCGTACCCGCGGATGCGACGTCCCCGCAAGCGCGGCCGACTGGTCCTCGCGCTGGTCGGCGCGGTCGTGGCCCTCGGCCTGATCGGCTGGGGGACGATCCAGCTCATCGACGTCTTCGGCGGCGGCGGCAAGACCAAGGCCGCCGCCCACCAGAAGAACTGCCCGACGCCCTCGCCCTCGGCGTCGACCGCCGCGGCCGCCGCCCCCCAGGCGCTGCCGAAGCCCGCGCAGATCACCGTCAACGTCTACAACGCGACCCCGCGCGGCGGTCTCGCCAAGGCGGTCGCCGACGAGCTGAAGAAGCGCGGCTTCGCGATCGGCAAGGTCGGCAACGCGCCCGCCGAGTACGACAAGAAGGTTCCCGGCAACGGAGTGCTGCTCGGCGCCCCGACGGCGGCCCGCGGACCCTTCTCCGTACTGGGCGCGCAGCTCAAGGGCGCCACGCAGAAGACCGACACGCGCGACACGCAGGACGTCGACCTGATCCTCGGGACCACGTTCGGCGACCTGAACACGCCGAAGGACGCGGACACGGCCCTGGCCGCCCTGGCCAAGCCCGCACCCGCGCCCTCCGGTAAGTGCTGAACGTGCTGACACTGTGGCGGACAACGCGCTGACAACGCGCTGACAACGCCCTGCGTCCTGCGACGGGGCCGCCGGTCGGGCGGCCCCCGCGCCAACCGCTAGTCGGCGGTCCCGTACATGCGGTCGCCCGCGTCACCCAGGCCCGGCACGATGTAGCCGTGCTCATTGAGGCGCTCGTCGACCGAGGCGGTCACCACGGTCACCGGCGTGCCCGCCAGCTCGCGCTCCATGATCTCGACGCCCTCGGGGGCGGCCAGCAGCACCACCGCGGTGACGTCGTCCGCGCCGCGCTTGATCAGCTCACGGATGGCCGCGACGAGCGTGCCACCGGTCGCCAGCATCGGGTCCAGGACGTACACCTGGCGGCCGGAGAGGTCCTCGGGCATCCGGGTCGCGTACGTGGAGGCCTCCAGGGTCTCCTCGTTGCGGATCATGCCGAGGAAGCCCACCTCGGCGGTCGGCAGCAGCCGCACCATGCCGTCGAGCATGCCGAGGCCGGCCCGCAGGATCGGGACCACCAGCGGACGCGGGTACGAGAGCTTCACGCCCGTCGTCGGCGTCACCGGGGTCTCGATGTCCACCTGCTCGGTGCGCACGTCCCGGGTGGCCTCGTAGGCGAGCAGGGTGACCAGCTCGTCGGCGAGCCGCCGGAAGGTCGGGGAGTCGGTGCGCTTGTCGCGCAGCGTGGTGAGCTTGTGCGCCACGAGAGGGTGGTCGACGACATGGATCCGCATGACGACCACAGTAACCGGGGCGTGGCGGCCCCGCGTCCCACCTGGTGAGGGTTGACGCTGGCGTCAAGAGCCCGAACGGGGGGAAGGTGAGAGAGACGAACCGACCCGGGGCGGTGTGAGCCAATGCCGGACCAGCACGGCGCAGAGCGACAACCGGAGAGCGACGCGGAGCGCAGGCGGCGGCGCGCCCAGTTCCTGCGCGAACTGCACGAGGCGAAAGCGCTGCGCGACCGGGTCCAGCCGCGGCGCGCCCGCGCGGCCCGTATGCGCCAGGCCATGCGCATGCGAACCTTCCGCTGGTGACCCGTGAAACCGGCGTTGTGGCGCCCGCGGTCGCGGCCGCCGGGAACCCGTGACCGGGGTGGCCCGGAACCCGTGATCACGGCCTGTCGGAACCCGTGATCGCGGCGACCGGAAAAACGCAACCGCGGAAGAACTCTCGCAACCGCCGGGTTTTCTGCCACGATTCCGAAGGAAGCACAGCCGGGGGGACCCCCAACCGGCACGCCTACGACCAGTGGGAGAGTCACGGTGTACTTCGCCGCACTGCTCGCGCGCACCGAAGACGGGTGGGAAGCGAGCGACACAGAGCTCGACGATGTGGAGACGCTGTCCGATCTGGCCGATCTGGCCCGGGAAGCAGCAACCGACGGGGCCGACGACACGGTGCTCGTCTTCATCGAGCAGGAGGACGCCTGGTTCGGCGTCGTCCGCGTCGACGGCGAGGAGGACCCGCGTGTCTTCGTCTCCAACGCCGCCGTCGCAGCCCGCTCCTCGTACGGGGCCATGCTCACCGACGAACTGCTCGGCCACGACCAGGACGACGAGGAGGACGAGCTGGAGACCCTTGACCTCGACGGCACGGAGGACGGCTACGAGGACGCGACCACCGGGGCCGCGGACGAGCCGGAGGCCGTCGACGACCCGTCGGACGCCATCGGCAGTGCCCCTGCGGGCCCGCTCGGCGAGAGCGCGATCCTCGCCGACCTCGGAGTGAGCGAGCGCCGGCTGCTCGCACTCGACGGCGACGCCCTCGTGACGATCGCGGACGCGCTGGGCGCGGCCGAGGTCCTGGAGGCCGTCCGCTAGTGCTCCATCCGCACGACCCCGTACGCGAACGGTGGGCGGAGCCGATGCGCTCCGCCCTGGCCGGGGCCGCACAGGCCGAGTCGGCCGGCGATGTGCCGGTCGGCGCGGTCGTGCTCGCCCCGGACGGCACGTTCTTGGCGTCCGGGCACAACGAACGCGAGGCCACCGGCGATCCGACCGCGCACGCGGAGGTCCTCGCGATCCGGCGCGCGGCACACCGCACCGGTCAGTGGCGGCTGACCGGCTGCACGCTCGTCGTCACCCTGGAGCCGTGTGTGATGTGCGCGGGCGCGCTCGTGCAGGCGCGCATCGAGCGGGTCGTCTACGGGGCCCGCGACGAGAAGGCCGGAGCGGCCGGATCGCTGTGGGACCTCGTACGCGACCAACGGCTCAACCACCGCCCCGAAGTCGTCGCGGGCGTCCTCGAGGAGGAGTGTTCGGCGCAGCTCACGGCCTTCTTCCGGCAGCGGTGATCCAGCTCTCCCCGAACCGATTTCAAACCACGGGCCACCTTGGGCTAAGCTCTCTCTCGGTAGCGTGTCCGAGCGGCCGAAGGAGCTCGCCTCGAAAGCGAGTGTGGGGAAACTCACCGAGGGTTCAAATCCCTCCGCTACCGCTTCTGAAGGGCCCCGACAGTGTCGGGGCCCTTCTTGCGTGCCCGGCCGTGAACGCGTGGGAACCCCGGTCGTACCCGGTCGCGGACGCGAAGAAGCCCCGGTCGGGGGCGACCGGGGCTTCGACTCGGGGACGGGGGGAGCGGCATCGGGGGGGACAAGCCGCTCCCCCCGACGAGAACAGAACCTGCAAGCCCTGCGCCGCAGTCAGGGGGAAGCGCGCGGCGCGGACCCCGCAGTGAGGTCCTGTTCCTGAGCCCTCCGCATTCCTGCCAGATGAGGCGGGCTCACCAACCATCCTGCTCTCCCGTCACTCCCGTACCGCCGGGCAAACGGCCCCGATCACCGGGTCCTTGGTCCTTAAAGGCCGGGTGAGGACCGGGCGGACGGCGGTTAGACTCACCCGACCGCACAGGGGTGGCGCCGGGGAGGGGCTCGACACAGTGGACATCAAGAAGGTCCTGCTCTACATCGCCGTGGTCTTCGTGCTGTACACGATCATCACGTCGCCGGTGCAGGCCGCCGGGATGGTCCAGACCGGGTTCGAGGGCATATCGAGTGCGGCCAAGGGCGTCGGCGAGTTCATGACCAACCTGGTCCGCTGAGCGGCCCGTCCAACCCCGTCGTAACAGCCGCGTTCGTAGGAGACGTCATGATCCGCCACCTGGTCCTGTTCAAGCTCAACGAGGGCGTCCGGCGCGACGACGAGCGCGTGGTCGCCGGTGTGAAGGCCTTCCAGGAGCTCGACGGGATCGTTCCCGAGATCGAGTTCTGGGAGTGCGCCTGGAACATCACCGACCGGCCGATCGCGTACGA